>CAVSPS010000013.1:0-143137 GCA_963729925.1 uncultured Solirubrobacterales bacterium | reverse complement strand
CGGCGGGGCCTGCCCATCGCCGCTGCCCTTCTCGCTGGGTCAGAGCGCCGAAGCCCACCCGACGAACGGTGGCGCCGCCACCAACTTCACGTTGAACCTCACGCGTCCCGACGGGCAGCAGTACCTCTCCAGGGTCAGCACCACCCTGCCGGCAGGACTCGTCGGCAAGATCCCGGCTGTTCCGCTCTGTCCCGAGCCGCAGGCGACGCTCGGCACGTGCTCCTCGACGAGCCAGATCGGCCTGGCCACCACAACGGTCGGGTCCGGTCCGACGCCCGTCCACTTCTCAGGGCCCGTCTACCTCACCGGCCCGACGGGCGGCGCGCCCTACGGCATGACGGTCGTCGTCAATGCGGCGGTGGGGCCGTTCAGCCTCGGCAACGTGATCACGCGCGCAGGGATCGAAGTCGACCCGTTCACCGCACGCGTCACGGTGGCCAGCACGCTGCCCACCATCTTCAAGGGCATCCCGCTGCGTCTGAAAACGCTCAACGTCGCGATCACCAGGCAGGGCTTCCTCGTGAACCCGACCAACTGCGGCGCGCTCACCACGAACACCACGCTCACGTCCACGTTCGGCGCGACCCAGAGCCTGTCGACGCCCTTCCAGGCGACCGGCTGCAGCTCGCTCGCCTTCAAACCGAGCTTCTCGGTCTCCACGAACGCGAAGACCTCGCGCAGGAACGGGCCGCCCCTGTTCGTCAAAGTGGGCTATCCGGCGGGGTCGCAGGCCAACATCTCCTCGGTGTTCGTGACCCTGCCCAAACAGCTCCCATCGCGCCTGAGCACGCTGAAAAACGCCTGTCGCGAAGCCGTGTTCAACGCCAGTCCGTGGAACTGCCCGGCCAACTCGCGGGTGGGCGGCGCGACCGCCTTCACGCCCACGCTCCCCGCCAAGCTCACGGGTCCCGCGTTCTTCGTCTCGCACGGCGGAGCCGCGTTCCCCGATCTCGACCTGGTGCTGACGGGCAACGGTTTGGAGACCATCCTGGTGGGCAACACCAACATCAGCAAAGGCATCACCTCCACGAAGTTCGCCGCCCTGCCGGACGTGCCGGTGTCGAGCTTCGAAATGAACCTGTCGAGAGGACCCAACTCGGCGCTCGCCGCGATCGGCAACCTCTGCAAGCCGACGCTCGTGATGCCCACCACGATCACCGCCCAGAACGGCAAGGTGACCAAGCAGAACACGCTGATCTCCGTGTCGGGCTGCCCGGTGGCGATCCTCGCCCACCGCGTCAGCGGCCACAGGGCGATCCTCACGGTCAAGGCGCCCGCCGCGGGGCGCGTGAGCGGCGGCGGCTCGAAGCTCAAGACCGTCTACCGGCACCCCGGCAAAGCCCAGAAGGTCACGCTCGAAGTGCCGCTCTCGAACGCCGGCGTCAGCGCGCTCGCCCGCGGCTCGCTCGTGGTGCGCGTGCGCGTCGGCTTCATCCCGAAGGCGAAGGGCCCGAGCTCGGTCGCCTACGCCACGGTCGTCTTCAAATAGAGCGAGGGGCCGGCGGTTCGCGGGTCGGCGCGGCCGGCCCGTCCGCCGTTGCCCTCGAGACGGGTCGGCGTCTGAGGATTAGACACCGCATCGAAGCGGGTATAGGGGGGTTGATACGGGGCGTCGTCTGGGGCGTCGTCTCGGGCGTCGTCTCGGGCGTCGCGTGATTTCGGTCGTGGTTTCGGGTCTATAGGGAGGAAGGGATGAGGTTCACGGCTCGCATCTGGATTGTGCTGGCGCTCGCGTGCGCGATGGCGGCGCTCTCGGCGCCGGCGGCGCAGGCCGAATTCGGCGTCGCTAAATTCGAAGCCGGCACGTGCAACACGGACACGCTGCTGGAAGAATGCTCCTACACGGCGCCCGAATCTCAGTTCTACACGCAGGCCGCCGGCCATCCGCCGATCGGTCTGACGGGCTTCGAAGTCAACACCGAACCCGGTGTGCTCCTGGGCAGCCGCAAGCCGATCGGCAACGTCCGCGACGTGCGCGTCGACATACCGCCTGGGCTCAGCGTCAATCCGGACGCGACTTGCTCGGCCGAAGAACTGACAACCGACACCTGCGCCGGCAAAGGCCAATGCACGCAGGCGCAGTTCGAAACACTGTGCCCCCCGCAGTCGCTGGTCGGCGAAGACGAAATCGACGGCTACGTTCTCGTAGCCGGCTTGGAACACGTCAAAGTGCCGATGTACAACCTCGTCCCGCCGCCGGGCGTTCCGGCCGAGTTCGGGCTCAACGTCAAACTCGGCGTGGTCGAAGTGAAGATTCTGATCGTGGGCGGTATCAGCTGGTACAAAGAAGCGCCGACCAGCGAAAACGCGGGCGTTCCGACCGGCGACTATCACGAGTACTTCACGATCAAAGAAATCCCGTCGACGATTGAAGTCGTCAAGACGCGCCTAAAGTTCACCGGCACGGCGGGCGACGGAACCTTCATCACGCTGCCCTCGGTGTGCAGCACACAGACCTCCGACTTGCACGTCGACTCCTACGAAAACCAGGGTCACTTCCTGGGATATCAGACCCTCTCCGGCTACCCGCCGAAAGCGATCAGCGTCAGCGGCTGCGACAAAGTGCCGTTCGCGCCCTCGGTGAAGGTGACGCCGGTCAGCAGCCAGTCCGATCGCGTCGACGGAGCGACGGTCAAGGTCGAGGTGCCCCACGAAAAAAGCGCGACCAGCCTCGATGACTCCACTGTGCGCGATACCTACGTCACGCTGCCCGAAGGGCTGACGCTGAATCCGGCGGTGGCCGGAGGGCTGGAAGGCTGTCGCGACGCCCAGTTCGGCAAGGGCACCAACAATCCGATCGCCTGCCCGCCGGGCTCTGTGATCGGCACGGTCGCCATCGAAGCGCCCCAGCTTCCGCCGGGCGCACTGACCGGCAACGTCTACGTGGGGCAGCCGCTCAGCAACTCACCGGAATCGGGGCAGGAGTACCGCATCTTCATTGCGGCCGAATCCGCCCGCTACGGAGTAGGGGTGAGACTCGAAGGCCACGTCTACGCCAATGCCACGACCGGTCGACTGACGACCGCAGTGCTCGAAGCGCCACAGCTTCCCTTCAGCAACTTCGTCCTCAACTTCAACTCTGCCCACAATCCGCTCGCCAACCCGCTCGCCTGCGGGCCCGCCACCACCAACGCCACCCTCACGCCCTACAGCGGCAATCCACCCGCCGAACCGTTCACGTCGTTCCCCGTCGACTTCGACGGCAAAGGCGCCGCCTGCCCCTCGCCGCTGCCGTTCACGCTCAGCCAGAGCGCCGCGGCATCGCCCACCACCGGCGGGTCGAGCACCACCTTCGCCTTCAACCTCGCGCGCGCCGACGGTCAGCAATACCTGTCGAAGCTCGCCACCACGCTGCCCGCCGGCCTCGTCGGCAGGATCCCCGCGGTGACGCTCTGCGGCGAACCGCTCGCCGCGCTGGGCAAGTGCACGGCGGCTAGTCAAATCGGCACGGCCACCGTGTCGGTCGGCGCCGGCGCGAGCCCCTACACGCTCTCCGGTCCCGCCTACCTCACCGGCCCCTACGCGGGAGCCCCCTTCGGGCTCTCGGTGGCGGTGCCCGCCGAAAAAATTGGGCCGTTCGACTACGGCACGATCGTGACTCGCGCCACGGTCGCCGTCGACCCCTTCACGGCGCGCATCGTCGTGTCAAGCGCGCTGCCCACGATCGTCGGCGGCGTGCCGCTGCGACTGAGAACGCTCGCCGTGAACGTCAACCGGCCGAACTTCACGCTGGCCCCCACCAACTGCGGAGCGCTCGCCACCGACACCACGCTCACGTCCACCTTCGGCACGACCCAATCCCTCTCCACGCCGTTTCAAGCGACGGGCTGCGCCTCGCTTGCGTTCAAACCGAAGCTCACGGCTCGTTCGAACGCGAAAACCTCGCGCGCGAAGGGAGTGAGCCTGACGGTCAAGATCGCCTATCCCAGGGGTTCCCAAGCGAACATCGCCTCGGTGCTGGTGGCCCTGCCCAAGCGTCTGCCCTCGCGCCTGAGCACGCTGAGCCACGCCTGTCTCGCGGCGGTGTTCAACGCGAACCCCCTCGTCTGTCCCGCGACCTCGCGTGTGGGCGTCGTCACTGTCAAAACCCCGGTGCTTCCAGGCAAGCTCACCGGCCCCGCCATCTTCGTGTCTCACGGCGGCGCCTCCTTCCCGGACCTCGACCTCGTGTTGAGCGGCGACGGCGTCACCGTGATCCTGGTGGGCAACACGAACATCTCCAAGGGCATCACCACCTCCAACTTCGCGACTTTGCCGGACGTGCCGGTGTCGAGCTTCGAAGTGAAATTGCCCACCGGCCCCAACTCCGCGCTCGCCGTGTTCGGGAAGGTGTGCAAGCAGAGGCTTCTCATGCCCACCACCATCACCGCCCAGAACGGCAAGGTGATCCGCCAGAACACGAAGATCGCGGTCTCCGGCTGCCCCGCGAAGCACAAGCGCCGTCACAAGCGCCATCACAAGCGCCGCGCCCCGCATCGGCGCCGCTGACCACGCGATCCGGTGGCCGGCGCCCCGCCGGCCACCGCAAACCGTCGCGGCAGCCCGCTAGATTGAGACGATGGGAATCGTCTCCGCCGACGACCACACACGCAACCTCGATGCGACGCGCGCGGGCGACTACGCCCACGAGGACGCGGCTCCCGTGCTCGTGGGCGTGCGCCGGCTCAAGCTGGCGGCCGACGCGGCCGAGAGCGACGAGGCGGTCTTCGGGGCGCTCGCACGCGAGCTCATCGCGGTGTCGGGCGCCGAGGAGGTCCACGTCCATCACCTGCGCCCGTCCGCAGAAGACGAGCCGGTGGTCGTCTACATGCTCGACGGCGACGCGCGACTCAGCTATCTGCAGCCCCGCGAGGAGCGCCCGCCCGGGGTGAGCTGGGCGGCGAGCACGGGACGCACCTTCCTGGCGGTGGGACCCCGGGAGCTCACCGCGAGCGTGCCGCGCCTTTCGCTCACCGCGCCGCCCTCCGAAGGCGCCGTCGGTTGCGCTCTGCTCATCCCGCTCTCGCTCGGCGGAAACGTTGAGGCGGTGGTGGTGCTCGTACGCCGCGAAGCCCAACCGTATGACGAGCGCTCGATCGAAGAGGCGGACACGCTCGTCGATCAGGCCGCCACGCTGCTTGCGCTCGTGCGCGCGCGTGCGGAGGCGGGCACCGATTCGGTCGCCGGCTGCATGAACCATCGCGCGATGCGCCGCCGGCTGCGCGAGGAGATCGGTCGCGCGCAGCGCTCCGACGGACGCCTCTCGTGCGCGATCGTCGACCTCGACGACTTCAAGCTCGTCAACGACCGCTACGGCCACCAGGCCGGCGATTCGCTGCTGCGCCAGGTGGCCCAGGCTCTGATGGGCGACTTTCGCGAGTTCGACCGCGTGGCGCGCTACGGAGGCGACGAGTTCGTCGTGATCCTGCCGAACGCCGACATCGGCAGCGCGGTGGCCGCCGCGGGCCGCGCTCTGGAGCGCCTGCGAAGGGTCTCCCTTCCCGACGGCTCCCGTGGGGTGTCCGCGTCGATGGGAGTCGCCGAGTGGCAGGCGTCGATGAGCGCGGACGAGCTGTTGGAGGCCTGCGACGCGGCCTTGCTGCGGGGCAAGCGCACCGGCAAGGGCGGCGTCACCGGCGCCCTCGCGCCTGTGCCCTCCGGGGTGCGCGCGACCCCGGAGCCGCGTCCGTCCGTCCGCTGAGCCCGCTCGCGGCCGCTCTGCGAGACTGACACCCACCCGCAAAAGCCCGCAACATAGCCTGGAGAGACCCATGCCCGAGAACAGCTTTGGCGCCAAGCACACGCTCGACGTAGGAGGGCGCGAGTACGAGATCTTCCGTCTCGATGCCCTGCAGGAGCGCTTCGACGTGGCGCGACTGCCGTTCTCGCTGAAGGTGCTGCTCGAGAACCTGCTGCGCACCGAGGGCAACGGCTCGGTGTCGGCCACCGACATCGAGGCGCTCGCGAGCTGGGACGCCAAGGCGCAGCCGAGCAAGGAGATCGCGTTCACCCCGGCGCGGGTGCTCATGCAGGACTTCACCGGGGTCCCCGCGGTGGTGGACCTCGCGGCGATGCGCGACGCGATGGCCGAGATGGGCGGCGATCCCGCCAAGATCAACCCGCTCGTGCCCGCCGAGATGGTGATCGACCACTCCGTGCAGGTGGACGCGTTCGGCACCAGTGACGCCTTCCGCATCAACGCCGAGCGCGAGTTCGAGCGCAACCAGGAGCGCTACTCGTTCCTGCGCTGGGGCCAGAGCGCGTTCGACGACTTCGCCGTGGTGCCGCCGGACACGGGCATTGTCCACCAGGTCAACCTCGAGTACCTGGCGCGCGTGGTGTTCTCCACCGACGGCGCGGCGAGCGGAGGGCACGGTGTCTCGTCGGGGGACGCCGCACGCGCGGGCGGGCGCGCGGGCGGGGGGGGGCCGATCCAGGCCTATCCCGACACGCTCGTGGGAACCGACTCGCACACCACAATGGTCAATGGGCTCGGCGTGCTCGGCTGGGGTGTCGGCGGGATCGAGGCCGAGGCGGCGATGCTCGGTCAGCCGATGCCGATGCTGATCCCGCAGGTGCTCGGCTTCAAGCTGCACGGCTCGCTGCCGGAGGGGGCGACCGCCACCGACCTCGTGCTGACCGTCACAGAGATGCTGCGCGAGCGTGGCGTCGTGGGCATGTTCGTCGAGTTCTACGGCGCCGGCCTAGCCGGCCTGCCGCTCGCCGACCGTGCCACGATCGGCAACATGTCGCCCGAGTTCGGCTCGACCTGCGCGATCTTCCCCATCGACGCCGAGACGCTGCGCTACCTCGAGCTCTCGGGACGCCCGTCCGAGCGGATCGAGCTGGTCGAGGCCTACGCGCGCGAGCAGGGCCTGTGGCACGACGAGCGCTCCGAGGAGCCGACCTTCTCCGAGCAGATCGAGCTCGACCTGGGCGAGGTGGTGCCCGAGCATCGCCGGACCGAAGCGCCCTCAGGACCGGATCGCGCTGACCGATGCCAAGCGCGCGTTCGGCGAATCGCTGCGAGGGTTCGTGCCCGACTACGACGCTGCGACGAGGCCTCCGCGGAGAGCTTCCCCTCCAGCGACCCTCCGTCCAGCGTAGTGCCCGGACATGGCCGAGCCACGCACGCATCCTCCGGGCCACAGCCCGAGCTCGCAGGCGCGCCAACGGCGGCGAGTGGGCGGCACGGGCTCACTGCTACCGGCTCACCGACAGCCGTGCCCGTCACGCTCGCCGACGGGACTCGAGACGCAGATCGATCACGGCGCACGTCGTGATCGCCGCGATCACGAGCTGCACGAACACCTCCAACCCCTCCGTGATGATCGGCGCGGGCATCCTCGCCCGCAACGCGCTCGCGCGCGGCCTGCAGCGCAAGCCGTGGGTGAAGACGTCGCTGGCGCCAGGGTCGAAGGTGGTCAGCGAGTACCTCGATCGCGCCGGGCTCACCGAGTCGCTGGAGGGCCTCGGCTTCAACCTAGTCGGCTACGGCTGCACCACCTGCATCGGCAACTCCGGCCCGCTGCCGGCCGAGATCTCGCAGGCCGTCGCCGAGGGCGATCTCGCCGTCGTCGTCGGTGCTGTCGGGCAACCGCAACTTCGAGGGCCGCATCAACCCGGACGTGAAGATGAACTACCTCGCCTCGCCGCCGCTGGTGGTCGCCTACGCGCTGGCCGGCACGATGGACATCGACATCGTGAACGATCCGCTCGGACAGGACCCGCGACGGGCAACGACGTCCACCTGCGCGACATCTGGCCCTCGGAGCGCGAGGTGGCGCAGACGATCGAGCAGGCGATCCACTCGGACATGTTCCGCAAGAGCTACGGCGAGGTGTTCGCGGGCGATGAGCACTGGAACGGCCTGTCCGTGCCCGAGGGCGACCGCTTCGCGTGGGACCCCGACTCCACCTACGTGCGCCTGCCGCCGTTCTTCGAGGGCCTTCCACGCGAGCCCGAGCCGCTGCGCGACATCGAGGGCGCGCGCGTGCTGGCATTGCTCGGCGACTCCGTCACCACCGACCACATCTCGCCGGCCGGCTCGATCAAGCGTGACGGCCCTGCCGGCGCCTACCTGCAGGAGCACGGCGTCGCCCCGCGCGACTTCAACTCCTACGGCTCGCGCCGCGGCAACCATGAGGTGATGATGAGGGGCACGTTCGCCAACATCCGCCTGCGCAACCTGCTCGCGCCGGGCACCGAGGGCGGGGTGACGCTGTACCTCGGTCCGGCGGGCGCGACCTCGGCGACAGAGGGCTCGGGCGATGGATCGGGCGAGGAGCAGATGTCGATCTACGACGCCGCCATGCGCTACGCCGCTGAGGGCGTCCCCCTGGTCGTGATCGGCGGCAAGGAGTACGGCTCGGGCTCATCGCGCGACTGGGCCGCCAAGGGCACGCGCCTGCTGGGCGTGCGCGCTGTGATCGCCGAGAGCTTTGAGCGCATCCACCGCTCGAACCTGATCGGGATGGGCGTGCTCCCGTTGCAGTTCCCGTCCGGCGAGTCGGCCTCATCGCTGGGCATCGACGCTCGCGAGCCCTTGGCGATCGAGGGCTTCGCCGAGCCTCTGAACGCGGGCGAGCTGCCGCGCGCCTGCCGCGTGCGCGCCGGCGAGAAGTCGTTCGACGCCACGGTGCGGATCGACACGCCCAAGGAGGCCGACTACTTCCGCCACGGCGGCATCCTGCAGTATGTGCTGCGAGGGCTGCTCGCCTCATGAACGCGCCTACGGAGGGAGGCGACGAGGCGCGGATCGCCGAGACGGAGGCCGCCGAGATGGGCGGGTTCCCAGCGTTCCTGCGCGACCTGCTGCTTGCGAAGGGCCCGAGCGGCTACGAGACGGCCCCGGCGGCGGTGTGGCGCGCGGCCGCGGAGGCGTTCGGCGCGCAGGTGGACACCGATGTGGTGGGCACCCCCTCCGCGCGCGTCGCCGCGCGTGGCGCGGGGCAGGGGAACGATGTCTCTCCGGAGGGGGGACTCGCGCCCGCGCGCGAAGAAAGCCCTCCGGGGCAGGGGAACGATGTCTCTCCGGAGGGGGGACTCGCGCCCGCGCGCGAAGAAAGCCCTCCGGGGCAGGGGAACGATGTCTCTCCGGAGGGGGGACTCGCGCGCGCGCGCGAAGAAAGCCCTCTTCACGCACGCGCGCGCGAGGGGCGGTGTCTGGTGGTGATGGGCCACATCGACGAGATCGGCCTGATCGTCACCCACATCGACGACGAGGGGTATCTGTGGTTTCGCGAGGTGGGCGGCTGGGACGCGCAGATCCTCGTCGGCCAGCGCGTCATCGTGGGCACGCGAGACGGCGAGGTGACGGGCGTGATCGGCAAGAAGCCGATCCATTTGCTGCGCGAGGAGGAGCGCAAGAAGGTGGCGGAGGTGCGCGACCTGCACATCGACATCGGCGCCAAGGACGGCGAGCAGGCCCGCGGCCTGGTGAGGATCGGCGACGTGGCGGTGATCGACGGCGACGCCGTGGAGCTGCCCAACGGGCGGCTGGCCTCGCGCGCGCTCGACAACCGTCTCGGCTCCTTCGTCGCGCTCGAGGCCGCGCGGCTGGTGGCGCAGGCGGGCGGGTGCAGCGACTGGGAAGTCGTGGCGGTGGCGGCCGCCCAGGAGGAGACCACGTTCGGGGGCTCGCGCACGAGCGCCTTCTCGCTGCAGCCGCACGCGGCGATCGTGGTGGACGTCACCCACGCCACCGACGCGCCCGGAATCGACGCGAAGGAGTCGGGCAAGCACGAGCTCGGCTCCGGGCCGGTGCTGAGCAGGGGCTCGACGCTCAACCCGCGCCTCTCAGAGCTGCTGTACGACACCGCCGAGCGCGAGGGCATCCCGTTCACCGTGGAGGCCATCGGCCGCAACACCGGCACCGACGCCGACGCCGTGCACCTGAGCCGCGGCGGTGTTCCCACCGCACTCGTGTCGATCCCGCTGCGCTACATGCACTCGCCCGTGGAGCTCGTGCAGCTGGAGGACGTGCACGCGGCCGCGGCGCTGATAGCCGCGGCAGCGCTGAGCCTGGACGCCGAGACGTCGTTCGCGCGCTGACTCTCGGCTGCTCGCCGGGCGTCAGCCGAGCGGATCGCTTGGCTCTTCGCCCGAGCCGCGTGAAGGCTTGGGCGGCTCTGGCCGGAGATCGCCCTTTGTCTTTTGCTCGTCCTGTGGCGAGCGCAGTGCCAGCTCTGCGACCCGCCCGAAATGACGCAAGTTGCGGGTCATCACCGGTAGTTGATGCTCCAAGGCTGTGGCCGCGATCAGTGCGTCTGCGATGTCCAGACCGGTTGTGCGACGGATACGTCCGGCCCGCCGAGCGATCTCGACCGTGACCTCCAGCTCCTCGAGGCGGTCCAGCAGGGCTATGACGGCAGGCTCCTCGCTCTCGTTCCCCGCAAACAGCTCGGTCCGAGTGACGACAGAGGCCATACAGCCATCTATCTGAGCTGTGTGGCGTCCACGTATGTGGTCGATCAAGACGTCGGTGTCGAGCAGGATGCCGCTCATGCGTCGGCTTCTTGCTCAGTCGCGCTCAATCCGATTCCAGTCCAGATCGAAGCGGTTCCACTCCTCACGTGGCGGCACCTCGAAGTCGGGGGCGATGCCGAACGTTTCGTCCAGCACTCGCTGGGTCTCCCGGCGCCTTGCCTCCTCGGCCGCACGGCCGTGCGTGGCCAGGTACTCGTCCAGCGCCGCCCGTATGACCGCGGCCAGCGTGCGTCCGTCGCTGGCGCGAAGCGCCTCGATCTCACGACGCTGATCCTCGGTGAGGTAGACCTGTGTGCGCGTAGCAGCCATACAGCGCAGTATACAGCGTCAGGTGGATGTTTCCCGCTCGGCACCGAGCGCGGCCGGCTGCAACACGGGTTTGTCGGTGGGCATGATGATTCCCAACTGGCGCGACTGGGCGAGCACGCTGCCGTCGGGCGCCCAGATGACGCCGTCCTCCTCGAACAGTCCGTCGTGCAGCAGTCGCGTGTCGAACACGCTCAGGCACAGCGCGGCCGGGTCGCAGTCGCATTCGGAGATGGACTGGCGGAAGTGGATCGTGAGGTCGACGGTGGGGCTGACAGCGGGCGCGTCGAGCGCGATGAACGACGGCGGGAACCAGGCGTCGCAGAACAGCGCGAGCGCGAGCGCGTCGACCGGACGGGGCTCGGGGAAGCCGATCCAGCCGCCGATCCGCATCGGGGCGCCGCTGCCGGCGAACGGGACGGCGCCGACGCGCGGCTGCATCACGAGCCGGCGCGTGAACTCGGGCGCCCCCTCGAACAGCTTCGGCGTGGAGCGTCGCTCCGCGTCCGGCGGGGCCAGCTCGGGCATCGGCAGCTCGTGTGCGCTGGGGGCATCCCATGGAACCGAGAAGGCGGCGAGCGCCAGTGCGGTGACTTGCCGCCCTGGGTCCATGCGCGCGGACAGAGTGCTCAGTGAGCGGCCCCGACGCTCGACGTCGTGTGGATCTCGATCGGCCCGGTCTCCGGCGCCGTGGTGTAGTGGATCGTGAGCGAGCGGGGTGTGCGCGCGGGGTCGTCGACGGTGGCGGTCAGCGCGCGCAGCACGATCGCGGCGAGATAGCCGCCGTGGGGCCCGCGTCCCGCGCGCCAGCCGGGCGCGATCGTGGCTGCGAACGTGCCATCGTCGATGCGCGTTACGGCGGTGTCGCGGTCAAACACCGTGTCCATGAGGATCAGCCGCGCACGAGCCGCTTGTAGCTGATCCGGTGAGGCCGGTCGGCGGCGGCGCCCAGTCGCTCGCGGCGGGCCTCCTCGTAGGCCTCGAAGTTGCCCTCGAACCACGTCACTTGAGAATCGCCCTCGAAGGCGAGCACGTGGGTGGCGACGCGGTCGAGGAACCAGCGGTCGTGGGAGATGACGACCGCGCAGCCGGGGAACGCGAGCAGCGCTTCCTCGAGCGCGCGCAGCGTGTCGACGTCGAGATCGTTGGTGGGCTCGTCGAGCAGCAGCAGGTTGCCGCCGGAGCGCAGGAGCTTGGCGAGGTGCACGCGGTTGCGCTCGCCGCCGGAGAGCTTTCCGATGCGCTTCTGCTGGTCGGAGCCCTTGAAGTTGAAGCCGGCGGTGTACTGGCGCGAGTTGACCACGCGATCGCCCACCTTGAGATGGTCGAGGCCGTCGGAGATCTCCTCCCACACGGTCTTCTCGGGGTGCAGCGCGTCGCGGGACTGGTCGACGTAGGCGAGCTGAACCGAGTCGCCGAGCTCCAGCGTGCCCGCGTCCGGGGTCTGCTCGCCGACGATCATCCGAAAGAGGGTGGTCTTGCCGGCGCCGTTGGGGCCGATTACGCCGACGATCCCCGCGCGGGGCAGGTCGAAGGAGAGCTCCTCGATGAGCAGTCGCTCGCCGAAGCCCTTGGACAGGCCGTCCGCCACGAGCACCTTCTCGCCGAGGCGGGGCCCCGGGGGGATGTGGATCTGGACCTCATCGAGCTTGACGTTGCGCTCCTCGGCGACGAGCTCCTCGTAGCGGGCGAGGCGCGCCTTGGACTTGGTGCGGCGTCCCTTGGGGTTGGTGCGCACCCACTCCAGCTCGGCGGCGATCGTGCGCTCGACGCGCCCTTCTCGCTGCGCTCTTGCTGGGCGAGGCGAGCCTGCTTCTGGACGAGCCAGGAGGAGTAGTTGCCCTCGTAGGGGATGCCCTTGCCGCGGTCGAGCTCGAGGATCCAGCCGGCGACGTTGTCGAGGAAGTAGCGGTCGTGGGTGACCGCCACCACGGCGCCCTTGTACTCGGCGAGGTGGCGCTCGAGCCAGTCGACCGACTCGGCGTCGAGGTGGTTGGTGGGCTCGTCGAGCAGCAGCAGGTCGGGCGCGGAGAGCAAGAGCCGGCAGAGCGCCACGCGGCGGCGCTCGCCGCCGGAGAGCGCGGTGACGTCGGCGTCGGGCGGGGGCAGGCGCAGGGCGTCCATCGCGTACTCGAGCCGCGTGTCGAGGTTCCACGCGTCGGCGGCTTCGATCTTGGCCTGAATCGCGGCGAACTCGTCGGCGGTCTCATCGGAGTAGTTGGCCGCCAGCTCGTTGAAGCGGTCGAGCAGCGCCTTCGTGTCGGCGACTCCGTCCTCCACGTTGCCCTTCACGTCCTTGGACTCGTCGAGGTGAGGCTCCTGCTCGAGCATCCCGACGGTGGCGCCCGGCGCGAGCATCGCCTCGCCGCGGTAGTCCTCATCCAGGCCCGCCATGATGCGCAGGAGCGTGGACTTGCCCGCGCCGTTGTAGCCGAGCACGCCGATCTTGGCGCCGGGGTAGAAGGCGAGCGTGATGTCGTTCGAGCACCGTCTTGTCAGGTGGGTGGAGCTTCGACAGGCGGTGCATCGTGAAGATGTACTGGGAGGACATTCCGCACGCAGGATAGGAGGTTGGGGGGCGAGGACGGCGGACGTGCACACTCGCCACACGGCGGGTGGGGGTAGGTAACGTGTTGGGGTGATGCCCGGAGTGATCCTTGACATCCAGCAGCAGATGCTCCTCTTGGAGATCGAGCCGCCGTTCGACAAGCGTGACGTGCAGCTCGCGCGCCGGCGGATGGCCAAGCGCTGGCACCCGGACATCGCGCCGGCGGGCAGGCAGTTCGAGCACGAGCGCCACCTGAAGGCCATCAACGAGGCGGCCGACCAGCTTGAGCGCCTCGCGGAAACCTCGCGGGGCGGGAAGGTGTCGCGCAACGCCGTGAAGGTGAGCGCGGCGGCGGCGCGGGCGGCGCGCGAAGAGGCCGGCAGGCGCGCGTACGAAGCCGAGCAGCGCGCCCGCGAGCATGCGGCCGACCGGCAGCGCAACGACCCATTCGGCAGCAGGGTGCCCGATCACTCGGTGGTGCACCGCTACGCCCGCTGCCTCTCCTACCCCGAGTGGGGGGTGGGGACTGTGGAAGGGATCTACTTCACCGGCGACAGCACGGGTGAGGGCTCCGGGGACAGCATCCGCAACAGCTCCGCGCGTGGGGACTACGGCTCTGTGCACGGGGATGTGCAGCAGTGGGCGCGCGTGAAGTTCAGCCACGGCGTGAGGACCGTGCCGGCGGGGAGCATGAAGTTCGTCGACTTCTCGCGGCCCGACCCCGGCGAGGAGCGCGTGGAGCGCTTCATGACCGCGGCCCAGCGCGCGATGGCCGAGGGCGAGTACATCTTGGCGGCCCAGCGGCTCGTGTATGCGCGCGACGCCGAACCGAGGAACGTGGGGGTGCTGCGGCTGATGACGCTCGCGTTCTGGCAGGCGGGCAATCTCGAGGCGGCGGCCCGCTCGGCGCGCGACTGGGCGCGTGTGGACGGCGACCGTCCGGCGGCCCACCGCTTCGCGGCACGCATCTACGAGGACATCGGGGCGATCGACCTGGCCGAGGAGGCCGCACTGCGGGCGGCCGAGCGCGGGCCGACAGACGCGGGCGCGTGGGAGCGCCTGGGCCGCTTGAGGCTGGGCTTGATGGATCGCGAGGGTGCCCTTCAGGCGTTCGATCGGGCGCTCAAGCTGGGCGCAAACGGCAAGGTGCACGACCTCGTTGCGCAGGCGCTCGCGCTCGAGCCGCGCATGGCTCAGACGGCCTGAGGGTATGGGGTTCGACGGGCCCCGGCTTGAGTGGCGCGCCTGAGAGATGTGAACGGGAGGATGTGGAGTATTCTATTTTGAAATTTTGCGATTGTCTATACAGGCATAGCTACTATAGTAAAATTTCAAAAAGTATATATCACCTCCCTCGCCTTTATCTTCGGCTCTTTTTGAGGCCCTGAGTCGTCCATACCGAGCTTCAAACCACGATGACCTCATGGCCTCTACGCCACCGCGCGCAGGTGGCGGTAGGGCTCGCCGGTCAGCTCGCGGGCGAGCGCGTCGACGACGACCCTCGTCGTCTTCGGGGCGCCCGTCGGTCACGGCGCCGATGATGGCGCGCTTGCGCTCGAGCAGCGTGGCCATCGTCTCGTCGATCGTGCCGGCGGCCAGCAGGTACCACGCGTTGACGGCGTCCTGCTGGCCGATGCGGTGGCAGCGGTCCTCCGCCTGGTCGTGCTTGGCGGGCGTCCAGTCGAGCTCCAGGAACGCCACGTTGGAGGCCTGTGTGAGCGTCAGTCCCTGGCCGGCGACCTCGATCGAGCAGACGATCAGCTGGTTGTCCGAGTTGCCGGCCGCTTGGAAGGCATGCAGCGAGGCATCCCTGGCGGCGTGGGTGTCTTCGCCGAGGATGTGCAGCGCATGCGGGAAGCGCTCGATCACCGCGCGCTGAATCTCGCGGTGACGGGCGAACACGACGAGCCGCTCCCCTGAGGAGCAGAAGTCGTGGATCCAGGCGAGCGCGGCGTGCAGCTTGCCGCGAGCCGCGAGCTTCTTGAGCGCGTTCAGGCGCACAAGCCGCTCGGCGCGCAGCGCGGCGGCGACCTTGGCGTCCAGCTCGCTCAAATCGAGCGGGCGGCTGCGCAGCCAAGCGATGACGTCGTGCTCGGCGAGGCGGTACTCGGCTTCGTTGTCGAGCTCCACCGGCACGACGGTCCTCGTCTTGGCCGGCAGCTGTGGCAGCACCTCCGCCTTGAGCCGTCGCACGAAGCAGCGCGAGCGCAGGTGCCAGTGCAGGCGCACGTGGGCGTCGGGCCCCTTGAAGCGCCGTCCAAACTGGGCGCCCGAGCCGAAGTCGGCGAGGCGTCCGAGGATGCGCAGCTGGGAGATCAGCTCCGGCGGGCGGTTCATCACCGGGGTGCCTGTCAGGGCGAGCACGAGGCCGTCGCTCGGCACGCTCGCGGCCAGGCGTACCATCGCCTGGGTGCGCTTGGCCGCTGCGTTCTTGCAGTAGTGGGACTCGTCCAGCACGAGCGCCTTCGCGCCCATGGCCGCGAGCGCGGGCAGGCGCGCGGCGAGGATGTCGTAGTTGACGACGGTGATGTCGGCGGGATCGATCGGCGTGGCGGCCCCTTCGCTCATACCCCTTTCGGATGCGCTTCCGGCCGTTGCGCCGCCTCCGATCGTGTTGTCCTGCGGTGCGTTCGGGTCGCATGTGGTGACGTCCTCCGCCGCTGTGTTCGAGCCACACGCGCGCCTACCGCGCACCCCTGTCCCGCTGATCGCCTGGGCGCAGCGGTGGGGCAGCCAGCGCTCCAGCTCGCGCATCCAGTTGAGCTTGAGGCTCGCGGGACACACCACCACGGCCGGGTAAGCGCCATCGGCCTCAAGCGTGGCGAGCGCCTCGATCGTCTTGCCGAGACCCTGCTCGTCGGCGAGAAACGCGCGGCGCTGCGCGAGCAGGTAGCTCACGCCGGCGCGCTGAAAGGGCTTGAGCTCGCCGCCGAGGCTCGGCACGTCGATGTAGGCGTCGGTGGCCGATGAGAGCGCCACGAGCCCGGCCGCGTGCGCGTGCTCCTCGCGAATGCGCTGCAGCTCCACGAGCGCGTCGGGGTCTATCCACACGTTCCGTTCTGTCAAGAGCGGGTCGAGGTCGCCCACGCAGAAGGGATCGGCGCGCAGCGCCGGAAGGCGGCGGTGGTCGGCGCGGTGGAGATGGCGGCTCGCGGAGCCGGTCTCGCGCCAGATGCGTCCGCCGCGAGGCGAGCGCGTGGGCTGCGGCATCCCCGGGCTCGCACCTGGGAGTGTCGCGAACGCGTCGAGCACAGAGGCGTCGTGACCGGGGGCCATCACGAACGTCGGCTCGTCGTGCACGCTCGACAGCTCGAGCACCGCGGGCGGCGCGGGGCGGCCTTCCTTCAGTGCGGCCACGCAGCGCCGCGTGGCCGCGCTCTGCGAGCCGCGCAGGCTGCCCTCGATCGACCGCCACGACTCGAGCGTCAGTGGCACCGTGACGCCGCCCGGGGCGCTCGCGGCTCGTTCGCGCAGATCGGGCGGCAGGCGCATGCGGTCGCCGAGCAGCAGGAACACGGGCTCGGCGGGCGGTCCGGTCACCTCGATCGTGCCGTGCCAGGTCGTGGCGCGGGCGATCCAGGTCTGGGCGCGCGGATCGACGCCGGCCATCTCGAGCCGGCTGAGCAGCTCGGCGATGAGGTGCGCGTCGCGCTCGACGGCGGCCACCGCGAACGTCCCCTCGGGGCCCTCGAGCGCGCGCAGGTCGGTGCGGCCGGCGAGCACGCGCGCGAGCGGGGCGTGCTCGGCGGCGATAAGCATCCACTGCTCCTTGCGCCGGTCGCGGCGCAGCTCCACGTCATATGTCATCGCGCCGGCCCTCCCCGCGGCGCCGGCTTCCCTCGCGGCCCCCGCTTCGCCCCTTGCGCCGCCCCTTGGGCCGGGCCGGACGCTCCCGTCGGCGCCCGGGCCCTGGGTGATCTCGGTGAGCGCGTGGGCGGCGTCTTCGCTCAACCGCAGCCGTCCGGCGTCGGGCGGCAGGTTGTCGACGAGCCGTGCCGCCCGCTCGTCGAGCGGGATCAACCCGCGCCCGATGGTGGGAAGCTGGATGGCGTCGGGATGCTCGAGCAGGGCCGCCACGATCGCCGGGGCGCAGTCGGTGGCGAACGTCAGCCACCAGCTCTCGTCGGGTCGCGCGACGTCGAGCACGCACTCGTCGTGGCTACGCCGCGCGCGCTCGCGTGCGAGCGCGCGTGCGAGCGGCTCGCTGATGACCGGTGGGCTCGGCAGACCGGCGAGCAGAAGCGCCACCGCCTCGGCGCGCTCGGGGTCCAGCGGCACGATCCAAGCCCGCTCCGCCGGGTTCCAGCGCCGTCCGGGGATCGCGCGCAGCAGGCGGCGCAGGGTGTCGTCGTAGGGAAACCGGAGCACCGCCTCGCCCTGGTCCAGCGATGCGTGGAAGAACGCGGCCATGACCCATGCACGATAGGCCGCAGCGGGGATGGCTGTCACATGGAGCTCCTAGACGATTGTTGAGCAAGCGAGACAAGAACGCACCGACCGCAGTGTGCTGGCCGCAGCGGGGATGCTGAGCGAAGCGAGAACGCTCCCGCACATAAGGGAGGGAGGACGCTGTATCGCGCCGCTCAACAATCGTCTAGGCCAGGATGTTCACCGCGCGCGAGACAATCAGCCCGATCGTCACGAGCGAGACGATCGACTGGACGCCCATCGTGCTCTTCGCGGCGGGGCTGAGCGGCATCGTGTCGGTGGGGGAGAAGGCGGCGGCGTTGGTGAGCGACACATACAGGTAGTCGATGAACTTCGGCCGCCACTCGCGTGGCTCGATGCGGTCGTCGCTCATCTGCGGGAAGAGGAAGTCGGGCGGCCCGTCGTGCCCGGCGGCGCGCCTGCCGGGGCCGCCGCGGTCCATCTCCCAGTACCACAGCGCGAAGATCAGGAAGTTGGTCAGCCAGATGAGCGTGCCCGCGACGATCAACAGGCGGCCCTCGTTAGGGGCGATTTTGGTGTGCAGTAAGAAGTGGGTGAGCGCGCCCAGCGAATAGATGTTGGCGGCGCCGACGAACGCCGTCAGCCCGAGCGCGATGCGGCGCCGTCGCGGATGCTCGCGCTCAAGCTGCTTGGGCGTCGCCAGGAACATCCCGATCAGCAGCGCGCCCTCGAGCGCTGGGATCAGCCAGGAAGGTCCGACCGTGAGCCGCGCGGGCAAGGCCACCTGCAACCCGATCGCGGCGAGGATGGTGGCCTGCGCCGGCCAGAACGGCTCGCTCGCCGCCGGCGGCGGGTAGGGACGGCCGGGCTGGGGCGATGACTCCTGCGCCACGCGCCACAGAGTACGAGCCGTGTCGGCGGTGAGGCGCCCCCGCCCTGACCGGCGCTCTTCGCGGCCGCGACAGGCATTCAGCTCCAGCCGGCCGCCGTCCCGTCGCGCCGGCCGGCTCAGCCCCCAAAAAAACCTTCGGTCCGCCCCCGGCGGCGGGACCGCGCGCTAGCCTGAACTGTCGTGGGAATCGAGAGTCCTGTCCACCTGCTGTTCCTCGGCGCCGTCGCCCTGATGGTGCTCGGCCCCAAGCGCCTGCCCGAGCTGGCACGGGCGCTCGGCAAGGGCATGCGCGAGTTCCGCGAGTCGCTCGACCTCGGCGCCCACGACGACGAGCGGTAGGGCCCACGACGACGAGCGGTAGGGCCCACGACGACGAGTCGGTAGATCCGCCCCACCGGATACCGTCCTGCGGTGCGCTTGATCGTCGCCCGCTGCGAGGTCTCCTACATCGGCCGTACCACCACCGTCCTGCCCGAGGCGGTGTGTCTGCTGATGCTCAAGGGGGACGGCACCTTCATGGTGTGGGCCGACGGGGGCTCCCCGAACGTGAAGCCGCTCAACTGGATGACCCCGCCGACCGTGCTCGTCGAGGAGCGCGACGACGAGGGGACGCTCACGAGCCTCGTGGTGCGCAAGCAGCGCGACGACGAGCGCTTGGAGATCGCCGTGGGGGAGGTCCTCGCCGACGTCGACCACGAGCTCGACGTGGTGGCGTCGCTTGAGAAGGAGGGGTTGGAGCGCGAACTGCAGGAACTGCTCGCCGACGCTCCCCACTGGTGCGGCGAGGGCTTTCGGTTGGTGCGCCGCGAGTGGCCCACCGACATCGGGCCGGTGGACCTCATGTGCCGCGACACCCTCAACGAGTGGGTGGCGATCGAGATCAAGCGCGTCGCCACCCTGGAGTCCGTGGAGCAGCTCACGCGCTACCTGGAGCGCATACGCCTCGACCCCGCGATGGCCTCGTGCAGGGGGGTGCTCGTGGCGAAGTGGATCAAGCCGCAGGCGCGCGTGCTCGCGCTGGCGCGCTCCATCGACTGCGTTGAGATCGACGTGGAGGTGCTGCGCGGCAACCGCGAGCCCGAGCTGCGCCTGTTTGCGGCGTAGCGCCGGCGACCCCCGGCGGTGCTCGCAGGAAGCGTGCCGGCGAGTGGCGGGTGGCGGTCGATACGCTGCGGGGCGATGAGCGACACCGACACTGCCCAAGATCCACCCGTCCTCACCGAGCGGCGCGGCGGCGTGCTCTTGGTCACGCTCAACCGGCCGGACGCGCGCAACGCCGTCAACCTGCCCCTGGCCGAAGGCGTCGCCGCGGCCCTGGATGAGCTCGACGGCGATGACTCGCTCGGCGTCGGGGTCCTGACCGGCGCCGGCAAGGGCTTCTGCGCCGGCATGGACCTGAAGGCGTTCGTCACGGGCGAGCGGCCTTGGGTGGGCGACCGCGGTTTTGCGGGGATCGTGCGGCGCGGGCCGGTCAAGCCCTTGATCGCCGCGATCGAGGGCTTCGCTGTGGCGGGCGGCTTGGAGGTGGCGCTCGCGTGCGACCTGATCGTCGCCGCGCGCGGCGCCAAGCTCGGCATCCCCGAGGTCAAGCGCTCGCTCGTGGCCGCCGGCGGGGCGCTGTTGCGCCTTCCGCGACGCATCCCCTACCACCTGGCGATGGAGCTTGCGCTCACAGGGGACCCCATCATCGCTGAGCGCGCCGCCGAGCTGGGTCTCGTCAATCGACTGGCCGAGCCCGGCATGGCGGTCGAGACCGCGTTGGGTCTCGCCGCGGACATCGCCGCGAACGCTCCACTGGCGCTCGTCGCCTCCAAGCGCATCCTGCAGGAGCAGTGGGACTGGGATGCCGTCGGGATGTGGGACGCCCAGGGCGCGATCTCAGGACCCGTGTTCACCTCGGAGGACGCCCGCGAGGGCGCCACCGCGTTCGCGGAGAAGCGTCCGCCGGTCTGGCGGGGCAGGTAAGCAAATTCCGGGGTACCACGCGCGCGGGTGCGCGCGTGTGCGCGCGGGTGTGCGGCATGCCGACGGATGCCCGACGGCCGACGCTGAATGGACAGGCGTCGGGGCTCAGCCGCGCATTCGCCGCTTGCGGCGGCGCTGGCGCCAGATCATCATGAATCGTCGCCACAGCATCGTCGTCTAGCGCTCCCCCGGGGTCTTTTTCGGGTATTGCGACACCGGCACGCCCAGGTCGAGCGCGGTCCTCACGATACGGCTCTGCTCTGTGATGTGGGCCGCCGGGTAGCCCTCTCCCGGGCTTGCGCGCTCGGGGCGCCCGATGTAGCCGAAGTGGATGTGATCGGGCATGATCTGCATGAGGCGCGGGAACATGTGCGCCCTCGCGCCCATGTTGCGCGGCTCCTCCTGCGCCCACACCACCTCTTCGAGCTTGGGGTAGCGCGCAATCAGATCGGTGATGTTCTGCTCAGGGAACGGATACAGCAGCTCCACCCTCGCCACCGCCACGCGCTCGTTGCCCTGGCGCTCGGAATGGCCCGCGAGGTCGTAGTAGATCTTGCCGGTGCACAACACGAGCCGCGTCACCGACTCCTCGACGACCCCCGGCTCGGCGAGCACCGGCTCGAAGCGCGAGCTCTCGGCCAGATCCTTCACGGTGCTGGTCGCCTGCGACAGCCTCAGCAGCGACTTGGGCGTCATCACCACGAGCGGCCTCTGCTTGGCAATCAAAGCCTGTCTGCGCAGCAGGTGGAAGTACTGCGCCGGCGTCGTGAGGTTCGCGACGCGCATGTTCCCCTCGGCGGCGAGCGCAAGGAAGCGCTCCAGCCGCGCCGAGGAGTGCTCGGGTCCGGAGCCCTCGTAGCCGTGGGGGAGCAGCAGTGTCAGGCGCGAGGTCTGGCCCCACTTGGCAAGCCCAGAGGCGATGAACTGGTCGACGATCACCTGCGCGGCGTTGACAAAGTCGCCGAACTGGGCCTCCCACAGCACGAGCGTCTCGGGCGCCTCCTGGCTGTAGCCGTACTCGAAGCCCATGCACGCGAGCTCTGACAGCGGGCTGTTGTGCAGCTCCATCGGAGCGAGCGCCTCTCCCAGGCTCTGGATCGGGCAGAACGTCCGCCCGGTCTTGGCGTCGTGCAGCACCAGGTGGCGCTGGCTGAAGGTGCCGCGCTCGGTGTCCTGACCGGTGAGCCTCACGGGCGTGCCTTCGGTGAGCAGCGAGGCGAATGCAAGCGCCTCGGCGTGCGCCCAGTCGATGGGCGCCTCGGCGCCGTCTTCGCCGAGCGCCTCGCGGCGGCGCTCGAGCTGCTTGACGAGCTTGGGGTGAGTTGTGAAGTCATCGGGCGTGCGCAGCAGCTCCAGGCCGAGCTCCCTCACGCGCGCGGCGGGCACCGCCGTGTCCACGTCCGGGCTCGGCGAGCGGTCGAGCTGGTACTCGCCGGTCCCCTGCTCCACGGCGCCGTGCTCGGCGGCTGCGGCGATGCGCGCCTTCAGGCGCTGGTGGAGGATCGTGAGGTTGTCCCACACCTCCTGTCCGAGCCGCTCCACCTCCTCGCGGCTCACCACGCCGTCGGCGACGAGCTGCTCCGCCCACAGTTCGTACACGCGCTTCTTGGTCTTGATCGTGGCGTACATCTCGGGCTGCGTGTAGGCGGGCTCGTCCGACTCGTTGTGACCGAAGCGGCGATACCCCATCAGGTCGATCAGCACGTCGTGCCCGAACTCCTGCCTGAACGCGAACGCGAGCCTCACGGCGCTCATGCACGCCGGCACGTCGTCGGCGTTGACGTGGATGATCGGCACGTCGAAGCCCTTCGCCAGATCCGAGGCCCAGCGCGTGGAGCGGGCGTCGTCGGGGTCGGTGGTGAAGCCGATCTGGTTGTTCATCATCAGGTGCACCGTCCCACCCACCTGATAGCCGTCGAGCGCCTGCAGGTTGAGCGTCTCGGCCACCACCCCCTGCGCGGGGAAGGAGGCGTCGCCGTGAATCACAATCGGCACCGCCGCGTTGGTGTCCTGGTGGGCGCGCGGGCCCTCGCGCGAGGTCTGCGCGGCTCTCGTCGCCCCCTCGACCACCGGCGAGACATACTCGAGGTGGCTCGGATTGGACTCCAGGTTCACCCTGATCGTGCCGCCGTCCGGCAGCTCGTAGGAGCCCTGGGTGCCATGGTGGTACTTGACGTCGCCCGTGCCGCCCTGCGGGATCGTGGTGACCGCCTCGAGCGTCGAGGCGCCCTCGAACTCGGCGAAGATCGTGTCGTAGGAGCGTCCGAGGTTGTGCGCGAGCACGTTCAACCGTCCGCGGTGGGCCATTCCCACGACCACCTCGTGTCCACCGATCCCCGCTGCCAGCTGGATCAGCTCGTCGAGCATCGGCACGGTCATGTCCAGGCCCTCGATCGAGAACTGGTGCTGGCCGAGGTAGGCCTTGTGCATGAACCGCTCCAGCGCGTCGACCTCGACCAGGCGCTTGAGCAGCGCCTTGCGCAGATCGGCGCCGAGCGGCTGCCTGAACGTCCCCGACTCGATCTGCTCACGCAGCCACGTGCGCTGGCGGTGCGAGGAGATGTGCTCGATCTCGTACGCGATCGTCCCGCAGTAGGTCTGGCGCAGATGAGGCAGCGCCTCGGCGAGTGTCTCGCCCGGCACGTACATCCTCAATATTCGAGCCGGAATCTGCGCCATCACCTGGGGTGTCAACCCGGCGGCGTCGGGGTCGAGCTGCGGCTCTCCCTCGGGCTCGGAGCCGAGCGGGTCCAGACGCGCCGCGAGGTGCCCGTGGCTGCGGAAGCGGTGTACGAGTGTGCTCGCCGCCTGCACCGCCTGCAGCATCTGCTCGTCGGGCGCGGCCGCTTGCACCGGCGCGGTGGCCGGGCGTGCGGCGGGCGTGGGGGCGCTCGGCACGGGGCCGAGCTCGACGCCGAGCGAGGCGAACACGTTCTCGTAGAAGTCCTCCTCGCCTTGCAGCCGTGCCTCCACCAGCGCGAGGAAGCGCCCCGACTCCGCTCCTTGGATCACGCGGTGGTCATAGGTCGAGGTCATCGTCATGACCTTCTCCGCGCCGATCTGCTCGCCCACGCCCGCCAAGCCGACCGGGTAGGCGATCGAGCCGGTCGCGACGATCGTGCCCTGGCCGCTCATCAGTCGCGGCACCGACGCCACGGTGCCGATCCCGCCCGGGTTCGTGAGCGTGATGTTGGCGCCCACGAGGTCGTCGGCTGTGAGGGTGTTGGTGCGCGCCTTCTCCACGAGCGCGTCATACGCCGCCACGAAGCCCTCGAACGACAGGCTCTCGGCGCCGCTGATCACGGGCACCATCAGCGTGCGCGATCCGTCCTTCTTCTGGACGTCCACCGCCAGACCGATGTTGACCTGACCGTCGCTGACGCGATACGGCTTGCCCTCGAGCTCCGCGAAGTGGTGGGTCATCACTTCCATCTTGCCCGCCGCCTGCGCTATCGCATAGGCGATCAGATGGGTGAACGACACCCTCTTCCCGGCTGCCTTCAGCTCGCGCCGGCGCGCGTCGAGCACAGTCACCGTCAGCGTCCTGAAGCTCGTGGCGGTCGGGATCTGCCGCGACTCGTCCATGTAGCGGACGAGCATCGCCGCGCCGCCCTTGAGCAGCTGCCGCTCGCCGGCCGGCTCGCGGGCTGCCTTGGCCGAACCGTTTGTCCCGACGCCGCCCGCGCTCGCGCCGAGCACGTCCGCCTTCACGATTCTGCCGCCCGGACCGCTCCCGGACACGCGCGCGAGGTCGACTCCCTCGGCGGCGGCCGCGCGTGCGGCTACGGGAGACACGCGCGTCCCGTCGGGCGCCTGCGCCGCTCCATCGCTGCTCGCCTTGACCCCCTCGGCCTCGTCGCCTCCCGATGGCACGCCCCTCGGGGCGCCGAGCGCGGCTGGGCCGTTGGCCTCCTCGCTCGAGGCTCGGGCCTGGGGGCCACCACCACCGCCGGACCCCTCGTCGCCTGCCACCAGCCGAGCGATCACCTGGCCGACGCCGACCGTGTCGCCCTCCTCGGCCAGGATCTCGGTCACAGTCCCGCTCGCGGGCGAAGGCAGCTCGACATCCACCTTGTCGGTGGAGATCTCCACGATCGTGTCGTCGACCTTTATGAAGTCGCCGACCTTGACATGCCATTCGAGGATCGTTCCCTCGGTGACCGACTCGCCGGCTGCAGGGGTCACGACGTCGATCGTCTCGTTGATCGTCGTGCCGGTGGGCATCGAGCCCCACTCTAGCGCGCGCGACCAACGGACATGAGCCCGGAGGGGCGCTTCAGCCCGTCTTCACTCGCCCTAGCGCTTACAGCGCGCCGTCCTTGTTTCCAACTTCTCGAATTGGGCGCCTCGTCCGCTTGGTCCAGGCCGTCGGCTCGGATGCCGGTTCGATGTGCCCTCTCCGAGCGCCCGGCGGTGCGTGTTCGCTTGCCTGTGCCCTATGGGTGCCGTGTGCCCTTCGCGTGTGCCCTTTGGGCGCGCACGAACTCGAAGCTGCCGAAGAACGGTCCGATTCCACCCAGCACCGCCACCGCCACCGCCAGTCGCAGTGAGACGATTCTCATGCGCGCCGCCGTGATGCACGCGAGCGACATGCCGATCCACAGGAGTCCATGGGTCCATCCCAGCGCGAGCGTCGCCGGCTGTGGTTTGCCAAGCGCAAACGCGCAGATCAGCAGCGACGTATACACGCACGAATGAAAGAACGACGTCCACTTCAGCGGGGTGAACAGCGGCGAGGGGCGCGTTTCTCTCGTCGGTCCCTCCAGACGGGACGCACCTGCCTGCTCGCTCACTCCGACAGCCAGCGCGCCATCCTGCGCAGGCTCTCCTCTGCCTCGCGCGGCCACTCGTCGATGTCGCTGGGCCACCACGCGTACTCGTCGTGCTCGTGGTCGGGGGTCACCTCGGCGCCCTCTCCCAGCCACGCCTGTCCCACGAACATCACAAGCCGGTGTGGCAACCGCACGAGCGCCTCGCCGCGCACGCGCTCGGGCGACACCGACCACTCCTCGCGCAGCTCCCTTACGAGCGTATCCGCCGGATTCTCCCCGAGATCCACCGAGCCGCCCGCGCCGAGCGCCCAGCGCCCGGCCCACGAGGCCAGCCACGCCGCGCGCCTGCCCGCCAGCCAGCGCCCGTCCGCCGCGCGGGTCACGCACAGCGCCGCCACGCTCGAGGAGGCATCGCCCTCGACGAGCCGCAGCGCCCACCTGAGCGGCTGCATCTCGAGCTCGATCCCGTGCGGGGAGTGCGTGTAGTCGACGAGCCTTCCCGCCAATCCGTCGTGGCTCGGCGATCCGCGCTGCCGAAGCCCCGCGATCTCGGCGTCCGCCGCCTCGGTGTGCTCGGCCGGCGGCTCGAAGTGCTCGGCGCGCCAGCGCGTGGTCACTCGTTCGAGCTCCCACGGCCCGCGCGCGAGGATCTCGGGGGTGTCGTTGGTGGTGGGTTCGGCTCTAGTCACCATCACCCACAGGCTAGCCCCCCGCGGGAGCCCTCTGGGTAAAGATGTCGCGCTACGGCCCCTACACTCGCTTTCAACGTGACCGCCCGCCGACGCAAGCATTGGGGTTGGGGATTCGAGGACGAGCAGCCCTCTCCCGAGGAGGTTCGAGCGGCCGCGGGCGGCCTCGCCGCTCACCTCGGCTTTCCCCCGAGGGAGGTCGAGCAGCCCGTGAGCCTCGACGCGCTGGCGCTCCCGGCGCCGCGCGTCCTGCCGCCCACCACCCTCGCGGCGATCTGCTCGACGGACGCCCACGCGCGGGCCTCCCACGCGCTCGGCAAGTCCTACTGCGACGTCGTGCGAGGCTTTCGCGGTCGCTTCGACCATCCACCGGACTTCGTCGCTCGTCCACGTGACGAGGTTGATGTCGAGCGCCTGCTGGAGTGGTGCTCCGCCGAGCGCGTCGCCGCGATCCCGTATGGCGGCGGCACGAGCGTCGTCGGCGGGGTGCAGCCCGATGTGGGTTGCACCTACAACGGCGCCATCACGATCGACCTCGGAGGACTGCGACTCGTGAGAGAGGTCGACCTCCTCTCGCGCGCGGCGCTCATCCAGGGGGGCGCCACTGGGCCCGACCTGGAGGCTCAGCTCGCGCGGCACGGGCTCACCCTGCGCCACTTCCCACAGTCGTTCGAGCTCTCCACGCTCGGCGGCTGGATCGCCACGCGCGCCGCCGGCCACTTCGCGACCGTGTGGACCCACATCGAGGACTTCGTCGAGTCGGTCCACGCGCTCACGCCGTCCGGCGCGTGGGTTTCGCGGCGGCTCCCCGGCTCGGGCGCCGGTCCGAGTCCCGACCGCATGCTCGTCGGCTCGGAGGGCACGCTCGGCGTCATCACCGAGGCGTGGGTGCGCGTCCAGCCGCGCCCCGTCCATCGTGCGTCCACCGGCGTGCGCTTCCCCACCTTCGCCGCCGGCGCGGAGTGCGTGCGCGCGCTCTCCCAGTCGGGCCTCCACCCGAGCAACTGCCGTCTCATCGACCCCGCCGAGGCGCGCTTCACGATGTCCGGCGACGGCACCTTCGCCCTGCTCGTGCTCGGCTTCGAGTCCTCCGACCACCCGGTCGACTTCCTCATGGATCGCGCGCTTGCCATCTGTGCCGAGCACGGCGGCAATCCGGGCGAGCGGCGTGGATCCGGCGGAGTGGGGGCCTGGCGCGAAGCGTTCCTGCGTGCGCCTTACGTGCGCGACATCTTCGTCGCGATGGGGGTGCTCTCAGAGACGTTCGAGACCGCCATCACATGGGATCGCTTCCCGGCGTTCCACGAGCGCGTGATGGCCGCAGCGCGCACGGCGGTCGAGGACGCGGCCGCCGCGGAGGAGAGCGGCGCGGCGCGGGTGTCCTGCCGCTTCACCCACGTCTACCCCGACGGCCCGGCCCCCTACTACACGGTGCTCGCCCCCGCTCGGCGCGGAGAAGAGGTCGAGCAGTGGGCGGCGATCAAGGCGGCGGTGTCTGAGGCGATCGTCGCCGAGGGCGCCACCATCACCCACCACCACGCGGTCGGGCGCGACCACCGGCCTTGGTATGACCGCCAGCGCCCCGACCCCTTTGCCGCCGCCTTGCGCGGCGCCAAGGCTGCGGTGGATCCCCACGGCATCATGAATCCCGGCGTGCTTGTGGACCCGCTGAGGTGAGCGTCGCGGTGCTTGGATCCGCTGAGGTGCGCGTCGCGGTGCTGGGACCCGGTGGGGTTGGTGGACTCGTGGCGGGCGCACTCGCGCGCGCGCGCGCGCGAGTGGTCGTGGTCGCCAGGGAGTCCACCGCCGCCACGATCTCCGAGGAGGGCTTGCGCGTGAGCAGTGTGCTGCTTGGAGACTTCACGGCCCATCCGCGCGCCGTTGCGCGACTCGACGAGCCGGTGGACGTCTTGATCGTCGCCACCAAGGCCGCCGGCTTGCGCGACGCGCTCGAACGCGTCGGCGGGATGCCGCGGCTCGTGTTGCCGCTGCTGAACGGTCTCGACCACATCGCGGTGCTGCGTGAGCGCTTCGGGGACGGCACGGTGGTGGCGGGCACGATCCGGGTGGAGGCCGACCGCCCGCAGCCGGGCGTGGTGGTGCACACGAGCCGATTCCTGCGCGTGGACATGGCCTCGCACGATCCCTCCGCGCGCGCACCGATGGAGCGGCTGGCGGGCATGCTCGCCGACGCCGGGGTCCCCGCGCGCGTGGGAGACTCCGAGCCGCAGGTGATGTGGTCGAAGCTGGTACGCCTCAACGCGCTCGCATGCACCACGAGCGCGTATGACCGCCTGCTGGGAGAGATCCGCTCGACGCCCGCGCTGCGGGCCGATCTGGTCGGGGCGATCGAAGAGGGCTGCGCGGTGGCGCACGCCGAGGGCGCCTCGATACCGAGCGGCGATCCGCTCGGTGAGCTGACCGCCGCGCACGCCACGCTCGGCAGCTCGATGCAGCGGGACATCGCCGCGGGGCGCCCGCCTGAGCTCGACGCGATCCCCGGCGCGGTGCTGCGCGCCGCCGCGCTACACGGCATCGAGTGCCCGACGATCGAGCGGCTCGTCGCGATGATCGCCGCGCGCGCGAAGGTGCCTGCGCCGAACCTGCCGGCCGGCGAGCATCGCTGAGCGCGGGAGCGCCACGAGAACGCCCACGCGCGTCAGCGCGCATCCCAAAAATCAGATCTCGCGAAGCCTGCCCGGAGCGCTCGCCGGCACCGCCTGCGTGGAGACCGCGTGCACGACCTCCTCCTCGCTCTCGACCCCGCCCTCGTCGTGCAGGCCGTCGCACAGGACCCTGAAGTTCGCCGACTGGCCGCCGTCCACATTGATCGTGATGCCCGGCAGGATCTCCTCGCCCTCCTCCAACCCCAGGCGCTCCAGGTCGAAGTGCGAGAGCCCTATCCCGTAAGCGGTGTGCGTGGGGTTCTCGCGGTCGTGCGCCGCCACCGCCTGCGCGAAGCGCTCGAGGTTCTTGGCGATCTTGCCGGTGTCAGTCATCGCTGCGCACAGGGTAGCGATGACGCGGTGGGGCGGCGCGTCGTACGTGTCGGCCTCGATAGCGCGATCTTCACGAGTGGTGCCCGGCGCGTCGCTCGCGAGCGCCGCGCGCACGAGCGCTGACTGTGGATCAGCTCGGCGACAACACCGTGATGCTGTGTGCGCGCGCGCCGTCGGCCAGACGCTTGTCGTAGGTCATCAGCGCGTCCAACTCGCCGGCCTCGGCGAGACGCACTGCCGTGGCGAGGTGGATCGCGTCGAGTGTGCCGACGGTGGTCGGAGAGATGGTCTCGGCAGCCGCAAGGACATCTTCGTCCATCGGTATCAACAGGACGTCGTCAAGTATCAGATCGGCTTCTTCAAGGGCATCCTCGCGGCGTCCGACGCGACGCAACTCGATGCGCAGGAGGCGGCTGGCGACACTCTGATCGAATTTGGCGAGGTCGCGCTGTATCGCCTTCTTATCGGGCTCTTCGAGCACGACTCGCCCGAAAACGCTCGTATCGACATATACGCTCGAGCGCGTGTCCTTAGAATCGGTCACGACGATCTTCGGCGAGGATCGCGTCCGTCGTGCCGGCGGGCGCCGGTTTGCTGCGTGGGGGCAGGTTCGCGATGGTTTCGACCAGGTTGCCCTTCGGTATCGTCGCGCCGTACTTCTCCGCGAGCTTCAGGTAGTAAGGATCGATATCGGGGTGCAAGGGCCCGAGTCGCGCGACCTCATGACCACGCTCGGTGACCGTCAGCGTCTCCCCGTCCTTGACCCGCTCCAAGTAGCGGCTCAAGTTCTGGCGCAGCTCGCGGACCCCGACCGTCTCAGTAGCACGTATTGGATGTGTGGCAGCCATTGTGCGTCACAATGTAGCACACGTACCGGACGGTTCCTCGGAGCGAGCTACCCCTGCTCGATGATCTCGACGCGGTAGCCGTCGAGCTTGTGTACGCAGGTAAATTGAGCGGCTTGACCAGGCTCGGCCAGAGTGGTTCAGCGCATCAGCTGGGCTGGGCATAGCCCTTCAAGCCACCGAAGTCGAGCAAGACACACGGCTCGTCCCCGACGATCCACGCGTCGTGCCCGGGTGGCATGTGGAAGGTGTCGCCGGGGCCGAACTCGTGTTCGGTGCCGTCGTCCATCCTCAGCGCCATGCGCCCCTGCTGGACGTATCCGATGTGCTCGACCTGGCAAGAGTCGGTGCCCGCGATCGGCTTCACGTTCACCGACCAGCGCCAGCCGGGCTCGAAGGTTCCGCGGCCTACGGCGTTCCCGTTCAGGTCCACGAGATCCACGCGACCGGTTCCCTCCGTGAACTCCCGAACCTCGTCTGGGCTCTCAAAGCGCTTCCCGATTAGGGCTGTCATGACATCCTCCTGACCTTGGACGCAGTACGTTCCTCGTTACCCGTCCGAGCACTGTCCCAAGCGGTGCCACCTCTTGGCCCCGATAAGCGCTGTCCCAGTGCCCTCTGGAACTCTCTACATCTCGAGAATCTCCACGCGATACCCGTCGGGGTCTCTGACGAAGCACAGCCGCGAGCCGCCCTCGCGCACCGAGTAGGGCGGCTTCTCCGGCTGGATGCCCTGCTCGGCGAGGCGCGCGAGCGTGCCGTCGAGATCGGAGGCGGTGATTGCGATGTGGCCGTAGCCGCTGCCTATGTCATAGGAGTGGACGCCGAAGTTGTAGGTGAGCTCCAGGCGCGGCATGTCGCCGTCGCCGGGCTGGTTCATGAAAACGTTTATCGCCTCCTCGCCGATGGGGATGCGCCCGACCTCCTCGAACCCGAGCGCGTTGTAGAACGCGATCGAGCGGTCGATGTCGGTGATGCGATAGCAGGTGTGGATGAGGGCCACAGTGAGGGGAGTTTAGACTGGCGGCGTGCGCACGCTGATCGTCGGTCACGGAGGCAGGGAGAGCGCGCTGGGCTTGCGTATGGCCGAGCACAGCGAGCTGCACGCGTTCATGGCTCATGAGAACCCGTCGCTCGTGCTGTATGCGGAGCGCTCGGGCGGTAGCTGGCGGACGGGCGACGTGTGCGATCCGCGGGCGGTCGCCGCGTTCGCGAGGGAGCGCGAGATCGATATCGCGATGGTCAGCGCGGATGATCCGCTCGCGGCCGGGGTCGTCGATGCGCTGCTCGCTCAGGGCACTCGGACCGTGGGGCCGACTCGCGCGGGCGCGGAGATCGAGTGGAACAAGGCGTTTGCCCGCTCGCTGCTCGCCGAAGTCGCTCCCGACGCCGCTCCGGCGCTGAGCGTCGTGAGGAGCGCCGACGAGGTCAACGAAGCGTTTCAGCGGTTCGGGTCCACGCCGGTCGCGGTCAAGCCGTCGGGTTTGACGGGCGGTAAGGGCGTCAAGGTGATGGGCCCGCACCTGGCCGACCACGACGAGGCGCGCGACTATGCGCTGAGTTTGCTGGCGGGCGGAGGCGCCGGCGAGCGGGTGCTGATCGAGGAGAAGATCCTCGGCGCCGAGTTCACGATCCAAGCGATCTCGGATGGGAAGACGGTCGTGTTCCCCGCTCCGACGTACGACTATCCGTTCCGCTTCGACAACGATGAGGGGCCTGGCACGGGAGGGATGGGCTCGCTCTCGCTGGCCGACTCGACGCTGCCGTTCGTTGCGCGCGAGCACTACGAGCAGGCGTGCTCGATCATCGAGCGGGTCATCGAGCGGCTCGGGCAGATGGGTCTTCACTTCAACGGAGTGATGAACAGCGGCTTCTTCGCGACGGTCGACGGCGTGAAGGTGATCGAGTTCAACGCCCGCTTCGGCGATCCGGAGTGCCTGAACATCATGAGCCTGTTCGACGGGAACTGGCCGTATGTGATGGAGCGCATCGCGTCTAAGACGCTGCGCGAGAGCGACGTGCGGCTGCGGCGCGAAGCGTCGCTCGTGCTCTATCTGGTCTCGCCCGACTATGCGCTTCGTGCGGGCGGGCCGTATGAGTTCGAGCTGGATCGACGGGCGATCGAAGCCGCCGGCTGTCACGTGTTCTTCGCGTCAGCCGTGAGGGCCTCCGAGAACGTGTATCGCACCGTGGGCACGTCGCGCGCGGTCGCGCTCGTCACGACGGCGCCCTCGCTGGAGCAGGCACGGCTGCGCGCCGTCGAGTGCGCGAAGTCGGTGCGGGGTCCGCTGCAGTGGCGAGACGACATCGGCGACAGCGGCTATCTCGAAGGCCTCGTCGGGCTGGTCGGGCACGACTCGGTTTCCGCGCCATGATCGTCGAGCGCGCCCTGCACCCCCAGTTCCTCTCGAACACCTATCTGGTGGCCGACGGCGAAGGCGGCCCGGGGTTCTTCGTCGATGCCGGTGGCCCGGCGGCGCCCCTGATTGAGGCCGCGAAGCGCCTGGGGATCGAGCCCACGCACGTGCTGCTCACCCATCATCACTTCGACCATGTGAGCGAGTTGGGGGCGCTGCGTGAGCGCTGGCCGACGCTGAGGGTGCTGATCCACCCGTTCGAACGCGAGCTGCTCGAGGCGGGCGGCTCGGTGGCGGGTGGGAAGGCGCGGCTCGAAACCGTCGAGGCCGGCCAGACGCTCTCCTTCGGGGCGCTGGAGGTGCGCCCGCTGTGCACTCCGGGCCATACGGCGGGGATGCTGTCGTTCCTGGTGGCGCGTCCGAGCGGGAGCACGCGCCCGGGGCCGGGCGCGGGACCGGGTGGGTTCCAGGGCGGCGAAGCGGTGGTGTTCACGGGCGACACCCTCTTCAAGGGATCGGTGGGCGGGGTGCGGGCGCCGGGCCACACGACCTACACCGATCTGCGGGACTCGATCATGGGCACGCTGATGGAGCTGCCGCCCGAGACGATCGTCTACCCGGGTCACACCGACGCCACGAGCGTCGCGCGCGAGTGGGAGCGCAACGCGTTCATCCGCGTGTGGCGCGGCCTCGACCCGGAGGGCTCGGACCCCTGCATAGCGCTCGGTGAGCCGGCGACGCTGATACTGCTCGGCGAGGACTACGACGGCGGCACGAAGGCGTGGGTGCGCTGGGAGGACGGCAAGGACGACATCGTGCCGGGCTCCCGCGTGGAGTCCGCGGCCTGAGAGGTGCCTCGCGCGCGTACGCGCGCGCGCGAGACACCCCGTTTCGGGCCACACAACCCACACCGCACCCCGTTTCGGGCCACACAACCCCCATCGCACCCCGTTTCGGCACACACTCCTCTCGCACCCTGTTTCGCGGCCACCTACCCCTGTCTCGCGCTCCCCGGGCGTCCCGGCAGGCGAGCAACCCTAGAATCAAAGGGTGGCGCAAGAGAAGATCCCAACTTCGAGGGTGCGCCGCACGGCCACCGTCGGTCGGCTTGCGGCGAGCGAGGCGGTGAAGCAGTTGGGGACGCGCGCGGCGAACGTCACGCGCAGCGACGAGGCGGCGCACGAGGCGAGCGCGCGCAGGCAGCTGGAGACGGCCAAGCAGATCGTGGCGGCGCTCGGGACGATGAAGGGCGCGGCGATGAAGCTCGGGCAGGTGATGTCGTTCCTCGACGTGGGGCTCGTCCCGGAGGAGCACCGGGAGGAGTTTCAGCGCGAGCTCGCCAAGCTGCGCGATGCCGCGCCGACGGTGTCGTTCAAGCAGATGAAGCGCGTGATCGAGGAGGACCTCGAAGAGGAGGTGTCGAGCGTGTTCGCCGACTTCGACGAGCAGCCCATCGCGGCGGCGTCGATCGGGCAGGTGTATCGGGCGACGTTGAAGGACGACACCCTCGGCGGCGCAGGCGGCCGGGAGGTGGCGGTCAAGGTGCAGTACCCCGGCGTGGCGGCGGCGGTGCGGGCGGACATGCAGAACCTCGACATGATTATGCGGCTGCTCAAGCGCATGACGCCGAGCCTCGACGTGAAGGCGGTGACGGCGGAGATTGCCGACCGGATCGGCGAGGAGCTCGACTATGAGCTGGAGGCCCAGAACCAGCGCTCGCTGGCGCGCATCTTCAAGGGCCACCCCTTCATCGCGGTGCCGGAGGTCGTGAGCGGGCTCTCGCGGGAGCGGGTGCTCGTGACGGATTTCGTCGAAGGGGTGGGCTTCGAGGAGCTGAAGGGCTACCCCCAGGCGCAGCGTGACCGCATCGGCGAGATCGTGTTCCGCTTCTTCCTCGGCTGCCTCTACAGGCACCGTCAGTTCTCCGGAGACCCGCACCCGGGCAACTTCCTGTTGCTGGCGGACGGGCGCGTCGCGTTCCTGGACTTCGGCCTCTTCAAGCGCATGGACCGCGGGCCGGTCGAGCTGGAGCTGGCGTGTCAGCGCGCGGTGGCGGAGGGGGACGCGCAGACCCTGCACAGGCTGCTGGCCGAGTCGGGCTTCCTGCCAGAACCGGAGCGCGTGGACCAGGACCACCTGCTGGCGTTCATCGAGGACGCGATCTGGTGGTACACGACCGCCGACGAAGCCGTGCTGCTGTCGCCCGAGATCGCCACCGAGGTGATGATCGAGAGCTCCGACCCGCGCTCCAGCCACTTCAGGGAGATGCGCCACCAGACGATCCAGCCGGAGCACCTGTTCGGCAGGCGCATGGAGATGCTCACGCTCGCGGTGCTCTCGCAGCTGCGGGCGTCCGCCAACTGGCACCGGATCGCGCGCGAGTGGATGTACGGCGATGCGCCGGTGACAGAGCTGGGGCGCGAAGAGGAGGAGTTCTACGGGCGTACGGGCGTGGGCGCCGTTTAGAGCACCTGGATCTGCATGAGGCTGGTGGTGCCCGGGCGCCCGGAGGGCAGGCCGGCGGTGATGCCGACGCGCTGGCCCTTCTCACACCAGCCGAGCTCGACGACGCGTCGTGCGGAGTCGGCGATCAGCTCCTCGGTGGTCTCGTGGCGGCGGATCGAGGAGGCCTGGACGCCCCACATGAGCCCGCAGCGACGCACGGTCTCGCGTCCGGGGGAGAGCGCGTAGATCGGCGCGGTGGGCCGGTGGGCTGAGACGAGGCGCGCGGAGCGCCCCGACAGCGTGGGCACGATCAGCGCATCCAGGTGCAGTTCGCGCGCCGCCAGGCAGAGGCTGTGGGCGACCGTGTGGGCGGGGTCGGCTTCGGCGCGGCGCACGCGGGAGGTGTTCCAGCGCTCATAGGGGGCGATCGCCTCTGCCTGCACGGCGACGGCCGCCATCATCGCGACCGCCTGCACCGGGTAGGCGCCGATGGCGGTCTCCTGGGAGAGCATCACCGCGTCGGTGCCGTCGAGGATCGCGTTGGCCACGTCGGCGACCTCCGCGCGGGTGGGGCGCGAGGAGGTGACCATCGAGTCGAGCATCTGCGTGGCGGTGATCGAGGGCCGCGCCATATAGCCGGCCAGCTCGAGCAGCTTCTTCTGCACGGCGGGCACCTGCTCGATAGGCATCTCGATGCCGAGGTCGCCGCGCGCCACCATCACGCAGTCGGCGGCGCGGATGATCGCCTCGGCCTGTTCGACGGCCTGCGGCTTCTCCATCTTGGCGATCAGGGGCAGGCGCGTGTGCTCGCGCACCGTTTCCACGTCGGAGGGGTCGCGCACGAACGACAGCGCCACCATGTCCACGCCGATCGATTCGCCGTGGCGCAGCAACTCGAGATCCTCCTCGGGCACGGACGGCAGCGTGTGGGCGGGCCCGGGGATGTTGAGGCCCTGGCGCGAAGCCACCGCGCCGCCGACCTCTACCTCGGCGTCGACCTCGCCGACCTCGGGGCGCGCGTCGGTCACGCGCAGGCGCACCGAGCCGTCGGCCAGATACAGGACCTCGTCCTTCGCCAGCGCCGCCGCCAGGCCGGGCCAGGTGATCGACATGTGGCGGGCGTCGCCGATGCGCTCCTCGCCGCAGGTGAACGTCACCATGTCGCCGGGCTTCAGCTCGACGAGATCGTCGCGCAGAGGCCCGATTCGCAGCTTGGGGCCCGGCAGATCCTGGAGGATCGCGACCGGGCGCCCAGCCTTCCCGGCGGCGTCGCGCACGCGGCGCACCGTCTCCTCGTGCTCGGACAGCGTGCCGTGCGAGTAGTTCAGCCGCGCCACATCCATCCCGGCGCGCACCATCGCGAGCAGGGTGTCGGGCTCGCGCGAGGCGGGGCCGATGGTGGCGACGATCTTCGTGCGGCGCATCGTCTACAGAAGGTATCGACCCCGGCGGGCGCGTGCGGTTGCGTGGATGTGACGTCCCCTCGCCACCCGCCGATGTCCCCTCGCCACCCGCCAGCGTGGGCTGCTGTCGGGGCCTGGTGTATCGAGCCTGGTTGAAACGTTGTCGTGGACTTCGGGTCGTCCGTCGGGTGGTGGCGCGGTGGGGCCACTACCATCGACGGCGATGCTCGGTCCCTCGCGGCCGCTCCCGCGCTTGGGGGCGCACGCTCGCATAAAGCACTTCGGCGGCGGCTCGGAATCCGGCACTGTGGTGGCCGTCGATGACGACGGTCGGCGCCTGCGGGTGCGCGGCGAGGACGGCGAGCTGCACGAGTTCGTGCTCAGCCCCGCCAACGCTCGCTTCGTGTCGGCCGGCAGCGTCCACGGGCCGCGCCTCGAGCTCGTGGGCGCTCCTGAGCCCTGAGCCGGCGCCCTGCGCCGCGACGAGCATCGCTCCCCCACATGCCCCGCAGGGCAGACGGCCGCGCGCGGCGACGCTACGGCGCCTGCACGTCGGGAAAGTGCTCGGCGCAGTGCTCGCGCAGCGCCTCGCGCACCCACGCTCGCTCTTCGGCGCCGGCCGCGCGAAAGTGCGCCAGCATCTCCTTCTGGCGCTCGATCGGCGCTCCCGCGATCGTCCAGCGCACGGCCAATCGCTCGAACAGGAGCTCTTGCGCACGCTGCCAGGTGTCCTCGCGAGTGGCGGCCGGTCCGCTTCGCTCGCCGGCGAGCGTCTCGGCGTACTCCATGCGCGCGCGGGGCGTCAACGACCCGCGCAGCGTCAGCGTGTTGCCTTCGGGGTCGGCGTACTCGCTGGTGGGCGCGCTCGGCGAGCTCGTCTGCGTGCGAGCCCGTCTGCGCCTACCCACGGCTGCCGTGGCCTTCGCTCATGCGGCCTGCCACGCGCGCGCGCGTGGCTCGGCGCATGCGCAGTGCCCAATCGCCGCGTTCGCCGCTCACATCTACAGCGTCTCAGCCGCCTGCAGCAGCTGCGTGCGCACATCGCCCGCGCCAGAGGGCGTGACGGGCCGCGCGTGGCCCGGCCAGGCCGCCGCCGGCTCCATCTCCGCCAGCTTGCGGATGCTCGCCCTCGCCTGCTCGGTGTCGTAGTTGTAGGTGGCGTTCGGCACGTGCGGCGGGCAGCTCCGCCCCCACATGTCAAGCGTGTAGAAGCAGTCGCTCACGAGCGCCAGCCGGTCGGATTCGCGCCACAGCGCGATCAGGCCGGGGGCGTGGCCGGGGAGGTGGATCACCTTGAAGCCCGCCACCTCGTCGCCCTCGCCGAGGGTCCCGGAGATCTTCACCGGGCCGCCGTCCCACGCCCAGCGGTGCAGCGCCCTGTGGATCTGGCGTTGGGGGGTGGGCAGCCCCGCGAGGTCCTTCGGCCAGTATCTGAAGCCGCCGCTGCCTTCGGCGTCCTGCACCTCATCGGGATGGCACAGCACGGGCGCCCCCAGGGCCGGCGCGGCGCCGCGGTGGTCGGTATGGCCGTGGCTGAGCACGATCCGCTTGATGCCGCCGAGCTTCGCCCCGGCGGAAGCCACCGCGCGCACCATCGTGCGGGCGCCCGCGTCATACAGCGTCACCCCGCCCACGCTCTCGTCCTCGATCAGGAACACGTTGCAGCGTCCCGGCTGGCCCTGCACCACCCACACGCCCTCCGCCACCAGCTCGGCGTCCTTCGCGGACATGTTCGTCACGCGCGTCTTCACGTTGAAGGCCCCCATCAAACCCTGCTCGGCGGTCGAGCCCTGCGGCGGCATCAGCCCGATCTGGCGTGCGAAGCCCAGACCGTCGGGGAACGCTTCGTTTGCCTGCACCAGCCCGTCGCGCACGCTCAGCACGTCCACGCCTTCGAGCGCCACCGGGTCGCCGGTGGGCGCCACGCCGCTCATCGACCCGGGGCCGGCGAACGTGCCGGTGATCCGCCACTGCACCGCGCAGCGCTCGCCCTCGGTGGTCGTCTCCAGCACCTCCATCCGCATGTCCGGCATCGCTTCGATCAGGCTCCCGATGAAGTCCCGCACGCCCTCGGGCGCTCTCACGTCCACCTGCCCGCGCACGTTCTCGCGTCCGCCCTCCGCCCACAGCGCCACCGCGCCGTCCACGTCGCGCGCGGCGATCGCGCCGAAGTAGCGCCTCGCCACGTTCTCGGGGGAGCTGTCCTGGTCGACCATCTGCCGATCTCCTTTGCTGTGTGGCCGTGACCCGCAAGTGTAGGTAGTCTCCGCGCCGGTGACGCAGCCGGCCCGGAAACGCGAGCTTGGACGGGGCGAACGCGTGCTCCCCGGCGTCTTCCGCCTGCGTCTGCCGCTTCCCTGGCCCGGCGTCCCGCACGGCAACGCGTGGGCGGTGAAGTCCGGCGATGGCATCGTCCTGTTCGACACCGGCTACCACACCCCCCGGGGCGCACCCTCTGGGGCATACCCGGAGGGCACACGGCAAGCAGGCGAGCCCGGCTCGATCGCCCAGCTGGAGCGGGCGCTCGCGATGTGCGGGTTCCGCGTCGAGGACGTGCGCCTGGTGGTGTGCACTCACGCCCACTCCGACCACTACGGTCAGGCCGCCACCATCGTGGAACGGGCAGGATGCGAGCTGTGGATGCACCCCAAATACGAGCACATGTCCGCGGGCGAGCAGAACCCGGAGGCGACGCTGGAACGGCGTATCGAGGTGGCGCGCCAGTCCGGCGTCCCCGAGGAGCCGCTGCGGCGCTTCGCCGAGGAGCGCAAGAGCCACGAGTCGGGCATCGCCGCCGTGATCGCGCCCGACCGCGAGCTGCTCCCGGGCGTCGTCGTGCACACCGACCTCGGCCCCTGGACGGTGTACGAGACGCCCGGTCACGCCCCCTCGCACGTGTGCCTGTTCCAGCCCGAGCGGCGCCTGCTCATCTCCGGCGACCACCTGCTCGGGCGCATCTCGCTGTTCTTCGACTACGGCTACTCGCCGGACCCGGTCGGCGAATTCCTCTCCTCGCTCGACGTGGTCGAACGTCTCGGGGCGCGCCTCTGCCTGCCCGGGCACGGCCGCACGTTCACCGATGTCCACGCCCACATCGAGGGCAACCGCGCCCTGGTGGCCGAACGCCTGGCGAAGGTGCGCGCCGCGATCGCGCCCACGCCGCTCACCGCCTTCGAGGTGATCCCGTGCATCTACGGCGACGAGCTGTCCACCCACGGCGGTCCCTGGCTGCTCACCGAAACGCTCGCGATGCTCACCCACCTGGAGGCGCTCGGGCAGGCGCTGCGCATCCCCCCCCATGGCGGGGGGCAGGCTGGCGACCCGGAGCGCTGGAGCGCCACACAGAACATGATCGGGTAGGCGCCTCCGGCGCCGGTCCAAACCTTGACACAGCTCTGTTAGCCTTTCGCCATGCGGATCGATCAGCTGCTCGCCGGCGAAGAGCCCGTCTTCTCGTTCGAGTTCTTCCCCCCCAAGACCGAGCAGGGCGAGCAGAACCTCTACGCCGCGCTCGCCGAGCTGCGCACGCTGGAGCCCTCGTTCGTGTCGGTCACCTACGGCGCGGGCGGCTCCACGCGCGCGAAGACCATCGAGATCGTCAAGCGCATCAAGGATGACTACGGCCTGGAGGCGATGGCCCACTTCACCTGTGTCGGCGCCACCGTGCCCGAGCTGCGCTCCACGCTGGAGGAGATGCGCGCCGCCGGGCTCGACAACGTGCTCGCCCTGCGCGGCGATCCGCCCGCCGGGCAGGAGCACTGGGTGAAGACCGAGGGGGGCCTCGAGTTCTCGCGTGAGCTGGTGGAGCTCATCAGGGCCGACTACCCCTTCGCGATCGGCGCCGCCTGCTTCCCCGAGACCCACATCCACGCGACGAGCCCCCAAGCCGACGTCGAGCACCTCGCCGAGAAGGTGCGCGCCGGCGTCGACTTCCTCATCACCCAGCTGTTCTTCGACAACTCGCTCTACTTCGAGTTCGTCGACCGTGCCCGCGCGGCCGGCATCGGAGTGCCGATCATTCCCGGCATCCTGCCCATCACGCAGATCGGCCAGCTCGAGCGCATGACGAAGATGTGCGGCGCCTCGATCCCCGCGGGCCTTCACCGCGAGCTGCACGCGCGCGAGGACTCCCCCGAGGCGATCATCGACTTCGGCGTCGCCTACGCCACGCTGCAGTGCGCCGAGCTGCTCGCCGCGGGCGCGCCCGGCATCCACTTCTACACGCTCAACCGCTCTCCCGCCACGCGCGCGATCCTCGGCGCCCTGAAGCTCGCGCGACCGTGGGAGAAGGATGCGCGTGCGGGCGCGGCCGGGGGGTTGGGTGTGCCTGCTGGGTAGGACTCGCGCGTGCGCGCGTGCGTGCGTGCGCGCACGCGTGCGGGGGGTCCTCGGGCGAAGCCGCGGCGACGCCGGCGGGATGGGACCGTATCTACGCCGCTTCGATCTCCAGCGCCTCCGCCACGCGCGGCGAGCCGTCGGCCGCCTCGTAGCGCACGTCCACCGAGTCGTCCTGTTTGTAGGTCCCCACGCCCCACGCGCCGAGCAGCCAGCGGCGCTTGGAGATGCGGTCCTTGCGCAGCTCGCGCTCGAACATCAGCGTGCGCCCCTTCGCTTGGAAGTCCACGCCCTCGCGTTGGGGCACGCCGTTGACGAACACCTCATACGGCTCGCGCACCTCGGCGGGCAGTTTCACGATCGACCTGGCCATCCCGGGAATCTACCCGGCGCAACGCATACGCTCCCTGGATGACCGAGATCGAGTACACGGTGCGCCGCTCCTCGCGCGCGCGCAGGGTGCGCGTCAACGTGCGCGCGCACACCACCGTAGAGGTCGTGCTGCCCGCGCACGCCTCCGAGCGTGCCGCGGCGGCCGCCGTACGCGAGCTCGCGCCGTGGATCGAGCGGCGCCTCTCGGAGGGGCGCCGCGCGCTCGCGCGCGTGGCCGAGCGGGGGGGCACCGTCCCCTATCTCGGCGCCCCGCTCACGCTCGTCCCGCAGCCGGGGCGCACCAGAGCCCACATGAATGGGGAGAATCTGTTCGTGCCCGAGGGCGACCATCGCCCGGCGGTGGAGCGCCTCTACCGCCGGCTCGCGCGTGATGAGCTCGCCGCGCGCCTGGACGCGGCCGTCGCGCAGGTCGGCGCCTCCTACAGCGGCCTCTCGATCCGCGCGCAGAGCACCCGCTGGGCGTCGTGCTCGGCGAAGGGCGCCATGAGCTTCAACTGGCGCCTGCTGCTCGCCCCCGAGCCGGTGCTCGACTACGTCGTGTGGCACGAGGTCTGCCACCTCGAGGTTCGCGACCACTCGCCGCGCTTCTGGGCGCTGGTCGAGCGTCGCTTCCCGGCATGGCGCGAGCAGCGCGACTGGCTGCGCCGGCACGGTGCCACGCTGGTGCTCTAGCCCAAGCAGGCGAACGGGCGCCAAAAAGGGGTCAGGTGGGATATACAATTTGCGAAAAATACAAAAATAACTACAAATTGTAGCTACAATCGGCAATTCCAAAAAGTATATGCACCTGCCGCGCCGCGCTGTTTAGGGACGCTGCTCAAGTGGCACGTACTCGCGGTCGCGCATACCCGTGTAGATCTGGCGGGGGCGCGCGATCTTCTGCTCGCCGTCCTGCACCATCTCCAGCCACTGCGCGATCCATCCGCTGGTGCGGCCGATCGCGAACATCACGGGGAACATCGCCACGGGCAGGCCGAGCGCCTCGTAGATCAGCCCCGAGTAGAAGTCCACGTTGGGGTAGAGCTTGCGCGAGGTGAAGTAGTCGTCGTCGAGCGCCCGCTTCTCGAGCTCTGTGGCGATGTCCAGCAACGGGCTCTTGCCGCGCACCTCGAACACCGCGTCGAGATGCTGCCTGATGATCCGCGCGCGCGGGTCGTAGTTCTTGTACACGCGGTGCCCGAAGCCCATCAAACGCTCGTTGCCGGCCTTCACGCCCTCCAGGAAGTCGGGGATGTTCTCGACGCGCTCGATCCTGCGCAGCATTCTCAGCGCTTGCTCGTTGGCGCCGCCGTGCAACGGGCCGTACAGCGCCGCCACGCCCGCCGCGACCGCCGAATAGGGGTCCACCTGGGTCGAGCCCACCGAGCGCACCGCGCTCGTCGAGGCGTTCTGCTCGTGGTCGGCGTGCAATATGAACAGCACGTCGAGCGCTCGCTCGAGCCGTGGGTCCGGCTCGTACTTCAGCTCGGTCATCTTGTACATCATCGCCAGGAAGTTGCCCGCGTAGGCGAGGTCGTTGTCGGGGTAAACGTACGGCTGGCCCATGTTGTGGCGGAACGCGAACGCCGCAAGGGTGGGCATCTTCGCGAGCAGGCGGATGATCTGGATCGCGCGGATCTGCTCGTCCTGGATCTGGTTGGCGTCGGGATAGAAGGTCGAGAGCGCGCCCACCGACGCCACCAGCATCCCCATCGGGTTGGCGTCGTAGCGGAAGCCCTCCATGAAGCCCTTCACATTCTCGTGCACGAACGTGTGGATCGTGATCTCGCGCACCCACTCGTCGAGCTCGCTCCGGGTGGGCAGCTCTCCGTGGATCAGCAAATAGGCCACCTCGAGGTAGCTCGACTGCTCGCACAGCTGCTCGATCGAATACCCCCGGTGCTGGAGGATCCCGCGCTCGCCGTCGATGAACGTGATCGCGCTGCGACACGAGGCGGTGTTGGTGTACGCCGGGTCATACGCCATCAACCCAAAGTCGTCCTCGTCGACCTTGATCTGGCGCAGGTCCATCGCCCGCACCGTGCCGTCGGTCACGGGTAGCTCGTAGGTCCTGCCGGTGCGGTTGTCGGTCACCGTCAGCGTGCCCCGGGGCTTGGCGCCGTCGGTCGTCGCATGTCGAGTCTCTGCTTCGGCGCCCATCTTTCCTCCAGTCGCTGTTGCTCTGTCCACCCCCGATTATGCGACACCTGGGCAGGCGACCTGTGCGCGACCTGTAACGTGGCCGTCGCGAGGCGTCAGCGCTGGGTGAGCCGTCCGCGCGCCACAGCCGTGCGCACGCGCGCGGGCGCCACGAACGGCGCGTCTCCATGCGGACCCCGTCGAGGCACGCGCGGCAGTCGGGGCACCGCGCCCGGAGGGCGTGGTCGCGGGTGGTGGGGGTGCAGCGGGCCCCGACGCGGACCGATCCCGCCGTCCTCGCCGCCGCTCGCCTCCGGGGTCTGACGCACAGCCCAGCGCACGATCAGGAAGAGAGCCACGATCGGGATCTTCAAGAACACCATCAACCAGATGAAAGTCCAGGCATCCACCCCTGTCGATCGTATCGCTTCAGCCGCGCAGCTTCAGGGGCGCGCCGCTGAAGCGGGTGATCTCGCGCAGCTCCTCCACGCGGGCGTGAATCTCCTCGCCCGTCAGCCGCTCGATGCGCTCGGTGCCGAACTCCTCCACGTTGAAGGACGCGAGCGCGGTGCCGTGCGCCATCGCGCGGCGCAACAGCTCGTCGGAGAGCTCCTCGCCCGCCTGCCTGCCCGCGCCCGTGAGGGTGTGCCCGTCAGCCTGCGCCCCAGAAGGTGGGTGCGCCCCAGAGGGTGGATGGGCCGCGATGTAGCCCACGAACCCCCCCGCGAACGTGTCGCCCGCCCCGGTCGGGTCGATCACGTCCTCCATCGGGTAGGCCGGCAGCGCGAAGAACGCCTCGCTGGTGACGAGCGCGGCGCCGTACTCGCCCTGCTTGGCCACGATCACGCTCGGACCGCGCCTGCCCGACCCCTGGTCGCCGTCCCCGTCGGCTGCCGAGTCCTCCGCGGCCGTCCCGTTGGCGCCCGACGCTTTCCACGAAAGGATCTCGCGGGCGGCCGACACGAGGTTCGGCTTGCCCGTGAGCTGGCGCAGCTCGGCGTCGTTGAGGATCAGGCAGTCCACGCCTTCGATCGCCCTCACGAGCTGATCTCTGGCGATGTCGATCCACAGGTTCATCGAGTCGAGCGCCACGAAGCGCGCGTGGGGGAGCTGCTTGCGGACCTCGAGCTGCAGCTCGGGCTGGATGTTGGCGAGGAACAGCACGTCGCTCTCGCGCGAGCGCTCCGAGAGCTTCGGTTGGAAGCCCTCGAACACGCCGAGCCGCGTGTCGAGCGTCTCGCGCGAGTTCAGATCCCAGCCGTACTCGCCGCGCCAGAAGAACGTCTCCCCGCCGCTCACCCGCTCCACGTCTGAGACGTCGACGTCGCGGCGGCGCATCACGTCGAGCTCGCGCTCGCCGAAGTCGTCTCCCACCGGTCCCACCACGCGCACCTCATCGAAGAAGGAGGCCGCCAGCGCGAAGTGCACGGCGGCGCCGCCGAGCATCCGCTCGCGCTCGCCGAAAGGCGTCTTCACGGCGTCGTAGGCGATCGATCCGACAACGGTGATGGGCATCGGCGGAGGACCCTATAGCCTCAGGGTCGATACGCGCCATCCAGACGGGCGAGCTCGGCGGCCGGGGGTGTCGCGGGCGCGACGCTTCGGCTGCGGCTCGCGGGCGCAGAGCGCGTAAGCTCCCATCGCGCATGACCAAGACCTTCGATCCCGCATGACCAAGACCTTCGATCCCGCATGACCAAGACCTTCGCCGAGCTCGGCCTCACCGAGAACACCCTGCAAGCGCTGCGCGACGTCGGCTACGAGTCGCCGAGCCCGATCCAGGAGCAGGCGATCCCGCTGCTGCTCGAAGGGCGCGACGTGATCGGCCAGGCGCAGACGGGCACCGGCAAGACTGCCGCCTTCGGGCTGCCGATCATGCAGTACATAGACCCCTCCGAGCGCGAGGTGCAGGCGCTCGTGCTCACCCCGACGCGCGAGCTCTGCATCCAGGTGACCCAGGCCCTGCGCGCCTACGGCGCCCGCAGCGGCGTTGACGTGGTGGCGGTCTTCGGCGGCGCCCCGATCCGCACCCAGCAGGCGCAGCTGCGAGCCGGCGGCCACGTCGTGGTGGGCACCGTCGGGCGCGTGCTCGACCTGATCTCCCGCCACTCGATCGTGCTGCACGACTGTCGCTTCGTGGTGCTCGACGAGGCCGACGAGATGCTCGACCTCGGCTTCCTTGAGGACGTCGAGCGGATTCTCTCGATGACGCCCTCCGGGCGCCAGACGGCGCTCTTCTCCGCGACGATGCCCCCGCCGATCCGCAAGCTCGCCGACTCCTACATGTACGAACCGGAGATCGTCCAGGTCGAGGCCGCCACGCTCACGATCGACACCGTCGCGCAGTTCCAGCTCCCCGTCGAGACCAGGGACAAGGCCGCCCGTCTCGTGGAGGTCTTGCGCGCCGAGCGGCCTGAGCAGGCGATCGTGTTCGTGCGCACCAAGATCCGCTGCGACCAGCTCTACCGCACGCTGCGCGACGGCGGCATGAACGTGAGGGCGCTGCACGGCGACATGACCCAGGGCTCCCGCGACGGCGTGATGCTCGCCTTCAAGGGCGGGCGCGTGCCGATCCTGGTCGCCACCGACGTGGCCGCCCGCGGTCTTGACATCTCCACCGTCACCCACGTCGTCAACTACGACGTGCCCACCTCCCCCGACACGTATGTCCACCGCATCGGACGCACCGGCCGCGTCGGTCGCTCCGGGCGCGCCATCACTTTCGTCGAGGCGCGCCAGAAGCGCGAGCTTGAGGCGATCGAGCGCCACATCGGCACGTCGATCGCGGCTTGGACCCAGGATGCCAAGGCGCCGCCCACGCCTGTCAAGGAGCGCCCGCGCCGGCACTCCAAGCCCCACATCGCGCGCGACGGCTCCGAACCGTCGGTCAAGCTGGTGCTCGCCGGCGGCCGCGCGAGCGGCCTGCGGGTCGCCGACATCGTCGCGGCGGTCACCTCCGCCACAGGCCTCGACGGCGAGGCGGTGCGCGACGTGAGCGTGCTCGAGCGCTTCTCCTTCCTGTCGGTCCCCTCCGCCGAGGCCGATCGGGTGATCGAGGCGCTCGACGGTCGCGAGCTGCGGGGACGCGAGCTGCGGCTGGAGCGCGTGAAGGGTTAGACATTTTGGGGGAAGGGTTAGACATTTCGGCGGCTGGAGCGCGTGAAGGGTTAGATATTTCGGGGTGACTCGCGCGCGTGCGCGCGCGCGAGGTCCCCATCCGACGACCATCGGACCACGCTGTCCCATCCGACGACCATCCGCCGCTATCGTGGCTCCCTCGATCCAGCCGACGACGATCAGAGGAGAGCCGCGATGTCCACCGCCACGATGCAAACCACCGAGGGGTCGATCGTCTTCGAGCTGTTCGACGAGGACGCGCCCAAGACGGTCGAGAACTTCCGCAAGCTGGCCTCCGACGGCTTTTACGACGGGCTCACCTTCCATCGCATCATCAGCGACTTCATGATCCAGGGCGGCTGCCCGCAGGGGACCGGAACGGGTGGCCCCGGGTACACGTTCGAGGACGAGATCAACCCCCACAAGATCGTGCGCGGGGCGCTCGCCATGGCCAACGCCGGCCCGAACACCAACGGCTCGCAGTTCTTCATCGTCACCGCCGGGGCGTGTCCCTGGCTCGACGGCAAGCACACGGTGTTCGGGCAGGTGCAGAGCGGCATGGACGTCGTCGAGGCGCTCGAGGGCGTGCCCACCGACGGCGGCGACAAACCGGTCGAGCCGGTCGGCATCGCCACGATCGAGATCTCGGAGTAGCCTCAACGTTACGAGCGAACGATGAGGAGGTCGAGATGGCTACGGTCGAGCAGGATGTAACCCCCCACGCGGGCAACGGAGCGGCGCCAACCGGCGCGGACATCCCCGTCGAGAACCCCGCCACGGGGAAGATCGTCGCCACCGTCCCCGATCTCGACGCCGCCGCGGTGGCCGCGCTTGCCAAGCGCGGGCGCGCGGCCCAGCCTGGTTGGGAGGCGATCGGCTTCGAGAGCCGCGGGCGCATCCTGCTGCGTGCTCAGAAGTGGCTGCTCGACAACGCCGAGCGCGTGATCGAGACGATCGTCTCAGAGACCGGCAAGACCTACGAGGACGCCGAGTTCGCCGAGATCGCCTACGCCGCCAACGCGTTCGGCTTCTGGGCCAAGCAGGCGCCGAAGTACCTCGGCGACGAGCGCGTCAAATCGGCGCAGATCATGCTGAAGGGCAAGAAGCTGATCCTGCGCTATCGGCCGCTCGGTCTGATCGGCGTGATCGGTCCATGGAACTACCCGCTCACGAACTCCTTCGGCGACTGCATTCCGGCGCTCGCGGCGGGCAACAGCGTGATCCTCAAGCCGAGCGAGGTCACCCCGCTCACGTCGATGGTGCTGGCCGAAGGCCTGCGCGAGTGCGGCATGCCGGAGGGCGTCTTCCAGGTGGCCACCGGCCGCGGCCCCACGGGCGCCGCGCTGATCGAGCACGTCGACATGATCATGTTCACTGGCTCCACCCGCACGGGGCGCAAGGTCGCCGAGGAGGCCGCCAAGCGGTTGATCGGATGCTCGCTGGAGCTCGGAGGCAAGGACCCGATGATCGTGCTCTCCGACGCCGACCTCGAGCGCGCGGCGAATGTGGCGGTGTACTACGCGATGCAGAACGCCGGTCAGACGTGCATCTCGATCGAGCGGGTTTACGTCGAGGCGCCCGTGTACGACGAGTTCGTGGGCAAGGTCTGCGAGAAGGTGCGCGCGCTGCGCGTCGGGGAGCCCAAAGGCCCCGGGTCTGTGGACGTGGGAGCGATCACCTTCCCGCCCCAGCTCGACATCATCAAGGAGCACGTGGGCGACGCCGTGGCCAAGGGCGCGCGCGTGCTCACGGGCGGCGAGTCCGTCGAGGGCGTCGACGGCCGCTTCTTCCAGCCGACGGTGCTCGTGGACGTGGACCACACGATGAAGGCGATGACCGAGGAGACGTTCGGCCCGACGCTTCCCATCATGAAGGTCGCTGACGCCGAGGAGGCGGTGCGCCTCGCCAACGAGTCGCCCTACGGGCTCGCTGCGTCGGTTTTCACGCGCGACACCGAGCGCGGCGAGGCGATCGCGCGGCGTCTGGAGGCGGGCGCCGCGAACGTGAACGACGCGGTCGTCAACTACACGGCGCTCGAGATGCCGATGGGTGGCGCGAAGGCGTCGGGCCTCGGCTCCAGGCACGCGGCGGGCGGCATCCGCAAGTACTGCTCCCAGCAGGCCATCGTGGTGACCCCGCGCCTCGCGATGAAGCGCGAGGTGCACATGTTCCCCTACAGGGCGAAAACCACGCGCATGATTTCGCGCGTCTTCAAGCTGATGTACGGCCGCGGGAAAAGAGACTGAAGCGAGGACCACGCGCGCGCGAGGTGGGCGTCAGCGTGTGTTGAGCGGCACGCCGAGTAGCGCTTCGAGCTCGGGAATGGTGGCCTCGGCGCTCGTGTGATGCACGGTGGCCATGCCGAGCTCCGCGGCGGGGGTGAGGTTGAAGGGGAGGTCGTCGACGAACACGCACAGCTCGGCGGCGACACCCGCGCGCTGCGCGCCGAGCTCGTACATGCGCCGCGCCGGCTTGCGGGTGCCCTCCTCGCCAGAGATCACCACGCCGTCGAAGATCTCCGAGAAGAGCTCGTGGGGATAGCGGTGGACGCCCCACGAGTTGGACACGAGCGCGGTGCGGATGCCGGCCTCGCGCGCGGCGCGCACCGCTTCGATCATGGCGGTGTCCGGCTGCACGCCGGCGAACAGCCCGTCGATCAGACCCTCCGGCGCCACCCCGAGGAGTCCGGCGAAGCGCTGCTCGAAGTCGATCTCCCGCAGGGCGCCCTTCTCCAGCGAGATCAGCAGCTCGCGGAACTCGGGGTCGGCGCTGAAGCGTCTGCCGAGCTCGGCCGGATCGATCTCCATGCGGATGCAGTACTCCTGGAAGGACGTGAACAGGTTGGTGGTGAGCACGCCGCCCCAATCGATCAACAGGCCGGTGCGGCCGTTGTCGTTGACAGGTTGTGGTTGTTGCCCTGAGGGGTGACTCGCGCGCACGCGCGAAGAGGGCCCACTTCGCGCGCGCGCGCGCGAGTCCACGTTGGGAGAGTCACCCACCGAGCGCCACCTCCTCGGCCTGGCGCGCCAGCTCGGCGACGCCCTCGCCGAACGCCTTCAGATACGGGTCGTCCGTGGTGCCGGCGACAGCGCGCTTGTAGTTGCCCTCCATGAACACGGCCGACTTCCAAAGCGCGAGCGTCACGTACCAGCGCAGGTCGCCCATCGAGCGCTTGCTTGCGTCTTCGTAGCGCGCGATCAGCTCGGCGCGGGTGGGGTAGCCCTCGGCGCGCGTGACGTTGCCGAGCGCTGCGCGCAGCCCCTCGGCGGGGTCGCCGGCCTCGGTCCAGAACATGCACATGTAGCCGATGTCGGCCAGCGGATCGCCGATCGTAGCCATCTCCCAGTCGAGCACCGCAACCAGCCGCGCGGGCGGCTGCGCGGCGAAGATCGTGTTGCCGAGGCGGTAGTCGCCGTGCACGATCGTCGCCGGGCCGGACTCGGGCAGGTTCTCGCCAAGCCATACTGCGACGCGCTCCATCGCCGCCAGCTCGCGCGTGCGGTTGTGCTCCCACAGCCCGCCGAAGCGCCGCAGCTGGCGCTCCAGGTAGCCCGTCGGCTTGCCGAAGCCCTCCAGCCCGGCGGCGCGCCAGTCCACAGCGTGGATCTCGACGAGCGCGTCGATCAGCTCCTCGCCAATCCGCCGGCGCTGGTCGGGCGTATCCAGCGATGCCGGCGTCTGCCACACGATTACCTCTCCCGGCACGCGCTCCATCAGGTAGAACGGGCAGCCGATCACCCGCTCGTCGTCGCATACCGCCAGCACCTTCGGCACGCGCGCGGGCGTGTGCTCGAGAGCGCGCAGCAGGCGCGCCTCGCGCAGCACGTCGTGGGCGCTCGGCGGCAGCGGGGGGCGCGGGGGGCGGCGCAGGACGAGCTCGGGGTGGGTGGGGTTCGAATCCCGCTCGATGAGGTAGGTGACGTTGGAGTGTCCCTCGCCGATCGGCTGCGCCCTGATGTCGCCCGCGCCCAGATCGTGCTCGTCGAGGAAGCGCCGCAAGGGGTCGAGCACGAGCAGCGGCGGGCGCCCGCCGGGGGCCACGTCGTCGTGGCTCGCGACGATATCGTCCGGTGCGACTGCTGCACTCATCGGCTCGCACGCTACACCGACCGCAACATTCTCTGCGCCCAGGTGTCTCAACCGACCATGTTCCGAATCCGCACGTTTCTACTTCCGGCGATCGTCTACGCCGCCGTTGGCACGGTGGGGGCGTCCCCGGCCGCGGCCTCGCACAGTCAGGCGATGTTCTTCGAGGCGCCCAGCGACCTGATCTATGTGACCCCCGCCGCACGCGCCAAGACGCTCGTCAAGCTGCAGGCGCTCGGCGTGAAAGCGCTGCGGGTGGAGCTCGCATGGGCAGACGTGGCGCCCGGCGCCAAAAGCGCGAAACGCCCGCGCTTCGACGCCACCAATCCCGCGAGCTACCACTGGGGGCCGTACGACCCGCTGCTGGCGGAAGCCCAGCGGCTGCACTGGCAGGTGCTCCTCACGGTCACTTCCCCGGTGCCCAAGTGGGCGAGTTCAACCCACAAAGATCAGCTCACGCGTCCAAACGACGCGCAGTTCCGGGAATTCATGACGGCGGTGGGCCTCCACTACGGCAGCGAGGTGTCGCTGTATGCGATCTGGAACGAGCCCAACCACCCGGCGTTCCTGCGGCCGCAGTTCGGCTCCAACGGCAAGCCGGCGTCGCCGCGCATCTACCGCGGCCTGTTCCAGGCCGGCTACGAAGGGCTGCGGGCCGCCGGGATCGCCAAGCCGAAGGTGCTGATGGGCGAAACGGCTCCGTTCGGCTACGACATTGTGAACGCGAGAAAGGAAGGCGTGCTCCACGACGTGGCGCCGCTCGCGTTCCTGCGCGAAGCGCTGTGCCTGAACTCGAAATACCGCAAGTCCGGGACGTGTGAACCGCTGCCCGTGTACGGGTATGCCCATCACGCCTACACCACCGGGCAGGGCCCGTCCTACCACCCGCCGGGGGCCGACGACGTCACGATCGGAGTTCTCTCGCGCCTGTCGAGCGCGCTCGACAGGGCCGCCGCCGCGCATGCGATCCCCGGTCGCGTGCCGATCTACCTGACCGAGTTCGGCATTCAGAGCTACCCCAACCACGAACTCGGCGTGTCGCAGGCAAAGCAGGCCGAATACGACGCGATCTCCGAGAAGATCGCGTGGTCTAATCCGCGCGTGGCGGCCTTCTCGCAGTATCTGCTGCGCGACGACCCGCTCGGAGGGAAGAAAGGCTCGAGCGTGCACGGCGGCTTCGTCGGCTTCCAGACCGGCTTGGAGACGGCAGGCGGCGCGCGCAAGCTGCTCTACTTCGGCTTCCCGGTGCCGCTCGTGGTGTCAAAGCACGGCCACGGCTTCTCGCTGTGGGGGCTCGTGCGCCCCGCGCGAAGGCGCCACGAAGCTGAAGGTGCTCGTGCAGCCGAGGGGCTCGAAAAGCTATAGGACGCTGAAGGCGGTGCGCACCGACTCCGCCGGCTACTGGACGCTGAGCTCCTCGACGCAGGGCAGCCACTGGCGCGTGAGCTGGCGCAGCCCCATGGGCGCTATCTACAACGGCCCGCCCATAGGCTCCAACTGAGCAGGCCGCATCGCCCTACGATGAGGCGATGCCGGAGCTGCCCGAGGTCGAGATAACCGCACGCCGCCTGAACGAGGCGTTACGCGGGGCGGAGATCGTCTCTGCGTTCGCCCCCGGGGTGAAGGTGATGCGTACGTTCGACCCGCCGCTGTCGGTGCTCGACGGTCGGACGGTGGAGCGCGTGGGCAGGCGCGGCAAGCACCTGCTCGTGGACATCTCCGGCGGGTTGTCGCTGGTGATCCATTTGATGTCAGCGGGACGCCTGCAGTTGTACGACAAGCGTGCGGGTCCCCGCGACAGGACCTCCAGGCTGCTCGTTCGCCTGGCCGACGGCCGTGAGCTGAGATTGCGCGAGTTCGGGTCCACGCAGGCGGCGTGGGTGAAGCTGTTACGCCGGGAGGAGCTGGAGCAGGACGAGTCGATCGCGACACTCGGCCCTGAGGCCTGGCCGAGCCCGCCGCCGCTCTCCGACGTGCTCGACGCGCCGCGCCCGCTGCACACCGTGCTGCGCGATCAGCACGTGATCGCCGGCATCGGCCGCTCGTGGGTGGATGAGATCCTGTGGGAGGCGAAGCTGTCTCCCTTCAAGCGCGCGGGCGAGTTGAGCGCGCAGGAGGCCGCCGCCCTGGAGCGGGCGATCGCCGGCACCCTGGACGGCGCGATCGAGCAGTACGAGCAAACGGTGATGCTGCCGATCCCGGACAGGCTGCCGATGCCGCTGAAGGTGCACCGCCACGAGGGCGAGCCCTGCCCGCGCTGCGCCACCACGCTTCGGGCCGTGCACTTCGAGGACTACGTGATCGCATACTGCCCGGCCTGCCAGACAGGCGGCAGGATGCTCAAGGACCGGCGCATGTCGCGCCTCTTGAAGTAGAAAGGGAGACAGATGATCGAGCCAGGACAACCCGCACCCGACTTCGAGCTGCCCGACCAGGATGGGAACACCGTGCTGGAGCAGTTGGCGGCGGCGTAGGGCGCAGCAACGCAAGGATAGTCTACAACCGATGACCGGGGTGCCGTCGTGCTGAGCGTCAAGTTCGCCTTGATCATGTCCTCAGCGTGTCGATGCGGCGTGAGTCCGTCGCCCACCCCACTATCATGCGCGCGCTCGCCGGGTATATATGGGTAGCCCGTTCACATCGCGTCAGAAAGGAGAGCGACATCATGCTTGAAAGCACAGTCCTCGAGGTGCCGGAGCACGAATTCGACGACGACGATTGGGATGACGCTGAGGAGGTCGAGGCCGACGATCTCGACGTCGATCTCGACGAGGACGATCTCGGGCTGGAAGACGACGACGAAGACTTCTAGGCCGCGCGTTCGCCGGTGCCGAAGCAGCGCGCGAGTGGGTTTCGCCCCTCGCCTTGGCTGACCGTAGGCTTGGGGGTGTGTTCACCGCCGGCGCGCTCAACCTCCACACCCTTCCGACGCTCGCGTTGACCCCGGTCACGGATGCTCCTGCGTCGCTCGCCTCGACGTCGGTCACGCAGAGCCTCAACTCGTTCGTCGAAGCCGCCGGTCAGTTCTTTTCCGACCTTGCGGCGGTCCACTGGGGCGCTCTCGCCCTGGGGCTGACGTTCTTCGGCCTGAACCTCACGCTGCGCTCACGCGCCTTCTTCCATAGCCTGCGCGCGGCCTACCCGGCCGTGAGCTTCCAGTGGCGGCGCATCTGGGGCGCCTATGTGGCGGCGGTGGGCTTCAACAACGTCGTGCCGGCTCGCGGCGGGGACATCATCAAGCTGTTCCTCACGCGCAGCTCGATCCCCGGCTCCTCCTACCCCACCGTCGCCTCGGCGTTCTTCGTGGAGGCGGTGTTCGACATCTGCCTCGGCGTGTTCGTGCTCGTGTTCGCTTTCAGCCAGGGCGTTTTCCCCAAGCCGCCCGACTTCGCCAAGCTGAACTCCTTCGACATCTCCTACCTGGCCGAGCATTTTCGCTTTACGCTCTTCTTGATCACGCTGCTCGCCGTGCTTGGCCTCGCGGGGTTCGCGCTGCTGTCGGCCCGGGTGAAGGCGTTTTGGGCGCGGGTGCGTCAGGGCCTCACGATCCTCACCGACCGTCGCCGCTACCTGCGCGAAGTCGCCGCCTGGCAGGCCGTTGCGTGGGTGTGCCGTTTCCTCGCCATCTGGTTCCTGCTCGACGCGTTTCGCGTGGGCGGCTCGGTCGAGAACGTGCTGCTCGTGTTCGGTGTGGGTCAGGTTGCGGGCGCCGTGCCCTTCACACCCGGCGGCGCAGGTGTGCAGCAGGCTCTGCTCGTGAAGGTGTTCGCCACGAGCGCCCCCACGGCGGTCGTGGCCGCGTACTCGGTTGGCCAGCAGATCGCGATAGCCGCGTTCACCGCCATCGCGGGCCTGGCGGCGGTCGTGTTCATCTTCCGCTTCCGTTCCTTCAAAGAAGTGATCGCCGCCGGGCGCGCCTCGCGGGACGCCGAGCGCCGCTCCGAACGCGGGGGGGAGGAGCCGGCTACTGCAAGCCCTCGCGCGCCTCGCGCGCGGGTGTGACGGCGGAAGGGTCTACTGCAAGCCCTCGCGCGCCTCGCGCACGAGTGTGACCGCCTCGGGGAACACGACCGCGATCACGCGGCGTATCTGCTCCGCCTGAGCCTCGGCGTCGCCCTGCACGTTCACACGGTTCACCGCCGCGACCGTCATGTCGACCGCGAGCTTGATCGCGTTGTCCGCCCATGCGAGGGCCTGCTGGCCCTGCATCTGCTCGGCGAACTGGGCGAGACGGCGCTGGAGCTCCTCGGGATCGCCGAACAGGTCACCGAAGCTTCCACCCTCCATGCGCTCATCCTAGCGTCAACACATAGACTGCCGTGCCGATGGCCACGGCGCAGGAGATGGAGCAGCGCACAGCTTTCGAGTCGGCACGCCGTGCCCGTCTCGCCGTGCCCGCCGTGGCGGGAGGCGTGCTCTACCTGCTGAGCGGGATCATCCTCAGCGCAACGCTCAAAGAACTGCCCACGGTGGGCGTCGTGCAGGGGCTCGAACCGGCCTTGCGCGGCGAAGCCAACCCCGCTGTGAGCCCGAGGGCCGCGGAGGTCTCCTACATCGACCACCACGCCTTCGGCTTGATCGCCGGCAGCGTGCTCACGGCGATCGCCGTCATCGCGCTCACGCTGGTGCTGCTGTTCATCGCGCAGTCCACGCGCTTCCGCCGGCCGGGGACGTGGCCCGCGGGGCGTCCGCTCGTGCTCGCGGGCGGGATCGGCTACGCGCTGCTGAACCTCATCCACGAGGTGGTGCTCGCGATCGAAGCGCACAAATTCGCCGCCGGCGGCAACTTCACCGACAAGGCCGTCGAAAGAGCGCTGCTGTCGACCGGCTCGGTCGGGATCACGCTCGGGCTGCTCGGCTTGATGGCGGCGCTGGCGCTGGCCGTCGGGATGATCGCGGTTGTGGTGGGCGCGATGCGCGCGGGCCTGCTCCCACGCTGGCTCAGCGTGCTCGGGATCCTCTCCGGTCTGCTCTTCCTGCCGTTCTTCGGCACCGCCACACTTCAGCTGATCCCCACGTTCTGGCTCGTCGCCACCGGCATCCTGCTGATGGAGCGCTGGCCGAGCGGCGACCCTCCGGCGTGGGCCGCCGGCGAGGCGCGCCCGTGGCCCACCCAGGCCGACCGTCGCGTTGAGCGCGACGGCCAGCGCGCAAAGCGCGAGGAGGAGAAGGGCGGGAGCGCGGGCGGACCCTCGCGGGGGTCCAAGCGCGTCGAAGGTGGCGCCGAGCCGGCCGCCGACGTCGCTCCGCCGCCCACTCCCGTCGCCGCCGGCTCCCGCCGCACCCGAAAGGGCACAAGCAAGCGTCGCACGCGCGGCTGATCACCGTGGGCGCGCCCGGTGCGCCGCGTCGTTGTCCGTCACGTCCCAGCTCGTGGCTGCAAACCGTCCATTCGGGCGACCCGGGGAGGATTGGGCGCGCCCTCGAGCGGGAATAAATAGGGAAAAGACCGTGGGTTGGCTGGAGGCCCACCGCGATCGGAGGTTCTGTCAAGCGTATATGCCGCCTGGGCACCTGGCGTGGGCGGCGTGAAGGGAGGACTCCATGGAGGCTGCCTCGATCCATCCTCATCCTGCGCAGAGCGCGACTCCGCCGGCCACGCAGGAGCGTCCCGTCGCGAGCTCGTGGTCGCCGGCCAACCCGGCCCCGCTCGGCTTGGCGGCATTCGCGATGACCACGTTTGTGCTGTCGATGTTCAACTCCAATCTCGTCAACGAAAAGGGCGTCCCCGTGGTGCTGGGGCTGGCGCTCGTCTACGGCGGCATCGTCCAGATTCTGGCCGGCATGTGGGAGTTCCGCACCGGCAACACCTTCGGCGCGGTCGCCTTCTCCTCCTTCGGAGCCTTCTGGATCTCCTTCTGGGCGCTGGAGGTGTTCTACGCGAAGAGCATCGGCGGCAACGTCGGGCACTCGGTCGGCGTCTACCTGTGGGCGTGGGCGATCTTCACCGCCTACATGACGATCGCGGCGATGCGCGTCAGCGGAGCGGTGCTGCTCGTGTTCGTGCTGTTGACCGCCACGTTCATCCTGCTCGCGATAGGCGCGGTCGGCGCGCACACGACGGTCACCCATTGGGGCGGCTACATCGGTCTCGCCACCGCGGCTGCGGCGTGGTACGCGTCGTTCGCGATGGTCACCAACTCGACGTTCAAGCGCACGATCCTGCCGGTGATCCCGCTCGGCGACCGTTAGAGTCAACTGATGGCGGCCGGAGGGAGGTCACCGAAGGGAGGTCGAGATCATGGCGAGTGAACAGAACCAAGCACCGTCCGCGGGCGAGAGCCAAGGTCCGTCCGCACGCGAAGTTGCGGAGGCAGCTGTCTCCGAGGCGCAGATCGCGGTTCACTGGCGTGAGGAGGAGTACTATCCGCCTCCGCCTTCGTTCGTGGCGCAGGCGAACGCAAACGATCCCGCGATCCTCGAGCGGTTCCGCGAAGAGCATTTTCCCGAGTGCTTCACGGAGTACGCCGAGATGCTCACGTGGGATCGCAAGTGGGATGAGATCCTCGACACGAGCGATCCACCGTTCTGGAAGTGGTGGGTCGGCGGGCGTCTGAACGCGTGCGTCAACTGCGTCGACCGTCATCTCGACTCTCGCGGGGAAAAGAACGCGCTCATCTGGGTGCCCGAGCCCGAGGAGGCCGAGACCCAATACATCACCTATAGGGAGCTGCACCGCCGGATCAACGAGTTCGCGGCTCTGCTGCAGGACTTCGGCGGGGTGAAGACCGGTGAGCGGATCACCTTCCATTTGCCGATGGTGCCCGAGCTGCCGGTCTCGATGCTGGCGTGCGCTCGCCTGGGCGTGATCCACTCACAGGTGTTCGGCGGGTTCTCCGGCACGGCGTGTGGTCACAGGATCGCCGACTCCGCCAGCAAGATCCTCATCACGATCGACTCCTACTACCGCAACGGGCAGCTGCTCGATCACAAGGCGCAGGCCGACGACGCGATCGCGGCGGCGCGCGCGGAGGGCATAGAGGTCGAGAAGGTGCTCGTGTGGCGGCGTCGCCCGGGCGAGTACAACTCCAAGAGCCCCATGGTCGAGGGCCGCGACTTCTTCATCGACGAGCTGCTCGAGGACTATCGCGGCCATGAGGTCGAGCCTGTGTCGATGCCCGCCGAGTCGACGCTGTTCTTGATGTACACGAGCGGCACGACCGGCCGGCCGAAGGGCGCTCAGCACTCGACGGGCGGCTACCTGTCGTATGTGACCGGCACCTCAAAGTACTACCAGGACATCCACCCGGACGACACCTACTGGTGCTTTGCCGACATCGGCTGGATCACCGGCCACTCCTACATCGTCTACGGGCCGCTGTCGCTGGGGACGACGAGCGTGATGTACGAGGGCGTGCCCACGTACCCTGACCCCGGCCGTCCATGGCGCATCGCGGAGAAGCTCGGTGTGAACATCTTCCACACTGCTCCCACCACGATCCGGATGCTGCGCAAGCTCGGGCCGGACGAGCCGGCCAAGTACAGCTACCGCTTCAAGACGATGACCACGGTCGGCGAGCCGATCGAGCCCGACGTGTGGCGCTGGTACTACGACGTCGTCGGCAAAGGGCAGGCGGCGATCACCGACACTTGGTGGCAGACCGAGAACGGCGGCTTCCTCGGCAGCACCCTCCCCGGGCTGCAGCCGATGAAGCCCGGCAGCTGCGGGCCGGGCGTGCTGGGCATCTACCCCGTGATCTACGACGAGAACGGCGAGGAGGTCCAGATGGGGTCCGGCAAGGCGGGCAACATCTGCATCCGCAACCCATGGCCGGGGTCATTTCTGACGATCTGGGGCCAGCCCGAGCGGTATGTCGAGACCTACTACGCGAAGTACTGCAAGGACAAGGACAGCAAGGACTGGCGCGATTGGCCGTACTTCGCGGGCGACGGCGCGGTGCAGTCGGCCGACGGCTACTTCCGCATCCTCGGTCGGATCGACGACGTGATCAACGTCGCCGGGCACCGGCTCGGAACCAAGGAGCTCGAGTCGGCGAGCATCACGGTCGATGAGATCGCCGAGGCGGCGGCCGTCCCGGTGATCGACGACGTTCGCGGCAAGATCGTGGAGATGTATGTCTCGCTCAAGCCGGGATTCACCCCAAGCAAGGAGATCGAGCAGAAGGTCAGCGACGCGATAGATCAGGAAATCGGCAAGATCGCACGCCCGAAGAACGTGTGGATCGTGTCCGACATGCCGAAGACCCGCTCGGGCAAGATCATGCGACGGGTGATCGCCGGGATCTCGAACTTTGCTGACGTCGGCGACGTGACGACGCTCGCGAACCCCGAAATCGTCGATGACATCCGCCATTACGTCCAGCACGAGAAGCTCGAGCGCGGCGAAAGCCCGCGCGAGCTGTCCGAGGAGGAGAAGAAGGAGATCGCGGCGTTCGGGCACGCGGAGTAGCTGGCCCGAATCCCACCCCTGCCGTCGCAGCCACATCCAACAGACTTGTCTCCAGGGGCATCGCTGGGCAAGCGAGGCAAGGATGCAGGGAGCGTGGCGTGGCGGCACGCGAGCGATCGAGGACGCAGCATCGCGACGCCCAGCGACGCCCCTAGACCTTGCGGTGCTCGGGAACCCAGGAGCCATCGTCCTGGCGGACGAAGTCCTGGAACAGCCCGGGCGCCTCGGCCTGCATGATCCTGGCGATCTGGTCGAACACGAGGCGCAGCTCCTCCTCGGCGCCGGCGGCTGTGCGCATCTCGATCACGTGGCGCAGCGTGCGCGCGTTGGCGGTCCACACGATGTCGGTTGACAGCCCCATCGGGGCGAGGCGGCGCAGCGCGGACGTGACCTCCTTCTTGACGTGAAACGGCACGCCCTGCTCGTCGATGCCGAGCGCGCTCGCCGCGCTCACCTGGAGCTCGTCGAGTTGCTCGACGATGTTCAGCACCTGCTCGCGCATCGGCTCGAGCGCCGGGGGCACGCGGAAGCCGATGTCGGCGAGGCGCACGTAGCGCAGGCTCTCCTGGCTGAAGGCCGATCCCGCACGATGCCTGACGAGCTCGTGAGTGAACGTACGGCTCACGTCGCGCAGCGCGAACGACCAGTTTGCGTGCTCCAGCACGCTCCCGTGGGCGCTCTTGAGGATGTTGGCGAAGTACTCCCGCTGGTCGGTCCTGACCTTCGTGACGTTCGGGTTCAGGCCCGGCTCCCAGCTGCGGTAGCAGGCGCGCCCGCCGAACTCGACGAGCAGCTCGCCGCCGTTTGGCGTCCCGCCCGCCTCGTCGAGACGGCGCTGCAGCCACGACTCCCCGCCGACGTCCGCCAGGTAGCCGCGCATCCCCTCGACCTCGATCGAGGGTCTCGCGATGAGAAACACTCTGGGCGTCGTCTCGTGCATGGTGGTGGGCGATCCTACAATCCCGGCCGGGCGTCCCCTCGACAGGATGGCTGTCGGTGGGCGCACGTCTCGCTGCCGGGGGTGGCGGCGATGCGCGCACGTCTCTCTGCCGGGGGTGGCGGCGATGCGCGCACGTCTCTCTGCCGGGGGTGGCGGCGATGCGCGCACGTCTCTCTGCCGGGGGTGGCGGCGATGCGCGCACGCCGCTTGAGAGCCTGCCGTCCGCCGGGCGAGGACGATCACTACACTCGCGCTGTGAGCGTCGCGGACGCAAGCCCCGAGTCGCGGAAGATCGTCGAGGCTCACGACGTCTGCCGCCGCTACGGCGAAGGGGTCGCCGCGGTCGACGCGCTGACCGATGTCACGCTCGACTTCCCGAAGGGACGCCTCACGGCGATCATGGGCCCGTCGGGGTCGGGCAAGTCGACACTGATGCACATCCTCGCGGGTCTCGATCGGCCTACATCGGGCACCGTGGCGCTCGACGGCGTCGAGCTGACCGGCCTGGACGACCGCAAGCTCACGCAGCTGCGGCGCGATCGCGTCGGGTTCATCTTCCAGACGTTCAACCTGCTCCCGGTGCTCAGCGCCGAAGAGAACATCCTGCTTCCGCTCTCGATCGCCGGGCGCAGGCCCGACCGCGAGTGGTTCGACCGGCTGATCGACACGATCGGCATCCGCGACCGCCTGGGCCACCGTCCCGCGGAGATGTCCGGCGGCCAGCAGCAGCGGGTGGCCGTGGCGCGCGCGCTCGTCTCGCGCCCGGCGGTCGTGTTCGCCGACGAGCCGACCGGCAATCTGGACTCCAAGTCCTCCGGCGATGTGCTCGCGCTTCTGCGCCAAGCCGTCGACGACTTTGGCCAGACGGTGGTCATGGTCACCCACGAGGCCGGCGCGGCGGCGTTCGCCGATCGCCTGATCGTGCTCAGGGATGGACGCGTGGTACGCGACGGGCAGGGGGCGGGCGCGGAGGAGGCTCTGGACACGATCAGCGGGCCGGGCGATGGCGGCGCCTAGCGCGCGGCCGATCCGCGCGCGGGTCCGCTGATGCTGGCGCTGGTCCTGCGCGGCTTGCGTCAGCGCAAGATGCGCGTGGCGCTCACGGCGATCGCGATCGCGCTCGGCGTCGCGCTGATGGCCGGTACCTACATCCTCACGGACACGATCAACAACTCGTTCGCGGGCATCTTCCAGATCGCGAACAAGGGCCACGATGTCGTCGTGACGCCGTCGCAGCGGCTCGGCAGCCGCGTGCGCGCGCAGGTTTCGCCGATCGACGAGGCGATGCTCGTGCGCGTGCGCGGCGTGCCGGGCGTGGCCGAAGCCTACGGCTCGATCTTCACGATCGTCACGCTGCTCGACACAGCGGGCAAACGCCTGACGACCGGCGGCGCTCCCTCCTTCGTCGCCACCGTGGTCCCCAAGCGTTTCGAGTCCTTCACGCCGATATCCGGCCGCTTCCCGACGGGCGCCGGCGAAGTCGCGATCGATCAGTTCACCCAAGAGCGCAAGGGCCTGAAGCTCGGCGAGCAGATCGTCGTGGCGGGCAGCGCGGCGGCGCGTCGCTACACGATCGTGGGAGTCGTGCAGTACGGAGGGGCGCAGTCCTTCGGGGGGGCCTCTGCGGCTGTGCTGACGATCGGAGAGGCGCAGCGGGTCACCGGCGAGCCGGGCCGCTACGACCAGCTCGACGTCGCCGCAGAATCGAACCCCACCCACCCCGTCACGCCAGGCGAGCTGCGTGGGCGCATCCGCGCGGTGCTGCCTTCCACCGTCGAAGTGCGCACCGGCGCCCAGCAGGCTGCCAAGGAGACCTCGACCCTGGAAGAAAACCTCAGCTTCCTGCGCACGTTCCTGCTCGTCTTCGCCTACGTCTCGCTGTTCGTGGGCGCGTTCATAATCTTCAACACCTTCTCGATCACGGTCGCCCAGCGCACGCGCGAGTTCGGCCTGTTGCGCACGCTCGGAGCCTCGCGAGGCCAGTTGCTGCGCTCGGTCGTCTTCGAAGGCGCGCTGCTGGGCGTTGGCGGCTCGCTGATCGGCCTGCTCGGCGGGATCGCGCTCGCGCCCGGGCTCGACCAGCTGTTCAAGAGCTTCGGCGCGGACCTGCCGGCCAGCGGCACGGTGCTGCAGACGCGCACGGTCGTCGTCTCGCTGCTCGTGGGCACGATCATCACGCTGCTGGCTGCTGTCGTGCCGGCTCGGCGCGCCATGCGGGTGCCGCCGATCGCGGCGCTGCGCGAGGGGGTGGAGCTGCCGCGGCGGCGCTGGCTGCGCTGGCGCCCGCGCGTCGTCCCGGCGCTCGCGCGGGCCGTCGGCGTGCTCGTCAGCTGGCGCGGCATCACCGGGCGCCTGGCGCGCGAGAACGCCATGCGCCAGCCCGGTCGCACGATGGTTACGGCGGCGGCGTTGACGGTAGGGCTTGCGCTCGTGACGTTCGTGGCGGTCCTCGCCGACGGCACCAAGGCGACGATCGACCAGGCCGTGAGCCGCTCGTTCGCCGGCAACCTGATCGTCGAGAACGCGCAGGCCGGCGGGCGCGAACAGGGCATACCCGCGTTGGTCGCACCCGCTCTGCGCAAGGTGCCGGGCGTCGCCACCGTGACCCCGATCGCCTTCACCGTCGCGCGGCCGACGGGGTCGAGCGAAAACGCGACGATCACGGCAGTGGACCCGGCCACCTTCGAGCAGGTCTACCGGATCGAATGGAAGCAGGGATCGGCGGCGACGCTGCGCGGCATCGGCCTCACCGGAGCGGTGGTCGCGCAGGGGTACGCCAAATCGCACCACCTGAAGGTGGGGCAGACGGTCGCGCTGCTCACGCCCACCGAACGCCACGTCGTCGTCAGGATCGAGGGAGTCGTCACCGACAACGCGCGTCTACTGGCCAACCTCACGATCTCCCTGGCGCTGGCCCGGACGGCATTCGGCCAGCGCGAAGACGCGGTCGACTTCCTCGCCTACCGGCCGGGCGCGAGCAACGCGCAGGTGCAGCCCGCGGTGGATCGGGTGCTCGCGCAGAGCTTCCCCCAGGCCAAGTCGCGCACGGCCGCCCAGTTCAAGCAGGAACAGTCAGAACAGATCAACACGCTCCTGACGCTGATCTACGTGCTGCTCGCGCTGTCGGTGATCGTGTCGCTGTTCGGGATCGTCAACACGCTGGTGCTCTCGATCTACGAGCGCACGCGCGAGCTCGGGATGATGCGCGCGATCGGCGCCTCGCGCCGACAGGTGCGCCAGATGATCCGTTACGAGTCGATCATCACGGCCTTGATCGGCGGCGTGCTCGGGCTGGTCATCGGCGTGGTGGGGGCGGTGCTCGTGACGACCTTCGCGCTGTCGGGCTCGGGCTTCGTGCAGTCGATCCCGCTCGGCACGCTCGCGATACTGCTCGTGGTGGCGGCCCTCGCGGGCCTGCTCGCCGCGCAGATGCCGGCGCGCCGCGCGGCGCGCATCGACCTGCTGGAGGCGCTTGCGAGCGAGTAGCGCGCGGAGGTGGTGTTGACCGCCACGGGCGGAGGTGGTGTTGACCGCCACGGGGTGAGGTGGTGTTGACCGCAACGGGGTGACTCGCGCGTGCGCGCGAAGAAAGCTTTCTTAACGCGCGCGCGCGAGGACCCTTGTCAGAGACACGTTCTAAGCTCCCGGGGATGGTTAGCGAGGCGACCGCGCGCGCGCGAGGACCCTTGTTAGAGACACGTTCTAAGCTCCCGGGGATGGTTAGCGAGGCGACCGCCACCGATACGAGCGACCCCGAGCTCGAGCAGACGGCGTGGGATCTGGGCCCGCTCGTCGAAGGCCGCGGCGAGGAGGGCGCGCGGGCGCAGTGCGCGCGGGCGCTGGAGCGGGGGCGGGCGTTCGCCGAGCGCTACGCCGGGAAGCTCGGCACTATCGGCAGCGACGAACTCGCCCAGGCGATGCGCGAGCTCGGCGAGATCCAGGAACTGGTCGGGCGCGCCGGCACGTATGCCGGCTTGCGCTTCTCGGTTGACACGTCCGACCCCGCGAGCGGCGCGCTGCTGCAGGAGGTGCAGGAGCGCGGCACGGAGATCGAGACGATGCTGCTGTTCTTCGAGCTGGAGTGGGCGGCGCTGGGCGACGAGCAGGTGGAGGAGCTGCTGGGCGACGAGCGCCTGTCCTTCTGCGCGCACTACCTGCGCAACGCGCGGCGCTATCGCGAGCACCTGCTCTCGGAGCCGGAGGAGAAGATCCTCGCCGAGAAGGCGGTGACGGGGTCGAGCGCCTGGTCACGGCTGTTCGACGAGCTGACCTCGGCGATCGAGGTGCGCCTGCCGGCTGACGTGTCCGGCGGCGACGGCGCGGGGGAGGCGGTCGCGCTCGACGTGGCGCTCAGCCGGCTCGTGCTCCCCAACCGCGAGCTGCGCAGGTCCACGGCCGAGGCCGTCACCGAGGCGCTCGAGCCCGGGCTGCGCACGAGGGCGTACCTGTTCAACACGCTGCTCGCCGACAAGGCGATCGACGACCGCCTGCGCCGCTACCCGAGCTGGCTTGCCGCGCGCAACCTCTCAAACGAGGCCAGCGACGAGTCGGTGGCCGCCTTGATCGACGCGGTGCGCGCTCGCTACGAGCTGCCGCGGCGCTGGTACCGGCTGAAGGCGAAGCTGCTCGGGGTGGAGAAGCTGGCCGACTACGACCGCATGGCCGCCGTCACCGAGGACGAGACGGTCTACCCGTTCGCCCACGCCAGGGAGCTCGTGCTCGACTGCTACTCCTCCTTCTCGCCCCGGCTCGGCGAGGTGGCGAGGCGCTTCTTCGATGAACGTTTCATAGACGCACCCGTCCGTCCGGCCAAGCGCGGCGGGGCGTTCTGCGCGTCTGCCGTCCCCTCGGCGCACCCGTACGTGATGCTCAACTACACCTCACGCCGGCGCGACGTGCTCACGCTCGCCCACGAGCTCGGCCACGGCGTGCACTTCGCGCTTGCCGCCGACCAGGGCGTCTTTCACCAGGGCACGCCGCTCACGCTCGCCGAGACCGCGTCGGTGTTCGGCGAGACGATCGTCTTCGGGCGCCTGCTCGAGGAGGACTCCTCGCCCTCCTCGCGCCTGGCGCTGCTGGCCGAGAACATCGAGGGGGCGCTTGCGACAGTGTTCAGGCAGGTGGCGATGAACCGCTTCGAGGACCTCGTGCACACCGCGCGCCGCGAGCAGGGGGAGCTGTCGGTCGATCGCTTCGCCGAGCTGTGGGTGCAGAGCCAGGGGGAGATGTTCGGCGACTCCGTGGAGATCACCGACCCCTATCGCTCGTGGTGGTCTTACATCCCGCACTTCATCGGCTCGCCCGGCTACGTCTACGCCTACGCCTACGGTCAGCTGCTCGCGCTGTCGGTCTACCAGCAGTACGAGCAGCGCGGCGAGGAGCTGGTGCCGCGCTACCTCGACCTGCTGGCTGCCGGCGGCTCGCGCTCGCCCGAGGAGCTCGGGAAGATCGTGGGCATCGACCTGGCCGATCCCGGCTTCTGGGACGCCGGCCTCGATCTGGTCGAATGTCAGCTGCAGGCGGCCGAAGCGGCCGCGCGCGAGGCGGGTCGCGTGTAGGCAGCGCCGGCGCGGGGCCATTGCTTGAAGTGAATGATCGCCGGCTCGATTTTTCGCTCTTGGAAAGTCGAGATTTCCCTCTTACTGTGAGAGTGCTCTCATGTGAGGGTCGATTAACCTGGGTTTGATCCAGCGCGCCTACAGTCCGGGAATGGAGCTCCCCAGCGTCACCCTCGCCCACACTGGCGGTTGGCCTGGCGAATGTGGGCGCCGGCCGGAGGCATGGGTGCGATGACACTCGTGGTGGGCGTTGCGGGCCCGAGCGCCTACTGGTACCTGACGCGCTCGACCGGCATGGTGTCGTTGCTGTTGCTCACCGTGACGATGGTTCTCGGCGTGATCGACGTGAGTCGCTGGAGCACTCCGAACTGGCCCCGCTTCGTACTGGACTCTCTGCATCGCAACGTCTCGATGCTGGTGCTCGTCTTCCTCGGCCTCCACATCGTCACCGCGGCGCTTGACAGCTTCGCGCCGATCTCCCTCCTGGACGCGGTGCTGCCGTTCATCGGAAGCTATCGCCCGATCTGGCTGGGGCTCGGAGCGGTCTCCTTTGATCTGCTGCTCGCCCTCGCCGTCACGAGCCTGATGCGCCAGCGCCTGGGGCATCGCGCGTGGCGGATCACTCACTGGCTGGCATACGCGTGCTGGCCGATCGCTCTCCTGCATGGCCTCGGTACGGGCAGCGACGTGAAGAGCGCATGGTCGCTCGCAATCACCGCGATGTGCGTCCTCGCGGTGGCCGGCGCGGTCTGCGCGCGAGCGCTCCGCGGCTGGCCAGAGCGCCGGCGCGTGCGCAGCGTGGCGCTGGCTCTCACCGCGATCTCCGCAATCGCCTTGATCGTGTGGCTGCCAGGCGGCCCGCTCGGCCACGGCTGGGCTCGTCGCTCGGGCACTCCGGTGTCGCTGCTCGGCTCGAACGCTCCGACCGTGGCCTCCACGCGCGTGAAGGCGAGCGCTGCACGCTCACAGTCGAGCTCGCTCAGCGGCCCCTTTGACGTGAGCCTCTCAGGCAGCATCAAACAGGGCGCGGGGCCGGAACCGGGCATGGTCGCGGTCAAGATCGCTACCAGCTTCAGCGGCTCGGTCGCGGGACGGCTCGACATCGAGATCGACGGTCAGCCGGTGGGCGAGGGCGGTGTTTCGCTGCGCAGCAGTCGCGTGACGCTCGGCAGCACCCCCACCCCCGTGGTCTACCACGGGAAGATCGTGGCGCTGAACGGCAACCGCCTGCTCGCAAGCGTGCGCAGCAGCGACGGACAGAGCCTCTCGCTCCGGGTGGCCCTGTCCATCAACGCCGGCGCCGGCACCGTCAGCGGGACGCTCGCCGCTTCCCCCGGCGCGACCCGGGGTGGCGAATGAGCACGCTTGCGATGTGAACCCGCGCGGACGGGCGGAGAGCCGCACGTCCGCGCGCACCGCGGAGCCGTTTACGTCCTTACGTCGCTCAGAGAAGCCCCAGCGCGCTGCCCACCCCGTGCACGAGGTTGAAGAGCGGCTGGGGAACGATGCCGAAGAAGATCGTGGCGGCGCCGGCGAGGACGGCTACGAACGTGACCTCGGGCCGGCGGTGAGCGCCACTCGAGGTGGGCGCGTCGCTCGTCGCGGCTTGGAGGGACGTGCCGCCGCCTGTGCCCGGAGCGAGGCCCTCGGGCTCCTTGCCTGCGCCCTCGGCGTCCAGCTCGGGGGAGCCGCCGGCGATCGCGGGGATCGGGCTTGCCGGCGGGCTCGCCTCGGCGGCGGGCGCCGAGCTCATCCACATCGTGGCGATCACCGGCAGGTAGTAGCCGAGCGAGATCATCGAGCCCACCACGATCACCACTCCGAGCCACGTGTAGCCGCCCGAGACGGCCGCGTCGATCAGGTAGAACTTGCCGATGAAGCCCGCCGTCGCGGGGATTCCCGCCAGCGCGAGCATCGAGATCGTCATCGGCCACGCGAGCCACGGCCGCTCGCGTCCGAGGCCCGCCAGCGCCTGGATGCTGTCCCCGACCGGATCTTCTGAGACAAGACCCCCCGGAGCGTGTTCCCGTGCCCCTATCTCGCGCTCGCGCACCACGATCACCGCGAACGCCGCCATGTTCATGAACACGTACACCGCCAGGTAGAACACCGTCGCCTGCGCGCCCAGGCGGGTGGCCACGACGACGCCCGCCAGCATGTAGCCGGCCTGCGCCACCGAGGAGTAGGCGAGCATCCGCTTCATCGAGGACTGCCCGAGCGCGCCGACGTTGCCCACGAGGATCGTGATCGTGGCAAGCGCCGCCAGCGCCGGGCCCCAGCTGGCGTGGGCTTCGATCAGCGCCACGTCGAACAGGCGCAGCAGCACGCCGAGCGCGGCCACCTTGGTGGCGACCGCCATGAACGCGGTGATCGGTGTGGGCGCTCCCTCGTACACGTCGGGCGTCCACTGATGGAAGGGCGCCACCGAGGCCTTGAACGCGAGCCCCGCCACGCACAGCGCGATCCCTGTGAGGAGCATCGCGTTGGAGGCCAACCCATTGGCGGAGACGGCGCTCGCGATCGCGCCAAAGTCGGTGGCGCCCGTGGCGCCGTAGAGCAGCGCGATGCCGTAGAGCAGCGTGGCGGAGCCCACCGAGCCGACGATCAGATACTTGAGCCCGGCCTCGAGCGACCGCGCGCGGCGCATTTCGGTCGCGCACAGCACGTACAGCGGGATCGACAGGAGCTCGAGTCCCAGGAACAGCGCCACCGTGTTCTGGGCGGCGGCGAGCAGCGCCATGCCGCCGATCGTGGTGAGCAGCATCGCGTACAGCTCACCGTGCGCCGCTTCCCTCGCGGCCTGCGAGCGCCATGCGAGCAGCACGGTCGCCATGCCGCCGGCGGCGAGGATCAGGTTCAAGGTCAACGACAGGCGGTCGATCCGCAACGCGCCCGACACGACCGACTCGGGCGTGTTCCAGCGCCAGATCGTCAGTCCGAGCGCCGCGGCGAGCGCGGCGAGCGCGAGCGCCGGCACGAGCTGCTCGCGCACTCTCCTCGAGCCGAGCAGGCCGACCAGCAGCACCACGATCGCCCCGCCGAGGAGCGCTATCAGCGGCGACAGCGCCGCGAAGTCCACGTGCGGGCCTTTGAGGTGGACGGTGGCGAGGTGGGGCGCGTAGGGATAGAAGGTCATCGACCGGACCCCGCCTGTGTCGCGCTTTCCGATGAGGCGCCTTCCTGCGCGGTCCCTTCCTGTGAGGCCGTGCCGGCTATTTCTTCCGTCGCGCTCGGAGTGACGCTTGCCGTGATCGGGGTGAGCGCCGCGTGCGCCGCCGCCACGGATGCGGTTGCCGAGCTTTCAGTGCGCTTCAGGGCCCCCTGCGGGTAGAGCGCGAGGAACACGATCACCGCCAGCAGGGGCACGAGCACGACGCGCGTCCATGCGTGTGAGCTCGCGCGAGGCGACCTTCGGGCCGACGCGGTTGTGCATCGCGCGGATGAACAGCCGCAGGGCGTACACGCTCGCCATCACGACTCCGGCGAACGCGATCGCCGCGATGGCGAGCTTGGCTTTGAACACGCCCAGCAGGATCAGGAACTCGCCCACGAAGTTGGCCGAGCCGGGCATCGCGAGCGTCGCCAGGGCGACCACCAGGAACACCGTGGCGAGCAGCGGCGCCCGGAAGGCGATGCCGCCCATCTCGCGGATGTCCTCGGAGCCGCCGGTCCGCTTCGCGAGCAGCAGGACGATGAAGAAGATCGGCGCCACCACGAGCCCGTGGTTCACCATCTGCAGCAGCGCGCCCTGCGCGCCCTGCGGGTTCAGCGCGAAGATGCCGAGCGTGATGAAGCCGAGCTGCGCCACCGAGGAGTAGCCGGCGACGAGGCGGGCGTCGGTCTGCGTGAAGGCCACCGCCGACCCGTACAGGATCGAGGCGAGCGCGATCAGCAGCATCAGCGTCTGGAAGTGGGCGGCGGCCTGCGGGAAGAGCGGCAGCACGATCGCCAGGAATCCATAGGCGCCCACCTTGGAGAGCACCCCGGAGAACACCATCAGCACCTCGATGGGCATCGCCCGGTAGCCGTCGGGCATCCAGCCGTGCAGCGGGAACGCGGGCATCTTCACGAGGAAGGCGGCGGCGAAGAAGAGGAAGATCCACTCCTGCGAGCCCTTGCTCAGCGGGAGCCCCTGGAGCTGTGAGAGCACGAACGTGATGTGCCCCCCGTTCTGCTCGCCGGCGAGCACGCCCGTGGCGATCGCGGCGGCGAGCATCGAGCAGCGAGCCGACGAGCGTGTAGATGACGAGCTTGATCGTCGCTTTCACGCGGTCCGGCCCCGTGCCCCACCCGCCGATGAGGAAGTAGAAGGGAATCAGCATCAGGTCGAAGAACGCCACGAACAGCGCGAGGTCCTGGGCGAGGAACGCGCCGAGCACGGCCGACTCGGCGAGCATCATGTGGAAGTAGAAGAGGCGCGGTCGGTCCCACGAGCGCAGGTTGGACGCCAGGATCGCCGCGAAGAACAGCAGCGCGGTGAGCCCCACGAGCAGCACGTTCAGCCCGCTCACGCCGAGCTTGTAGTGGATGCCCAGCTCGGAGATCCACACCACGTCTGTCACGTCCTTCAGCCCGTGCGACCCCGGCCCGTACTGGACGATGTAGGCGATGGCGAGGCCGAGCGCCGCGACCGTCCCCGCCAGCGCGAGCGCTCCCGGCAGGCCCCACGTGCGCCGGGCGGCTCCTGCCGCGGTCGAGTCGGTGTCCGCATTCGCGCTGCCCCGCGCGCGCGCGCGGGGCCCCCCGATTGGAAGCAACGAACCGAGCAGCCCGCAGGCGGCGGGGAGCCAGATGAGGATTGAAAGAGGCGGCATCAGTGGGGGAGGTGGTGGCTTGGGATTGGGAAGGTGAGGGTTGAGTTGATGGGGATTGTCGTGAGGGTTGAGTCGATGAGGGTTGTCGTGATGGGGGTGGAGGTCGCGACGCTCACGTCTGCAGTAGGAAGTAGAGGCCGAGCGCCGCCACGCTGAGCACGACGAGCGCGGCGTAGTAGCGCAGCAGGCCGGTTTGTACGGCGCGCACGGATGCCGAGCCGGCTCGTACGAGCGAAGTGGCGCCGCCGATCAGCGCGCCGTCGACGAACACGCGCTCGAACGTGTCGTTGGCGAAACGCCCCGCCGCGGCGGCCGGTCGCACGACGAGCGCGTCGATCAGCTCGTCGAAGTACCACTTGTTCAAGGACACGGTATAGGCGAGCTTGAAGCGCTTCCGAGCGGCGACGGCGATCTGCGGCTGCTTCACCCAGATCCGCCACGCGATCGCGATCCCGCTCAGCCCCAGCAGCGTGCCGAGGATCAGCCCGAACACGAGCAGCCCGTTGCGCGTGTGCACCGTGTACAGCGTCGAGGTCGCGAAGCTGGGTTCCAGGAACTTCGTGATGACCTGTCCACTTCCGGTATCTGCACGAGCCCGGCCCCGACCGCCCCAACGGCCAGCACGCTCATCGCCACGCGCATTCCCAGCGCGCGCTCGGCGATCGCGTGGGTGGGGCCGGGGAAGCCGACGTCGGTGTCCTCCACCTCGCCGGTGGCGGGGTTCGTCGGCTCGGCGGCGTGATGGACGTGCCCGCCTTCGAGCTCCCGCGCCTCCGGCGCCGGGTCGCCGTAGAAGGCGCGGAAGATCATGCGGAAGGTGTAGATGGCGGTCATGAACGCGCCGAGGTAGCCGAGCGCGTACAGCGCCCAGTGCCAGCCGCCGCGCTCGCCCGTCACGAGCAGGATCTCGTCCTTGGAGAAGAAGCCCGAGAAGGGGGGGATGCCCGACAGCGCGAGCCCGCCGATCACGAAGCTCGCGAACGTGAACGGCATCGCGCGGCGGAAGCCTTTCATGCGGTCGAGCGACTGCTCGCCCGCCATCGCCCCGATGATCGAGCCGGCCGCCATGAACAGCAGCGCCTTGAAGAAGGCGTGGGTCATCAGGTGGAACATCCCGGCCGCGTAGGCGCCCACCGAGACGCCCATGATCATGTAGCCGATCTGCGACATCGTGGAGTAGGCGATCACGCGCTTGATGTCGGTCTGCGTGAGCGCGATCGTGGCGGCCATAACGAGCGTCGCGCAGCCGATAACGGCGCCCACGTCCTGTGCGGCGGGCGCCAGTTCGAAGAAGGGGTGCATCCTCGCGATCAGATAGACGCCCGCCGTCACCATCGTGGCGGCGTGGATCAGCGCGCTCACGGGCGTGGGGCCCTCCATCGCGTCGGGCAGCCACGTGTGCAGTGGGATCTGGGCGGACTTGGCGAACGCGCCCACGAGCAGCAGCAGGCAGCCGGCGACCACATCGCCTTCGCCGCTCGTGAACACATGCGGCGCCGCGTTGAACGCCTTTAGGAAGTCGAGCGTGCCCGTGTGCTTGAAGAGGAAGTACGTGCCGAGCACCAGTCCCACGTCGCCGACGACGTTGATCACGAACGCCTTGATGCCCGCCCTCGTGGCGGTGGTGCGCCGGTACCAGAAGGAGATCAACAGGTAGGACGCGGCGCCGACGAACGCCCACCCCACGATCAAGAGCAGGAAGTTGCCGGCGAGCACGAGCAGCAGCATCGAGAAGACGAAGAAGTTGAGGTAGGAGAAGTAGCGCGCGAAGCCTCTGTCCTCGTCGAGGTAGGACACCGAGTAGAGGTGGATCGTCGTGGAGACGCCCGTGACCACGAGGATCATGAACACCGACAGGGGGTCCACCAGGATCGACATCTGCGCGTCGATGCCGGCGGTGCTCGCGTAGTTCCACAGCGAGGAGACCAGCTGGCGATGGTCGGGCGTGTGGCCCTGCAGCGAGATCAAGGCGCCCAGCGCGGCGAGGAACGCGAGGAAGATCGCGCCCGTGCCGATCCAGCCGGCGGTCTTGCCGGGCAGCTTCTTGAAGCCCGCGCCGATCACGAGCGTGCCGAGCAGCGGGAACGCCAGTACCAACCATCCATACGTGGTCGTGCTCATCCTTGAAGCTCCCTCAGCTCATCGACGTCTATCGGGAGGCGACGGCGGTGGATAGCGACGATCATGCCGAGCCCGATGCACACCTCGCAGGCGGCCACCGTCATCACGATGATCGCGAGAATCTGCCCGTCGCCGTTGCCCCACATGCGCGAGAACGCGATCAGCGCGAGGTTGGCGCCGTTGAGCATCAGCTCCAGGCAGAGCAGCACCACGAGCGGGTTGCGGCGCGTCATCACGCCGAACGCGCCCGTGCAGAAGACGATCGCCGACACGGCCAGGTACCAGCCGATGCTCACCGGTCGCCCCCGTCCCCGTCGCCGCCGTCCTCTTCGAAATCGCCCGCCCCGCGCGCGTGCGCGAGGGCCAGCCCTTCGATGCCCTCGACCATCGTGCCGGTGCCGCGCGGGCGCAGGATGTCGAGCGGGGTGAACCGGTCGCGGTCGTCCTCGTTGAGCCCGCCGCGCCGGCGGGCGAGCACCACGCCGCCCACCGCCGCGATCAACAGCAGCAGCGAGGCGGCCTCGAACACGAGCAGAAAGCGCGTGAGCAGCAACTCGCCGATGTACGCCGGCGTCCCGAACGCGCGCGGCCCGGGCGCGTACGGCGCGCCGCTGCCTTCCACCGCCTTCAACCCGCTGCCGAGCAGCGCGATCAGGAGCTCCACGAGCAGCGCCCCCGCGAACAGCGCGCCGCTCGGCCTGCGCCCGTCGGCGCCCCGCGAGCGCGCGCGCCGTGTGAGCTGGTCGTCCAGCGGCTGCTCCTCGCCGCCGACGTAGGCGACGACGAACACGTACAGCACCATCACCGCGCCCGCGTACACCACGACCTGCGCGGCCGCCACGAATTCGGCGCGCAGCAGCAGGAACAGCACTGCCAGCGACAGCAGGTGCTCCACGAGCGCGAGCACGCTGTAGAAGGGGTTGGAGAGCGTAACCACTCCGATTGCCCCGGCGATGACTCCGATCGCCGCGATGAAGAACATGACGCTGGACACGTCTAGCCGACCTCTCCGCCGGCCGCGAGTGTCGCGGGGCATTTTTTTGGGGTGGGACCCTTACGGGTCCTGGCACGTTCGACGCGGGTCCCCGCGCGCAGCGCACTTGTCATTACTCGCCCTCCCGGCGCAGCGGTGTGCGCTCCAGCGGCTCGGCGAGCAGCATCTCCTTCGTGAAGATCAAATCGCTGCGCGTGTAGTCCGACATCTCGTAGTCGTGGCCCATCGTGATCGCGTCGAACGGGCACGCCACCTCGCAGTAGCCGCAGAAGATGCACCGCGACAGGTTGATCTCGTACACCGCCGCATAGCGCTCGCCGGCCGACACCCTGTTCTCGGGCGTGTTCTCGGCGGCGACGACCCTGATGCAGTCCGCCGGGCACGCCGCCGCGCACAGCGAGCAGCCGACGCACTTCTCGAGGCCGGCGTTCTCCGCCCCCGCCCCGCCCACGTCCTCAAAACGATGCAGCTTGTGGCGACCCCTGAAGCGCGGGTACACGGGCGTCTTCTCCTCGGGGTACTGGATCGTGACCGGACCCTCAAGGATGCGCCCGAAGGTGGTCTTCAGGCCGCGTATGGTCTCTCGGAAGGCCCTGTACACGCCGCGCGCGGCGCCCGGCGGAGGCGTGCGAATGACCTCGATCACGTCGTCTCCCGGCGTCCAAGTCATGGCCGCCTCCGGAGGAGGTGACGTCCGCTTTCCATTTCATGGCCGCCTCCGCAAGGAGGCGAAGGGTGGGTGTGGCCTCGAGGGGTCACCCGTGCGTCACCACCACGAGCACGGCCGTCACGAGCGCGTTGAGCGTGGCCAGCGGCAGGAGGATCTTCCAGCCGAAGCTCATCAGCTGGTCGTAGCGCAGGCGCGGAAGCGTCGCCCTGATCCAGATGAAGAACGTGACGAAGAGGAACATCTTGAACAGCACGACGAAGGGGTCGACCCACCCCGGCGCATGGATCCCGAACGGCAGCAGCCAGCCGCCCAAGAACACGGCCGTGGCGATCCCCGCGAGAACCATCATGTTCAGGTACTCGGCGAACATGAACGCGGCGAAGCCGGTGCCCCCGTACTCGGTGAAGTAGCCGCCCACGAGTTCGGCGTCCGCCTCGATCAAATCGAATGGGGTGCGGTTGGTCTCGGCGAGACCGGCGATGAGGAAGACCAAGAAGCCGAAGAACTGGGGTATGCAGTACCACATGCCTTCCTGGGCATGCACGATGCCCGTGAGCGACAGCGTGCCGGCCGTGAAGATCACGCCGACGAGCGCAAGTCCCTGGGAGACCTCGTAGGAGATCAGCTGGGCCGCTCCGCGCATGGCCCCGAGGAACGAGTACTTCGAGCCCGACGCCCAGCCTCCGAGCATTATCCCGTAGAAGGCGATAGCGCCAAACGCGAACAGGTAGAGCGGCCCGACGGATACGTCGACTCCGTATAGGCCGACGTTCGTTCCCAGGATGTTCTGTATGTCGCCGAACGGCACGAGCGCGAGCGCGCCGACGGCGGTCATGATCGAGATCACGGGCGCCATCCGGAACAGCAGGCCGATCGAGGTGCTCGGGCGGAACTGCTCCTTTGTCGCGAGCTTGATGATCTCGGCGAGCGGCTGAAATAGGCCGAACGGGCCGACGCGGTTGGGGCCGTAGCGCGCCTGGAAGCGCCCGAGCAGCTTGCGCTCGTAGAGGATGATCATCGGCAGGATTCCGAGCGCGATCGCGAAGATCACGATCGCCTTGACGATCTGGATCCACCAGGGTTCGTAGTAGCCCACCAATGCAACGTTCATCGCTGTGACTCCTCAGCGCGCGGGGCGCGCGCAGGTGGTTGGAGGTGGGAGGGGGCTCCGGTCATGAGGGCACCGCGAGCCCGATGCGGCTCCGCCAAGTCGACCAGTACCTGCTGCTCGTCGCGCGAGGCGCGCGCGGGTGGTTGGAGGTGGGAGGGGGCTCCGGTCATGAGGGCACCGCGAGCCCGATGCGCTCCGCCAAGTCGACCAGTACCTGCTGCTCGGCGCGCGTCTCGCCGATGTGGCGTACGGCGCGGCGCACGCGCTGGACGGCCCCGTCCGGATGTGTGACGGTGCCTTCCTTCTCCGGATATGCCTCCGCAGGGAGCACGATGTCCGCTTGTTCGCGCAACGCGTCGGTCAGGAAGGCTGCGTGGGCGATGATCGTGCCGCTCCCACTCGTGGGTGGATCGACGCCGAGCAGGTAGAGGCAGCTCAGCGCGCCTCGCTCGAACGCATCGGCGATCCCCTGTGCATCCAGCCCGCCCGCCTGCTCGCCGGCGCCCTTCAGGGTGTGCCCTTCAGGGTGTGCCCCGTCGTGGGGGGCGCCCCCGAGGGTGTCCTCATCGATGTCGGTCAGACCGGGCCCGGCGTTGGGGAGCACGCCCGCTTCGCGCAGGCCACGGCCGTTGGCGTGCGCGGGCACTTCGATCAGGCCGGCGCCGTGGATGTCGGCGAGGCCGAGCGTGGCAGCCAGATCCAGCAGCGCGCGCACCGCTCGCTCCCCGTCAGGGCCCGAGCCAAGGCGCTCGTGCCAGAGCACGACGACCTCCAAGCCTGCCTGCCCCCCGCCTGCGCCCTGTGGGGTGTCGTGGGGGGCCCCTTCAGGGGGGCCCGCGGCGCGCAGCGTGTCGAGCAGCTCGTCGCGCTTGGCCTCGTCGAGCAGCTGCTCGCGGTCGGCGCGCACGAGCGTCATCCCGTGCCGGCGCACCCCCTTGCGCAGGCGCAGGTCGAGGATCGGCGCGTCGGCGATCGGGTCGCAGTCGAGCACGAGCACGGCGTGGGCGAACTCGAGGTCGGGCACCTTCGCCTGCAGCGCCGGCTCGGCGAGCGCGCGGTGCAACTCGAGCGGCAGCGTCCCCGCCACGCGCGAGTCGAGGTGCGGTGAGCCCAGCGTCTCGCGCATCAGGCGGCTCAGCAGCAGCCCCTCCTCGTTGGTGGCCCCGCCGCCGGCGAGCGCGCCGACGCGCGTCCCGGCGCGCGAGAGGTGGGTGGCGGCCTCCTCCAGCGCCCGCTCCCAGGAGACCGGGCGCAGCTCGCCGCCGTCGCGGATCATCGGCTCGGTGATGCGCCCTTCGGCGAGCTTCGGGTAGGCGAAGCGGCCGCGGTCGCACAGCCAGCCGTCGTCCACCTCGGGATTGTGGCGAGCCATCACCCTCATCACACGCTCGTCGCGCACGGTCAGCTTGACGTTGCACTGCGACGGGCACAGCGTGCACACGGTCCCCGCGTCCTCCACGTCCCAGGGACGGGCGCGGAAGCGGTAGCCGCGCGAGGTCAGCGCGCCGACCGGGCACAGCTCGACGATGTTGCCGCTGAACGGCGCCTCGTAGGGGCGGCCGTCGAAGGTCGCCACGTAGGAGTGCGCGCCGCGCTCGAGCAGCACCAACTGGTAGTCCTCGGAGATCTCCTGGGAGAAGCGCACGCAGCGGTAGCACAGGATGCAGCGCTCGCGGTCGATCGCGATCTTCTCTGAGAGCGCGAGCGGCTTGACGAAATGGCGCTTTGCCTCGACGAAGCGCGACTTGCCCCCGCCCCACCCGAAGGAGATGTCCTGCAGCGGGCACTCGCCGCCCTTGTCGCACACGGGGCAGTCGAGCGGATGGTTGAGCAGCAGGAACTCGACGACCCCCTGCTGCGCGGTCTTGACCTGCTCGGACTGCGTGTGCACGACCATGCCGTCCTTCACGGGCGTCGAGCAGCCGGTCTGGAGCTTGGGTATGCCCTCGATTTCCACCAAGCACATGCGGCACGCCCCGACCGGCTGGCCCAGCTTCGGCTCGTAGCAGAACACGGGGATCTCCACGTCGCCTCGCTTGGCGGCGTCGACGAGCATCATGTTCTCCGGCGCCTGCACCTCACGGCCGTCGATCGTGAAGGTGATGGTCCTGGGTTTGGGCCTTCCCATCAGCCGACTCCTCCACCCACGAGGGCCGGCTGGGGCGCGCCCGCGCCGAGGCCGCTGCGCGCGCGCGCCGCCTCGATGTGAGCTTCGAGCTCGTCGCGGAACTTGACGATGATCGAGCCGATCGGCATCGCCATCGCGTCGCCCAGCACGCACAGGCAGTTGCCGATGATGTTCTCGCACACCGACGCCGTGATCTCCAGGTCCATCGGCGTCGCTTCGCCGGAGTCGATCCGCTCGAGCAGCTTCACGGTCCAGTTAGTGCCCTCGCGGCATGGGGTGCACTTGCCGCAGGACTCGTGCCTGTAGAACTTCGCCACCTTCAGCGCCACGTCGAGGATCGGCGTGGAGTCGTCCACGACGATGATCGCGCCCGACCCGAGCATCGTTTTGGCCTTGGCGAGCGAGTCGAAGTCGTACGGAAGGTCCAGGTCCTCGGCCTTCAGCACAGGCGAGGATGAGCCGCCCGGGAACCAGCACTTGACCTCGCGCCCCTCAGGCGGACCGCCGGCCAGCCCGTAGATGATCTCGCGCGCCGGTATGCCCAGCTCGATCTCGTAGTTGCCGGGACGCTGCACGTGCCCCGACACCGACACGAGCTTGGTGCCTTTGGAGGTCTCGGTGCCGAGCTTGGCGTACTGCTCGCCGCCCATCCCGATGATCGTCGGGACGGTGGAGAGCGTCTCGACGTTGTTGATCAGCGTCGGTCCCCGGTAGAGGCCCTGGTTGGCCGGGAACGGCGGCTTCAGGCGCGGGTTGCCGCGCTTGCCCTCCAGCGAGTCGAGCAACCCGGTCTCCTCGCCACAGATGTAGGCGCCCGCGCCGCGGTGCACCACGAGCGAGAGCGAGTGGCCCGAGTCGAGGATATCCTCGCCGACGTATCCCGCCTCGCGCGCTTCGGCCAGCGCGGCGTCGAGCATGTCGGCCTGGCGTACGTACTCGCCCCTGATGTAGATGAACGAGCGGTTGGCCCCGGCCGCGTAGGAGGCGATCACGATCCCCTCGATCAGCATGTGCGGTGACTTCTGCATCAGTTCGCGGTCCTTGAAGGTGCCGGGCTCGGACTCGTCGGCGTTGCACACCAGGTACTTCTCGATCGACCCCTTCGGCAGGAAGGACACCTTCTTGCCCATCGCGAAACCCGCCCCTCCGCGCCCGCGCAAACCGGAGGCTTCGAGTTCCGCCAGCACCTCCTCGGGAGAGCTCGCGAGCGCCTTGCGCAGCGACTCGTAGCCGCCGCGGCGTTCGTACACCTCGAGCGTGTTCAGGCCGGGCTCGTCGATGTCCCTGAAGAGCAGCGCTTCGGTCACGGGACACGCCCTTCGGTCGAGTCCGTACCGGCCGAGGATGGGTTAGACAGCGCTTCCAACGCCGACCCCGCCTCGACGGAATGCGCGGGAAACTCGCGCGAGTTGGCGCGCGGGTCGGCGACGCGTCGGGTGGCAAGCTGCTTGTCGGGCAGCACGGGGCGGCCCGAGCGCAGATCGTCGAGCAGTTGTGGGACGTCCTCGGTGGTGAGTGGCCCGACGTACACGCCGTCCGCGGAGGCCATCGGAGCGATGTCGCAGGCGCCCAGGCACTCGAATGGGCGCACGTTGAACTCAGCATCGTCGCCCGCGGCCTCGCGCACCGCCTCGTACAGCGCGTCGGCGCCGCGCAGCGAGCAGGAGATGTTCGTGCAGACATAGATGGAATGGCGTCCAACCGGCTCGGTCTCGAGCATGTCGTAGAACGTCGCCACAGCCGCGAGATACGCGGGCGTGACCCCCATCACGGACGCCACCTGCTCGATCGCCTCGGGCGAGCACCAGCCGTGTACGCGCTGGGCGGCCTCCAGGGCGGGGAGGGAGGCCGAGCGGCTGTCGGGATAGAGCGCCATGTGCGCCTCGATCTCCGCGCGCAGCTCGGGGGCGACGGTCACGGTGGGTGTTGTGTTGTTCATTCGGGCCACCCCGCGCGCAGCTCGGGGGCGACGGTCACGGTGGGTGTTGTGTTGTTCATTCGGGCCACCCCGCGCGCGCGTGCGCGAAGAGGGCTTTCTTTACGCGCGCGCGCGCGGCCCCTCCGTTTTCGTTGCACACACCCATCCCCCACGACTTCGTGCAACTTGCCACAAACTTACTCATCGGTCGATGCCCCCGAGGATCGGGTCGAGCATCGCCAGGGTGGCGATCATGTCGGCGATGTAGGAGCCCTCAACCATGTGCGACAGCGCCTGCAGGTTCACGAACGAGGGGTCGCGCATGTGCACGCGCGCGGGCTTGGAGGAGCCGTCGGAGCGCACGAAGCAGCCCAGCTCGCCACGCGGGCCCTCGATCGCGTTGTAGACCTCGCCCGGGGGCACCCTGAAGCCCTCGGTGACGAGCTTGAAGTGGTGGATCAGCGCCTCCATCGAGGTCGCCAGCTCGTGGCGCGGGGGCAGCGCTACCTTGCGGTCGGTCGTGATGTGGGGACCCTCGGGGAGACCGTCGAGCGCCTGGTCGATGATCTTCACCGACTCGTAGATTTCCGCGACGCGCACGGCGAAGCGGTCGTAGTTGTCGCCGACCGTCCCGACGGGGATCTTGAAGTCGAAGTCCTCATACGAGCTGTATGGAGCGGCCTTGCGCAGGTCCCACGGGTTGCCCGCGGCGCGCAGCAGCGGGCCGGTGACGCCCAGGGAGAGCAGAGTGTCGGCGTCGAGCGGACATGTGCCCCGCAGGCGCTCCAGCACGATCTCATTCGCGTTCAAGATCGCTCCGTACTGGTCGGCTCGCGCGGGCATCACCTTCGTGAACGCGCGCAGCTTCTCCACGAAGCCGCGCGGGATGTCCTCCATGACGCCGCCCACCTGGAAGTAGCGCGTGTGCATGCGCTGCCCGGAGGACATCTCGAACAGGTCGAGGATCAGCTCGCGCTCGCGCAGGCAGTACAGGAAGATCGAGGTCGCGCCGAGGTCCAGCACGCTCGTGCCGAGCCAGATCAAATGCGAGGCGATGCGGTTCAGCTCGAGATGGATCACGCGCAGGTACTGGGCGCGCTTGGGTACCTCCACCTCGGCCAGCGTCTCCACCGCGCCGCAAAAAGCCATCGCGTTGAAGTAGTAGGACAGGTAGTCCATCCGCTCGACCACCGGGATGACCTTCCAGTAGGCCTTGTCCTCGGCGGTCTTTTCGATGCCCGTGTGCACGTAGCCGATGATCGGCTTGACCTGCCGCACGACCTCGCCCTGGAGCGTCACAAGCAGGCGCAGCACGCCGTGGGTGGCGGGATGGTGGGGGCCGAAGTTGAGCGTCAAGAGCTCGTCGTGGGGAGCCTCCTGCGCCTGCTCGGAGAGAGCGGACAGGGTGATGCTCTGCTCCCGGCGCCGGTACTCGGACACCGCGGGACTCGGGCCTCCTCTCACCATCGAGAACGTGCCCCTTCCAAATCAATCCCGACCGCATCGGTACGCTCGTCCCGCCCCCGTCCTCGCGAGTCGCCTTCGTTGTACGTGAAGATCACCGGTTCGCCGCCGACCGGGAAGTCGCGCCGCTGCGGGTGGCCCTCGTAGTCCTCGGGCATCAATATGCGGCGCAGGTCGGGGTGGCCCTTGAAGACCACGCCGAACATGTCGTACACCTCGCGCTCCTGGTGGTCGGCTGTCGGCCAGCCCATGCCGTCGGGGCCGTCCGGCATGACCGAGTCGACCTCGGGGGAGTCGGTGGGCACGCGCAGCTTCACCGTCACGCGGTCCACCGTGCTCATGTCGAGCAGCTCGTAGTGCACGCCGAGACGCGGCTCCTGGGGGTAGTAGTCGACGCCGTGCACGCTCGCCATGGCGGTGTAGCCGCGCTCGCGCAAACGGGCGAGCACCGCGCGGATGCGGGCCGGCTGGACTTCGAGCGTCGCGCGACCGCGGAAATGCAGCGTGGCGAGGATCCCCTCCTCGCCCACGCCCTCGCGCAGCTCTGTCGCGAGCAGCTCCAGCCCCGTGGCGTCAGGCACCGGGGAGGATCTCCTCGGTGCCCTGCGCGCCGTAGCGCTCGCGCCAGCCCGCGTCGGGGTCGTCCTGCACCATCTTGCGCAGCTTGAGGATGCCGTGCATCAGACCCTCGGGCCGCGGGGGGCAGCCCGGCACGTGCACGTCGACCGGCATGAACTTGTCGGCGGGCACGAGCGCGTAGTTGTTGAACACGCCCATCGAGCTGCAGCACGCGCCCATCGAGATCGCCCACTTCGGCTCGAGCATCTGGTCGTACAGCCGGCGGATGATCGGCGCCATCTTGATCGACACCCTCCCCGCCAGGATGATCAGGTCGGCCTGGCGCGGGGAGGCGCGGAACGCCTCCAAGCCGAACCGCGCGATGTCCATGCGCGGGCCGGCGGTTTGGAACAGCTCCATCGCGCAGCACGCCAGCCCGAAGCCGAGCGGGAAGAACGAGTTCGAGCGCCCCCACGCGACCGCCTTCTCGAGCGTTGTCGTCAGCACGCGCTCTTCCACGTACCGTTCGAGCTCCTCGCCCTCCATGCGCGCGGGCGCATTGTGCCCGAGCAGGTCCGGCCCGCGCAGCAGCTCGCGCGAGTCGTGCTGGTTGACGCGCAGCAACCCTGGGTCGACCGGGCCGCCGCTCGCGCCCCCATCGATCGAGGAGCGTGCGCCGTCGCCGACCCGCTCGCGCCTCACCTCCACTCGAGCGCTCCCCTGCGCCACACGTACACGAACGCAACGACCAGCAGCACGATGAAGGTCACCGTCTCGGCCAGCGCGAAGCCGCCGTAGGCGCGCAGCTGCACCGCGATCGGGTACAGGAACACGACCTCGATGTCGAACAGGATGAACAGCATCGCGATCAGGTAGAAGCTGATCCCGAAGCGCATCCCGCGCTTGACCTCGGACGGCAGGCCGCACTCGTACGGATCCTGCTTGTGCTCGACGCGCCTGCGCGGGCCGATCATCGTGTTGAGCACCGCGAACAGCCCGCCCACGGCGCCCCCCAGAACGAGGAACACGATCGCGGGGAGGTAGCTGCGCAGCACGCGCGCTGTTATATCACCCTTGTGACAAACTGTTACATAGTGACGATTGCCTCTAGGGGCTTTATGGGTTTCCTGAGGGCCCAGAATGGTGTCTGGGGGGGACCCAAAGGGGGAGGGGGACCAAAGGGGGAGATGTGGAATGTTTCTATTTCGAAATTTTGCGATAGTATATACAATTTGTATCTATAATGGTAAAATCACAAAAGAATGTATTGACCTCCCCTCCTTTATCTTGGGCCAGTCCTCGATGACATACGTCCAATCCACGTCAGGTCCCTAGACGATGACCGCGGCGGTTGTATGGGGGGCGATCGCGCTGGCGGCGCTCAACGCCGTGCCCGGCCTGCTCGGCGCGTGGCGCTGGTATCGCTGCGAGAGCAGCCGCGGCTTCTGGGTGGCGCTGCGTGTCGCGCAGGTGGGCGCGATCGTCTACGCCGTCGCGGTCGGCGCACTGGCGGCCGCCGGGCACTCCTCCACCGATGAGCTCTTCTATCTGTACGCGCTGCTCCCGCTTGCGATCGGCTTCGTCGCCGAGCAGCTGCGCGTCGCCTCGGCCCAGACGATCCTCGATCAGCGCGAGCTCTCAGGCGCCCGGGCGGTCGGCGGGCTGCCTGAAGACGAGCAGCACGAGATCGTGGCGCTGATCGTGCGCCGCGAGATGGGCGTAATGGCGCTCTCGGCGCTCGTCGTCGTGTTTCTCGCCCTGCGCGCCGCCGAAACCGCTCACGGGTTCTGACCGATATATTCCGGCGCGCATGAGGCCGCCCATGAAGATGCTCGCTGCCGCAACGACGCTGCTCGCCGCCGCCGGAGGGATCTCGGCCTGCGGCTCGCAGGGCATCTCCGTGTCGAAGTCGAGCCCCTACTACCGCGGGGCGGTGCTGTTCCGCGACCACTGCTCCGGATGCCACACGCTGTCGGCGGTGGGCGCCGAGGGCTCGGCCACGTCGATCAAGGACCGCGTGAAGACGAACGGGCCCAACTTCAACATCCGCAAGGAGAAGGTCGAACAGGTCCTCTACGCGATCCGCAACGGCGGCTTCTCGGGCGCGATCATGCCCGAGAACCTCGTCGTGGGCGACGACGCGCAGGACATCGCCAAGTTCCTGGCCGCCTACTCCGGCAAGCAGTCGCAGAACGTGCCGTCGGTCAACATCACCCTGTCGACCAAATAGCGGTCTGGAGGTCGGCAGTGCTCGACCTGAAACTGATTCGTGACGATCCCGAGCAGGTGAGCGCTGCGCTCGTCCGCCGCGGCAGCGGCTTCGCTGAGATAGTGCAGGAGATCCTCGAGCAAGGACCAGGAGCGCCGTGCCGCGATCACCTCGTGCTCGAGAGCCTTCGGGCGATGCAGAAGACACGGTCCGACGCGTTTGCCGCCGCGAGGGCTCGAGGGGAGGACGATCCCGAGCTTCGAGCTTCGATGCAGGAGATGAGCGCTCAGGTCAAGGCGCTGGCGGATCAAGCCGCCGCGGCCGAGCAACAGCTTCAGAACCTGGTGTCGCGCCTGCCCAACCTGCCCGATCGATCAGCGGCAGCGGGTCCCGAGGACGAGGTCCTCAAGATCGTTGGCGATCCGCGTGTGTCCGGTGACGGCGTGCGCGACCACCTCGAACTGGCGGGGGCGATGATCGACATGGACCACGCCGCCAAGCTCTCGGGCGCCCGCTTCGCCTACCTGAAGGGCGACCTCGTGATGGTGGAGCTCGCGCTCGTGCGCTTTGCCTTGGAGAAGCTTCGCGGCCACGGCTTCGAGCCGGTGGTCCCGCCCGTGCTCGTGCGCGAGCGCGCCCTCTACGGGACGGGATTCCTGCCGGACACCGAGCAGCAGATCTACCGCCTCTCAGACGACGATCTGTATCTCGTGGGCACCTCCGAGGTGGCGCTCGCCTCGCTGCACGACGAAGAGATCCTTCAGGTCGAGCGTCTGCCGCTGCGCTACGCGGGCTTCTCGCCGTGCTTTCGCCGCGAGGCCGGGGCCGCCGGCAAGGACACGCGCGGGATCTTCCGCGTGCACCAGTTCGACAAGGTGGAGATGTTCAGCTTCGTCGAGCCCGAACGCTCGACCGAGGAGCACGAGCGCATCCTCGCCATCGAGGAGGAGATCCTCACCGAGCTGGGGCTGCCCTACCGCGTCGTGAACATCGCCGTGAGCGACCTCGGCGCCTCGGCCGCGAAGAAGTACGACTGCGAGGCGTGGCTGCCCAGCCAGGGTCGCTACCGCGAGCTGACCTCGTGCTCGAACACGACCGACTACCAGGCGCGCCGCCTGAACATCCGCGTGCGTCGCGAGGGGCGGGTGCAGACGCTCCACACGCTCAACGGCACCGCGGTGGCGGTGGGTCGCACGATCATCGCGCTGCTCGAGAACGGCCAGCGCGAGGACGGCACGGTCGCGCTGCCCGACATCCTCGCCGCGTACGGCGCCCCCGCCGTGCTAGGGGCCTGACTACCCCAACTGGATGTGGTCGGCCTCGGCCGCGCCCGGGAACGGCCGCGTCAGGCCGAACTGTTTGAGCGTCGACTCGGGCACGCCCTCGACGCCCGGGGTGTCCGAGGCTTCGCCGCGCGTGTGGGGGTCGTTGGCGAAGCCGCCTACCTCGACGGAGTGCTGCGGCGTGCGATAGCCGGAGATGCCGATCAGGTGCAGGTGCAGCGCCTTGCCCATCGTGTTCAGGCGCGCGGCGATCGTCGGCTCCTCGCCCACGCTGTAGTTGGTGCCGGGCGCCTGGAAGAAGCCGAATTCGCCCGATGGGGCGCCGACTTCGACGGGGACGCCGCTGCTGAACGACTGGTTCTGGGAGGCGAGCTCGCGGACCTGGATCTGAGAGAGTTCTTTTTCGAGCGCAGCGCGATGCGAGCGCAGTTCGCCGAGCTCAGAGCTCTTGCGGTCGCGGGCGTGGACGTAGAGGAGCTGACGGTCCACCAGCGCCAGGTGCAGGCGGGCGACCTCGTCGCGCTGCACGAGCACGGCGGTCGTCTCGCGCTGGTGGGAGGCGGTGAGCACGGCCAGGCGCTCGGTCTCCCTCGCCACCGCGGTGCGCGTGTCGGCCACCTGGGTCGTCGCGTTCGCGTTCTGGAGGCCGATCGCCTTGAGGTCGTCGACGCGCTCGATCAGGTCGCCGAAGCCGTGCGCGTCGAGGATCACGGTGACGATGCTCGGCGGGGGCGACTCGTATGCGGCGATGACCTGGGCGACGAGCACCTGCCGGTCATGGGCGAGCTGGGTCACGAGCGACGCCAGGTGCGAGCGCGACGCCTTCAGCTGCGACTTCAGCCGGTCGAGCAGTTGGCGCTCGGTGGCGAGACTCGTCTCGAGCGCCGACAGACGCGCCTGAAGGTCATTGATGCTTCCCTGGAAACCGTCGATCTTGTGCGAGTCGGCCTGGATCGCGGCGCTGAGGGAGCCCTCCTTGGCGCTCGAGGAGGAGATGCCGCTTTCAAGCGCGCTCTGGGACTGGCCCGCGAGCGCCGGAGCGGCAACTGCCGCGGCGAGCACGGCGAGCAGTCCCGCGGCATGGCGCAGGCGGACCGGCGGGATGTGGAAGTTGCGCATCTCGATTTTCGTCGTCATCGCGAGAGAGGGCCCCACGATGGGATCTCGCGAGCGCATCGGCTCGCGGCGGTCGGTCGTGACTTGCGCAAGCTAGCTGCGCGGTGCGTCGATCACAAGCGTCGAGGGGCGCCTGCAAACGGACTTGCACCGCCGCGAAGCCCTGTCGAGGCGTGCTCTCAGCGCACGACCGACCCTCCGAGCGTAGCCGCGATCCCGGCCGTCAGCCGGGGAACGGTTCAGGCGCGCGGCGAGGAGCCACGTAGCTGTCCTCGCTCCCGCGTCCGCCGGGCACTTGACGCCGGCCGTCAGCCGGGGAACGGTTCAGGCGCGCGGCGACCCGCCACGTAGCTGTCCTCGCTCTCGAGCATCGCCCTGAGCTGCTCGCGCAGCTCAGGGCTGTCGGCGTGACCGTGCACCGAGGCCGCGTGCTCCGCGGCGGCCGCCACCACCTCGTCCTCCTCGCCGATGATGGTCAGCGAGCAGTTGGACTCGCTCTCAAAGCGCCTGCAGTCAGCGATCTTGCGCATCGTTGCCTCCTCTTTGCCGTACCGGATTACTTGCTCTATCGAATGTAGACGCGATCGGGCGCGCGCGCCAGTCCGGCGCGCATGTCTGCCTGTTTTCACGGAGTGAGCGTCTTGCGCCCGCCGCGGACGCGGCTCCGCCCCGACTGCCGTTACGCTGGAAATCATGTCCCGCTACTTCGGTTTCCTGCTCACTCCCGAGCCGCCCTCCAAGCGCGCCGGGGTGTTCGTGGCGTTCGCGCTCGTGGTGCTTTGCACGCTTGTGATCTACCCGCTCGAGCAGGCCGCGCCGGTGGTGTCGCTCGGCGTCGTGTACATGCTGGCGGTGATGATCGTGTCGGTCACATGGGGCGTGTGGCTGGGGGTTGCCACCTCGGTGCTGAGCGCGCTCGCGTTCAACTACTTCCACCTGCCGCCGACCGGCCAGTTCACGATCCGCGACGCCGACAACTGGGTGGCGCTCGTCGCCTTCCTCGTGGTCGCGATGCTCGCGAGCTCGGTGGCCGAGGTCACGCGCGCGCGCTCGCGCGAGGCGGCCGAACGCCGTCGCGAGGCGGACCTCGCCGCCGAGATGGCCCGCCTGCTGCTGAGCGGCAGGCGCCTGTCGGAGGATCTGCCGACGGCCGTCGCGCGTCTCTCCCAGGTGCTCGAGCTGCCCTCCGCCGCGATCGAGCTCGAGGCGGTCGAGGGCGACGAGCGACGGTTGGCGTTCCCGTTGCGCGAGGGCCCGCGCCGGCTCGGGACGCTGCTGGTGCCCTCAGATACCTCCGAGGCGACGCTTCGCCGCGTGCAGGAGCGCATCGTGCCGGCGCTGGAGTCGTTGCTCAGCGCGGCGCTCGAGCGCGAGTCGCTGCTCACCGACGTCGTCGAGACCGCGGCGCTGCGCCGCGCCGACGTCGTCAAGACGGCCCTGCTGCGAGCTGTGTCGCACGATCTGCGCTCTCCGCTCACGGCGATCTCGGCGGCCGCCGACGCGGTCGGCTTGGACTCCATCTCCGATCCGGAGCGCCACGAGATGGCCCGCGTCATCCAGCAGGAGACGCTGCGGCTGTCGCGGCTGGTCGACAACCTGCTCGACCTCTCGCGCCTGGAAGCCGGCGCCGCGGAGCCGCATGCATCGTGGACGTCTTTGGAGGAGGTTCTGCGTGCCGCGCTGGCAGAGATCGCGGTGGGCGGGACCGATAAAGACGACGAGTTCTCGCTGTCGCTCGATCGCGATATGCCGCTGGTTCGAGTCGACCCGGTGCAGATGGAGCGGGCCTTCGTCAACGTCCTGGAGAACGCCCGCCGCCACTGCGGCGGACACCCCGTCTCGGTGCGCGCGCGGGCGGTGCGCAGCCTGGGCGTCGCGCCCGCGCCGGCAGAGGGCGAGGGCGCCGATGCCGGCTCTGAGCCGTTCATGCTGCCGCTGCACGACGGCCCGGCGGGCGACCGGCTGATGGTGCGCATCGTCGACCGTGGACCGGGCATCCCGCCGGCGCAGCTGGAGCGCGTGTTCGAGCCGTTCTACCGCGCCGGCACCGTTCAGGGGGGCCACCGCGGGTCGGGTCTCGGGCTGGCGATAGCGCGCGGGTTCACCGAGGCCAACGGAGGGCGGCTGCACGTGGAGTCGCTGCCGGGGCAGGGCGCGACGTTCGTGTTCGAGCTGCCCTTGCGCGGGCAGCCGAGCTCTGTCCCGGCCGCCGCCGAGCGGCCCGCGGGGAGCGCGAGCTCCCTGGGTGTGGAGCATCTCTCGTGAGGGGTCCCACGCGCGCGCCCGTGGCACGGCGCGCCGCGAGCTCTCGACGCGGCGCTCCACGATGAGCCTCCCTCCCGCCAAGGTCGCCCGGGCGCCCCGCATCCTCGTGGTCGACGACGAGCCGCAGATCCTGCGCGCGCTGCGCGTGGTGCTGCGCGACGCGGGCTTCGAGGTGGTGTTCGCCGAAACGGGCGCCGAGGCGCTCGACCGCGCGGCGGTGCGCCCGCCGCAGGCGGCGATCGTCGACTTGATGCTGCCCGACATGGACGGCATCGAGCTGACGCGCGCGCTTGCGCGAGTGGAGCGAGATGCCGATCCTCGTGCTCTCGGCGGTCGGCGAGGAGGAGCAGAAGGTGCGTGCGCTGGAGGCGGGCGCCGACGACTACGTCACCAAGCCGTTCGGCTCGCGCGAGCTGGTCGCCCGCCTGCAGCGCCGCGCTGCGGCGCGGCGGCCGCGCCGGGGAGCAGCCGGCGATCGCTCGCCGGCGAGCTGGAGATCGACCTGGCGGCACGCGCGGTGCGGCTGCGGCGGTGAGCCCGTGCACCTGACGCCGATCGAGTTCGACCTGCTGCGCGTGCTGGCGCGCAATCGCGGCCGGCTGATGACCCACCGCGCGCTGCTGGCCGAGGTGTGGGGGCCGGAGTACGTCGACGACGTCGCAGACGCTGCGCACGCACATAGCGCGCCTGCGCGCCAAGATCGAGCCGGAGGGGCAGACGCCGCGCTTCATCGTCACCGACCCCGGCGTCGGCTATCGCTTTTCCGAATAGCCGGATAGCTGCCGAAGACGGCCGCGGCCGTCACACAATCGTTATGCCGCACGAGCTGAATCGTCACGCGGGTGTCACGCGGGGCATCGCATAGTGATGGCCATGGACGCCGTAGCCATAGCCCTCGGCATCGTCATGTTCGTGATCCTGCTCTGGATGGTCAAGGGGATCGACCGGATATGAGCCTTCCGTTGCCCCTGGGCGCGTTGATCGCGCACATGAGCGGCGCCGACGTCTTCGGTCTGGTCGTGTCGGTGCTGGTCATCGGCTACCTCTTCTACGCGCTCATCCGCGGGGAGAAGCTCTAGATGACCTTCTCCGGTTGGGCTGACGATCGTCCTGTTCGCGGTCATCCTGACCGCGCTGGCCATGCCGCTCGGCGGCTACATGGCGACCGTGTACACCGGCAAGCGCGTCTTGCTCTCACCGGTGTTCGGGGGGCTCGAGCGGCTGCTCTATCGCCTGTTGCGCGTCAACCCAAGGCAGGAGCAGGACTGGAAGGCGTACGCGAAGAGCCTGCTGCTCTTCTCGCTCGCTGGCTGGCTGCTGCTGTACCTGATCCTGCGCACGCAGAACGCCTTCTTCGTCCCGCACGCGACTGAACCCGCTGGGCTACCACTCGGCGCCGTGGAACGTCACCTTCAACACGACCTCGTCGTTCGTGACGAACACGAACTGGCAGTACTACAGCGGCGAGACGACGATGAGCTACCTCAGCCAGATGATCGGGCTGACGGTCCAGAACTGGCTGTCGGCCGCGATCGGGATCGTCGTCGCCGTCGCGCTGATCCGCGGCATCGTCGGCCGCAGCGGCAAGGGCCTCGGCAACTTCTGGCAGGACATCGTGCGCACCGTCCTGTACGTGCTCGCGCCGATCTCGATCCTCGGCGCGCTCGTGCTCGTCTCCCAGGGTGTGATCGAGAACTTCACCACCTACCTCACCGCGCACACGATCACCGGCCTGACGCAGTCGATCGCGATGGGGCCGGTCGCCTCCCAGGAGGTGATCAAGGAGCTCGGCACCAACGGCGGCGGCTTCTTCAACGTCAACTCCGCCCACCCGTTCGAGAACCCGACCGCGTTCACCAACCTCTTCGAGATGCTGCTCGTGCTGATCATCCCGGCGTCGCTCGTGTTCGCCTACGGGCGCATGACCGGCAACCGCCGCCAGGGGCTCGCGATCTACGCGACGATGATGGTGATGTTCCTCGGCGCGGTCAGCGTCGCCTACATCGCCGAGGCGCACGGCTCGCCCGCCCAGCACGCGGCCGGTCTGCACACGCACGTGATCGCCGGCTCGGGCGGCGGCAACATGGAAGGCAAGGAGCAGCGCTTCGGGATCGCCGGCTCGGCGCTGTTCGACGTCGTCACCACCGTCACCTCCTGCGGCGCGGTCAACAGCGCGATCGAGTCCTTCACCGGCATCGGCGGCGCCGTGCCGTTCGCCAACCTGTCGGCCTGCGAGGTGATCTTCGGCGGTGTCGGCACCGGGCTGTACTCGATCCTGCTGTACGTCCTGCTGGCGGTCTTCATCGGCGGTCTGATGGTCGGCCGCACGCCGGAGTGGCTGGGCAAGAAGATCGAGGCGCGCGAGATAAAGCTCGCCGGCCTGGGCATCCTGATCACGCCGCTGGCTGCTCTGTTCTGCACCGCGATGGCGACCGCCAGCAAAGGCGGGCGCGCGTCGATCTCCGAACTCGGGCGTCGGGCCCGCAGGGCTTCTCCGAGACCTTCTACGCCTACCTCTCCCAGGCGAACAACAACGGTTCCGCGTTCGCCGGCTACACGGGCTTCATCCAGCCAAACGCCGGCAACCTCGGCTCGCACGGCGTCACGTTCGCCGACCTGCTCGGCGGCTTCGACATGCTGTTCGCGCGCTTCGCGCCGATCCTGTTCGCGCTCGCGGTCGCGGGCGCCCTGGCGGGCAAGCGCGTCAGCCCCGCGGGCCTGGGCACGATGCGCACCGACAACCCGACCTTCGTGGTGCTGCTGATCGGCGTGATCGTGCTCGTCGGCGCGCTCACCTTCTTCCCCGCCCTGCTGCTCGGCCCGATCGTGCAGGGCCTGACCGGACACCTCTACTGACATGCGCCGCGACATCGTCACAGCCGTCATCGCGATCGTCGTCTTCACGATCCTGCTCGGCCTCGTCTACCCGCTGCGTCGATCACCGGCGTCAGCCAGGTCGCCTTCCCCGGCAACGCCAACGGGCAGAAGGTCTACGTGAACGGCAGGCTCGTCGGCTCGAAGATCATCGGCCAGAGCTTCGCCTCGCCGGTGATCGGCAAGAACGGCAAGCCTGAGGAAGAGGAAGAAGAACTCGTCACCGAAGCCGACCCGCGCTACTTCCAGTCGCGCCCCTCGGCCACCGAAGGCGGCGCCTACAACGCTGCCGCCAGCACCTTCTCCAACCGCGGCCCCAACGACAAGGCCACCGCGGAAGCCGACGCCGAAAACATCAAGGCCTACCTCGAACTGAACAAGCCGTATGACCCTGGCTCTGACCGCCGCGCAGATCCCCGTCGACGCGGTGAACACTTCCGCGCTCGAATCTCGACCCCGAAATCTCACAGGCCAACGCCTGGATCCAGGCGCACCGGGTCGCGGCAGAGCGCGGGCTGTCGCTGGCGACGGTGAACGGCCTGATCGCCAAATACACAGACTCGCGCGGGCTCGGCTTCTCGGGTGAACCCGGAGTGAACGTGCTCGAGCTCAACCTCGCCCTCGACCGCCTCACAGGAGGTAAGTGATGTCCGCTGTCAACCGCAACCCACGAGCGCCGGGCGATCTCGCTGTTCCAGCGCGACATCGTCCGCCGCGCGCTGATCGACAGCCTCAAGAAGCTCGACCCGCGCGTCCAGATCCGCAACCCGGTCATGTTCGTCGTCGAGATCGGCTCCGTCATCACGACGGTCACGTGGCTGATCCAGGCGCTTCGGCGGCAAACCGCTCGGCGGCGGACACGAGCCGGCGTGGTACACGTTCACGATCGCGATCTGGCTGTGGCTGACGGTGTCTTCGCGAACATGGCCGAGGCGTTCGCCGAGGGCCGCGGTCGCGCCCAGGCCGACACGCTGCGCACGATGCGCAAGGAGACGGTCGCCACGATGCAGGACGGCTCGACGCGGGCCGCCTCCGAGCTCACGCGCGGGGATGTCGTCGTGGTCGTCGCGGGCGAGCTGATCCCCGGCGACGGCACCGTGATCGAGGGCATCGCCACGGTCGACGAGTCGGCGATCACGGGCGAGTCCGCTCCCGTGATCCGCGAGTCCGGCGGCGACCGCAGCGCGGTCACGGGCGGCACGCGCGTCACCTCCGATCGGATCGTCGTCGAAATCACCCAGGAGCCCGGCAAGTCGTTCCTCGACCGCATGATCGCGCTCGTCGAGGGCGCCGAGCGGCGCAAGACGCCGAACGAGATCGCGCTCAACATCCTGCTCGCCGCGCTCACGCTGATCTTCATGATCGTCGTCGCCACGCTGCGCCCGTTCGGGCTGTTCGCCGGCACCTCGATCTCCGAGACGACCCTGATCGCGCTGCTCGTCGCGCTGATCCCGACGACGATCGGCGCGCTGCTGTCGGCGATCGGCATCGCCGGCATGGACCGGCTCGTGCGCCGCAACGTGCTCGCGCTCTCCGGTCGCGCCGTCGAGGCCTCCGGCGACGTCGACGTGCTGCTGCTCGACAAGACCGGCACGATCACGCTCGGCAACCGCCAGGCCTCGGAGTTCATCCCGATGCCGGGCGTGCCCGAGTCCGAGCTCGCCGAGGTCGCGCAGCTCGCCTCGCTCGCCGACGAGACGCCGGAGGGACGCTCGATCGTGGTGCTCGCCAAGCAGTACGGCATCCGCGAGCACGACATGACGACGCTTGCACGCCGAGTTCGTGCCCGTTCACCGCGCAGACGCAGGATGAGCGGCGTCGACATCGACGGCCGGCGGCTGCGCAAGGGCGCCGGCGACTCGATCGTCAAGTTCGTGCAGGACGAGGGCGGCCAGGCCCCGCCCGAGCTGCGCGATCAGCTCGACCGCATCGCACGCGAGGGCGGCACGCCGCTGGCGGTCGCCCGCGACAACCAGATCCTCGGCGTCGTCTACCTCAAGGACACGATCAAGGAGGGCATGAAGGAGCGCTTCGACCAGCTGCGCGCGATGGGCATCAAGACGGTGATGGTCACCGGTGACAACCGCCTCACAGCCGCCAAGATCGCGCAGGAGTCCGGGGTGGACGACTTCCTCGCCGAAGCCACGCCCGAGGCCAAGCTCGCGCTGATCCGCGAGCAGCAGGCCGACGGACGGCTCGTCGCGATGACCGGCGACGGCACCAACGACGCGCCCGCGCTCGCCCAGGCCGACGTGGGCGTGGCGATGAACACCGGCACCCAGGCGGCGCGCGAGGCGGGCAACATGGTCGACCTGGACTCCAACCCGACGAAGCTGATCGAGATCGTCGAGGTCGGCAAGCAGCTGCTGATCACGCGCGGCGCGCTCACCACCTTCTCGATCGCCAACGACGTCGCCAAGTACTTCGCGATCCTGCCCGCCATCTTCATCACGACGTACGCGACGAGCGTTGGCGGCAAGGGCCCCCTGCACGTGCTCAACGTGATGAACCTCGGCACGCCCCAGTCGGCGATCGTCTCGGCGATCATCTTCAACGCGCTCGTCATCCCGCTGCTGATCCCGCTCTCGCTGCGCGGCGTGCGCTACCGCCCGATCGGCGCGAGCGCGCTGCTGCGGCGCAACCTGTGGATCTACGGCCTCGGCGGCATCGTCGCCCCGTTCGTCGGCATCAAGCTGATCGACCTGATCGTCCACAACCTGCTCGGGGCCTAGACGACCGACAGGCGGCGCGAGGCTGTGTCCTCAGTCGCTTGCGTGCGTAGCACGCGGCGCTCCCTGCGTCCTGGCCTCGCTTGCCTCTCGGCCGTCTAGGCGCGTGGTGGGAGAGAATGCTCCCATGGCGCCCGACGAACGACCCGGCTCGCCGCAGCGCGGCCGCCTGAAGGTGTTCATCGGCATGGCGGCGGGAGTCGGCAAGACCTACCGCATGCTGCAGGAGGGGCGCGCCGAGGCCGAGACGGGGCGCGACGTGGCGATCGGCTATCTCGAGCCCCACGGCCGCGAGGAGACGAGCGCCCAGGCCGAAGGCTTGGAGGAGATCCCGCCGCGGATGGTGGACTATCGCGGCACCCCGCTCGCCGAGATCGATCTGCCGGCGCGTGCTCGCGCGCAAACCAGAGCTGTGCCTGATCGACGAGCTCGCCCACACCAACGCCCCGGGCATCGAGCACGAGAAGCGCTACGAAGACGTGCAGGACGTGCTCGACGCCGGCATCGACGTCTATCTCCACCGTCAACGTGCAGCACCTGGAGAGCCTCAACGACCAGATCGTCCAGCTCACCGGCACGCGCGTGCGCGAGACGATCCCCGACGAAGCGCTCGCCGGGGCGGACGAGGTCGTGCTCATCGACCTCACGCCCGAGGCGCTGATCGAGCGCCTGCGCGCCGGCAAGGTGTACCCGCACGAGCGCGTGCCCGCGGCGCTGAACAACTTCTTCAAGATCGAGAACCTCTCCGCGCTGCGCGAGACCGCGCTGCGCCAGGTCGCCGAGGACGTCGAGATCAAGCGGCTGGCGCCCGCGCCGGTCGTGGTGCGCCGCGAAGAAGGGCTCGCCGCGCCGGGGACCACTGGGGGGGCGGGGACGCAAAAAATCGCCGAGCGACTGCTTGCGCTGGTTGCGCTCGCGCCCGACTCGCAGCGGATCGTACGGCGGGCCGCGCGCTCGGCCGAGAGGCTCGGCGCGCGCCTGGACGTGCTCGTCGTACGTCCGCCCGGTAGGACGCCGAGCGCGGAGGATCGCGAGCAGCTCGAGTCGCTGCGGCGCCTCACCGCGATGCTCGGCGCGCGGCTGCTCGCTGAAGAAGGCGAAGACGTGGCGGCGGTGGCGATCGACGCGGCGCGCCGCCTCGGCAGCACGTACGTGCTGATGGGCTCGCCCGCGCCGCGTCGCGGTCTGGACCGCTTCAGGGAGTCGCTCCTGACCCGCCTGCTCGAGGGGCTTCCGGGCGTGGACGTGCGGATCGTGTCCGACCCGACGCTGCGCGAGGGCGGGCGCGGCGCGCCCGAGGACGGTGGCGGTTGAGCCGGTGGGCTCGGAGATGGTGACGACCGACACGTGGTCGTAAAGATCGCCGGCGCAGCGCAACGTCTCGACGCATAGGCTGTTGCAATGACCATGCTCAAGACTCCTCGCCCACGTCTCTGGACCTTCGCGCCGCTCGCCCGCCTGCGTTCCCTGCGCCATAGGGGGTCCCTCGTCATCGGGGGCGGCCTGATCTGCGCCCTCGTTGCGTTTGGCGCCCTGACGGTCTCCGGCGCCTCCGGGCGCACTGCCCGCGCCTCCTCCAAGCCCGCCGCCCACGCTGCCGCGTCGTACCTGACCGGCATCGGCGATCAGCAGACCGAGATGTTCTCCAACCGGCTGTGGCAGCAGCTCCACACGAAGATCGCACGCTACATCGCGCCCTATGACGCGGTTGTGCGCCCATATTCGCTGTGGCTTGCCACGCAGTGGATCGCGGCGGCGGAAGCGCGACACCAGCAGATCCTCGTGGCCTTCTACCACTCGGAGTACACCCCCATGAAGATGCCGAGCGTCACGACCTATACGCGCGACGTTCAGAAGTTCATAAAGCTGTTTCCGAGAGTCCGCCAGTACCAGGCGTGGAACGAGACCAACCGCGGCACGCTCGCGCACATGTTCAAATCGCCGACGGCGCTCGAATCGGCCAGGTACTACAAGGCGCTGCGGTCCGTCTGCAAGGGCTGCACGATCACGGGCCTCGACATCCTCGACGGGCCCACCATCGGCCCCACGCTGCGCTATGTGGGCGAATTCAAGCGCGACATCGTGCTCCTGAAAACGCCGATGCCGAGACTGTGGGGGCTGCACAACTACTCCGACACCAACCGTTTCCAGAGCACCCGCACGCGCGCCATCCTGAGTCTGGCGCCCGGCCAGGTGTGGCTCACCGAGACCGGCGGCATCGTCAAGTTCGGCGGCGCCTTCCCCAACAGGAAAGGCTCGGGCCTCAAGCGCGCCACCAGGGCGCTCGCCTACATGTTCAAACTCGCCTCATCCAACTCGCGCATCAAGCGCCTCTACATTTTCCAGTGGTCAGGCGGCACCGGCTCAACGCGCTTTGACGCGGGCCTCACCGACGCGCGCTTCAACCCGCGGCCCGGCTACGTCACCGTGTGTAAGCAGTTGCACGCTTCGGGGTGCCATATGAAGACAAGTACACGCTGAGCAGCACGAGCAGGCCCACCGCCGCGGCGAGCGGCGCGAGCGCGCGCAGCGGATATCGGCTGCCGTCGTGGAGGGTCAGGTTGAGGGCCGTGTTATCGCCGGCTTTGACGATGCTCTCAAGGCCCTGATGGTCTATGCCGAGGACGGTGGGGCCGAGCGCCGCGAACAGGCACCAGCCGGCCAGCGCGAGCACCCCGGCGGCAAGCGACGCGCGGGATATGCGCGTGCGGGTCGTGGCGAGCGTCGCGAGCGTCACCGCGCCGGCCGCCGCGAGCAGGAACGGCCAGATACCGCCCCACCCGCGGCCGAGGCCGAAGGCGCTCGCGATCGTCGGCTGGAAGAAGCCCTCGCGCAGGTAGCGCGCCCACACGACGGCCTCTGTCTCGTATCCCGTGAGCGGGTGGGTGATGGTTGCCACCACGGTGGTCGTCAACGACACGGCGGCGAGCGCGATCGTCGGCCCCGGATAGCGCTTCAGCGCGATCCCGATCGGAAGCGCCAGGAACGGCAGCATCGTCATCAGGAAGCGGGGCCCCATGAAGCCGCCCCCGAACGGCAGGTAATAGCCCGAGTTGTAGCCCACGTAACACACGCACACACCGGCGATCGTGAGCGCCTCCGCGCGCCTGCCTCGGCGGTAGAGCAGCCATGTGCCGACCGCGCCCATCGCCAGCACCGGTGAGAGCGTGAGCAGGCCGCGCGAGTCCGCCAGCAACGTCGCCATCACCTTCAGGCTCGGGACGCCGATCCCGAAGAAGCCTTTCTGCTGGCGCGGGATGCTCGAGTAGGCGAGGTGCGTCCACGAGTGGAAGGCGTAGTGGTTGTAGAGCAGCAACGGCACGATCCCCACCAGCCCGCCGAGCACGTATGCGCCCGCGCGCCTGCTCACGCCGAGGGGAGTGAGCGAGTCGCGGCGCGAGAGCAGGTACAGCCCGAGCACGAGCGCCACGAAGAACAGCGGGTACTCCGAGGCGCCCGCGTAGCCGAGCAGCAGCCCGGCGAGACCGAGATACCACGGGTTCGGCGGTCCGTCACGCTCGTGCCACATCAGCGCGAACGCCGCGAAGCCGAGGAACGCCGTGAACACGTGGCTGAACAGCAGGGTGGACAGCGGCAGCGTGAGCGTTCCGAGGCCGAGGATCACGGCTGTGGCCGCGCCGTAGCCCGGCTGCAGGCGCTCGGCGAGATGTCCGACGAGCGCCAGCAGCAAGAGACCCGGCAGCACGCTCGTCCACAGACCGACGAAGTAGATCATCTCGTCTTCGCCGCGCTGGGCCTTCGAGGAGCGCGCCACCTGTTCCGCTCCAAGTGCTTTCAGGGCGTCGTAGAAGGGCAGCGCGAACAGCGCCGTCCCGGGAGCGCGGGCCGAGTACCAGTGGCCCTTGTAGAACGCCTTGTCGCCCGTGTTTTCCTGGTAGGAGTCGATCGTGGTGCGGTCCCGGTCGAGCGAGCGGATCAGGTCGTAGTGGGAGGTCTGGTTCCAGGAGAAGCTCTGGATCATCGTGGCGTAGCTCACGCCGACGAGCAGGATCGCCGCGAGGGCCATGTTGCGCTTTGTGAGGCGTACCCCGCGCGCGCGCGCGGAGAAAGCTCTCTTCGCGCGCGCGCGCGCGAGGTGGCCCGCTGCGGGCGTCTCGCCGGCTCCGGTCGGCTGGATGCTCGGGGTGCTCATCTGGGCGCCACGTGATCGTCCAGGGGTAGCACCTTCTCTATTTTGAAATTTTGCAATAGTCTATACAACGGTAGTTGCCATAGTAAAGTTTCAAAAAAAGATACATACACCATCTCCTCATCCATATGTCGACCATCCCGACTGACGGCCAACCCCCGTCAAAAGGCCCTAAGAACGTGTCAAGCCTCCTAGACGCGGCCATGCAGCGCCTTCGGCCCGGCGCCGATCGTGTAGATCACCACGTCGCCCACCCGCCGGCGGGTCACGCCCAGGCCCTTCACCGGCTTGGCGGCGGCCGCGAGCGCGTCTGGCGGCTCGGGGATCGCGGGAAGCTTGATGCCCGGCAGCTTCGGCATGGCGGTGTGCAGCACGACCGTCTTCACGCCGTACCAGCGCAGCTTCTCGATGCTGGCGCGATCCGGGAAGCCGCTCATGCCGCCGCGCAGATCGTCGAGCTTGGGGATGTCGAAGGTGCTGTTGCCCACCGGGATCTTGTAGAAGCCGTTCGTCGAGAAGTACTGCCACAGACGGTCCGCCGCCCCGTCGGTGGGCAGGTCCATGACCGGGCCCGCCACCCCGATCTCCGCCCTCGCCGGCTGAGGCACCACCGGGTGGGCGAGGTGCCCGGCGCCTTCGCCCACCACCCCCACGACCAGCAGGGCGCCCACGACGCTCGCCATGACGCCCGCGCCGCGCGCTCCGAGCCCGGCGCCCCAGGTGCGCGCGATCTGAGCGATCCGCCACGCGCCCGCCCCTGCGAGCAGCGCCGCAGGCAGCGTCGCCAGCGTGAACACGCGCCCGGGCACCCTCACCCCGTTCCAACCGGGGGCGTAGTCATACAGCAGGCGGTAGGGGTAGCCGGCGCCGGTCAATCCCATGCCCATCGCCAAGATCGCGCAGACACCCACCCCGCACGCCAGACCGAGGCGCAACCGCCGCGTATAGATCGACGCGGTGAGCCCGATCAACGCGAGTACGCCAATAACCCCTCCAATAAAGAACACGTCCTCATTCTTGGAGTGCACGTGTGCCCTCGCGCCCGCGGTCACCCCGCCCCACACGCGATTCTCCGAGGAGGCGGCGAGCAGCGCCCACGGGCCCGATGAGTAGTTCTTGACTTCCTTGAGCGTGCGTTTCGCGGTCGGGTACTCGGAGGCCACCTTCAGATACGGACGGGCCTGGTAGACGGAGATGACGCCGCACAGGGCGACGCCGATGCAGGTGATCGCCACGAGCTTGCGCGGCAACGTGCGCATGCTCGTCACCGCTCCCCGCGAGGATGGGTCTCCGGTCCCCGCCGAGGAAGAGGCGCTCCTATCGGTGTCCCTGGACCTGGAACGCTCTCGCCACCACCAGATCGCCGCGAGCACCGCCAGCACCGCCAGCAGGTATGCGAACTGCAGCCCGAGCGTGAAGCCAAGGCTCATCTGCCACGCCGCCACGAGCCAGCCCGCGACGAGCAGCCGCGCCGGCCCACCACCGGCTCTGCCGCCGCTGCCGCCGATCGAGCGCCGGTAGCCGCGCAGCAGCAGGAACAGCGCGAGCGGGATGCCGCCGCTGGAGATCACGTGCAGGTGGCCCGCCTCGGTGACGCGGTAGGGGGCATACGCGAACGCCGCGCCCGCCACCGCCGCGCCGAGCTTCCCGGCGCCGAGCTCGCGCGCGAGCAGCCACGCGCCCACGAAGCACAGCGACCACGCGAACAGGAAGAGCAGGTTGTAGCGCACGAGCGCCGCCACCGTGCCCGAGCCGAAGAAGGCCGCGGGCCCGTAGCCGAGCAGCGAGTCCGAGAACGCGAGGCTGAGCGGGTGGGGGTAGAAGGCGTTGGAGTCGAACACTCCCGTCGGGCTGTGCAGCAGCGCGTGTCCCACCCACGCCACCTCCCACGCGGTGCGCACGGGGTCGCCGAGGTCGGGCGCGATGCGGGTGCTCATGTGCAGCACGAGCGGCCAGGTGCTCAGCAGCGCCAGCGCGACGCCGCCGAGGATCACCCACAACAGCTCGGAGCGGCCGATCTTGGGCGAGGGCGCCCACCGCGCCGTCGGCCGCTCGACGCCGGGTGTCGAGGGCCTGTCCATGAGCGTGCTCGCCATCTGTTGGCGGAGCATACGTGAGCCGACCACGCCGTGATGGGGTCGGGACGCCGATTTCGCCGCGCGCGCAGACATCCGACCGTCGTGTTCAAGGATGCCGTCTTCTGCGTCACACTGACGTTATGCGCGTGCTCGTGGTCGGAGCCGGCGGTGTCGGAGCGGCGTTCGCGTCGATCGCTCAGCGCAGGCCGGCGTTCGAGCGGGTGTCGCTCGCGGACGTCTCGCCGGCGCGCGCCCACGACGTGGTGGCCAAGCTCGGCGAAGCCGACCGCTTCGCCGCCGAGCGGGTCGACGCCTCCGATCGGGTCGCGCTCGTGGCGCTGATCGAACGGGTGCGCCCGGACGCCGTCCTGAACGCCTGCGATCCGCGCTTCAACGAGCCGATCTTCGACGCCGCCTTCCAGGCGCGCACCACGTACCTGGACATGGCGATGACGCTCTCCCACCCCCATCCGCGGCGCCCGTATGAGCTGCCGGGGGTGATGCTCGGAGAGCTGCAGCTCGCTCGCAACGAGCAGTGGGAGCAGGCGGGGCTGCTCGCGCTCGTCGGTATGGGGGTCGAGCCCGGCCTCTCGGACGTCTTCGCGCGCTACGCCGCCGACGAGCTGTTCGCCAAGGTGGACGAGGTGGGGGTGCGCGACGGCGCCGACCTGGTCGTCGAGGGCTATGACTTCGCGCCCACCTTCTCGATCTGGACGACCATCGAGGAGTGCCTGAACCCCCCGCTCGTCTGGGAGCGCGAGCGCGGCTTCTACACGACCCCTCCCTTCTCGGAACCTGAGGTGTTCGAGTTCCCCGAGGGCATCGGACGCGTGGAGTGCGTCAACGTCGAGCACGAGGAGGTCGTCCTGATCCCGCGCTGGGTCTCCTGCGAGCGGGTCACCTTCAAGTACGGGCTCGGCCAGGAGTTCATCGACGTGCTGCGCACGCTTCACAAGCTCGGCCTCGACTCCACAGAGCCGGTGTCCGTGCGCCCCCTCGCCGCCACCCCCCATGGCGGGGGGCAGGCAGGCCCCCTCGCCGGGACCTCCCATGGCGGGGGGCAGGCAGGTAGCGTGGAGGTCGCCCCGCGCGACGTGGTGGCCGCCGCGCTGCCGGACCCCGCCACGCTCGGCGAGCGGATGACCGGGCGCACGTGCGCGGGCACGTGGGTGACGGGCGCCGGCGTCGACGGCGCGCCTCGCTCCACCTACCTCTACCACGTCGTCGACAACGAGCACACGATGCGCGAATACGGCAGCCAGGCCGTCGTGTGGCAGACCGCCATCAACCCCATCGTGGCGCTCGAGCTGCTCGACGAGGGCGTCTGGAAGGGCATGGGCGTGCTCGGTCCCGAGGCGTTCCCGCCCGGGCCGTTCCTGGAGCGCCTCGCCGAGCTCGGCTCGCCGCACGGGCAGGTCGAGATGCCGCGCTCTGGTGTGGTTTGACACCGGCCGCGAGTGGGCATACCGTACGAGGGAGGGGATGAAGCCAGCCTAAAGGGAGTCGCGTGAGCGTCCTTGCCAAGAAGCTGCTGGGCATCGGGGTCGGTGTGATCGTCGTCGCGGTCCTGATCGGCTTCTACGTGGCGAGCTGGGCCACGAGCTTCCCCAAGACCGTCGCCGCGGCGAGCACGCGCACGGTGGCGGGCGTCAGCGGCACGCAGCTCACGCTGCAGACGGTGGCGTCGATCGGGCCGAAGTACAGCCCGAGCCATCCCGACTGGGTCTCCTACCTGGTGCTCGACCACGGCAGGTGGGTGCACAGCACCATCTTCAAGGTGCCCGCCAAGTCGCTCATCCACGTGACGGTCTACCAGTACGACGGCGACAGCGGGCTGCGCAACCCGTTCCTCTCGCAGGTTCAGGGCACCATCGCCGGTACCGAGACGATCGACGGCAAGACGACCACCGCCATCAACCCCGAAGAAGCGTCCCACACGTTCGCCGTACCGCAGCTCGGCCTGTTCATACCGCTGCCGGGCGTGCCCGAAGAAGCCCCCAACCAGTGCGCGTTCGCGCCGTGCACCACCTCAGAGGCGCATCGCACGATCACGTTCGCGTTCCGCACCGGCGGGAAGGGGCGCTATCGCTGGCAGTGCTTCGTGCCGTGCGCCGCGGGCTGGATCTTCGGCAACGGCGGGCCGATGCAGACGCTCGGCTACATGGACGGCTTCCTGGAAGTCGTGTAGCGATGGGCTGCCCTACTCGCACACCCACGGACGTCCTCTGAAACGATGGCGACTGAGGCCAGCCACCCGAGGGTCGAACCGAACCACGCGCGCCGCTTCGCCCTGATCTGGGCGGTCTCCTCGCTGATCGCCACCCCGATCGTGGTGCTCGTGATCGGACCGATCATGCCGCCCGGCAACGCGACGCAGCAGGCATCGGGCCAGGTCACCGACAACACAGTGCTGATCGGCATGGCCACGCCGGTGCTCCTGCTCGTGTTGCTTTACCTCGTCTACGCGATCGTCTACTTCCGCCAACCGAAGGGCGCCGCCCTGGAAGGCCCCGCGATCCATGGCGACGCCCGCATCCAGACGACCTGGATAGTGGTCACCTCGGTGCTCGTGCTGTCGCTCGCCGTCTACGGCACGGTGCGCCTGCTCGAAGACGGGGCGGGCTCGGGCGGCGGGCCCTCGCCCGTGGCGGTGCCGTCCGGGTCCAAGCTGCCGGTGCAGGTGATCGGCCAGGAGTGGATGTTCACCTACCGCTACCCCACCTACGGCGGCGTGGAGACGCCCCACCTGGTGCTGCCCGCGGGCCGGATGGTCGAACTGCACGTCACCTCGCTCGACGTGATCCACTCCTTCTGGGCCTACCAGCTCGGTGTGAAGGCGGATGCGAACCCCAATACCGACAACGTCGTGTTCGTCAAGCCCACCAAGCCGCTGACGTTCGAAGTGCGCTGCTCGGAGCTGTGCGGCATCTGGCACGGCTACATGTACGACCACGGGCGGGTTCTCACGCCGGCGGCGTTCGCGCTGTGGATCAAAGAACAGCGGGCCAGGTTCGCCTCGGTTCAGAAGTACCTGCCGCCGTACAGCACGAAATACATCCCCGAACCGACGAGGCGAGGCGAATGAGACGACCCGACCCGCAGGCACGCACGCTCAGCGCGGAGAATAGGAGGCCTCATCGATGAGCGCCACGGCCGCAGCCGAGCACACCCCGACGCCGGCCCGCGGCCCGCTGTGGCGCCGGCTGGTCGGCTTCAACCTGCTCACGGCCGTGATCCTCGGTGTCGGCGGCTACTACCTGGGCTGGTTCATCGGCCACCAGATCAAAGGCGCGAGCTTCGAATTCCAGAAGGCCACCGACGAGAACGACGTCGCGCTGATGCTCGCCTACCTGTTCGGGGTCGTGGGCTTTTTGATCGGCCTCGGCTTTGCCAACTACCCGGTCTCACGCCTGCTGGGGCGCCCCGCGTCCTTGCGCGAGAAGGAGCAGGAGGGGGTCAGTCGCTACTTCGGGCTGTGCACCGATCACAAGGTCGTCGGCGTCCAGTACCTGGTGGGCATCGGCGTGTTCTTCTTCGTGGCCGGGCTCAACGCGATGTTGATCCGCACCGAGCTCCTGCACCCGGTGCCCACCACGTTCGGCCCCAACCAGTACCTCTCGCTCGTCGGGATGCACGGCACGATGATGATGGGGATGATGACCTCGGGCATCCTCGGCCCGTTCGCCAACTACTTCGTGCCGATCATGATCGGCGCCCGGCGGATGGCGTTCCCGCGCATCGAGGCGCTCACCTTCTGGCTGTTGATGGCGGCCGGGTTCATCCTCACCTCGACGATCTTCTTCGGGGGCTTCCCCACCGGCTGGACCGGCTATGAGCCGCTCAACGAACAGGCCGTCATGGGCATGGACTCCTACATCCTGTTCTTCGCGCTCGTGGGCCTCTCGATGACGCTGCTCGGCCTGAACATGATCGCCACGATCGTCGCCCACCGCGCCCCCGGGATGACATGGTCGCGCCTGCCGATCTTCGTGTGGTCGGTCTTCGCCACCGCCATCCTGATGGTGCTCGCTGCCCCGATGCTGATCGGCGCGCTTCTGATGGCGGCTTTCGACCGCACGATCAACACGTCGTTCTTCACGGTCGCCGCGGGCGGCAGCCCATACCTGTTCGAGAACCTCTTCTGGTTCTTCGGCCACCCCGAGGTCTACATCCTCGCGCTGCCCGGCTTCGGGATCGTGCTCGAGCTGATGCCCGTGTTCACGCGCAAGCCGCTGTGGGGCTATCGCCTCGGGATCGCCGGGATGCTCGGCGTGACGCTGATGAGCTTCTTCGTGTGGCAGCACCACCTGTTCGTATCCGGCATCAACGCGGCGCTGCGCCCGTTCTACATGCTCTCCACCGAGATCATCTCGATACCCACCGGCTTCATCTTCCTGTGCGTGATGGGCACGCTGTGGAGGGCGCGCACGCGCTTCACCGTGCCGATGCTGTTCTGCCTGGGCTGGACTTTCAACTTCCTGATCGGCGGCCTCTCGGGCGTGTTCCTGTCGGACACCCCGAGCGACACCAGCACGCACGGCAGCTTCTTCGTGATGGCCCACTTCCACTACACGATCATGGGCGGGCTCATCTTCACGTTCTTCGCCGCGATCTACTACTGGGCGCCGAAGATGTTCGGCCTGAAGCTGGGCGAGCGCCTGGCGAAGATCCACTTCTGGTCGCTCTTCATCGCCTTCAACTCGACCTTCATGCCGCTGTTCGTGCTCGGCATGAAGGGGATGCCCAGGCGTGTGAGCACCTACGCCCCGAACCTGCAGACGCTCAACGACTGGGTGTCGGTCTCCGCGTTCGTGATCGGGCTGTCGATGCTCGTGTTCATCGTCAACGTGATCTACTCGCTGATCATCGTACGCCGCCCCGCCGAGGCCAACCCGTGGCAGTCCAAGTCGCTGGAGTGGCAACTGCCGACGCCGGTGCCCGTGAACAACTTCGAGAAGATCCCCGTGTTCGACTCCGACCCCTACGAATACGGCACGCCGCTGCCGCCGCCCAGGGCGGCGCCGGCCGTGTCGGCGGGAGGATGAGGAGATGAAGTGCGCATCGGCCGGGATGGCGAGAGAGGCGGGAAGCTGAGGTGGAGAGCTCGCACGCCGGAGTCCCGCTGAACCCGACCGTCCCCGCCGTTCACAGGGATGTCGCGATCCCGCCCGAGCCGCCCGAGGTCGGCGCGCGCTCGCTGTACGTGGCCGCGCGGCTGCTCGCGGGAGCCTCGACGTTCTTCTTCCTCGCCTTCCTGTTCGCCTACTTCTACCTGCGCTCGCTCAACGAGAGCGGCGCGTTCAAGCCGGCGCACGTCAAACCCGAGCAGGGCTACGGCGCGGCGATCGTCGCCTGCATCGTGCTCGGCGCGCTGGCGGCGATCGTCTCGGGGCGGCAGATGAAGCGGATCTCGCGTGGCGGCGGGGGCGCCCGCGCCGGCAGCTGGCTGCCGGCGGCCTCGCTCGCGCTCGTGCTCGGGGTAGCGGCGGTGGCGTTGCAGTGCGTTCAGTACACCTCCCAGCACTTCGGCCCCACCGACGGCGGCTACGCGAGCGTGTTCTACGGCTGGACCTCGCTCTACATGATCGCGGTGCTCGCCACGATGTACTGGTTGGAGACGCAAATCGCCACCGAGCTGCGCGCCCGCCGAACGCCCGCCGCCGCTCACGGCGACATCGCCGACGCCGATCGGCTGATCGCCCCCGGATTGGATGCCGCCGTGTTCTTCTGGTCCTACCTGGCCGCGATCGGGGTGGTGGCGTGGGTGTGCCTGTACCTGTTGTAGCGCTCGCGGTCGTGCACGCCTCCGTGGCGTCGGTGTCGGGGACGGCGCGGGCGGCGACGGTGGGCCCGTGGAGCTGGTCCTTCGATCCGCCGCTTGCGCTTGCGCTCGGTTTCGCCTTCCTCTACTGGCTGAGCAACCGCCGCACGATCGCCTCGCCGCGCACCGTGGTGGCGCGCCGCCGGCGCCACGCCTATTTCTACGCGGGCATCGCGGTGCTGGTGATCGCGCTGGCCTCGCCGCTGGATCGGCTCAGCGAGCAGCTGTTCTGGGCGCACATGCTCCAGCACGTGCTGCTGCTCGTAGTGGCCCCGCCGCTGATTGTGCTCGCGCGCCCGTGGGTGCGCCTGTGGCGGGTGCTCCCGCTCGGCGTGCGCCAGTCGCTCGCGCGCGGATTCACGCGCGGACGCCTCACCTGGTTGCGGCGCGCGGGGGCGGCGCTCGGCAAACCGCTGCCGAGCTTCGTGCTGTTCTGCGGGGTGGTGGCGGCGTGGCACGTGCCCGTGCTGTTCGACTCCACGCTGCGCTCGGAAGACCTGCACGCGCTTGAGCACACGCTGTTCCTGCTCACCGCGCTCATGTTCTGGAAGCAGGCGATCGACTCCCCGCCGCTGCGCTCGGAGCTGAGCGAGCTGGGGCGCGTGGGGTATTTGATCGGGGCGATGGTGGTGATGTGGGCGCTGGCTGTCGTGCTGGCGCTCGCCCCCCACCCGCTGTATGACGCCTATGCCCTGCAGGCCACCCGCCCGGGCGGGATCTCCGCCTTCGCCGATCAGCAGATCGCGGCGGGCATCATGTGGGTGCCCGGCTCCATCACCTTCCTGATAGCCCTGTTCGTGTACCTGCACCGGTGGCTCACCCCGGCGACCGTGAGCGCCCCGCCGGCAGCCAAGCCGCCCGCCACCGTAAAGTCGCCCGCCCGCGCGCTCGTAAGCGACCATTAGCAAGGAGCAACCGCCATGCCTCAAACAGCGATACCGGTCCTCGCATCCTTCTCGGGAGGCTCGATCCTCACGCTCGTGCTCCCCCTGGGCGTGCTGATCGCCGTGATCGTCTGGTACGTCTGGCTATGGCGCCGAGGCGCGGGCGAGCGCTGAGCGGTCAGGGACGCTCAGCGAGATAGGCGCGCAGGAGCGGCTCGGGGATGATCCAGTCGCCGCGTCCGCGGCGTTCGGCGATCCCGGCTCTCTCCATCATGTTGAGCGCTCGCCTGGCGGCCGAGGAGGCGGTGCCGCTGTAGGGGTGCTGAGAGCGCGCAACGCGTAGGGCGATCGGATAGGCGTGAACGGTGGACCGTAGGCGTTCGACGATCTCCTCGTGGCGCAAACGGTCGGCCTGCATCGCAAGCTCGTAGCCGCCGCGAACATCACCAAGCTCGATCGTGCGGACCTCAGGGTGGCCGATGGTGACGGTCAGGGCGAAGCGAGATCTTCCACGTCGCTTGCGCGGCCGATGAGCAGGTCTGGCTCGACCGGATCGTCGGTTGGGAACAGCTCTCGGATATCGCGCATCGCGACCTATTATAGGTCACGCGATGACCTATTCAAGCGCGCCTCGACTATGAGCAGGGCGAGACCGCGACGGGCGGGGTAGCGTGCTCGATCGGCGGCGTCCACCATGAAGTGCAACACGGCACGATCGTGCCAGAGGTCGTAGCGACGACCGAAGTCGTGGGTGCGGATGTCGGCCTCCATCCAGGTGATTCGCGCGGCGCTGGGGCCGAGCGCGATCTGGGCGTGGGCAGCGGTCACGGTCAGTCGCGCAGCAGCTCGGCGAGCACAACCGCATTGTTGTGCTGCTCGTCGCGCGCGGCGTACACGATCGTGAGCGGACCGCCGCGGGCACGGTCGCGCAGCTCCTTCAGATGGTCGGACCGCTTGGCGAGCTCGTGGCGGTAGCGCTTGCGGAACTCATCGAAGCGGGCCGGATCGTGGTTGAACCACTTGCGCAGCTCACCGCTCGGCGCCAGCTCGCGCGCCCACTCGTCGAGCCGGGCACGCTCGCGTGAGACGCCGCGCGGCCAGATGTGGTCGATCAGCACGCGGTAGCCGTCCCCCGGGTGGGGCTCGTCGTAGACCCGCTTGCAGCGCACGTCGAGGGTCATCGTTTCAGCCTACCCGCAGAGCACTGCCCAAACGCCGCCGTCGGGAGTCGGATCGGCGCCATCGCCCCGGATGCGGGCAGGGTGGGGATAGTGTGCGCGCGATCGTGAGCCATTCAGATCTGTCCGAGCTGGCCGAGCAGGTGAGCCGCTGCCGGCGCTGTCCGCGGCTGGTGGCGTGGCGCGAGCAGGTGGCGCGCGAGCGCAGGGCGGCGTTTGCGCACGAGGAGTACTGGGGGCGGCCGCTGCCCGGCTTCGGCGACGCGGGTGCCCGCGTGCTGCTGCTCGGGCTGGCGCCGGCGGCTCACGGCGGCAACCGCACGGGCAGGATCTTCACCGGCGACCGCTCCGGAGACTTCCTGTTCGCCTCGCTGTGGCGCACGGGCTTCGCCAATCAACCGACGTCGGTGAGCTGCGATGACGGTCTGCGCCTGCGCGACGCGTGGATCGCGGCGGCCGTGCGCTGTGCGCCGCCCGCCAACAGGCCGACGGCGCAGGAGCTCGACAATTGTCTGCCGTGGAGTGTGCGGGAGCTCGAGCTGCTTGAGCACGTGCGCGTGGTGGTGTGCCTTGGGGCGTTCGCCTGGAACGCTGCACTGCGTCTGCGCGCCGCTGTCGCAAGTCCGCCTGGATCGCCGCCGCGGCCGCGGCCGCGCTTCGCCCACGGCGCCGAGCATGCGGGCGAGGAGCTGACGATGCTCGGCTGTTTTCACCCCAGCCAGCAGAACACGTTCACCGGCAGGCTCACCGAAGCGATGATCGATGCGGTGCTGCTGCGCGCCAGGGAGCTGGCCGAGCTGGAGGCAGGACCCCTATGAGCCCTGCCGAGCAGCGGTGTGGGCACCGTGGTGGTATCGCGCGCGTGTCATAGCCGGCGCCCAGCAGCACGAGCTGGGTTGCGCCGGCCTGCATGGTCGCCGTCACGAAGTCGTCGATCACGCGCGTTCTCACCACGCCTGAGGGGCGTGGACCGGGCCAGCGACGGTCGATGAGCGCGACGATCGCTGAGTGCGCAGGTCCGAACCTCGCGGCGAGCGCGACAGCGCGCAGGCTCGGGCGCAGAAAAGATGCGGCGGTGCGATCCTCAAACAGGCGCTCGTTCGCGGGTCGTGCGGACTCAAGCGCGCGGAACAGGGCCATGTATTCCGCCGTGCGTGATGGGGCTCCCGTCTTCATCGCGCGGCCACCACGCGCGCGAGCAATTTCAGGGCACTGTCGAACTCCCGATCCACGTCGATGCCCTCAAAACGCCCTGTGGCCTCCGACAGCGCAAAGCCCATGACCACGGTGCTGAGCAGCCGCTCCATTCTTCCCGCTGCTTCGCTGTCGAGCCCGGCGTCGCGCAGGGCGCGCAGGGCCGCCTCCCTGGCGCGCGTCGCGTCCTCACCCACGGCGCGGCGGCGTAGCAGCAGGCCGAACAGCTCGGGTCGCCTGTGCGCCAAGGCACGAAGCTCGCCGGCAAGCTCGCGCAACCGCTGATCCCACGGCAACGACTCCTCGGGCAGCTCCAGCTCTGCGAGCAGGCGCTCGACGAGCCCATCCAGCAGATCATCCTTGTTGGTGACATGCCGGTAGAGAGCCATCGGGGAGACACCCAACTCTGACGCCACCAGTCGCATCGAAAGGCGCTCAAAACCCTCGCGCTCAGCCACGGCTAGTGCGGCATCGAGCACGCGCTCGCGCTTCAACGGCAATGATGTGTACAGTGTACGCATGACGAGGAAAGAGTACCAGATCGTCGTCCGAGCAGTGAGAGCGAGCTGATCCGGGCGGATCGCCTGAACCCGCTCGCTCACCTGCGTGACGGGACGATCACTGTCCCGAGTTTGGATGTCGACGTCGAGCGTGAGCAGCACTTGGAGCGCGCAAGGTGAGGCGCATTTCGATTCGCCTACCCGATCCCGCGCTCGCGTTGCTTGAGCAGCGTGCACAGGCCCAAGGCGAGCCCGTGGCGAGCGCGGCATCGAACCTTCTGCGCACCGCGCTGGAAAACGGCATTGCGGACTCGGGCGGCGCCAGATCGCGCACTGCACAGCGCCGTTCGCCCGCCCGCCAGTCAGTTCGCCCCACGCCGGGGGCGCCGTGGATCGCGCCAGAGGATGACCCGGACTGGCCTGAGCGTATGTGGGGAGCGATCGTCGCGCTGTACGAGCGCTACCCGCGCATGCTCGCTCGCCTGGAGCACGACTGGTACGAGCACTCAGAGCGCGTCGAGACGCTGACCGCGCTCGCGGTGTGGCGCGCGAGCATCGATGCCGCCGGCGAGGATCCCCGTGAGGAGCTTGCCTTCCAAGCCGCCTTGCTGCAGCTCGGCCGCGTCCTCGACAACGCTCCCAGCTCGGAGCGACGGTTCAAGCCTGACACGCGGGTACCGAGGGGATGGGTTGGCTCTCGCGCGAGCTGAGGGGACGGGTCGTGCTGGCGTGTCCGGCGTGTCGTATGGTGCCCGCCCGTGCGTGTAGCGACCCTACTGATTGTTGATCGACAGCCCGTGGCGGGAGCTTGGGGTGAGCAGACGCTGAGCGTGCCTGGTCCCCTGTTGCCTGTCGCGATCCCGGGCTCGTTGGGCCTCGGCGTGTTCGTCGAGGTCGAGGTCGATCCACAGGACGTTGTCGCGCAGCAACTCGATGTTTGGGTGTACGTCCGTCCGCTTGACGATGCGCTTCAGCTCGTCGATGACGTCAGCGAGCTGTTGCACATCATCGATCACCGTGTCGCGCCGATCGGCATGATCGCCGAGTCGGTGTTCCAGTCGTTCGTTGCGTGGATACCGGCCTATCCCGTGCCAGCGGCGCGACAGTTGTGGGTCGAGGCGCGTCTGAACAACACGCCCGAAGCGGAGCGATCGATCTCGCTGGTGCCGGTGGTCTAACCGGCGTGCTTGGCCGTGTCGCCCTTGCGCCTCGCGATACGCTGCCACGGCGGCATGAGATGGGGCGCGGCAGAGGGCTCTACGCGCACACTGTCGAGGTCATCGACGATCGTCGTGACCGGCTGGATGACGCGACGCTTCAAAGTCTCACGAGCGTCTGTGGCGGTGATCTTCTTCGCGGGCATGGCAAGCATCATGGTAACGCGCTGATCAGCGCGCCGCGCCCCTCTGGTCGGCGCCTTCGATAGTCCGCGAATCGTGTGTCCTCATACCACCCGGGTGCGCGCACGAGGGCGGGCGGCAGGTCGCGGTAGACGAGCAGCGCGTGTCCCCGTGTCACCTGACGCAGTGATGGCGCGCTGACGGCGGGCTGCTCCCCAACGGTGAGCGTCTTCTGTCCGCGCAGTCCGCGTCCATGGCTTGTGTTCGCCACGGGCTCCTCGCCGAGCAGGCGGGTGATGTACTCGCTGGTTGTCGGGTCGGCGATCGGCGGGATGAACAGCTGCGCGGTTGAGGCGGCGAGGATCGCGTCGCGCTCGGCGCGTCCGTAGCGATGGTCGATCTGCGCGATGGATTGCCAGCTGGTGGCGATCGTGATGCCGTGGTCCCCGCACTGTGAGAGCCACGGCGCGAGGTCACGCACGGGTGCGATGTTCGCCGCCTCGTCCAAGAGCAGGTATAGCGGCGGGTCGAACCCCCCGTGCCGGCGGGATTGCTCGATTGCGGTCTCGTAGATCGAGCTGACCAGCGCGAGGATCACGGGCTGAAGGTCGCGTTGATGGTGCGCTGCGGCGACGACGTAGATCGTGTTCGCGTGCCCGTCGAAGAACGCTCGTGGTGTCAGCTCATCACGACTTGGGCGTGTGACGCGCGGGTAGCGGTATGCGCGCAGGAGGTTCGCGGCGCTCATGATCGTCGTCTCGCGGTTGCGGGGATCGCGTGCGAGCACGCCGCGCAGCTGCGCGCACGCGACAAGCGCTCCCCTGTGTTCAAGCAGTTGTTCAGGCTCGTCGAAGTTGCGCCTGTCGAGCCACGCGAGCACGCGCGTGATCGCGTGGCCGGTAAGCGCTGCCGCGTGCAGGAGGGGTGCGAGGAGGATCGCTGCCTCGCGGTCCCAGAACTCTGAGGCGGCGTTCTCCTGTTCGGGTCGCGCGGCGCTCGACAATGCTGCTGCTGTGCGCAGCGCGCCGTCCCATGTTCGCGCGCCGGAGAGCGGTGTGTAAGAGCAGGACGGCTTATCACCGAACGGGTCGTAAACCCATACCCGCCCGAGACGGGTGCGGTGAGCGATGGTCGCGTCGTGCACGTCGCGCTTGGTGGAGAGCACAAGCGCGGGTCCCGTGTGGTCGAGCAGCCACGGGATGACGTACCCGGTCGACTTGCCCGACCGTGGCGGGGCGACCACGACCACTTGCACCTCCGGCTCGGCGGCGAGCATCCGGTGGCGCACGCGACCGGTCCATCCGAGATATGGGCGGCCAGCAGTCGGTCCCGGTACCCACAGGCGTTGCAGATCACGCGGACGCGCCCATGTTTGCTGCTGGACATACCCGTTGTCACGCAGCCAGCGCCGCGGGCCGGAGTGCGACAGGGCCGAGCCTGCGCCCCATCGCCTGATCCGCCACCAGCACCACGCGACCGGTGTCGCGACGATCGCGACGAGCAGGATGATCGCTGCGAGGAACGCGGCGGGTCCGGGGATCGCTGCGTGCTCGAACCGATGCGGGAACGCGGCCGCCGGCCGTGACCACTCGTCGCGCAGGATGACTCGCCAGGTCGCGGAGCGCGCGTCGGCGAGCGTGATGTGCGGTGGGGTGTGCAGCGTGAGCAGCACGGCCGTGTTGGTGAGCAGCCACATCAGCGCGCCGCTCGCGATGAGCACGAGCAGGACGGCGAGCACGAACGCGAGTGAGGCTCGTCCTCCGCGTAGTGGCCTGGGGGTCTGTGTCCTCACGCGCCGTCTCCGTGTCTCACACGCGTTCTGACCCGCAACGCGAGGAACCGGCCAGCGGATTCGGCTCGCTACGGCGCCGCACGCGCTACGCGTCGTGCAAGTCGCTGGCCGGTCCGCGTCGCTCGGGGTCAGTAGCCGCAAAACGGTTCAAGGAGGACACGCGATGAGAAGCACCACCGATCCGATAGCGGCAGGCAAGGAGCGCTCGCAAACGCTGTGGAGCATGACACCGGAGCAACGCCAGGAAGCGATGTGGAGTGGCGAGTTGAGCGCCGCGGAGTGTTGGGAATGGGCGAAACTCGCGCCGCACGAGGTTCCCCTGATCGAGAACGAGTTTGCGTTCATTGCCGCTTTCACCCCCGAGGTCGCGGAGGCACAGGAGCGCGGACGATGAGCGCCCCGTCAAACGATCGGCTCGCCGCGACCGAGGGGTATGTACGAATGCTCAGCGGGAGCGCGCAGCCCGGAACGCTGCTCGATGTGCGCTACCGCACGGTCGGCCGACGCTTCGCGCAGTGCTTTCTTGCGATCGACGATCCGACTGCCGCGCAGCGGATAGCGACGATCGGTCAGCGCACCGACGTATATGTGGGTTGCGCTCCGCGAATAAGGCGGCGCGGGACGCGCGCGGACATCGCCGCGACGGCTCTCCTATGGGCGGATTGCGATTCTCGAGCGGCGCTCGCAGCGTTGGAGGAGTTCGATCCGCCGGCGAGCATGATCGTCGCGTCGGGCACTCCTGATCACGCGCACGCGTACTGGATGCTCACCCGCACCCTCGACCCGGATGAGATCGAGGACGCGAACCGTCGCTTGGCGTTCGCGCTTGGCGCTGACGTGAAGTGCGCTGATGCGACCAGGATTCTCAGACCGCCGGGCACACTGAACTTCAAGCACGACCCGCCACGACCAGTCCAGCTGGTCCACCACGATGAGAGGCGGTACGCCCCAGCAACGATCCTCGCCGGTCTGCCCCGCTCGGGTCCCGAACGCGAACCGCGGATTGAGCGTCGCAACCACGGGCACCCACGCGCGCGTGAGCATGACCCGCTGCAACAGATCAAGCCGGCCGCGTACGTGCGTCTCCTCGCCGGCGTCGATCCCGGCCGCGACGGCAAGGCCGCGTGCCCGTTCCACGAGGACCGCACCCCGAGCCTGCACGTCTACCCGACACCCGAGCAGGGCTGGGCCTGCTACGGCTGTCCAAGCCCTGATGGGAAACCCGTCGGCGGGGACATCTACACGTTCGCGTCAATGCTGTGGGGGATACCGGCGCGCGGCGCGTCCTTCCACGATCTGCGCGAACGCCTGCACGACGTGTTCGGCATCTACCGCGACCTGCAAGGAGCCCTGACCGTCTCCCGCGCAGACCGCCCGTCGGCGGCGATCACGCGCGAGCACCCAATCAGCGCCTTCCGCGACCGCACAGGGAGGGGGTGGGCTGATGATCGAGCTGACAGTGCGTTTGAGCGATGAGCAGCTTGCCGCCGCGACGAGACACGCGAACCGTCCGAAGGGCACGGTAGATTGTGCTGGCGAACATACAAGTTGGCGCCCGCGCGGGGACAACCGCCGGGCGCCGTGGCACCGAGAGCGGTCACTCCCGGCGCGCCAGCCAAGCTAGCAGGCAAGCGGCTTGGCTTCCTCGCCCACGAGCAGTCCTCCCGGGGCCTCCGATCACAAGGAGGAACCAATGAGCACCACCACCACGCAGGGCGTCCTCGCCTCGCTGACGGCCGAGGATCGGCCGTGGACGGTCAAGGAGCTGATCCGCGAGAAGGGCGACCGCGTCGCGGTCGAAGACGCCCTCGCCGACCTGCACGCCGCGGGACTCGTCAACAAGATCAACAAACGAGTCGTGTGCGCATCACGCGCAGCGCTACGCGCAGAGGAACTGAGCCTCTGATGAGCGCACGACCGGCATTCAAGCGTCGCCCCCACGGGGGCGACGCGCGGCAATACCTGCGCGCGACCGTCGGCGCGAACCCGCTCGGCGGGGCGTCCGCATGGCGATTAAGCACCGGTCGAAACTCGTTGGCCGGTCCATGCGCTTCGGGGTCAATAGGCGTGATGACGCTGGACGACGAGGACATCGACGCGATCGCCGAGCGCGTGGCGCGCTTGCTCGAAGCCTCCACTCCGAGCGCGTACCGGTTGCTGGAGCCCAAGCAGCTCGCCGACGCCTTGAACGTGTCGCTCGACTACGTCTATGCGCACGCGGACTACCTGGGCGCGATGCGGCTGGGCGATGGACCCAAGGCGCGCTTGCGTTTCGACCTCGACTCGGCCAAGAAGGCGATGCAGGAATGCCGTCGGACAGGACGCGTAGCTCCCACGGCAAGACGGTAGTCGCTGCTCGCTCGCCACGACGCACACGCTGCCCGCGCCACTCCTGGTCGAAGGGGTGGAGATAGTGCCGCCGCGCAACGACGGTCAGGTCACCGATTGGCTCTGGAAGGACGGCGAGACGATCACGTTCGGCGCGAGGGTTCGCGCCTACGGCAAACGCCATCGGCTTGTGTTCGGAACCAACGAGCAGGGCTGGAATCGCACCCGGGCTGAGATCGAGCTTGAGGCGATCATGCAGCAAGTGCTGCGCGGTACCTGGGAGCCGCCGGACACGCGGACATCGGTGGTCCCGCGAGAGGCGGCAGTCCAGAAGACCGCCGATCAACCGTTCGCGGCTTTCGCTCACCGCGTCGTTGACGCGAAGCGCAGTCACGGTCTCGACGACGACACGATTGCCGACCTGGAATGGAGGCTCAGCTATCTAATCGGGCACTTCGGGAGTCGCCCGCTCGCGGAGATTGACGTCGCCGCGACCGACGGTTTCCGTGACGAGCTGGCCAAGCGCTCGCGCGCGATCCGCGACGCGCAGGCACGCGGCAAGCCTTTGGTGGAGACTGTCAAGCGTGCGTCTGGCGGCAGCTATAAGCGCCGCAAGCGGCCGCTGTCGAACACATCGATCAACTCCATCCTCGCGCTGCTCAGCCAGATTTTGCAACGCGCCTGCGACTACGGCTACATCGATCGCAACCCCATGAAGGTCGGGGAGCGCCGGGATCGCTTCCTGCCGACCGTGAAGCCCTCGCGAACGTTTCTCGAGATCGATGAGCTGCACGCGCTGCTTAACACCGCAGGCGAGCTGGACGCTTCGGCGCGGCGTGACCGGCGCATCGGACGCCGCGCGGCGCTCGCCACGCTGGCGATGTGCGGATTGCGCATCTCCGAGTTGTGTGATCTGTGCTGCCGGCAAGTGGACCTTGAGCGCTCGCGTCTGAAGCTGCCCGACGCAAAGACCCCGAAGGGCGTCCGTGAAGTCGAGATCACCGCCTGGCTCGCCCACGAGCTTCGCCATCACCGCGAGCAGCGCTTACAAGACGGCTTCCCGATGAGGTCGAACGACCACTTCTTCGGGACCAAGACGGGCTGCCGCCGCGACCCGGACCGTTTCCGCGACCGTGTGCTCGCCCGTGCAGTCGCTCTTGCCAACGAGCGACGAGAGGCAAACGGCCTGTCGGCGCTGCCGAAGATCACGCCGCATTCGCTCCGCCGCACCTGGGCGATGCTCGCAGCGCAGGCGGGTCGCGACCCGCACTGGATATCCGATCAGATCGGCCACGTATCAGCCGCGTTCACGTTGCAGGTCTACCAGCAGACCCGCCACCGTCGCCTCACCCGCGAGGAACGCCAAGCCGTATGGGAGCTGATGCGCTTCGCAGACGAGCCCGAGGACTGCCCGTTCACGCGGTAGCCGACAAGCGCCATTTGGGCAATCTACATGTGATTTGATCTGTGATTCATTAGCTATTCATTATGTGGTCAGGCCGTGATAGACTGTGTGTCATGACTGTGAGCACGTCAGCGCGTCCAGACTACGCCGCGCATGCGCAGGCGGTGCGCGCCGGTCTGCCCGATGTGGTCGTCTCGCTGCGCTCGATCCTAGGCGCACGGTTGTGCGCATATCTCGGCTCGGTGAAGGAGACGCGGGCTGTGAACGAGTGGGCGGAGGGCATGCGGATCCCGAGCGCTGAGACCCAGCGGCGTCTACGGTTGGCGTTGCAGGTTGCGCAGACGATCGCCGACGCTGATGGCGCGGAGGTCGCACGCGCCTGGTTTCAAGGGCTCAACCCGCACCTTGAAGATCGCTCGCCGGCACGGCTCCTGCGCGAGGGCGACATCGATGAGGTCGGTCCTGAGATCGTTGCGGCCGAGCGGGTCTTCCTCCTCAACGGATGAGCGGCTTCACGTCCGTCCGGTCGGACGGTCCTCTCTACCGCGTCGCTCGCGGTCCGGCAGCATGGACGTGGCCCGACTGGGCCTATGCCGGTCCCGACGGCACGTTTGGCAACCGCTGGGACGATCCCGCCGGTAGCTACCGTGTGCTCTACGCCTCATCCACGCGTCTGGGCGCGTTTGTGGAGACGCTTGCGCCGTTCCGCGTCGATCTGGCGGTGATCGCAGGGCTGCAGGAAATCGACGCGCCCGGGGAGCCGACAGCGTCAGGTGTGCTGTTGCGCCGATGGATCGAGGGTCGCGTGATTGGCGAGGCGAACCTTGATGGCAGTTTTGTCGATGTCGGCGACGCCGGTACGTTGGCGACGATTCGCTCCGAGCTGGCCGCACGAGCCATCCACTACGGGCTGAGCGACGTTGACGCCGCCGCGATCAGGCTCCACGCGCCACGCGGCTTCACGCAGGAGATTTCGCGCTTCCTCTATGAGCGGCACGAGCAGGACGGAAGTTGTGCCGGCATTCGATATCGGTCTCGTCTCGGCGACCAGTTCGTCAACTGGGCCATCTTCGAGCCGCCCTCCCAGGCCGAGTTGTCGATAGCGGCGCAGACATCTGAGGAGATCGGGCCTGCCGACCCTGACCTTCTCCGAGCCCTGGACCTGCTCGGTCTGAAGCTTCGCTGATGAGGCGACGGCGCCAGTGAGCATCCTCGCTGGCGTTTCTCCTGCGGCGTTCTGGATGGCGACGAAGGGGGTTCGCAACGCGCAGCGTGCATCGCACGCTGCGCCTGTTGGGCCAGTGATTGGGCCAGTGGCCCAATTAGGTCCGATCGGACCGCTATGGGCGTATCGCCTCTGCGCCCAAAACACCGTATGAACACTGAGGATGCAGCTATGGGCGCGGCGGGTTTCGAACCTGCGACCTCTCGCGTGTGAAGCGAGCGCTCTCCCACTGAGCTACGCGCCCTAGAGGAGCGATTCTATTGGGGTTTGGGGGTATGTGCCCGCGTCGTCGGGGGTCGCGCGAGCGGCGCTGCTGCCCATTGCTGCCCAATCACGGCACACGGCACCTACACGTCGGCATGTTCACTGCGGCAACATAGGCCCGAGCAACGAGTCTAGGCGCGCGGCCCGACCAGTGCTCGCCGAGGGGGCTTCCGTAGCGCTGATCACTGCCCTCTACACGCCCAGCACGTGGTAGCCGCGCCACCTGGAGAAGTCCGGCAGGGTCTCCTTTTTGAACACCGGCCACGCTCGCATCGGGCGCATCGAGACGTCCTGCCCGTAGCAACGGACCGCTGCCGAGTACGTGCGGAAGTCGTGGCGCGCGATCCGCACGAGGTCCCCCTCGCTGTAGCGTCGGGCGAGACTTGGCGCCTGGCTGAGTGCCTTCGCGTCGATCCGGCTGGCCCGGTGCTGAAGCACGTCCCTGATCGCGCCCAGCTCGGTCAGCGTCTCGTCGAGGTCCGCGGGGATCGGCCGGTCATCGGCGGTCCCGAGGCCGGCGCCGCGGAGCCGGGCCTCGTACCGCTCGACGCCACTGCCGAGCAGCCTGTCGAGCTTCGGCAGCGTCCCGTCGACGGTCGCGATAATCGCCTCGATCATGGCCTTCTTCGTCTCCTCGTCGAGCTCGCTCGCGGCCTCGGCGTTGGCTTGTTCGGCCTGCTTGGTGACCTGGTCGACGAGGCTCCTGACGGCGATGTCGCGCATCGCTGGCGCGAATTCCTCGACCATCGCGTCAAGCGCGCTGTTCATGGCCACAAGCGCGTGCGCGTTGATCGCAGCGAAGTCGTTGTCGATCACGGTCGACGCGAGCTCGGCCTGCTCCCACAGCGGCTGCATCGCATTGCGGTGCATCGGGTCCAACTCGGGGTCATGGCGGGAGACGCCGTGTTCCCGTTCGTAGCGCTCGACGCATCCGCAGAGTTCATACAAGCCGAGGATCGCCAGCATGCGGACATTCTCGGCCTCGTCCATTGCGTCCCAGTAGTCGGCGACGGACGCACGACCCCGGGACAGCCGCGGATCTTCGCGAGCCTTTTCGAGTTGGGCGCGGGCGCCCGCGCCGAGGCCTGCTTCGCCGACCGGGCTGCCGGAGCCAACCTCGCTCGTTGACGAACCGCCCGGACCGCTCATCGTGTCTGTCGTATGTACAGATGCACTCCGAGCGCACCGGCAAGCGTGACCATTGCGAACACGGCACTACCGCTCAGCCCTCCGACGATCAGCGCGAGAGCAGCGGTCGTGATGGGGCTGCCGCCAGTGCGCTTGCGCCACAGCCGACGCGCCCACCGATACTCGGCCGCGGTGCGGTAGTGCTCGGGCTGCGGCTTCGACATCAGTCAATGCTACGCGACACCCACGCTCGCTAATCATCCCGAGTGATCACGTCGGTCCACCGCCAAAACGCTCGTTACGACCCGGAAGCCAGGTGTCGGCGGATCGCGGGGGGATGGTAGGGCTGCTGCCTGCAACGGCGTAGTGGCAGCACGCGCGTGGCGCCTCTCCGCGGCGTCGGCCGACACGCCGCTGGGGACTTACTTCGCTTTCAGTGCTTCGATCCCGATCCATACCCCTGCGGCGGTCAGGATCGCGAGCATGAACGTCAGCCACGCCACCCTCCGCTGCAGCTTCAGGTTCGAGCTTGCCACCAGCACCTCGCCGTAGGCACGCGTCGCGCGCGTGACCTCCTCCGCGTGGGTCCGCGCCCTGCCCGCCCGCTCCACGAGCCGCTCGCGCAGCCACCCCAGCAGCCGGAGCGGCGGCCCGTCGGCGATCAGCGTCGCGTCGCCCGAGTTGAAGGCAAACCAATCTTGACTGACACGCCCACCGAGGAAGTCGGCAAGTCCCTGGACGGTCGCGAGGTCCCGTGCGGCGGGCAGCACGCCGGAGCGGATCTGCTCCAGGTACCGCCGGGTGCTGCGGTAGCTCTCGCGCCTGCCCCACGGCCGGTCCCGCGGCTCTGAGAGCGCGACCTCGTACTCGCGGACCGCATCTACCAGGCCCCACAGGGCCAGGATCGGCGCGGCGTGCTCGCCGAGCATATGGACCGCCCCCTCGAGGTCCGGGTGGGTGCCTGGAACCTCCTCGATCAGCTTGCCGCGCATGCCGCAGAACGTCGGCTTCGGCTTCGACGTGTCGCGGAACCCCGGCGTGGCGAGCACCAAGTCTTCGTTCGGCGGGTTGAACGTCCAGCGGTCGGCACCGAATCCAAGCCCGAGGCCCTGACGCCAGTCGTCGTGTGCGAGCTCTGGTGGCGTGAGCGGCTCGCGCTCGCTCGTGATCAGATCCCACGACGGTGGCTCCGAGCCCTGTTCGGCGAATACGCCCCGGAGGTTTCTCGCGAGCCAGCCGGCGGCGGCCCGGCGTACCCGTTCGCGCGCATCGCCGAGGCGCTCGAGGCGCACGACCGACGGCGGGCTTACGTGGTGCCCGGTCCAGCCCACGGCCCGGGCCCGCGCTTTGGCCGGCTCGCGCAGAGCATCCTCCAGGCAGGAGCGCTCCTCCTCGGCGAGCAAGAAGCGCGCCACGAGGACCGTGACGCCCGGGCCAAGCTGGATGAACGTGGGTGCCAGCGAGCGGAAGGTCTCAGGTATGTCGATCCGCGAGGCAAGTGCGATCGCGCTGGGCGCCAGCGGCCGCGGCGACAGGAAAGCGCCGGGCGAGACCATCGAGGGGCCGCCACGTGCCCTTGCCTCGCTCAGCCACTGCAGCGCATCGAAGCGGCCCATCCCGCGCTCCTGATCCCATCCGAGCGTCTTGATCGAGCGCGCGAGCCCCTCGGCGTGGGCGGGGAGGAAAACCTCCACCATCCACAGGGCGGGCCACAGGAGATGCTCTGTGTCGGGCGGCACCGTCGAGGGGTTGTCGACCCTCCACGCGTCGATGCGTTCGGCCGCCTCGCGCAGCAGCCGTTTCCGGGTGAGTCGTGAGCGGATGGCGTAGCGCCAGTACTCGACCCTGCGCCTCATGCGACGCACCGCGCGCGCCGAGCGCCAGGCGAGCACACCAAGCGCGACGTAGAGCACGATCGTGAGCAGCGTGTAGACGAGCGGCCGCCATTCCGGGTTGCTCGTGCTGGCGACGACCGCGCTCATCGCGGGAGCATATGTTCATGGCGAGCTCCCACGGGCGGCCCGGACCCCTACCGATGTGCTCACCCGGCTCCCGGCGCGAGCTGGACTGAGACGAGCAGCTGCCTGTGCTGGTCAACACGCTGCGCCACCGCAGCCGCTCGGCCGGAAGGTCGGCGGACTTCCGCAGCTGCGCGATGTCGCCAAGCAGGACGACCACGGTCGAGTCTAGTGGCCGTGCGGACGGCTACGCGCGGCTATCTACGACCAGACGGCTACTTCGGATGGGGAATCTCGAGCTCGACGATATTGCCCTCATAGATCACATAGAACCAAGGGCCGGGGCCACGTGTCCGGATGATCGTCTCCACCTGCTCCCAGTGGCGCACGAGCCAGGTCAACCACCCCCACGTCGTCGCGTCCCTCTTCCCGCCGATTCGAAATACCCGCAGGCCGGCTGCGGCGAGCTGCTGCACCTCGGCTGGACGGGTCCTGATCCGCTTGTCTCGCCCGATCACGATGAGGTCACGCGCGGCAACCGCCTTGATCCAGTCGGGATCGAGCGTCCCGAGCGGACACTCCGGAATCAGCGCGTGCCCGGCGTGGATCACGTCGTCGCGGGCAGCCGTGAGCGTCTTACCCAGGCCGAGGGCGCTCTCGTCGACGTAGAACCTGAGCCGGTCGAGCTTGGCGACCACGCGCCCTCACGCCGCCGCTCGCAGCAACTCGTACCGCAGCGCCGCTTCTACGGACTCCCGTGGGAGCTCGTATACCTCGGCGATCGCGTCCTGCGATTCGCCAGCCTGCACGAGCTCACGGATGATCTCCGTCCTGACACCCCGCACGACGGGCTCGCCGAACCCACGCAGGGGATCGACCACCACCTCCCTGATCCCCGCGGCCGGCCGCAGCAGGCGCGGTTCGGCCTCGTCGCTGTCGCCGGTCCACTCGATTGCCGCGCTGAAGCGATCCGCCTCGGCCGACCAGGCGAGCGTCTGCCCGGTCGCGACGATCACGAGCGCAAGGTGCGGGTCGAGGTTCACCTCCTCCTGGACCACCAGCACGAGGTCGCGTCCCTCTGGACGGAGCCACGTTCGTGCCGAAGCGAGCGGGTAGGGCACTTTCAACTCCTGGCGCAGCGCTTCGACCGCAGGCCTCATGCGGATCATCGGCACGCCGGCATCCCGGTATTCTGCGAGCAGCCTCGTCTCGACGAACTCGCCCCACGTCGCGATCTCGCCGCCGGTGCTACGTTCGCGCACCACCGGGTCGTAGTACTTCCCGGCCCGCGTATAGCCGTCGATCCACCGCCGGGCCGTGCCACCCCGTAGGCCGAGAAGCGAGTCGATCTGCGAGAGGCCGTACGTCGGCCGTTCCAAGAGATCGACGACCTTGCCCATGCGGAGCATCATCGCATACCGCTCCCCGACCGCAGCGCCCGTCAACGAGGTGAGGTTGTGCGACTTTCAGTCAGCCTTTCAGTCAGCCCGTTCGAGAGACATAAACGGCCCCTGCCGTAGGGGCCGTTGGAAGTACCGCTATCGGGATTCGAACCCAGCCGTCACTCGTTGCTACTCAGTTCGCGCCGCGCACCACGCCAATGCCCCGCGCGCATGACCCGGCGGCCGAGCACGACCCTCCACGAGAGCTTTCAGGCGCTCGGGCTCGCCGTCGCGGCGATCCATCTGCCGCGCGTAGATCGCCAGCGTGAGGTTCGGCGTGGTGTGGCCCATCTGCGCCATCACGTAGGGCGGCGCCTCGCCGATGGCGAACAGCAGCGAGGCGAACGTCCGGCGCAGCGAGTGGGGCGTCAGACCGTCGGGCAGCGGCTCGGCCTCGTCCTCGGCGAGCTTCGCGTTGGCGTGCTCGACGGCCTTGGCGAGCACCCGGCGCCGGACGTTGGTTGCGCCCTGTCGCCTGCCCGTGGCGGTGCCGAACACCAGCGCGTCTGCCGACGGGTCCAGATGCGCCCGGTAGGCGCCAAGCTCGTCGCGCAGCACCGGGAGCACGTTCACGATGCGCACCCCCGCGTCGGTCTTTGCGGCGCGAATGGTGATCGTGCCGCGCGCGAGGTCCACGTCACGCCAGCGCAGGGACAGCGCCTCGCCGATTCGTAGACCGGCGAACGTGAGCGTGGCAAGTAGCGTGCGTCGCTGGCCTCGACAGATCGTGGCGCGCGCGTCGAGCTTGCCAGCGGCGTCGAGCAGCACCGCGATGTGGTCGGCGCGGTTCAGCCACGAGCGCCTGGGCGCCACGGCCGGCAACCGTCGCCGCCTCCCGCGCGCGGGGTTGCGGTCGATCAACTCATACTCGACAGCGGCCTCAAGAATCGCTGCGAGCGTCGTGAGCGTCTTGTTGATCGACGTGACGCCCAGCTTGCCCTCACGGACCTTGCCGAGCCGGTAGCGGTCCACGTCCTCGATGGTGATCTGATCGAGTCGCCGGGACGCGAACGCGGGCAGCAGGTGGTTCGACAGCCGCCACACCAGGTCGGCTCTCCCGGCGTCAGTGAGGCCCCCGCCGCGACTGCCGCCCTCCAACGTCTGGCGCTCGAACCACTCCGAGGCGAACTCGTGGAAAGTCGGCATCGCTCGCGGGGCCTGTACGACCTCCGCGACCGGCGGCTGCCAGATGCCGCGCCGCACGTCGGCGAGGACGTTCTGTAGCTCCGTCTGCGCCTTCGCGCGCGACCAGCCCTCCTCAGCCGTCCCGAGCGTCACGTACTCGCGGCGGCCGTAGGCGCGGAAGCGCAGCCCAAACGTCGGGCTGCGCCTGCGCTCATCCACGACCACCTGTCCCGTCGCCGGACGCGGCATCACCGCCCCCCGATCTGCTCGACGCGAGCACGCACGGTCGGCAGGAAGCCTTCGATCGCGCGGGCATAGCGTGTCGCTGTCTGGCGCTGGCGCTCTGCGCCCTTCAGGTGCGGTGAGACGGCCATGTAGTCGCGCTCGATCTCAAGCCGCGCCTCAAGGGCCGTCAGCAGCTCCCAGTGGTGCTGTGCGAGGTCCATCTGCACCGGCTCGGGACGCTCCGTGTCGCCCCACCCGATCGCTTCGAGCAGCGCGCGGTACGCATCGAAGTGCGCAACGGGCTCCTCGTACCGCTCGGGGTATCGCTCGCGCTCGTGCTCCTCGCTGACGGCGGCGATCTCTGAGGCGGCCTGCCCAAGCTCGGTGTGCAGCGCGTTCCGCACGATCGTCACCACATCGGCGGGGATGGTCAGGGTCGTCATGTCGGTTCCTCCTTGGTAGGAGGCACCGAAGACGGGTGCTCTGGCGAGGGAGCCACGATCGCCTGAGCGGATATCGTGGCCTGCGCGCCGAAGCCCTTGGTCTTCGGTGCCACGCCCCCGGCCGTGACAGCGGTGCGGGGGCACTATGTTTGGACTCTCCGATGATACCGCAACCTGACTAAAACCGCTTAGGTGCGTGACGCTGCTCGAGATCAGGTTGTGCTCGGCCGGGCGCTCCAAGCGCTGCGCGATCAGGCCGGTGTGACTCAAGAGGAGATGGCCGTTCGGCTCGGCATCCATTCGACCTACGTCTCTCAGGTTGAGCGTGGCCGACGGGGGGTCCGCTGGCACACCGTCCTGCGCTTCCTCGACGCCCTCGGCTCCAATCTGCACCAACTCGCCGACGCGATAGCCAAGGTTGAGCAAGACCCGCTGCCGAAGCGCTGAGGCGATCATCGCGAGCGCTCCCGGCGAGCGTCAGCGAGCGTCGCCAAGCCCTTGATGGGCAGCAATCCGACCCTGCTTGCCATTCGCTGACGCCGGCGACTGGCCAAACGGCTTACAGGCGCGGGCGTTTGCGGCTCGTGCGACTCGTGGCTTCCAGAGCGAGCGAGCACCTCCCGGGCCGCCTCCGGGTCGAACCGCAGGCGTGGCTTTGAGCCGGTCCCGAGCTGAATGCCGCCGAGTTCGGCACGGTGGGCGTAGACCCACGAGCGCTCGACGCCCAACTCGGCGGCGAGTGTCGCCGCATCGACAAGCCCGCGGCCGACGGGGGAGTCGCCTTCGCCGCGGATCAGATCGACCACCCGCCGCGCGACGGCCTCTACGGATGCCGCGTCAAGAACGGTTCGGGCCGGCGGCGGCGAGTCGCCGGGTGATTGTGTTCGTCTGCGATGAGTCATCAGTGTTAATGACCGTCACCTGCCCGAACCGGCCAACGAGTTGCCCGCTCACGCTCCGGGCAGGCACCCACAGCGCCACTTCGCGCGGTCCCCCACATGCCGACCGATGCCGCCGCAAGTCGCTCCCCTGTCTGCACGGCCAGCCAGCCGGCGCTCACCGGCGCCGCAAGCGGTACCCGCCAGCACGAGCCGCATCGCTTCGCTCCAACGACCGGACAGACTAGATGCACGGGGTGCGTTTCTGACCCACAAGTGGGCCAAAACTCGTTGGCCGTTTTCGCGTGCTCGCGGTCATCAACAAGAGAGGCGCGAATAGCGCGACACGCGAACACGACGGAGGCGAGCCCGATGAGCTACCGCATGAAGATCACCCTGCCAGACCCAACAATGGCCCAGCTTGAAGCCCTGGCCGAACAGCGCGGAGAACCGGTATCGCGGGTCGCCGCGCAGTTGATCTGTGCCGAGATCCTGGCCCGAAGGGACCCGAAACGGACTCTCGCTGCGCCGCCGGTGCCGGCACCGAAGGAGGACCCGGACCCGGATCGCCGCGCTCCTTGGATCGAGCCGTTCTTCGACCGGCAGGAATGGCGAGCCATGATGTGGGGGTCGATCGTGGCGCTACACGGCCGCTACCCGCGAGCACTGGAGCACCTGAAAGAAGGCTGGTGGGAAGACGCCGCCCACGTCGAGACGCTGTGCGCGCTCGTCATCTGGCGCGACTGGATCGACCAGGAGGCGGACGACCCGCGGTATGAGCTGGCGTTCCAAGCGCAGCTTGCAGACTATGGGCGGGAGCTTCGGCAGGAGGGCGGCGGGGTTACGCGGGCTTGGCGGCCGGGTCCTGCTCCCGACGAGTGGGTCAGCATGGGTGCTTGATCTACTTCCCCTTATGCCACGGGCACTCGCTTAGCGTCATAAAACGCTTTCCTTTGACGGGAAGAAACATAACGCCCTGCGTGCTAGCGCCTTTAACGATGACGAACAGCCCGCGCCATTTGCTCGGCCTGAACTCCCAGAGGTCGCGACCGCCGGTGTCCACGTACTTCGTGGTGTTATGGAATCGGCACGTATAGCGGTGGCCGGGCTCTCGCCGCCCGCTTGGATCTGCCCGCACACGTTCCACGGCGCGCGTCAGCGCAGCGTCATCAACCTTCTTCAACTCGGCCTCGCTAGCCGGATCGAGGTCGAGCAAGGATCGGCCTTTCTACAGCGCGCGCTCCCAGTCTTCGATCTCCGGCAGAGCGGCCTCAACCGCTGCGACCACATCGGGGTGCCGCAGGATCTCCGCTTCCTCCTCCGCCGTTATCCCGACGACTGGGCGATTCATCGACCGGACAGACGCCACGGCCTCGCCAGGAATCCAAACGGATTCGTTCCCGGCCTCGATCAAAGGAGACGCTACCAGCACGCCAGTTGCGTTGCTAAATGCGGCCGAAAGAGAAAAGTCCCTGCTCGGCTCAGCCAGAGCGGCTAGTCCGTCGCCTTCCCAGAGCTTGAGCTTCATGTCGACCTCCTATCGCGTAAGCAGGTTCATTGTAGGCCCCGATACAAACTCAAAGGCGTCGCTGATCCAGGTCGACAGTCGATCGAGGGTGATCGGTTCGGTGACGGCGAGTCGCGTCTTTTGGTGCTCCAGATACAGCATCGCGTTGTCGTTAATGAAGGGCTCAATAGAAATGGAGTCCTCTCCGCCGTTGTTCTCCTTCAAGCTCCTGAATCGAATCCCGCCGCCGAAGTAATCCGGCCCCAAAACCGTTGCTTGCTCAACGTCGCGCATGAGTGTTTCCGAGACGAATGCCTTCGCATCCGGTTTCTCGCCCGGCACCGCAGCAAGCGCGACGAGTTGGATGGCGCACTGGACGAAGATCTCCATCTGTAGACGATTAGAAGCCGTTTTGAGGATCGTCATCACCTTGCGCTCGGCCGTCGCCGCCACAAGCGGTTCTGGACCGTCGAGTTTCGCAAGGATTTGAAGCTGTGCGGGCCGCAGTTCAACCGAATCGTCGGGAGCGTTCTGGAAGATTGCTCCCCGGTCGTCCGGCGTAAAGGCAAACGACTGATACGGGTAGGTGCGCCGAACATCAGAGAAGATCAACTGCAGATCGTTCTGGTTCAGCGGCGGCGGCGGCATCTGCCGTGGCTGCGGTGCGATCTGAATGATCAGCGACTTGAAGAGTGGCTCCATAACGAAACGCCGCAGCTTGCGGCGGACGCTTAGCTTAGCGGCAGTCGCGCCCGACTGTCCAAACGAACAAGCGGTTGACGCCGTTCCCGCCGTCCCGCCGTGGAGTAGTCGTCTCGGATCCCGTCCTGCTTATGTGGTTCAATCACGCACCTAAACACGGCCGGCGAGCACACCCGGGGGACACCCGATGAGCCGTCGCCTGAAGATCACGTTGCCCGAGGCCGTCGCGTCGCAACTGGACGAATTGGCAGCGAACACCGGCGAGCCAGCCGCGCGGCTCGCGGGCCAAATGGTCCGCGAGGGCATCGCCGAAGCAGGGGCCGGCGGGCAGGTTCGCGCACCGCGTGCCAGACCGGCGCCTGTCGTGCTCGAAGCGCCCGAGGATGAGGAGCCCGACCGGCGGGCGCCGTGGCTTGAGCCCTACGGCGGCGACCCACAATGGCGCGCGTTGATGTGGGGCGGGATCGTCGCGCTCCACGGCCGCTACCCCACAGCGCTCGCCGGGTTGTAGGACGGCTGGTGGGAGAGCGAGGCGCACGTCGAGACCCTCTGCGCTCTCGTCATATGGCGCCAGTGGATCGACGATGCTGGACGCGACCCGCGCGAAGAGCTGGCCTTCCAGGTCAACCTCTCCGACTACGGCCACACCCTCCGCCAGGAAGGCGGCGTCGTCACTCGCGCCTGGAAGCCCGGTGCTTCACCAGACGGGTGGGTCTACTGATCTTCGCTGGAAGCGAGCCGGCTACGCGTGTGCCAGCTCGCGCATCTGGCGCACGGGATGGCGACCTAGCCGGCTCGCGGTCGCGTAGGGCGCGGCGTGCCCGTGAGTGCGGTGAGCGACGTTCACGGCGACGTGCCCGCGCAACCGGTCGACCAGGCTCCTACGCAGCGGGACGAGTAGCAGCTCCGCATCATCGCTGACGATCACGGTCGCGCGGCCCTCCGTGAGATTGCGCCAGACGACGTCGTCGGCCCACTCCTGATCCCCGGGGACGAACGCGACCTTGTCGGGGTAGCCGAGGTCGTCGTCGCTCAGCGACGCGGCCATAAAGAGATCCCAGGTCTTGTCGTCAACGGCACTCATAAGGTGTTCTCCCAGCTACGAACGATATCGGACCAGCCTCCCCGGAGCTTGACTTCGGCGGCGTGCATCGCGTCGTTCACGGGCCCACGCGTGACGATCGGCTCCTGCTTCTCAGAGCCGACATAGCGGTGCTCATGGTGCTCTTCGGGTGCGTGGGCGTTGTCGAAGGTCCGCACTGTATGCCACACCCCCTCGCGCTCGACCAGCAGCATGATCGCGTACTCGACCGGATGAGAGCTTGAACGCTGAATCACGACGAGCACATCGGGGGCGAGGAACAGTTCTCGTTGCCGGTCCTTGGGCATGGGCCGGATGATCTTAGGCCGCGAGCCAGAGCCACGCTGACAACGGTCGGCGTCGTCGGAGCTGAGCGGCAGGCGCACAAAGGGATCGCTCGACGCCCCGTCCGGTTTTCGCCATTCCGTCGGAGTAGGAGGCATGGGGGTATCGCTCCGCATCCAGCCCGTTCGTGCCGAGCCGTCGCGCTCTTGTCGGCCCGGTCAGCCATCATTGCGTCTGGTGAACGCGACCGAGCTCTTTGATGGCCTTGCCACGCTTCCTGGAAGCCGCGACGCAGGCGCCACCAATGGCATCTCCGCGAGCAGGCTTGTCAACGGCGTCGAGTATGCGCATGCGGCGGCGATGGACGAGCGTAGGATGCGAGCCGCTTGGAAGCGGCGTCGGGGGGGCGGCGCCGTGCCGCTGCTGCTGATCGCCGACGATCCCGAGGGCGAGGGTCGGCTGCGGGTGCTCGGACCACAGCCGGAGGGGCCGGTGCGGAGACTCCGAGCTGAGTCGCTCTTCGATCTGATCTCGAGGACGCCAGGATTGCGGAAGCTTGAGGCGGTGCGGCAGGTCGCCCAGGAGGTCGAGCGGCTGGACACCGAAGGCATCGCAGGACTTGCGGTCCGTGGGTTGGGCAGCGAGCATCTCTACGCGAAGCGTCTCCCACAGTCCGAGCGATGGGAGAAGTTCAAGCAGCTTACCCAGGGTCTATCTACGGTCGGCTGGCGCGAGGTTCTGAGCGGCCTTGGCTACGAGGTCGCGTCGCTGTCGAAGCGCGGCTATTTGGCGAGCAGTGGCGGCGAACCGGTGATCGTGGTGCATCCCCGCCAGTCTGCCGACCAGTTCGCGCGGCTGGATGAGGCTGGGCGACTGCCCGAGGGCGCGCTCGTGGCGGACTGCCTCGCCAGCGGCGCCCCGTACGGTCTGTTGGCTGCCGGCGCGAGGATGCGGCTGCTGCGCGCCGGCCGTGACGATGCGGGATCGACCACGCGTTACCTTGAGCTGGACCCGGCCGCGATGGAGCCCGAGCACCTGCCCCTCGTCGGTCTGTTGGCGCCAAAGTTCCTCGCCTCCGGAGGTTTGGAGGAGCTGCTCGTTGAGGCGCGCGACTACGGGTCGAAGCTGCGCAAGCGGCTCGACCGCTCGCTGCGCCAGGACGTGCTGCCGGTCCTGGGGCAGGAGCTCGGCCGCTGGGCCACAGCGAGCGGCCGCGACGTCGCGGACGACGAGGTTCGAGCCGAGCTTGAGGCCGCGGCGCTCACATGGGTCTTCCGGGCGCTGTTCCTGCTCTACGCCGAGAGCGCCGGACATCTGCCGATGTCCAATCACACCTACGCGGGGCGCAGCTTCACCCGCATCGCGGAGCGCGCAGCCGAGGAGCGGGACGTCGCCGACCAGAACGCGAAGACGCTCTGGCGGGATGTCAGTGGGCTCGTGGAAGCGATGCGCACGGGGCAGAGCGCGTGGGGCGTGCCCGCTTACAACGGGGCGCTCTTCGCGCCGGACGGATTCGACGGCGCGGAGATCCTGGAGGCGGCCTCGATCCCAGACGCCGCGCTCGCTCCAGCGCTCGTCGCGCTCGCTCGCGACCCCGAGGACTCCGACGTGGGGGTCGACTTCTCGGGCCTTGAGATCGGTCACCTCGGTCACATCTACGAGGGTCTGCTCTCGCTCCGCCTGTCGGTCGCCGATCGCGACTTCCGCTACGACGCGAGCAGCGACCGGTATGTGCCCGCGAGCGGCGAGGAGGTCGAGATCGCACGCGGCGATCTGCTGTGGCTGACCAACGAGGGCGGGCGCAAGGGCGGCGGCGTGTACTACACCCGCACAGAGCTCGTGCGCCACCTCGTGCGCGAGGCGGTGCGGCCCGCGTTTGAGCGGCATCTCTCCGACGTCCGCGAGCTTGCGTCAAGCGACCCGCGTGCCGCCGCCCGTCAGCTGTTTGAGTTCTTTGTGCTCGATCCGGCGTGCGGCAGCGCACATTTCCTCGTTGAGGTCGTCGAGGAGCTGGCGGACCAGATTGCGACGCTGTTGGGCGAGCTGGCGCTGCCGGCGGTGCGCGACGAGCTCGACGGGCTGCGGGCCGCAGCGGGCAGCACGTTCGGAGCCGGCATCGAGGACACCGCGCTGCTAAAGCGCCTCGTGCTCAAGCGCTGTGTCTACGGCGTGGACCTCTCTCGGATGGGAGCTGAGATCGCGAAGGTTTCGCTGTGGCTCGGGTCCTTCGTCCCGGGATTGTCGCTGGCCTATCTCGACCACAACGTCCGGGTCGGCAACTCGCTGATCGGAGTGGCGCGACCGGAGTCGATGACACCGCCGGGCACCGAGCACGGCCAGGTCGTTCTCTTCGGCAACGCCCTGTCCGAGGCGGTCGCCGGTGCCGCGGAAGGAGCCGCCCGTCTGCGCGCGATCGAAGACCGCACGCCCGCCGAGGTCGAGGCCAGCCGCTCCGCCGATGCCGCCCTCCATGACAGCGTGGCGGCGGCCGAACGAGTGCTCGACCTGTGGGTCGCGCAGCCGCTCGGGCTCGCGGGGGCTCGTGACGAAGCGCTCCAAGCAGGTAACGAGATCATCGCGGGACAGGCATCGCTCCTCGGCGACGAGGCAGCCGAGTTCGCCTGCCACCACAGCGCCCTCCATTGGCCGCTTGCGTTTGCCGAGGTCTTCGCCCGCGAGCGGCCCGGGTTCGACGTCGTGGTGGGCAACCCGCCGTGGGAGGAGGTTGTCGTCGAGGAGCTCGCGTTCTATGCGCTCTATCGGCCCGGTCTGCGCTCCATGCCCGAGGCACAGCGAAAGGCCGAGGTGGAATCCCTGCAGGCTGCGCGGCCGGAGTTGCCGGAGCTTCTGGATGCGTGGCGTGAGCGGCTCGAAACGATGCGCGACTACCTGGGCCCGGCCGGCGGCTACGAGGGAAGCGCCGGCGACCCGGACGTCTACAAGTTCTTCTGTCAGCGCTACCGCGAGCTGCTGCGATCGGGTGGCCGCCTCGGCGTCGTCCTGCCCCGCAGCGTGTTCCTCACCAAGGGTTCCGCCGCCTTTCGCTCATGGCTGTTCGACCGGGCGGCTCCGACTCGGATCGACTTCTTCGGTTAACAACCGACTCTGGGCGTTCGACACCCATCCCCAATACACGGTCGCGCTGCTCGCGGCCGAGCGACGCTCGCCCAAGTCCGATGACGTGCTCGAGGTCGCCGGCGTCGCCCGATCAGCCGCGGAGTTCATAGCCCAGTCCGCCGCGCCCGGGCTACGCCTTCAGCGCGCTGCTCTTGGCCCAGAGCTTGAGATCCCGCTGCTTCGAAGCCAGGCCGAGGCGGACCTCCTGGGCAAGCTCCGCTCGGGATCGCCTTTCCCATACGGCGGCGGACGCTGGCGTTGTTTTCCGGTCGCCGAGTTCCACGAGACGGCCGATGCGCACCTCTGGGAGGGCGCGAGCAGCGGGCGCCCGCTGTGGAAGGGCGAGAGCTTCGACCAGTTCGCCCCACGCGGTGACGATGCAGGAGCACGCGTCTGTCCGCCGAGCGAGCAGGCCCTCGCTAAGGCATGCAAGCCGCGGCCGGGCGCCAAGTCGCTGCTCGCGGAGGAGGTGCCGGCGGCCGTGCGGCGACAGGCGGTCGAGCGAACATGCCAGCGAGCGCGCGTGGCTTTTCGCGACGTGAGCCGCGCCACCGATTCGAGGACGGTGCGCGCCTGTCTCGTCCCGCCCGAGTACTTCCTCGTCAACAGTGCGCCCTACCTTGCCTTCGTCGACGAGGACACCCGCAGTGAGGCCGCGTGTCTAGCCCTGATGAACAGCCTCGTCTTCGACTGGCAGTCGCGGCGCTTCGTGGAGACTCACCTCAACTTCTTCGTCCTTGAGGGCCTGCGGCTACCCGACCTGGACGACGATACCTTCGCCGCCCTCGCTGCTACCGCGGCGCGGCTCTCCTGTCCCGCACAACCGATTTGCCGACTTCGCGGCGGCCACAGGTGTCGAGGTTGGGCCGCTCGACGATGACGAGCGCACGCGGCTTCGGGCCGAGATCGACGCGACCGTGGCGCGGGCATGGGGACTGACGGCCGATGAGCTTGAGCTCGTCTTTGAGGACTTCACTATCGACGCGGTACCGCCCGCCTACCGCCAGGCCGTACGTCAGCGCTTCGCCGCATAGGCTGCCGGTCGTGGACTCCCGACCATATCTGCTCGACAACCGCGGCGCGGACACGAGCCACGGCGAGGCGCTCGTGTACCTGATGGCAGACGTCGATGTTCGGCACGGGCTCTCGATCGCCACCGGCTACGTGAACCTCGCCGGCCTTCATCGCCTGGCCGCGCTCGCCGACGGCCGCCCGACCCGCCTGCTGCTCGGGGCGGCCCCGGACCCGGGCCTGGGCGCTCAGCCTCCGCCGATCGACCGCTTTACCCTCCAGCTTGAGCGCCTTCGCGACGAGCGCGACTTCTCCCGCTTCCCGCCCTCTCGCGCCGCCCGCCAGCTCGCCGCGGTGGAGGCTTGGCTCGGGCGCCCGGAGGTCGAGGTCCGCCGCTACGTGCGTGAGTTCCTGCACGGCAAGGCCTACTTGTTCGGCGATGGCACCGACGCACGTGTGGCGCTGGTCACCTCCGCGAACCTCACCGGCGCCGGCATGGAGCGCAACCTCGAGCTTGGTCTCGCGAACTACGACGTGCCGGTAGCACGCGACGCGATCGCCTGGTTCGATGACCTCTGGCAGCAGGCGCCAGCGTTCGACGCCGAGCTGCGCCAGCTGCTGTTTCCCGATCCGGCCGGATCGACCCGATGACCGTGTACCTGCGCGCTCTGCTCGAGCTGCACAGTCCGGAACCGGACGATCCGTTGCGCCCGAGCCGCCCGACCGGGCTCGAGCTTGCTCCCTTCCAGCGCGACGGCTACGAGCGCGCACGTGTGATCGCTCGCCGCCATGGCGGGGTGATCTACGCGGACGGTGTCGGGACCGGCAAGACGGAGATCGGACTCGCATTCATCGAGGAGCGCACCAAGGAGGACGGCGTCTTCGCGCTCGTCATCACGCCCTGCGCAGCTCGCCAAGCGCTGGCGTGAGCGGATCGACCAGACCAAGCTGCCGGCGCAGGTCATCTCCTTCCAGGAGCTCGCGTCCGACGAGCAGCTGATGCCGGAGGCACGTGTCCGTCATCGACATCTCAACAACGCCAAGGACTCCTACCGCCTGATCGTCGTCGACGAGGCGCACGCGCTGCGCAACGAGGACACGAGCTGGTATCGAGCGATGGAGCGGCTGCTGGGTGGTACGCCCAAGCAGGTCGTGTTGCTGACGGCGACGCCGATCAACAACGGGCTGTGGGACCTCTACAACCTCGTGATGCTGTTCGGGCGCCACGACCGCGCGTTCGCCGGCGCTGGGATCGACTCCGTCAGGAATCTCTTCATCGCGGCGGGCGCCAACAGTCGCGATCCGGAGAACCTCGATCCGGACGTGCTGTATCCGCTGGCTGACGCGGTGAGCGTGCGCCGCGACCGCGTGTTCATCGAGCGCGAGTACGAGGGCGCCACCTTCCCGGACGGCACCCGTGTCCGCTTCCCGAAGCCGACGCTGCGTACGCGCCGCTACGACCTCGACACCGCCCATCCTGGCCTGTTCGAGCGCATCACCGATGAGATCGACGCGCTCACGATGGCCCGCTACCGGCCGAGCGCGTTCGAGCTCGGTGGCGACGAGACCGCGGTCGAGGCGCAGCTCGGCGGACTGCTGAAGTCCGGCATCCTCAAGCGCTTCGAGTCGTCCTGGCGCGCATGTCTGGAGACGGTCGAGGCGATGCTCGCCGCGCACGACGTCTTCCTGCTCGCATGGGGCCGTGGAGAGGTGCTCTCGCGCGAGCAGCTCCGCGCGGCCGCCGCCGGCGAGGCTGACGACGCGGGGCTTGCGGCATGGGTTGAGCAGCAGCTCCAAGCGACGGATGGTGTGCGGCCGGCAGGCGAGTTTGACCCCACCTACGGCGACGCCGTGGTGGCGGACCAGGGCCGTCTCGCTGCAATCCGCGACGCCCTGGCCGAACTGGATGCGGCAAGCGATCCCAAGCTCGCCGCGCTGGTGGACTTGTTGGAGGGCTCGCCCGCACGGAAGATTGCGGTGTTCTCGACGTTCGGCGCCTCGATCCGCTACCTCGACGAGCACCTCCTGGCGCGCGTGGGCGGCCGCGAGCGGGTCACGGTCATCGGCAGTGAGAGCACCCCCGACCAGCGCCTTGCAGCGCTGGGCCGCTTCGCTCCACGCACCGTCGTGCGGCCCGACTACGAGCCTCCCGATGGCGAGGTCGACCTGTTGCTGTCGACGGACGTCCTCTCCGAGGGCCAGAACCTGCAGCAGGCACAGGAGGTCATCTCCTACGACATGCCGTGGAACCCGCAGCGCGTCGTTCAGCGCAACGGCCGCGTGATCCGACTGCTCTCCGATCACGAGGAGGTTTACCTCTGGACCATGCTCCCCAAGCAGGGGGAGCTCGAGCGGCTGCTTGGACTGGAGGCGCGGATTCAGGCCAAGGTCAAGGCGGCGAGCGGCGTGTACGGCATGGAGGCCGAGGTCATCGAGGGCCTCGAGACACAACTCCGCCACTACGCCACGCGGCTCGCCGACGGTGACGCGGAGTTGCTCGACGAGTCGGAGGAAACCTCTGGTGCGTTCATCGGTGAGGAGCTGCGGCGACTGATCGACCGCGCGCTGGCCGAGGGCGAGGTCGAGCGCGTGCTGCGCCTGCCGTGGGGCATCGGGGCGTGCTTTCGCCAAACAACGGGTGGACGCTCCCAGGGAGCGCCAGGCATTTTCTTTGCCACTCGCACGCCAGCCATGCCCGACGCGCCCGACGGCTACCGCTACTGGCGCTTCGTCGAGCTGCCCGATCGAGAGCTCATTTCGACCGATCTCCAGATCCTGCGCCGGATCGACCCACACGGCGGCGAGCCGGCCGAGTTCGAGGGCATCGACCTCGAGACGGCGTGGGAGGCCGCCGCCGCTGACATCGTCGCCGCTCACAACGAGCGCACCGATCTCCGAGCCGTCCAGGAGCAGATCGGACCCAAGCAGCGCTGGGCGCTGGAGGTGCTGCGCGATCCGGCCGTCGCGCTACCGCCCGGCGCAGACCTGGCCGACGATGTGCTCGCCGTAGAGCGCAGCTCAGCGGTCCGCCGTGCCATCGGCGAGGTTCAGGACCGCGTGCTCGCGGCCGAGATTTCGCGGGATGAGGCTGCCACGGAAATCGTTCGCGTCGTCGAGGACTTCGGCCTCCAGCGGGTCGAGGCACCGCCACTGCCGGAGAAGATCACGGCCGATGATCTCGGCGTGGTCTGCTGGATGGCCGTGCTTCCTGCTCGCTAGCAGGCGGTGCAGGATGAGGTCGCTAACCTCGTCGCGTGTTCAAGGATGGGGAGCGAGAGCAATTGTTCTCGGGCGAGTTCGATCAAGCGTTCGCGGTCGGTCCGGATGAGGGGAACTCGGCGTTCTTCGGACGGAACGTGCTTCGAGGTCTCATTGACGGGATCGAGGACTTCGTTGCGGAACGAGAGCCGCGGTGGCGGCGATTTCGATCCGGTCCGGCCTTGCTGGGCTCAGCTCCTTGGATTGATGACGAGGAGTTGCTCGCCAAGCTCGGGCGCATGGCGACGTGCATCGTGATGACGAAGCAGACCCGGGAGGCTCACCAGCTTCGGAAGTTGGAGCGGCTTCGCGAGATCAACGCGCAAACGTCGGGAATGCCTATTCAAGCCTTGCTGCGGCTAGGCGGGCTGGCCCCGAAGGAGAACGGCAAGCCGGCCGTTGTTGGTCCGTACACTCCGATTGGCGAGGGCGCGATGGAGGCGATCCGGACCCTCGGCTACCGCAAGGAGGGGAGACGACTCGTGCCGATCGTCCACGCAAAGCTCGCTCTTCTCGGCCATCTCTGGTGGAGCGACGAAGGACCGCTTGGTCACGTGGAAGACGTGATCGGCTTCAGGCCGCTTCGCCTGTGGGTGTCCTCAGCAAACTTCACACGCTCGTCCCGCACCAACTTGGAGTTCGGGTTCTGGACCGAGGACTCTCAGCTTGTGAAGGGGGCAAGGCGCTTCCTGGAAGCTCTCATCAGCGCTTCCGAGGGTCTTGACCCGGACCCGGACTTCCCAGAACCAGACCTCGTGCCAGTCGAGTATGACGACGTCGCGATGGCCGAAGCAGTGGCGGAGGCACGGTGGGATGACGCCGATGACGAGGAAACGATCTAGCCGGTGGTGGTGGTGATAAGCGCGGGCGAGACATCGCCGGGCGCGACAATGACCTTTGGGCAGCGCCCGATTCTGCTGCCCAAACCCAGCCGAATCGCACCCAATCAAGCCGGATCGGCGCGACCGCCCGACAGCTGAAATCCACGGCAAACACTGGCAATCCAGGCGCTCACGCGCACCCGCCAGCCTACGTGTGAAGCGAGCGCTCTCCCACTGAGCTACGCGCCCTGGACATCCGAGTCTATTGGCTTGCGCGTGTGGGGACCGGCGCGACGGGGGAGTGCGAGACCCTACCGTTCTTCGATCGCGGGCCCCGGATGCGGGTCGAGCCTCACCGCGGGGATCGAGTAGGCGGCGGCGAGCGCGTCGATGTCGCGTTGGGTGAGCGCCGGGCCGAAGGCGTGGGGTCCCCCGAGTCGTTTATAGCCATCGGCGAGGCGCTGTGCCACGAGCGACAGGTTGAAGTGGGCGTCGTAGATCGCATGGATGTAGATCGGGGAGTTGGTGCGCTCGAAGCTCGCCACCGTCGGGCTGTCGTTCACGATGGCGGCGATGGTGGTTTCGGTGAGTCGCCATCCCCGCTCGGCGAGCCGGTCGTAGCTTTCGTAGAGCCCCGCGATCCCCGCCGCGGGCCCGGTGAGCTCGCTGGCTTTCGCCATGAACGGCGGCGCGGGGAGGGCGCCGGCGGTCGCGCTCGCGGTGCTCACGGCGCCTCGCAACGTCCCGTCCAGCGCGCGTGGGAGCCCGTCGGCGATGAACGGCCAGGCGGCGCGTGAGGCTCCGAGCTCGCGCGCAACGGCCGCCTCGACGAAGCGCAGCCCGTCGCTGACCTGCACGAGCTGGGCTCGCTGCAGCGCCAGTGCGCGACGGCTCGACACATGGGAGCCGCCGGTGGCGCAGCCGGCGAGCAGCGCCACGGCGCTGAGCGCGACTGTCAGAGCATGTGCGCGGCGGCGGGCGACGCGGGCCCTCGCGCCGCCGGTGGGTGCGAGGCGAGAAGCCTTGCCGCTGCAGAGCTTGGTTCTCAGCGCGAAGGGTCCGTCAGGGTAGGTTTTCTTGACGGACCCTAGACGCCGAGTAGGTCCACCACGAACACGAGCGGCGCGTTCGGCGGGATGGTGGGCGGCGATCCGGTCTTGCCGTAGGCCAGTTCGGAGGGGATGATGAGCTCGCGACGTCCACCCACCTTCATGCCCGCCACGCCTTGGTCCCAACCCTTGATGACCTGGCCCTTGCCGAGCGTGAACGTGAACGGTTCGGAGCGCTTCCAGGAGGCGTCGAACTCCTTGCCGCCGTTGTAGAGGACGCCGACGTAGTTGACCGTGACCGACTGGCCCGCCTTCGCTTCGGGGCCGGTTCCTTTGATGATTTCCCTGGTCACGAGCGTCGTGGGGGCGGCGCCGCTCGGCGCCGTGACCTTGGGCTGCGTGGAAAGCGGCCCGCTCGTGGGGGTCGTCGCCGCGTACGCGCACGGCGTCGGACTCCCCGACGGGCACTTCGTCGTTGTGGGCGTCGTTGCGGTGGTGGGAGTGGTTTCGCCCTTGACGGTCGGAGGGGAGCTCGTGTCGGACTCGTTGCCGACGGTGATCGAGCTGGAGCCGCTCGAGCCGCAGCCGGCGATCAGGGCGGCGAGGAGGAGCGTCGCCAGGACGGCGCCGGCGCGCGCGGGGGAATGCTTGGGTGGGTGCGAAGGATCGAAGTTCATAACGGCGGGCAGCCTAACGCATAGGGGCCGGTTCGCGCTACGATCGCTCGTGGACCGTGCTAGGCGGGGATGTAGCGGCGCCCTGAACCCGCAATCCGCTCTAGCGGGGCTGAACTCCCCTCCGAGGGGTTTCGCCCCGGTCGCTCCGCCGCTCGGAGCGTCGATGGCTCGGGTCCCGCGCGGTGTCGGCTTGTGAACCAGGTCAGGTCCGGAAGGAAGCAGCCTTAAGCGATGTCCGGCAGGCGCAGCGGGAGCACCCGATCCGGAGTGACGGGCGGCGACAGGCGATCGGTGGCGCAAGCCTCGACGAGGGGTGCACGGTCCGTTTTTGGGGGATGCGTTCGTGCGGGTCGGCTCAACCGATCGATCCCTTGCTGCGACACCGCGCCCAACGCACGCCGTGAGCGGTTCTGGCCAAGCCGGCGATCGCGTGGGACGACGAACTGAGCGCCGAGCCGTGCCGAGGCGCGCTTTGCGCGAATCAGCCGCAGTGCTCGAAGATCAGCCACGAGCGGTTGGCGTGCGCCTCGGTGAAGCCCGGCGGGATTGACACGGCCGCGTGGGGGTCCTTGGAGTCGAGCACGTAGTCCTGTTCGACTTCCACGCTCGCGGGGTCCACGTAGGTGCCTGCTTCGATGGGCTTCGCTTCGGCGCTCACGATCAGCGAAGGGCGTGCTTTCAGGTACAGCGCCAGCAGCGGGATGGGCGCGTGGTTGGGCACCCCCACGGGGCCGCACCGCAGCGCGATCGCATGGCTGTTCACGAGCGCCAGCAGGTCGTCCTGGATGCTCTGCTGGCGGCCCAGGTTGCTCAGCTCGTGGTGGGCCGAGCGCAGCTGCCCGGGCAGCGTCGCCACGAGCGCCACCAGCACGACCGCGCCTGCCGCCATCCACGGCGCCCTGCGGGTGTCGCCGGCGGGGAGCGCGCTCCAGCCGAACACGCCGGCGCCGCAGAACAAGCACAGGATCGCCCCGGCCAGGAACGCGTAGCGCGTGTCGATCGGCAGACCCGCGGCGGCCATCGCGGCGAACACGACCACGGCGATCACGCCCGCGACGGCGCCCATGCGTGCCTTCTCGCGCAGCCACGCAAGCGACAGCACGCCGCCGAGCGCGGCGCCCGCGAGCACCGCCGGGCGCAGCACCTCTCCGATGCGCCGTGGGATGTATTCCGGCACGTCCCCGATCTCGGACGGGCGCCCGAGCGCGGCGGCGGTGTGTTTCGTGTTCGTGAGCGACCACATCGCGTTCCCGGTCACGAGCAGGTCGCTGAAGACCCAGATCGCGGGCGCCGCCGCCGCGAGCAGCGCGAGGCCGGCGAGCTGCCCGCGCGTGCGCGCGGGATACGAGCGAGACGACGAGACGACCAGAACGACCCAATAAATCCCAGAAAAGGCCCATGCCTCAGGACGCAAGAGGCCGGCGAGACCGAGGAGCACGAGCACCGGCGCTCCGGCGCGGCGACGGCGGGTCTCCACGAGCAGCGCCGAGAGCACGAGCAGCAGGTAGGGGATGTCCACGTAGGCGCGCACGCCGTAGGAGAGCACCGGCACGCGCGTCAGCAGCACGATCGCCGCCACCGCCCCCGCGGCGCGCCCGAACCAGGCGCTGCCGAGCCGGTAGGCGACCCATGCGCACGCCGACAGGGCCAGGAAGCCGAGCGCCACGACGATCGCGGTCTCCGCGCTCGCGCCGAGCGGCGCGAGCGGTATCCCGAGCGCCTCCACAAGCGGATGAGGCGTCGGCGCGATCGGCAGCCCGTACTGCGGCGCTTCCCCGCGCGTGAGCTGCTGACCCCACACGAGCGCGTAGAGGGTGTCGTAGTTGACGAAGCCCACCCCTGCGATCGCCCACAGGAGCGCCGCGCCCGCCACGATCGCAAGCGTCGCCGGGCCCCGGCGGGTGATGTGTCCCCGTACGGCATGACTCGCGCCCGCCACGACCGCACGCGTCGCCGGGCCCCGGCGGGTGATGTATTCCCGTAGGGTGATGTATCCCCGTAGGGCATGACTCGCGCGCCCGCGCGCGCGCGCCCGCGCACGCGAGTCCCCCTCTGTGGAAGCATCCCCCTCGGCGTCGCCCCCCGGCGCGCCCACCGCGGTGGGAGGGGCAGCCTCAGCTCGAGCAACCCGTGTCAGGGCGCGCGCGAGTATCGGCCTGATCGTGTTCGTCACCGCCTGCAAGCTATCCGCTCTGGGGGCGCTGTGGCCCTGGGTAGACTCAAGCTTCCGGTGGCCTCCAGCGCTCAATCCCTCTATCGCTCCCATCGCCCACGCTCGTTCGCGGACGTCGTGGGGCAGGAGCCCGTGGTTCGCACGCTGCGCCACGCCGTGGAACGAGGGAAGGTCCACCACGCCTACCTGTTCGTGGGCTCGCGTGGCACCGGCAAGACCTCGATGGCGAAGATCCTCGCCTGCTGCCTCAACTGCGAGCGCGGGGCGGGGGTGGGGGGTGGGCCCACCATAAATCCGTGCGGGCAGTGCGACTCGTGTCGCTCGATCGCATCCGCCACCTCGCTCGACGTTATAGAGATGGACGCCGCGTCGAACAACTCGGTTGAGGACATCCGCGAACTGCGCGAGTCGGTCGTGTTCGCGCCCGTGTCGGGACGCCACAAGGTGTACATCCTCGACGAGGCCCACATGCTCTCCCAGGCGGCCTGGAACGCGTTCCTCAAGACGCTGGAGGAGCCCCCTCCGAACACGGTGTTCGTGCTCGCCACCACCGAGGCCCAGAAGGTGCCCGCCACCGTCGTCGACCGCTGCCAGCGCTTCGACTTCCACCGCCCCACCGTCGAGCAGATAGCGAGCGTCCTATCCAGAGCCGCCGCGTCGGAGTCGATCGACATCCCGCCGGAGGCGCTCGCCGCGATCGCCCGCTCCGCCACGGGCAGCTTCCGCGACGCGCTCGGCACGCTCGAGCAGCTGCTCACCTACAGCGGCGCCCAGATAGCGCTCGCCGACGTGCTCGCGGTGCTCGGCGTGGCGGACGAGCAGCTGCTCGCCGATGCCTTCGACGCCGTCCAGGGGGGCGATGCGCGCGGCGCGCTGCTCACCGTCGCGCGCTGCCTGGAGGGCGGCCGCGACGCGGGCTCGTTCACGCGCGACCTCGAGGGCCGCGCGCGGGAGCTGCTGGTGGTGCAGACGCTCGGCGAGGTGCCCCCCGAGCTGTCGCTCACGCCCGAGATCGACGAGCGCTTGCGCGAGCAGGCGCAGCGCATCGGCGCCGGCGAGGTGGTGCGCCTGCTCGACCTGCTCGGCGCGGCGCTCGAGAGCGTGCGCGCGGGCGCCGACCCCCGCACCCAGCTCGAGCTGGCGCTCGTGAAGGCCGCCACGCCGCGCGCCGACGGCTCCACCCGCGCGCTGCTCGCGCGCATCGAGCGGCTCGAGCACACCCTCGCCGCCGCCGCGCCGCCGCCGGCGTACCCGCCCGGCGCCGCGCCGTCGCCCCCCGCGGCGCGAGAGCAGGACTCGAAGATCTCGACGGTCGGAGAGCCACACGCGCCTGAGGGGCGCTCCGGGGTTCTCCTCGACGAGGATGCCCCCGCGCGCGAGGTGCAGCCGGCGCTCGCCATAGGTGAGGTTCCGGGCGAACAGAAGGACCAGCCCGCGGTCGCCATCGCCGAGTCGCCGCCGCTCGACGATCTCGACGCGCTGTGGCCGGCTGTACACGAGTCGGTTCGCGCCGAGCACGGCCTGCTCGGCGCCGTGCTCAACGAAGCCGTGCCGGTGAGCCTCACCGGCGAGGAATTGACGCTCGCGTTTGCCCCCACCGCCGCGTTTCTCAAGCGCAAGGCCGAGGACTCCTCCAACCGCGCGATCCTGGTCGAGACGCTGCGCCGCCTCACCGGCAGGCGCTACCGCGTGTCCTTCGAGCTGAGCGACGAGCTCCAGCCGCCGGACTCTCAGAATGGGAGCGCTCCCACCGAGGAGGAGATCGTGGCGCGTCTGATGGCGGAGCTCGACGCGGAGGAGCTCCCCGAGGACTGGCTCACACCAGCAGAAAGGCGGCTCCTAGTGCCCCCAAAGCAGCAGCGACCCAACATGCAGCAGATGCTCAAGCAGGTCCAGAAGATGCAGCACGACATGGAGCTCGCCCAGCAGGAGCTCGCCGAGGAGACCGTCGAGGCGTCCGCGGGCGGCGGGATGGTGACGGTGACCGTCTCCGGCGCGCTCGTGCTCAGATCGGTGAAGATCGCCCCGGACGCGGTCGATCCCGAGGACGTGGAGATGCTCTGCGACCTGGTGCTCGCCGCCACCAACGAGGCGCTGCGCTGCGCCCAGGAGCTCGCCGCGAGCAAGATGGGCGCCGTCACGGGCGGACTCGACCCCGGCGCGCTCGGCGGGCTGGGCCTACCCGGGCTGTAAGTGTCCCGAGTCGAGACACTAGCCGACCCGTGAGCTCCTTCGCTCCCCCCGTCCAGCGGCTCGTCACAGAGCTGTCGAAGCTCCCCGGCGTGGGCCACCGCACCGCGCAGCGGCTCGCCTTCCACATCCTGCGCGCCTCCTCCGAGGACGCGCTTGGGCTCGCGGAGGCGATCAAGGAGGTCAAGGAGAAGGTGGGCCTGTGCGAGGTGTGCTTCAACCTCGCCGACGAACCACGCTGCCGGATCTGCCAGGACTCCCGTCGCGACACGAGCGTGATCTGCGTCGTGGAGGAGCCAAGCGACGTGATCCCGATGGAGCGCACCCACGAATTCCACGGCCTCTACCACGTGCTCGGGGGCGCGTTGTCCCCGATCGACGGCATCGACCCCGAGGACCTGAAGATCGAGGAGCTCTACGCGCGCGTGACGCCCGGTGGGGAGCCCCACGCGTTCCGGGGGGAGGTGGATGTTCTCGTAGGGGAGGGCCCCGCGCGCGCGCGCGAGGGGGGTCTCGAGGCGGGTCTTGTTGGGGAGGGGGTTGATGTCTTCGGAGGGGAGGGCCGCGCGCGCGCGCGCGAGGCAGGCGCAGGCGCAGGCGGGGGTGAGGGCACCGCCCCA
>CAVSPS010000012.1:0-90438 GCA_963729925.1 uncultured Solirubrobacterales bacterium | reverse complement strand
GCTTGCTTATCAGCCCCCGGTGACTTTCATCAGATCTATAAATTTCTCGACGGGAGTCCTCGGACGACGCGTCAGAATAAAATCGCCAAAGACGGAATCTCCTCGTTCTAAAATCGACTCCTACGAAGTATCAGAAATATCCCATGAGCATCTTATGAACATAGAACCGACTCTTCTTGGACCTAGTTTCTCGCAGTTTTTTGATGCCAAAGTTCGGCGCCAAGGGAGGGCGCAAGCACATCGATACGATCAAACTTGGGTTGGCTACGGCCAGTGCGACGAAGCTCTAAAGTTCATTCGTAGCCGTCGTGGTCGAGTTCGCTCGAGTGTCTTAGTTGCTGACCCTTATTTCGGGGCTCTCCAGATCAGTCAGTTTCTACTTGCCGTACCTAGAATCGACGCGGAGGCGAGAAAGGAACGCCGGGCGGAATTCAAAAAAAATCCCTGAAATAGTGAGAAAACAAATGGTATCCAGAGATCCAAAGGACTCAAGACCAGCTATTGTCATGGCTCAGGACGAGGGTAGATTCGGTCGAATCAGCGATCCTCGTCGGTGCTGGGCCCCCACCCGGCATTTGCCCAAAAGCGCCTAGCCAGGTCATCAGAGAATATGTGCACGCTTACGCCGCTGTGTCCGGCATTGGGGAAAATGACATCTCTGATCCTTCCATACGCCAACACTGAGATGATGAACATTTTCCTGAAGCTGGTATCTGATGATTTCACCGACTATTTCGTGCTGATGCTTGTGGATCAGGCCGGTTGTCATAAATCTGTGGAACTTAAGGTCCCTGAGAACACAAGATTAATTGAGCAGCCTTCTCATAGTCCCGAACTCAATCCATCAGAGCGCTTGTGGGAGGATCTACGTGAAAACGAATTCCACAACGAACCTTTTGGTTCGTTGGATCAAGTAGAACAGGCATTATGCGACGGTCTAAGAAGAATCGAAGCTGATCCACAAGCACTACGTTCGATGACCCTTTTCCCTTATCTAAATATTACTCGTTAGAAAGCTAATTGGTATGAAACCATCCATGCAGCTTGAACAGCCAATATACGCTTGTAATACGGGCTGAGCCACCCGAGCGCCTCTCAAACTCTTTGTGAAACTCTCGGCCTGTTCTTCCAGGCATAAATAGGCTTCCCCACGAATGCCCTTGCGTAGCGCCTCGAGACCCTTTGGACTCAGCCGATCATATGAGAAAATCAGGGTATGGATAGTTGGTTAGGTAAGCCCCGCGTGCCGAGTGATCTCCTAGGCCGGAAAATGATCCACATACGCAATCGAAATACAAGCCACTTTCGACCTCTCCAAAACCCTACTGTCCACTTTGTCCGTTTGAGAATTTCTTCCTCAGACGGATGAGAGACAGTCTTGGTAACCTTGGCATAAGAGTTTCCCTCAATAGATTGGGAGGTCCATGTCATGTTACTTATGACAGTGCAACCTGGTATCAGTCGGTATCTGGCCAAGTTCTCATACTCGTTCAACCGAGTCGCCCGGGATTCACAACTGTTCCATCGTAATGTTACCGCATGCCTTACAACTTTAACAGCGACATTTGGGGAGTTAAGGATATGCTCCTATTAATTTATGTGAACATTCGAGAGCTTAAAGTTACTCTACATGAATTTTGATTGAAGCGGCGTCATTAAATGGCGTCAGAGCCATTACTGAATGCTCTCCATGAGCAGGGGGTCCAAAAGAATTCGTAAGGAGGGGGCGTTCGCTCTACTTCTTTCCCGTCAACGAGCCAGATTACATTTTCAACTACCACACTCGGCAGGGCCCTGAATGGTATTTTTAGAGACGAATCCGTGTCCACGAACCTGTCACCATCGTGAGGATTTATTATTTCTATGGCTGGTTTATCCCTCGTATAATTATTTACGGATCTAACAACACCCTATCGAGAGTCAGTTGTTGCGATTCAGGATTTTTCACAGGCTCCTGAAGTCGAAATCTGCTCAATCCCTGTTCTTTTTCCCGTCTATATATCCATCTAGCATAGGCTGGACCTAAGTAGACATGTTGGTGTCTTGAGCTAAGCGCCATTGTGTTGTCTTCTCGTGGTAACCGATCCGGGAGCCGGGCGTGTATTCGATTTCATCACATGAGTGCGGCTTGACCCACCTTCACTTGAGAACTTGTCTTGTAAATTAGATGGCGCCCCTGAATAAATTATATTCAGAATTTCTTTTACTATCGGGCCACAAGATGAAGCGCCTAATGCGTCCCCCGTCGAGGCGCCATTAAAGTTCCCTGCCCAGATCCCAATAACATATTTCGATGTATAGGCTACAGCCCAGGCATCCCGATAGTTGCTGCTGGTACCTGTTTTAAGGGCTACGGGAAATCCAAAATCAAAATATATTGGGTTCCCAAATGTTAGAATTCTGGCAAGAGGATCTGCTAAAATGTCTGTAATTTGAGAAGTCACTGATTCTGAGAAAATCCGCTCGGAGTGGCCGTGTTGACATGGCGCTTCATTCTCAGCGACTGAAACATCCCTCCACCAGCCAAACACGCGTAGGCCTGGACCAAGTCATAAAGACGAACCTCAATAGCGCCTATAGAAAGGCCCAGTCCATAGTTTTCAACTGGTCCATGCACTATTTCCGAAATTAATCCAAGACGACGCAGGACTGAATAAAAGTCATCGACTTTAACTTGTTGAATCATTTTTATGGCAGGCAAATTTAGGGAGTTTCCCAAAGCTGAGCGTAAACTTACAGGACCGTAAGAAGTCCTGTTTGCGTTTAACGGCATATAATCACCGTTAGTACCCTTGTAATTTCTTAAAGTATCAGGGATTTCTGAAGAATCTGAATATCCTTTCGATAGAGCGAGAAGTGTACAAAAAAGGTTTGAGGGTGGAACCGGCCGATCGATAGGAAATTGCTCCACTGTTGTACCCCAGGTTTTCCTCTGTGTAGTTCAAGGAACCAATCATGGCGAGAATTTCTCTGCCCTCAGTTCCAACAACTACTACCGCACACTGAGAAATACCAAGGCGCCGTAGCCTAGAGGCATGAGACTTGAGGACTTTCTCGATCGAGCGTTGAAGATCAAGGTCAAGTGTTGTTCGTATTTCAGGAGAAACCTCCGGCCTGTCAATCAAAGTATAATCCACGAAATGGGCCGCTTCATGTGGAAAGTTACGATGGTAAAAGGAAACCATGCATTTCGTGTCCGTGTCTTTAATGAAACCAGACGAAAACCTGTTGGATTCGGCCATTTTGCGAACCAGTTTATCGGCATTGGCGAGCAGGGCTTTTCTTCCCGCTGGACGATTAGGATCCAACCTGGTTGGGGCCCTTGGAATAATAGCCAAACAGGCGATTTCACAAACACCGATTAAGCTCAGGTCCTTGCGAAAATAAATTAGAGACGCGATCCCCACTCCTCGGAGTTGTCCACTCATGGGAACAAGATTGAGATATAGCTCAAGGATCTCTCTCTTCGAGAGTTGATACTCAAGCTTCAGGCTTTCCAAAAATTCGATTGATTTGGAATAGTATGTTCGGGGCCTTGGGTTTAATAATCTGACGACCTGTTGCGAAATTGTCGAAGCGCCAGAAATTTTTCTTCCGGTCTTAAAATTTGTGTAGATTGCACGACCAATAGCTAAAGGATCAAATCCAGGATGATAAAAAAAATTATGATCTTCAGCCGTTATGACAGCCTGAATCAAAATATCCGGAACATCCTGGATGTTTTTCCAAACATTAAAACACCCTCTTTCATCTGGAAGATATCGCAAAATCCGACCATTTCTATCAGTGACGAATCTTGCAGGCTTGTTTTTCTCCTGAATCAACCTTTCTCTAAAGTTTGGCGCTTCAAAAGCGACGAAAATCGTCAATATTGTTCCAAGGATTAATATGACAAATCCCGAAACGAGAATCAGCTTTTTAATAGTAAAATAAAAAAACATAGCTAATGGTCGGCGATCGGCATATTTGAGCCAAATTAGATCAATTATTGCGTCGACTTATTCATAGGAATTGTCACTTCATGGATGATAGATTTTCCTCCGCAATTGTATCGAAAGACTCGTTGAAGTCAACGGGATAATTCCAGGAAGGTGAATATGCCTGAAACGGTATTTCTGATTTGGTCTTATCAATCTGATTAACAATGGCCTCTGTACGTCCGCGATTGGGACTACAATAAAGTTGAACCTGCGTATTGTGGAGAAGATCCTTGTTTATTCTGATTGATTTAGAGCAGCTTGTTTGCTTATGCCAGTTTGCTTTTGTTTTAACCGTCGATGGAATTACCTCCCCTCTCCAGAAAGCCGTGTCGGTAACCCATGAATCTCAGGAGCGTTCGTGTGTTACGGGTCTGACTGTGGACGCTAGGCGCCAGTCCAGCGTGTTAGACATTAATGCATCGAGGCGGGTGCTGACAGACATGCCATTGACTTGTTATGTGATTGTTTCCCTAAGCCGTCCTTCGCTCAAGATTCTTATTGACCTTGGTCCTCGCCCTGAGTTACCCTTAAAATCTTGGAAAACAGAATCTTTTTCGACAACGTGATCGGTTTTGCGCTCCCTCGTGCCTTGCGGAAGACATCGGGGGCGGAATTAATGGAACCATCCCGTTGCGGGGCGCCGGCCCAAGATTGTAAAAATGGCAAGACCGCCGAATAATTCCGGCTACTAACGTGTTGCATCAATAACAACTGGGACTTACAGGCAACTTCGATTGAATGTCTGACCCTTATGGGAGAATTATCATGGTTTCCTCAAGAAATTGGTTGAGGTTGGCTCTGATTTCGATGGTCGCAGTCTGCTGTCTTGCGTTAGAGATTTCAGCATTTGCTGAAGACCTTACAGTCTATGCTTACCGGGATTTTTCTGCTAAAGACGCCTCTCCTGGAAGCTGGGCAATTAGACTCAATTTTAACGCCCCGGTGTTTCCGTCTAATCTGAATCAGGCTCTTACTGTTAGTGTTGATGGGAAAAGGATTGGCTGCGAAATCTCTCCGGTGGGTGGCAAGAGTCGCACTCAAGCGTCGCGGGCATTCCGCATCATTCCCCAGAAAATAGATCCAGCGCCAGAAACAATAGTCGTAAAAATCAAGAAAGGCCTGAGTGATGTTCTCGGCGCCAAGCTATTGGCTAGCGCTTTCGTTTACGAATTCCAATCTGTGGAAGAGATCTCGATCAAAAGTCTGGTAACTTATTTTAGATCAATCAAAGATAGACATGCCGATGAGTATGAGGCCAATAAGCACTTTTTCTTGTCGCACTATTTCAGGGACAACTATGACCAGGCCCTGAAAAACATGCCGGTCATCAATTCGGGGATCAATATTAACCGTATCGAGGTATGGGTAACCAACAAAAACGGAAACTTCACTGAATCCAGGAACGTGGTGGCTTTTATGGACCTTGCCGAAGGTACTACCTCCACCGGTACTAATATTTTCAATACAGATTTTGTAAAATACAAGGGCCCTGGCAGATACCCCAAACCCGGAGATTTAAGCGGACACGCGTTGTCTGTTGGGGGTTGTAGGGCGTTTGTTCCGGGTCGTGTCCGGCCCGGCGGAAGTTACAAAATCATGTGGTAGTCGAAGCGTGTGGAACCGCGCACCATAGAGGGCAACCGTCCCGTAGACGAAACTGCATGATCTTCCGTCAGACGTTCCTGAGTAAGTCCGCGCCCGTGAAACGCGGACTGAACCTGGGGGGACCACCCTCCAAGGCTAAGTACTCCTTGGTGACCGATAGCGGACTAGTACCGTGAGGGAAAGGTGAAAAGTACCCCGGAAGGGGAGTGAAATAGTACCTGAAACCGCGCGCCTACAAGCGGTGGGAGCGGCCTTGTGCCGTGACCGCGTGCTTTTTGCATAACGAGCCGGCGAGTTACTCGTCTGCGGCAAGGTTAAGCGATGAGCGGAGCCGTAGCGAAAGCGAGTCCTAACAGGGCGACATAGTCGTAGGCGGTATACCCGAAACTGAGCGAGCTACCCATGGGCAGGCTGAAGCGGGGGTAAGACCTCGTGGAGGGCCGAACCGACCTAGGTTGAAAACTGGGCGGATGACCTGTGGGTCGGAGTGAAAGGCTAATCAAGCTCAGTGATATCTGGTTCTCTCCGAAATATATTTAGGTATAGCCTCGGATAAATTACGTGGTGGCCGTAGAGCACTGTTTGGATAAGGGGCCCTACCAGGTTACCGATTTCAGGCAAACTCCGAAGACCATCACGTCTACTCCGGGAGTCAGTTGCTGGGGGATAAACTTCAGCGTCGAAAGGGAAACAGCCCAGACCGCCAGCTAAGGTCCCTAAGTACTAGCTAAGTGGGAAACGATGTTCGAGTGCATAGACAACCAGGAGGTTGGCTTAGAGGCAGCCATCCTTGAAAGAGTGCGTAACAGCTCACTGGTCAAGTGTTCGAGCGCGGACAATGTAACGGGGCTCAAGCTAGTCACCGAAGCTGCGGGTGTGTGAGGCCTTCGGGCCGATCACGCGGTAGGAGAGCGTTCCCATGCCGGCAAAGCGGCGGCGTAAGCCAGCCGTGGAGGCATGGGAAGTGAGAATGCCGGCATAAGTAACGAAAGAGGGGTGAGAATCCCCTCCACCGATTGCCCAAGGATTCCTGAGTAAAGTTCGTCTGCTCAGGGTTAGTCGGGACCTAAGGCGAGGCCGAAAGGCGTAGTCGATGGCCAACAGGTTGATATTCCTGTACCACGTCGCTTCCGTTTGACCGATGGGGGGACGAGGAAGGCTAAGGGAACCCAGGCGATGGTTGTCCTGGGGTAAGCATGTAGGGGTGGCCCATGTTAAATGCGGGGCCGCATAACCTGAGGTGCGATGCCAGCTGGCGCTAAGCCGGCGAGTCCCCAACGCCATACCTCCGAGAAAAGCCTCTAGGGAGGAAGCGCGTGCCCGTACCAAAACCGACACAGGTGGGCAAGTAGAGAATACTAAGGTGATCGAGATAACCATCGTTAAGGAACTCGGCAAAATTGCCCCGTAACTTCGGGATAAGGGGCGCCCCAGTAGGGTGAGGCTCTTCGCGAGCGGAGCCCGAGGGGGCCGCAGTGAATTGGCTGAAGCGACTGTTTACCAAAAACACAGGTCTCTGCTAAGTCGTAAGACGACGTATAGGGGCTGACGCCTGCCCGGTGCCGGAAGGTTACGTGGAGTTGTTAGGGCTTGACCCGAAGCAGCGAAGCTAAGCCCCGGTAAACGGCGGCCGTAACTATAACGGTCAATTGACCGAGGTAGTTGTAAAACTTGGCTATATGCTGGAACATCCGAGTATCCCGCACTACTCGTACGCTACATTCCGTCCGAACTGAGCGGTACAGTGAAAATGTGACGAGTGCGGACAATCAGCAGGAAAGACTGTCGAGTCTCGACGGCCGCGACGGTGGCTTCATGGCCGGCGTCGTGGAGGGAGAGGGTAGCTTGGTGCATCGTCTATAAAGAAGCACCCTACGGCTACCCTTGGCTATTACGTCCAACCGGAGTTTTTTGTGTATCACAGCACATCGCGAGACGACGTGAGCTTCTCGAGATGGCTCAAGAGGTGTTCGAGTGTGGAAGGATCTGGCAAAGCCAGGCAGTCCCGGACGTGCATCGTACTTGCGATCAACTCAGCGAAACGAACATCTTTGCCCATGTCCTCGATCGTTTATGCGGCGGTATATGGGCTTCTCGTCAAGACGCGACGACTACCGTCTGTGGAGAGGCGAAGTATCGCTCCTTGGGCGGGGGTCTGAGCGCCAGGACTCCGTCAGGTTGGCGCTCTTCGGGAACGGATGAACCGAGATGGGAAGAAACATTATCCGATGGATGGAATCCTCAGAGACCATACGCTGAGCTCGCAATCTAGAGCGATGCGGGATGATATGGTCCGCTCTCTTGGGCGACGTTGAGAATCCGGCAGAAATGAGCCCTCATCGTAGGTGTGGCGCCTATGACAGTCAGTGCTCGCTGGTGCACGGTAGATCGCGACAAGGCGGTTTATCGCAGTGAGAGTGTCTAAGGGTGCTGGATGAGGTGAAGGGATAGTCTGCGCTCTCGGATAACGAGAGATCACGTGAAGTTCCGACCTGCACGAATGGCGTAACGACTTCAGCGCTGTCTCAACGATGGGCTCGGTGAAATTGCAGTCTCGGTGAAGATGCCGAGTACCCGCGGCTAGACGGAAAGACCCCGTGAACCTTTACTACAACCTGGTATTGGAATTCGATGCATTTCGCTCAGGATAGGTGGGAGGCTTTGAAGCGCAGGCTGCGGCTTGCGTGGAGCCAACCTTGAGATACCACCCTTGGTGTATTGGGTTTCTAACAGCGTTCCGTGAATCCGGGCGCTGGACAGTTCCAGGCGGGTAGTTTGACTGGGGCGGTCGCCTCCCAAAATGTAACGGAGGCGCGCAAAGGTTCCCTCAGCACGGTCGGAAATCGTGCGTAGAGCGCAAAGGTAGCAAGGGAGCTTGACTGCGAGACCGACAGGTCGAGCAGGTACGAAAGTAGGTCTTAGTGATCCGGCGGTAGCAAGTGGAAGTGCCGTCGCTCAACGGATAAAAGGTACTCCGGGGATAACAGGCTTATCGGGCCCAAGAGTCCACATCGACGGCCCGGTTTGGCACCTCGATGTCGGCTCGTCGCATCCTGGGGGTGAAGTCGCTCCCAAGGGTTGGGCTGTTCGCCCATTAAAGCGGTACGCGAGCTGGGTTCAGAACGTCGTGAGACAGTTCGGTCCCTATCTGCCGTGGGCGTTGGAGAATTGAGAGGATTTGTCCCTAGTACGAGAGGACCGGGATGAACGCACCTCTGGTGTATCTGTTGTCCTGCCAAGGGCATAGCAGGCTAGCTACGTGTGGATCGGATAACCGCTGAAAGCATCTAAGCGGGAAGCCGGCCTCAAGATGAGTTCTCCCATCCCCTAGAGGGAGTAAGACCCCTGGTAGACCACCAGGTTGATAGGCCGGATCTGGAAGGACGGCAACGTCTGAAGGAGACCGGTACTAATGGGTCGAGGGCTTGACGGATTTTTTGATCCCACAGCTCGGACGTTCGCGTCTGCGCTGTGGAGTGATACCCGCTGTGGCGCTGTGCAGTTTTGAAGGACCCCGAGAAGCGTGGTCTCTCGACCCTTTCCGGTGGCCTTGGCGAGGGGGAAACACCTCTTCCCATTCCGAACAGAGAAGTTAAGCCCCTCAGCGCCGATGGTACTTGGCTCGCAAGGGCCTGGGAGAGTAGGACGCCGCCGGTTTCTTCGCAGTACACGCGAGCCGCCCACTGGGCGGCTCGCGGTCGTGCGCGGCGTCGCCCATGGGTGCGCGTGCGTCCCGCGGACTGGCACGACACCGCGGAGCTCTGCTCCCGATCCGTTGAGATGTACGCTGGCTACGACTATCACCGGTCGATCGCCGGACGCATGCTGCCGGCGGTGATCCTCGAACAGCGCTGAGAATCGCGCTCGCGACGCTCACGCGGGGGTAGGGGACAGAGACACACCTGCTCGCGCGACGCCGGCATCCCGGCTCGCCTACCGCCCAGTCGGCTTCGCAGAGGCACCCTATGCGGATGGTCGCGCCCGTCCGACCCTCCCAAGTCGGACAAGCGCGACCCGCCCAAACCGGATCGGCGCGAAACGCACCCGGCGGACTCGGCAGGCTCGTCCCCGTCGACCTCCCAGTCGACGTCGTAGTCGTCCTCGAGCAGCAGGAACGAGCGGATCAGGCGCAACGCCGAGAAAAGGCGCCGCGCGAACGGTTGTGTGTGCGGTGTGGAGAACATATGTTCGTACTGTAGGTTCGCGTGCGGACGGAACGCATGCGAACAGGTGTCCGTGCCCGCGCAGTGGTCCATGGTGGGCCCGGAATTGGCTTGCCCATGCGGGATTCCGCCCGCATATGGCTGCAACGATAATTGCATGTGCTGGACTCCGCCCCGCGCGACGCGCACGTGCGTGAGGACCACCGTGAAGGAGTGCCCACCACGACGAGTGCGCACCATGACCGAGCACGATCGGTGCAGGCGGAACGTTGGTGGGGCGAGAAAGTTAGGAGACCGGCGGAGCGCCGCCCAAGGGGAGGCTGTCGCGGGTGCGAGCGGATCGCCCGTCGGCAGGGTCTCGCCGGCCCTGCTCGAACTTGTTCTGTGAGATGGCTGTTACGCTTGCCAGGCGCCCCGTCCAGGAGCCCACGTGGGTTTCTCGCAGGCGCATCCAGCCCATGGAGAAGTTCGTAATCGAAGGCGGCGCGCCGCTCTCCGGCACGATGGTTCCGGCCGGGAACAAGAACGGCGCCCTGCCCATCCTTGCCGCCTGCCTGCTCACGGAGGATGAGATCGTGGTGCGCAACGTGCCGCGCATACGCGACGTGGAGGCGATGGTGGCGATCCTCGAGGCGATCGGGGTGTCGACGCAGTGGAGGGCCGCCAACGAGCTCGCGCTCTGCTCGGCCCACGTGCACCAGGTGGAGATCGACCCTGAGCTCGCCGAGATGATCCGCGCGTCGTTCCTGCTTGCGGGCCCGCTGCTCGCGCGCTTCCACCGCGCTGTGATGCCGCCGCCCGGCGGGGACGTGATCGGCCGTCGCCGCCTCGATCCCCACCTCGACGCCTTCAGGGCGATGGGGGCCACGACGGAGTGCAACCGCGAGATCGTGCTGAGCGCGCCCAATGGGTTGCGCCCCACAGACGTGTTCATGGACGAGCCGTCGGTGATGGCCACCGAGAACGCCCTCATGGCTGCCGCGCTCACGCCCGGCACCACGGTGATCGGCAACGCCGCGTGCGAGCCCCACGTGCAGGACCTCGCGCGGATGCTCGTGAAGATGGGCGCCGACATCCAGGGCATCGGCTCCAACCTGCTCGCCGTGACGGGCGCCGAGCGGTTGCACGGCTGCGAGCACCACCTCGCGCCCGACCACATCGAGATCGGCAGCTTCATGGCGCTCGCCGGGGTCACCGGCGGCGAGCTGCGCATCAAGCACACCGTCCCGGGCGACCTGCGCATGATCCGCCTCGTGTTTGAACGCCTCGGATTGTGCACCCTGCTCGATGGCGACGACGTGATCGTGCCGGGATCCCAAAAATTGGTGGTGCAGTCCGACGTGGGAGACTACAAGGGCAAGATCCAGGATGGTCCCTGGCCGGCCTTCCCTGCCGACCTCACCTCGATCGCGATCGCTCTCGCCACCCAGGCCGAGGGCTCCATACTCGTGCACGAGTGGATGTTCGAGAACCGCCTCATCTTCACCGACAAGCTGATTCTCATGGGTGCCGACATCGTGATGTGCGACCCCCACAGGGCAATCGTCACGGGGCCGCGCCGCCTGCGTGGCGAGCGCGTCGAGTCTCCGGACATTCGCGCCGGCATGGCGATGCTGCTCGCCGCCCTCTGCGCGGAGGGTCGCAGCGAGATCGGCAACATCCGCCAGATCGACCGCGGATACGAGCGCATCGACGAGCGCCTTCGTGAGCTCGGAGCCCACATCGAGCGGGTCGCCACGGAACCGGTCCACGCGTAGGGGTGGTTTCGCTCTTTTGAGAGGGACTCGTCGCGCGTGCGCGTGGAGATCGCCGATCGCCGCGCGTGCGCGCGGAGTTAGCCTTTCTTCGCGCGCGCACGCGAGTCACCCATTTTTCGAACAACCCCACCCTCCCGCGCCGAGTACCGTCGCAGTCGTCCGCTTGAATCCAAACCCATGATCCATCCCATCCCATCCGGCACGCGGGACGTGCTCCCCGACGAGACCCGTGAGGTGCGCGCCATCACCGACGCCCTGCGCGGCGTGTTCGAGCGCCACGGCTACGGCGAGGTGTATACGCCGGCGCTCGAGTACGAGTCGGTGCTGGCGCGCGCGGACATGGCTGAGGCGCAGCCCGCCTACCGCGTGTTCGACGAGTCGGGGGGAACGCTCGTGCTGCGCTCCGACATGACGGTGCCGATCGCGCGCGTCGTGGCCACCCGCTATCCCACCGTGGAGCCGCCCCTGCGCTTCTGCTACCTGGCTCACTGCTATCGCGGCGTGCGCCCGCAGCGAGGGCAGCCGCGCGAGCTCCTGCAGGCCGGGATCGAGTTGATCGGCGCGCCCGCTCCGCAGGGCACCGCCGAGGCGCTGACGGTGCTGTGCGCGGCGCTCGACACGGTGGGCCTCGAGGGCTACAGGATCGGCCTCGGCGACGCCTCGCTGTTTCCCTCGCTGATGGGGGGTCTCGGCGTGCCCGAGGAGGCGCGGCCGCGTCTGCTGGCGGCGCTCGCGAGCAGGGACTTCGTGGGGCTCGAGCAGGAGCTCGCGACACTCGAGCTGGCCGCGGAGAGACCGGGACCTGCTGCTGGACGTGCCACAGCGTCGCGGCGGGCCCGAGGTCTTGGCCGCGTCGAACGGCGTGGTGGCGGACGCGGCGGCGAACATGCGCCAGGTGTACGAGCTGCTCGACGCGAACGTGGCCGAGCGGGTGATCTTCGACCTCGGGCTCGTCAGGAGCATCGGCTACTACACGGGCGCGGTGTTCGAGGTGTACGACCCCGCGCTCGGCGCTCCGATCGGCGGCGGTGGACGCTACGACGAGCTGCTCGGACGCTTCGGCCGCTCGCTGCCCGCCGTTGGGTTCGCGCTGGGCGTGGACCGTCTGCACATCGCCCTGATGGGCGAGGAGCGCGGAAGGGGGGCTCTGCTGTGACGAGCGCCGCCAACGGGCTCACGATCGCGGTGCCGCGCGGGGCGCTGTTCAACGACACGGTGGAGCTGCTGAGCGGTCTCGGCATGGACACGGCGGAGCTGCGCTCCAACGATCGCAAGCTCCTGTTCGAGGACATCGGCGTGATCACGATGCGTCCCTCCGACGTTCCCACCTACGTGGAGTCGGGCGCGGCGGACATCGGGATCACCGGCAAGGACGTGCTGCTCGAGCAGGCCGCGAACGGCGTCGGCGAGGCGGGCGCGCGGGGTGTATGAGCTGCTCGACCTGCGATATGGGCGCTGCACGATGGTGCTCGCGAGCAAGGCGGGCCCCGATCCGGCGGCGGAGGCGCTCAGGCGACTGGGCGTGATGCGCGTGGCGACGAAGTACCCGCGCATCGCGGCGCGCCATCTGGAGGAGACCGGCAGGCAGGCGGAGATCGTGGAGGTGAAGGGCTCCGTGGAGCTCGCGCCGCTGACCGGCATGGTGGAGGCGATCGTGGACCTCACCGCGACGGGCACGACGTTGCGCGAACACGACCTGATCGTGCGCGAGGAGATCGTGGAGTGCACCGCCCGTCTGATCGCCAACCCGGTGGCGCACAAGCTGCGCGCGAAGGCGATCGACGGGCTGCTGGAGCGCTTGCGTGCTCGTTGAGAGGCTCACGCTGAGCGACGTCGAGCAGCACGGCACGCCGGCTGCCGCCGCAGCCAAGCTGCGCCGGCTGACGGGTGGCGGGGGCGAAGAGATCGAAGAGACGGTGGCGAGGATCGTGGCGCACGTGCGCGCCGACGGCGACGAGGCGGTGAGGGAGTACACGCGGCGGTTCGACACCGACGGAGCCGAGCCGCGCGAGCTGCGCGTGGGGGCGCGGGAGCTCGACGAGGCGCTCGAGCGGATGGCGCTCGACGTCGTTGCGGGCCTGCAGGTGGCGATCGCGAACGTCGCGCGGGTGGCGGACGCGTCGATCGGGCCAGAGCGGGTGGAGGTGGAGCTGCCTCAAGGACACAGGGTGACGCTGCGCGAGATGCCCGTGGGGGCGGCCGCCATATACGCGCCCGGCGGACGCGCGGCCTATCCGAGCACGGTGGTGATGGGGGTGGTGACCGCGCGCGCCGCCGGAGTGGTGGACGTGGCGGTGTGCACCCCGCCGGGGCCCGACGGCCAGGCCCATCCGGCGATCCTGGCGGCGTGCAGGCTGTGTGGTGTGGAGCGCGTGTACAGGATGGGCGGCGCCCAGGCGATCGCGGCGCTCGCGTTCGGGACCGAGTCGGTGGAGCGCGTGGACGTGGTGGTGGGGCCGGGAAACCTGTACGTGCAGGAAGCCAAGCGGCGGCTATCGCACGTCGTGGGAATCGAGGGGTTCGCCGGCCCGAGCGACCTGATGGTGGTGTTCGGCGCCGACGCCGACGTGCGTTTGCTGGCGCTCGACCTGCTCGCCCAGGCCGAGCATGGCGCCGGCAGCCTCGTGGCGGGGGTGTCGAGCTCGCGCGAGGCGCTCGACGCACTGGAGGCGGAGATAGAGCGCGAGGCGGCGCGCTGGCCGGATCTGGAACCGGATGCGTGTGTGCTGGTGCAGACAGCGAGCCCGCAGGCGGCGATCGAGTTCGCCAACGCGTTCGCGCCCGAGCATCTGCAGCTCGTGGGGGTGGCCGAGGAGGCGCTCGCGGGCAAGGTGAGGACAGCCGGCTGTTTGCTGCTCGGGGCGGGCGGGGCGACCGCTTTTGGGGACTACACGGCGGGCTCCAACCATGTGCTCCCCACGGGCGGAGCCGCGCGCTTCGCCTCGACGCTCTCCCCGCGCCACTTCCGCAGGCGTATGTCGGTCGTAGAGATCGGCCCCGACGCCGCCGTCAAGCTGGCCCAGGCGGGCGCCCCCGTGGCGCGCGCCGAGGGATTTCCGCTGCACGCGATATCAATGGAGGCTCGCATGGGGGAGAATCCCGCCCAATGAGCAGAACGGCCACGATCGAGCGCACGACGGGGGAGACCGACGTGCGGTTGTCGCTCGCGCTCGACGGCAGTGGAGCGGGGGAGCGCGACACGGGAGTGGGCTTCCTCGACCACATGCTCGACCTGGTGGCGCGCCACGGGCGGATCGACCTCGATGTGCGCGTGACGGGGGACCTGCAGACGGGCGCCCACCACACCGCCGAGGACACGGCGATCGTGCTCGGCCAAGCGCTCGACCGCGCGCTCGGGGACCGACGGGGCATCTGCAGATATGGATTTATGGTCGTGCCCATGGACGAGGCGAGGGCGAGCTGCACGATCGACATCTCGGGGCGCCCCTATACGGTGTTCGACGCCGATCTGCCCGCGGGCGCGACTGGCGGGTTCGACCACGAGCTGGCGGAGGAGTTCTTCAGGGCGGTGGCGAACGCGGCGAAGCTCACATTGCACCTGGAGGTGCAGGCGGGCACGAACGCCCACCACATGATCGAGGCGGCGTTCAAGGCGTTCGCGCGCGCGCTGCGCCAGGCGGTGGCGGTGGACCCGACCGAGAGCGGCGTGCCGAGCACGAAGGGGACGCTGACGGCGTGAGTCGCCAGACCGGGCAGACGGGCTCGGGGCGTGGCGGCGGGGACGCCTCGCCGATCCCGGCGGACGTCGCGGACGGCCCGCCGATCGCACCGGCCGGCCCGCCGATCGCACCGGGCGGACCCGCTCCGCGCATCGCGATCGTCGACTACGGCATGGGCAACCGCCGCTCGGTCGAGAAGGCGCTGTTGCGCGTCGGCGCGCACGCCTTCGTCAGCCGCGACCACGCCGAGCTGCGCGGCGCCGACGGGCTGTTGCTGCCCGGTGTAGGCGCGTTCCCCGCGGCGATGGAGGTCATCCACGAGCTCGGCCTGTACGAGCTGTTGCGCGAGCGCGCCGGCGCCGGCGCGCCGCTGTTCGGCAGCTGCATGGGGATGCAGCTGCTGTTCGAGCGCTCGGAGGAGCACGGCGGGGCGGAGGGGCTCGGCCTGCTTGCCGGCGAGGTGCGCCGTTTGCGCGCTCCCGGCTTGAAGCTGCCGCACATCGGCTGGAGCGATGTCCGTTGGCGTGCCGCCTCGCCGATCAACGCGGGACTGCCCGACCCGACGTTCCTCTACCACGTGCACAGCTTCGTCGCGCACCCGACCGAAGAGGATGTCGTCCTCGGGGTCGCAGAGTACGGTGAGCCGTTTCCCGCCGTCGTCGGTCGTGGCAACGTCTACGGCGCGCAATCGCACCCGGAGAAGTCCTCGACGCACGGGCTTGCGCTACTCGCGAACTTCGCGCGCATCTGCGCCACCGTTGCGACGCCGGTCGCCTCGTGAGGCTCTACCCCGCGATCGACATGCTCGGCGGGAAGGCCGTGCGGCTCGTAAAGGGAGACTTCGACGCGAAGAAGGTCTACGACGAGGATCCGCTCGGCGCAGCTCGCGGGTGGGTGGAGCAGGGCGCGCGACGGCTGCACGTGGTCGACCTCGACGGCGCTCGCGACGGGTTGCCGGCCAACCTCGAACATCTCCGTCGCATAGCCAGCGAGCTGGACGTGCCCGTCCAGTTCGGCGGGGGGCTGCGCTCTCTGACCGCCATCGAGCGCGTGATCGAAGCGGGCGTCGAGCGCGTGATCCTCGGCACCGCCGCATTTGCCGATCCAGTGCTCCTTGGGGAAGCGCTCGGCCACTGGCCGGGCCTGGTGCTCGTCTCGGTGGACGTGCGCGATGGACGCGTCGCCACCCAGGGATGGACGCAGACGATCGATGGTGGCGATCGAGGAGGTCATCGGCGGCCTGGCGGTTAGCAGGGGCGCGCGAGCTCGTCTACACGAACGTCGACCGCGACGGCATGCTCGGCGGCCCCGACCTCGACGAAGTGGGCCGTATCGCGGAAGCCGTGCGAGGGAGCTTCATCTACTCGGGCGGCATCGGCGCGCTGACCGACCTCGAAGACCTCGCTAGCCTGCGAGCGGCGAGCCTCGAGGGCGTGATCGTGGGCAAGGCGCTCTACGAGGGCCGCTTCACGGTCGCGCAGGCCCAGGCTGCCCTGGGGGAGTAGTGGTAAGGGTGTTGCTGTTCGCGCGGCGCATGCGCCGCGCGCCGGTGGGCGCATGCGCCCACCGTGGGGCCGCACATGTGCGGCCCCTGGGCAGGGCCACATGTGGCCCTGCCGCCCACGCCACATGTGGCGTGGGCATCGACCATCTAGGCTGGAGCCCATGCACTACAAGCGCGTGATCCCGTGCCTCGACGTCGACGCAGGGCGCGTCGTGAAGGGCGTCGAATTCGTCGACATCCGCGACGCGGGCGACCCCGTGGAGCTTGCCGCCCACTACGACCGCGAGGGCGCCGACGAGCTGGTGTTCCTCGACATAACCGCCACCCACGAGCGCCGCGACACGATCGTGAGGCTCGCGCGCGACACCGCCGACGACGTGTTCGTGCCGTTCACGATCGGCGGGGGCATCCGCTCGGTGGCGGACGCCCAGGCGGTGCTCGACGCGGGCGCCGACAAGGTATCGGTGAACTCCGCCGCGCTCGCGCGCCCCGAGCTCATCGACGAGCTTGCCGCCGTGTTCGGGGCGCAGTGCGTGGTGCTCGCGATCGACGCGAAGGCCGTTGCCCCGGAGAACGGTCGCCGCTGGGAGGCATATGTGGCGGGTGGACGCACACCCACGGGCCGTGACGCGGTCGAGTGGGCGCGCGAGGGCGCGAGCAGGGGAGCGGGGGAGATCCTGCTCACGAGCATGGACCGCGACGGCACGAGCGACGGCTACGACCTGCCGCTCACCGCCGCCGTGAGCGCGGCTGTGGACGTGCCCGTGATCGCCTCCGGCGGGGCGGGCGAGCTGGAGCATCTCGCCGAAGCGCTGCAAGCGGGGGCCGACGCGGTGTTGTGTGCCTCGATCTTCCATTACAACCGGCATACGATCGCCGAAGCCAAGGCCCATCTCGCGGCGGCGGGCATCCCGGTGCGCATCGACTCACGATGAGCGCCGGCGGCAGCATGGTGATCGAGCGGCTGCGTGAGTTGCCTGGTGGCCCGGAGCTCATCGCGGTCGCCGAAGAGCAGGATGGCGGCATCGAGCTGGTGGGGGGCGCGGTGCGCGACGTCATGCTCGGCTTGCGCCCGCGCGAGCTCGACGCGATCGTCAGCTCCGCCGTGGAGCGGGTGGCGGGCGCGCTCGCATCGCGCCTGCACGGCGAGATAACCGTATACGAGCGCTTCGGCACCGCCGTCGTGCGCTCGCCGCTCGCGAACGTCGACCTCGCCACCATGCGCGCCGAGAGCTACCCCGCCCCAGGCGCCCTTCCGGAGGTCCGTCCCGGCTCTCCCCGGGAGGATCTCGAGCGGCGCGACTTCACCGTCAACGCGATCGCCGTGGCGCTCGCCGGGGAACATCCCGGAGAGGTGAGGGCTGTGCAGGGCGCCCTCGACGATCTCACCGCGCGCCGCCTGCGCGTGTTGCACGACCGCAGCTTCCTCGACGACCCCACACGGATACTGCGCCTCGTGCGCTACGCCACGCGGCTCGGCTTCGAGATCGAGCCGCACACGGCCGCGCTTGCCGCCGCCGCGATCGAGGGAGGCGCCTTGAAGACCGTCTCGGGCCAGCGCCTCGGCGCCGAGCTGCGCCTTGCCTTCGCCGAACCCAACCCGCTGAGATCGCTCGCCGAGCTCGACCGGCTCGGCGTGTTCGCCGCATGGGAGCCGGGCGTGAGCTTCGACGAGCACGTGGTGCGCACCGCCCTGGAGATCATGCCCGACGACGGCTCCGAGCGAGTGCTGTTCGCCGCGGCGCTCCTGCTCGAGCTGGCCCAAAACCTCGACCACGAGGACACCGAGCCCGCGATGCGGGGCTTCATCTACGATCTCGAGCTCCCCTCCGGGGACGGCGACCGCGTGTTCGGCGCGGCGGTGAGCGCGGCGTCGGCGATCGACGCCGTGCTCGGCGTCGACACCACCGCCGAGCTGCTCGAGCTCACCGACGGCGCGCCGGTCGAGTCGCTCGCGCTCGCGGCGGCGGTGCGCGACATGGAGGACGGGCCCGGCTCCCACGGGCGTACCGTGATCGAAGACTGGCTCCGCGACCAGCGCCACGTGGCCCTTCAGGTCACAGGGGACGACCTGATCGCCGCCGGAGTGCCCGAGGGCCCGGAGGTGGGGTTGCGTTTGGAAGAGTCCTACAAGATGCTCCTCGAAGAGCGCATCGAGCCCGGCCGCGACACCGAGCTGCGGGCCGCCCTGGAAGCGAAGATATGAGTGTTCACCTCCGGGCGCTCGAGCTGCCGGGAGGGGGACGGGCCATGTTCACGGGTCGCGCCCACGGCAACCTGTCGAGCGTCGGCGGCCAGAACGCCGAGCAGGGGCCGCGCGCACGCGAGCGGCTGCGCGAGGCGCTGGGGGTGCGCCGTCTCGTGCGCGGCTATCAGGTCCACGGAACGGTTGTGGGCCGCATCTTCGAGGGCGCCGGGCGGGTGGAGGACGAAGGCAGGCAGCCCGCCTTCGAGGCCGACGGCACAGAGCCCGCCTTGGAGGACGACAACGCAAAGCCCGTCTTCGAGGCCGACGCCGCAAAGCCCACCTTCGAGGCCGACGGCCACGCCATCGCCGCGCACGGCGTTGCGGCGATGGTGCTCACCGCCGATTGCCTCCCCGTCGTGCTCGGCGCGCACGGAGCCGTCGCAGCGCTGCACGCGGGCTGGCGAGGGCTTGCCGCGGGCGTGCTCGAGGAGGGCGTGCGCGCGCTGCGCGAGGTGGGCGGACAGGGCGACGTCGTGGCGATCGTGGGCCCCTGCGCGGGTTTCTGCTGCTACGAGGTCGGCGAGGAGGTGCATACGGCGTTCGAGAACGCCCACCGCGACGGTCGTCTCATCGACCTGCGGGCGATCGCCCGCGAGCGGCTGCTCGCCGCGGGTGTCGCCGAGGTGCGCGACCTCCAGGTGTGCACCATCTGCGACGAGCGCTACTTCTCCTACCGTCGCGAAGGCTCCCGCGCCGGGCGTCAGGCGGGCTTGGCGTGGATCGAGGGGTGACGTTGGTGGGCGCAATCGCGGGCGCCGCCCCCGCGACCCCGTGCGTTGACTGTGCGCCCACCGGGGCTCGATGGCTCGCCTGATCCACGGCTTGAACGCCGAACGGGTGCGCTCCAACCTGGAGGCGGTCCGCGCCGAGGTGACCGCCGCGGCGGAGCGAGCTTCACGCGACCCCGGCGAGGTCGAGATCCTCGCCGCCGGCAAGTATGTTCCCTGCGAGGAGCTTCCCGTGTTGGCCGCCGCCGGGATTATGCTCGTGGGCGAGAACCGCGCTCAGGACCTGAGGGAGAAGGTGGCCGCCCACGGTGACCTCTTCACATGGGACTTCATCGGGGCGCTCCAGAGCAAACACGTGCGGGCGATAGTCCCGCATGTGCGTCTCATCCACTCGCTCGCCACCGATTCGGCGCTGCTCGAGCTGGAGCGCCACCTCGACCGCGCCAAGCCCGGCCTGCGGGTGCTCGTCGAGGTCAACCTCGCAGGTGACCCCTCGAAGGCGGGCATCGCTCCGGAGCGGCTCGCCCAGTTCATCGCACGCTCGCCCCTGCCGGTGGCGGGGCTGATGACCATGCCCCCGCTGTCCCTCGATCCGGAGAGCAGCCGTCCCTGGTTTCGCCGGCTGCGCGAGATGGGCGCCTCGCGGGGCCTAGAGCACCTCTCGATGGGCACCACTCAGGACTTCGCCGTGGCGGTGGAAGAGGGCGCGACGATCGTGCGGATCGGCACGCGGTTGTACACTTAGAGCCGTACGGACGGTCCCTGGCGCCTCGCCGCAGGACGGCGGGACGGTTAGCATGAGCAGGGAAACGCCCGCTTTCACCGAAAACGCCCTCTACAGATGGCATTCCGCGACTCCTGGCACCGTGCTCTCGTGTACTTCGGCCTCGCCGAGGAGTATCACGACGACTATGACGAACCCCCCCACGAGGAGGAGATAGCCGACCGCTATCGCGAGCGCCCCAACGTGCGCCGCCTCTCCCCGCGCCGCCGTCGCGACGAGTTCGACGACATCTTCGCCGAGGACGAACCGCGCGGCCGCCCCACCACGGTGCTTCGCCCCGTGAGCCGCGGCAACGGCGACGTGCGCGTGCACCTCGTCATCCCGAAGTCGTTCAACGACGCCCAGCAGATCGCCGACAAGTTCAAGGACTCCATCCCGGTGATCCTCAACCTCCAGGGCGCCGACACCGATTTGTCGAAGCGCCTCATCGACTTCGCGAGCGGCCTCACCTACGCGCTCGACGGCGGCATGCAGAGGATCGCCGACAAGGTGTTCATGCTCACCCCCCGCAACGTCGAGATCTCCGCCGAGGAGCGCGCCCGGTTGATCGAAAAGGGCTTCTTCAACCAATCCTGACGCGAGATGTCCGGCGCGGGCACCGCCCGGCGAAGCCGGGTGGTCGGTGTCCTCCCTCCCTTATGTGCCTAGCACACCGCGGTCGGTGCGTCCTAGCGAGGCTTGGACCTCTCACGTCAGGAATGGGAATGCTTGGTGGCCGCAGGGGCCGGTAGCCTGTGGCGCGCTATGGAGATAGGTCTGATCGGCTGCGGCAACATGGCGCGAGCAATGGCTCGAGGGTGGGGCAGGCCCGTGCTGTGCTTCGACCCCATCTCCGAGCGTGCCGAAGCATTGGCGAGCGAAACCGGGGGACAGGCGCTCGCCTCGGCCGCCGAGGTCGCCCAGCGCGCCGACCTCGTGGTGCTCTGCCACAAGCCCGCCCAACTCAGCGAGGTGGCGCGCGAGGTTGCGCCCTCTGCCAAGGCGGTCGCCTCGATCCTCGCCGCCACACCGCTCGCCGCCCTCCACGAGGCCTATCCACGGCTTCCCGTCTACCGCTTCCTGCCGTCGCTGCCCGCGGAGGTTCGCCGCGGGGCGATCGTGCACGCCGCCGACCCCGAGCGCGAGCGCGACGCCACGCACGGCAGGGGCGAGGCCGTGGACGCCGAAGTCCACGAGCTGTTCGCCGAGCTCGGCACGCTCGTCACGCTCGACGACGCGCTCGTGGACGTAGCAATGGGCCTCATGTCGTGCGCGCCCGCCTACATCGCGCTCGTGGCCGAGGCCCAGGTGGACGCCGGCGTGCGCCACGGCATCCCGCCCGCTCAGGCGGTGGCGCTCGTCGTCGAGACGTTCGCCGGCACCGCCGAGCTGCTGCGCCGGCGCGACCACGACACGCTCGCCGTGCGCCGAGAGGTCACCTCGCCCGGCGGCGCCACCGCGCGCGGGCTGGCCGTCCTGGAGAAGGGGGGCGTTCGAGCCGCGTTCTCCGACGCGCTCGACGCGGTGTTGAGAGAGGACGATCGGCGATGACGCTCCTGCTCGCCAGCGCACGCACCGAAATCGCCGGCTACCTCTCGACGCTCATCTACATCTACACGCTGCTCATCATCCTCCACATCGTCGTCCAGCTCCTGTTCGCGTTCGGCCTGCGGCCGCCCTACTCGCGCGCCACAGACGCCGTCCTGACGTTCCTGCGCGACGTCTGTGAGCCCTACCTGCGGATCTTCCGGCGCATCATCCCGATGGTCGGCGCCTTCGACTTCTCCCCGATCGTGGCGATCATTGTGCTCTCGCTCGTGGGCAACGTGATCGTCAGCGTCATCCACGGCTGACTCGGGACACGGAGATGGGCTCCGCCGGTCCCCCCGCCTGCCGCGTGCCCTTTGGAAATGCCCTTCAGGGTGCGCGCGCGTGGCTCTACACGGTGCTCGTGGCGGCCTTCGTGGTGCTGCTCGACCAGCTCTCAAAGGCCGCCGTCCGCGGCTCGATCGTGCCCGGCGAAACACGCTCTCTGCTGCCCGGCCTGCAGCTCGTCAACACCCGCAACAAGGGCGTCGCCTTCGGCTTCCTGCCCGGCCGCCACTGGGCCGTCACCGCGCTCGTCGCCACCGCGCTGCTCGTGCTCATCGTCTATTTCGCGCGCAACCACTCCCGTCCCCTCATCTGGCTGCCCACCGGCATGCTGCTCGGCGGGGCCTTCGGCAACATCCTCGACCGCCTGCGCTCCGGGTCGGTCACCGACTTCGTCAAGCTCCCGCTCGGCTGGCCACCCTTCAATCTCGCCGACGCCTCCATCACGCTCGGCGTGCTCCTGCTCTTCTACGTCGCGGAGTCCTCCTCGCGCCCCTCGCGCCCACCGGAGCGCTGAGCACCAGCGGCACGCCTGCTACCCCTGTAAAGGCTCCTTCGCCGGCACGTGTGCCCAGGCCAACGGAAACCACATGGCACGAACCTCCTCCCCAAAAACGAATCCACCCGCCCGATTGAACATCGTGTGGCGGGACGAGCACCTGCTCGTGGTCGACAAGCCCGCCGGCGTCGTCGTGCATCCCGCCCGCGGCCATCGCGACGGCACGCTCTCGCAGCTGCTCGCCGCCGCCGGCGTCGTGGGTGGGGGGGATCCCGATCGACCCGGCATCGTCCACCGCCTCGACCGCGACACCTCCGGCCTGCTCGTCGTCGCGTGCTCGGAGGAAACCCACGCCCTTCTGCAGGCCTCGCTGCGCGAGCGCTTGATCGAGCGCGAATACCTGGCGCTCGTCGAGGGGCTCCCGCCCGCACGCACCGGCACCGTCGAGGCCCCCATCGCCCGCCACCCCCGCATCCGCACCCGCATGGCCGTCGACGCCGTCGCCGGACGCGACGCGCGCACCCACTTCGAGCTCGTCCAGCGCCTTCCGGGCGTCTCGCTCCTGCGCCTGCGCCTCGACACGGGCCGCACCCACCAGATCCGCGTCCACATGCAAGCCATCGGCCATCCCGTCTGTGGCGACCCCGAGTACGGCACGGGTGGGCGGGATTCGATTCTCGGCCTTCAGCGCCAGTTCCTGCACGCCACGCGCCTCGCCTTCCCCCATCCGATCACGCACGAGCCGGTCGAGGTCACCTCGCCGCTCCCGCCCGACCTGCGCGCCGCGCTCGTACGCGCGGGCGGCGATGCGGGGCAGTAGGGCTTGCCGCACGCACTACCCCGTGTGCGCGTCCCCGTGTGCGCGTGTGCCCGCGCGTGTGCGCGCGGCGACCTCCGAGCCGTAGAGCCCACCGCGCCTCCTTCGGCTATCCTGGGCCGTCGTACCACCACCCAACGCCGTGCGACTGCGCACCGCGGCCCTGCCCGGATCACGCCACATGAGAACGTGCTCCGGGTCCGCGACGTACCGCCCGGATCAAACGAGATGACATAAGGGAGCACCGTGAGCCAAATAGGAATCGCGGACCTGCTTGAGGCCGGAGTCCACTTCGGCCATCAAACGCGCCGCTGGAATCCCAAGATGCGCCGCTTCATCCATGGCGAGCGCAACGGCATCTACATCATCGATCTGCTGAAGACCGCTGTCCTGTTGCAGCAGGCCCAGGAGTTCGCCGCCCAGGTCGCCCACCGCGGCGGCACGGTGCTCTTCGTCGGCACCAAGAAGCAGGCCCGCGACGCCATCAAGGAGGTCGCCGAGGCCGCTGACATGCCCTACGTCAACCACCGCTGGCTCGGCGGCCTGCTCACCAACTTCCAAACCATCAACCTCCGCATCCGCCGCCTGCACGACCTCGAACGCTACGAGAGCGAGGGCCAGCTGGCGCTGCTCCCCACGCGCGAGCGCATGTCCGCCCAGGCGGACCTCGCCAAGCTTCGCGCGAACCTGGGCGGCGTGAAGAACATGCAGCGCACCCCCAACGCCATCTTCGTCATCGACCTCAAGACCGAGGCCATCGCGGTGCGCGAAGCCCAGCGTCTGCGCATCCCCGTCATCGGACTAGTCGACACCAACTGCGATCCCGACGGCATCGACTACGTGATCCCCGGCAACGACGACGCCATGCGCTCGTGCGCGCTCATCTCCAAAGCCATCGGCGACGTGGTGGCCCAGGGCCACGCCGTGTTCCGCGCCGAGGAGGAGAAGGCCCGCCAAGAACGCGCCGAACAGGCCGCCCGCGAGGCCGAGGAGCGCGCTCGCCGCGAAGCCGAGGAACAGGCCAAGCGCGAGGCCGAGGAGCAGGCCGCCCGCGAGGCAGCCACCGATCGGCAATCGGAGGGATCGCCGATCGGCCAGCAGGCCGCGGCTGCCGCCGCTCAGGCCTCCGCCGCTCCCGCCGCTGACCCGGGCCCGCAGGCTCCCTCAGCGCCCGCCACCGATCGGCAATCGGAGGGATCGCCGATCGGCCAGCAGGCGAAGGCGACGGAGGCTTCCTCAAAGACGCCCGCGGAGAACACGCCCGCGGAGAACACGCCCGCGGAGAACACGCTTGCGGAGAACGCGCCGGCAGAGGAGAAGAGCGCATCGTGAGCGCCACCGACATTTCCGCCAAGGACGTCAAGGCACTGCGCGATCGCACGGGCGCAGGCATGATGGACTGCAAGAAGGCCCTCGCGGAGGCTTCCGGCGACATCGAGAAGGCGATCGAGCTGCTGCGCGTCAAGCAGGGCAAGAAGATCCAGGATCTCGGCGAACGTGTCGCAACAGAGGGCACGATCCAGTCCTACATCCACGCGGGCGCGAAGGTGGGTGTGTTGATCGAGGTTGACTGCAACACCGACTTCGTCGCCTCCAACGAGGACTTCGTCACCTTCGCGCGCGACATCGCCATGCAGATCGCCGCCACCCCCACCGTCGCATACGTCTCGCGCGAGGACGTCCCCGCCGCTGCACGCGACGCGGAGGCCCGCATCTACGAGCAGGAAGCCTCCGAGAAGCCCGAGCCCGTGCGCGCCAAGATCGTCGCCGGCAAGCTCGACGCGTGGTACCGCACGATCGTGCTGCTCGAGCTCCAGATGCACAATCCCAAGTTCGACTCCAAGACCGTCCAGCAGCTCCGCGACGAGCTCACCGCCAAGACCGGCGAGAACGTCGTCATACGCCGCTTCGCGCGCTTCGCGGTCGGCCAGTAGGCCGTGGACGCTGCTGGCCGATCGGCGAGCGCATCTTGGTCGCCGATCGGTCCGGCGTCCTACCGATCGGAGATCGACGGGATCACCGATCGGCCAGCACGCGTACCTAAGTACGCCACGCGGGCTGCGTCCTTGGACTGCTTGGTCCACGGCCTACTGGGGCTGGGTGTCATTACTCCGATTTGGGGTGCCTCGCGTGCGCGCGCGCACGCGCGAGGTGTGCCAGACGAGTGAACGGATAGGCTCTGCCCCGATGGGCGTCCCGGTCTTCAAACGCATACTGCTCAAGCTCTCCGGCGAGGCCCTGATGGGCTCCCTGGAGTACGGCACCGACCCCGAGCGCGTCGCGGCGGTGGCCCGCCAGGTGTCCTCAGTGCGCGACCAGGGCGTGGAGGTCGCGATCGTGGTCGGCGCCGGCAACATCTTCAGGGGCATGAAGGGCGCCGCGGAGGGGATGGACAGGGCGACGGCCGACTACATGGGGATGCTCGCCACGGTGCTCAACGCGCTCCCGCTGCAGGACGCGCTCGAGAAGACCGGCACCGACACGCGCGTGCAGTCGGCGCTCGCCATCTCCGAGGTCGCCGAGCCCTACATCCGCCGCCGCGCGATGCGCCACCTGGAGAAGGGACGTGTCGTGATCTTCGCGGCGGGCACCGGCAACCCGTTCTTCACCACCGACACCGCCGCCGCCCTGCGCGCCGCGGAGATCCACGCAGAGATCATCCTGATGGCGAAGAACGGCGTCGAAGGCGTCTACAGCGCCGATCCCGCGCTCGACCCCTCGGCCGAGTTCATACCGCAGATCACCCACATGGAAGCTATCGAGCGCCGCCTGCGCGTGATGGACTCCACGGCGCTTGCCCTGTGCATGGAGAACTCCATGCCCCTCAACGTTTTCAACATGGACGACGCCACCAACATCGCACGGATAATCTCGGGTGCCCGCGTGGGCACGCTGGTGAGCACGTGATTCGCGCGAAGTCCATGTCCATAGAACGTCTTTCACGTGCCCCACGTGCCGCCCGTTCTGAAAGACGTTCTTCGAGGAGAGGAGCCGACGTTGGCCGCTGAGATGATCGATGCCCTGCTCGACGATGCCCGCGAGCGCATGACCAAGTCGCTGGAGTCCACCCAACACGAGTTCTCCACGGTGCGCACCGGCCGTGCATCCCCGTCGCTGCTGGAGCGGGTGGTGGTGGACTACTACGGCGCCCCCACCCCCCTCAACCAGCTCGCCACGATCTCCGCCCCCGAGGCGCGCCTGATCACGGTCCAGCCCTACGACAAGTCCTCGATCAAGACCATCGAGAAGGCCATCAACGAGTCCGACGTCGGCCTGAACCCATCCAACGACGGCAACCTCATCCGCCTGGTGGTGCCCGAGCTCACCGAGGAGCGCCGCAAGGAGCTCGTGAAGGTCGTGCGCAACCTCGCCGAGGAGGGGCGCGTGGCGATCCGCAACGTGCGCCGCGACACGATGCAGCACCTGCGTGAGCTGAAGGCGGAGGGAGAGGCCGGCTCCGACGACGAGCATCGCGCGGAGGTTGGGCTTCAGAAGCTCACCGACGGGCGCATTTCCGACCTCGACGCCATCCTGAAGGCCAAGGAGGAGGAGATCCTCGAGGTGTGATGGACTCCTCGAGGGCCCGCTACGTCGCGATCATCACCGACGGCAACGGCCGCTGGGCGCGCGCGCGCGGCCTGCCGGTCAACGAGGGTCATAAGGCCGGCGCCGACACCGTGAAGGCGCGCCTGCGCGACGCGGTGGAGCTGGGGGTGAAGGAGCTCACCGTCTACTCGTTCTCCACCGAGAACTGGTCGCGCCCCGTCGAGGAGGTGCAGGGCCTCATGGAGATGTTCGACCATCGCATCGCCGAGGAGACCCCCGAGCTGCACGGGGAGGGGGTGCGCATGCGGTTCATCGGCCGACGCGAGGGCGTCGCCCCCGAGGTCGTCGAGCGGATGAGCTGGGCCGAAGAGCTGACCGGCGCGAACACCCGCATCACGCTGTTCGTCGCGTTCAACTACGGCGGGCGTGCGGAGATCGTGGACGCCGCCCGCGCTTTTGAAGGTGGCGGCGAGGAGGACTTCCGCAAGCTTCTCTACGCCCCCGAGATGCACGACCCGGACCTCATCATCCGCACGAGCGGCGAGCGCCGCCTGTCCAACTACCTGCTGTGGCAGTCCGCCTACTCTGAGCTCATCTTTCGCGATGAGCTGTGGCCCGACTTCTCGCGCGAGGCGCTCGAAGAGTCGCTCGCCGAGTTCTCCGAGCGTCGTCGTCGCTTCGGCGGCCGCTGACATGGCCGATCCGCGCCCCGTCTCCCGTGCCGCCCTAGCGTCGCGTTCCGCCTTCGCATCTCGCGCCGGCGGCTCGGACCTCGGCTCGCGGGTGCTGTTCGCGCTGCCCCTCATCGCGCTCGCGCTGTTCCTGGTGATCGAGGGCGGTCTCGTCTTCACCGCGGGCGTGCTCGTGCTCGGGTTCATCTGCATGCACGAGCTCTACGGCATGTACGAGCGCGCCAACCCCGTGCGCCTCGCCGGTTTCCTCGCGCTCACAGGGCTGCTGGCGGCGGCGTTGTATGGAAGTCCCACCCACCCATCGCAGGTGCTGCTCGCGGCGGTCGCCGCACTGCCGGTCCTGTTCGGGTTGACGCTCTCCCAGCGCCACCCCAGCGTGGGCGGGATGGCGCTCACGCTGCTCGGCATCTACTGGATCGGGTTCGGGCTCGCCCACGCGGTGCTCTTGCGCGGACTGCCCCACGGCGAGGGCATCGTGATCGACGTGCTCGTGGGCACATTCCTCGGCGACACCGGCGCCTACCTCGGCGGACGGCTGTTCGGTAGGCGCCCTCTCGCGCCGAGAATCTCTCCCAACAAGACCGTCGAGGGGCTCCTCATCGGAATGGCGTTCACGGTGCTCAGCGTGTGGTTCGCCGGCCGCTACCAGGACTGGCTGCCGGGAACCCACGCGCTCGTTCTCGGCCTCGCCGTAGCTGTGTTCGCCCCCATCGGCGACCTCTTCGAGTCGTTCGTCAAGCGCCAGGCCGGCACGAAGGACACCGGCACCCTGCTGGGAGCCCACGGCGGGATGCTCGACCGCCTCGACGCGGTCCTGTTCACGGCGGTGGCCGGCTACTACATCTGGTTGGCCTATGTTTGACCTGGAGAGCCGTGGACGCTTCGCGGAGCTGCGTCCTCGCCCGCTCGCGTGCCTAGCACGCCACGCGGCCTGCGTCCTTGCTCCACTCGGTCCACGACCCTCCAGGTGCGTGGATCAAAATGGAGGTGGCAATGCCTAGACGCCTTCTCATCCTCGGCTCCACCGGCTCGATCGGCACGCAGGCGCTCGACGTGCTCGACCGCGGCGGGGAGGAGCTCGAGCTCGTGGGGCTCTCCGCCGAGCGCTCCTGGGAGACGCTCGTCGAGCAGGCCCGCGCTCACAACGTGCGGCGTATCGCGCTCGCCGACGAGCGGGCCGCGGAGCTCGCCGCGCGAGCGTGGCCCGAGGGGGAGGTGCTCGGCGGAGCTGAGGGGCTCGTGCGGCTGGTGGTGGAGTCGGGCGCCGAGCTGGTGCTGAACGCGCTCGTGGGCTCCGCCGGCCTCGGTCCCACCGTCGCCACGCTCGGAGAGGGCATCGATCTCGCGCTCGCCAACAAGGAGTCGCTGGTGGTGGGGGGCGAGCTCGTGGTCGCGCTCGCCGAAGCCACCGGCGCGCAGATCGTGCCGGTGGACTCAGAGCACACAGCGCTGCACCAGCTGCTCTCCGGCCAGCCGCCGGGCGCTGTGGAGCGCCTCACGATCACCGCGAGCGGCGGGCCGTTTCGCGGGCGCTCGCGCGAGGAGCTCGCCGAGGTGAGCGTCGAGCAGGCGCTCGCCCACCCCACCTGGGCGATGGGAGGCAAGATCACGATCGACTCCGCCACCCTGATGAACAAGGGCCTGGAGCTGATGGAGGCCCATCACCTGTTCGGCGCTCCCTACGAGCGCATCGACGTGGTGGTGCACCCCCAATCCCTCATCCACGGCATCGTGCAGCTCGCCGACGGGGCGATGCTCGCGCACATGGGACCGCCCGACATGCGCATCGCGATCTCCTACGCCCTGCACGGCGCCTCGAGCGTGGAGCTCCCCATCGTCCCGCTCGACCTCGTGCAGGTGGGCGCGCTCACGTTCGAGGCGGTGCGACCTCGACGCCTTCCCATGCCTGCGCCTCGCGCGCGAGGCCGCGCAGGCCGGCGGCACCGCGCCCTGCGTGCTCAACGCGGCCAACGAGATCGCCGTGCACGCCTTCCTCGCCGGGCGCCTCCCGTTCCTCGCCATTCCCGAGGTGATCGAGCGCACGCTCGACACGCTCGGCACTGCGCCGGTGAGGGCTTTCGAGTCGCTCTATGAGGCCGATCGTGAGGCGCGGGCGTGGCGGAGGGCGCGGTCATGGTGCTGTGATGCTCCGATCGGGCTGACCCGCGCGCGTACGCGCGTACGCGCGCGGAGCAGCCGATTGCGGAAGGGCCGGCGCAGCGAGGCGGGCCTGGTGGCGGCTGATCGCCGAGCGCCTGCCAAACTGACCCTATGAACTGGCCGATTGCGATCCTTGGCATCATGGCCCTGATCGTCCTGCACGAGGCGGGCCACTTCGCCGTGGCGAAGGCCGTGGGGATGAGGGTGGAGCGCTTCTCGCTGTTCTTCCCGCCGAAGATCGTGGGGATCAAGCGGGGCGAGACCGAGTACATGGTCGGGCGCGATCCCCGCGGGGGGGTACGTGAAGATCACGGGCATGAACCCGGAGGAGATCGAGAGCTTGCCGCCGGAGGTGGCGGAGCCGCGCCTACTACACGCAGGCGCCGTGGAAGCGGATCGTCGTGATCCTCGCGGGTCCGGGGGTCAACCTGCTGATCGCGTTCGTGCTGTTCTGGGGGGTGCTGTTCGCCGGCAGCATGAACGGGGCGCTCACGCTCGAAGGGGTCAACCCGGGCGTGCGCACGCTGAGGCCGGCCACGACCGCCGTGGGCGCCGTCGCGCAGGGCATGCCGGCCAGCGGCGGTGCTGCGCCCCGGCGATCGGATCGTGACGATGGATGGACGCACGGTCGACGCGCGACGTGCGCCGTGCGAGGCGATCTCCTCGCACCGCTGCGCCGGGCGTCGCCGTCGAGGGCTGCCGCGGCGCGGACGCCGGTGCGCTCTGACGGTGCGCAGGTGCCGGGCGGCTGCGTGAACCTCTCGATCCTGCCGCGCTACAACGCCAAGGAAGCGCAAGCGCATGCTGCTCGGCTTCCAGTTCGCCGCTCCCGCGCGAGATCGTTCGGCGCGCTCGCCGCCGCCGGCGCGTCGGTGCGCGAGATGTGGGCGATGACCACCGCAGACGTTCAACGGTCTCGCGAAAGCTCTCACGAGCGCCAAGCAGCGCAAGCAGGTCACAGCATCGTGGGCATCAGCCAGGTCACCGAGCAGGCGGTCGCCGCGGGCCCGGGCAAGGCGCTCGTAGTGATCGGCTACGTGTCGCTCGTCCTGGCGGTGCTCAACCTGCTGCCGTTCCTCCCGCTCGACGGCGGGCACGTGTTGTGGGCGGCCGCCGAGAAGCTGCGCGGGCGGCGCGTGTCACTGATCGCCATGTGGCGCTTCAGCTCGGTCGGCATCGCCCTGCTGCTGTTCCTCGTCGTGAGCGGCTTCAGCAACGACATCGGCCGCCTCGGCGGCTGAGGGCTCGGCGGGTGGGGCGCCGGCGGTTGGAGTGTCGGCGGTTGTGGTCTCGGCGGGTGACCCCCCGCGCGCGGGCGCATGCGCGCACGCACGCGCACACACCCAGCTCTTGACCAGCGGCCCCACCCGCTCGGGCAGGGCCGGGCCGAACAGAGACTCCATCTCGCGGCGCGAGAGCAGCGGGATGTCCTCCCAGGAGCCCGCCGCGCCGAGGCGCCAATAGGGCCTGCGCAGGCGCACCGGCAGCCAGTGGGCGCCCGGCAGCAGCGAGTGGGGCTCGATCGGGAAGGAGCGGGCGGGCGTCTGCACGAACCAGCCGCGCCCCACGCGGCGCACCTCGGCCGCGAACGCCGCGCGGCGGTCGGGGGGCACGTGCTCGATCACGCTCGAGCAGTACACGAGGTCGAACTCGCCGTCTGAGAACGGCAGGCCGCGCGGCCGCGTCGGCGCGGATGAACGGCCCCGGATAACGAGGCTGGTCGGCGAGGTCCACACCGGTGATGTCCAGCTCGGGCGCCAGCGCGCGCAGGCCGAGTCGCGCCGCAGCCCACGTCGAGCACGCGCCCCCCGGGCGGAAGGCCGGCGAGCGCGAAGAAGCGCTCGTGGCGGCGGCGCCGCGCGCGCGCCGCCAGGGGAGAGGCCACGCGCGCGAAGGGACCGCGGGCGGTGGCGTACACGTCCTCGGGGAGGGGCATCGTAGAATCAGCCTATGTCCTCCGAGCGTCAGATCCACGTCGGCCCCGTCCCCATCGGCGGCGGGGCGCCCGTGGCGGTGCAGACGATGACCAAGACCGAGACCGCCAACGTGGCGGCCACGATGGATCAGATCCACAAGGTGGCCGAGGCGGGCGCCGACATCGTGCGGGTGGCGGTGCCCCGCGAGCAGGACGCCGAGGCGCTGAAGCGGATCGTCGTGGAGTCGCCGATCCCGGTGATCGCGGACATCCACTTCAACCACACGCTCGCCCTGAAGGCGATCGAGGCGGGAGCGCACTGCGTGAGGCTCAACCCCGGCAACATCGGCGGGCCCGAGAAGGTGGCGGAGGTGATTGCCCTCGCCAAGCGCCACGACACCCCTCTGCGGGTGGGGGTCAACTCGGGTTCGTTGCCCAAGCATCTGAGGGACCTCGAGTACGAGAACCCGGTGGAGGCCCTGGTGACGGCGGCGCTCGAGACGGTGCAACTGATGGAGCGCCTCGCAGTTCTCCAATTTCAAGGTTTCGATGAAGTCGACATCGGTGCCCGCCACGATCTCGTCCAACCGGATGCTCGCCCAAAGGATCCCCTATCCATTGCATCTGGGGGTGACCGAGGCGGGGACGAAGTGGTCGGGCTCGCTGAAGTCGGCGGTGGGCCTGGGGACCCTGCTCGCGGACGGGATCGGCGACACGATCAGGATCTCACTGTCCACCTTCCATGCCGAGGAGGAGGTGAAGGTGGCGTGGGAGATCCTCAAGGCGCTCAAGCTGCGCGAGCGCGGGCCGGTGCTGATCGCGTGCCCCACGTGCGGGCGGCTGCAGTTCGACATGGACACGGTCGTGGCCGAAGTGGAGCGGCGCTTGGAAGCCTACGAGGACCCGATCGAGGTGTCGGTGCTGGGCTGCGCGGTCAACGGCATCGGCGAGGCCCGCCACGCCGACTTCGGCATCACGGGGGCCAAGGACATGGGGATGATCTACTCGAAGGGCGAGCCGCTGAAGAAGGTGCCCACCGACCAGCTCGTGGACGAGCTGTTCAAGGAGATCGACCGCTACTACGCCGCCGGCAAGACCGTCGAGCGCGACGAGCGCGAGGCCGCGGAGGCGCGCGAGTGGCTCGCCGCCAACGAGGACTCGACCGCCATGACGCCGGAGCAGAAACGGCCGGCGCTGGAGGCCGCGGCGGCCGACGCAGGAAACGACGAGGCCGACGCCGTGCCGGGTCGATGCTTCAGCCGCCTGACCCGCGCGCGCGGGCGGGTGACATGGCGCGCCCGAGCGCGTCGACGCGCGCCGACCCGTCGGTCGGCGATGGCGCCTCACACGGCGCTGAAGCGCTCCGCCACCTTCGCCCAGTCGACCGTGTTCCACCACGCGTCGAGGTAGTCGGGGCGGCGGTTCTGGTAGCGCAGGTAGTAGGCGTGCTCCCACACGTCCACGCCGAGCAGCGGGGTGGAGCCGGCGGAGATCGGGTTGTCCTGGTTGGGCGTGCCCACCACGGCGAGGCCCGAGCCGTCGTGCACGAGCCACGACCAGCCCGAGCCGAACTGGTTGACGCCGGCTTCCTTGAGCTTGGCCTGGAAGTCCGCGAAGGAGCCGAAGGTGGAGGCGATCGCCTCGCCCAGCGCGCCCGAGGGCTCGCCGCCGCCGTTCGGAGACATCGACTCCCAGAAGAGCGAGTGGTTGTAGTGGCCGCCGCCGTTGTTGCGCACCGCGGTGCGCTTGTCCTCGGGCACCTGCGGCGAGGTCCTTCAGCACATCCTCGACGGAGGCGTTCTCAAGCGGCGTGCCCGCGAGCGCGGCGTTGGCCTTGTCCACGTAGGCCTGATGGTGCTTGTCGTGATGGATTTCCATCGTCAGCTTGTCGATGTGCGGCTCGAGCGCGTCATACGCGTAGGGAAGCGGCGGTACGGAGTAGGCCATCGGAGCTCCTTGTGTGGTGGACGGTTGCTGGGAACGCAGCATAGGATGTCGCCGACCATGACCCGACTGACCGAGTATCTGCTGCCCACGGAGAAGCAGGCCCCCGCCGACGCGGAGGCGATCTCGCACAAGCTGATGGTGCGCGCCGGGCTGATCCGCCAGATGGGCGCGGGCATGTGGACGTGGCTGCCCGCCGGCTGGCGCGTGCACCAGCGGGTCGCCCAGATCATCCGCGAGGAGATCGACGCGATCGGCGGACAGGAGATGCTGATGCCGGTGCTGCAGCCCGCCGAGCCGTGGCGCAAGACGGGGCGCTTGGACATCGAGGAGCTGTTCAAGCTCACAGACCGCAAGGGCTCGGAGCTCGTGCTCGCGATGACCCACGAGGAGGCGGTCACCTTTCACGCCGCCCAGACGATCGACTCCTACCGCGACCTGCCGCTGATCCTCTACCACTTCCAGGTCAAGGAGCGCGACGAGCCGCGCCCGCGCGCCGGGGTGCTGCGCACGCGCGAGTTCGTGATGAAGGACTCCTACAGCTTCGACCGCGACCGGGCGGGACTGGAGCAGCGCTACGCGCTGCACGTCGGCGCCTACGACCGCATCATGGAGCGCACCGGGTTGCGCTTCTACCGCGTCGAGTCCGACGTCGGCATGATGGGCGGCCTGGGCGCCCACGAGTACATGGCGCCCTGCCCGGCCGGCGAGGACCGGGTCGTGCTGGGCGAGGGCTACGCCGCCAACGTCGAGGTCGCGCGCCACGACCCGCACGTACGGCACCTCGGGGAGGGCACCGACGAGGAAACCTGGACGCGCGACGGCAGGCCGCTGACGATCGAGCCGGCGATCGAGATCGGCAACATCTTCAAGCTCGGCACGCGCTACTCCGAGCCGCTCGGCGCGACCTATTTGGACGAGCACGGCGCCGAGCTGCCGATCTGGATGGGCTCCTACGGGATCGGCCCGGCGCGCGTGGTGGCCGCCGCGGTGGAGCAGTTCGCCGACGAGCACGGCATCTCCTGGCCGGCGGCGCTCGCCCCATTTGGGGTGCACCTCGTGGCGGTCGGCCGCGCGGGCACGCCCGAGCGCGACGCGGCCGAGGGGCTGTACGAGACGCTGCTCGCCGCCGGCGTCGAGGTGCTGTATGACGATCGCGACGCGGGACCGGGGGAGAAGTTCGCCGACGCCGAGTTGCTCGGCTGCCCCGTGCGCCTCACCGTGGGGCGGCGAAGCCTGGAGTCCGGCGAGGTGGAGGTTCAGCTACGGCGCGGGCGCCGGGAAGCCCCCGGCCTGCCGCTGGGCGGCGAGCCGCAGGCGCTGACGGGAGCGCTCGACGAGCTGTGCGCAAGCGCGCCGTGAGCGCCGGATGGGATCGACTCGGGGCGCACCTCGTCCTACGCCTCTCGTCATGGCCCGAACCCTGAGCATTCCCCGCCTGCTCGGGCTCGACCGCTCGGGCCCGCCGCCGCCGCAGACGCTCGTGGGCCAGCCGCTGCGCCCGTGGACGATCCCCAACGCGATCGGCTTCGCCAGGCTCGCGCTGATCCCCGTGTTCCTGGTGGTGGGGCTCTCGAGTGCGGACGGCGTGGACGCGCTCGCGGCGACGCTGTTCGCGGCGATCGGCTGGGGCGACTACGTCGACGGGGTGGCCGCGCGCGTGACCCGCCAGTACAGCCGCCTGGGCGCGCTCATGGACCCGGTCACCGACCGCCTGCTGGTGGTCAGCGGCGTGGTGGTGTGCTGGCGCTTCGACCTGCTCCCGCGCTGGGCGCTCGCGCTGCTCGCGGCTCGCGAGATCTCGATGGTGGCGCTGGCCCGCTACGGCCTGAAGCACGGTGTGGAACTGCGCATCAACTGGCCCGGGCGCGTGTCGGTGGCGCCGCTGATGGGCGCCCTGTTCTTCGCGATGACCGGCCTGGGGGGCTTCGCCGAAGCGCTCCTCTACGTCGGGCTGGCGCTCGCCCTGTCGGCCAGCGCGCTGTATGTGCGCTCGGGGCGCGCCCAGCTGCGCGCTCGCGCCGGCTGACGCGCCACGGGTGTCTTCGGCGCGCGCATAGCCGCGCGCTCGCGCCCGTGGCTAACGCGCCGCGGGTACGCTCGGGGCGCCCCCTGCCGCGCGTCCGGCCCCGCGCTCGCGCCACAGGGCGATGAGCCGCTCGCCCGCCAGCCACGCCCCGACCGTGCCCAAGCAGAGCAGCAGCGCCATCAGGCTGACGTTGTAGCGCGGCTGGTCGTTGAAGAGGGTGGCAAGCGCCGCTATCGAGAGCAGCACGGCGGCGCTCGTAACTAGCGCGAAGCGACGCGTGAGCGTCACGCCCGCGAGCAGCCCGATCCAGGCGAGCACGAGGTAGATCGTGTGCTGGGTCTGGCTCGTGTCGGGGTGGTAGGTGCCGTTGCCGCCGCTCCACACGTTCGTCCACATCTTCTGAAACTTGCTCCACAGCATCGAGGCGAAGGCGGCCGGTCTGCCGAGCGCGTACCTGCGGATGTTCTCGAGGTTTTCCCTGTTCACCGCCGCGTCCCCCGAGAGGCCCGGATGGCGCGCTTCGATCAGGCGGAACACGGGGGCGGCGCTGTGCTGCCAGTAGCGTCCGCAGTCCTCTGGAAAATGGCGGCACACTTCGGGCGCCAGCTGCTCCTCGGTGGGCACCAGCAGCCCCCTGCCCGGCAGGTAGGTGCCGATGAAGAAGGCGTGTGGCCCCGAGGTGGTGATCGGCACGAAGTGGCCCTCCGTCGCCGACGCGTAGGCCAGCCAGGGCGAGAGCGTGAGCAGCAGCGCGCCCAGATACACGCCCCCCCGCAGCAGGCCGGTGCGCCGGCTCGGTCTCCCGGCGAGCGCGAGCGCGAGCGCGATCACGCCCATGCCGACCGCCAAATCGCCGCGCGTGAGGCAGGCGAGCCCGCCCACCACCCCTGCGCCGGCGATCGCCGGCAGCTCGCGGCGCTCGCCGAAGCGCGAGCGCGCGAGCACGGCCGCGGCGAGCGCCGCCACCAGCACGAGCGCGCCGAGCGGCTCGCTCAGGAACGTGCGCGTGGCCACCACGAGCGGCACGTAGCCGGCCACCAGCGCCGTGGCGATCACCGCTGCCCACGCTCCCGCGAGGCTCCACGCGAGCGCCGCCACCAGCATCAGGGCGAGAAGCCCGATCGCGAGCTGCATGTACTGGGCTGGACCGCTCGCGTGCATGGCCAGGCGCAGCGAGTGCCGGCCGGAGAGCCTGGTGGCCAGCGCGAACGCGACCGATGTGCCGGGCGGCCACTTGAACGTCGCGTAGCGTTCGCCCGCGAGCATCCGGTTGGCGTTGCCCACGTAACCGTTCTCGTCGGCCGAGAGGTGTGTGTTGGAGCCGATCGCCGCCCCCCGCGCGATCCCGCCCGCCACGACGGCCAAGACGATCAGGGCGAGCGCTACGGCCTGCGCGCGCGTGGGAGCGCGTCCGGAGAAAGACGTGCCGACCGCCCGAAGACGCGCTCTGGATCTATGTCCCAACACTCTCAAGCTCTACTTCACCTTTTGGTCTATACTCGAACGGCAGCATGGCAGCACCGGCAGTTCCCTGCCCTTGAATCCTTGCGCAAGAGGAGATCGACCGCGATGGACACTTTCCCCGATCTTGGCTCGATGAGCGACAGCGAGCTCAAAGAGGTGATCCGCGAGCTCACCGAGGAAGAGATGGAGATCTCCTACAAGCGGCGCATACTGCACGGCAAGATCGACATCCTGCGCGCCGAGCTCGTGAGCCGCCTGCGCGGCAAGCACCAGGGCGGCGAGGCCGCCATCTCCGGCGACGACGTGCAGCGGCTCACCGAGATCCTCTCGGGCCGCGCGGGCGGAGCCTCGACCGACGAGGCCTGACGGTGGCCCTGCACTGCTCGGAGTGCGGTTTCGTCAACGACGAGGGCGCCAACTACTGCCAGCGCTGCGGCGCGCCGCTGCCGCGTGGCGAGGGTCCCGCGGGCGAGCCGGTGACCGCCACCTACAGGATCGACGAGACGGGCGAGCTCGTGCCGGCGGAGCTCGAGCAGGTCACAGCACACGGCCCGGCGCTTGTGATCAGGGCCGGCGGAGGAAGGGCCGGGGAGAGCTTCGCCGTGGACCGCGAACGCATGACGATCGGCCGGCGCCCCGACTGCGACGTGTTCCTCGATGACGTCACCGTCTCCCGCGACCACGCGCTGCTGGTGCGTCGCGGCGAGAACTGGTACCTCGACGACTGCGGGTCGCTCAACGGCACGTACGTGAACCGCTCGCGGATCGAGTCTCAGCGCCTGGAGGAGGGCGACGAGGTGCAGATCGGCAAGTACAAGCTCACCTATCACGTGCGCTGATGGCGACGCTCTCCCAAACTCCGCCCCCGACGCGCTGATGGCGACGGTCCCGCAAGCCCAGCCGCGCCAGGCCGACGTGGACGTCGCCGAGTCCGATCCGCCCGCGATGCCCGACGGCGCGGGCGCGCGCCAGAAGTCGCTCACGATCGGCGCGGTGTGCAAGGCGCTCGTGCAGGAGTTCCCCGACATCTCGATCTCGAAGATCCGCTACCTCGAGGACCAGAAGCTGCTCACGCCGCGGCGCACCCCCGGCGGGTACCGGCTCTATACCCAGAACGAGGTGGCGCGCCTGCGCACGATCCTGCGTATGCAGCGCGACGAGTTCCTGCCGCTCAGGGTGATCCGCCAGGAGCTCGCGGCGGGACGCTCCGATGACGCGGAGGTGCCGCGCCCGGCGCACGAGGGCGGCAAGCGCGTGTGGCGCACGAGCATGAGCGTGCGCGAGGGCTCGGGCGCGCTCTACTCGCTCGAAGACGTGATCGAGGAGACCGGCGCCGAGGCCAAGCTCGTGCGCGAGCTCGAAGAGTACGGCGTGGTGAAAGGCGAGATGCGCAGCGGGGTGCGCTACTTCGACGAGACCGAGCGTGAGATCGTGAGCGCCGTGTCCGAGCTCGCCCGCTACGGCGTCGCCGGGCGCAACCTGCGCGTGTTCCGCTCCTCGGCCGACCGCGAGGCGAGCCTCCTGCAGCAGATCCTCGCGCCCGCGCTTCGCTCGCGTAACCCCGAGCGGCGCAAGGACGCGGTCGAGGCGCTCGAGAACCTCGCGGCGGTCACCACCCACCTGAAGCATCTGCTGCTGGTGCGCGACCTGCGCAAGATAGTCAGGTAGCGCGGCCCACCACCGACTTCGCCGGCGGTGCCGGCGGCGCCAGCCGCCACCCCCGATGCTCGACGTACGACAAGTACGCCTCCGCTGGCCGATTGGAGATCCCTCCGATCTCCAATCGGTTGCGGCGACCGATCGTCCGGGATCGGCCAGCATCCACAGGTCGACCACTCAGCGCCGGCCGGGGCGTAAGCTGGCCCCGTGCTCACCGCGCGTCGCACCCGCACGATCGCCGCTTCGCCCGAGGAGGTGTGGGGGGTGCTCGGCGATCCGCATCACCTGCCGCGCTGGTGGCCACGGGTGAGCAGGGTGGAGGCGGTGGGGGACGACGCCTTCACCGAGGTGCTGATGAGCCCACGGGGGAAAACGGTGCGCGCCGACTTCAAGCTGGGGGAGGCCCCGGGGCCGTGGCGGATCGTGTGGTCTCAGCAGATCGAGAACACCCCGTTCGCGCGCGTGCTGAGCAGCGCGGAGACGGAGATGAGCATCGCCGACGGCCACGGCGGCGAGGGGCCGCTCACCGAGGTGACGATCGAGATGCGCCAGACCACGCACGGCTTCCTCGCCCGTCTCGGCGGCTATCTGGTGCGCCGCGCGGCGGCCTCCACGATCGACGAGGCGCTCGACGGGCTTGAGCGGATCGTGGGCGCGCGGTCCTAGAGGCTTGGTATGGGCTCCTCGAAGGCTCAGAGTGTTGTTCGGAGGAACCTAAAGGGGGAGATGTGGAACGTTCTATTTTGAAATTTTGCGATAGTATATACATCATGTATCTATAATGGTAAAATCGCACAAAATATATATTGATCTCCCCTCCTTTATCTTCAGTCAGCCCTCCATGACGGACGTCCAATAGTGTCGGGACACCAAATGCGCTGGTGGGGGTGGGGCGACCCCGAGCACCCTCCGGGCCTGCCCGCGCACGCGCTGAGCTTCCTGCGCGACACGGTGGGCGTTGCCGCCGAGCCGCGCCCGCCCGTGGCGCTCGAGAACGTGCGCCTGCCCTCACCCGCGATCTCCGCCACGGCGCTGGCGGCGCTGCGCGAGGTCGCCGGCTCCGAGCACGTGCGCGACGACCATGGCGAACGGGTGGCGCACGCCGCCGGCAAGGGCTACCCCGACCTCGTGCGCCTGCGCGCAGGCACGCCCGAGGGCGCTCCCGACGCGGTGCTCCACCCCTCCACGCGCGAGCAGCTTCGCGGGCTGCTGTCGGCCTGCGGGCGGCTGTCGCTGGCGGTGGTGCCGTTCGGCGGCGGCACGAGCGTGGTCGGCGGGGTGGAGCCTCTGCGCGGCGCCCACGACGCGGTGGTGGCGCTCGACATGGGCCGCATGGCGAGCGTGGTGGGGCTCGACGAGAGCTCGCTCGTCGTAACGGTCCAGGCCGGCGCGCGGGCGCTCGAGCTCGAGCGACGGCTCGCCGCCAGAGGGCTCACGCTCGGCCACTTCCCGCAGTCCTTCGAGTACGTCTCGCTCGGCGGCTGCGCCGCCACCCGCTCGGCCGGGCAGGCGTCGACGGGCTACGGGCGCTTCGAGCGGATGGTGCAGGGCCTGCGCATGTGCGCGCCCGCCGGCGAGGTGGAGCTCGCGGCGCTGCCCGCGAGCGCGGCCGGCCCGAGCATGCGGGAACTGGTGGTCGGCTCGGAGGGCACGCTCGGCGTGATCGACGAGCTGTCGCTGCGGGTCCGCCGCGCGCCGGCCGAGCGGATCTCCGAAGGGGTGTTCTTCGAGGACTTCGCCGCCGGCGCGCGGGCGCTGCGGGAGCTCGTCCAGCGCCACGCGGCGCCCGACCTCGCGCGGCTCTCCGACGAGCCCGAGACGCGCATGTCGCTCGCCCTGGCAGGCTCGGGCGGAGCGAAGGGACGGCTCGGGCGCGCATATCTCGGAGCGCGGGGCTATGGGAACGGGTGCCTTGCGGTCTTCGGCTTCGAGGGCGAGCCGCAGGAGGCGCGCGAGCGTCGCGACCGCGCGCATGCGATCGTGCGCCGCAACCGCGGTCTGCCCGTCGGGCGCTCGCCCGCGGAGGCGTGGCTGCGCTCGCGCTTCTCCGCTCCATACCTGCGCGACGAGCTGCTCACCCACGGCGTGATGGTGGAGACGCTTGAGACCGCCACGCTCTGGTCGAACCTGCGGGCGCTGCACCGGCGCGTGGGCGAGGCGATCGCGCAGGCGCTGCGCGCGTGCGGCACGCCCGGGCTCGTCATGTGCCACGTGTCGCACCTGTACGAGACGGGCGCCTCGCTGTACTTCACGTTCCTCGCGCGCCGGCTCGAGGAGGAGAGGAGCTTGCGCAGTGGCGGGCCGTGAAGGCGGCGGCGAGCGCCGCGATAGTCGAGGGAGGCGGCACGATCACCCACCACCACGCCGTCGGGCGCGATCACGCGCCCTGGATGGAGAGTGAGATCGGCCGCGAGGGGGTTGCGCGCGCTGCGCGCGCTGAAGGCCGAGCTCGACCCGGCGGGGATCATGAACCCCGGAAAGTTGCTGCCCTGACGTAGGTCCTGACGGTCCGCCTGCGGCGGCCCGTCGATGAGGACCGGAGGAATGTGCTCAGCGCAGCGCGAAGGCGCCGCTCAGCACGATTTCGCCGGGGTCGCGCCGTGTGGGTGCTCGTCTCGCGCGTGACGATCAGCTTGGCGTAGTCGCGCGCGTTCGAGGGCAGCGGGCCGCCGCCTTCCATGCGCCCGTTGGAGCCCACGGTCGGGAACGCGTCCGAGCGGCGCCGAGCTCGACGGCGAGTTGTACAGCCACACGGCGTAGAAGAAGCCGCGAGGGGGCGGGAGGCCCTGCGCGGCGACGTAGAACGCCCGCCGGCTGCCCTCCGAGAGCACGTACGCTTCGCCGCCGGCTTTGAGCGCCGGTTCGACCGGGGCGAGCGTGAGCTTCTTGTCGATGTGCGTCTTGGCGGCGCTCGACGTCGGCGACGTCGATCGGGTGGCCGCGGTCGAGGTGGGGGTGGAGGAGCGGGCGCTCGACGCTTTTCCCGCCGCCGCCGCCCGAGAGGAGTATCACGGCGACCACGATCGCCGCCACGATCCCGCCGAGCAGCAGCGCGCCGCCCAGCCGCGAGCTCGCCGGCGAGCCCGCCGCGCGCGTGTGGCCGGCGAGCGGCGGCCGCGGCCTCGATTCGCCCGCCGCGGCGTCCGTCGCCCCCGGCGTCGCCGCGCGTGCCCGCGCGGGCGCCCGCGGGCGCGAGACGCGCGGGCGCGCGGGATCGTTCGCGAGCGCGTCGAGCGCGCCGTGAGCGCGGTCGCGCACCACGCTCTCGGGTATCGAGAGCATCTCGGCCACCTCGACGTAGCTCTTGCCGCGCTCGAGCACGAGCGACAGCACGGCGCGCTGGTCGGGTGGAAGTCGGTGCAAGTCGGTCATGTCCAGAGTCGCCCGTCGCGTCCTGCCGGACGCCCGCGACACCGCTTAGGCTATCGTGGCGCGCCGATGGGCATGCCACCCGTAGGGGAGATCAACGATGCCATGCCGGGCTTCGAGCGCCTGTATGGACTCGAGCTCCTGGAGATCTCCGAATCAGAGGTGCGCGCCCGCGTGGCGGTACGCGACGAGCTCAAGCAGCCGGTGGGACTCCTGCACGGCGGCGTATACGCCTCGATAGCCGAGAGCATCGCCTCGATCGCCACCGGCATGACCGTGCTGGAGGAAGGCAACGTGGCGATGGGGATGTCCAACCACACGAGCTTCCTGCGACCGGTCACCGAGGGAACCGTGCACGCGCACGCCAAGCGCATCCACCGTGGGCGCACCACCTGGCTGTGGGACGTCACGTTCACCGACGACCATGACCGCACCTGCGCGCTCACGCGCATGACGATCGCCGTACGCCCGCTGCAGAGCTGACCCAGGCTAGGCGCCGTGCGGGCGTGGGATGCTCGCGCCCGGTGGGATCTCGCTCGGGAGCGGCACGCGGTCGAAGCCCGTGTCCGGCACGGCCGCGGGGAGCGGCTGCAACGGCAGGCCCACCTTGTTCACGGGCGCCATCGTCACGGCTGCGCTCATCGCCAGCGCGGCACGCTCGGCGTGCACGCTCACCACCACGCCCCCCGTCGGGATCGCGAGCGTCGCGCCGCCCTGCGCGGAGCTCGCCGCGACGCCTCTGATCTGCAGCGGCCGGCTCGCGGTGGAGCCCCCGGCCACGAAGCTGTTGTCCGGCGAGCTCACCACCGCGAGCGGCGTCACGCACGTGTACTGACCGCCCACCAGGCAGTCGCCGTAGCGGATCGTCACCGCCCCGCCCGGGTCGATCGTCACACCCGTGATCCGCATCCCTTCGAACCTCATGCCGAGCCAGTACACCGGGAAACGGCTCTTCACGATCACGCTCTCCAGCGGCGCGGGGCCGATCGGCTGATCCTGGAGGGTGTCGCCGCAGGAGCCCACCGCGAGCGCGCACAGCGGGAGCGCCGCGCCGAGCCACGCGCGACGGCGAGAGCGACGGAGGAAAGCGGTGCCTGTCACGCCAGGCAGAGTAACGGCGCCGCGGGCCTCAACCTCGATACGCATTGGTGATCGGCATGCGCCTATCGCGCCCGAACGCCCGCTCGGTGATCTTGATGCCCGGCGGCGCCTGACGGCGCTTGTACTCGGCGAGGTCCACCAACCGCGTCGCGCGCTCCACGTCGGCCGCCGGCAACCCTTCGGCGATCAGCTGCTCGCGGCTGCGGTCGAGCTCGATGTAGCCGTGCAAGATGCGGTCGAGCACGTCATACGGGGGCAGCGAGTCCTGGTCCACCTGATCCTTGCGCAGCTCCGCGGAGGGGGGACGCTCGACGATCGACGAGGGAATCGGAGCCATCACGCGCGTGCGCGCCGCCCTCGCCGGCTCATGTCCCACGGTCCCCGCCGCCGGCTCGTCTTGAGCGTAAATCGCGCCCACCGGCTCCCCACCGCCGTGGATCGCCGCCGCCGCCGGCTCGTTGCGCCAGCGCGCGAGCCTATACACGAGCGTCTTGGGCACGTCCTTTATCACCGCGAACCCCCCCGCCAGGTCGCCGTACAGCGTCGTATATCCCACCGACATCTCCGACTTGTTGCCGGTCGTCAGCACCAGCCACCCGAACTTGTTCGACAGCGCCATCAACAGATTGCCCCGCACGCGCGCCTGCAGGTTCTCCTCGGTTATGTCCGGCTCGAGCCCCGCGAAGTCCGCGCTCAACGTTTCCAGATACGCCTCCATCGCCGGCTCGATCGGCAGCTCGTGCGTACGCACCCCGAGCGCCCGCGCGAGCTCGTGCGCGTCGTCCCGCGTTCCCTGCGAGGAGTACCGCGAGGGCATGATCGCCACGTTCACCCGCTCTGACCCCAGCGCGTCCACCGCCAAACACGCCACGAGCGCCGAGTCGATTCCCCCGGAGAGCCCCAACACCACCTGATCGAAGCCGTTCTTGCGCACGTAGTCGCGCAAACCGAGCCCCAGCGCCTCGTACACCTCCTGCTCCACCGAGAGGATCGGCGCGCGCAGGCGCGCGCCGGGTGTTGTGGTTGTGGCCATCGGGCTGCGCAGGGGTGCGCCGGGCTCTGTGGTCATCTCCATCGGGCTGCGCGGCCTCGACGGCGCAGGCGCGGACGAGACAGCGGAACGCCCCCCATCCCCCCCAAAATCAAGAGTCAAATCGCAAACCAGCATGTCCTCCTGGAATTGCGCGGCACGTCCGATCGTCTCACCCGTCGGCGCCAGCACGAAGGAATGCCCGTCGAACACGAGCTCGTCCTGGCCCCCCACCAGCGCGCAGAAGGCGATGTGAGCGCCCGTCTCGCGCGCACGCTCCCCGAACAGCCGCTCGCGCTCCAAGCCCTTGCCCGCGTGGTAGGGCGAGGCGGAGATGTTCACGATCAAGCTCGCCCCCGCCTGCGCCTCCGCCCAGGCCGGATCGCCCGTGACCCACAAATCCTCGCACACCGTCACGCCCACCCTGTGCCCGCCCACCTCGACCACCGTCCCGCTCGACTCGCCGGACTTGAAGTAACGCTGCTCGTCGAACACCCCGTAATTGGGGAGGTGCACCTTGCGATACACGCTCTCCACCGCCCCGCCCGCGAGCACCGCGGCGGCGTTGTGCACGACGGTAACCACCGGTCCCGGCGAGCCCACCGCCGGCCTGCGCAACGCCCCCGGGATGCGCTCGGGGAAGCCCACGATCGCCACGATCCCCTCCGCGGCGCCCGCGAGCTCGTGCAGCGCCGCGCCGGTGTCGGTGAGGAAGTGCTCGCGCAGCAGCAGATCCTCAGGCGGGTAGCCGCTCAGCGCGAGCTCTCCAAACAGCACGAGCTGCGCGCCCGCATCCTTCGCGGCGTCGATGCCCGCCCGGATCCTCTCGGCGTTGCCGCCCAAATCGCCCACCGTCGGGTTCATCTGGCACAGCGCCAGCCTCAACGCCGCGCTCACAGCCGCCCACTTCGACGCGCCTGTGGTCTGCCCCGGGCGCCGGCGAAGCCCGCGTTGGTCACTTCCGCGCTGCCGCCGCCGCACGCGTGCGACGAACGCTCCGGGGATGCCCGCCCACCCCGGCGGCGGCCTTCGCCAGCGCCGCGATCGAGCGCTCGAGCTCGTCCGCGATCGTCTCGAGCTCCGGCACCGCGTCGTAGTCGGCGATCAACCCGAACCCGAGATGCCCGTCATAGCTCATCACCGCGATTCCCAGCGCCTGGCGCTTCGCGAGCGGCACCACCGGATACAGCGCCTTCAAACGCCGCCCCAGCAAATACAGCGGGAACTGCGGGCCGGGAACGTTCGTCACCACGAGATTGAAGAAGCGCTGGCGCGCCTGCAGCCGAGCCGCCTGACTGAGGATCGTCGGGGGAGCGAAGCCCGCGAGGTTCGTCAGCACCTCCGCGCCCACCGCCTGCCCGGAATGCTTGAGACCGTCCATCTCCAACCGCACCTGCTCGAGGCACTCCGCGGGGTCCGCGATGCCCACCGGCAGCGGCGCCCACATCGCCGCCACCTTGTTCCCGAGCGCGCCGCGCTCAACGTCGGCGCGCACCGACACGGGCACCATCGCCTTCAGCACCAACCCCTCGGTGTCGTGGCCCTGCGCGCGCATGTGACGTCCGAGCGCGAGGCTCACCACCGCCAGCACCACATCGTTGAGCGTGCCCCCCAACGAATCCTTGATCGCCTTGAACTGCGCGAGATCCGCGTCCACCCACGTGTACCGCCTGTGGGCGGTGATGTCCACGTTGAACGGGCTCGGCGGGGCGGGCGCGTTTATGCCGGCGAGCGTGGTCTGTCCGACCCCGACGAGAGCATCCCGCACGCCGGCCAGCGCTTTGCGGGGAGTGCGCAGTACGGCGCGGGCGCCGCGGATCATCTCGCCCGGCACAGTCGAGCGCTCCAGCAGCGCGTCCGCCAGCAGCTTCGCCGGCCCCGGCAGCGGGCGCGCCACCCACGGCACCGGCGCCCGCGCCGCGCGCAGCGGCTCGACCGCCGCGTCGAACAGCACGGTCGTGATGTCAACGCCCGAGATCCCGTCCACCAGCGCATGGTGGGTCTTCGCGATCACCGCAAACCGCTCGCCCGCCATGTGCTGCACGAGCCACATCTCCCACAACGGCTTGGAGCGGTCCAGGCGCAGCGAGAAGACCCTCCCCGCCAGCTGCTTGAGCTCCGTCTCGTCTTCCGGGCGCGGAAGCCCGGTATGGCGGATGTGGTAGTAGGGGTTGAAATGCGGGTCGTCCGCCCACACCGGCCTGCCCTGGCCGAGCGGCACGAACGCCAACCGCTGGCGATAGCGCGGCACCAGATGCAGCCGCGAGAGGATGTGCTCGACGAACTGCTCGTAATCGGGCGCCTGCCCCTCGAACACCATCACCGACGCCACGTGCATGTGCGCCGACCCATGATCCTCGAGGTGCAAAAAGGCCGAGTCCAGGCCCGTCAGGCGGTCGGGGTTTGACATCCGCTCCGATTGTCGCTGGTCTTGGGTCCGGCGTCAACGCCAGATGGTCATCGCCGCCGCCCGCCGGCCGTCAGCGAGAGTCGGGGGGGGGGGGGGGGGGAGAGAGAGAGAGAGAGAGAGAGATCGTATTCGGAGCCGTGGAGTGGAGTCCGCTCAAGACCGGTTCACGAGGGTCCGTCTGAGACGGGCCGTAAGGTGCAGACAATGATCAGCATCCAGCAAGCGTCGGCTGCCCGGGTCCGTTGAGCCTGTGGTTTCGTATTACAATTCTCCCATACGGATCCATCCGCCGGCACGGAAGCACGGGGTATCCGACGATGACATCGAGCACGCGACGAGTCACGCAATGGCCATGGACCAACAAGATGACGACACCCGTCTATACCTGGGACCGGCCCGGGACGCAGAACTGTTGGAGGTCGTCACGATCTGCCGCGACGACGGATCGGAGCTGGCAATCCACGCGATGAAGATGCGCGACAAGTATCGACGGCTACTCCCGGGAGGCTGACGATGGCAAAGGACAAGTACGGCAAGACCGCGAGCGGTGTCCCGATCACCAAGGAGATGATCGCCGAGCTCGCCGCCAAGGCAGAGGCAGGGTACGACGTCGAGAAGATGCTGCGTCGTCGCGTCGGACGACCTCCAATGGGATTAGGGGCATCGAGCGTCGAATCGGTGCGCTTGGAGCCCGAGTTGCGCGAGGCGCTCGTTCAGCGTGCTCGACGCGACCACGACACCACATCGGCGATCATCCGCAGAGCGCTGCGTGCGTATCTGGACGCCGCCTGACAGGTATGAGACGGCACGGGCGCCAAACTCCCAACCAATTCCTCAGGAGGGACTGGACGTGACGTTTGACCAATCGAAGATAGGGCAGGTCGTGGCGGCGCAGATGGAGGCGCTCGAAGGGCGTTATGGAGAGGACTGCGAGATCGGCAACGTGTGCACGATCGTCGAGGTTCTCGGGCCGCACGGCTCAGATGTGTCCGTGCGCTCAAGCGAAGCGCGCCCGCACACCACCATCGGCCTGCTGCGCATGGCCGAAGCGATGATGCTCAACCGGCTCGGCGGGGCGACCCGCGGGGAGGACGACTAGCAGCGCCGTTGTCCGCGGCGCCCGTTTGAAGACGGGCGCGATACGCCATTGGACCCGTCACGAAGGTTTGGACGAGTGTGACCCTCCTCACACTGCCCGCATACCTCTGTCCTCTAGCGTCTCTCAGATTGCCTAACCCTGCCGAGTCGTCTTCGTGGATGAGGACGAGCGGGGGACCCACTGCCGGGCCTGCCTCTTAGGGGCCCGGATGGGGCGAATCGGCCGCTGATGCGGCTGTAACGCCCGACTGGAGCGCGTTCGAATTCGCGCTGCCGGCCGGATGTGAGCCCGACAGCTAACCCCGTAGGCGGCTACCAAGGAGGACCTCTTTGTCGAGGCCGCACATAACCGGGCGCGTTCTACGCGCCCATTTGACGCCGCTTGCCTTCAGCTCGATCGGCGCCGTCGCGCTCGCAGTCGTGCCCGCCGGCGCCGCCGCCGGCACGCAGGCGCAACCATCACCCGCTCCGCCACCGCTGCCGGGCATTTCCGCCACGCCGGCGACTCTAGTGACGCCCGGTGTCACCGCCACACCCGGCGGTCCCGCGACGCCGATCGCCGTAGCCGGCGGACCGTTCGCCCCGCCCTCGCGGGCTCACTTGAAGCTGCGCGTCAAACGCGTGGCCCTGGACGTGCTCGACGGGCACGCGGCGACGATCGCCGGCACGCTGCGTCCCGCACGAGCCGGACGCGTCGTTGAGCTGCAGCGCCGCGCACGCCACGGGTGGCGCACCATCGCGCACACCTTCACCGGCGCTCGCGGCCGCTTCGTGTTGCGCTACACGCCCCACCACCTGCTCACAGAGCGGGTGCGGGTGCTGTTTCCCGGTGACGCCGGCGCGCTGCGCGTGCGACGCGACGTGGGACAGCTGAGTGTCTACCGCCTCGCGGGAGCCTCCTGGTACGGCGGGGGAGGCGGCCTCGCGTGCGGCGGTCAGCTCACGAGCGCCACGATGGGGGTCGCCAACAAGACGCTCCCCTGCGGCACGCTCGTCACGCTCCGCTACGGCGCTCGCACCGTGCGCGTGCCCGTGGTCGACCGCGGGCCCTACGTAGCGGGCCGCGAATTCGACCTCACCGAAGCCACCAAGCGCGCGCTCGGCTTCGAAGGGGTGGGCGAGGTATGGAGCACCCGCTGACCAGATGAGGGCGGTGGCGGGCGCGAGCTCTGTCTCGTGCCCGCCCCTCGCGCGCGCCCGCGCGCGAGCACCACACCGCGCACCACAACCACCGCACACCTCGCGCGTGCGAGCGCGCGCGTGCGAGGCCCCGTGCGGCGGCTGTTTACCGCGAGCTTCCCACGGGCACATATCGCTACGTGCGACAACCCTCACCGACACGCCACCCGTGAGCGCATGAGCGCAGCCACGAAGAAGAGAGCTGAGCGCCTCGCGCGCGAGCGCACGCGGGGGAGGGCGCTCGCTATCGCGATGGCGGCTTTTCGCACCGCGCGCATCGCGCAACGGATGAGTCGCCCCAAGCGACGCTGCCGCTGCGCTGCGAAGTGCCGCCGCCGGAACTGTCGATGCAAGAAGGCCGGCGAGCTGCGCGCCGCATCGGTGGGGTCGATCGCCGTGGGCTCTTTCGCGCTCGGCGCGAGCGCGTTCGGGGCGGTGGCCGCCGGGGCGGTGGCGATTCGCCGGCTCGCCATCAAGCGCGCCGCGGTCAACCGGCTCGATATACGCAGGGTGAAGCTGGGTCGCCTGGAAGTCGACGAGCTCGTGGTCCACAACGACCGCCGTTCCTCGCCCGTCTCGCCACCGCCGCCCGTGCCGCCCCCATCGGTGCCGCTCACGGACGAGCCCTGAGGCTTCGCGCCATCTCGCTCCGTGCCTGCGCGAGCACGCGTCACGGACGCGGCTCGAGCGGCCCACGCGTCAACAGCGAGAGGTAGAGCCGCTTGCCGGCTTCCTGGTACCACGCCATCGCCGCTTCCACGGGACCCACGCCCCTCGGAGGGCACGCCAGCGACGGGTAGCCGCCGTGCGCGACGATCGCGACCGGTTCTGAGAAGGTGGGCTCGCGTTGCACCAGCGCCGCGAAGCGGATCGGCCCCTGGGCGCGCGGGTTGAAACCTTCGAAGGACTCCCCTCCGAACACGAGGAGCGCGTCGCCGTTCGGCCGGTAGGCGATCGGCCCGAGACCGGTCGCGGGAGCGCTGCCCTCGGCACTGAGCGTTTGCGAGCGAGAGAAAAGGGAGAAGCGCACGTCTGTCTGCCCGGGCACGGCGTTCGGGCCGAATATGGGCGGCGACCCCCAGCTCAGCAGGATCGTTCCGTTGGGGGCGCCCGCCGCGCTCACTTCATGGGTGCGCACCGCGGAGAGCGCGTTCACCTTGCTCAGCGCCCTCCGGGCGAGCGCACGATCGCCCGCACGGGCCCGTACTGCGTGCCTTCGCCCTCGCTGTCCACGATCGCCGCGCGCCAGGCGATCACGGCGGCGCCGTCGGGGTTGGCCGCCACGGTCGGCAGGCTGGCCGGCAGTCCCGGCAGCCGGCGGCCCGATCCCCAGCGACCTGTGCCGCGAGGCCGCATCGAGAAGTAGTTGCGCGGGCCGGCGTAGGTCGTCCAAACGGCGTACGCATTGCCCTTGGCGTCCAGGGTCACGTCGCGGTATGGCCCGCCGCCCGGCAGCTGCTGCATCGGCTGCCAGCCGTGTTCGGCGGGCCGGAAGCTCGTCGACACGGCCTCGACATGGCGTTTGCCCGAGCGCCGGTAGCCGCGCCAGGCGACGATCGCGTCGCCGCGCGGATCTGTCGCGAGACTGGGCTGGGCGAGTTGGAAGTTGTTCGCCGGACCGAGCGCCTTCACCGCGCCCCAGCCTTTGGCTTCGGTCCAGGTTTGCGCCATCGCCTCGTTGGGTCCCGCGTAGGCGAAGCCTTGAGTGCCGACACGTTTGGCCTGGGTCCATACGAGCAACAGGCGACCGCGGGCGTCGAAGGCGACATCGGGCGAGGTCACGAGCGCGTGGGAGCTGCCGAGCTTGCGCACGGCTGCCCATCGCCCTTCGGGGCGCCGCACCGACACGTACCCGCTGAATTCGCGCATCGCGGCGATCGCGACGGCGTCGTAGCGGGATACCGCCACGCGGCTCATGAACGCTCCTTGCATTCCGGGGACCGCGATCGGCGGTCCCCATTCGACGGCAAACGCCGACGTGGGAGCCGCGGCGCACGAGACGAAAAGCCCGATCGCGACGATCGACGTGAGTCGTTTCACAATGTGGGAGAACGTATCGTCGTCCTTGCCCCTGCGGATCGGGGCTGATCCGTGCGCATGCGGCAGGAAACTACGTAAGGCCAGCATTCGACATCCTCCGCGGCCAGGTGGCCGCGCTGCTCACGGTCGAGCCCTACGCCAAGCACTTAGCCGTTCATGGACGACGTGCTCCAGGTGCTCGGGGCCCCGGTCGTCGTCGACTACGTGCGCCTGAACATCGATGCCGTGGCGTAGCCAGACACCTCGGGATGTCTATAGCTCGAGCACAGTGACGTTCGCGTGCTTGGCGGCCTCGGCGGCAAAGGCGCTGTCCTTGGTGGCGAGTGGCTCCTCCAGTTGCTCGGCAAGAGAGATGAATAGGGCATCCGCTGCCGTGAAGTTGGGTCGCAGCGCCCATGCGCGTTGGCGCAACGGGAGGCTGGGGAAGAGCTCGACCGGCAAGTCGCCGAGATCCTCCACGGCGCCGGCGGCGCGGTCCTCGCCGATCTCTCCCCGAAACACCTCGCGCCGCAGGACCGCGAGCACCTCGAAGATCAGCAGGTCAGGCGCGGCAAGCTCGTTCTCGGCCGTCATGAGCGCTTCGACTTGCTTCGCGACGCCCACGCCGAGCAGGAAGTCGACGACCGCCGACGTATCGAGGACGGTCACTCGCCGTGGTCACGAATCGAGCGGACAGCGAGCACGCTCGACTCGCCCGGCTCAACGATGCCACGTGCGGCGATACGCGCCGACAGCTCGGCTGGAGTAGGCCGGGATGCGCTACGTGCGAGCACAGAGCGCAGATACTCGGAGAAGGAGACTCCCGAGGCGGCCGCGCGGGCCTTTAGCGTGTGGTGCACATTCTCGGGCACGTCGCGGATCTGAACAAGTGTTCCCATACGAACCACCACAATATCATACGCAATGCATACCATAGCCCACCTCGACGCCGACGCCTTCTACGTGTCGGTCGAGCTGAACCGCCGGCCCGAGCTGCGCGGGCTGCCGGTCGTGGTGTCGGGCACCGGGCCGCGCGCGGTGGTCACCACCGCGAGCTACGAGGCGCGCCGCTACGGCGTGGGGTCGGCGATGCCTGCGGCGCGTGCGCGGCGGCTCTGCCCGCAGGCGGTCTTCCTCTCGCCCGACTTCCTCCACTACCGCGAGGTGTCGCGGCGCATGATGGGCATCGTGCGCTCGCACGTCGAGCGCGTCGAGGTGGTGGGGCTCGACGAGGCCTACCTCGACCTGACCGGGCTCTACTCGCCGCGCGCCGCCATGCGCCGCGTCCTGGCCGAGATAAAGGACGCGACCCAGCTCGTGTGCTCCGTGGGGATCGGCCCGAACAAGCTGGTCGCGAAGGTCGCATCCGACGCGGAGAAGCCGGCCGGCTTCCTCGTGCTCACGCGCGCACAGGCGTGCGAGCGCTTCGCGCTCGCCCCTCCCGGGCTCGTGCCAGGGATCGGCCCGAAGACCGCGGCGAAGCTTGAGGCGATGGGGTTGCGCATGTTGGGAGACCTCGCGCGCGCGCCCGAGCGGCTGCTCGTGGAGCGCTTCGGTCCCAATCACGGTCGCGAGCTGCGCCGCCGCGCGCGCTTCGAACACGACGGCGAGGTGAGCGAGGCGCGCAAGGTGGTCTCCGAGTCGCGCGAGCGCACCTTCGACCACGACATCCACGATCCCGCAGGGCTGCGCGACGCGCTGCGCGAGATGGCGGGCCAGCTGTGCGCGAGCCTCGCCGCGCACGACCACCACGGGCGTACGATCGGTATCAAGATTCGTCTCGAGGACTTCTCGACCGTTACGCGCACACGCACCCTGCCCGCACCCACGTGCGACCCCGACCAGGTCACGCGCGTGGCGCTTGCGTTGTTGGAGGAGTACGCGCCCTCGCGGCCCGTGCGCCTTTTGGGCGTGCGCGTCGCCGGCCTGGCATCAAGGGGAGCACCCACACGCGAGCGTGCGCGAGGCGCTGAGGCTGGGCAGATGGCGTTGCCGATGTAGTCTTTTTCGTAGGGCCTTACGCGCGTGCGCGTGCGCGAGTCATGCCGTCGCGCCGAGTACCGTCCGCCCCATCGAGGTAGGCTTCCTCGCACGATGGCACTCGCGAAGGCAGGGGAGATCGAGCTCAGCTACGACCGCGCCGGCGACGGTCCGCCGCTCTTGCTCATCATGGGCATGAGCGGCACCAAGCACCACTGGGGCGAGCCGCTGCTCGGGGAGCTGCGCCGCGACTTCGACACGATCGTCTACGACCATCGTGACGCGGGCGACTCCACCAAGACGGGCGAGCCGTTCACGATCGCCGAGCTCGCCGAGGACGCCACGGGGCTGCTGCAGGCGCTCGAGCTGGACTCCGCCCACGTGATGGGCATCTCGATGGGTGGCATGGTGGCGCAGGAGCTCACGCTCGCGCATCCCGATCGCGTGCGCTCGCTCACGCTCGGCTGCACCTACTGCGGCGGCGAGGGCAGCTTGCTGTCGAGCGAAAGCCTCATGCGCCGGCTCGCGGAAGCGATGTCCTCCGGCGACCGCGAACGCGCGATCCGCACCGCATGGGAGGTGAACGTCTCGCCGAGCTTCGCCGCCGACGAGGACGCCTACGCGACGTTCCTCCAGAACGGTCTGCGCTACGGCGTGCCGGTGCCGGTGATCATGGAGCAGATGCGTGCCATCTCAGGCCACGACACGAGCGCGCGGCTCCCCGAGATGCGGGCGCCCACGCTTGTGGTGCACGGCACGCTCGACGAGATGCTGCCCGTCCAGAACGGTCACATGATCGCCGACCTTGTTCCCGGTTCGCGCCTTGAGATCATCGACGGGGTAGGGCACCTGTTCTTCTGGGAGGAACCGCAGCGCACCGCGGAGCTCGTGCGTGAGCACGCCGCCATCAATGCCTAGAGGGCCGCTGGGCGGCGCGATACTGCGTCCTACCGATTGGCGATCGATGGGATCGCCAATCGGCCAGCACGTGTGCAGAGCACACTTCACTCGCTGCGTCCTTACCGATCGGAGATCGACGGGATCTCCGATCGGCCAGCTTGCCCATCGACCCTCTAGGAGCAGGTGAGGGTCTTTGCAGTTCGAGGCCGGGAGTGGCGTGCGACTCGTCGGGGAGCAGCGCGGCGGGGGAATTCCGATCGTCCTGTTGCATGGGCTAACGGCGACGCAACGCTACGTCGTGATGGGCTCGCGAGCGCTGGAGCGCTCGGGCCACCGCGTGGTCGCATACGACGCTCGTGGTCACGGCCGCTCCAGCCCGGCGCCCGCGCCCGACGCGTATACGTATGAGCTGCTCGCCGAGGACCTGCGTGAGGTGCTCGACAAGCTGGAGATCAGGCGGGCGGCGATCGCGGGCGCATCGATGGGGGCGCACACGGCGCTGCGCTTCGCGCTCGACCACCCCGACAGGGTTTTCGCGCTTGGCCTGATCACGCCGGCGTTCGACCCCGAGGGGTCCACCGCGCCCGACGCCTATGACGGCTGGGACAGGCTCGCGCGCGGGCTGAGGGAGGGGGGAGTGGAGGGTTTCATCGACGCCTATGATCTCGACGCGATACCTCAGCGCTTCAGGGAGACGGTGGTGAAGGTGTTGCGCCAGCGGCTCTCCGCTCACGATCATCCGCTCGCCGTGGCGGATGCGCTTGAAGCGATACCGCGCTCCAGGCCGTTCGAGAGCTGGGCGAAGCTGGAGCGGATCGCGGTCCCGACGGTCGTCGTCGCCAGCCGCGACGAGGCCGATCCGGGTCACCCCTTTGCGATCGCCGAGCGCTACGCCGCGACGATTTCCGGCGCGAGGCTCGTCGTGGAGGAGCCCGGCAAGTCGCCGATCGCCTGGCAGGGCGGGCAGCTCTCCAAGGTGCTCTCCGAGTTGGCCCAGCGCGGTCAGTGCCAGTAGCGAGCCGCAGGCCTGCGGGCCAGTGTCGGCGTGCGAGGTGAACTGGGGATCGTGGCGCGGGTGCCGGGGATCAGGCAAGCGCCGCGGGAGCGTCGGCGCTCGGGTTCTCATCGGCTACCGCTGCGCCGCTGAGTAGCGCCGTGTAGCGCCCGTCGAGCTCCAGCAGCTCGTCGTGGGCGCCTCGCTCGACGATGCGCCCGGAGTCGAGCACGAGGATCTGGTCGGCGTCGCGGATCGTGGAGAGGCGATGGGCGATCGCGATAGTGGTGCGGCCTCGCGAGAGGTCGTCCAGCGCGCGCTGGACGGCGCGCTCGGTTTCGGTGTCGAGCGCCGAGGTGGCCTCGTCGAGGATCAGCACGGGCGGGTTGCGCAGGACCGTGCGGGCGATCGCCATGCGCTGCTTCTCCCCGCCGGAGAAGCGATATCCGCGCTCACCCACGGGCGTGTCATAGCCCTCCGGCAGCGAGGCGATCAGCTCGTGAATCTGCGCCGCGCGCGCAGCGTCTTCGATCTCCTCGTCGCTCGCCTGCGGGCAGGCGAAGCGCAGGTTCTCGCGGATGGAGGCATGGAAGAGGTAGGTCTCCTGGGAGACGAGTCCCACGGTGGCGGCGAGCGAGGCGAGCGTCATGTCGCGGATGTCCACCCCGTCGATCTCCACGCGCCCGCGCTGTGGCTCGTACAGGCGCGCCACCAGGTAGGCGAGCGTTGTCTTGCCCGAACCCGTCTCTCCGACCAGCGCCGTGCGCGTGCCCGCCGGGATGTCGGCGTTGATCTCGCGCAAGGTCCAGCGCTTGTTGTCGTCGCCATCGGTTCTGTCGCCGTCGGCGACCTCGCTCCTGTCATCGCGGTCGGAGCTGTAGCTGAACCAAACGTCCCGCAACCGCACCTCCCCGCGGGTGCAGTCAAGCTCGCGCGCGTCCTCACGCTCTTCGATGTCGACAGGCAGGTCGAGATACTCGAAGATGCGGCCGAAGAGCGCGAGCGAGGTCTGCACTTCCAGGCCCACCGACAGGAGCGACTGGATCGGGAACAGCACCCGTGTTTGGAGCGTCGTGAAAGCGATCACCGTGCCGATCGAGATGGCGGCGCTGCCATGCGCGATGGAGTAGCCCGCGAACCAGTACACGGCGGCGGGCATGATCGCGAAGCTCATCTGCACCGAGGCCATCCGCCAGCGCCCCGCCATGCGGGCCCGCACCTCGAGGTCGGCCAGTTCGCCCGACTCGTCGCTGAAGCGCCGTACGAGCTCGCTGGAGCGGCCCATCGTCTTGCCCAGCAGGATCCCCGACACCGACAGCGACTCCTCCACGAGCGTCGACATGTCCGCCAGGCGGCCCTGGCGCACCGACTGGATGCGCCGGCGCTCCTCGCCCACGCGACGGGTGAGCCACACGAAGAAGGGCAGCAGGAACAGCGAGAACGCTGCCAGACGCCAGTCGAGCAGGATCATCGCCACCACCACCGCCACAACGGTCGTGACGTTCTGGACGATGGACGTCGCGGTGGAGGTCACCACGCTGTCGATGCCCCCGATGTCGTTGGCGATGCGCGACTGCACCTCGCCCGTGCGCGTGTGGGTGAAGAACGCGAGCGACATGCGCTGCAGGTGCGCGTACACCGCGGCGCGCAGGTCGTGCATCACGCGCTGGCCCACCTGGTTGGAGATCCAGGTCTGCGCGACCCCGATCACGCCTCCGAGGATCGACAGCGCAATCATCCCGCCCACCAGCAGGCTCAAAAGCTTCGTGTCGTGCTTGGGGATCGCCGTGTCGATTACCCCACGCAGCAGGAAGGGGCTGATGACGCCGAGACCGGCGGCCAGGAAGATCAGCGCCAGCAGGCCCGTGAGACGCAGGCGGTAGGGCCTGAACAGGGCGGCGATGCGGTGCAGCGAGACGTGCACCGCGGCGACGTCCGGGGGCGGCGCGCCCACCTTTCCGTTACCGGACCGCGGCCCATGGCGCCGTTCGCCTGAGCGTCCGTCGCCGAAGGGCTGGCTGCTCATCGCAGAAGACTCGGCTTGCCGAGGATCGATCCGCTCACCCGTCCGATCTTATCCCGGCGCCGGATCGTCCCCGGCGGGCGTATATCGGGGCGCCGGAGGCTCCCGGCGGGCGTGCGTCGCGGCGCGGATCGTCCCCGGCGGGGGTGTTGCGGCGCGAATCGTCCCGGGGGGCGTGCGGGGATCGTAGGATGGGGGGTGATGGACCTCTTCAGCGCCGAGACAGCTCGCCCCGCGCCATGATCGCCGCCCACGCGATCCTCGCCGTCTCCGCGACATCGTCCTCCTCGGACGCCGCCACCGGCGTGGGCATCCCGGTGGCGATCGCCGCGGGGCTCGTGTCGTTCCTCTCGCCGTGCGTGCTCCCGCTCGTGCCCGGCTACCTCTCGACGGTGATCGGCGTCGCGCCGGCCGACATCCAGCAGGCGGGCACGCGTCGCGTGCTCGTGCCGAGCCTGCTGTTCATCGCGAGCTTCTCGCTGATCTTCATCCTGCTGGGGCTCACCGCCACGCAGGTGGGGTCGCTGCTCAACGACCACATCTCCACCCTGCGCACGGCCGGCGGGGTGCTGATCGTGCTGATGGGCCTCGTCTTCCTGGCCACCCCGTTCGTCGACGCGCTCAACTTCCAGTGGCACTCCGACTCGCTGATGCGGCTCGCGGGGCGCGGCGGGCCTATGCTCGCAGGCGCGGCGTTCGCGATCGCGTGGACCCCCTGCACGAGCATCACGCTCGGCGCGATCCTCACGCAGGCGGCGGTGTCGAGCTCCGCCGCCCACGGAGCGCTGCTGCTCGCCTTCTACTCCGCGGGCCTCGCGATCCCGTTCCTGCTGATCGCCGTAGCCTTCGAGCGCATGACGGGAGCGCTCGCGGTCGTCAAGCGCCACTTCCCGTTGATAGTGGGGGTCGGCGGCGCGGTGATGATCGCGCTCGGCCTGCTCATCCTCACGGGCGAGTACACGATCCTCAACGCCGAAGCCAATCGCCTGCTGCAGGGCACCGGCCTCGACGTGTCGAAGATCTGAGCAGTCGCCCGCTCTATTCGCCGTCGCGACCGGCGGGTACCCTCGCGGGTGCATGACCGAGGGCAAGACGCCATCCCCACAGCGCATCGCGCTCGCGTCGGTGCTCGCCGCCGGCGCGCTCGTCGCGATCAAGCTGGTGGTGGGTTTGGTGTCCAACAGCCTCGGGGTGCTCGCCGAGGCGATCCATTCCGCCACCGATCTCGTGGCCGCGCTGCTCACCCTGTTCGCGGTGAGGGTGGCGGTGCGCCCGGCCGACCGCGACCATCCGTACGGACACGGCAAGGCCGAACACCTCTCGGCGCTCGGGGAGAGCGTGATATTGATCGCGGCGAGCCTCGCGATCGCGAGCGAGTCGATCGTGCGGCTCAGCGGGCACGGCGGCAAGGTGGAGGTGCGCTGGTACACGTTCGCCGTGCTGTTCGCCGTGATCGCGATCGACGCCACACGCTCCATCGCCTCCCACCGGGGCGCCCATCGCTACGAAAGCGCGGCGTTGGGGGCCAACGCGCTGCACTTCACGCTCGACCTGATCGGCTCGGTGGCCGTGTTGATCGGTCTGCTGCTGGTGCGCGCCGGCTATCCCGACGCCGACTCGATAGCGGCCCTGCTGGTGGCGGGCCTCGCGCTCTTCTCGGCGGGTCGCCTCATGCGCCGCAGCGTGCACGCTCTCATGGACCGCATCTCGCCCGAGGACGACATGCGCTACGCGAGCGCCATGCTGGTGTTGCGCCTCGCGCCCGGTTCCACCAGGGCCGACGCCGAGGCGCTGGCGAGGCATCTGCGCGGCGAGCACCCGGAGGTGGTCGAGGTCATGGTGCGCGCGCGGGAGTGACGGTCGCCGCCTTGCGTTCCAAGAAGCGCCGTTCCCACGCCTCGTGGTTGCGCTTGGCGTCGAGCACGAACGGCGAGTAGCCGATGGCCTTCACGATCAGGCTGTTGATGTGCGACCACGGGGAGGGGAGGGGGCGCAGCACGTCGACGAACAGCACCACCCGCGTCTCGTCCGTGTCGTTCCACACCTCGTGGTTGAAGGTGTCGTCGAACACGAGGCTCTTGCCCTGCACCCAATGGCGAACGTCCTCGCCGACCCTGATCCTGCAGCGCTCCGCATCCTTCGGCACGATCAAGCCGAGGTGGTAGCGCAGCACCCCCTTGTAGGGGCCCCTGTGGTCGAGGATGTGCTTGCGGGGGGAGAGGATCGAGAACATCGCGGTCCTCATCCCGGGGATCTGCTCCATCAGCGCGGCCGTCTTCGGACACAGCTCGATCCCGAGCTTCGCCTTGAAGCCGTAGCCGTACAGGAAGAGCGTCTTCCAGCGGTCGTCGTCGGTGATCTCGATCTGATCCTTGGAGATGTCCTGGAAGTTCGGCAGCGCCTCGCGGTCGGCCATCACGCCTTCGAGCTCCTCTCGGATCGTGAGCCAGTTGCGCTCCACCTGCTCTATCCACGGGAAGCGGTCGGTGGGGAAGAACGTCGCGTCGCCCACCAGCGAGCGCCTGCCGATGAACCGCTCGATAGGCGCCAGAATTCGTTCGCCCACCGCGATCGTGAGCTCGACGATGCGCTCCCACATGCCCCAACCCTAAATCACAGGGAAGACAGCGCCGCATGCGGCGCTGTCCGGGGAGGTGCATGCACCTCCCCGCCGGCCGGCACATGTGCCGGCCGGAACAGCAGATCAAGGACTATGCGGCCTCGCGCAGCGCCGCGAGCTCGGGCGACTCGGCGAGCTTCTTCAGGGCCCGCTGCTCCAGCTGGGAGGCTCGCTCGGCGGAGAAGCCGAGGCGCTTGCCGATCGCGGTGAGCGTTTGGGGCTCCTCGCGCCCGGTGCCGAACCGCAGGGTGAGCACGGTTCGCTCGGTGTCGGGGAGCTTGGCGATCGCGCTGTGCACGATGCGCTCGCGCTCGTTGTCCCAGGCGGTGTCCTCGGGCGCCTCCGCGTCCGATGGGAGCAGGTCGCCCAGAGCCGTGTCGCCGTCGTCGCCGACCTGCTGGTCGAGGCTCACGAGGGCCGCGCGCTGGTGGCGCACCTCCTCGACTTGGTCGATCTCAAGGCCGGTCTCCTCGGCGAGCTCCTCCAGGGTGGGCTCGCGGCCGAGGCGCACCGACAGCTCGCGCTCGACGCGCCCCACCTTGCGGGAGCGCTGCGCCACGTGCACGGGCAGCCTGATCGTGCGGCCGGAGTTCTCGAGGCCTCGCTGGATCGCCTGGCGGATCCATAGGGTGGCGTATGTGGAGAAGCGGAATCCCTTGCGCCAGTCGAACTTCTCGGAGGCCCTGATCAGCCCGAGCATGCCCTCCTGGACGAGGTCGGCGAGCGGCAGGCCCTGGTTCTGGTAGCGCCTCGCGTTGGAGGCCACCAGTCGCAGGTTCGAGTTGATGAGCCTTTCCTTGGCCCGCAGGTCGCCGCGCTCGATCTCCTGAGCCAGCTCGATCTCTTCCGCGGGGGTGAGCAGGGGGTAGCGACGCGAGTGCGCGAGCAGCTGGTCGACGGACTCCGGGATGAAGATCTCGGTGCTCGTATCTACGGTGGTGCGCTTCTTCTTGGTGGTGGTGGTGTCTTGCATGAGCGTCTCTCTAGTGGAAATGTCGAGGGGCTCGGCGGGTCCCCCGGGGGACTGCGCCACCCTCGTAATCCGATGCTTGGAGTCGGAATTATACGGCGCGATAGTTGCGTTGTCAACCATTCCTGTTGGACTCGTGTGTTCGACCTGGTTCGACGTCTGCCGCGCTGCCACCTTCCCCGCAGAAAACAACCCGCGAGAGGCCCGAAAGGTCCGGAATGGCCGCGTACAAAGGTCTACCCGTTCGACGGGGTGTATATCGAGCATCGGCCGATATGGGACTTATTATGAGGATTGACCGGTCCTGCTCGACGGGCACACGCTCCCTCTGGGGCGTCCAGGTCCTGAGCCTGGACCCATGGGCGCACGCTTCGGGCAGCGGCTTGGCACACGATCCCCGGGATAGGTCCTATGCTCACCCGCGATGAGCACGGAAAGCGACTCAGCCGGCGGGCGCGGTGGGGGGGAGGCGGCGGCGGGCGCCGAGCGAGCCGCGTCTCGGGAGGCTCGCTCGCGGCTGTTCTCGCCCTCGCTGCTCGACGGCCAGGTGTCGATCGTCACCGGCGGGGGCAGCGGGCTCGGTCGCGAAACCGCGCTCGAGCTCGCCCGCTGCGGCGCGCGGGTGATCGTTTGCGGGCGTCGTGAGGAGCCGTTGCGCGAAACCGTCGCCGCCGACCACCGCGGGCTGATCGAAGCCCGCGTGTGCGACATCCGCGAGGAGGACGAGGTGGACGCGATGGTGGAGGGAGTGCTCGCGCACCACGGGCAGATCGACCTGCTCGTGAACAACGCGGGCGGTCAGTTTTTGGCGCCCGCCGAGTCGATCACGCCGAAGGGCTTTCGCACGGTGATACGGCTCAACGTCGAGGGCACGTGGCTCGTCACCCACGCGGTGGCCACCAAGGCGATGATTCCCTCCGGCCGCGGCGGCAAGGTGCTCAGCGTGACGCTCTCGCCCCACAACGGCATGCCCGGCATGGCCCATTCCGGCGCCGCCCGCGCGGCCGTGGAGAACCTGATGCGCACCCTGTCGGTGGAGTGGGCGCGCTTCGGCATCCGCCTGCTCGCGCTCGCCGCGGGGCAGTTCGAAACCCAGACGCTGCTCACCAAGTACCCCGAGGCGATCGTGGAGCGCATCGCCCATTCGATCCCGCTCGGGAGGATGGGCAGCGAGCAGGAGTGGGCGTGGCTGGTCGCCTACCTGGCGTCTCCCGCCGGTGAGTTCTTCTCCGGGACGGTCATAACGATGGACGGCGCCCGCGACGACTGGCTGGGGCCGTGGCCGCCGGAGCAGGCCGCCGACGAGCAGGGGACGCCGCTCTCCGAGGAGCGCCGGGGGTAGCGTCGCGCAGGTCGGCGTGGCGGGGAAGCGGAAACGGGGGAGGGTCTCTACGGCGAGCGCTCGGCGGCGCGCAGGCCGGCGAGCGACCAGACGGCGAACAGGAGGATGAGCGCCACCGCGCACGCGAACGCGAGCAGCGTGTGGTCGTGGGCGCCGGAGATGAGCCCGCGTCCCGCGCCGAGGAAGGCGGTCGCCGGATTGACGCTCGCCACGGCGTGTATCCAGCCCTTCAACAGCGCGAGCGGCACATACACGGGCGCCAGGAACAGGATCAGGAACACCGGGGTCTGCATCAGCGGGCCCGACTGGATCGAGCGGAAGCGCAACGCCACGCCCGCGGCCCAGCCGTAGCCCACGAGCACGAGCAGCGCCGCGAGGCCATACAGGCCGAAGAGGTCCACCCCGTCGCCGGTGATATTCATCCCGGCGAGCAGCGCCACCGAGGTGACCACGGTGAGCGTGATCGCGGCGCGCGTGAGCGCCACGAGCGCGTAGCCGAGTACGATCCCGCGGCGGTCGCCGGCGGCGAGCATCAGCCGGCGCGCGAACCCGCTCTCGAAGTCGAACGCGATCGTGAAGCCGGTGAACAGCCCGGCGAACATCGCCGACTGGGTGAGCACGAACACGAACTGAAACGCCGTATAGCCGGCCGGGAAGCGAAAGCCGGGCACCGAGCCGAGCGCCGTCAGGCCCCCGGCGAAGCTCGCCAGGAACACCAGCGGGAAGACCAGCGAGGGGATGAACAGATCGGGCCGGCGCACATAGGTGTGCATGCTGCGCCACGCGATCGCCTGCGCGATGCCCCATACGCTTGCGGACGGATGCTCGGTGGTCACGTGCGCTGGAGCCTTCCGCGCAGCGCCACGACGACCAGTGCGAGGCCGGCTATGAGCAGCCCGATCGCCACCGCGAAGCCGCGCTCCAGCGAGGTGGGGTCCCAGCCGACGATGTACAGGCTGCGGAAGCCCTCGATCAGATACGACACCGGATTCCAGGTGGCCACGCTGTGAAACCAGCCCGTCCTGAGCAGGTTGCGCGGCAGGTTGCTCGAGGAGAGGAAGATGAACACGAAGAAGAGCGGGAACAGGCCCTGAACCGCCTCGCCCGATCCGGTGCGCAGCGCCGCGACGCATCCGAGCGCCCCGAACGCGGTCGCCGCCAGCGAGCCGAGCACGATCAGCACCGGAATGCCCCATCCGCCGGCCGCGATGTGGGCGCCCGCGATGAAGCCGATCGCGATGTAGGCGGCCGACTGCAACGCGCCCAACGCCGCCACTCCGACAAGCAATCCCCCGATCAGCGACACGCGGCGCATGGGGGTGAGCGCGAGGCGATGGAAGAAGCCGTCCTCGATGTCCTCCGCGAGGTTGGTGCCGGTGTTGATCAGCGAGAACATTCCGCCCTGGATGAACGCCACCGCGATCGCGAACGACACGTAGGAGTGCGTGGGGAAGCCCGGCAGGCGCGTCGCCGCGCGCAGCCCGCTCGCGTTGACCGCGAGCAGCATCGTGGGGAAGAACACGATCGGGAACACCTGGAAGGGCTGGCGCAGCGTCTTGAGCATCGAGCGCCGCGCGAGCGCGCCCACCTGCGTGGCGAGCGTAGCGTTCACGTCGCGACCCATATCGTGTGCGCCGCGTTCACACCGCAGCATGGATGGCAAGCGTCGCGATTCACGCCGTGACGGGCTCGGTCGGTGCTCCGTCGGTGTCCCCGCCGGCCGCGTGGTCGGCGGCGCCCTCGAGCGAGCGCCCGGTCTTTGCCAGGAAGACGTCGTCGAGAGTGGGGGAGTGCAGGCGCAGATCGGCGACCTGGACCCCCTCGGCGTCGAGCGCCCGCACGATCTCGGCGAGATCCCCCGCGCCCTCGGGCAGCTGTGCCGCCACACCCTTCGAGGCGGCGGCGGCCGCGTCGCCGAAGCGCCGCAGCACGGCGCTCAGACGCTCGCGATCGCCGGGGTTCTGGGGGATCGCTTCCACCGTCTGGCGCCCGATCGCGGCCTTCAACTCGGCGGGGGTGCCCTCCGCGACGATCTTGCCGTGGTCGATGATGCCCACACGGTCGGCCAGCACGTCGGCCTCCTCGAGGTATTGGGTGGTGAGGAACACCGTCACGCCCTCGTCGGCGAGCCGCCTCACCTCGTCCCACAGGGCCGCGCGGCTCTGTGGGTCAAGGCCCGTGGTGGGCTCGTCGAGGAACAGCAGGCGCGGGCGGTGAAGCAGGGCGAGCGCGAGGTCCAAGCGCCGCTTCATGCCCCCCGAGTAGCCGTTCACCTTGCGGTCGGCGGCTTCGGTGAGCCCGACGCGCGCCAGCAGTTCGACGCCGCGCGCGTCGCGCTCGCCCTTGGGCACGCCGTGGAGCGCGCTCTGCAGGCGCATATGCTCGCGACCGGTGAGGAACGGGTCGAGCGCGGACTCCTGCAGGGACGCGCCGATCGCGCGCCTCACCTGGGCGCCCTGGTGGACCACGTCGAGCCCCGCCACGCGCGCGCTTCCCGACGTGGGCGGCAGCAGTGTGGTGAGCACGAGCACGGTCGTCGACTTGCCGGCTCCGTTGGGGCCGAGGAAGCCGTAGATCTCGCCGGGGGCCACGCGCAGGTCGATGCCGTCGACCGCGCGCACCCCGCCCTTGAAGACCCTCACGAGGTCGTCCACTTCGATTCCGTTGCGAGCGTCGTCCATCGACACGACGTTATAGCCAGTATGCGACGGACGTCCGTTCGCGACAGCGAGCTCGAGGCGTGAGGCGCCGCTCATCGTAAGAGCCCCGCGCGCATGTCATGGCGTATCGCGGGTAGGCAGATAACGATGCCTCGCTCCCTTTGGAACGGCACGATCGCCTTCGGGCTGGTGCGCGTGCCCGTCAAGCTGCACTCGGCGACCGAGTCCAAGCGGATCGCGTTCAAGGAACGCCACGCCGTCGACGGGGGTGCGATCGAACACCGGCGCGTGTGCGTGAAGGAGCGCAAGGAGGTCCCCTACGAGGAGATCGTCAAGGGCTTCGAGGTGTCCGCGGGCGAGTACGTGGTGCTCAGCAAGGAGGAGCTGGCTATCGCCGACGGCCCGCAGGCGCGCGTGGTCGAGGTAGACCACTTCGTCGCCGCGGAAGAGATCGACCCGATCTTCTACGAGCGCGCCTACTACCTGTCCCCCGGCAAGCTGGGGGAGGGCCCCTACCGCGTGCTGCACGCCGCGCTGCTTGGAACCGGCAAGGTGGGGATCGGCCGCTTCGTCTTCCACAACAAGGAGCACCTGGTGGCGGTGCGCGCGTTGCCGGACGCGATCGTGATGCAGACGATGCGCTTCGCCGACGAGATCGTGCCCGAGAGTCAGCTGGAGATTCCGCGAGCGAGCAAGAAGGCGACCAAGCTTGAGGTGGACACGGCGCAGCTGTTGATCGACCAGCTCGACGCCGAGTTCGAGCCGGCCCGCTACCAGGACACGTACCGCGAGCAGGTGCTGGCGCTGATCGAGCGCAAGGCGAGCGGCGAGGCGATCGAGGCGCCTGCGCGCGAGCAGGTCCCGCGCGAGGCGGACCTGCTGGACGTCTTGAAGCGGAGCATCGAGCGGCAGGGAGGCGGCAAGGGGACGGCGAGGGGGAGAGCGACCCGAAGGACTGCGACCCGCAAGTCCCCCCGCGCCGGCGGGGATGCGGCCAAGCCCGCCCCGGCGAAACGCGCTCCGGCGAAGGGGGGCGGAAGCTGATGGCGCGCCCGCTCTGGTCCGGCTCGCTCAGCTTCGGCCTGGTCAACGTGCCGGTCGCGCTGTTCAGCGCCGTGCGCGACATGGACGTCCACTTCAGCCAGCTGCACGCCCCCGACGGCTCGCCGATCGAAACGAGACGAGTCTGCGCGGCCGACGGCGAGGAGGTCCAGCGGGATCAGATCGCCAAGGGCTACGAGCTCGAGGACGGCCGCTGGGTGCTGCTCAGCGACGAGGACCTGGCGGCGGCCGCGCCGCACAAGAGCCAGACAATCGACGTCGAGTGCTTCGTGCGCGAGGCCGAGATCGACCCGATCTACTACGAGCGCCCGTATGTCCTCTCCCCGCGCGACGAGCCCGCCGCGCGCGCCTACGCGCTGCTCGGCGAGGCGATGTCGCGCTCCGGCCGGGTGGCGCTGGGCAGGTTCGTGATGCACGCCAAGGAGCACTTGGTCTCGATCCGCCCGCGCGGTGCAGTGTTGACGCTGACCACGGTGCGCTTTGCGGAGGAGGTGCGCTCACGCGAGGAGATCGCTGAGGCAGTGGCGGTGGGCGCCGAGCCGACCACCGAGCAGGTCGAGAACGCGGCGGCGATCATCGCCGAGCTGGAGGTCCCGTTCGACCCGTCGCGCTACAAGGACGAGCACCGCGCTCATCTGCAGCGGATCATCAAGCGCAAGCAGAAGGGCCAGAGGATCGAGGCGCCCAAGCCGCCGGCCGAGCCTGACAAGGTGACGCCGACCGCGCCCGATCTGATGGGGACGCTGAAGGAGTCCCTGGCGCGGATACACGGGGAAGATGCCGGCGCGCCGGCGGTCAAGAAGAAGCCGGCGCGGCGCAAGACGGCGGCCAGGGCGCCGGCGAAGGCCAAGGCGAAGCCGGCGGGCTCCGGGACGCGCTCGCGCGGGGCGGCCAAGCCGCGGGGGTGAGGCTGCACGCTGCCGGTTGCGCAACATTTTGCGTTGCGCTATCTTTCTGGTCATGCCTGTCAGCACCGTCGAGAAGGTCGTTGCGTTGAGCGAGGACTTCCACTCGCAGCGTAGGCTGGCCGAACTGCTGGACGTTAGTCCCGCCCAGATCACACGCTGGCGTCGCGGAAAGGGGATAGACGAGGCAAACGCTCAGCGCGTCGATCTGCTCGAGATGGTGATGTCGAGCCTTCTGCGACTCCACTCGCCCGAGGCCGCCGAGCTGTGGCTCACCGGGCTCAACCCGTTTCTGGCAGATCGCAGGCCGATAGATCTGGTGCGGGCCGGTCGCGCCCACGAACTGCTCGACGCGATCGCCCAGGAGCGCGCAGGCAGCTTCGCGTGATCCTCTGGCGTCTGCTTCCGTGGCAGCCCGCCGCTTCCCTGAGCGCTCCCGGCGGCGCCCTCTGGTTTCCGCGACAGATGCAGGGCGCAGGGCGTCACGACAACCCAGACCGCTACGGCTGCCTATATCTCAGCGAAAGTCCGGTCTCGGTGCTCGTCGAGGCGTTGGCGCCTTTCCGCGGTGCGCACCGGCTGACGCGTGACATGCTGATACGCGCCGGCGTGCCGCTGGCGCTTGCCCAGCTTCGCCTACGGGACTCCGCTACCTTGATCGACCTAGACGATCCGTCGGTATTGGTCGACATATCGCTTCGACCGTCAACTGTGGCAACGCGGCGTCGACGTGTCACCCAGTCCTACGCGCTGCGCCTGTTCGAGGCGGACCCGGCGATCCGCGGTTTGCGCTGGTGGTCGACGATCGAGTCGAGCTTCATCCATGTCACGCTGTTCGATCGCGCGGCGGAGAACTTGGAGGTTGTGGAGGTCGTTTCGGTCACCCTGGAAGATCCGTTCGTGCGTGAGGCCGCGGAGGTGCTTGGGCTCGTCGTGTGATTCGGTTGAGCGCAGAGCGCACGCGCACCCCAGCTGAAGACCGTCTCGGAAAGCTTGGCTCAGGGCAAGTCGTGGGGGATAGGCATATTTATGCGCATATGCTACATTTTTGTGTATGCGTACCACGATTCAGCTCGATGACCAGGTCTTTCGCGCCTTCAAGCAGCGCGCCGCCAAGCACGGCACGTCGTTGGCGCACGAGATCGAAGACGCTCTGCGCTCGGAGCTGACGGCTTGCGCTGAGGTGGCGAAAGCCGAGCCCTATCGCGTGCCGACCTTTCAGGGCAGTGCGCCGGTACCCGGCGTGGACCTGAACAGCAACGCCGCGCTGGCCGACCTGCTCGATGGCAGCGGGTGATCCTGTTCGACGTAAACGTGCTGCTGAACGCCCATCGCGTGGAGCAGCCCGATCATGAGGTAGCCCGCCACCTGCTCGAACGCACAATCGGAGACGCCCGTCCGTTCGCGCTCTCGGAGCTCATCCTCAGCTCCTTCGTGCGCATTGCAACGCACCGTCGCGCGCTGAGCCCGCCGACTCCCCTGCGAGACGCCATCGATTTTTGCGACGGCCTGCGCTCGCGGCCCAACGCCCGCATCGTTGCTCCCGGCGCACGTCATTGGGCACTGTTCACCGGCCTCTGTCGGCAAGCCGACGCAGTCGGCAACCTCGCGACGGACGCCTACCTCGCCGCGCTGGCGATCGAGTCCGGCTGCGAATGGGTCAGCTTCGATCGCGACTTCGCTCGCTTCGCGGGGCTGAGCTGGCGCTCGCCGGCGGAGGGACAGACAGAAAGCGGCGGCTCGGGGTAGCCGCCCCGAGCCGCCTTGACCGTCAGGAACGCCTTGCAAGACACGCTCATCCTGACAGACGGCGGTGACGGTGATTCCGTCCTGGGCTGGTGAGCGGGAGCTACTTTTTGAGGTAGCCGGCCTTGCGGAGATCGCTGCGCGCGCTCTGAACTTCCGCGCCAGAACTGGTCAGTACGCGGCCGTAGCGCTCGGACTTCTGGCGCGATGTCTGAAGGGCGGCCTGGTTGCGATCAAGCGTACGCTTGATCTTTTGCTGGTCGCTCTTGACTCTTGCTCGGTCCTCTGGAGGCATCAGTTCCCCTCTTTCTCGGCTTCTATTGTATCGATCTGGTCAAGCAGGAACTCAATATCCGACTGCGCCTGCGCAAGAGCCCCGTCGCTCTCGACAAGTCGCTGTTCTAGACCGCCGATAGTCTCGACGGCGTCTTGGAGTTCGGTTTGGAGCACCTCAGCGCTGCGGTCGAGCCGGGCGATCGGGGCCCAGTGCCGAGCGATAGGCGCCGGGCTCGCCCTGCTCGCGCGCCGCGGCGGCGAGCTCTTCAAAGGCGACCGCGTCGATCCGAACCGGGTCCTCGGGGCTGAGCAGGATCAGTTCTTCGCGCAGCTCCAGGTAGCGGCTGCCGTCCAGCCCGATCGAGTCGAGAGCGCGCCGGGCCGCGAATATCGCCTGATGGAGGTTGTTGCGGGCCGAGTCCGGACCCCCCGCCCCGCCCACAGCAGCTCGGCGGCCTGCTCGACGTGGAGGCGGCGCTCGGGCGCGAGGGCGAGCAGCTTGATCAGCGTCTTCGCCTTACGCAGCCGCCAGGCGTCGTCGGCGATGACGCTGTCGCCGGCGCTGATGGAGAACACCCCGAGGAGACCGATGCACAACACGTCATCGCCCATCGACGTGCCTTTCGTGCCAGGACTCGCCACCGCATAAGAAAACCACTCCGAAGCGCTGCCAGCGTCCCGATCACGCTGATGCGCTGCCTCCGGAGGTGATGTGCTCGATCACGGGCGTGAACTGCTCGGTCGGTGAGAAGTCGACGTACTCAGAGTCCTCGAGCGCCTCGGGAGCATGGCCGGGAGCCCAGTAGAACGCTTCACCGGCGGCGAAGTCCTGATGCCCGTCCAGTGTGTGCATGCGTACGCGGCCCTTGATCATGTAGCCCCAGTGGGGGCAAGGGCACAGGTCGTTCGGTAGGCCCTTGGTGGCGGGGCGCAGGTCGGCGCCGGCTGGCAGACGCACGAACCCGACGGACAGACCGTCCTCGTCGCGCAGGCGGACCTGAACGTCACCGTCTTCGATTGCGACTGGCAACTCCTCAAGCGTGATGGCCTTCATGGTGGCTCCTCCTCGTGTGTGGATGCTGTTCAGGGCGCTTCGCCGGACGCGAAGCGCCGGCGCTCAATCGCGCCACTCGACCTCGAAGTGCCCGATGGGCTCGTCGAAGCCCTTCACGTCGATGGGACCGCCGTCGGAAAACCGGATGCCCTTGCCGCGACAGAGATCCTGCACCCCGGAGGAAACAACGATGCAATCCGGCTGAGCCCACGCGCACAACCGCGCGGCCTGCTGCACTGCTGCACCAAAGAGATCGTTTTGCTCGGTGACAGGCTCCCCGGCTGCCACCCCGACACGCACGTGCAGCTGCCCCTGCGCCGGTTCGTCACGCTCCCGGAGCGCCCGCTGGATTTGCATCGCCGCGGAGACCGCCTGGAAGGCCGAGGTGAACGCAGCCATGATCCCGTCGCCGGTGTGCTTGACCTCGCTACCGCCGAAGCGTGCCAGGGCGGCGCGCACGACTGAGTCGTGTGCCCGTAGAAACCTCATCGCTGCACGGTCTCCCAATTGCTGGGTCAGACGAGTGGAGTCGACCATGTCGGTGAAGAGGATGGCCCGGAATGCGCTTTCTGTGTATGGCTCGCCAGGAGGATGGGTATTGAGCCGGCCGAAGAAGCCACGCACCACGGCCTGATCAACCTCAATGACGTTCGATGGAACCAACCCATGGGCTGCCCGATGGGCGGCCTCAACGGCCCCCTCGTCCGGGCCCTCGACCAGGCAAAAGCCACTCCCCGCCCCCTCTTCGAACCAGTAGGTGATGAAGCGCACGCCGAATCCGTCCTGAACCTCGAGATCGCGCATGTGGGCAGCTGAGAGGTCCGCAGCGGTCGCGTCCGGGAGATCGTGGCGGTCCATGTAGAGGGGCATCGTGATCGGGCCGCCGAGCGTCAGCGCATCGCGCTGTCTTGCACCTCTGTTGGTCCCGCGTCGGTGCAGGCAGCGGCCGCCACGTATGCAGGGCGCCGGTTGAGACGCTTTCTGCGGACATCCGTCCTGATGAGCGCGCCGACCTCGCGCAACAGGTTCCGTCGCTGGCATCCCGGCCGCAGGAGCAGCCGGCCGGTGGCGCCCAGCAGGCGCGGTGGCGTGATGACCTGCGAGGGATGCGAGCGGTGGGTGAACAGATCGATGACCGCGTCGATCTTGCCCTGCTCGAGCAACCGCTTCTGCATCTCGGGAAACACGGTGGGCATCGCGCCCGCCCTGCCCATATCGGTTGCCAGCCAGTAGTGCCCGGCGGCATCCCGGTCTCGCCAGTGGGCCCAATCCGCCAGTGCACGGTCAAGGTCCTCGCCGGAGTCATCCAGAGCGCCGGCGATCGTCGGCGCGAGCGCGTCGACCTGCCGGAACGCGTCCTGGATCCCCTGGCCGGGCGTCGGGTCCTTGAAGTGGCCGGCGTCGCCCGCCAGCACCCAGCCAGGGCCAGACGCCTCCCGGAAGAACCCCTCCCAGCGCAGCATCCCGAAGATCTTTCCCACCCGCCGCGCGCTCCGCAACGCCTGCGCCACCGGCTCGCAGCTGTGGACGTACTCCGTGAAGCTGCCCTCCAGGTCCGCCCGGAAACGAGGGAGCTCACGCAGGTCGGCAATGACACCGGCCTGATACAGCCCGCTGTCGGCGGGCGTCGCGAACACGAGTCGCTCGTCCCAGCGATGCTGAACGAACGCCGGATCAGGGCACGGGTCGGCGCCTTCAAAGAACGCCCAGTAGGCGAAGCGCTCGTTCGGTGTGAGGTTGTACTTGCGCGCCCCGACGAGGTTCGCGATCGTGGAGTTGCGACCGTCGGCCCCGACCACCAGCCGCGCCTGTAGGGTGGTCTGTGAGCCGTTCTGTGCCACCCGCACGCCGGCCACCCGGTCGCGATCGTACACCAGCCCTGTCACCTTGCTCGCCATACGCACATCGGCGCCCGCATCCGCGGCAGCTTGCACCAGGATCGGATCGAGCAACGTGCGTCGCACCGACACCGCACCGCCTACGTCACCAGGCCGTTGGGGAATCGAGGTGACATACCGAAGATCCCCCTGGCGCACGTCAAAGTGGCCGACGAGTGGCGCGCCGGTGGCGCGGATCTTCTCCATGACCCCGAGCCGATCGAGGAACGCCAGCGCCTGCGCTTGGATGAAGTGCGTGGAGAGGGTGTCGCGTGGAAATGTGGCTTGCTCCACCACGGCAACGCGCACGCCCCGATCAGCAAGCAACGTCGCCAGCGGCGATCCCGCACAGCGCGCCCCGACCACGATCACATCAAATTGCTCCATTGGCCGCACCAGCCCCTACGCCTGCGGCTGGATGTTCTGGTTCACCCGGAAGAGGTTTCCCGGGTCGTAGGTGCTCTTGATCTGCGCCAGGCGATCGTAGTTGTCGCGGTAGCTCGCCCGTACCCGCTCCTGGCCCTCGTCCATCATCATGTTCACATAGGCGCCGCCGGCGGAGTAGGGGTGGAGCGCCTCGAAGTAATCCACGCACCAGCGGCGGATGACCTCCGCGTTGGCGGGGTCGTGATCGACACCGGCGAAGACCGAGCCCCAGACCGCATCGCGATAGCTCCACGGCGTGTCGGACTGGCCGACGTCGTGGGCGGCTCCGTCGATCGGGTACAGGTGCATCGTCGACTGCCACGTCGGCATCTCAGCGCCGAACTTGGCGTGCGCCTCGACGGCGGCGTCGGTGATCTCCTTGACGAAATCGGCGCGCCAGTACCACTGGTCGCCGGCGGGGTAAACAGGGTCGAAGGCGCTCTGGAACGCGGGGTGGGGCATCGGCTGAGCTCCATGCAACAAAGGCTCCGGCAGGGCATCCAGCAAGGGGGCCATCGCCGCAGCGGCGTCTTCGGGGCCGCCGATGTAGCACCAGACGACCGCGCAGACCTTGCGGAGATGGAGCTCGTCGGGGAAGGGGGGCGCGGGCGGGACGGACATGAAGGCGAAGAAGCCGTTGAGCTCGCGTGGGGCGCTCGGCAGGAAGTCTCGGTAGGCGGCCAGCACCTCCGCGCCCAGCTCGACCGACCAGAACGTCGGGCCGCCGACGACCGTTGACACGTCGTGCAGCCTGAAGAGGAAGGAGGTGACGACGCCGAAGTTGCCGCCGCCACCGCGGATCGCCCAGAAGAGGTCGGGGTTCTCATCGGCGCGCGGCACGAACCGTCTCGCCGCTGGCGAGCACGACCTCTGCCTCGAGCAGGTTGTCGATCGTGAGTCCGCACTTGCGAGTCAGGTGCCCGAGGCCGCCGCCCAGCGTGAGACCGCCGACGCCGGTGGTCGAGATGATCCCGCTCGGTGTCGCCAGGCCGTGCGCGTTGGTCGCGGCGTCCACTTCGCCCCAGGTGCAGCCACCGCCCACCCTCGCCGTCCGAGCGCCGGTGTCGACCTGAACTCCCTTCAAGCCTGAGAGGTCGAGAACCACGCCGTCCTCGCATGTTCCAAGCCCGGCGCCGTTATGGCCGCCGCCGCGCACGGCCAGCAACAGGTCGTGGTCGCCGGCGAACGAGATCGACCTTGGCGACGTCGCTGGAGTCGGCACAGCTTGCGATCAGCGCAGGCCGCCGGTCGATCATCGCGTTGTAGACCTTGCGGGCCTCGTCGTAGCCGGGGTCCTCGGGAGCCGTAAGCCGTCCGTGAAATCCAGGCATCCCGCTGCGGGCCGTCTGCTATCAAAGCGTTGGTGGTGCTCATGCTGCTCCTCCTTGCCGGTCGTCTCAACACTCGTCTCGGTCGAACCTAGGGCACTCCTATCCCTCTGTCGATGACCTGACCTGACCCAATTCGAGTGCCGCCAGCCTCCATCGATCCCAGGCGGCATGGTCAAGACTGACTAGTGTCCTTGCATGGACGCGGAGCTCTCGGACCTTCCGGACCCCCTACGCTCGACCTCGACATCCCCGTTCGTCGGGCGCGTGGCCGAGCTTGAGAAGCTCCGGACGCTGATGCCGCGAGCCACAGGCGAGCGGCGCCGCATGGTGCTGCTCGCGGGTGAGCCGGGTGCCGGCAAGAGCCGCCTGGTGCGCGAGTTCGCCGGCCGGATCGCGCTGGAGGGGGCGCTCGTGCTCTACGGCGCGTGCGACGCGGTGGTGCGGACGCCGTACGGGCCATTCGTCGAGGCGCTCGAACGCTTGCTGAGGGTGAGCGAGGCGGCGGAGCTACGCGCCGCGCTCGGCGCCGGCGGTGGCGAGCTGACGCGGCTACTGCCCGAGCTGCCCTCCAGGGTCGGCGAGTTGCCGGAGCCCGTCGAGGCCGACCCCGATACCGAGCGCCATCGCCTCCACACAGCGGTTGCCGAGCTGCTTGCGAATGTCAGCCAAGCCCGACCCATACTGCTCGTGATCGAGGACGGGCATTGGGCGGACGGTGCGACGCTTCTGCTCCTGCGCCACCTGGCGCGTTCGGCCTGGAGCGCGCGCCTGTTGATTATCGCGACGTTCCGCAACAGCGAGGCCGACATGCCTGGTGAGCTGGCGGAGACGCTTGCAGACCTGCGTCGCGCCGATGACGTCGTGCGACTGCGCCTCGAGGGGCTCTCCGGAGCGGAGGTCTCCGACCTGGTTAGCCATGCCGCGGGAAGCGGCCCCGACCCTGAGCTGCGCGAGCTCGCGGACGCCATCCACGATCTCACGGGGGGCAACGCCTTTCTCGTCTGCGAGCTCTGGCGTGCGCTGGTCGAGACGGGAATCGTCGAGGTCGCCGGGGGCCAAGTCAGGGTTACCCAGCCGCTGACCGAGCTCGGCACGCCCGAAAGCGTCCGCGAGGTGGTCAGCCAGCGGCTATCGCGCCTGGCCCCGAGGACCATCGACCTGCTCGAGCTTGCTGCCGTGGCCGGGCCCGAGTTCGAGCTGGAGCCGGTCCGCCGTGCCGCGGGCCTCGCGGAGCCCGAGCTGCTCGCGGCGCTCGAGGAGGCGGTGGGCAGCGGCATGATCGAGGAGCTCCCCTCCCAGAGGTTGGCCTGCCGCTTCACGCACGAGATCGTGCGGCGGGCGCTTTACGACCGGCTCTCGCGGCTGCGGCGGGCCGAGCTCCACCTCCGCGTCGGGGAGGCCCTGGAGAGCGCCGCCGCGGGCTCCGACCGGGCGCTCGCGGACCTCGCGCATCACTTCGGCGCGGCCGCCCCGTTCGGCGGGAACGAGCGGGCGATCGACTACAACCTGCGTGCGGCGCGAGCGGCCAGTGCCGCGCTTGCCTTCGACGATGCCGCGATGCGGCTGCGCACGGCAATCGAGATCGGAATCGAGGGCGAGCCCGAGCGCGCTGATGCCCTGCTCGAGCTCGGCTCGGTCGGCCATCGGGCGGGCAAGGCGACTGATGCGCTGAAGTCCTTCGCGTTGGCGGCCGAGATTGCCCGTTCGCTAAACAGCCCGGAACTGCTTGCCCGAGCGGCGATCGGCTACGAGGACGCCAGCTGGCGCCCCGTGGTAGCGATACGGGATGCGGTCGAACTGCTCGAAGAGGCGCTCGCGGCGGTCGATGACAAGAGCGAGGAGCTGCGAATCGGCCTGCTGGCGGGACTCGCGCGAGCGCTCGACTTCGAGGGGGAACGCGAGCGTGGGGCGCTCGTGCGTGACAACGCCATCGCGCTGGCTAGGCGACACGAGGACCGCGCTGGGCTCGCGAAGGTGCTGGTTCGCTCCTACTGGGCGCGCGGCACGACCCCGCTAGAGGAGATCCTCTCGATGCTGACCGAGGCAAGGGACCTGGCACAGGAGCTGGACGACGCCGAGACCAACGCGGAGGCGATGGCCTGGCGCGTACCAACCTTCGTCGCCCTCGGCGACCTCGAGTCCGCCAGGGCGGAGATCGTCGTCCTGCGTGAGATGGCCGAGCGCACAGCGCAGCCGGTCATGAACCACATAGCCGAGCACTACGGGTCAGCGATCGCTCTCTGTGACGGAAACCTTGCGGACGCCGAGGCGATGGCGGGCCGCTCGCACGATTGGGGCCGGCTACTGACCGGTCGCGACGCATCCGGCACCCACGGCATCCAGATGTTCGGCGTTCGCCGCGAGCAGGGGCGACTGGCGGAGTTCGCGCCGGTGGTCAGGATCCTGGCGGGCGAGGCCGACCGGGAGGGTCCATGGCGTCCCGGTCTCGTCGCCGTGCTCGTCGAGCTCGGCATGGAGCACGAAGCGAGGCGAGAACTCTCGAGGCTTGCCGCCGAGGGTATTGACGGCTTCCAAACATCGTTGTGGCTGGGCACGCTCACCTACCTGACCGACGCCTGCGCCGCGCTGGGCGACGAGGTGATGGCGGCGATCGTCTACCCCGAGCTGGAGCCGCTCGCGGGGACCACAGTGATGATCGGTCACCTGGTCTCCTGCTACGGAGCCGCCGACCGCTATCTGGGCATGCTCGCCGCGACGCTGGGGGAGGCGGAGCGAGCCGAGGAGCACTTCGAGCGGGCCATGGACCAGAACAGGCGAATGGGAGCGTGGACCTGGGTGGCTCATACGGCCTATGAGTACGGGCGCTTTCTGCGCGGACGGGGGCCAGGGGCCCGCGACCGGGCGCAGGCCCTATTCGGTGAGGCCGCCGGCCTGGCCGAGCAGATCGGCATGAAAGGACTGCTCGAAAAGATCCGCTTGCTCGGCGTGCCCGCCTCAGAGGCCGTTCTCCCAGGCGGGCTGTCCCCGCGCGAGGCGCAAATCCTGAAGCTGGTCGCCACCGGGCTCAGCAACCGCGAGATCGGCGAAGAGCTGACGATCAGCGAACACACCGCGGCCAACCACATCCGGAGCATTCTGCGCAAGACCGATTGCGCGAACCGCACCGAGGCCGCGTCCTACGCTCACCGGCACGGGCTCGCCCCGGGATGAGCGGAAATCCCAGCTACGATTAGCCGATGGCCCTGTACGTGATCGAGCGCAGCTTCGCTGATCAGCTCGACCTCACCGACGACGATGTCGAGCTGATCGAGGAGGTCAACAGCGACGAGGGAGTCCGCTGGCTCTTCTCGTTCCTGAGCGCCGACCGGCGACGCACCTATTGCCTCTACGAGGCGCCGTCACCCGACGCGATCCTCGCCGCCGCCCGTAAGGCGAACGTCCCGGCCGACGTCGTGGTCGAGGTAAGCGCAGCCACACCGCAGTTCTCGGACCGTCTGCGCGACTGGGCCGACGCCGTCCACTGAGTTGCCCGGTCACGGGACCAGCCCCGAGCGGGAGGAAAGCGACGAAGTGCGTGCTGCTGATTCGGTAGGGCACGACCACCAGCAGCGCCTGCGCCGGCTCGCTGGCGTTCTGAAAGAGTGAGCCATTCACCAATCGAAGGCGAACTATGAGCGCCACACTGCAATTCGACGAGGACGCCTCCCGGCGCGTAGAGAGGATCTACACCACGCCCGATGTCATCGAACAGCGCCAAACGATCCTGCGGGCACTCGCGCTCCAGCCCGGCGAGCGCGCGATCGACATCGGCTCGGGTCCCGGTCTACTCGCGTGCGAAATGGCCGTTGCTGTCGGGACCGGCGGGCGGATCTGCGGGGTGGACGTCAGCGAGAACATGCTTGCCCTCGCCAGGGCGCGCAGACCACCAGCCGGCAGCGGCCCGATCGAGTACCAAGAAGCTGGCGCGCACACGCTCCCCTATGCGGACGCGAGCTTCGACGTCGCAGTCTGCACACAGGTCTACGAGTACGTCGATGATGTTCCCGCCGCGCTGCTGGAGCTGGGCCGGGTGCTGCGCCCGGGAGGCCGGGCGCTCGTGCTTGACACCGACTGGGACTCGATCGTATGGGCTTCGAGCGACAACGAGCGCATGGACCGGGTGCTCGCCGCGTGGGAGGAGCACCTCGTTCACCCTCACCTGCCGCGTACGCTCACACGGCTGCTGCGCGATGCTGGACTGGAAGTCACCGACCGCCAAATCGTGCCGTTGTTCAACGCCGGCTATGACCCCAACACCTACAGCGCCGGAATGCTTGAGCTGATCGCCACGTTCGTACCCGATCGGGGCGGCGTGAGCGAGGCCGAAGCCACAGCATGGGCACAAGACCTAACCGAACTCGGCCCCAACTACTTCCTCAGTCTCAACCGCTACCTTTTCCTGGCGCACAAGCCCACCTGACGACCGGGCAGGTCACCACGCACGCCCTCGAGAAACTCGTCGGCCAAGCCCAGCTCAATTTCTCTGTCAAGGAGCACTGGTGCGCACCGTAGCCCCAAAGCCGTTCAAGAACAGCCCGGGTGCTGACGGGTGCTGGTGCCCGCCCGTGGGCCGCTGGGTAGCGATCCCGGCTTGGATCTCAGCCCAGAGCGTTACTGCGGCTCTCGTCGCGTCACCAACGAGGCTAGCTCGGAGCGGTTGCGCACGTCGAGCTTTGCGTAGATGTGTGAGAGGTGCATCTTGACGGTCCCGCGGGCGATGAACATCTTCTCGCCTATCTCGGGATTGGTGAGGCCGTCGGCGGCGAGGCGAACGACCTGCAGCTCGGTCGGGGTGAGCGACTCCCAGCCGCCGGCGGGACGCTTGCGCGAGCCACGTGCTCGTCGCAGCCACCCGATTGCCTGCTTGGTGCTCATCGCGGCGCCCTGTGCGATCGCCTCGGCAATCGCATTCTCGCCCAGCTCGGCGCACAGGCGCTCTTGGAGCTCCTCGACGATCGCCTGCTCGGGCGCCCAGCGAACACGCCCCAGCTCCTCGCGGGCACGCTCAGCGGCGCCGAGGATGCGTCCGGCCTCCTCGAAGCTGGCGAGTGCGGCGGCGACAGCGGCTAGGACATCGAGCGAGGGAAAGACATAGGGGGGAAGCTCGTGCTCGATCGCGGTGCCCAGCGCTTTGTGTGCAAGCCTCTCGGCCTCGGACGCCTCTCCCCGCGCGAGGGCCACACAGGCGAGCACGAGGCTAGCGGTGGCCCTGAACGTGGGGTTAGCCAGGGGACCGTCTGCGATCTCGGCGATCACCTGTGCGTGCTCCGCAGCGCGGTCAAGCAGCCCGAGCCCGAGCTCGATGCGGGCCAGCAGTGAGAGGCTGGAAGCCAATTCGAATGGGCCTCCGGCCGCCTCCTGCTCCAAGCCCTCTTGCAGTGAGGCGCGCGCCTGCTCGAGTAGACCGGTGCTTGCCTGCGTGTAGGCGGTAGCCAGTTGCAGTGGGGATATCGCGAGGCCGGCGGCGGAGGCGACAGAGCGTTCCATCACCGGACCGAGGTCGGCCAGCGCTGCCTCGCCGTCGCCTCGCTCAGCGCGCAGGATGCTCCGGTATGCGTGTGCGTAGCCGGCGCTGACAGGCTCGCCGACCGCGTCTGCCACAGCGATCGCTCGTTCGTAGAGCGCGAGTGCTTCCTCGTCGCGGCCCTGGATGAGGTGCCGCACGCCGCCGACGCCAACCCAATGCCAGGCGGCGAACTCTGCGTAGCCGGTGCGCTCGATGATCTCAAGTGCCTCCTCGAACACGCCCACGGCGCGCTGATCGGCCTGCATGACAAGCGCAAAGCCAAGGATCTGCGTAGCGTCGACGAAGCACCACTCGTCGCCGCTCGCGCGTGCCAGCTCGCGCGACTGTTCGAGCCCCTCGCGGACACCGGCTGGATTCGGATACATCTGGATTGTGCCCAGCACATCGAGGGCGCGCGCGGCGGTAGAGATCTGCTCGAGCGACCGCGCCATCTCGAGCGCTTCGAGCTCGCTGGCGACCGCCTCCTCAAAGCGTCCGGCGTAGGTGAGTAGGTAGCCGCGGGCCCACAGGACGCGGGCCTTGACCGCGGAGGGCTCCGGCGGGGCGGCGCCCAGCGCGCGCACATAGGCGTCGTCGGCGAGCGCGAAGCGCCCTCGCAGCTTCCACCAGACCGTCAGCGACGCGCACAAGCGCAGCGCGTACTCTCCGTCGGTGTCGGGCGCGTGATCAAGGGCCGCCGCGAGGTTGGCGGCCTCCAGATCGAGCAGGTCAAGCCACGCGCTCTGGCTTGCGGTCTCGAGGTGAGGCGCGATCCGCTCGGCCAGAGCGAGGTAGAAGTCGCGGTGGCGCTCGCGCAGCGCGGCAACCTCCTGCGCCTGTGTGAGACGATCGTGCGCGTACTGGCGAACCGTCTCCAGCAGCCGGTAGCGCACGCTCGCCCCGTGTTCCTCGACGACGACCAGCGACTTCTCTGCAAGCGAGGTGAGCAGGTCCAGGATCGCAGGCCGCTGCAGCCGCTCGTCGGCGCATACTTCCTCCACGGCGTCCAGGGTCCAGCCACCGGCGAACACTGCCATGCGCCTGAACAGCACACGCTCGTCGTCGCTGAGCAGCTCGTGGCTCCAGTCGACCGACGCGCGCAGTGTCTGCTGGCGTGGCAGCGCCGATCTCGCTCCGCCGGTCAGCAGGCGGAAGCGGTCGCACAGCCCAGACGCGATTTGCTCGATGCCGAGGACACGCACCCGTGCGGCCGCCAGCTCGATCGCGAGCGGGATTCCGTCGAGGTCGTGACAGATCTGGGCGATCGCCGGAGCGTTGGCGGCATCGACGGCGAAGTTCGGGCGAACCTTCACCGCCCGCTCGATGAACAAGCGCACCGCGTCGGATTGCGCGACCGCCTCCACCGGTTCGGTCTGACGCTCGGAGGGCAAAGAGAGCGAGGGCACGCGCCAGTCGGTCTCACCGGACACGCCCAGCGGTGCGCGGCTCGTCGCAAGTACGGTCAGTGTTCGGCAGCCATGCAGAAGAACCTCGGTGGCGCTCGCGCAGACGTCGAGCAGGTGCTCACAGTTATCCAGGACCACTAGCGCTCTGGAGTCGGCGAGGTGGACGAGGGCCGCATCCAATGAGGATTGGCCCGGGAGCGGCTTGACCCCGATGGCCTCGCCGAGCGCCGGACCGACAGCCTCTGGATCGGCCAGCGGCGCCAGCTCGACCCACCAGGCCCCGTCGGGGAAACGGTCCAGCACGTCGGCGGCGGTCTGCGCGGCGAGCCGTGTCTTGCCACAGCCCCCGGCACCGGTCAGCGTCAGTAGCCGAGTGGCGCTCAGCGCCTCTGCGATGTCACTCAACTCCTGTTCGCGCCCCACGAAGCTCGTCAACTGCTCAGGGAGGTTGTTCGGCAGCGCGTCGAGTGAACGCAGCGGCTCGGCGCTCGTGGGCACGTCGGGATGGTTTAGCGCGAAGACATGCTCCGGGTGTCCGAGATCGCGCAGCCGGTGGGTTCCCTTGTCCACGAGCGTCACCCCAGCCGGAAGTCGCTCGACCACGAGGTCATACACAGCGCGCGAGAGCAGCGTCTGACCACCGTTGGCGATCCCCCGCAACCGTGCACAGCGACTCAACGCTGCGCCGAAGTAATTGCCCTCGTCGCGCAACTGCGCCTCGGCGGTATGCAGAGCGATACGCACGCGCAACCTCAGCCCGTCGGGCCACACCTGCGCGGCCAGGGCCCGCTGAGCCTCAAGCGCCGCCGCCACCGCGTCCGACGCGCGGGAGAACGCCGCCACGATGCTGTCGCCCTCGCCCTGCTCCACCGGTCTGACACCGCCATGGCGGCCCACTGCGTCGCACAGCAGCGCGTAATGCGCGGGCACGGCGTGAGCCATCTCCTCGGCATACGCCTCCCATAGCCGCGTCGATCCCTCGATGTCGCTAAGCAGGAACGTCACCGTGCCCGCTGGCAGCGCGAACGGCGCCTCTGTCGCCTCGGCGATCCCTTGCAAACCGTCCCTCCACACGCTCGGCCGGCCAAGCGCCAGCCCCCGGCCAAAGTCTGTCATGGCGCCACCGTGATCGTCGGGACCCATGTACGGCGTGGCTCGCACATGGGCGCCTTGATTCGCATGATCGTGCCGTAGTCCGGGTGCTAGCTCACAGGGGCCGGGTCGATGCCGACCTGGCGTTGAAAGGACAGCCAGTCGACGTAGGAGTCCTTGCGCGCGATCAGGCCGTCTCGCACCGTGAAGACATCGGCGCCGTCGCACGCGAAGCGCTTGCCATCGGCGGTGCCGCTCATCTCGTACTCGGTCACGAAGTGATCCGCACCGAACATGACCCGCCTGCGCTCGAAACTCAGGTCAGGCGACTGCTCGAACACGCCCACGATCGCATCTATAACCGCGGCACGACCGCACGCCGGCGCAGCGATGTTGTGCATATGGAATACCGAGTCCTCGGTGTGTAGCGCGGCGATCGCATCGGGGTCGCGGTTGGCCCACGCTTGACCGTACTGCAACGCCAGTTCCTGAGTGTTCGCGCTCATCGTGTGTCCTCTCGTCTGCTCATCTCGTGATCATTGACAGTCACCCGCTTTGGGGCGCAGCCAACATATGAGCGTCTCGTCCTCACTACATCTGCCAGATGGCATATATCGACCTTGACCCTGGCCAAAACGTCGGCCTCCGCAATCGATTCGACATGGACGGGAGTGTGTGAGATCAGTGCGCGTTGGGCTCGTGGACATTCGCGCCGTGCGCAATCCGGGGCCGCCGGCGAGGTTGGCCAGCTCGCCGTCAAGGATTGTGCCCGAGGGCACCAGCTCGGCCAAAGCGCCTGTGGGAGGCGATCGGCACGCGGGGTTGGCCCGGGTTGCGATGGTTAGTCTCCGGCGGAATGATGTGGCCGCCACTGACCAGGTTCGCTCGCAGCCGCGTGGAACGAGCCGTTGACGGTATGGACGTTCGAGCTGTACGAGCTGCGGGGGGTGCCCGGCGTCCTTGCGAACTATTCGGACAACCCCCATATCCGCCACTCGGTCCAGCGCACCCTGACACGACGGTACATCGGTCGTGACGGGGTGACGCGCGCCGGAACCCTGCAGCGGGACGACGGGTCCACGATTGCCTACGACGTCGCGGGCCACGGCCCTCTGGTCGTGTTCGTACATGGCCTCACTTCCTTCCGGCAGACCTGGGATGCGGTCACCGCGCCGCTTGCCGAGGAGTTCACGTGCGTGCGGTTGGATCTACGTGGTCACGGGGCTTCCTCCCGCACCGCGGAGTACTCGATGGTGTCGCTGGTCGGTGATGTGCGGGCGGTCGTCGAGGAGGTTGCGCTTGGGGAACCCGCGATCGTCGGTCACTCCCTGGGTGCGAGCGTCGCCGCCGTATACGCAGCGGCGCACAGCGCGCGTGCCGTCGTCTGCGTCGACCAGTCGCTGCGGTTCGGCGAGTTCGCTCAGCTCGTGCAGGCGCATGCCGACGATCTGCGCAGCCAGCGCACGATGGAGGCCGTGCTGTCGATCGACCGCGCTCTCAAGCTCGAGCCCTACACGGGGGTCGAGAACACCGAGCGCAGAGTGCTGGCGTTTCCGCGCGAGGTCGTCCTCGGAATCTGGGACGCGCTGCTGAGCACCCCTCCAGAGCAACTGACCGCGATCGCCGAGGCGATCCTGCCCCGAATCGCAGCGCCGCTCCTATCGCTGCACGGCTCGCCGCCAGCACCGGACTACGCGGCCTGGCTTACGGGCCTCACGCGCGCCGCGCGCGTTGAGATCTGGGATGGGACCGGCCACATGCTTCACCTCGTCGTCCCGGAACAGTTTGCGGCCCGTGTGCGGCCGCTACTCGCCGATCCGCCCGAGCACTGAAGGCTCGTTCTGACTGCCACGGCTTACGCGGCCGCGACAGCTCGCACAGCTGGCCCGGGCCCTCATTGGGATCGAGGTCAATCACCTCGACTCCGGACGGGCGACTGCTCGGTGCGACCACGCGCTGGCGAACCCACGCCTTGATGCACGCCGTCACTTTGAGCCAACGGACTGCACAGTGCGGTGGGTGGGCTGACTCGTAGCCTGCCTGTCCGACGCTGCTCTGGCCTGACCGCCGCTCGTTGTGTCATCCACCGCCGCCCGTGGGATCGCCGGCGTGACTTCGTAGGCGTCTCCGTTGGGGGGTACTCAAGCGAACCATTCGATTGACGGGACGGGCTGACTGGCCACCGACGCCCGCTTGCGGCCCTCACATCCAAAGACTCAGCGTGGTGGTGGCGTTGTGATGCGCCAGGCCACACCCGGGCGTGGCTAGGGGGTCTGGTAGCGTGCCGCGTCGTGCACAGCGGGGCGCGCAGGGTGCTGGTGATCGGCGCACAGGGAGCGCTCGGGCGACTCTGCGTCGAACCGTTGCGCCGTGCTGGCTTCGAGGTCATCCGTGCCGGTCGAAAACCCGAGAAAGCTGATGACTTCCGGCTGGTCGATCTCGGCCAACCCGACTCGGTTCCCGAGGCGTGCGCCGACGCCGACCTCGTGATCTCGATGGTCAACGACCGGTCGCGCACCGTGGAGCGATTCGTGCTGCGCGAGGGAAAGCCGATGTTCACGATCATCGTCTTGCCCCCTGAACGAGGCGCGTTGAAGGCGCTCGGCGACGGAGCTGAGGGTCTCGTCGTGACCGACGTCGGGCTCGGTCCGGGCGTGACCTCACTCGTGTTCAAGGATCTGCTCGCTGCTCATCCCGACGCGGACGGCCTGGAAAACATCGGCACGTTCTCGATGCGTGAGCCCATGGGAAGAGGCACCATCGAAGACTTCCTTCATCCTGGGCTGACGAGCGTGCACCGCCACCCCGTCGAGGTCGTCGACTTCCCTGAGCCGTTCGGCAAACTCCGTTGCCTCGAGTTCACAGACCCGGACGCGTCGATCGGGCTCGTCGGAAACCTCGGCGAACGGCTACCAGTCCGGACCTATGCCTACACGCTCGAGCGGTGGGCGCGCGAGCCCGTCATGGCGCTGAACACGCTCGGCGTGATCTCCAAACTGCCCCTCTCGCTGCTCACCTTCAACGCGGAGCGCCAAGCCCGCAGCACGGTCGCGAAGCCTCAATGCCATATCTGCGGCGTCTCACGCGATGGCCGTCGCTTGGCGGCAAGCGCCGTCGCGGGCAAGGGTAACTTCGCGATGACCGCGGCGTCGATCGCCACCTGTGCCAAGGTGCTGCTCGACCGCAAGGACCAAGGCGAGATCCCCAGCGGGGTTCTCGGCGTCGATGACGTCTTCGACCTTTCAGAAGTCAAAGCCGACTTTGAGGCACAGGGCATCAGGATCACGGCGCTGCCCTAACTTGGCGCTTGAGACCAGGCCGCCGGGCCGGGGGCCTGGTCACGAACGGCGATGGCGAGCACGACCTTGGCGAGCTTCAAACCGAACGCGGCGACGCACAGCCTGTCGATGAACGCTGGGACTTTGGCGGCGATCACGGCTCGAGCGGCTGCGGCGCAGCCGGCGGGTTGGGAGACAAGCCGGCGGCCCCTATAACGATCTGAAACTCCTTCTTGGCATCCTTGCCTTTGCGCTGGATCTTGACGATCACCCATCGCCCACGCTGCGTTATGTCACCTGGACGGATGCCGAGCGCCTCGCTGATCCGGAACCCGCACAACAGCAGCGTCGCAACGAGTGCGCCCTCGCGCTCGTCCGGCCACTCCTCGGCCGCCTTCAGCAGCGCGTCCGCCTCATCGCCGGCGAGTCCGACGTGAACGTCCTCGTCGTCGACCTGCGGCCGGCTGACGCCGATCAGCGGCGTGCGCACGATCAACCCGTGCCGCTCGGCGAGCGCGTAGAAGCTCGAGACGACGGCAATCTTTCGACGTTGCGTCGAGGCGGCGAGTGGCGGGTCACGGAGCGCCAGCCAGGCGGTGAAGAGCTCTAGGTCGGTCTGCGTGGCGCGCAGCGGGCGATCGGCGGCGCTCAGCCGCGGGTCGCGCTTGTGCGTCCACCAATCCATAAAGTCGTTTGACGTCGATCCGGTAGCCGTTGCGGGTGCCGCTGTTCTTGAGCTTGGCGAGCATCACGAGCGCGACCCAGCGCTCGTCGAACTTGCTCTCGCCGGGTTGGGGATCGCGATCGCCGGTGACGTCCTCCTGCTTCGAGATGGGCGCCCGAGCCGAGCGGAGGGCGCAGGCCGCATGACCGCACGCCCGATAATGTATATTATGTAAACCCACGAAAAGCCCTGCAAATCATGGGTTTCTGCCGAGCTAGCACAACTACCGGACAGACAACGCGATTTCGACGCCCACGTACACAACGGCAGCTACGCAGAACACGTAGACGAGCAGTCCAGCGACCACGCGACAGCGGAAACGCGAAGCCACAGACCGAGCCAAAACGTCAGACGAACCACCGCGACCTACGGTTGGAGCATCCATCGGTCGATCTAGAACGTGCACCCACCGCGGTGGCTTACGGCCGGCCATACGCACCTCGTGGCTGGGCCCAACGGGCCGCCGCCCACCACCATCGCGCCTTCTCGAGCGCGACGATCGCGGTCCCACGGATGGTCACGGTGCGTAGGCACGACGTCACCATCGTACCGACAGGCCGAATCCTTTACTCGAGGTTTGAGCGAGCGGACGCGAGCAACTCGTCGATCGGCGCCCACTCTTCGGCCTCACGCCAAAGAGCCGCGAACAAGGCACGCTGACGGCGCGTCGCCCGCGCCTCCCACACGAGAGTGCGGACCGACACCGCTTCAGCGATCGCCGCACTGCGCGAAAGACCCAGCTCGTTCCTCAGCAGCTCGAGCCGAAGCGCGCACGCCAACGAGAGCGTGGAGCTCACACGCACAGGCGACCCGAGCCGCTGCCAAGAACGAGCTAACCCCTCGCGCCCCACGCCGATGACTCCAACGCCTCATCAAGAACCTCGTGGAGATCGACCTCGACCTCCTCCAAACAACCATCAGCGACAACCAGACCAAGCTCACGCAAGTGAGCGCGCCGACGATACGTCGTCGGACGAGACGCCCTCACACCCCGACGCTGAAGCACCACATACCCAGCCAACTGCTCAGCCTGGCGAGCCGAAATATCCTCCGCCTCAACAAGCTCAGCCAAACGATCTGCGATCACCATCACACCACCCACCGTCACTCCCTTCGTCGCCTGCCACAGAGGATAGAAACGCTGCTGGAACTTGCTCTTAACGTACGCCGCCTCAAGCTCGTGGATCCCGCGACGATGGCCCTTCGGATACCGACGCTGATCCTCGGCACGCACCCGCTCCCCACGCGGAGCCCAGCCCGCCTCTAAACCCTTGTCGTACCACCGCCCCAAAATCTTTACTCCTGAATAACCACGCACGTAGACCGTCTCCACAGCCCCCGAGCCGTCCTTCGCAAAACGGACCTCGGCCTGCGACCGAGGAGCCGTCGTCGCCACAGCAGCGACGCCAGCAAGCACAGCAAGACCCTCCGCACGGCCCAGCTGCAAATCCACGGTCGCATCACAGCGACGCAGACCACCAAAACCAGGCTGACCCTCGAAGCCCGGAAGGACGTCCTCCGCCTCCTGCGTCGCGGCCCACTGCGACGCAGGGACAGGCAGTCCACGCCGCTCCAACGCACCCACAAGCGCCGCGTAAGCCTCCGAAAGATCGTCGGGCGACACGAGCCACGGCTCACCGTCCGGCGCCGGCGAGAACGCACCACACGGATGCCCCTCGGCGTAAAGCATTCCCGCCGACCGATTCCAACCGACACGATGACCAGCGATCGGCTCCGGCATCAACATGCCACGAGCCGCAGGCACGCTGGCGAGCTCGTCGTACATCGCCGCCGCAGTGGACTCACGGTCCACGTACCAGCACGGCGACCACGAATCGATCCCCGCCGCTGAGATCACGCCGCCCGCCCGAGGCTCGCAAGGCGATCGCACTCCATCGCCTCCACCCGGTCGAACGCCAACTCGAGCACGTCGCCCGGCGCGTCTTCCGCCTGCAGCGCAAGCAACGCCCTGAACGACCGGAGATCGACCCGCACAGGGCCGAGCAGAAGCGACGATCGCAATGGTTGCCGATCACGGCACCACCACACCACTCGCACGGACCGTCAGCGAGCTTCAATTGGCGCGGAGCACGACATCTAGACCTCCTTGTTTTGCAGACAATTGGCTGTCTCAGTAATGAGACGAGAACGGCTGTTAGAGGAGCCGCGCCTCGCGACCCCCGAAAACTCCATTACTTCACTTTGTGAAGTACATGCGATCGAACGTTGCTCGAGCAAACAAACGACCGCGGTCATGTCGACACGACCCACGGGAGCTCTCCGGCCTCGGCTTGCGCTTCCTCGACCGCGCGCGCACGCGCGGGGGGCGCCGCCGGCGCGGGCGTCCGCCCGTCGCCGCCGTCGGCGCCCTCGCGGCGTGGGCTCCCCGGGCCGGCGTCCTGCGGCAGCCAGATCGGATCCTGGGGCTCGTCGACGATCGCGAGCCCGTGCGTCGAATACAGACACGCCACTCGACGTTTAAGCGGATACGCCTGGCGGCGCATAATCGTCCGGGCCTGATCGTTCCAACACCAGAGCGCCATAAAAAAGTTGAACGGGAAGAGTTTGATCCCCCACACGCGGAACCGGCGAAGGTTGCGGCAGATCACGATGTACTCAGCGAGCTTCCGAATCTGGCGGTCGATCGTCTCCTCGGTCTGGGTGCCCAAATAGACCTCCCAGCCGTAGTGGCGGTGTGCGCTGAACCATTTGACGAGTTCGAGACGACGGCCGACAGCCTCGCTCTTGCTGAGCTGCTCGCCGGACTCGTCGCTGTCCCACGTGCGCGAGTTCGCCCACCGGTGCACCTCATCGAGCACCAGGACGCCGCGACCCTCTTTGTCACCGCGCAAACGCACGCGCAGCAGCTCCGCGAGATCCTCGCTGATGAACACGAGCCGTTCGTAACGACTGCACGTTCTTGAAGAAACTCGCGACCGCGGAGACGCCGGAATGGGTTTGCGCGCGCGAGCTCGCATCGCCCAACCATCAACCAACGGAATATTCGTCGCGACCATCTTGTTGTGCTCGATCGCCTCCACGATCGTGTTCACGAGCTTGACGCTCTTACCGGATCCCGGCGTGCCTGTGATCAACACGAGCATTACGACCGGCTCCGTTTACGCGACCAGCGAAACGCCATGACACCAGCAATGACCGCCACGACGAGCAGAAGAGGACCCCCACCGGATCCGAGCGACGAATACAGCGTACGCGCGATGAAATAGTGAAACAGGTACGTCACAAAGTCCGCTAGACGGCTACCGGCATCAGATCATGCCCTCGCCGTCGTCCCAACCACCCTCGCCAGCCATGAAATCGTCCTCGGCGAGTTCCTCTTGTTCGGCATTGTGGTCAGCCACGAGCGCCTTCTCGAACGAGACCTCGATTTGCCACCCGCCGTACATGATGATCCCAACAGCGATCAGATCCAGCAGCAACCCGATAACGGGAATTCATTCACCCACAAACGACCTGTCCTGCGCGCCTTCGATCATCGGTTTGCCGAAATCAACGCGATCACATCGCACCTACCTTTCTAAAGACGTACCGGATAGCGAGAAACGTCACGTAGGACACGCCTAGACTCGTCGCGACGCTCACAATCGTGCCGATCGGAAAAAACCAGTTGATCGCCGAGATCATGCTCGGCGGCGACGGGACCGACGGCAGCGACGGCAGAGCCGCCGCCGCCGCGATAAACATGAGTGTCGACCGCCGCGAACACGCCGTTGACGCATTCGATGACGCCCCACAAGACGAGCAGCACCGAACTGCTCGATCGTGTGCAGAATCGAGCCGAGGAACGAGATCATCAGTCATCACCTCCCCCACTACCGCCGCCGCTACCGCCCATCCCGAAGCTGAAGAACGTCAACACGAGACCGACGATCGCGGCGATCGCAAACACCGGCCGTACAACTTCCATCTCAGGTTCGATACCGGCGAGTTTGATGACAGTGCTATGACCACCAATCGGCACCGTAACGGACGGCGCGGCCCCACTCGCCGACCAGCTTTCGATCAATTCAACGACCCAGCACGGCACGCCGAACGGAAACGAGCTACATGCTACGGCGAAGTTCGGCAACACGATTTTTTCTTTCGGTGCAGTGAAAAACGGCGCTTCGGGTTCTGCAGGCGGTTCTGTCGTACCTGTAGGCCCATTGACGTTATTGGGCGACTTTTCATTCACATAGTTATACGTAGGTGAATATGTCGGGCTCGGAGCGGTTTCCCCTTTCTCCGCTTTGATCTTTTCGGCTTCCGTCGGTGACACACTCGGAGACGTTGTGCCCTGACTATAAATTTCTCGCAACTGTTGCGCCGTGAGATTCTTTGTACGCGATGCTTTTTTGGTAACATCTACACGTTCCGGTTCCGAGCCGATCCCGAGTTTTTCATCTTCTTCGGTCACTTTCGTCGGCATTGGAGACGGCGTCGGGACTGACAACTTTTCCGGTATCGTCAGTTCGCCCGGAACGTCTGAGGGAAGACACACCGAGCCCGTAGGCACCGCGCAGACCAGATCGAGCGCACTTTCCCGTGTGAACAGTTTGCCTTCGATCCATTCTTCACTATGGTAGATCACGCCGCGCGGCCCTTGACCACATTCATACAGTTTGACGACTTCACCTTTTTTGTTGAGTTCGCGTACCCACTCCGCGACAGAGAACGGTGAACACTTCATGTAGTAGCCGCGCGGGCCGCCCGTCGTCGGCGTAACTTTTTCGCCAAGTGTCTCCGGAAAACATTCTGCTTCCCCACAGAACACCACCGACATTGTGCCACCACCGCCGCCTGCACCTTGTTTTTTTAAGACACTTCGAGCGACGGCCAACCAAACAATCCATCTATGCCTTCACCTATAACCCACCCAAGGACCGCAGCACCAGTAGGAGCCCAAACCGCCGGATCAGCACCCGGTCCCCATTTCCACACCTGAACATCTTGACCCGCTTGCTCTAAACCTGACAACACCGACGGATCGAGACTCGTACCGGCGGACCGTGCAGCTTCGAGTACATCCGCTGCA
>CAVSPS010000011.1:0-355605 GCA_963729925.1 uncultured Solirubrobacterales bacterium | reverse complement strand
TAGTCGATTGGCTTGCCCGCGAGCTCCGCCGCGCGACGATCAGCGATCAAACCGAGGTAGTCGATGCCGCTCGACGCCGGTGGCGGCGCGGGCTCGGCCTTGACTTTGGGGTGCACCTGGCGGGTGATCCGCACCGGCACCGCGGTGCCCATCCCGCGGCCGCCGTAGCGAACATCGATGCGCTCCAAATCGAAGGGGTCGAAGATCAACTCGCAACGGCGGCCAACCAGCGCGGCGTCGACCTCATATCGGTTGCCGTGCAGGCTGACCGTCGCGGTCTTTGTGACTTCGCGGGGCTCAGACCACAAAAACGCCTCCCGCAAAAGCTCCGGTGATGGCGGCCCGGCGCTGCGACTCCCTGGAAACGCTGCAGCGGCGTCATCTTCGTCTCCGAGTGCGCACGGCGGTGATAGACGACCTCCACCCACGCGCTGAAGAGACGGTTCAGCTCGGTCAGGTCCGCGACCTCACGCGAACCCAACTCCACCAGGAACTGGTCCCTGACGGTCCTGAAAAACCGCTCGATACCTGCCCTTCGTCGTCGCCGCGCGGGGGCTGGCGTGAATCAGTCTGATGCCGAGCACCGCGGCCCGCGCACGCTCGAGCTGGCGGCTCACGAATGCCGATCCGCGATCGACGAGGATCGCGCGTGGCACCCCACGCGCGCTAGAACCAGCGCGCAGCGCCGCCTCCAAGCGTGTGACGTCCTCCGCGGTCCCCCAACGGTAACCCACCAGCGACCGGGAGAAATCGTCGATGAACGCCAACAGGATCGCCTTGCGCCCATCGATCTGAGGGCCGTGCAGACCATCCCGGTCCACAGCTCGTTGCGCTCGGACGCTTCGAAGCGGCCGTAGACCTTCACTGGGCCAGCGCCCGGGCCACCTTCAACCCCAGCCTGGAGAAGTGACGCTGGATCGTGCGCTCCGAGCACACGTCCCCGCCATCGCCCTCGGCGGCGGCGAGCATGACCGCCCTGACCTGCGCCGCGGTGCGCTGCGGCAGCTCGCGCTTGAGTGTCACCGCCAACGCCAACACCGCGGGCGGCGTGGCCGGGGGAACCACTCGCGGACGCGGCACCAGCGCCGCGAAACCGCCCGCACGGTAGTTGCGGATCCACCTGTCCACCGTCGAGCGGCTCACCGTCAGACGCTCGCCGCCGGGCCCGGTGTGCTCGCTTTCCGCCACGGCGCGCACCATCGCGCCGCGCTGCACCGGTGAGCAGGCGGGGTCGAGCATCGGCCTGATCAATGAGTAACGGAACAGTCCGACGTCCCTGAAACGCTCCTCCTCCACAGCTCACTCCCCACATCCGGTGACAGAAACATGAGCATCGCCGCTCAGCGCACCGCCGGGAAGGGGCAAGTGGTGTTGCTCAAAAGCACGCCGCCGGAGAGCGCCGCCGCCAGCGGCCACACCCCGGTCGCACCGAGGCGCAGCACCCACGCCCTGCCCGCCACCCCGATCGCGCCAAGCGCATCAGCGAACACGCTGCCCGCCGGCTTCTCGGTCAAAGCCCGCGACCCGCAACGCCCAGGCCGTGGAAGTGCGCGCGGATCCTCTCCGCCCCCGCCTCAAACCGCCGCAACCATCCACGCACCGTGTCCTTCGGCACCCCCAACCCGGCCGCGATCGGCCGGTGGCCCAGACCAGACGCCTTCGCCTCGATCGCGGCGCCGATCACCGCCACCCCATCACGGCGACGCAACAAGCACACATCCGGCAACAGCACATGTGTTTTGGCGCAATCCCAACACCTCGCCCGCCGCGGACGCAACGACCGCAGCTCCCCCGCCGCCAAGCGCAAAACCCGGGGACGCGCATGCCCCCACGGGCCCAAAACCCCTCCACAACACGGGCACGCCAAGCACCCGCCACACAGCTCGGCCTCGACCACGGTCCCCTCGTCCCCTACGATGAACATGGATGTCCCCTTTCGGGCATCGGTGAAGCACCAGCAGGAGCTCTCCCAACGGAACCGTTCAAAGCTCGACGGGAGGGCTTCTGCACGTGCAGAAGCCCCTCAGCCTGACGACATCACCAGCACCACGCCGCCACCCCCGCGAGCACCACCCATGCTCACCCACCGCGTCGTCAACCCAAACGCGGATGCTCAACCAACGTGGCGTTCAACAGTTGGCTGTCTCAGTAATGAGACGAGAACGGCTGTTAGAGAAGCCGCAATGCGCTCCCCCCGAATAGTCCATTACTTCACTTTGTGAAGCACGCACGATCGAACGTTGCAGACGCAACCACGTGAAGGCGATCGCCTTCACGAGACGACCCACGGGAACTCTCCTGCCTCGGCTTGCGCTTCCTCGACCGCGCGCACACGCGCGGGGGGCGCCGCCGGCGCGGGCGTCCGCCCGTCGCCGCCGCCGGCGCCCTCGCGACGTGAACTCCCCGGGCCGATGTCCTGCGGCAGCCAGATGGGATCCTGAGGCTCGTCAACGATCGCGAGGCCATGCGTCGAGTAGAGACGCGCTACGCGACGTTTGAGCGGGTAGGCCTGGCGGCGCATGATCGTACGTGCCTGGTCGTTCCAGCACCAGAGCGCCATGAAGAAGTTGAACGGGAACAGTTTGATGCCCCAGACGCGGAACCGGCGAAGGTTGCGGCAAATCACGATGTACTCGGCGAGCTTTCGGATCTGACGGTCGATCGTCTCCTCGGTCTGCGTGCCCAAATACACCTCCCAACCGTAGTGGCGGTGTGCGCTGAACCATTTGACGAGTTCGAGACGGCGACCGACCGCCTCGGACTTGCTCAGCTGCTCACCGGACTCGTCACTGTCCCACGTGCGCGAGTTGGCCCAGCGGTGAACCTCGTCGAGAACGAGCACCCCGCGACCCTCTTTGTCGCCGCGAAGGCGTACGCGCAGAAGCTCGGCGAGGTCCTCGCTGATGAACACGAGGCGTTCGTAGCGACGTGCCCGCTCCTGCAGGAACTCGCCGTCCGCGCAGGCGACGGAACGGGTTTGCTCGAGCAAGTCGCATCGCCCAGCCGTCGACAAGCGGAATGTTCGTCGCAACCATCTTGTTGTGCTCGACCGCCTCCACGATCGTGTTGACCAGCTTCACGCTCTTGCCGGAGCCCGGCGTGCCTGTGACCAGCACGAGCATTACGAACGACTCCGTTTACGCGACCAGCGAAACGCAGTCACGCCCGCGATGATCGCCACAACCAGCAGAAGCGGACCGCTGCCGGAACCAAGCGAGGAGTACAACGTGCGCGCGATGAAATAGTGAAACAGGTACGTCACGAAGTCCGCTAAGACGGCTACTGGCATCAGATCATGCCCTCGCCGTCGTCCCAGCCACCCTCGCCAGCCATGAAATCGTCCTCGGCTAGTTCCTCTTGTTCGGCATTGTGGTCAGCCACGAGCGCCTTCTCAAACGCCGACACCTCGGATTTGTCACCACCCGCCAGGTACATGATGATCCCAACAGCGATCAGTATCCCCAGCAGCAGCCCGATAAACGGCAGCAATTCATTCACCCACAAGATGACTTGGTCCTGCGCGCCTTCGATCATCGGTTTTGCTGAAATCAGCGCGATCACATCGCACCTACCTTTCTAAAGACGTACCGGATAGCGAGGAACGTCACGTAGGACACGCCTAGACTCGTCGCGACGCTCACAATCGTGCCGATAGGAAAAAACCAGTTGATCGCCGCGATCATGCTCGGCGGCGAAGGAACCGACGGTAGTCCAGGAAGTGCTGCGCGAGCTGCGAGAAACACAAGTGTGACCAACGCAAATATGCCATTGAGTGACTTAGCGACTACCCATACGCCAAGAAGACCGAACTGCTCTAACGTGTGAAGGATCGAACCGAGAAACGAAATCATCAGTCATCGCCTCCCCCACTACCGCCGCCTCCACCGCCCATGCCGAAGCTGAAGAACGTCAAAACGAGGCCAACGATCGCGGCGATAGCAAATACCGGCCGCACAACTTCCATCTCAGGTTCGATACCCGCGAGTTTGATGACAGTGCTGTGACCACCAATCGGCACCGTAACGGACGGCGCGACCCCACTTGCCGACCAGCTTTTGATCAATTCAACCACCCAGCACGGAACGCCAAACGGGAACGAGCTACATCCTACGGCGAAGTTCGGCAACACGATTGTTTCTTCCGGTGCAGTGAAAAGCGGTGCTTCCGGTTCTGCGGGCGGTTCTGTCGTACCTGTAGGCCCATTGACGTTATTGGGCGACTTTTCATTCACATAGTTATACGTAGGTGAATATGTCGGGCTCGGCGCGGTTTCCCCTTTCTCCGCTTTGATCTTTTCGGCTTCCGTCGGTGACACACTCGGAGACGTTGTGCCCTGACTATAAATTTCTCGCAACTGTTGCGCCGTGAGATTCTTTGTACGCGACGCTTTTTTGGTAACATCTACACGTTCCGGTTCCGAGCCGATCCCGAGTTTTTCATCTTCTTCGGTCACTTTCGTCGGCATTGGAGACGGCGTCGGGACTGACAACTTTTCCGGTATCGTCAGTTCGCCCGGAACGTCTGAGGGAAGACACACCGAGCCCGTAGGCACCGCGCAGACCAGATCGAGCGCACTTTCCCGTGTGAACAGTTTGCCTTCGATCCATTCTTCACTATGGTAGATCACGCCGCGCGGCCCTTGACCACATTCATACAGTTTGACGACTTCACCTTTTTTGTTGAGTTCGCGTACCCACTCCGCGACAGAGAACGGTGAACACTTCATGTAGTAGCCGCGCGGGCCGCCCGTCGTCGGCGTAACTTTTTCGCCAAGTGTCTCCGGAAAACATTCTGCTTCCCCACAGAACACCACCGACATTGTGCCACCACCGCCGCCTGCACCTGTTTTTTTAAGAACACTTCGAGCGACGGCCAACCAAACAATTCATCTATGCCTTCACCTATAACCCACCCAAGGACCGCAGCACCAGTAGGAGCCCAAACCGCCGGATCAGCACCCGGTCCCCATTTCCACACCTGAACATCTTGACCCGCTTGCTCTAAACCTGACAACACCGACGGATCGAGACTCGTACCGGCGGACCGTGCAGCTTCGAGTACATCCGCTGCATCCTGAGCCTGCCAATAGTTAATGTTCGGTGTGCTGTTGATAATGTCCTGCTCAAGTTGTGAACTCACGCCGGGATCGCTGAAGCCGTGCCCCAAGGCGTTGACAACGTCCTGGTTCTCCGAGAACTGCTGCGCAGACCACGAGTTCACGAGTCCTTTATTAGTGAACTGCTCTACATCACCGGTACTCGTATCTTCGAACCATTGGCCGGAACCTGCGGTACCTCCTGGTAGTGAAACCCATTCCGCTGATGCCCTCGGCGCGGTCGCCCCCATGATTAGCCCTATGGCACACAGGAGGACGACCGCCCCGACGGCTCTCGTGCGGGAGAGCCTTAGCGGGCTTTGGCGAGGCGCTTCACGACGGCGATACCGACGAGCACGCCGATCACCAGGCCGACGAACGGAAGGACCGCCGTGAGGGCGGCTTCGAATTCGCTCTTTGGCCGGGGTGACGATTTCGAAGAGTATGTCGATCGCCGTGGCCGAGGCCTGCGCCACGGTGAACGCGGCGCCGGACACGAGTCCGGCGGCTGCGCCCCCCGCTACCTGTGCGAGGCGATTCTTGAAGGTCTGCATGGTTACCTCCTTTCGAGCAGCCGTCGCCCTGTGATACGTCCCGCAGCAGCGGGTGGCTTTCGCTTACGCGAGAAGTGTTAGACATCGAGCATCCTCCGCACAGACCCCGACGGTGATCGCGAAGCAGCGCGCATCCCAGGACGATCAAGAGCGTGAGCCCAAACCCTTGGGTGAACGATTCGAGGACGGGCGCTGGATCGACTATGGCGATCATGTTGTGCCACCGTTTACGACGGGGTACAGATTTCGCCTACGCTTCGCTTGGCGACCCCCTCCGGGGCCGGGGGAGGCCCCCCCCTGGCCACAAATTATGACCGGCAAACGGTTAGAGGCGTCAAGTCGGCCCCTTCGGGGTTTGATCAAGAGTCGTCCATCCGCTTCGCTCCTGAACGATTCTCGACCAAATCGCTGACGCGACCTGTACTTGACACTCATAATTTGGCCGGTCGGTGGCTGGGGGCAGGTGTTGATATGAACGAGTGAAAGGTTATTTGTGATGCTTACGATTCTTCCGTATGTGTTGCTGCTGCTGGTTGCACTCGCTTACAGTGCGAGATTGTACGAGCGATATTGGAGGCGCACGACGCTGAGAAGGCTTGGGCGCACTGGCTTGACGTGGACGCGCAGATAAACGCGTTCGAGATGGAACGCGCAGGAGTGCTGGATGCGTTCGACGCTGCAGTGGCTCGCGGCGAGAAGCCGCAGACTTGGCAGGATCGTACGCTGCGGCGCGCGAACGCGAACTCGAGTTGGGAGTCCCGACGTGGAAGGTGTACGGGTTCGAGTCCGAGGCGGAGTGCGACGCTGCGTACGAAGGGAGATGTGATGAGCTGGCTTGTTGAAATCCTCGCGATGCTCGGGTTCATATTTTCGCTGAGCGGATTCGTGATCCTTGTATTGGTCCGCACCGAGAGAGGTGAGCGTAATGGCAAACGACTACACAGAGACATTCATTGTGAAGCTCAGCAACGTGCCACGCTCCGAGATGGTGCGTTGCTGAGTTGTGGGACGGATCGGGTGACACGCTGCTGTTCGAGAGCGAAGAGATCGCTCTCGATGAGCGCGCGCTCGAACAGAGATGCACGAAGCGCTGATGGTCGAGTACGAAGCGCGAGCACAGATCGTGAGACGAGCGGGGTCGGCGTTCGCGTCGGCCCCGCTTTCTTTTTGGTCTGCTCTGAGAGGCAGTCCGGCCGGGCGGTCCGGCCGGATGTGACCGGCGAGTCAAGCTCGCCTTCCCGGGTCGGCGCTACGCGCCTCGCGCTCTTAAAGGGAACACCTTCGGTGTCATTGTGGCAGTAGTCGCGCGCCCTGTCGCACCCGGGGATAGAGGGGACGGGGGTCATCGGCGGGGCCTGATCTCGGCATAGAGCACGAGCCCCGCGGCAAGGGCGATAAGAGCGCCCACGAGGAACCATGCATCGTCGTGGAGAGCCTGCACGTCACCGTCGACGGTAGCCTTCGCCGTCGAAGAGAATTCGACGGTGGAGGAGCTAGGAGCGGACGCCCAGTTCGAAACGGACACTTCGGGATCCCCGAGCACCGTGGTCGACAACGGTTCTCCGAGACGGGTCGCGATCGCGCCAGCATCCGTGTGCGCCTGGGAGCCCAGCTGCTCGCGGCGGTAGCACGAGTCAGCGAGCTCCTGCGCGATCGTCGTCAGCAACTGCTCGCTGACCGTCGCGCCTTCCGCCGGTTCACCGGGACGCGGCGGGCAAACCGTCGCGTAGCTCGAGGGCGTGAGGCCGCTCGGCGTCGTGTAGGAGAGGGCGTCGGCCGGTGCCAGCAGCATGATCACCGCCAACACCAGGCCCCAACACCACGAGCGCATGCGCGCTACCCCCCGGACCCCCTCCCGGTCCTACACCGCCGCCTTGAGCCCGCCCTGAGGCTTCTCGATGCGTTCGAGCTTGAAGTAGGAGTCACGATCGCTCCCGCGGTCCTGCAGCACGACCAGGCCGACGAGGACCATACGGTCCCCGCGCTTGAGCGTCTTGTAGTCCGGACCACCCTCGACCTTGTCGAACTGCGAGCCCGAGATCACGAGCATCTCGACGTCGCCGTCGAACGTGTCGTACTCAAACTTCAGCTTCGGCGGGACCTGAATCGTCTCACCCGTATCACGCGCGACGAACTCGCTCGCAGCCGCGACCCCACGATACTCGGCGTCGACCGCCACCGGCAACTTGTTCATGATCGAACCTCCACGAAAGGCCCGGACACCATGCACAAGCGGAGGCGGGACGCGCCATCGGACGCGCCCCCTCCCCCGAGCCGCGTCCGACAGCAACCTGCTACGTGATCCGGGCAAGATCATCGCGCAGAAGCAAACACGACCCGTCGGACGGAAACACCCGGAGCACCGCCGCGCAATCTTGCCCAGATCAATCGCGGCGGGCCCGGGAGACAGCAAGAATAGCAGACGCACCGCTACGATGTATATTATGTCAACTAAGAGGTAGAAGTGCCTCGGGAAGCGCGCGTTGGGCGTACCCCCCGGGTGAGCCGGCCCGGGCGTTTGGGTGGGTTCGGTTGCGATCCCGGCGGGCGGTAGTAGCATCGGATGTGATGCCTCTTTGGCTCGTGCTCGTGTTGATTGGGCTCGTCAAGCTCGTGGTCGCCTCGCTCATGCTGTGGCTGCCGTTTCGCTGGGACGCCGCCATGAACGCCGTGGACGACGAGCCCCGTTCGGATTCCGACGACGAAGGCGGCAGCAAGGTGCTCCCGGGCGCTCCCGCCGATCCGCATCCGCGGCTCCCGCTTCCCCACAGGCCCAGGCGGGGTCCGCACGGCTCGCCCTCTCCGCCCTCGCCCGCGCGCGTGCGCACCGCCCCGCAACGGGTCATCGCACGCGCGTCGCTGCGGCGCTAGCAGCTCAGCGGTTGCGCTTGCGCTGACGGCGGGCCGCCTTGGCCTTAGCGCGGCGCTTGCGCAGGCGTGCGGCTTGATCCCGCGAGGAGCGCGCGTCCCCGAGGCCGTCGCCGGCCGGAGCCACGTTGCGGGCGTCGCGCACGATCAGAAACGCTATGCCCGCCAGCAGCCCTACGGCCACCACGAAGATCGGCAGGAGCACGCCCATCGACAGGGCGCCGGAGGACGAGGACGAGGCGGTCGTCGCCGTCGTTTGTGTGCGTGTCGGTTCTTCTTCGCCCTTGCCGGTGAGTTTCGAGAACGCTTCGGAGGAGCCCGTGCTTTCGCCCGCCGCTCCAGCTCCCGCCGCGCCCGTGCCCTTCCCCGCCTGCGCCTTCGCCAGCGCTTCCTGTACCGCCTTATTGATGGCGGCCTTGTTCAGGGCGGGGCTCCCCGTGGCGGTAGATGCTCCCCATGCCGCGCCCACCGTCACCGTGTGCCCCGCCAAGCACACGGCCACGAGCATCGCGATCAGTGGGATGTGAGAGAAGATTCGACGCATCGATTCCGCCTACCGGCCGAGCAGCGAGAATAGCGCCTGGTGCGAGCAGCGCGACGCGTTGGGGTGGGCCGGCGCGTGAAGAGCCGGAGAGCCTCGCTGCGCCCTGGAGAGGGACCTCCATAGAATGGGCAGGCGATGGCCCCCAAGCAGCGACAGGTACGCATCGAACAGCGTGGCGCCCAACAGGCGATCCAAGCGCTCGAGCAGCGCTCCGACGAGGAGCTCGAGGCGGAGACGAAGTACAAGTCGGCGGCCTTGGCGATACTCGGCGCACGCGCCTCCGAGCGCTTCGACGCCGAGCAGGCGCGTGTCTATTTCCAGCGGGCGATCGCCGCGGCGCGCCCCCAAGAACGGATGCAGTTGAGGCGTATGGCCGACGCGTCGCTGGCGCTGGCAGAACGGCGTGCCGGCGACCTCAAGGAGGCCGTGGAGCGTCTCGGCCACGCCCCGCCGAGCGGTCGCCAGATGCTGGCGCTGCGGGCCATGGGCCTGCTCATCCCCTCGGCCAGCGCCGGGATGCTGGCGCGCATCCGGGGCATCCTGCTAATCGTCCTCTTGATCATTGCCCTGCTGGCCGTGGGGTTGGGCGTCGTCGAGCTGATCTCGCTGCCTTTCGGCGGGCTCGGCCTCGCGCCCGGAATCCTGTTCGGGTTGTTCCTTGCGATCGCCGCGGTGGCGGTCATCGCGATGGTGGGACGCCGGCGCCGCGATCGAGCGGCCGCGCAGGGACCCGGCGCTTCCAAGTAGCCCTCTTAGCCGGAGGAGAGCGTTGCGCTGCTGATCACTACGGGCGTCGTCGGCGCGCCGTCCTGCGGTGGGTCGGTGGGGAGCTTGGAGATCGCTTCAACCCCCGCCATGCTCCCCACGACGTTTCCGAGGAGCGCGTATTGAGCGGGCAACGGCGCCTCGTGGGCGGTGACGATGAAGAACTGACTGCCCGACGCCCCCGAGGGATCGGTGCTCGTCTTGGCCATCGCCACCGTTCCCAGCGTGTAGCGGACGCCGCTCGGGGGCCGCTCGACCACCGTGTACCCCGGTCCCCCCGAGCCGTCACCGTTGGGGTCTCCCCCCTGAATCACGAAACCGGCGGCCACGCGGTGGAACGTGAGGTTGTCGTAGAAGCCCCGCTTCACCAGGTAGGCGAAGGAGGCGGTTGTGCGCGGCGCGGCGCCCACCGCCAGCTGGATGTCGATCGTGCCGCAGTTGGTGGTGAGCTGCACGACATACCACTTCGACGGATCGAGCTTCCCCTTCGGCTTGGGAACGCTCTGGGCGCCCTTCGGGGCCGGCGCGTGGGTGTTCGAGCACTTCGCGGGTGTCGACTGCGACGCCACCGTGCTCGCCGGCGACGCCTGCCCGCCGCCGGCTCCTGTTGTGGCCGTTTGGGTGGCGCGCCCGGAGGACCCGCACGCCGCCAGCGCGAGCCCCGCGGAAGCCATGGCCGAGCAGCACAGCAGCCGGCGCGCCGTGTTCGAGGGGACGTACATCGGCGCAGCATAGTCACGCGCCCGTCGCTTCCGCGCGATGTTCGCGCGTTCTTAAGCGTCCCTTCGCGATTCCCAATACTCGCGTTCGCGGGCCTGCGTGATCTTCGCCCGCCGGCCGGGCGCCCGTGCGCGTTCGCGTGATCTCCGCCCGCGCGCCCGCGCGCGCAATACGCTTGCGTCACCGATGACAACGTCACCGATGACCGCGCCCGTGTGCCTGATCGTGAACCCGTCCGCCGGCGGCGGCAAAGCCGGTCGTGCCTTGCCGGGCGTGGTGCCGGCGCTCGAAGCGCATGGGCTTGGAGTTCGCAGCGAGCTCACCCGTGACATCGACCACGCGCGCGAGCTCGCACGGGCCGCCGCGCTCGCCGGAGAGACCGTCGTGTGTCTCAGCGGCGACGGCATGGTGGGCGCGGTGGCGGACACGCTCCGCGAGATCCCGGACGCTCTGCTGGGAGTGCTGCCGGGAGGACGTGGCAATGACCTGGCTCGAGTCCTCGGGATCCCTGCCGACCCCGTGCTCGCGTGCGCCACTGTCGCCGGCGGCTTCTCCCGCAGGCTCGACCTCGGCGAGGTGGGCGGACAGGCCTTTGTGGGGATCGCGAGCGCGGGCTTCGACAGCGACGCCAATCGCATCGCCAACGAAGCCCCCTCCAGGCTCGGCCCCCTCGTGTACGCCTACGGCGCCCTGCGCGCCCTTCTCGGTTGGCGCCCGGCGCGGTTCACCGTCGAGATAGAACCCGCCGGCGACGCGCGTGCTGAGCGTCACACGTTCGTCGGCTACGGCGTCGCCGCCGCCAACTCACGGGCCTACGGCGGAGGGATGCTGCTCGCGCCCGAAGCGCTGCTCGACGACGGCCTGCTCGACATCGTCGCGATCGAGCGTGTCGGCAAGCTGCGCTTCCTGGCGAACCTGCCGAAGGTATTCAGGGGCACGCACATCAATCTCTCATCAGTCCACACCTGGCGCGCTCGCGAAGTCGAGATCTCGGCCGACCGCCCGTTCACGATGTACGCCGACGGCGACCCCATCGGCGAGCTGCCGGTGCTTGTGAGGGCCGTGGGCGGGGCTGTGCGGATGCTCGTGCCGGCAGACGGGCCGGGCGCCGACGTCTTCACCGGCGGCCCCGCGGATAGTGGCCTCCCGGACGGTGGCCCCCCGGACGGCGATCCGGCCGCGGCCGGGCGATGAGCGCGCTGCTCGGGCCGAAGTTGGCTTTTTCGCGCGCGGTCGGCGCGATATCGCGCCTGCGCGGCGGAGGCGGTACGACTCTGCCCGGCAAGCTGCTCATACGGTTGGACCCCTCCGCGCTCGCCGCGCTCGCCGCGCGTCTGTCGCGGGGCAGCGTGATCGTGTCCGCCACCAACGGCAAGACCACCACGACCGCCATGGCGTCGAGCATCCTCGAGCGCGGAGGCATCCCGCTCGTGCACAACCAGGCGGGAGCGAACATGGCCGGAGGGATCGCATCGACGCTGCTCGCCGCGGCCGGCCCGCACGCGACCATCGCCGGCGAGCTCGGTCTTTTCGAGGTGGACGAGTTTTGGTTGGACCGGCTCGTACCCCAGTTGCAACCGAGAGCGATCGTGCTCTGCAACCTCTTCCGCGACCAGCTCGACCGCTACGGCGAGCTCGACACGATCGCCGAGCGTTGGGGCGTCGCCGTCGGCAGCAGTGGCCCGGGCGAGAAGGCTCGCCTGGTGTGCAACGCCGACGATCCGCTCGTCGCCGACCTGGGCCGCGAGCGGCCGGAGGTTCTCTACTTCGGCGTTGACGACGACTCGCTCGCGCTCGAGGGCATGGCGCACGCCGCCGACGCCAAGCACTGCCGCCGCTGCGGGGCTCCCTACACGTTCGACGCGGTGTATCTCGGCCATCTCGGCCACTACCACTGTCCTTCCTGCGGGCGACGGAGACCCTCCCCCACCGTGGTCGCACACTCCGTCACGTTGGAGGGGGTGCGCTCGGCGCGCTTCACACTGAGCACTGAAGAGGGCGACGCCGAGGTGGAGCTCGCATTGCCCGGCCTCTACAACGTCTACAACGCGCTCGCCGCGGCCGCGCTGGCCGTGGCCCTGGAGATCCCGCTCGCCCAAATCGTGGACGGCTTGCAGCGCACGCAAGCGGCGTTCGGTCGTGCGGAGACCGTGAACGTGGGCGGGCGCGAGACAAGGATCCTGCTCGTGAAGAACCCCGCGGGCGCCAACGAGGTGCTGCGCACGCTGGCGCTCGAGCCCGGATGTCACGATCTGCTCGGGGTGCTCAACGACAAGACCGCCGACGGCCACGATGTGTCGTGGATCTGGGACGCCGACTTCGAGCTCCTGGCGGGGCGCGTGCGGCGGGCAGTGTGCTCGGGCACGCGCGCGCCGGAGCTCGCCCTGAGGCTCAAGTACGCGGGGGTCGACCCGGGTCGGATAGAGGTGGTCGCCGACCTCTCGCGTGCGCTTGAGAGGGTGGCCGTGAATGGTTTGGAGGGGGGCGCTTACGCGCCTCTGTTCGTGCTTCCGACATACACGGCGATGCTCGAGTTGCGCGAGCTGCTGGTGCGTCGCGGCGAGCTGGAGAGCTCGTGGCGATGAGCGGGCTCGGCGCGGTGGACGGGGCGGGGGGATTGTGTCGGTAGAGGACCCCTCGCGCGCGCGCGCGCGAAGAGAGCTCTCTTTCGCGCGCGCGCGCGGGGTGCGCGTTTGCGCGCTCTACCCCGACCTCATGAACATCTACGCCGACCGCGGCAACCTGCTGTTCCTGCAGCGTCGCTGCGAGTGGCGCGAGATCGCCTTCGAGCTGTCCGGCAGCTCGCTCGGCGACCCGCTCGACGGCGAAGCCCACGACGTCTACTACATCGGCGGCGGCCAGGACCGCGATCAGAGGTTGTGCGCCGAGGACCTGCACGAGCGCAAGCGCTCCGCGCTTCACGAGGCCGCCGCGCGCGGCGCGATCGTGCTGGGCGTGTGCGGCGGCTACCAGTTGCTCGGCTCCTCCTACGCGCTCGACGAGGATGACCTGCCCGGCGTCGGCCTGCTCGACGTGCGCACCGTGCGCGAGTCCGGTGCGCGCCTGATCGGCAACGTCGCGATTGAGGTTCGGCTCGACGGCCCCGACGGCGGCGACGGCGAGGCGCGCGTTCTGGCCGGCTTTGAGAACCACGGCGGGCGCACCTACCTCGGACCCACCGCCACGCCGCTCGGACGGGTCCTGAAAGGCCACGGCAACGACGGCCGCAGCGGCTTCGAGGGCGCCCGCGCGGGCAACGTGATCGGCACCTACCTGCACGGCCCGCTTCTGCCGAAGAACGCATGGTTCGCCGACTGGCTGATCGCCACTGCGCTCGGCATCGAGGTCGAAGAGCTCGCGCCGCTCGAGGACACGCTCGAGCGCGAGGCCCACAACAGCGCCAGGCGCGTAGCTGGGCTCTGATCTCCACGGCTCCGCGGCGATTCTCGCAAACTCGGCGCTCGCCCCCGCCGCGCCCCTGCGCCTGCGCTTAGGATCGCCTCAGTGGAGCTGTCCGAGTATCAGGTCGAGTCCAGGCGCACGGCCGAGTACCCGCGCGAGGCGTGGCTGACCTATCCGGCGCTGGGGCTGGCGGCGAGGCCGGCGAGGTGGCCGAGCACGCCAAGAAGGCGATCCGCGACGACGACGGCGCCGTCAGCGAGGAGCGCAGGGCGGCGATGTCCAAGGAGCTCGGCGACGTGCTCTGGTACGTCGCGCAGCTCGCCACGGAGCTCGGGCTCGACCTGGACGAGATCGCGGCGCAGAACCTGGAGAAGCTCCTCTCGCGCCAAGCCCGCGGAGTGCTCTCCGGCGACGGCGACGACCGCTAGGCGCGACTGCGAACCTCGCGTAGCGGTCCGCCAGCCGCACGGGTACCAGCGCGCGCACGAGCACGCCCTCGGGGGTGTCCTTGCGGTGCAGATCGCCGGCGACGTCGTGCAGCTCGGCGAGGCTGCCGCCCTGGGTGTAGGGCACGAGCAGCTCCATCGGGCGCAGCGTGTGGCGCAGCTCGCGCTCGATCCGCTCTTCCAGCGCAGACAGGCCCTCGCCGCTCGTGCCGCTGACGAGCAGCCCGTCGGGGTGGCGCAGGCGCAGCTCCTCGCGCGTGTCCTCGTCGAGCAGGTCCACCTTGTTGAACACGAGCACCCGCGGCCCCTCGCCGGCGCCGATCTCCTCCAGCACCTCCTCCACGGCCCTGCGCATCGCCGCCTGGTCGTGCTCTGGCGCCGAGGCGTCGATCACGTGCAACAGCAGGTCCGCCAGCCGTGTCTCCTCGAGAGTCGCGCCGAACGCGTCCACCACCTGGTGGGGAAGCTTGCGGATGAACCCCACCGTGTCGGTCAGCAGGTGCGCTCGACCGTCGATGCGCAACATGCGCGTACTCGGATCGAGCGTGTGGAAGAGGCGGTCGCGCACCCCCACCTCAGAGCCGGTGAGGGCGTTCAGCAGCGTGCTCTTGCCCGCGTTGGTGTAGCCGGCGAGCGCGATGCTCGGCAGCGCCGCGCGCTCGCGCTCGGCGCGCATCACAGAGCGTGTGCCCTTGACGTGCTCCAGGCGCTGGCGCAATGCCGCGATCCGGTTGCGCGCCAGGCGCCGGTCGGTCTCGATCTGGGTCTCCCCCGGTCCCCGCGTGCCGATCCCGCCTCCCAGCCGCTCGAGGTGGGTCCACAGACCGCGCATGCGCGCGAGGTTGTACTCGAGCTGGGCGAGCTCCACCTGGAGCTTGCCCTCCGCGCTGGAGGCGTGCGTGGCGAAGATGTCGAGGATCACGGTGGTGCGATCCACCACCGCCATCCCGAGCGCCTGCTCGAGATTGCGCTCCTGGCGCGCGCTCAGCTCGTCGTCGCAGGCGATTACGTTGGCGTCGTGCTCTTGCGCCGCCCGCTTGGCCTCGGCGACCTTGCCCGGGCCGAGATAAGAGTTGGGGTGCGGAGCGTCGCGGCGCTGGATCATCTCTCCAACCACCGCCACGCCGGCCGTGAGCAGCAGCTCTCGCAGCTCGTCCAGGTTCTCTTCGTCCGGCAGTGAGGCGATGCAAAACGCGCGCTGGCTGGCGCGCCTGGTTGGTTGGTTCATCCACTTCGAGTGTAGAGCCCTCGCCAACCCGGCGGAAACCGTCAGATCGACGCCCGCGCCGGCGTCGAGGATGGACGCGATCGGATTCCGGCGCGACCCTCAGCCGCCCAGCGCCGCCAACCGCTCGACCGCCTCGGCGAGCCGCTCGTCGGGCGTGGTGAGCGAGATGCGGAACCAGCCCTCGCCGCTCGGCCCGTAGGCGCTGCCCGGCGAGACCACGACAGCGGCCTGCTCGAGCACGTGCTCGCAGTAGGCCACCGAGCTCTCGAAACCCTCGGGGACCTGAGCCCACACGTAGATCGTGCCCCTGGGGGGCGTCACGTGCACCCCCGCCTTGGCGAGCGCCTCGCACACCAGGTCGCGGCGGCGGCGGTAGAGCTCGTTCATCGACGCCACCTCCGCGTCCGCGTCGGGTGAGAGCGCCGCGATGCCGGCGAGCTGCACCGCCTCGAACAGGCCCGAGTCGATGTTCGTCTTCAAGCGCCAGTAGGTCTCCACCACCTCCGCGTTGCCGAGCACCGCGGCGCAGCGCCAGCCGGTCATGTTGTAGCCCTTGGATAGCGAGAACACCTCGATCCCGACCTCCTTCGCCCCGGGGGTCGCGAGGAATGACGGCGCGCGATAGCCGTCATAGGTGGTCTCGCTGTAGGCGTTGTCGTGGACGACCAGGACGTCGTGCTCGCGCGCGAACTCGACCGCGCGTGCGAAGAACCCTTCGGGCACGACCGCCCCGGTGGGGTTGTTCGGGTAGTTGAGGTACATCAGCTTCGCTCGATCCGCCGTGGCTGCGTCGATCGCATCGAGGTCCGGCACGAAGCCGAGCTCGGGCACGAGCGGCATCACGACGGGCTCGGCGCCGGCGAGCAGTGGCCCGCCCGTGTACACCGGGTAGCCGGGGTCGGACGCGAGCGCGACGTCGCCCGGGTCGAGGAAGGCGAGGTTCAGGTTGAAGATCGCCTCCTTCGCGCCGATCGCGGGGATCACCTCATCATCAGGGTCGAGCGACACGTCGAAGCGCCGCGCATAGAAGTCGCTCAGCGCCTGGCGGAAGTCGGTTCGCCCACGATTGGAGGGGTAGTGGTGGGTCTCGGGCTCGGTGACCGCCTCCTGCATCGCCTCCACGATCAACGGCGGTGTGGGCCGGTCGGGGTCGCCGATCCCGAGGCTGATCACGTCGACGCCCGCCGCCTTCTTGGCGGCGATCTTGCGCTCCAGTTCGGCGAACAGGTACGGCGGGATGCGGCTTAGGCGCTCACTGGGTCTCATGCGGCTCCTTCACGACGCTCCTTGGACGGTTTGCCTTCATCTGATCGTGTGCAGTTCCTCGACGAAGCTGTCGCTGAGGCGCCCCTCGAACACGGGGCGCGCCCAGCCTGTCAGGTTCACGTGCAGATCGTCCCCCACCTCCACGTCCAACTCTCCACCGTCGAGCAGCACCTTCACACGCGAGGGCCCGCCCGACAGACGGTGGGCGACCGCCGCGCCCGTGGCGCCCGTCCCGGAGGACAGCGTCTCCCCCACGCCCCGCTCGAAGATGCGCGCGCGGATCGTGCCGCGCGCCGCACCGCCCCCTTCCGCGCCACGCCCTTCCGCGTGGCGACACTCCTCGCCGTCCGCGCCGGCGCCGCTCTCGTTCGCGCCGCCCTCCTCCGCGGGGGGCTCGGCCTCCGTGTACCACGACACGTTCGTGCGGTTGGGGAACAGCGCGTGCGCTTCGATTCCCGGCCCGATGGCGGGCAGGTCGAGCGCGCCCAATGTCGCCATGTCGGCCACGTGGATGGCGCACTGCGGGTTGCCGATCGACACGTGCTGAAAGCTCCACGCTCGCCCGTCGGCGAGCAGCTCCCCGCGCCCGTCGCCCGGCCCGCCGGGGAAGTCCTTGGAGGTGAGCCTCGCATGACCCATGTCCACGCGACACGTGTCGGGGCCCGTGATCGTCGGGCGTATCTCACCGGCGGCGGTCTGGATCTGAAAGACGTCCTGTTCGGTCCAGCCGCGCCGGCGCAGGTAGAGGATCGCCTCGCGCGCCCCGTTGCCCGACAGCTCGGCCTCCGAGCCGTCCGGGTTGTAGATCCGCAGACGCGCCACGAAGCCGCGATCCTCGGTCGGCTCGAGCAGCAGCACCCCGTCGGCGAGCACGCCGAAGTGCCCTTCGCAGAGCCTGCGCACGCGCGCGGGGGTCAGCTCGAACGGCAGCTCGGCCCGCTCCACGATCAGGTAGTCGTTACCAAGCGCCTGCCACTTCTCGAATCTCATGCCGGCGGCAGTCTATTCGCGGCGCGGCTCGAGCTCGTCCAGCGCGCGCACGATCTCGCCGGCGACTTCCGCGGCGGCGCGATCGGTGACATCGAGCACGCGGATGCCCGCGAGCTTGCGCATCCACGTGAGCTGGCGGCGCGCGTAGTTGCGGGTGCGACGCTTCATCGCCTCCACGTCGCCTGAGAGCAGCTCCTCGAAGCCGAGCGCCTTGCGCGCGGTCTCGCTCGCGCCCGCCGCGTGCGCGCGACGCACCTGCTCGCGGGCGCCCGCCGCGAGCATCTCCTCCACGCGCGCGTCGATCCGTCGGTAGAGCTGCTCGCGCTCCATCACGAGTCCCACGAGCAACGTCGGTCGCCTCACTTCGCCCGTCCACAACTGCGAGGGTCCATCCGCCTGCTCGTCGTACTCGGTGTCCGGGAGCTTCCCGGCGTCGAGCAGCTCGAGCGCTCGCACAACCCGTTGGCGGTCGTTCGGGTCGATCCGCGCGGCGGCGCGCGGCGCGCGCTGTGCCAGGCGCGCGTGCAGCGCGGGCGCGCCATGGCGTTCGAGCTCTGCGGTCCAGCGCTCACGCACCCCCTCCGCCGGCGGCGGTCGCAGGTCCAGCTTCGTGAGCGCCGCCCGCAGGTACAGGCCGGTCCCCCCCACCACGATCGGGCGGCGAGCTTCGGCGAGCGCGGCGTCGATCTCCGCGTGCGCCAGCTCGGCGTACTGCCCGGCGCTGAAGCTCGCGTCCAGCGGCAGGAACGACACGAGGCGGTGCTCGAGCTCTGCCTGCTCGGTGCTCGTGGCCACGCCGGTGAGCGTCTCCAGGCCACGGTACACCTGCAGCGCGTCAGCGGAAATCGCCACGGGCCGCTCGCCGCGGGCGCGCAGTCCCCGCGCCAGCTCCACCGTCACGGCGGTCTTGCCGACGCCGGTCGGCCCGAACATGGCGATCACGTGCATACCGCTGCGCATTCGCGTAGGCTCTCATCTGATGGACATCTCAGGCTCCACCGTGCTTCTCACGGGCGCAACCGGCGGGCTTGGCCAGGCGATCGCACGGGCTCTCTCGGCGAAGGGAGCCGCGTTGATCCTCACCGGTCGCCGCACCGACGTGCTCGAGCCACTGGCGTCCGAGCTCGACGCGCGCGCGCTGGCCGTCGACTTGAGCGAGCCGGCTGAGGTCGATCGCCTGGTGGCGGAGGCCGGCGAGGTCGACATCCTCGTCGCCAACGCCGCGCTGCCTGCCTCGGGCCTGCTGGGCTCCTTCACGATGGAGCAGATCGACCGGGCGCTGGACGTGAACCTGCGCGCCCCGATCGCGATGACCCACGCGCTTGCCCCGGATATGGTGAAGCGGGGTCGCGGGCACCTGCTCTTCATGTCCTCGCTGTCGGGCAAGGCGGCGACGGCGGGCAGCTCTATCTACAACGCCACGAAGTTCGGCCTGCGCGGCTTCGCGGCGGCGATACGCGCCGAGCTGCACGGCACCGGCGTTGGCGTCTCCGCCGTCTTTCCGGGCTTCATTCGCGAGGCCGGCATGTTCGCCGAGGCGGGCGTCAAGCTGCCGAAGGGCGTAGGCACGCGCAGCCCCGAGGACGTCGCCCGGGCGGTCGTGCAGGCGATCGAGCGCAACCGCGGCGAGGTGGACGTCGCGCCCGTCTCGCTGCGCCTCGGCTCCGCGTTCGCGGGCCTCGCGCCGGAGATGTCCGCCGCGATCACGCGCAAGGCCGGCAGCGACAAGATCGTGGCGAACGTCGCCGACGGCCAGCGCGTCAAGAGATAACTCGTCCCAGGGGCCCTTACGCGGCGCGAGTGTCGGGCTCCGGCTCCGGGGCCACCGTGAGCGGGGTCTCGGTGCCCTGAATCGGCCTCACCTTGTCGGCTCCGATCCCGAGCGCCGCGTAGACCTTGCGCTCGATCTCCCCGGCAATGGCGGGGTTCTGCTCGAGGTATGCCTTCGCGTTGCCGCGGCCCTGGCCGAGGCGCTCGTCGCCGTAGGAGAAGAACGAGCCGGACTTCGTGACGATGCCGTGCTCGAGCCCGAGGTCCACCAGGCAGCCGGCCGTGGAGATGCCCTTGCCGAACTCGATGTCGAACTCGGCCTGGCGGAAGGGCGCGGCGAGCTTGTTCTTGACCACCTTCACGCGCACGCGGTTGCCGACCGCCTCGGTGCCGTCCTTGAGCGTCTCGATCCGCCGGATGTCGAGGCGCTGGGAGGCGTAGAACTTCAGCGCGCGCCCGCCCGGCTGGGTCTCGGGCGAGCCGAACATGACGCCCACCTTTTCGCGGATCTGGTTGGTGAGGATGCAGAGCGTGCCGGTGCGGTTCAGGTTGCCGGCGATCTTGCGCATCGCCTGGCTCATCATGCGCGCCTGGGCGCCGACGGTCTGGTCGCCCATCTGCCCCTCGAGCTCCACGCGCGGGGTGAGCGCGGCGACCGAGTCGATCGCGACAACGTCGATCGCGCCCGAGCGCACGAGCATGTCGGCGATCTCCAGCGCCTGCTCGCCGTAGTCTGGCTGGGAGACGAGCAGCTCGTCGATGTCCACGCCGATCTCCTTCGCATACAGCGGGTCCATCGCGTGCTCGGCGTCGATGAACGCGCACACGCCCCCGAGCCTCTGGGCTTCGGCGAGCACGTGGTAGATGAGCGTGGTCTTGCCCGAGGACTCCGGGCCGAAGACCTCGACGATGCGCCCCTTGGGCACGCCGCCGATCCCAAGCGCGAGGTCGAGCGACAGAGCGCCGGTGGGTATCGCGTCGACGCGCACCTGCGCGCCCTCGTCGCCCATGCGCATGACCGAGCCCTTGCCGAACTCGCGCTCGATCTGGCCGAGCGCCCCCTGCAGGGCGGCGTCGCGCGCCTTGGCAGCCTTCTCCTCGTCGGTCACGGCCATCGTCTCACTCCTCCGGTTGAAGTTGGAGCGTCAACGTTAGACGTGGGGCCGGACGGAACTATGCGAACAGGTGTTCGCCCCACGGGCACGACCCCAAATCCCAAAAAATGACGGCCGACCGATCGGGCGCCCGCCAGGGTTCGTCAGCCGGCCGCGCGGGCTGGCTGGTTCGGGGATGCTAGCGGAGCTAGTGTCGCCCGGTCCAGCAAGCTCTCCTCGCCGGAGAGGGTCTGGCTCGTGGCGGCGGCGATCTCGACGTGCGTGAGCTCGCCCGGGGCCGCCAGGCCCGCGAAGTTGACGACCTTGTTGTGGCGCGTGCGCCCGCGCATCCGCTCGGGGTCGGTTCGCGATGGGCCTTCGACGAGCACCTCCACCGTGCGCCCCACGAAGCGCTGAGCGCGCTCCAGAGCGCGGCGCTGGACGACCTCAACGAGCCTTTCCATGCGCTGCACCTTGACGCGGTGGGGCACGACGCTCTCGGTTATCTGCGCGGCCTCGGTGCCACGACGCGGGGAGAAGACGAACGTGAACGCGCCGTCGTAGCCGACCCGCTCGGCCACCTCCAGCGTCTGCTCGAAGTCCTCCTCGGTCTCGCCCGGGAAGCCCACGATGATGTCCGTCGTCAGCGCCACGTCGGGCACGTGCTCGCGGATCAGCGCGACGCGGTCCAGGTAGCGCTCACGGTCGTACGTGCGCCTCATCGCCTTGAGGATGCGGCTGGATCCCGACTGCAGCGGCAGGTGGATGTGCTCGCACACGCTCGCGAGCTCCGCGTGCGCGCGGATCACGTCCTCGCGCATGTCCTTCGGGTGGGGGCTCGTGTAGCGGATGCGCTCGATGCCCTCGATCGCGTCGATTGCGTGCAGCAGCTCGGCGAAGGTACGGGGACGTTGGCCTTCCGATCGGGGGGCACTCGCGCGCGCGCGAGTCATACCGTCGAGAACATCAATGCCCGTCCCCTGGGGCGCCCCCGGCCCATTGCGGGACACACGCACCCCATTACGGGGCACAAGCAGGTCGCGCCCGTAGGAGTTCACGTTCTGGCCGAGCAGCGTCACCTCCGCACCCCGTCGTCGGCCATCGCCTGCACCTCGGCGACGAGCTCCTCCATCGGACGCGACACCTCGCGCCCGCGCGTGGAGGGCACGATGCAGTATGAGCAACGGCAGTTGCAGCCGACGCTGATCTGCAGCCACCCCTGGAAGGGCCGCGCGCGCTTGGCGGGCAGGTGGCCGGTGAAGCCCTCGAACTCGAAGTAACCCTGCGCGCTGAGCGAGTCGCTCGTGAGAAACTCGGCGAGCTTGTGCGTCTGACCGGGGCCGAACGCCACGTCCACGAACGGGAAGCGCTCGAACACCTCCTCCTTCACCGACTGCGCCCAGCAGCCGCCCACCCCCACCACGCGATCCGGCTGTTCGCGCTTGAGGCGCTTGGCCTCCCCCAGGTGTGCGACGAAGCGGCTGTCGGCGCTCTCGCGGATCGAGCACGTGTTGAACAGGATCAGGTCCGCCTGCGCGCGCTCGGGCGCCTCCGCATAGCCGAGCGACTCGAGCATCCCCTTCATCCGCTCGGAGTCGTGCTCGTTCATCTGGCAGCCGAAGGTCGTGAGGTGGTAGCGCTTACGAGTAGTCATTTGCGCAACTACGTGGTGAGGTGGTATCGCTTCATGGCTCCACGAAGGGTAGCCCGCCTTGGCCTCCTTGCGTCCAGCTCAAGGCCGCCCTGCGCGTGTGTGGGGGCGGTCCGTTTGGTGTTCGAAGGCGGAGAGCCTCACCCGATCGGGTGCGAGGCCACCGCTTCGTAGCTGGCCCCCTCCGGCGAGAGCCACGAGCGGTAGAGCACCAGCTCGGTGGGGACAAACGACAGCGCCGGCGTGGCCGGCAGCTCGCGCTCGTGCCAGCCGATCGGCGATCCCTTCGATCGTCGATCGGTCGCGTCGCGGCCCATGCGGGCGACCGTTATGTGGGGGTGAAAGCGCCGGTGCGCGCCGCTCTGCACCGCGCCGGGCGCGCCGCTGTTCGGCTGCCAGCCGCTGACCTCCTCGAGCGCCGTCGAGACATCGCGCTGCAGGCGCGCGAGCCGGTCGCGGTCGTCGCGCAACTCGACCGCCAGGGCGCGCGGGCGGCGGGCGGGCAGCCACAGCGGGGCTCCCATCGACAGCTCTCCCGCCGGGCCACCGCACGCGGCGAGCTGGGCCCCGAACAGGTCCATCTCCCCCACCGGACGGCTGCCGAGGAAGCACAGCGTGACGTGCAACAGCTCGGGATCGAGCACCCGCACAGGCGTCGCCGCGCGCGCGCGGCCCGCCGCGCCTCGCCCCCCTCCGTCCACTCCGCGAGCTGTCCGCGCACGTCCTCGGGCGGATCGACCGCCACGAACAGGCGCGCCGTGGGACTCCGGGTCATCGACTCAGCGTAGGCGCTCACCTCGGCAGACGCAGAGGTCGAAGTCTCATCGCAGGAGCGGTCCTTGCGGCGCCGGCTGGACGCTGCGCTCGCCGTCGCCCTCGCCGGCCAGCAGGCGGCGGATCAGGTGCATCGCGACGGTCACCGCCCGCTCGCGCACGTCCACCCGCCCGCCGGGCAAGCGCACCGAGCGCGTCAGGCTCGCGTCCCGTGGGCCGGCGACGCACGTCCATACGAGGCCGACGGGCTTCTCCTCGCTGCCGCCGCCCGGACCGGCGATCCCGGTGATCCCCACCCCCACGTCCGCTCCCAGCCTTGCGCGCACGCCCGCGGCGAGCGCGTGGGCGACCTCGGCGGAGACCGCCCCGTGGCGCTCGATCAGCTCGCGTCCCACGCCGACCTGCTCGACCTTCACGTCGTTGGAGTACGCCATCACGCCTCCGAGCATGTACTCCGAGGCGCCGGGCGGGTCGGTCAGGCGTGCCGCGAGCAGCCCTCCGGTGCAGGACTCCGCGACGGCGATAGTGCGCGTGAGCGTGTCCCCGCCGCCACGCAGCAGCGACGCCACCTGATCGTCGACCGTCGTGCCGTCGGTCGAGTAGAGCGTGTCGGCGTGGCGCCTGCCCACCAACTCCGCGAACGCGTCGTAGGTCGCCTGGGCGTCGGGCTCGTAGCGCGTCACGACCTCGATCTCTCCGCCGCGCAGGCACGTCGTGATCTCCAGGCTCGCGAGATCCACGCCCTCGCGCTCGGCCTGGCGCAGCGTCTCGGCGATCTCGGACTCCGGTATCCCGAAGAGGCGCAGCATCCGCCGGCGGTAGACCCTCGCCGCGGCGATCGCGGCGCGCCAGGCGTCGGTGGCGACCGCCTGCTCCCACATCGGCTGCAGCTCGCGCGGCGGGCCGGGCAGCACGACGATCGTCGGCCCCTCGCGGCCCTCGGCCGGGGTCACGACGAGCCCCGGCGCGGTGCCGATGGGCTCGAGAATGCTCGCGCCGCGCGGGATCGTGGCCTGCTTGCGGTTGCCCGCCGCGATCGCGTCGCGGTCGAGGTTCGGATAGCGCTCGGCGAGCGGGCGCAGGATCTCGGCTATGCGAGCTTCGAGCGACTCGTCGACGACCATCTCGCGGCCCTGGAAGCGGCCGACGACCTCGGCCGTGAGGTCGTCGGCCGTCGGTCCCAGCCCGCCGCTGGTGAGCACCACGTCCACACCCTCCCACGCCATGAATCCGAGCGCCGCCTCCATATCGGCCGGGCGGTCTGCAACGATCGCGATGTGCGCCAGGTCCACCCCCGCCTCCAGCAGGCGGTCCGACAGCCACGGTCCGTTGCGGTCGCGCACCCGGCCCGTCAGAACCTCGGTCCCGGTGATCAGGATGCCTGCGCGGGCGCTGCTCATCACTTGCAGGTCGGCAACTGGCCCGCCGCGAGCGTGTGGCGGCCGGCGCTCGTGATCGAGTAGCCGATCGCCCTGCTCGATGCAGGCACGGTCATGGCCTTCCCGTTTACGTACATCGTCACCGCGTTGTTGCCGAGCGTCACCGTGAAGCGAGTGGCGTGGTAAGTCACCGGCGTGTAGGGCGGCTGGATGATCACCCCCGGGATCGCCTTGCGGCCGTTGTCGCCGATCAGGCACACGTATACAGGTGCCGACGGTTCAAAGGAGAGCGCCACCCGTGCGGCGCTCACAGTCCCCGGGGAGGCCGTGGAGCGCGTCACGCTCGAAGAGCCGTGCCTTGGCTTCGGGGCTTGGTGGGCGCCTGTACCGCTCGATTTCGTCGACGACGTCCCACCGCCTTTGCCCGACAGCAGCCCGACCAGCAGCAGCACGATCAGCAGGCCGATCGTTCCGATGGCGATCGCGTATCCGCGCGAGCGCCGTCCGCCGCTGGGACCCTGACGCCGGCGCGTGCGGCGCGGGCCGGCCACGATCGGCTGATGGTCTGCCTCGCTGGGCTGCTCGTACAGCAGACGGTATTCGTCGACGAGCGCCTTGTCGTCGACTCCCAGGGCCTGCGCGTAGGTGCGCAGGAAGCTGCGCACGAACGTGGGTCCCGGAAGCAGGTCCCACTCCTCGTTCTCCAGCGCCCGCAGGTACTTCGCCCGGATCTTCGTCTGAGCCTCGATCTCGGACACGTCGATACGGGCGCGCATGCGCGCTTCCCGCAGTGTCGCTCCGATCTCGGCCATCTCAGCGAAACAGGCTAGTGACTGTCGCCACCAATGGCGGCCGCGGGCTCACCGAGCATGGCAAGCACACGTTGAACGTCCCCCTCCCCAATCAAGACCTGTCGTGGCTTGGAGCCCTCATAGCCTGAGATCACGCCGCGGCGCTCGAGCATGTCGATCAACCTGCCCGCGCGCGTGTAGCCCAGGCGCAACCGTCGCTGCAGCATCGAGGTGGACGCGGTCTGCATTTCCGCCACCAATACGATCGCGTCGCGCAGCAGCGGATCCTCGTCGGGGTCGAACTCTCCGTCGCCCGTGCCCTCCGGCTCGGCGGGCTCGACCTCCTCGAGCAGCTCCTCGCGCAGCTCCGGCTCGCCCTGACGGCGCCACAGGTCCGTCAACTTGGCGATCTGAGCCTCGTCGATGTAGGCGCCTTGGATGCGCTGCAGGCGCGAGGAGCCGACGGGACTGAACAGCATGTCGCCCTGTCCCAGCAGCGACTCCGCGCCGTTGTGGTCGAGGATCACGCGCGAGTCCGTCTGGCTGGACACCGAGAACGCGATGCGCGAAGGCACGTTCGCCTTGATCATGCCGGTGATCACGTCCACGCGCGGGCTCTGCGTGGCGAGCACGAGGTGGATGCCCACGGCGCGCGCCTTCTGCGCGAGGCGGATGATCGAATCCTCCACGTCGGCGGGCGCCACCATCATGAGGTCCGCGAGCTCGTCAATCACGCACAGGATGTAGGGCAATGGGGCTTCGCCTCGCAACGCGCGCGCCTTGTTGAGCTCCACGAGGCTGCGCGTGCGCGCCAGCGACATGATGCCGTAGCGCTGCTCCATCTCGCGCACCAGGTTCTGCAGCGCGTTGGCCGCCATCCGCGGGCTGGTGATCACGGGCGTGAGCAGATGCGGGATCGACTCGTAGTGGTTGAGCTCCACCTGCTTGGGGTCCACCAGCACGAGTCGCACCTCATGCGGTGTGGCGCGCAACAGCACGCTGCACAGCATCGCGTTGATGGCGCCCGACTTGCCCGCGCCCGTGGTGCCCGCCACGAGCAGATGGGGCATCTTTGCCAGGTCCGCGCCGATCGCCTTGCCCGCCACGTCCTTGCCGAGCCACACCGTCAGCGGCGACCAGTCCTTCGGAGGCTGCTGAAAGACGTCTCCCAGGCGCACCATGCGGCGCTTGGCGTTGGGGACCTCCACCCCAACGGCCTGCTTCCCCGGGATCGGGGCCAGGATTCGAATGTCGGTCGCCGCCAGCGCGTAGGCGAGGTCGTCCTTCAGCTGAGCCACCTTGCCCACCTTCGTGCCGGGCGCCAGGCGCAGCTCGTAGCGGGTGATGTGCGGTCCAGCCACCGTCCCGATCACCTTCGCCTGCACACCGAAATGCCCGAGCGCCTCGACGAGGCCCGCGGCGGTGCGCTCCTGTCCGGCGGTGTCTGGGCGCGCCTGCTCGGCCGTGGAGCGCATGAGGATGCGCTCGGCCGGGGGCAGCTCCCACACGAAGTTCGGGTCGTCGGTCACCACGTCGCGCAAGCGGCCCTGCGGCGTGAGCGCGCTTGTGCCCGTGAGGGTACCTGCGCTCGTGAGGGTGTCCGGGTCAACCTGAGCGACACCCGCGATCTGCTCCTCATCATCCCGCTCCTGCTCCTCCCCGTCCGGCTCGCCCGGCGAGCCTTCGACCTCGTCGATCGGATCGGCGTCCCACTGTGCGGGCAGGTCCTCGCGCGAGGGCGCCTCCACGTGGGTGGCGCGCACGATCAGCTCTTGCGGGTCGGGCTCAGGCGGGCGCATCGACCCGTCGTGCGGGCCCGGCGACAGCGCATGTGCGTGTGGCATCCGCTCGTCGAGCATCTCGCGCGAGGCGCGCTCCAGCGCGACCGCGCGCGCACGCAACACGCGTGTGGTGTCCACCAGACCGCTGCCGGTGGCGCGCAGCACCGCGGCCAGCGACGCGCCCGTCAGCAGCACGACGCCCACCAGCGCGAGGAACACCACGAGGATGTCCACGCCCACCGTTTGCACGAGCCTGTGGGCGGCCCAGTAGAGGCCCTGGCCCACGATTCCGCCGTGAGTCTGCAGGAAGGCCGAGCGCCACTGCTCGGCAGCGGGCCCATGAGCCGGCGTTCCGCCGCTCACTCCGAGCGTACCCGCCGCGAGCGCGAGCGTCACCGCGGCGAACAGGCACAGGCCGCCGGTGCGCAAAGGCCTGCGAGTGGGCATCAGCTGAGCGAGCAGCAGCGCGCCGCCGCCGACGGCAAGGGCGATCGGAGCGAGCGATCTGGCTTCACCGACGCACCAGCCGAGCGCCACCGCCAGGCCATGGCCCACGCGCCCGCCGTTCCAGTGGCCGTAGAGCACGAAGCCCATGAACACGCCGAGCCCCACCAGAGCGAGGCCGAGCACGTCGCGTTGACTCTGGTCCAGCACGGGCAGGCGCAGAGAGAAGCCGTCGAAGATGCCCGCCGCGCCGCGCCCCCGCCCGCGCCGCGAGCGGGCTCGCGCGGTCGAGCGCCTGCGGGCAGGCCGGCGCTTGGCGCTCTTACGGGTGCTGGCCATCAAGCTGGGGCTTCGACGCCGAGCCCCGAGACCCTGCCTGCCGGCGTCTCAGGAACGGGGTTGGCCGCTCAGGGCCTTACCATCGCTCACCCGCCATCCGGTCGCCCCGAACCCGCGTCAGCGGGGTCGGGGCTTACCATGGCTTTAGTGCACACCGATACATACATTGGCTGAGATGAGCGATTACACCCGCGCTCCCCGCGTGCTCGTGGTAGAGGACGACGAGGATATCGCCCAGGCGCTCCAGCGCTCGTTGCGCATGGAGGGCTACGAGGTGCGCGCCGCCGCCGACGGCAAGGCCGCGCTCGAGCACGGTCGCAGCTTCGCTCCGGATCTCGTGATCCTCGACCTCGGGCTGCCCGAGATCGACGGGATCGAAGTGGCGCGCCGGCTGCGCGAGGACGACGACGTGCCGATCCTGATCCTCACCGCCCGCGACGCCCTGGAGTCGCGCGTGGAGGGACTCGACGCCGGCGCCGACGACTACCTGGTGAAGCCCTTCGAGCGCCAGGAGCTGCTGGCGCGGATGCGCGCGCTGCTGCGCCGCCGCCCCCCTCGCGGTTCGGCGCCGCTGCGCGTCGGCGACCTCTCCCTGAACGTCGACACGCACGAGATCTCCCGCGGCGAGCGTCCGATCGAGCTCACGCAACGCGAGTTCGAGCTGCTCGAGTACCTGATGCGCAACGAGCGCATCGTGATCTCCCGCCAGCGCCTGCTCGACGAGGTGTGGGGCTATGACCCCTTCTCCACCACCAACACGATCGAGGTGTTCGTCTCGAACCTGCGCCGCAAGCTCGAGGCCGAGGGGGAGCCGCGCCTGTTGCACACGATCCGCGGGGCGGGCTACGTCCTGAGGGCCTGAGCGGCCCGCGATGCTCCCGCCCGCCCTGCGCTCATCGGTGAAGCGCGTCGGCGCGCGCGTGTCGCGCCGGTTCGACCGCCTGCCGATCCGCGTGCGCCTGGCGGGCGTCTCGGCGCTGTTGACATTCACGATCCTGTGCGCCTTCGCGCTGGTGGTGGGATCGCTCACCGTGCATCGCATTCGCACCAACTTCGATCGCGAAGTCGCCGTGTCGGCCGACAACCTGGCGGGGCTGTTGCAGGTGAACGTCACGGGAAGCTACATCCAGGGCTTCAAGCTGAAGGTCATCAACCCGCCGAACCTCGACAGGTTCGCCAGCTCCGAGGACGCCGTCGTGCGGATTCTGAGCGAATCGGGAGGCGTTCTCGCGAGCACCACCGGCGCGCCCAACCTCGGGTTCTCCAGCGAAGCCGACGTGCACGGCTACCGCGTGCACACCAGGCTCGTGGCGCTCAGCGGCCCCATCGGGGGCACGGTGATCGTGCAGTACGGCAGGCGCCTGTCAGACCTCGACGCCACCATCGCGCGCGTCGAGCTGCTGCTGGTGCTCGGCGTGCTCGCGGGCACGGGGCTCGCGCTGCTCGCGGGAGTGGCCATCGCGCGCCGCGCGATGGCGCCGATCGCCCAGCTCACGAGCACCGCCGAGGAGATCGCCCGTACGCGCGATCCCTCCCGCAACGTGCCCGAGCCGCTCGCCGACGACGAGGTGGCCGAGCTCGCGCGCACTCTCGGCGGCATGTTGCGCGAGCTCGACGCCGCGCACGCGGAAACCGAGGCGATGCTCGTGCGTCAACGCCAGTTCGTCGCCGACGCCTCGCACGAGCTGCGCACGCCGCTCACCAGCGTGCTCGCGAACCTCGAGCTGCTGGCGGAGTCGCTCCACGGCGAAGAGGCGGACGCGGCGCGCTCGGCGCTGCGCTCCTCGCGGCGTATGCGCCGGCTCGTGGCCGACCTGCTGCTGCTCGCCCGCACGGATGTCGGGCGGATCGTGCGACGCGAGCGCTGCGACCTGGGCCAGATCGTCGTGGAGGCCGCCGCCGAGCTGGGGCCCGTGAGCTCCGAGCATGAGATCTCGCTTGACATCCACCCCGCCTTTGTGGAGGTTTCGCGCGACGAGCTCCACCGCCTCGCGCTCAACCTGATCGAGAACGCGGTGCGTCACACCCCGCCGGGCACCGAGATCCGCGTTTGCACCGCCGCCACGCCCTCCGGCGAGGCGCGCTTGATCGTCGAGGACGACGGCCCGGGGGTCCCCGATCGGCTCGTGCCCACCCTGTTCGAGCGCTTCGTGCGCGGCGCCGGCGATCGCGGCGGCTCGTTCGGGCTCGGCCTGGCGATCGTGCGCGCTGTCGCCGAGTCCCACGGCGGCTCCGTCGAGCTGACGCAGACCCATCCGGGCGCCGAGCGGCCCGGCGCACACTTCGTGGTGACCCTGCCCGCGGCGTCGGCGGGAGCATCGCCATCGCCCGCACCCGAGGGCGACAAGATAAAGGTCTAAACCGACAACCCAGCAATTACCGTGACCGCGGGTTGCGGCTCCGCCGTCCCAACGAACAACAGAACTAGACCTCAACCACCACCGGGAGCACCATAGGCCGACGCTTAAGGCGGTCGTAGACCAGTTTCGCGAGGTCGTCGTGGAGCACCTGCTGGAGCAGGTCCACCTCGCGGATCTCCTCCCCGGCGGCGCGCGCGAGGGTGGCGTCCACCGTCGCGCGGATCTCCTCGACGAGCTCGCCCGCCTCGTCGAGGAAGGGCACGCCGCGGAAGATCACCTCCGGGTCGACCACCGAGCGGCCGTCCTGCTCGGCGATCGTGACCACCACGACGAAGATGCCGTCGGCCGAGAGCATCCGCCGATCGCGCAGGGCGACGTCGGCCAGCTCGCCGATCTCCACGCCGTCGACGAACACCATCCCCGACTGCTCGTGCTCTTTGAAGCGCGCCCCGCGACGGTCGATGTCGAGCGGCAGGCCGTTCTCGCCCTGGAAGATGTCGTCCGGCTCGATACCCACCGCTTCGGCCAGCTGGGCGTGCAGGCGCAGGCGCTTGAAGTCGCCGTGGAACGGCATCACGTGACGGGGTTTGACGAGGTTGAGCATCAGCTTGACCTCCTCGGCGTAGCCGTGCCCGGAGGCGTGCACGGGGGCGTCGCGCGCGGTCACCACGTCGCAGCCGATGTGGTAGAGCCGGTCGATCGTCTCGTTCACCGCGCGCTCGTTGCCGGGTACCGGGGTCGCTGAGAACACCACCGTGTCGCCGTGGCGCAGCTTCACCTGCGGATGGTCGCGGTAGGCCATGCGCCGCAACGCCGACAGCGGCTCGCCCTGGGAGCCCGTGGAGATGATCACGATGCGCTCGTCGGGGAAGTCTTCGATCTCGCGCGTGCCCACGAGGATGCCCTCGGGCACGTCGACGTGGCCGAGCGTGCGCCCGATGCCGACGTTCTTGCGCATCGAGCGACCCACGAGCGAGACCTTGCGCCCGAGCGCGGCGGCGGCGTCGATGACCTGCTGGACCCGGTGGATGTTCGAGGCGAAGCTCGTCACCACGATGCGCCCCTCGCAGCGCGCGAAGGCCTCCTCCAGGTGCGGCCCCACCAGCGACTCCGACGGCGAGAACCCCTGGCGGTCGACGTTCGTGGAGTCGCCGCACAGCAGCAGCACCCCCTCGCGCCCCAGTTCCGCCAGGCGCGAAACGTCGGCGGGAGGGCCGTCGACGGGGGTCTGGTCGAACTTGTAGTCGCCGGTGATGAGCACCGTGCCGAGGTCCGTGCCGAGCGCCACGGCGCTCGAGTCGGGGATCGAGTGGGTCATGTGGATCATCTCGAGCGAGAACGGGCCAAGGTCGAGCATCTCGCCGATTGCGACGTCGTTGCACTCCACCTCGCGCAGCTTGTGCTCTTCGAGCTTCGATCGCGCCATCGCCATCGTCAGCGGCCCGCCGTAGACGGGCGGCGCGCTCTCCGGGCCGAGCTCGCGCATCACCCACGGCAGCGCGCCGAGATGGTCCTCGTGGCCGTGGGTCACCACGATCGCCTCGATGTCGCGCGCGCGCTCGCGCAGGTAGGAGAAGTCGGGCAGCACCAGGTCGATGCCCACCATCTCCGGCGTGGGAAAGCGCAGGCCGACGTCCACCACCACGATCCGACCGTCGTACTCGACGACGGTCATGTTCTTGCCGATCTCCCCCAGCCCTCCGAGGGGCAGGACGCGCAGCTTGCTCACGCGCGCGTCGCCTGGGCGCTCGATGCATGGGCACTGGATGGGGAGACGCCCGATGCGGCTCGGGCGGTCTCCTGCGCGCCGCCACCCGGGGATGCGGGCTCTCCCGCCGCGTTCAACAGGCCGTGGCGCACCAGCATCGCGCGCACCTGCGCGAGCTCGTGCTCGTCGGCCTCGATCAGCGGCAGGCGCAGCCCGCCGACCCTGTGGCCGAGCATGTTGAGCGCAGCCTTCGTGCACGTCGGGCTCGCCGTCAAGAACAGCGTCTCGTATACGTCGCGCAGGCTCGCGTCGATCTCCGCGCGATGGGCGGGCTCGCCCACCATGCGCCGCATCTCGGCGCCCACGATGTGGCTGGCCACGAGAATCCCGCCGGCGCCGCCGAGGTCGAGCGTGCGCGCGAACGATCCGTCGTCGCCGGCGTAGAGATCGAGGCCGTCGATGAGCCGCAACTCCTCGGCGTTCGCCTGCTTGACGCCCGCGACGTGCTCGATCTGGGCGAGCCGCGCGAGCAGCTCGGGGCCCATGTTGACGGCTGTACGGCCGGGAATGTTGTAGAGCAGGATCGGCTTGTCGGTTGCCTTCGCCACCTCTTCGTAGTGGCGCACGATCCCGCGCGGGCTCGGCTTGTTGTAGTAGGGCGTCACGCTCAGCGTCGCGTCGACCCCCAGTTCGGTCGCCACCCTTGTCAAATGGACCGCGTGGCGCGTGTCGTTGGAGCCGGTGCCGCCCACGATTGTCGTGCCGGGCGGGCGCTCGCGCGCCGCGAGCCCGATCAGAGCGAGATGCTCCTCGTCTGTGAGCGTGGCGGCCTCGCCGGTGGTGCCGCACACCACGAAGCCGTCGGAGCCGTGCTCGGCGAGGTGGGCCATCAGCGCCACGAACGCCTGCTCGTCCACGTTTCCGCGCTCGTCGAAGGGGGTGACGATCGCGGTCAGGATGGTGCCCAGGGTGCCTGCTTGCCCCCCGCCATGGGGGGTGCCCTTTAGGGTGCTCATCGGGTGCAGTATTCCACTTGTGTCGGAGGATGAGGGTGGCGTGCCCGCATCGACTACGCGCCTGCGAACAACAGGTGCTCCAGGCCCACCACGGGCGTGCTGTCGAGGGTGAGCACGCCCCTGATCGCCATCAACACGCCCGGCATGAACGACTCGCGCCCGGTCGTGTCGTGGCGGATCGTGAGCGTCTGGCCGACGTCGCCGAGGATGACCTCCTGGTTGGCGACGATCCCCGGCAGTCGCACCGAATGGATCGGAGGAGGCTCGCCGCCGGACGCCTGCGCCATCAGCCGCGCGGTGCGGGCGGCGGTGCCGCTGGGAGCGTCGAGCTTGCCCTCGTGGTGGAGCTCGACGATCTCCGCCTTGCGCATGTGCTTGGCGGCCTCGGCGGCAAAGCGCATCATCAGGACCGCCCCGATCGCGAAGTTCGGCGCTATCAGCACGTTGGCGCCCGTTGCGCCGAACAGCGGCTCGGGATCGAAGCCCGTCGTGCCGATCACCACGTGCGCGCCCGCGCGCACGCACGCCAACGCGTTCTCGATCGCCGTGTCGGGGCGCGTGAAGTCGACCACCACCTCCGGGCGGGCCTCCGCGAGCATTTGCTCCAAGCTCTTCTCCAGCAGCGGGTCGGCACGCCCCACGAGCTCCATGTCGGGCGCCGCCTCGACCGCCGAGCACACCGTCTGGCCCATCCTCCCGGCCGCGCCGGCCACCGCCACGCGAATCATATGTTCGCCCTCCCGGCCTCGCCGGCGTCGTCGAGCGCGACCCGCTCCGCTTGGGCGCCGCTCAGCGGCTCAAGGGCCTTCAGGAAGACCTCCTCGTCGGTCCCCACGCCGGCGACGGACAGCCGCTCCGCGGCGAACAGCCCGCCCGCAAGCTCGCGCAGGTCGGCCAACTCCACGGCGTCGATCCTATCGACGATCTCGTCCACCGAGAGGATCGGCAACTCGCCGAGCACGGAGGAGCCGAGCCGGTTCATGCGCGCCGCGGTGGACTCCAGCGAGAGCACCGCGCGCCCCTTGACGTTCTCGCGTGAGCGCGTCAGCTCCTGCTCGGTGGCGGGGTTCTCGACGAAGCGCTCGAGCTCGCCCGCGATCGTCGCGATCGCCTCGCGCAGATTGTCGGGCCGCGTCCCCACGTACAGTCCCACCTCGCCCGTGCGCGCATGGAGGTTGGAGAACGAGAATACCGAGTACGCCAGTCCGCGCTTCTCGCGCACCTCCTGGAACAGGCGCGAGGAGGAGGTGCTGCCGAGCACCCCTTCGAGCACGCGCAGCGCGAAGCGGCGCTCGTCGTGGCGGGAGATGCCCTCGCCGCCGAGGCATACGTGGTACTGCTCGGTGTCCTTGCGCAGGAATCGCGCGCGCCGCTCGAACGAAGGTGCGGCCATCTCGGCGGCGAGCGCCTCCATCGCGGCCGGGTCTGCGGCGAGAGTCCGCGTGGCGGTCGCCTCCGTGGCGGTCGCCTTTGCGGGAGCTCGGTCAGCGGCGAGCGGCTCCGCCGTCGTGCCGGGCGCGCTCGCGGCCTTCACCATCTCCACCAGCTCGTCGTGGTCGACCGAGCCGGCCGCGGCCACCACGATGCTTTGCGGGAGGTAGCGCCCGGCGTGGAACGCGCGCAGCTCGTCGAGCCCCACCGCGCGCACGACCTCTCCGCGGCCGATCACCGCCCGCCCGAGCGGATGGGCGCCGAAGACCGCCTCGCCGAGCAGGTCGAAGACCCTGTCGTGCGGGTCGTCTTCGTACATCGCGATCTCCTCCAGCACCACCTCGCGCTCGGCGTCGAGGTCTTCGAAGCGGGGCTTCCACACCATCTCGCCCATCACCGAAAGCGCGCGCTCGGAGTGACGGTCGAGCACGCGCGTGTAGAGCGAGGTGGTCTCTCGGTCGGTGCCGGCGTTGACCTCCGCGCCCATCGCGTCGAAGATCTGGTCGATCTCCTCCGAGCGATGGCTGTGGGTACCGCGGAACAGCATGTGCTCCAAGAGGTGCGACAGGCCCGCCTGCTCGTCTGACTCCATCGCCGAGCCGGTGGCGATCCAGAAGCCAAGCGCCACCGAGCGCACGTTGTCCATGCGCTCGGTGACCACTCTCACGCCGTCCTCCAGCGTGGTTATCCGATGCTGCGGCAACCTCAATCGCGGTCGCGGCCGCCGTGGCGGGGGCGACCCGAGCCACGGTCGCCACCGCGGGGCGGGCGGCCCTCGCGGCCGTTGCGACCGGCGCCGTCGCGGTCACGCGGCGGACGTCCGCCGCCGCCGCCGCTTCCAACCGTGGCGAGCTCCTCGACGCTCTTGCCGGCGACCTCCGGGTCGTCCGCCAAGCGCAGGCCGATGCGCCCGCGCTCGCGGTCGACCTCGACGACGCGCACATTGATCTCGTCGCCCCTGTTGAGCACGTCCTCGACGGTGTCCACGCGCTGGCCGGGCGACACGTTTGAGATGTGCAGCAGCCCGTCCGTGCCCTTCGACAGCTCGACGAAGGCGCCGAAGGTGGTCGTCTTGACGACCTTTCCGGCGAACTCGTCGCCGACCTCGACCTCCTTCATCATCGTACGGATGCGCTCCACGAGCGCGTCGCCGAGCTCGCCGTTGGCCGAGTACACGAGCACCTGGCCCTCGTCGTTGACGTCGATCTGGGACTCGAACTCCTCGGAGAGGCCGCGAATCGTTTCGCCGCCCTTGCCGATCAACATGCCGATCTGGCTGGGGTCGATGTGGATCGTCTGGATGCGCGGGGCGTGCTTGCTGAGCTCTGCGCGAGGACCCTCGATCACCTCGGCCATCTTGTGAAGGATGAACGTGCGCGCCTGGAGCGCCTGGGTCAGCGCGTCGCGCAGGATCTCGAACGTGACGCCGGAGATCTTGATGTCCATCTGAAGCGCGGTGATCCCGCGCTCGGTGCCTGCCACCTTGAAGTCCATGTCTCCGAGGTGGTCCTCCACGCCCGCGATGTCGGTCAGGACGATGTAGTCCTCGCCCTCCTTGATGAGCCCCATCGCGATGCCCGCCACCGGCCGCTTGATGGGTACGCCGGCGTCCATCAGCGACAGCGAGGAGCCGCACACCGACGCCATCGAGGAGGAGCCGTTGGACTCGAAGATGTCCGACACCACACGGACCGTGTAGGGGAAGTCCTCGATCGACGGCACCACCGGCACGAGCGCCCGCTCGGCGAGCGCGCCGTGGCCGATGTCGCGGCGCTTGGGCCCCATGCGGCCGGCCTCTCCCACCGAGAACGGCGGGAAGTTGTAGTGATGGAAGTAGTACTTCTTGGTCTGCAACCCGAGCGTGTCCAGGCGCATCTCCTCCTTGAGCGTGCCCAACGCCGCCACGCTCAGGGCCTGCGTCTGCCCGCGCGTGAACAGCGCCGAGCCGTGCGTGCGGGGCGTGACGCCCACCTCGATCGTGATGTCGCGGATCTCGTCCTGAGCGCGACCGTCGGGGCGCTTCTTGTGGACGGCGATGCGCTCGCGGATGATCGCCTTCTCGAGCTGGTCGAAGACGAGCTGCGCGGCGGCTCTGCGCTCCTTTGCCGCCTGCTGGCCGATCTCCGATCGGTCCTCCGCGCCGGCGCCCTCGGGCGCGGCGGGCCCGTACTGCTCGAGGATCGCGCTCTCGACCGCCTTGCATGCGTCCTGGCGCTCCAGCTTGTCCTGCACCTGCGTGGCCTCGTCGAGGGCCGCACGGTGGGACGCCTTCACCGCGGCGAGCAGCTGCTCGTCGACGAGCAGAGGCTGCACGGGGGTCTTCTCCCTGCCGACCTTCTCCGCCAGCTCCCGCTGGAGCGCGCAGATCTTCTTGATCTCCGCGTGGGCAATGTCGAGCGCGTCGAGGATCTCGGCCTCGGAGATCTCGTTCGCGCCGGCCTCCACCATCAGGATCGCGTCCTCGGAGCCGGCCACGACGAGATCGAGATCCGATGCCTGGCCGCCCCCGCCGGGGACGCCGCTCAGGTCCTCCTCGTTGGGGTTCACGACGAAGTTGCCGTCCACCTTGCCGATCCGCACCGCGCCCACGGGGCCCGCGAACGGCACGCTCGAGATCATCAGCGCCGCGGAGGCGCCGTTCATCGCGAGGATGTCGTACGGGTGGACGTGGTCCACCGAGATCGGGATCGCCACGAGCTGGGTCTCGTATTTCCAGCCCTTGGGGAACAGCGGGCGCAGGGGACGGTCGATCATGCGCGCCGTGAGCGTCGCCTTCTCTCCCGAGCGTCCCTCGCGCTTGAAGAACGAGCCGGGGATCTTCCCGGCGGAGTACATCCTCTCCTCCACGTCAACCGTCAACGGGAGGAAGTCCACGTCGCGCAGGCCACCTGCCGTGGCTGTCGCGAGGACCATGGTGTCGCCCTGGCGGACGACCACTGCGCCGGAGGCCTGCTTGGCCATCCTGCCGGTCTCGAACGAGATCTCGCTGCCTGCGATCTCCACGGAGACCCGCGTAGGGGCGTTGCTGCTCATATTGACTACCTTCCCTCTCCACCCGTCGGTCGGCGGAGCCGTTTTTCTTTATCTTTGTATCCGAACGCTGAGCAGCTTAGCGGACGCTACGCGTTCTTCAGGCCGCCGAGGATCATGTGCACCGGGGGAAGGTCCGCCGGCGAGGGCGCCTGGTAGCTCCAGCGCACGACCCCGTCGGAACCGACGATCACGAGCGCACGCTGCGGGAAGCCGCCGGGATGGAGTACCCCGAACGCCGCGCACGCGGCGCCCTTGGGCTCGAAGTCCGACAGCTGCGGAATGCTCACGCCGAGCTTCTCGCGAAACGCTTTCTGCGCCCACGTGGAGTCGCAGGAGACGCCGTAGATGTCCGCGCCCTGAACGGTGATCTCCGGGAGCGACTTCTCATAGATCTGCAACTGGTCGGTGCACACCGGGGAGAAGGCGAACGGGTAGAAGACGAGCACCGTCGTCTTGCCCTGCAGGCTCTGCTCGGTGAAGCTCTCGCCGTTTTCGCCGGCGAGCTTGAACGCCGGGACTTTCGTCCCCGGCGCCAGCACCGTCGAGGTCGAGGCTGAGTCGGTGGCACTCATCGCCGCACCACCAGGCCCTACTTACGTAGGCCCAGCTCCTTGATCAGCGCACGGTAGCCCTCGAGGTCTTTGCGCTGCAGGTAATCGAGGAAGCGGCGGCGGCGACCCACGAGCATGAGCAGGCCGCGGCGCGAGTGATGGTCCTTGCCCTGCTCGCGCAGGTGCTCTGTCAAATGGTTGATGCGCTCGGTGAGCAAAGCCACCTGAACCTTGGTGTTGCCCGTGTCCTGCTCGCCCGAGCCGAACTTCGCGGCGATCTCTCGCTTGCGCTCTGTTGTGATCGTCATAGCGGTCGCACAGGCTAGCAGCCTCGCGCGGCGCGGGTCCTCGCGCGCGAGACGGCGGCGAGCGGCGCACCGACTTTCCGGCCGGGCGCTCTCAGGAGCCGTGCGCCGTTGCGATCTGTCGCGCGCGCTCCACGTCGCGACGCATCTGCTCGATGAGCTCCTCGGCCGAGGAGAAGCGCCGCTCGCCGCGCAGGCGAGCCAGAAAGTCAAGGCGCAGGGGCTCGCCGTAGAGGTCGCCCTCGAAGTCCAGGATGTAGGCCTCGACCAGCTCGCCGCGACCGGTCACGAACGTAGGTCGTACACCGACGTTCACGGCCGCCGGCCGGCTGCCTGCGCCCCTCAGGGCGCGCCACAGAGGGCGCGCCCCAGAGGGCGCGCCCGCCTGCCCCCCGTCATGGGGGGTGAGGGTGTTGGCAAGGCACGCGTACACGCCATGGCCGGGGCACACAAGCGCATTGTCGGGAATCAGGTTTGCGGTCGGGAAACCCAGTTCGCTGCCCCGTTTGTCGCCCTGCACAACCTCGCCGCGCATCTGAAACGGCGCGCCCAGGAAGCGCGTTGCTTGGGCGACCTCTCCGGCGAGCACCAGGCCCCGGATGTGGCTGGAGGAGACGATCTCGCCTTCCACCTCGAGTAGCGGGGCGACGCGCGTCGAGAAGCGGTCGTCTTCGGCGAGCATCCGGGGGTCGCCCTTGGCGCGGTTGCCGAAGCGGAAGTTCTCTCCCACCGACACATATGTCGCTCCGAGCGTGCCCACGAGCACGTCGTCGATGAACTGCTGGGCGCTGCGCTTGGCGAACTCGGCGTCGAACGGAATAACGATCATCTCCTCCACGCCGAGCGCCCCCACCAGCTCCGCCTTCAGCTCGAGCGGGGTGAGCAGCTTCGGCGTGTGCTGCGGAGCCACCACCACCGAGGGATGGGGGTCGAACGTCAACACGCTGTCCGAGCCGCGGATCACCTCGCGGTGCCCGAGGTGGACGCCGTCGAACGAGCCCACCGCAACGCGCCGCTCTCTGCGCTGCACATCGGGCAGCCGAGTGATCTTCACGGTCGGGAAGCCTATGGGAGAAGGGCCAGCGCCTGCTCGACGCTCAGCAGCGGCGGGTCCTCCCAGGTGACCCCACGCGGCGGCAGCTGGGCGGCATCGCCCACCAGGAAGGGCCCTATCGCCGTGCGTCTGAGCTCTACGCAGTAGGCATCGCCGAGATTCGAGATCAATGAGCGCACGTACGTTCCCGAGGAGCACTCGATCAGATAACCCGCGCGGTCGTCCTTACGCCATGTCTGCTCGAAGCGGCTCACGGTCACGATTCGCTCGGGCATCTCGAAGCTCTCGCCGCGACGAGCCTTTCGGTAGGCCCGCTCGCCTTTGATCTTCACCGCCGAATAGATCGGCGGTCGCTGGCGGATCTCGCCGATCGGGAGCACGGGAGGGTCGGGTGGCAACAGCCCGGTCTCGGTGATCTCGCCCTCGGGGTCGCCCGTGCTGGAGGTCGCTCCCAGTCGCGCCACGGTCTCGTAGCGCTTGGGGAGCTCCATCATCCGGCGTTGCAGGCGCGTGGCCTTGCCCACGAGCACTATCAGCAGCCCGCTCGCGAACGGATCGAGCGTGCCCGCATGGCCGGTCTTTACACCTCCGAGAGAACGACGTACGGCGGCGACCACGTCGTGCGAGGTGATCCCGACCGGCTTGTCGATCAGCAGGATGCCGTCGGTCAAGCTAGCGTGGGAACCGCCGGCCCGTTCGGCGCCGGGTTCAGTTGCGCGGCCATCTCGTGACGCAGGAGCTCGATCAGCTCGTCCACCGCGAGCGTGGTCGAGAAGCCGGCCGCCCGGCGGTGGCCGCCGCCGCCCTGCGTGCGGGCGATCGCCGACACGTCCACGTCGTCGCCGGTGGCGCGCAGCGAGACCTTGCGCTTGCCGCGGCTCTCGGGCGCGGTGAGCTCGCGGATCAGCATGGCCACCTTCGTAGCGGCAACCGAGCGCAGGTGGTCGACGATGCCCTCGGAGAAGCTCTCCTCCGCGCCGGCCCGCTCGAAGTCCTCCGCGTCGAGCGCCACCAGCGTGAGCGTCCCCTCGTCGAAGCGCTGGATGCGCCCCAGCGCCACCCCGAGCAGCGTGAGCTTTGCAAGCGGCAGCTCCTCGTAGAGCCGCCTATAGACGGCCTGCACGTTCACGCCCGCCGCGATCAGCTCGGCCGCCATGAGGTGGGCGCGGGGGCCGGTGTTCTCGTACATGAACCGCCCGGTGTCGGTCACGAGCGCGATGTACAGCGCCTCGGCGATGGCCGCCGTCGGAGTCACGTCGAGGCCGCGCTTCAGGTCCCACACGATCTCCGCGGTGCACGACGCCGTGGGGTCCACGAGGTTGAGCGTGCCGAACAGCGTGTTGTCGTGGTGGTGGTCGATGTTGAGCAGGTGCTCCCCGTGCTGGAGCACCGCGGCCGGGTTGCGGTCGATGTTGCCGCAGTCGAGCATCACCACCGTGCGCCCCTCAATGTCCCGCGGCGGCGTCTGGATGGCGTGCTCGAGCGCGGCGCAGCGGTACTCGCGCGGCAGCGGCAGGTCGCTGCCGGCGATGAACATCACGGAGTCCTTGCCCAGCGCCATGAGCAGCCCGTGCATGCCGATCAGCGAGCCGAGCGCGTCTCCGTCGGGGTTCTCGTGGGTCGCCACCACGAAGCTCGCGTCCCTGCGGACACGCTCGAGCACCAGCTCGCGCGTCTGCGCGAGGGTTGGCTCGCCGCTCATGCGCGCGCGGCCTCCGGGCTCGATCCGTCCGGGCTCGATCCGTCCCCAGGCGCGTGCTGCGCGCGTCGGCCATCCGATGCTCGGCGCCCTCCGAGCTCGGAGTCGATCAGCGCGTCGAGGCGCATCGCGCGGTCGGTCGTGTCGTCGTAGGAGAACTCGAGCGTGGGAGTGCGCTTGAGGTGCAGCTCACCGGCTATCCGTCGCTGAAGGTAGCCGTGGGCGTTGCGCAGGCCCTCCATCGTCTCGGCCCGCGTGTGGGTACCGCCGAGCACGCTCACGTACACGCGAGCATGGCTCAAGTCGGCGCTGGTCCTAACGTCTGTCACGGTCACGAATCCCACCCTGGGGTCCTTCAAGTCGCAGGCCACCGCGTCTCCGATGACCTGCCTGATCGCCTCGTTGACCCGGCGCATCCGGTCGGAGGTCATCCTATCCGTCCGTGTCCCTCGAATGGTTGGAGCTGCACGCATTTGCATGAGCAATCCCTCACGAGAGAGTCCGTCTCAGGCTAGCTGGCGCTCTTGGAGGCGCGTCTCATAGGTCTCGAGAATGTCGCCCTCGCGCAGGTCCTGGAAGTTTGTGAGCACGATCCCGCACTCATACCCGGCACTCACTTCGCGCGCGTCCTCGTTGAAGCGGCGCAGGCTCGCGATCGTGGTGTCGTAGATGACGGTGCCCTCGCGCACCACCCGCACGCGCGCTCCGCGCGTGACCTTGCCCTCGCTGACGTGCGAGCCGGCGATCACGCCGATGCGCGACGCCCGGAAGAGCTGGCGCACCTCGGCCTGGCCGAGCGAGGTCTCGACCTCGGTGGGCTCGAGCATTCCCTGCATGGCCGCGCGCAGCTCTTCGATCGCGCGGTAGATCACCGAGTAGGAGCGGATCTCCACGCCCTCGCGATCGGCGAGCAGCCGCGCATCGCCCACGGGGCGCACGTTGAAGGCGAGGATCAGACCCGCGGAGGCCGAGGCGAGCATCACGTCGGACTCGTTGATGCCGCCGACGCCGCGGTGGATGATGTTCACCGACACCTCGTCCTGTGGCAGCTTTGCGATCTCGTCCTCGATCGCCTCCAACGAGCCGGCGACGTCGGCCTTGATGACGAGGCTGAGCTCCTTGACGGTGCCTTCCTGGGCGAGCTTGAAAACGTCCTCGAGCGACACCTTGCGTCCGGAGCGCCGCGCGAGCGCCTCCGTCTTCAGGCGGTTGGCGCGCTCCCCGGCGAGCTGGCGCGCGCGCCGCTCGTTCTCGACCGCGCGCACGAATTCGCCGGCCTCGGGGACGCCGTCGAAGCCGAGCACCTCGACCGGCTCGCCCGGCTCAGCCCGCTTCACGCGCGCGCCGTTGAAGTTGTGCATGGCGCGCACCCGACCGAAGCTGGCGCCCGCGACGAGCGCATCCCCGACTTCGAGGGTGCCGCGTTGGATCAGGATGCTCACGACCGGTCCGCGTCCGGGATCGAGCTTTGACTCGATCACGGTGCCCGAGGCCATCGCGTCACGATTGGCCTTGAGCTCCTCGAGGTCGGTGACCACCTGGATCGTGTCGAGCAGGCTGTCGAGGCCCTCGCGTGTCTTGGCGCTGACGTCGACGAACTCGATCTCGCCGCCCCACTCGGAGGGCTGGAGCCCGCGCTGGGTGAGCTCGGTGCGCACGCGTTCGGGCTGCGCGCCCTCCTTGTCGATCTTGTTGACCGCCACCACGATCGGCACCTCGGCCGCCTTGGCGTGGTCGATCGCCTCCTCGGTCTGAGGCTTCACGCCGTCGTCGGCCGCCACCACGATCACCGCGAGGTCGGTGACACGCGCTCCGCGGGCGCGCATCGCGGTGAACGCCTCATGGCCGGGCGTGTCGAGGAACGTGATCGGCTTGCCGGCGTGGGTGACCTGGTAGGCGCCGATGTGCTGGGTGATCCCCCCGGCCTCGCCCGCGGCGACCTCGGTCTTGCGGATCGCGTCGAGCAGCGAGGTCTTGCCGTGATCGACGTGACCCATGATCGTCACCACCGGTGGACGTTCGACGAGATCCTCTTCGCTGTCCTCGAAGACAGGTTCGACCTCGACCTCGTCGGCCGCGTGGACGATCTCGATCTGCTTCTCGAATTCGTCGGCGAGCACTTGGATCGCATCGTCGGAGAGTGTCTGCGTGAGGGTGGCCATCTCGCCGAGCATCATCAGCTTCTTGATGATCTCCGGCACCGGCACGCCGAGATACTCGGCGATGTCCTTGACGGTGGAGCCCGAGTTCACGCGTATCAGGTCGGTCGCCTCCATCGCCGAGGTGTCGATCGGGGCGATCGTCTCGTCGTAGGTGCCCCTGCGGCGGCGACCGCGGCGGGGACGGCGCACCGGCTGGTTGGCGGGACCGCCCTGCTGGCGACGGGACGCCTGGGAGTCGATCACGACACGGCGGCGTCCGCCGGTTCCGGCTCCGCTGGGCGCGCGCTCGCCGGTGCGCGAGTCGCGCGTGGGACGCACCCGCTCGCCCGCGGGCTGGGCAGGCGCGGCGGGGGCGGCCTGACCGTCGGAGGAGGGCGCTTCGACGGACGGCGAGGATTGCTCAACAGCCGTCGGGGGCGGCGCGGGTGCAGCGGAGGGCTCGGTTGCGGCGATGCTCGGGGAGGCGCCGTTGGCGCCGAGCACCCGCAGGGCGTCGGCCTCCTCGACCGAGGACGCGGCCGCCTTGGCCGCGATACCGGCGGCGCCGAGCTTCTCGAGCAGTTCCTTGCTGGAGATGCCCTGCTCCTTGGCTATTTCGTGTACGCGCTTCTTGCTCATCGGTTGTTCGATTCTACGAGTTCGGCGGGAACGTCCACCGCACGACGAAAGGCGCGTTGCAAAACCCCTCTTGCGGTCGCGAGCTTCAGGCAATCGCGCTTCGGGACATCGGCGGCACAACGACACACGTAGGCTCCGCGACCGGGCATTCTGTTCGCTCGATCGATGGTTGCGACGGGTCGGCTCTCACCTGCGATCGGAAGGGCCGCCAGCCGCAGGAGCTCTGACTTCGGCGCGACGCGCCCGCACCCGACGCAGCGGCGCCGGGGGACATGCGCCGCTATGACGCTTGCTCCTCGGCGGCAGCCGCGGGCTCGCTCGCGTGCTCGGCAGCCTCGACGGCCTCTGCCTCCGCCTCCGCCAGGGCCTCCACGGGGGCGTCCTCGACCGGCGGCGCGTGTTCGGCCGCGTCGGCGCCGCCCTGGGGCGAGAGGTCGGCGACGTTGTCGCCCTCGATCTCGTTGAGCGCCTGGTGTGACTCCAGGCCGCAGTAGCGCGAGCCGGGCAGCGATGCGTTCGGACAGCGCCGACCGTTTGAGAGCACCGCGGCGCAGCGGCCCTGCAGCTCCTCCTCCTCGTAGCCGTGCTCGGCCTCCTCGGCGGCGAACTCGGTCTCCGAGCGGATGTCCACGCGCCAGCCCGTGAGGCGGGCGGCGAGGCGCGCGTTCTGTCCCTCGCGTCCGATGGCGAGCGAGAGCTGGTCGTCGGGGACGATCACAGTGGCCTGCTTGGCCTCGTCATCGACGAGCACCTCGCGCACACGCGCGGGCGAGAGCGCCTTGGCGACGAAGCGGGCGGGCTCGTCGTTGTACGGGATGATGTCGATCTTCTCGCCCCGCAGCTCGGAGACCACCATGCGCACGCGCGACCCGCGCGGTCCCACGCAGGCGCCTACAGGATCGACACCGTCGGCGTGTGAGATGACCGCGATCTTCGAACGGTAGCCCGGCTCGCGCGCGACGTTCGCGATTTCCACGAGACCGTCGGCGATCTCCGGGACCTCGAGCTCGAAGAGCTTCTTGATCAGCTCGGGATCGCGCCTGGAGACGATGATGGAGGGGCCCTTCGTGGAGGGCGAAACCTCCTTGATGACAGCCTTGATGCGCTGGGAGTGGTCGTAGCGCTCGCCGTCGACCTGCTCGGACTTGGGCAGCAGCGCCTCTACGCGCTCGCGCAGCTGCACGAGCGTGTAGCGCGAGTCCGACTGCTGCACGATGCCCGTGATGAGCTCGCCGACGCGGTCGCGGTACTCCTCGAACATCATGTCTCGCTCGGCCTCGCGGATGCGCTGCAGGATCACCTGCTTGGCGGTTTGCGCGGCGATCCGCCCGAAGTCCTCGGGTGTGACGTCGCGTTCGCCGATCTGGTCGCGGTACTGCTCGAACTTCGCGGGGTCGATTTCCGGCTCCTCCGGTTCGCGCAGCTCGCCCGTCTCCGGGTCGACGACGGTGCCCTCGTCGATCGTCTCCACGATCAGGTGGGCCTCCAGGCGCTCGGGGACGATCAGTTCGATGACGCGGAAGTCGGCGGTGTCGCGGTCCATTTCGACGCGCGCGTACTTCGCCGATCCCGGCTGCTTCTTGTAGGCCGACAGCAGCGCGTCCTCGAGCGCGATCATCAACTTCTCGGGCTCGATGCCCTTCTCGCGCGCGAGCGCGTGCATGGCTTCCAGGATCTCGCGTGACATCAGTGGTCCTCCACTACTCCTCGACGAGGTTCGAACGACGGATCTCCGAGTAGGGGATCGCGATGACGCCCCCGTCGGCGGCCAGGGTGATCTCGCTGTCGGTGACCCCGACGAGCTCTCCCGTGAAGCTCCGCACGGGCCTCTGCGAGGAGGCCCCGGCGGTTGCGGCGGGCCGCGCGTGCACGGTGCGCACGCGGGCGCGGCGACCGACGAAGCGGCGGAAGTGGTTGGGCTTGGTGAGCGGGCGCTCGGCGCCCGGCGAGGAGACCTCGAGCGCATAGCGCTCGCGCAGGTCGGAGAGCAGCGCGGTGACGCGCTCGCAAAGCGCGAGCGTGACGCCGTCGGGATGGTCGATGAACACGCGCAGCGTGGGGTGGGCGGAATCCGATCCCAGCGTCTCGGCGAGCAGAACCTCGACGTCGGGCTCACCGGCGGCGAGGAGCTGTTCTATCTCGGACTGCAGTGTTGACATCGACTTATGACTCTCTTCCCTCACACGAGGCGTAAAAAAAAGCGGGCGTGCGCCCACTTTCGGTACTGCCAGCCGTCGCCGATGCGACGACTCGAAAGCTGTCGTCCGAGAATAGCATCGGGCTCCAGCCATGAGTGGCGCAGCGCTGTCGAGGGCGCGCCGCTCAGAACAGCGCGGCGTCCCGGCGGGCACGGTCGCGGTAGAGCCGGTAATCCTCGCGGGCCGGTCGCATCGAGCAGGCGACGGCGAGCGGGCGGCACGCCTCGCGATGGCGCCCGAGCAGCTGCATGGAGCGCCCCAGGCAGAAAAGGGCGTAGTCGTTGGTGGGCGCCGCCGCCGCGACCGCCTGGAACTCCTCGGCGGCGTGCTCGTAGCGCCGGGCGTGGAAGAGCGCCCGCCCGAGCGCCTCCCTGATCGAGGTCTTGGCGGGCTCCAGCTCGCGCGCGCGCGTGAGCGGCACGACGGCCGCCATGAAGTCACCGTGGTCGAGCAGCTCGCATCCACGCCGGTAGAGCTCGTAGACGCTGTCCATGCCTCTACTTTAACCGGCCCTTCAGGCTGTGTTGCGCAGGCGGGCGACGGCGTCGAGGATCGCGACGGCGACGCTCTCCTTGGAGGCGCGCTGGACCTCCTGCTCGCCCGAGCGCGTGAGGATCGTGACCTCGTTGTGGGTGGACTCGAAGCCGATGTCGGCGCGCGAGATGTCGTTGACCACGACAGCGTCCACGCCCTTGGACGCGAGCTTCTCGCGCGCGCGCTCGACCGCGTCCGGGCCGTGCTCGGCGGCGAAGGCGATGAGCGTCTGGGAGGGCGCGCGTCGCGAGGCCAGGCCGTCGAGCACGTCGGCGGTCGGCTCGAGCTCGATCGTGAGGCGGTCGCGCCCCGCTCTCTTGATCTTGTCGCTCAGGGGAGCCGTGGGTCGGAAGTCGGCGACGGCGGCCGCCATCAGCAGGACGTCGCAGGCGGGGAACTCCTGCTCGCACGCCTCCTGGAGCTCGGCGGCCGTGGACACGCGGCGAACGGCGACGTCGGGCGGAGTCGGCAATGAGACGTTGGCCGCCACGAGGGCCACCTCGGCGCCGCGCGAACGTGCGGCGCGCGCGAGCGCGAGACCCATGCGTCCCGAGGAGCTGTTTCCGAGGAAGCGCACGCTGTCGATTGGCTCGCGCGTGCCGCCGGCGGTGACGAGCACGCGCAGCCCGGCCCACTCGGAGCCGTGGTCGGTCTCCTCCGGGCGGTTACCGGCAGGGGTGTCTTGTTCGAGTGCGGCGGCAGGGGTGTTTTGTTCCGGTGCGGCATGACACGCGCGCGCGCGTGAGGGGGTCTGGGTTTTCGTGACGAGGACGCCCGCCGCGAGGATCTCCTCGCAGGCGCTCAGCAGGCGCTCGGGCTCGGCCAGGCGCCCGATGCCCTGCTCTCCGATCGAGGCGAGCCGCCCGGCGCCCGGTTCGACGACGTGCACGCCGCGCGCGCGCAGCAGCTCGAGGTTGGCCTGCGTGGCGGGATGTTCGTACATGTGGTTGTTCATCGCGGGCGCCACCACGACGGGACATCTCGCGGCGAGCGCGCAGCTGCAGAGCAGGTTGTCGGCGAGCCCGGCGGCGAGCTTCGCCAGCGTGTTGGCGGAGGCGGGCGCGATCAGGTAGAGGTCGGCGTTCGCGACGAGCTGCAGGTGGCTGAGCGGCTGGTGGGTTGGAAGCTCCTGCCCGGGAAACGCGCCGCGCGCGGGGTCGTGGGCGAACTCGTCGGTGAGCACGGGTGCGCCCGTGAGCGCGGCGAACGACGCCTCCCCCACGAAGCGCCTGCTCGCGGGGGTCTGGACGACGCGCAGCGAATGCCCGGCGGCGCTCGCCAGCCGTATGAGCTCGAGCGCCTTGTAGGCGGCGATGCCGCCGCTGACGCCGAGCAGGATCCTGGCCATGGCCCTCTAACGGTAGTGGTACTTGATCTTGCCCCCGGCCACTTCCTCGAGGGCGATCGTGAGGTAGTTCTTGGAGGCGGTCTCGATCATGGGCGGCGGGAATTCCTCGAAGGCTCCCTCACCGAGGTTGTGGTAGTAGCTGTTGATCTGGCGGGCGCGCTTGGCGGCCACGAGCACGCTTGCGTAGTTGGAGTCAACGTTTTCGAGCAAGCGGTCGATGCGGGGCGAGGTCATCATGGTCGGGGGGTGCCTTTCTGTGTGGACCTGCAGTGTAGTGCTCCCGAGCCGCTTGCTCCGCGGCGGCGCATCCCACGCACCGCCCGATCCCCTCGATCTCACGATCGATTTCGGCGTGAGCCTCAACCCAGCTCGGCGGCCACGATCCTCATAAGCTCCTCGAGGGCGTCTTCGAGCCGGTCGTTGACGACGACGTGGGCGAACTCGTCGCGCGCGGCGAGCTCCCGCTCGGCGACCCCCAGGCGGCGCTCGACCTCCTCGCTGCCGTCGGTGCCGCGTCCGATCAGGCGCGTGCGCAGCGCCTGTAGCGAGGGAGGCGCGATGAACACCTGTACCGCCTCGGGCATCGCGCCCCGCACCTGTCGCGCACCCTGGACCTCGATCTCCAGGACGACCGGCGCCCCCTCGTCGACCCGTTTGTCGAGCTCGCTGCGCAGGGTCCCGTAGCGACGGCCTGCGTAGTCGGCGTGCTCGACGAAATCTCCCGCCTGCACGCGCCGCTCGAACTCCTCACTGGAGAGGAAGTGGTAGTCGACGCCGTCCCGCTCGCCGGGCCGGGGGGCGCGCGTGGTGGCGGACACGGACAGCTCGAGCTGCGGCAGGCGCTCCATGAGGCCCCGGATGAGGGTGCCCTTCCCCACGCCGGAGGGTCCGGTGATCACAAAGACGCGTGCCACGCGCGAGACCCTAATGTCGAGCGCGGCGGGATAGATTGTCTGACCCCTCCAAGCCCCTGCTGCGTCGATGAGCAAGCCAGACAAGGACGCACCGACCGAAATGACCGATCGAAGATCGACGAGATCTCCGATCGGTCAGCACATGAGGGAGGGAGGACGCAGTATGGCGCCGCTCAGCGGCGCAGCAGGGAAACCAGCTCGCTGCGCTGGCGCTCAGAGAGGCCGCCGATGGTCTTGCTCGGGGAGATGCGGCAGTGGGCGAGGATCTTGTTGACCTTCACGCGCCCGTACTTGGGAACGGCGAGCATCATGTCGAACACCTTGGCGGTCTCGACGTACTCGGGCGGGTTGAGCAGCAGCGTGTGGATCGAGAGCCTGCCGCCCTTGAGGTCGCGCTTGAGCCGGGCTCGCTCGGTGCGGATGCGGTTGGCTCGCGCGAGCGCGTCCATGCGCTGGTTGAGCGACCGTTCGGGGGCGCCCTGCGGCTTGGAGGCGATGGTCGGGGACATGGGGCCCGTGGCGGTCGGCATGGGCGGCGAGTCTACACACCCACACGCGCCGTTCAAGGCAAATACGCCTAATTCGCCTAAAGCTCAGGTTGAGCTTCAGCTATGTCGAGGATGGTGGACGGTGTGTGTGTCGGTTTGCAGGGGTTTTTCGACCCCAATTCCGATCCTATGTCGCGACGATGTCGCGATCTCGAACGGTCGGCGTCATATAGCGGACGTCTGGCGGGTCAAGGGGGCGAATAGTCGCGCGAATTATCCCGCAGCGCTCGGCGGGCGAAGCTCGCGGGCGATTCGCGCGGCGGCGGTAGGGTCGCGGAAGCTCTCTGTGCCGACCGCCACGAGCGTCGCGCCGACGTCGAGGAACTGGCGGGCGTGGGCGGCGTTCTGTATCCCCCCCATGCCCACCACGGGGATCGACACACGCCTTGCCACCGCGGCCACCTGCGCGAGCGCGACGGGCCGTATGGCGGCTCCCGAGAGCCCGCCGGCGCCGCCTCCGAGCCACGCGGCCGGGCGCGCGCGTTCGCGGCCTCGCGCCGTACCTGCCTCCGGGCGGACGTGCTCGCCACCGTGTGTCCTCCCCGCCGGGCGCGCGCGGTCGTGCGCGCGGGCGTGCTCGCCGCGGACGCCGCCTCGGGAGCGAGCGCGAAGGCGCGCAGCGTGTTGATCAGCGAGACGGCGTCCGCGCCGCCCTCCTGCGCCGCTCTGGCGCACTCCGCCACGTCGGCGCAGTTCGGCGTGAGCTTGACGATCATCGGCTTGCTCGTGGCGGGGCGCACCGCGGCGAGGACGCGCTCCAGCTGGAGAGGGTCGGCGCCGATGTCGAGACCGGTGCGCACGTTCGGGCAGGAGACGTTCAGCTCGATCGCCGCTATCTCCTCGCGCTCCTCGCAGGCGCGCGCGAGCTCTGCGATCTCCTCGGCGGTGGAGCCCATGACGTTCGTGATGAGCGGCACGGGCAGCCGCGCGAGCTCGGGTAGGTCCTCGGCGAGGTAGCGCGCCACGCCCTTGTTGGGCAGCCCGATCGAGTTGACGAGGCCGGCCTGGGCCTCCCACAGCCGCGGCGGCGGGTTGCCGGCGCGGGGGGTGAGCGTGATCGTCTTGGACACGAACGCCGCGAACGGGAAGGCGTCGTCGATCGCGTCGCCGAAGGCGGTGCGCGCGGCGATCGCGTCGAAGGTGCCGGAGCCGTTGATGACGGGGTGAGCGAGCGCGATGCCGCAGAAGTCGACGCTCACGTGCTCTCCCCCACGCGTTCGAGCCGCTCGGCGTCGATCACCGGGCCGTCCACGCACACGCGCGCGTAGCCCTCGCGCGTGGGCACGACGCAGCCGAAGCAGGCGCCGAAGCCGCACGCCATGCCCGCCTCCAGAGCGAGCTGCGCGGGGACGGAGCGCTCGGCGCAGATCGCCCTGACCGCCTCGAGCATCGCGGGCGGGCCGCACGCGTAGACGACGGCATGGGCGTCGCGGTCGAGCTCTGCGGCGAGCAGGTCGGTGACGGGGCCGTGATGGCCCGCGGAGCCGTCGTCGGTGGCGAGCCGGTTGTGGCCGGTGGAACCGTTGTCGGTGCGGGCGGCATCGTCGAGGAGGGTGGCGCCCTCGGCGTGGGCGCGGTCGCGGAAGCCCAGCAGCACTGTCGCCGCGCCGTCGAGCCGATCCTGCAGGATGGCGAGCGGGGCGATCCCCACGCCCCCGCCGACGAGCAGCGCACGACGGGCGTCCGGGGGCCCCGTGAAGCCGGTGCCCAGCGGCCCGAGCAGCCACAGCCCCTCGCCCGCGCGCAGCTCGCACAGCCGGCGCGTCCCGGGGCCGACGTCCTCGAGCAGGAAGTGGGCCTCGCCGTCGAGGAAGCGCGCGTAGGAGAAGGCGCGCGGCAGGTAGGGGCGCTCATCCTCGCCGGCGCCCCAGCGCTCGGCGGCGGCGAGCATCGCGAACTGGCCGGGATCAGGCGCCTGCCCACCCGGGCCGTCGGGGTCGGCGGCCCTGAGCACGCGATAGGCGCCGAGGCTCTCGTTCTCGGTGACCGTGAGCAGCCGCCGCCCGAACGGGGCGCGCGCGCGCGGCGCGTCGTGGCCGGCGCGAGCGCGCGCATCGGCCGTTGTGAGATCGCCGTGTGGGGCGCCGGGGGGCGGCCCGTCAGCGCCGTCATGGCCTCGCCGGGGCTGCCGGGGGCGTGGCTCGGGGACGCTCACGCCACCGTGGCCTCGTCGGGGCCGGCGGGGGTACGCACTCCGCGGTGGAGCTCCTGCAGCGAGAGCACGTCGGGCTCGCCCAGCTTGATCGCCTGGGCGATCGCGCGCGCCGCCGAGACGCCCGCGGAGAGCGTGGTGAGGCAGGGGATGGAGTGGGCGACCGCGGCGCGGCGGATCTCCCAGCCGTCGGTGCGCGCTCCGAAGCCGGTGGGGGTGTTGACGATCAACTCGACGTCTCCCCGCTCGATCCAGTCGACGACGTGCGGAGAGCCCTCGCCGATCTTGTTGATGGGGCGCACGGGCACGCCCATGCGCGCGATCGCCTCGGCGGTGCCGCGCGTGGCGATGATGCGAAAGCCGTTGTCGTGCAGTATCTGAGCCACGGCGAACGCGCCGGGCTTGTCGGAGTCGGTGACGGTGATGAACGCCGTACCCGCGCTCGGCAGCGGCGATCCAGCCGCCGCCTGGGCCTTGGCGAAGGCGGTGGGGAAGTCGCGCGCGATGCCCATGACCTCGCCGGTGGAGCGCATCTCGGGCCCGAGCACCGAGTCGGCGCCGTCGAAGCGGTCGAAGGGGAGCACCGCCTCCTTGACCGAGACGTGGTCGCCGAAGCCGACGCCCTGGTGCCCGGCGGGCAGGTCGAGCTCGGCGATGCGCTCGCCGAGCATGATGCGGCAGGCGAGCTTCGCCAGCGCCACGCCGACGGCCTTCGAGACGAACGGGACCGTGCGCGAGGCGCGCGGGTTGGCCTCGATCACATACAGGCGACCGTCGTGGACGGCATATTGAACGTTTATAAGGCCCACCACACCGATCCCAAGCGCGATGTCGCGCGTGGCGGAGCGGATCTGCTCGAGCATCTCCTCGCCGAGCGAGTGCGGCGGCAGCACGCAGGCGCTGTCGCCGGAGTGTACGCCCGCCTCCTCGACATGCTGCATGATCCCGCCGATCCACACCTCGTGGCCGTCGCAGAGCGCGTCGACGTCCACCTCGGTGGCGTTCTCGAGGAAGCGATCCAGGAAGATGGTCGGCCGGGCCGCGGGGTTGGCGGGCGCCCCTTCCATCTCGGACGGCTGTTGATTTGGGGGGGATGGGGGGCGTGCCTCGTGGCTTCCCGCTCCGGGCGTGTCCAGAGCGCGCGTGGTCGGGGCGGCTGCCGCGGCGGCGCCGTGTCGATCCGTGGCCGGCGACTCGCGACGGAGGTAGTCGGCGAGCCCGTCGCGCGAGTAGACGATCTCCATCGCGCGTCCCCCGAGCACGTAGGAGGGGCGCACGAGCAACGGGTAGCCGACGTCCTGCGCCTTCTCCAGGGCCTCCTCGACCGAGCAGGCGGTGGCGTACGGGGGCGCCTGGTGGCCGAGCCGCTCCAGTAGCTCGCCGAAGCGCCCGCGGTCCTCGGCGAGGTCGATCGCCTCGACGGAGGTGCCGAGCAGTGGCACGCCCGCCTTGACCAGGCCATCGGCGAGCTTGAGGGGGGTTTGGCCGCCGAACTGGACGATCACGCCCTCCAGCCGACCCACGCTCCGCTCGACCTCGATCACGCCGAGCACGTCCTCCAGGGTGAGCGGCTCGAAGTAGAGGCGGTCGGAGGTGTCGTAGTCGGTGGAGACCGTCTCGGGGTTACAGTTGACGATCACCGCGTCGCGTCCCGACTCGCGCACGGTCATGGCGGCGTGCACGCAGCAGTAGTCGAACTCGATTCCCTGGCCGATGCGGTTGGGGCCCGCTCCAAGAATCACGATCGAGGGGCGCTTGCCCGCCGCGCCCGGGTTGCGCGTGACCTCGTGCGCGGCGCGACGCTCCCAGCCGGAGTAGTAGTAGGGAGTGCGCGCGGGGAACTCGGCGGCGCAGGTGTCCACCGACTTGAACGAGCGCTCCCCGCGGAAGGGCGCGTCGGGGTCCTTGGCCAGCGACTGCAGCTCGCGCAGGAACCACGGGTCGATGAAGGTGCGCTCGTGGATGGGCTCGATGGGAACGTCGCGGCGCAACAGCTCGAGGATCGCCTCGTAGCGGTCGGCGGTGGGCGTGAGGAGGCCGTCGAGCAGCTCCTGCTCTGAGAGCTCGCGCGGGAGCGGAGACTTGTCGAGCTCGCGCGAGCGCAGCGCCTTGGCGAAGGCCTGGGAGAAGGTGCGCCCGATCGCCATCACCTCGCCCACCGACTTCATGTGCGTGGTGAGCGTGGGCGAAGCGGTCGGAAACTTCTCGAAGGCGAAGCGCGGCCACTTCACGACCACGTAGTCGATCGTGGGCTCGAAGCTCGCGGGGGTGACGCCGGTGATGTCGTTGTCGATCTCCTCCAGCAGGTAGCCGACGGCCAGCCGCGCGGCGATCTTCGCGATCGGAAAGCCGGTGGCCTTGGAGGCGAGCGCCGAGGAGCGCGACACGCGCGGGTTCATCTCGATCACGAGGATCTGCTCGGTGGCGGGGTTCACCGCGAACTGCACGTTGGAGCCGCCCGTCTCCACGCCCACGGCGCGGATCACGGCGATCGCCTGGTCGCGCAGGCGCTGGTAGAGCGCGTCTGTGAGCGTCTGCTGCGGGGCCACCGTCACCGAGTCTCCGGTATGGACCCCCATCGGGTCGATGTTCTCGATCGAGCAGACGATCACGACGTTGTCGGCTTTGTCGCGCATCACCTCCAGCTCGAACTCGCCCCAGCCGAGCACCGATTGGTCGAGCAGCACCTGGCCGATCGGCGAGGCCTCAAGGCCGCGCTTGACGATCGCGTCGAACTCATTCTCCGTGCGCGCGATCCCGCCGCCGCGCCCGCCGAGCGTGAAGGCGGGTCGCACGATGCACGGCAGCCCGACCCTCGGGAGCGCTTCGCGCGCGCGCCCCAACCCGAGCTCGACATCCACGCGGCCGGCGCCGGGCACGCCGACCACGGCGGCTCCCTCTTCGGTCCACCCAGATGCGATCGCACTCGCCGGCATCGACAGCCCCGCCTCTGACATCGCCGCGCCGAAGCGCTCGCGGTCCTCGGCGCAGTCGATCGCCCGGTAGTCGGCGCCGATCAGCTCCACGTTGAACCGTGTGAGGGTGCCGTCCTCGTGCAGCGCCTTGGCGAGGTTGAGCGCGGTCTGCCCTCCGAGCGTGGGCAGCAGCGCGTCGGGGCGCTCGCGCTCGATGATCTTCGCCACCGGACCGGGCAGCAGCGGCTCGACGTAGGTGGCGTCGGCGAACTCCGGGTCGGTCATGATCGTGGCCGGGTTGGAGTTCACCAGCACGACCCTGTACCCCTCCTCTCGAAGCACCTTGCACGCCTGCACGCCGGAGTAGTCGAACTCGGCGGCCTGACCAATCACGATCGGCCCGGAGCCGAGGATCAGGATCGTGTGGATGTCATCGCGCCGCGGCATTCACCGGCCTCCGACACACGACCAGCACGCCCATCCAGGACCCCCGGAGGGGGTCCCATCCCCCAAAAAACTGGCAATGTCGAGCACAGGCATCAGGCAGTCGCGATCCGCTCCGTCATCCCTCTTCATGTTTCCTCCGCGATACGCGCGAGGAAACGATCAAAGAGGTGCAGGCTGTCGTGCGGGCCGGGGCCGGCCTCGGGGTGATACTGAACTGCGCCGCCGGGCACGTCGAGCAGCTCGAAGCCCTCCACCGTGCGGTCATAGAGGTTCACGTGCGTGAGCTGCGCCACGCCGAAGTCGGTGTCCCAGCGCACGGGCTCGTTCGTGTCGAGCGTGCGCGCCCCGCCCGGGCCGAGCACCGCGAAGCCGTGATTCTGAGAGGTGATCTCCACGCGACCGGTGTGCAGATCCTTCACGGGATGGTTGGCGCCGCGGTGGCCGAACGGGAGCTTGTAGGTCTGAAGCCCCAGCGCGCGGCACAGCAGCTGGTGGCCGAGGCATATGCCCCACACCGGCTTGCGCCCCACGAGCTCGCGCACGGTGTCCACCACGTAGTCGAGCGCCGCGGGGTCGCCGGGGCCGTTGGCGACGAACACCGCATCCGGGTTTTCGCCGAGCAACTGCTCGGCGGAGGTGGAGCACGGGTGCAGCGCCACGCGCGCGCCGCGCTCGACGAGGTTGCGCACGATCGAGAGCTTGATGCCCGTGTCGATCACCGCGATCAGTGGACCCTCTTCCCCGGGGTGGCCCGCGCGCGCGCGCGGGGCGTCCGTTTGAGCATCGTCCCGCGCGAGCTCCTGCGCGTCCCTGAGAAGCGCTCCGGCTCCAAAACCGTGGCGGCTGAGCACCGACGGGCTCACGAGCGACGCGAGGTCCTGCCCTGCCATCGGCGGCTCCGCGGCGATCAGCGCGCGCGCCTGCTCGTCTGCCATCTCCCCGGGGAAGATCCCTCCGCGCATCGCGCCCGCCTCGCGGATGTGGCGCACGAGCGCGCGCGTGTCCACGCCGCTGATCGCCGGCACGCCGCAGTCGGCGAGCCAGTCCAGCCAGCCGCGCTCGGCCTCCGGCGCGTCCTCGCGGTTGCACCCCTCGCGCATGATCACCGCGCGCGCCCACACACGCTCCGACTCCATCGCGCGCTCGCTCACCCCGTAGTTTCCGATATGGGGGTAGGTGAACGTGATGATTTGCCCCGCGAAGGAGGGGTCGCTGACCGACTCCTGGTAGCCGGACATGCCGGTCGTGAACACCACCTCCCCCACGGCATGCTGGCCGATCGGCGATCCCGTCGATCGCCGATCGGTGGCGGCGCAGCTCTCGCCGTCGAAGCGCGTGCCGTCCTCGAGCAGCACGTAGGCGGTGGCGTCGGTCATCGCACGTTCCCCCACACAGCGTCTGAGAGGGCCGTGAGTCGAGCCAGGCGAGGACACAGCGAGCGCAGTGTGCCGATTGGAGGTCGGAGGGACCTCCAATCGGCCAGCACATAAGTGAGTGAGGACGCAGCATGGCGAAGGCTCACGGTCATCTCAGAGGATCAGCCTTTGGACTTCCTTGAACTCGGGCGTGCCCGCGCGCTCCAGCAGCTCGAAGAGGACAGCCTCGACGGTGCTCACGACCGCGCCCGCGCGCTCGAGGCGCTCCAGGCCGCGCTCGTAGTCGATCCGGTGGCGCGAGCCCACCGCGTCGGCCGGCACGTGCACTTCGATCCCGCGGTCGATGAGGTCATGCACCGTCTGGGACACGCACACGTGCGTCTCGATGCCGCACACGATCGCCTGGGTGCGCCCGGCGAGATCGAAGCCCTCGGCGCGCGCGGCCGAGAAGACCGTCTTCTCGATACGGGGCTCGTCCTCAAGGGCGACCTCGGGCGCGGTGTGGCCGAGCCCCCTGGGGTACTGCTCGCTCACGATGCGTGGCAGCTCCAGGATGCGGGCGCCCTGCACGAGCTTCGCGCAGGCTCGCGCCACCGCCTCGAACGATGCGTAGGAGCGAAAGCCCTCCTGCACGTCCACCACCACCAACGCCGCCTTGCCTCTCTCAAGCAGGCTCATGCTGCCACCACCGAGAAGGCACGCTCGCGGTAGGCGATGCCGCCCGCCGCGACCGTCATCAGCACGCGCCCCGTGAGGCGACGCCCGGCGAAGCAGCAGTTCTCCGAGCGGCTCTCCCAACCGTGTTCGCCCGCCACCCACTCGGCGGAGAGGTCCACGAGGGTGAGGTTCGCGGGCTCCCCCACCGCGATGCGGGGGGTGGGCAGGCCGAACAGGGCGGCGCCCGCGGTCATGCGCTCCACGAGCAGCGCGAGCCCCAGCGTGCCGGGCAGCACCAGCTCGGTGTGGATCGCCGCGAAGGCGGTCTCGAGACCGGTGACGCCCATCGGGGCCTGCTCGAAGGGCACCTCCTTCTCGTGGCGGGCGTGCGGGGCGTGGTCGGTGGCGACGCAGTCGATCGTGCCGGAGCGCAGGCCCTCGATCAGCGCGAGGCGGTCCTCCTCGGAGGCGAGCGGGGGGTTCATCTTCATGCGCGTGTCCATGCCGCGCACATGCTCGTCGCAAAGCAGCAGGTGGTGGGGCGTCACCTCCGCGCTCACCTCCAAGCCGCGCTCCTTCGCCGCGGCCACCGCGTGCACGGAGGCGGCGCAGCTGAGGTGCTGGAAGTGCACGCGCCCATCCTCATAGCCGGCCAGCTCGGCGTCGCGGGCCACCATCGTGGACTCGCTCACGCTCGGGATGCCGCCCACGCCGAGCGCCGCGCTGACCGCGCCCTCGTGCATGGAGCCGCCGCGCGAGAGCGAAGGGTCCTCCTCGTGCAGCGTGAGCACCCCGTCGCACAAACGCTGGTATTGGAGCGCCTTGCGCAGCACGCCGGCGCTCGCCACCGGGCGTCCGTCGTCGGTGAAGCCGAGCGCCCCCTCCCCCGTCAGGTCGGCCATCTCGGTCAGCTCGACGCCCTGAAGGCCGCGCGTTATCGCGGCGAGGAAGCCCACCGGGACGCGCGCCTCGCGCGCGGCGGCCTCGCGCACAGACCGCAACAGCGGCGCCGAGTCGAGCACCGGATCGGTGTTGGGCATCGCGATCACAGCGCCGAACCCGCCGGCGGCGGCGGCGCGCGTGCCCGTCTCCAGATCCTCCTTGTGCTCCTGTCCGGGGCTGCGAAGGTGCACGTGCGGGTCCACGAACGCCGGCAACAAGTGCTTGCCCTCGCCGCGCACCACCTCGCCGCGCCCATCTGCCCGCAGCTCGCCGGGGGGCGCGATCTCGGCGATGAGCCCGTCGCGCACGAGCACGTCGCGACGGGCGTCCAGGTCGCCGCGCGGGTCGAGCACGTGGGCGCCCTCGATCAGCAGATCGGCGGCGGGAAGCGGGCAGCGCATGAGCGGCGAAGCGGCCATCACGCCAACTGAGGCTCCGGTACGGGACGGAAGGCGCGCGAGCCGGAGAGCAGCTCGTAGAGCACCGCCATGCGCACCACCACGCCCGCCTCCACCTGGGCGGTGATGAGCGCCTGAGGAGAATCCACCACCTCGCCGGAGAGCTCGACCCCGCGGTTGACTGGACCCGGGTGCATAAGAAGCTGGCGGGGAGACAGGCGGCGCGCGTTGACCTGAAAGCAGGCGGCGTACTCGCGCACCGAGGGAACCCACGCCTCGTCCATGCGCTCGCGCTGCATCCGCAGCGCATACACCACGTCGGCGGATGAGAGCTCGTCCAGCGAGTGACGCACCTCGCAGCCGAGCGCATCGATGCCGCGCGGGATCAGGGTGGGAGGCCCGGCGAGCGTCACCCTCGCCCCCATGCGCTGGAAGGCGAGGATGTTCGAGCGGGCCACCCGCGAGTGGGCGACGTCGCCGACTATCCAGATCGAGCAGCCGTCGAGCGCACCGAGGCGGCGCTGGAGCGTGTACACGTCGAGCAGCGCCTGCGTGGGATGCTCGTGCTTGCCGTCACCCGCGTTCACGATCGCCGCGTTCGTCCAACCCGACACGAGCTCCGCCGCGCCGGCCCAGGGGGTGCGGATCACGATCGCGTCGGGCTTGTGGGCGCTGAGCGTGAGCACCGTGTCCTTCAGCGACTCGCCCTTCTCCACCGAGGAGCCGCTGGAGATGAAGTTCACGACGTCTGCGGAGAGGCGCTTGGCAGCCAGCTCGAAGGAGCTGCGCGTGCGCGTGGAGGCCTCGTAGAAGAGGTTGAGCACCATCCGCCCGCGCAACGCCGGCACCTTCTTGATCTCGCGGTCCGACACCTCGGCGAAGCGCGCCGCCTGCTCGACGATCCGCTCGATCGCCGCGCGGTCAAGATCCTCGATCGAGAGCAGGTGGTTCATGCGCCCGCCCCCACCGCTGCACGCCCGATCGCCACCTCGTCCACCCCGTCGATCTCCTTCACGCGCACGCTCACGTGCTCCTCGCGCGAGGTGGGCAGGTTCTTGCCCACGTAGTCGGGGCGGATCGGCAACTCGCGATGGCCACGGTCGGCGAGCACCGCGAGCTGTACGCGCTCGGGGCGGCCGTAGTCGAACAGCGCCTCGATCGCCGCGCGCACGGTGCGCCCCGTGTAGAGCACGTCGTCGACGATCACCACCGTGCGCCTGTAAACGTCGAAGTCGATGTGCGAGGCATGCACCACCGGCGCCTGCGGCCGCGAGGCGACATCGTCGCGGTAGAAGCCGATGTCGAGATCGCCGAGCGGCACATCCGTGTGAAGCAGCTCGCTGAGGAGAACCTGGAGCCGCTGGGCGAGGATCGCGCCGCGACGGTGGATGCCGACGACCGCCACGTTGGGGGCGAGGGTGTTGCGCTCGGCGATCTCGTGGGCGATGCGCACCAGCGCCCGCGCCACCTCGTCCTCTCCGAGGACGATCTTCCCGTCGTTCATCTTTTCCTTCCTGGCCTCACCGGACCGGGTTAAAGGAGCAAGGCGACTGTATCAGGGCGCGGGGATGGGCTCGGGCTCTGTGGGGATCTCGGCCGCGGGGTCGGCGGTTGGCGGATCGCGCCGGCGAGTGGACCAGCGGATCAGCTTGGCGGGTCCCTTCTCGGCGAACGGAATGTCGATCGAGTCGAAGTCGCGGGGCGCCTCGGTGGCGGCGAACACGGGGCGCGCCTCTTCGCGCGCCTCGCCGCCCGGGTAGCGGCTGGAGATGTGGGTGAGCGCGAGCAGCCGCACACGCGCGTCGCGCGCGAGCTCGGCCGCTTGGCGGGCGGTGGAGTGGCCGGTTTGGCGCGCCCGCTCGAGCTCCTCCTCGGCGAACGTGGCCTCGTGCACGAGCACGTCCGCTTCGTGGGCGGCGATCGCGAGCGCCTCGCACGGCGAGGTGTCGCCGGAGATCACGACCTTGCGCCCCTCGCGCGCGGGCCCCATCACCTGCTCGGGCGCCACCCCGGAGACGGTCTCCCCGCGCGTGAGCCTGCCGAAGTCCGGTCCGGGCGTCACCCCGAGCTTCTCCGCGAGCTGCGCGTCGAGGTGCCCCGCGCGGGAGTCCTCCACGAGCGCATACCCGTACGCGGTGTTGTTGCGGTGGCTCACGGGAACGGCCGCCACCACGTAGCCGTCGAGGGGAACGCTCTGCGCCGGCTCCAGCTCGAGCACGCTCAGCTCGTAGGGAAGCCTCCCGTAGATGAAGCGCGTGTCGTCCATCAGCCGCCGCAGGCCCCGCGGACCGTACACACACAGCGGCTGGTCGCGTTCGCGCAGGGCAAAGGACTTGAGCATCCCCGGCAGCCCGAGCCAGTGGTCGGCGTGGAAGTGCGTGATGAACACGCACCCCACGTCGGCGAGCCCCACGGAGCGCATCAGCTGGCGCTGGGTCCCTTCGCCGCAGTCGAACAGCAGCCCGTCCCCCCCGCGGCGCACGAGGATCGCGGGCAGCCCGCGGCGCGGGCTCGGCACCGAGCCGCCCGTGCCGGCGAAGAAGAGCGACAGGTCCATGAGCGCAACGGTAGCGGCGCAGACCCGATCCACGCGTCCAGCGGTACACCGGCCGGGAGCAGCTCGCGCGAGCGGGCCGCTCGAGCGGCACGCGTCACCACACCACGGCGAGCTGGATAGCCACTAAGCTCAGAGGCCCGCGGCGCCGTCGAGAAGGTGCCCGTTGCGCCCGTAGCTCAGTGGATAGAGCGTCCGCCTCCGGAGCGGAAGGTCGCGTGTTCGAATCACGCCGGGCGCGTGGGTCAACGGCCCCGCAAATGCGGGGTTCTCGCAAACTGGGATGGATCGGCACCGCCTCGATCGTCATGGGGTCTTGGTGTGCGCGGTCGCTGTGCGTCCACGCGGTGAGGCTCCGTCCGTCCGTGCTGAGCAGCCACAAGGCGAACGCGAAGCGCTCATCTCCGCGCGGCTTGCGGTCGACGGCCTATACGTGTGCGAGCTGGCGCATCTGCCGCACCGGGTGGCGCCCCAGCCGGCTCGCGGTCGCATACGGGGTGGCGTGGCCGTGGACGCGCTGGGCGACGTGGACGGGCACACGCCCACGCAGTCGATCAAATGGCCCACGGGGCATGGGCGTCAACAGCAGCTCGATCTCCTCGCCGACAAGCACGGTCGCTATGCCTTCGGTGAGGTTGCGCCACAGCACCTCGTCGGCCGACTCCAGATCGCCCGCAAGGAACGCGACATCGTCTGGGTAGCCGAGCGTCTCGTCACTCCGCGTGGCGTCCGTGAACAGCTTGTCGGTCTTCTCGGTGATGGTGCTCATCGCGTGTTCTCCCACTCGTGAACGATATCGGACCAGCAGCGCAGCAGATTGAGTTCGGCAGCGTGCATCGCCTCGTTGACCGGCCCATGCGTGACGACGGGAGGCTGCTTCTCGGAGCCGACGTAGTAATGCTCGTGGTGCTCCTCGGCATCGTGGGCGTTGTCGAAGGTGCGCACCGTGTGCCATGCGCCATCGCGGAGCGCGAGCAGCATGATCGCGTACCGCACGGGGTGGGCGCTTGAGCGCTCGACCACAATCTGCACGTCGGCAGCCGGGAAACGACGGCGGCGGCGATCCTTGGGCACGGCGGCGCATGATGCCACCGGGCGCAGACAGGACGCCAGCCGGCAAGCTGCGCCGCTCCGGGGATCCCGTGTAGTGGGACTTCAGGCTGTGCACTCCGCTCTCGAATCCAATGGGCAGCAGTCCCATTCTGCTGCCCAAACCCCCGGTAATCGCCCCAAATCGCCGGGGTCACGCCGAGGTGCCGAAACCCCGAAAAGCCTGCAACCATGGGGATTTACGGCGTCTCGGCCCTCCCCGGGCCTCATTCTCCGGAGCGGAAGGTCGCGTGTTCGAATCACGCCGGGCGCGTGGGGATTGCCTGCGCTGCCTCCCCGGACCTCGCCATACCGTCCAGAATGCGCGGGGCGGCTGATCGCCTACGCACTACGCTCCATGGCGTGATCGCACCACCGCTCGCGACGCTCCTCGCAACCGAGGACATCATCCAGATCGCGCCCACGGCGCTCCTTGGACTGCTCTACGCCCGCCGCGCACGCACGCTCTCCGGTGGTCCCAACCGGGTTCCCGGCTGGCGTCAGACATGCTTCTACGTGGGTCTCGCCACCATCCTCCTCGCCCTGCTCTCCCCCATCGGCACGCTCAGCGACGAGCTGCTCTACATGCACATGGTGGAGCACCTGCTGATGGGCGACATCGCCGCGCTGCTCATCGTGCTGGGGCTCACCGGTCCGCTGCTCGCGCCGATCCTGCGCATCCGCTTCTTCGATCGCCTGCGCGTGCTCACCCACCCGCTGATCGCCTTTCCCCTGTGGGCGGTCGACCTGTACGTGTGGCACCTGCCGGTCCTCTACCAAGCGGCGCTGCGCCACCTCGCCGTGCACGCGCTCGAGCACACGATGTTCATCGCGCTGGGCATCAACATGTGGATGTGCCTGTTCGGGCCGCTGCCCAAGCCTCGCTGGTTCGGCAACCTGGCGAAGCTCGGCTATATCGTCGCCGTGCGCCTCGTCGGCACCGTGCTCGGCAACGTGTTCCTCTGGTCGGGCGCCGCTTTCTACCCGTTCTACCTGCGCGGCGACGCCGCCCATCACATCAGCCCGCTCACCGACCAGAACCTCGCGGGCGGCATCATGATGGTCGAGGAGAGCCTGCTCACGCTCGGCCTCTTCTGCTGGCTGTTCCTGCGCGCGGCAAGCGAGAGCGAGGAGCGCCAGGAGCTGCTCGACCTCGCCTACGACCGTGGCGTCGAGCTCAGCGACGAGCGCGCCGCGCGCGCCGTGGCCGCCGGGAGGGGCGAGGACTTGCGCCGGCGGGTCGAACGCACCGCCAACGCCCTCGATTCAAAGTGAGCTACGGCCCCTCGTAGAGTCGCTAGAGCGACGAGGAGCAAGCAAGGCACGGACGCAGGGCGCGTGGCGTGCTAGGCACGCTGGCCGATCTTTGATCGGTCCGAGGACACAGCCTCGCGCCGCTCGTCGTCGTTCTAGCCGCCGGCCACAGCCGGGAGGATCGTCAGCTCCGCGCCGTCGGCCACCGGGGTGTCCAAGCCGTCGAGGAAGCGGATGTCCTCGCCGCTCAGATACACGTTTACGAACCGTCTCAGCGAACCGTCCTCGTCGGCTATGCGCTCGCCGAGCCCGTCGAACCTGTCATACAGGCTGTCGAGCACCTCGCGCACGGTCGCGCCTTCGAGCACCGCCTCGCTCTCCCCACCGGCGGCGGAGCGCAGCTGCGTTGGGATCTTCACCGTCACCCCCATCCCCGCTCAGCTCCTCGCGCCCGCGAGCGCGGATGCGCCGCTGCCGGCGGGAGCCTGCTCGACGAGCGTCTCGAACTGCTCCACGGTCGGGTCTATCTCGTGTGTGTGGAACGTGTCGCGCACCGCATCGAGCGTCTTCAGCCCCTCGCCTGTGATCGTGAGCACCACGCGCTCGTCGGGATCGATGTCCCCGCGTGCGGCGAGCTTGGCGAGCACGGCGGTGGTGACGCCGCCCGCGGTCTCGGTGAAGATGCCGGTGGTTTGCGCCAGCAGCGCGATACCCTCGCGGATCTCCTCGTCGCTGACCGCGTCCACCGACCCGCCGCTGCGACGCGCCTCCTCGAGCGCGTAGGGGCCGTCCGCGGGGTTGCCGATCGCGAGCGACTTGGCGATCGTGTCGGGCTTCACCGGCTTGCACACCTCCTGTCCGGCGGCGAAAGCGCTCGCCACCGGCGAGCAGCCGTCGGCCTGCGCGCCGTTCATGCGCGGCAGATCGCCGTCCACGAGCCCGAGCTCGCGCCACTCGGCAAAGCCCTTCGCCACCTTCGTGAACAGCGATCCCGAGGCGATCGGCACGACGCAACGGTCGGGCAGCTCGAAGCCGAGCTGCTCGGCGATCTCATATGCGAGCGTCTTCGATCCCTCGGCGTAGTAGGGGCGCAGGTTGACGTTCACGAAAGCCCAATCGCGCTCGGCCGACAGTTCGGTGCAGAGCCGGTTCACGTCGTCGTAGTTGCCCCTCACCGCCACCAGTTTCGTCCCGTACACGCCTGTGGCGAGCACCTTCTGCTCCTCCAGGTCGGCGGGGATGAACACGTAGGAGTCAAGGCCCAGCGCGGCGCCGTGCGCGGCCACCGAGTTGGCGAGGTTGCCCGTGGAGGCGCATGCGATCGTCTGGAAGCCGAGCTCGCGTGCGCGCGTGGCCGCCACCGACACCACCCGGTCCTTGAACGAGTGGGTTGGGTTGGCGGCGTCGTTCTTCACCCACACCTCGCGCAATCCGAGGCGCTTGGCCAGCCGGTCGGCCCTGATCAACGGGGTGCAGCCGGCGGGCAGGCCGGTGCGCGACGCAAGACGGCCGGAGGGCCCCGGAGGTCCGTCCACCACCGGCAGGAAGTCGGCGTAGCGCCAGATGTTCTGCGGGCCCGCCTGGATGCGCCTGCGCAGCCCGTCGACGTCGCCACCGAGGCGGCTGTGGTCGTATGCGACCTCCAGCGGCCCGAAGCAGCGATCGCAGACGTACAGGGCCTCCAGCGGATACTCGCTCGAGCACTCTCTGCATCTAAGGTGTGTGACAGCCACTCCGGGCTCCTTCCGTCTATCGCGCTTCGCCGGTAAACCGTGTGGCGAAGAGCAGGAAGCCCGCCACACATCTCTCAGGAATTGGCACCTTCCCGCTTGCGCGGGGGCTGCCGGGGCTTCGTCGGGCCAGTCCCTCCACCCCTCTGGATGTGTACAGCTATGTGGCCGCCATTATTACAGCCCCTGCGACGGAACGCAAGGACACCGGCTTCAGAAACGGTTGCGAGGGTCGCTGACGGCGTCAGGAAGACCCGCAGACCCGGCCACAAGCGCCCGCTCCGCGTCTGCGCGCAGCACCGCGGGTAACGCCCGTCGCAGCACGCGGGTAACGCCCGCGGGTGAGTGGTGTACGGGGTTGCTGTGAGCACCGGCGTACGTTCAGACGGCCGCACCTCGGCCGAGGCCCCCGAGGTCTTCGAGCCGCTTGACCCGAGCGCCAAGAAGCGGATGTTGATCATCGTCAACCCGTACGCCACCACCGTCTCAGACAGGCTGCGCCATCTCGTCGTTTACGCGCTTCAGGGCCGCTACGAGGTCGACGCCGTGGACACCGAGGATCGCGGCCACGCGATCGAGCTGTGCCGCGAGGCGGCCCACGAGGGCTACGACGTGGTGGTGGCGTTTGGCGGCGACGGCACCGTCAACGAAGCCGCCAACGGGCTGCGCGGCTCCTCCACCCCGCTCACCTGCCTGCCGGGCGGCTCGGCGAATGTGTACGGCAAGATCCTCGGCATTCCCGGTGAGCTTGTGGACGCCACCGAGCACCTGCTTGGGATGGCTGACGACTGGCGGCCCCGCAAGGTCGATCTCGGCGTCGTCAACGGCCGCGGCTTCACGTTCGCCTCGGGGCTCGGCCTCGATGCGAGCGTCGTCCGGCGCGTCGACTCCAACCCGCACCTGAAGGCCCGTTTCGGCGCCTACTACTTCACCTGGGCGGCCATCAGCACGTTCACGCGCCGTTACATCGTCAAACCACCCCATCTAACGGTCGAGCTGGACGGGGAGCAGTACACGGGGGTCACCGCGATCGTCCAGAACGGAACGCCCTTCACCTACTTCAAGGACCGTCCGATCGAGGTGGCCGACGGCCCGGAGCTCGACTCGGGAACTCTGCAGGCATGCGTCCTGCGCCGTGCGCGTCCCATTGACATGCCCTCGATCGCCTTCCGCGCCTTCTCCAAGCGCGCGCGGGTGGTGCGCCATCGACAGGTCATCGCCCTGCCGGAGACCAGCGAGCTGACCGTCAGCTCGATCGACGGCGAGCCGCTACCGCTGCAGGTCGACGGCGACTACCTCGGCGACGTCATGGAGGCACGCTACTCCGTGCTCCCGCGCGAGCTGAGCGTCATCTCCTGAGAGCGCCTGCCTGAAGGCGCGGGAGTCACGCGGGGTCGCGCCTTGATCGAGACCCCTGCCCGCGCCCAGCCGGCGCCCGCCCGAAGCTGGACGCGCCTGTGCTACCCGGCCCCGCCCGGGATGACGCGGTAGGCGTCGAACACCGACTCGGTGTTGCGCAGGCGCGAGATCGCGCCCTTCAGGCTCTGGGTGTCGGCGAGCTCCACGACGAAGCGGTTCTTCACCATCGGGGGGCTCGACAGGCAACGCGCTTCGAGGATGTTCGCGCCCGACTCCGAGAACGCGCGCGAGAGGTCCTCGAGCAGGCGGTGGCGGTCCCACGCGTCGATGTGTATTTCCACGACGAAAGAGGTCTCCCGGTCGCCCTCCCAGCTCACGCTCGTGAAGCGTTCGGGGTTGCGCTGCAACAGCCGCGCGTTCGGGCAGTCCTTGCGGTGGATCGTGATCCCGCGCCCGAGCGAGATGTAGCCGAGGATCGGATCGCCGGGCACGGGACGGCAGCACTTGGCCAGGCGCAGCATCACGTCGTCCACGCCCTCCACTCTGATCCCGTACTGGCCCGAGGAGCTCGTCGGGCGCTGGCGCGGGCGGCCCACCTTCATGAGGTCCGTCGCGCTTGAGTCGCCGTCGGCGGCCTCTCCCTGCTTGAGGCGTTGAAGGACCTTGTTGACCACCACCTTCGGCGAGATCTTCGCCGCGCCGAGCGCGATGTAGAAGTCGTCCGCCTTGCGATACCCCATCTCCCGGATCACGTCCGCGAGCAGCGCCGAGCCCGTGATCTTCTGCGCGGGCAGGCCCTGCTTCTTCAGGTGCTCCTGCAGCAGCTCCCGTCCGGTGTGCTCGGTGCCCTCGCGCGACTCGGCCTTGAACCACTGCTTGATCTTGTTGCGCGCCCTGGTCGTCTTCACCGTAGCCAGCCAGTCGCGCGAGGGTCCGCGCTCGCGCTTGGTAGTCAGGATCTCGACGATGTCGCCGGATCGCAGCTCGTAGTGCAGCGGCACGATCTTGCCGTTTACGCGCGCCCCCACGCAGCGGTGGCCGATCTCGGTGTGCACCTCATAGGCGAAGTCGAGCGGGGTGGCGCCCGCCGCGAGCGACTTGACCTCGCCCTTGGGCGTGAATACGTACACCTCGTCCTCGAACAGGTCGATGCGCAGGCTCTCCATGAACTCCTGCGGGTCAGACATCTCCTTCTGCCAGTCGAGCATCGAGCGCAGCCACTTCATCTTCTCCTCGCCAGCCGGCCCGGCCGAGCCGTTCCTGGGCGCCGGGGGCTGCTTGTACATCCAGTGCGCCGCCACGCCGAACTCGGCCATCTCGTGCATCTCCTGCGTGCGGATCTGGATCTCCAGCGGCCGTCCCTCGGGCCCGATGATCGTCGTGTGAAGCGACTGGTACATGTTGAACTTGGGCATCGCGATGAAGTCCTTGAAGCGCCCGGGCAGAGGCTTCCACAGCGAGTGGATCACTCCGATCGCCCCGTAGCAGTCCTTCTCCGACTCGACGATCACGCGCATCGCCGTGAGGTCGTAGATCTCGTTGAACTCGCGTCCCTTCTTGGTCATCTTCGAGTAGATCGAGTAGAAGTGCTTGGCGCGCCCCGCGATCTGCGCCGAGATCCCGAGCGTCTCCAGCTCGCTCGCGAGATAGGCGCCGGCCTCGGTCACGTAGCGCTCGCGGTCTTCGCGCTGCTGGGACACCAGCTCCTTGATCTCGCGGTACTTGCGCGGGTGGAGCGTCGCGAACGCGAGATCCTCGAGCTCCCACTTGATCGCATGGATGCCCAGCCGGTGGGCGATCGGGGCGTATATCTCGAGCGTCTCGCGCGCCTTGGAGAGCTGCTTCTGCTTGGGCATCGCGTCGATCGTGCGCATGTTGTGCAGCCGGTCGGCGAGCTTGATCAGGATGACCCGCACGTCGCTTGCCATCGCCACCATCATCTTGCGATAGTTCTCGGCCTGCGCCTCGTCGCGCGACTGGAAGGTGATGCCGGTGAGCTTCGTCACGCCGTCGACGATCACGGCGATCTCCTCGCCGAAGCGCTCGCGCACCTCCTCGATCGAGGCGGAGGTGTCCTCGATCGTGTCGTGCAACAGCGCGGCGCACAATGTCTCGGTGTCAAGGCGCATGCTCGCGCAAATGCGGGCCACGCCGACGGGATGCACGATGAAGTCCTCGCCGGAGCGCCGCCGCTGCGCGGCGTGGTGCTCGCAGGCGAACACGAATGCGTCCTCCACGCGCTCGCGGTCGATCGCCACCACCGCGTCGGCGGCGTGCTCTGAGACGATCGCGAAGAGGTCGTCGAGCAGCCGTCGCTCGAGCTCGCTCAGCTCGTTGCGGGCGACGCGGCGAGAGGCGTCGGCAGTCCGAACAGCGTGGACTGAGCTTGGCCCGTTCTTTGGCATGAGTTAAGCGTAGCCCCCTCGGAGGCCGGTTGGGCGTGGCGGAGCACCAGCCGCGGCTCGCTCATCCCCCTCCACTCGTTCACCTCGAGCGCGAACGTCGCGTCGACGGCCACTCCGTCGGCCACCCCGAGCCTCCCGTCGTTGCCGAACGCCACGGCGCGCGCGTGCACCCCCTCGGACTGAACCGTGAAGCGCGCGTGCTTGCCTTCCCCCATCGGGCGCACGTCGCGCAGCACGGCGTCCCTCACCATCAGCGAGACCACCGGGTTGCCCCTGCCGAACGGGGCGAGCGCGGCGAGCTCTTCGGCGAGCTCCATGCCGAGCTGGGCGCCTCCCACGATCGCATCCACGCGCTCGCGCGGGACGAGCAGCTCGGGCGAGAGCGTCTCGCGGGCATGCGCGTCGAGCGCCTCCGCGAACGCCGGCACGTCCCCGCGCGCCAGCTCCACCCCGGCGGCGGCGCTGTGGCCGCCATATCGCACGAGCCGCCCCGAGCAGGCCGTCAGCCCGGCGAGCAGGTCGTATCCCTCGATGCTGCGGCCCGAACCGCGGCCCGCCTCGCCGTCGAGCGCCACCAGCACGACCGGTCTGCGATGGCGCTCCGCAAGGCGCGAGGCGACGATCCCGATCACGCCGCTATGCCATCCCTCGCCCGCAAGCACGTACGCCGAGCGCTCCCGTGGATCGCCCAACCGCGCGATCTGCGCTTCCGCCTGATGGCGTATCGCCTGCTCGGTGTGCCTGCGCTCGGAGTTGGCGCGGTCGAGCTCGTCGGCGATCTGGGCTGCGCGCACGGGATCCTCGGTGAGGATCAGCTCGAGCGCCGCGTCGGCCCGGTACAGACGCCCCGCGGCGTTGATGCGAGGCGCCAGCGCGAATCCCACGGCGCGCTCGTTCAACTTGCCCGGCTCCACACGGGCGACCGACATGAGCGCGCGCAGCCCCGGCTTGGAGGTGCGCGCGAGCGCGCGCATGCCGCGGCGCACGAGCGAGCGGTTCTCGCCGAGCAGCGCCACCACGTCGGCGATCGTCGCGAGCGCCACGAGGTCGAGGTCCTCGTCGAGCTCGCGCGGGTCGCGGCCGGCCACCTGGAGCGTCGCCTGGGCGAGCTTGTGGGCGACGCCCGCCGCGCACAGATCCACGCATGGATAGCCGCACAGGGCGGGATGCACGATCGGGGCGTCCGGGAGGGCGCCGTCGGCGCGTGGGAGATGGTGGTCGCTCACGATCGCCTCCACTCCCAGCGAGCGCGCCAGCGCGACCTCTTCCACGGCGGTGATCCCGCAGTCGGCGGTGATCAGGAGCTCGGTGCCGCGCTGCGCGAGCCGCCGCACGGTGGCCTCGTTCAACCCGTAGCCGTCTCCGGCGCGGTCCGGGAGGTACCAGTCCACGTGGGCGCCGAGCTTGCGCAGGGCGCGAACGAGCACGGCGGTGGAGCACACGCCGTCAACGTCGTAGTCGCCGTGGATGGTGATCTGACGTCCCCCCCGCGCGTGCTCGACAATCAGCGCCGCCGTGTCGAGCAGGCCCTCGAATGCCTCCAGCTCGTGTCGCTCGTCGCCCTCCAGGAACGCTCTCGCGCGCGCGGGGTCGCCGTAGCCGCGCCGCACGAGCACCTGCCCGACGGCGTCGCTCACGCCCAACTCCGAGCACAGCCGCGCCACCTCCTCGCGGCTGCAGTGAGAGATCTCGAAACACACCATCGCCCGGTCACACTACGGCGCGGACTAGACGGAAGCGCTGAAGGAGCTCAGAACGGCTTGCCAGACAGGCGAGGCGGTCAGGAGGAAGGGGTGTGCCCGGGTCGGCCGGCGTGTGCGGTCAGCGAGCGCGCCCGGCGGCCGGCCGGCTGCTGCGGCGAACGCCCTCGAAGTAGACCACCGCTATCCCGAGCAGCGCGCCGGGCACGGCATACAGGACGACTGCGATGTCGGTCGCTTTGAGGCCCGGCACCTGCAGCGAGGAGGTCTCCACGCCGTAGATCAAGAGCCCCACGAGCACGGCCCCCACGAGCGAGCCCACGAACGCCCCGACGATCCCTCCCCAGAAGCGGTCGGGCAGGAAGATCGTGAAGTGCCAGATCGACAGGCCCATCATGACCCAGGCGAGCATTCCCATCAGCGTGCCCTCCCGTGCCTGCGGTTTCTCGGCCTGCGCGGCTTCCCGCGGCGCGCCGGCTGATCCTTGAGGACTAGATCCTCGGGGGTGAGGTCGGCGGCGGGATCGCGCGCCGGCCCGTCCTCCTCGACGCCTGCCGCCTCCTCGCCCCGCTTCGCGTCTGTCGCGCCCGCGCGCCGTCCGCGTCGCAGGCCGACCCCGGCGGGCGCACGTCCCGACTGCTCGGCGAGCTCCGGGCCGATCTCGCGCACGAGCTCGTCGAACTCCTCCTTGGAGAGCTGCTCTCCGGCCTCCTCGTCGATCAGCGCGGCGCCGCGGCGGCCGCGCTTGGAGGTCGCCTGCGGCTCGACGTCGATCGGGGCCTCCCCGAGGGCCGTCGCGTACGCCGGCACATAGCCGACGTCGCGTGCGATGCGGGCGCGACGGTTGCGGTAGACGCCCTCGCGCTCCTTCCAGTGCGTCAGCACGGGCGAGGCGATGAAGATCGAGGAGTAGGCGCCGGAGGCGATCCCGACGAGCATCGCGAACGCGAAGTCCTTCAGCGTGGCGCCACCGAACAGCAGGATCGAGGCCACCGGCAGCAGCGTGCAGAAGCTCGTGGCGAGCGATCGGGTCAGAACCTCCGACATCGAGCGGTTCACGATCTGCGAGAACGCGGCCCGCGGCATGCGCGGCACGTTCTCGCGCACGCGGTCGAACACGATGATCGTGTCGTACATCGAATAGCCAAGGATGGTCAGCAGCGCCGCCACCGTCGCGGTCGTCACTTCACGCCCGGTGAGCGCATACACGCCGCTGGTGATCAGCAGGTCGTGCATCAGGGCGATCAGCACGGGAACGGCGTACTTCCACTCGAATCGCAGCGCTATGTAGATCGAGATCACCAGCAGCGAGGCGATGATCGCGATGATTGCGCTTTTCGCGACGGTCTGCCCGAAGGTCGGCCCGATCGAGGTGTTGGAGAAGTTCTTGGTGCCCGGCGAGAGCGGACCCGACCCGAACTTCGTGTCGAGCGCCGCCTTCACCCGCTGCACCTGTTCGGGTTGCAGCTTCTTCAGGGAGATCTGGTAGCCCTGCCCGCCGACCCCCACGCTCGTGAACTTCTGGATCTCGGCGTTGGGGTAGCCGTTCGCCGACATCACCGACTGGATCTGGCTCTCGGTGACGGGCTTGACGAACGCCGTTTGGATGCGCGTGCCGGATTTGAAGTCGATGCCGAAGTTGATGCCCCTGCCGCCGATCGCGAGCGCGCCGATCATCAGGATGCAGCCCGACATCGAGAAGAACCAGCGCGAGGAGCCCATGAAGTCGAACGTCCATTTGCGACCCCTGCGCCCCGCGCCCAGCAGCGCCGGGTGCGACACCGCGCGCGAGCGTCCCATCGCGCCGAGCGCCGCCTGCGTGGCGAGCACCGCGGTGAACAGGGTCAGCAGCGTGCCGATCCCGAGCGTGAACGCGAAGCCCTGCACTTCGGAGGTGGCGAGCGCGAATAGGATGAACGCGGTCATGAACGTCACCACGTTGGCGTCCACGATCGCGGCGAAGCCGCGCTTGTAGCCGGTGGCGATGCCCGCCGCGATCGAACGCCCGCCGCGGATCTCCTCCTTGACGCGCTCGAAGATCACGATGTTCGCATCCGCGGCGATGCCGATCGTGAGGATCAGGCCCGCGATGCCCGGCAGCGTGAGCGTGATCGGGATGAGCTTGATGAGCGCGAAGAAGTACATGCCGTAGATCAGCAGGCCGCCGACCGCGATCGCCCCGAGCACGCGGTAGAAGGCGAGCAGGAACAGGCACACGACCGCGAAGCCGACGAGTCCCGCGACGAGCCCTTGGTTGAGCGCGGTCTTGCCGAGCGTGGCGGAAACCTGCGACTGGGAGATCAGTTCGAGCTTGATCGGCAGCGCGCCGGACTGGAGCTCGTCGGCGAGGTTCTGCGCCGAGGTGAGCGTGAAGCCCCCTGAGATCTGCGAGCCGCTCGTCGGGTCGATCCCTTCCGGGTTGGCGGTGTAGTCGATGAACGGCGCGGTGATCACCTGGTTGTCGAGCACCACCGCGAAGTGCTGTACGGCGCCGTTCTTGGAGACGCCGGGCAGCTGACGCTGCTGGCCGCGTTCGGCGATTTCCCTGGTCACACGTTGGAAGGTCTTGCCTCCGCTGGAGCTGAATTCGAACGTGACGTTCGGTTGGCCGGAGCCGCCGTTGTCGAAGCCCTGACGCGGGTTCTTGATGTCTTCGCCGCTGAGCACCGGGTTGTCGTTGAGCACGTACCAGCTTTCGGGCGACTGCTGGGTGACCTTCCCTTCCTTGCCCGTGATCGGCTGCGCCTGCGCGAGCACCGTGCCGGGGTTCACGCGCACGGCCCGCGTCTTGACGGCGGCTGGCAGCTTCTTGGCTTCGCCGAAGAGGTTCTGTTCGGTGTCCTCGGGGCCGCGCAGCACCTTCTTGTGGGTGACGTCGAGCAGGTACCACTGGCCGTAGATGCAGCCCTTCACCTGATTGGGCGTGCAGCCCGCCGCGTAGGTCGTGTCGTTCTTGCGGATGATCGCCGGGCGCTTGAGCGCGCGCAGCACCGCTTCGTACTCGGGCAGTCCGGCTTCCGCCGAGGCGGGGTTCGGCCCGCCCGTCACCGTCGCTTCGGTCGGCGCCGGTTCACCGCTCGGGCCGATCACGTTCGGCTCCCAGTCGTAGAAGTGCAGCTGGGCGGTCTTGCCGACCTGCTCCTGGGCGCGCCGGGCATTGGTGACGTTCGGCAGGCTCACGGTGATTTCTTCGCCGCCGCTGCGCTTGATTTCGGGCTGCGCCACGCCGAGCTGGTCGACGCGCTTGCGCATGATGTCGATCGCGCGGTTCAGCGATTCGGTGTCCACCTTCGCCTGCGCGGTGGCGCGACCTTGGTAGACGAGCTGCACGCCGCCCTTCAGGTCGAGGCCGAGGCGCGTGGGCTTGCTCGCGATGACCGCGAGCGACGCCAGCACCAGACCCAGCACGATCAGGAGCACCAGTGTGTTTCGGCGACGGTCGGCCATGGCCTAGCGGCCCCTCCCACAGACCAGGCGTGGATTGGGGGAAAATTCAGGCGAGTGGGGATCTGCGGGACGCGTCACCACAGGAGCCTACCTGTCGGGAGTGAGCACGAGCAGCAGCCCACCGTCACTGTCATACGCGGGGAACATGTCGGCCTTCGCGCCCGCTTCCATGTCGCGCTCCCCGCTCACCCGTACGGGCACGTCGAGCGCGCGCACACCCCACTCGAGCACCGTTTCGACCGGGTCGTCGCCGTTTGCGAACTTCAAGCCGAGCACCTGCTCGACGCGCTGTCCGATCACGTCCTCCTCCTCCACGCCGGTGAACGCGAAGGAGTTCTTGCCACAGCCGATCACGCGGCCCTCGCCGTCGCACACGAAGAACGCGGCGTCGGGCGCAGGATAGTAGTCGTCCAGCAGCTCGAACAGGAAAGCGAAGCCGCACTTTTCGCAGCCCTTCGGCTGGCGCGTGAAGCCGATGTTGCGGTCGATCTCGCGCGTGCGGTGTCCGCAGTTGGGGCAGATGAACGGATGAGCCATCGGACTCCACAGAGTAGGGGAGCAGGCGGGACGGCGTGTCAAGGTCCGTCGATGGCGAGTCGCGGTCATCGGCCGGGCCGCGGACCTCGGCGCCGCGCCGGGCGGGTGCCGCCACTTCGACGTCCCTAGAAGAGCGCGCTCGCGCCCGCCTCGGGCGCCGGCGGATCGATGCCGAGATGCTGGAAGGCGGCGAGCGTGGCGGTCCTGCCCCGCGATGTGCGCTTGATGAGCCCCTGCTGGAGCAGGTAGGGCTCATACACGTCCTCGATCGTGTCCTGCTCCTCGCCGACCGCCACAGCGAGCGTAGAGAGCCCCACGGGCCCGCCGTCGAACTTCACGCAGATCGCCCTGAGGATCTCTCGGTCGAGCCGGTCGAGGCCGCGCCCGTCGACCTCCAGCAGCTCGAGTGCGCCGTGCGCGGCGTCGGCGCCCACGATCCCGTCGAGTCGCACCTCGGCGTAGTCGCGTACGCGCTTGAGCAGACGGTTGGCCACGCGCGGGGTGCCGCGGCTGCGGGCGGCGATCGCGAGCGCGCCCTGCTCGTCGACGGCGATCTGAAGGATCTCGGCCGAGCGCCTCACGATCCGTGCAAGGTCGTCGATCCCGTAATGCTCCAGGCGCGCCTGAATGCCGAAGCGGTCGCGCAGCGGCGTGGTGAGCAGGCCCGTGCGGGTGGTGGCTCCGACGAGCGTGAAAGGGGGAAGCTCGAGCGTCACCACCCGCGCGCCCGCGCCCTGGCCGACGGTGATCGGCAGGCGACGGTCCTCCATCGCCGGGTAGAACGTCTCCTCCAAGGTGCGCGGCAGACGGTGGATCTCATCGACGAAGAACACGCTGCGCGGCTCCAGCGCAGTCAGAAACGCCGCGATGTCGCCCTTGCGCTCGAGCGCCGGTCCGGCGGTCTGCACGAACGGCACTTCGAGCTCCGCGGCGACGATCTGGGCGAGCGAGGTCTTGCCGAGCCCGGGTGGCCCGGCGAGCAGCAGGTGGTCGAGCGCCTCATTGCGCGCGCTCGCCGCCTCGATCGCCACGGCGAGCTGCTCGCGCAGGATGTGCTGGCCGACGAACTCCTCGAGCGCACGCGGGCGCAGCGAGCGATCGAGCTCGTCCTCGGGGGTGAGATAGGGGGTCTGTATGCGCTCGGCCTGGGTCATGGAGGTGATGGTGTGCCGCTCATGCCGCCCGCGCTGTGCGCAGCGCTTCTGCGATCAGCTCCTCAGGGCTCTCGCCGTCGAGGCCCCGCAGCAGCTCCTCGGCTTCCAGCGCGTTGTAGCCGAGCGCGAGCAGGCCCTCGTGCGCGAGCGCGCGCGGCCCCTCGCTGCGGCTGCGCCCTGCCGTGCCCACGCTCTCGAGATGGCTGTCCACCCCGACCTTCTCGCGCAACTCCACGATGATGCGCTCGGCGGTGCGCTTGCCGATCCCCGGCACCGCCTGGAAGCGCGCGGCGTCCGCGCCCGCGATCGCGCCGAGCAGCTCGCGCGGGGAGCCGCTGGAGAGCACCGCCACGGCGACCTTCGGACCGACCGCCTGGACCGAGAGGAGCATCAGGAACAGGTCGCGCTCCTGCTCTGAGTGAAAGCCGTGCAGCAACAGCGCGTCGTCGCGCACCACCAGGTGGGTGTGCAGCGTCGTCTCGCCCCCCACCGCCGGAACGTGGCGCAAGGTCTCGGCCGACACCGCGGCGCGGTAGCCCACGCCGGCGCACAGCACCACCACGTGATCGGCGCGCCGGATGGCGACCTCGCCGCGCAGCAACGAGATCATCGAGCGAGCACCGTCCCGGCGGCTCCCGTCGCTCGGGCCACCGACTCGCTGAGCGGCGCGCCGTTGAGATGACAGATCGCCACCGCGAGCGCGTCGGAGGCGTGGTCGCTCGCCGGCGCGGCGGGCAGCGCGAGCAGCGCCTGCACCATACGCGCAACCTGATCCTTGGCGGCCCGCCCGTTGCCGCACACAGCGGACTTGATCTTCTGCGGCGTGTAACCGGCGCACGGCACGCCCCGCTGCCCCGCCGCCAGCATCACCGCGCCGCGCGCGTGGCCGACCGCGAACGCCGTGCGCACGTTCTGACCGAAGTAGAGCTCCTCGAGCGCGACCGCATCGGGCTCGTGCTCGCCCAGGAGCGCGTCGATCGCAGCATGGATGTCGGCCAGGCGCCGCTCCCGCGGGACTCCGGCGGGCGTCTCGATCACGCCGCCGTCGCGCGCCGCGAGGCGTCCGCCCTCGCGTGCGACGACGCCGTAGCCGGTGCTGGCCAGGCCTGGATCTATCCCGAGCACGATCATTCCCATAGGGATTCTGCGCGGCGCCCCGGACGCCTGCTGCTACGACATGCGCCAGGGAGCCTCGCCGGACGCCCACAGGTCGTTCAGGGCGACGGCGTCCTTGTAGGTGTCCATGCACTCCCAGAAGCCCTCGTGACGGTGGGCTCGCAGCTCGTCGGCCCCCGCGAGGCGCTCCAGGGGATCGCGCTCGAGCACGCTGTGGCGCTCCAGGTAGTCGAAGACGCCCGGCTCGAAGCAAAAGAAGCCGCCGTTGATCCAATGCTCGGAGCGCGGCTTCTCGCGAAAGCCGAGCACGCGCCCGTTTCCCGCATCGAGCTCGGTCACGCCGAACTGCAGCTCGGGGCGCACCACCGTCATCGTCGCGAGCTTGCGGTGGGCGGCGTGGAAGGCGAGCAGGCCGTCGAAGTCGATACTCGCGAGACCGTCGGCGTAGGTGGCGCAGAAGCGCTCGCCCGCGATGCGCTCCTCGAGCAGCTTGATGCGCCCGCCGGTGGGGGTGTCAAGACCGGTATCCACGCACTGCACCTCCACACCTTGCGGCCAGGAGGCTTCGGCGGCGAAGCGCTCGATCGGCCCGCCCTTGTAGCCGGTGGCGAGCAGGAACCGCTCGAAGCCCTGTACGGCGTAGAGCTGGATCACGTGCCACACGATCGGCAGCCCGCCGATCTCCACGAGCGGCTTGGGGATCTCCTGCGTGCGCTCGCGCAGGCGCGTGCCACGACCTCCGCACAGGATCGCGACCGGTGGCCGGCCCTTGCCACTCGCCACACGTGAGCTGCCCTGGGCCTTGGAGACCCACCGACCGCCGTGGCTCGTCATGTGCGCGGCGCGCGCGCCCGCGGGGAGTCGATCATCCTGCGACGCGCTCGAGCACGTCGGTGGGTGCGTCGAAGTTCGCGTACACCTCGTCCACGTCGTCGAGGTCGTCGAGCGCTTCGATCAGCTTCATGAGCCGTACCGTTTGGGGCTCGTCGATCGGCACGAGGCTCTTGGGGCGATAGGCCAGCTCGGCGCTCTGGATCTCGATTCCCGCCTCCTCGAGCGCGCGGCGCACGGCCGCGAAGTCACCGAGCTGAGTGACGACCTCGAAGATGTCGTCGTCGCTGGAGATGTCCTCGGCGCCCGCCTCGACCGCCGGCATCAGGTCGTCCTCGGAGTAGGACGCCGCGTCGATGGCGATGGCGCCCTGCTTCTCGAACAGGTAGGCCACCGAGCCGGGCTCGCCGAGGCCACCGCCGTGCTTGGAGAAGGCGTGGCGCACGTCGGCGCCGGTGCGGTTGCGGTTGTCGGTGAGCGCCTCGACCAGCACCGCCACGCCGCCCGGGCCGTAGCCCTCGTAGAGGACCGTCTCGATCGCGTCGGCGCCGTCGCCCTCGCCCGTCCCTTTGGCGATCGCGCGCTCGATGTTGTCCTTCGGCATCGACGCGGCCTTGGCCTTGGCGATGGCGTTCTCCAGCGCCGCGTTGCCCGCAGGGTCCCCCCCGCCGTCGCGCGCTGCCACCGTGATGGCGCGCGCCAGCTTGGTGAACTGGATTCCGCGGCGGGAGTCCACGACGGCCTTCTTGTGCTTGATGCTCGCCCACTTCGAGTGTCCTGACATAGCCGGGAAGGATACTTCCGCAGAGCCCGCCTCTAGGATGCGGGGCCGAATGGCGATCGACCCCACCATCTTCAAGGCGTACGACATCCGCGGCCTCTACGGCGAGCAGATCGACGCCGATGTGGCGCTGGCGATCGGCCGCGCCTTCGCCCGCGTGCTGGGCAACCTCTCGGGAAAGCCCACCACCGAGCTGCGGGTGGGTCTCGGCCGCGACATGCGCCTGACCGCGCCGGAGCTGTGTGAGCGCTATCGCGAGGGGCTGCTCATCGAGGGCGCCGACGTGCTCGACGCCGGCGAAGTGGGCACCGAGATGCTCTATTTCCTCGTCGGCTCGCGCGAGCTGGACGGCGGTTTGATGTGCACCGCCTCGCACAACCCGAAGGCCTACACGGGCGCGAAGCTCGTGCGTGAGGGCGCGATTGCGCTGTCGGGGGACGCGGGCATCCAGGACATCCGCAGGACCATCGAAGACGGCTTCGAGGACGGGGTCCCTCGCGGCAACGACGCGAGCCTCGGCGGCACTCCCCCCGCGCACACACACGCGAGGGGCACGGTCCAGGAGGTGAGCATCTACGAGGAGTTCCAGGCCGCTGTGCTCGCGATGATCGACCCCGACGCGGTGCGGTCCCTGAAGGTGGTGGTGGACGGCGGAAACGGCATGGCGGGCCCGATGGTGGGTCCGCTGCTCGAGCACCTCGGACTCGATCTGACCGAGACCTACTGGACCCCGGACGGCAGCTTCCCCGACCACGAGCCCAACCCGCTGCTGCCTGAGAACCGGAAGTTCATCATCGAGAAGGTCCGCGAGACCGGCGCCGATTTGGGAATCGCATGGGACGGGGACGCCGACCGCTGCTTCTTCATCGACGACACGGGAGAATTCGTCGACGGAGATTTTCTCACTGCGCTGCTCGCGGAGTCGCTGCTGAGCAAGCACCCCGGCTCGGCGATCCTCTACGACGTGCGGGCGAGCTGGGCGGTGCCCGACACGGTGAAGCGCAAGGGAGGCTCCCCGCACATCAACCGGGTGGGCCACGCATTCTTCAAGACGCGTATGCGCAAGGAGGGCTCGCTGTTCGGCGGCGAGGTCTCGGGGCACTACTACTTCCGCGACTTCTACTGCGCCGACTCGGGCGCGATCCCCGCGCTCCTGATCCTCGAGCGGCTCTCCCGGGAAGACAAGCGCCTATCCGAGCTGCTGGGGCCCTATCGCGAGACGTACTTCATCTCCGGCGAGATCAACTCGGAGGTGGACGACCAGGAGGCGAAGATGAGGGAGATCTCAGAGCGCTACAGCGACGCCCGCCAGGATCGGCTGGACGGGATATCGGTTTCCTACGACGACTGGCACTTCAACGTGCGCCCCTCCAATACCGAGCCGCTGTTGCGCCTGTGCCTGGAGTCGCTGCGCTCGCGCGAGCACATGGAGAGCGCGCGCGACGAGGTGCTGGCGTTGATCCGCTCGTGAGCGACGCCGCGCAGGCCCACGCGCGCGCGCGCGAGGTCCCCCATTTGGCGATTCCCACACCACCCACGGCGATTCCCACACCACCCACCCGGGCACGTTCGTGAGGGATCTCGCGCAGCCGCTCGCGCGAGCTGCCGAGCACGGTATCCACTGCTTGGCGGTGCCCACCCCGTTCGCGGTGGGACGCGTCAACTGCTATCTGATCGAGGACGATCCGCTCACGCTCGTCGACGCCGGCCCCAACTCGGCGACCTCGTTGACGGCGCTCCATGACGCTCTGGGCGAGCACGGACGCCGGGTCGAGGATCTGCGGCGGATCGTCGTCACCCACCAGCACATCGATCACATCGGCTTGGTCGAGATCCTCGCCCGGCGCTCCGGTGCCGAGGTATGCGCGCTCGACCGCCTCGCGCCATGGCTGGCCGACTACAAGCGCCAGATGGAGGCCAACGACAGCTTCGCCGGGGAGATCATGTTGCGCAACGGGATCCCCCAGGACGTGGTGTACGCCCTGAGGGCGGTGTCCGCTGGCTTTCGCGCCTGGGGGGCCTCCGCACATGTCACCCACCCGTTGCGCGACGGCGAGCTGCTCGCGTTCGAGGGTCGCAGCTGGAGGGTGTTGCACCGACCGGGACACTCACCCTCGGACACTGTCTTTCATGATGAGGTCTCCGGCGAGCTGCTCGGCGGAGACCACCTCATAAAGCACATCTCCTCCAACCCGCTGATCTCGCTGCCGCTGGACGCCGGCGATCCCGGCGAGCAGGCCGTGCGCGAGCGCCCGCGCGCGCTCATGACGTATCTAGACTCGCTGCGCCTGACGCGCGAGATGGAGGTCGAGGTCGTGCTGGCGGGCCATGGCGAGCCGATTGAGGATCACCGCTCGCTGATCGACGAACGCTTCCGGATGCACGAGCGCCGCGCCGACAAGCTGTACGGCCTGATCGCCGGGCGTCCGCGAAACGCATATGAGCTCGCCCAGGAGATGTGGGGCAACGTGGCCGTCACTCAGGCCTATCTGACGCTCTCCGAGGTCCTCGGCCATGTCGACGTGCTGATCGACGAGGGGCGTGTCGTCGGGTGCGAGCGGGACGGGGTCGTCTATTTCGAAGCCGTCTGATCCCGCTCCATCTTGACGGGGCCTCAAGTCTGTTGACGCGTCGCGCGCACGTCGTCCAGGAACAGCCGGTGCACGCGATCGTCGTGGCCGAGCTCTGTGTGGAACGCCACCGCCAGCAGCCGTCCCTGGCGCGCCGCCACCGCGCGACCGTCCAGCTCGGCGAGGATCTCCACCTCTGAGCCGTGCTCGGCTATCCAGGGGGCGCGGATGAACACGCCGCGCAGCGGCCCCCCGTCGAGTCCCTTCATGCCGAGGGATGCCTCGAAGCTGCGCACCTGGCGGCCGAACGCGTTGCGCTCGGCGCGAATGTCCATGATGGCGAGGTGCTCGCGATCGAGCATGATGAGGCCCGCGCAGGAGCCGAGGATGGGAATCCCCCCCACCCCGCCGCCGCGTGCGAGCTCGCGCAACGGCTCGGTGAGCCCCTCGCGCTCCACGCCGAGGGTCATCGTGGTGGACTCGCCGCCGGGCAGCACGAGTCCGTCCAGACCGTCGAGGTCCGCCGGCACGCGCACCTCGCGCACGTGGGCGCCCAGCCGCTCCAACACTTCTCCATGCGCCTGAAAGTCTCCCTGCAGCGCAAGCACGCCGATGAGGGGATTACGCGGCTCGATCAAGGCGCTCGCAGGACGGTCGAGGACCAAGCTGGCCGATCGGAGATCCCTCCGATCTCCGATCGGTAGGACGCCGCAGCGCGCCGTGTCATCGGCCGTCCTGCGCTACCAACCGCGCTGGGCCAGCAGCTGCTCCTCGGGCAGCTTCGCGCTCTCCAGACTCGCCATCGCGGGCCCGAGCCCCCGCGAGGCCGCTGCTACGCGCTCGGGGTCCTGCCAGTGGGTGGTGGCCTCCACGATGGCCCGCGCGCGCGCGGGGGGGTCCTCGGACTTGAAGATGCCCGACCCCACGAACACCCCTTCGGCGCCAAGCGCCATCATCAGGGCGGCGTCGGCGGGCGTGGCGATGCCGCCCGCGCAGAACAGCACCACCGGCAGACGTCCCGCGTGCGCGACGCGGCGCACGAGGTCGAGCGGCGCGGCATGCTGCTTGGCGGCGCTCGCGAGCTCTGACTCCTGGAGTGCCGCGAGACGGCGGATCTCGCCGGTGATGCCGCGCATGTGGCGCACCGCCTCCACGATGTCCCCCGTGCCGGCCTCGCCCTTGGAGCGGATCATCGCGGCGCCCTCGCCGATGCGGCGCAGGGCCTCGCCGAGGTTGGTGGCGCCGCACACGAACGGCACCTTGAAGGCCCACTTGTCGATGTGGTTGTGCTCGTCGGCGGGCGTGAGCACCTCGGACTCGTCGATGTAGTCCACCTCGAGCGCCTCCAACACCTGCGCCTCCACGAAATGCCCGATGCGCGCCTTCGCCATCACAGGGATGCTCACGGCCTGCTGGATGGAGGAGATCATCTCCGGGTCGGACATGCGCGCCACTCCCCCATCGCGGCGGATGTCGGCGGGGACGCGCTCGAGCGCCATCACAGCCGCGGCGCCCGCGTCCTGCGCGACCTTCGCCTGCTCGGCGGTGACGACATCCATGATGACGCCGCCCTTGAGCATCTCGGCCAGGCCGCTCTTGACGGTGAATGTAGCCTCGTCGCGCATTAATGATGATCTTATCCCGGTCGGTACATGTACCGACCGGCCACCCCGTACATGTACGGGGTGGGACAACGCCACATGTGGCGTTGTCTTCCCGGAAAATGGAGAGGAGATCCCGGCGGGACTACTTCAGCCGGAAGGCCTTGATGCGGTCGTCGTACTGGGCGCTGTCCTTCGCATACACGCCGTACGCAAGCGCCTGGATGAGACTCAGCAGCGCCGTGTGCGAGCGCACGTAGGCGGGGCTGTTGGAGGAGTAGTAGAGCTTGATCTGCGCGAGCTTCGCCACCTCGGAGAGGGTGGCGTCGGTGATCGCCCCCGTACGCGCCTTGCGGTGGCGCGCGAGCTTCATCGCGCGCACCACCAGCGGATGGGGACGCCCCGCGGAAAGGCCGATCACGAGCGTGGCGCCGTCGATCCTCCCGAGACGGCTGAGCGCCTCCTGGGAGGGGCTCGCCACGACGTCCACACGCAAGTCGAGCAGCATCAGCAGGTGACGAAGGTAGCTCGCGAAGAACGCCATCTGGTCGGTTCCCGCCACCAGCACCTTCTCGGCGTCCACGATCGCCTGGTGAGCGCCTCCACGGCCGGACGCGACACCTTGTGGGCGGTCTCCTCCACGTTCAGGTGGTCAGCCGCGAGCGCGGTCTCGAACTCGTTCTGGTCGAGCGAGAACAGCGGCGTGGAGCTGTCGGGGGAGGCTCCCGACCGCGGTTGGGCGTGCATGCGCCGGTACTCTTCGCGCGCCGCCGCCTGCAGCTCGGGGAAGCCCTCGAAGCCGAGCGCCTGCGAGAAGCGCACCACGGTCGAGCTCGACGTGTTCGCCCTCCGCGCCAGCTCCTCCGCCGTCTGGAAGGCCGCCTCGTCGAGGTGGTCCACGATGTACTGCGCCACGTCCTTCTGCGAGCGCGAACACTCCTCGAAGCGGGTCTGTATGTACAGCGACAGGCTCTGGTGCTCGCCTGCCCCGTTCACGGGGGGCTTCTCCGGCGGGATCGCTAGACGCTTCATCGGCGCTCTTGTTCGACAAGCGCGCCCCTTACTCCTCTACGACGACGCCACATCCGCGCGCCGGCGTCTCGCCAGCTCCACGAAGTAGTCGAGCGAGTGGGGATTGGCGAGCGACTCGATGCTCGCCGCGTCGCTCGGAGCCACGCCCATCAATATCCGCTTGATCGGCACCTCGAGCACCTTCCCGGAGAGCGTGCGCGGCACCTCGGCGATCTGCAGGATCTGGTTCGGCACGTGCCTCGGCGAGCAGTCCTCGCGCACGCGCCGCTTTATCCGCGCTTCCAGCTCCTCGTCGAGCGTGACGCCGTCGCGGAGCACCACGAACAAGATCATCTGAAGCTCGCCCACCGGGTCGTCCCGACCGGGTGCACGGTCCTCGCGCGGGATGTCCACCACGAGCGCGTCGGTCACCTCCTCAACCGCCGAGGTGGCGCGATAGATCTCGCTCGTGCCCATACGCACACCCTGGCGGTTGATGGTGGAGTCCGAGCGCCCGTAGATCACCGCTCCCCCGCGCTTCGTGATGCGAATCCAGTCGCCGTGACGCCAGATGCCCGGATACATGTCGAAGTAGCTTTCGCGATATCGCCTTCCGTCGTCGTCGCCCCACAGGAACAACGGCATCGAGGGCAGAGGCCGGGTGAGCACCAGCTCGCCTACCCGGCCTTCCAGGCCGTGTGCCCCATCCTGCAGCGGCCTCCCCAGCTCGTCCCAGGACTCCACGGCGCAGCCCAGCACGCGGCACTGGATCTCCCCCTCGTACACGGGCAGCAGCGGGCAGCCGCCCACGAACGCCGTGCACACATCGGTGCCCCCGCTCGTGGAGAACAGCCACACATCGCGACCCACGTGCTCGTACACCCAGTGGAAGCCCTCCGGCGGCAGCGGCGAGCCGGTCGAGCCGATGGCGCGCAGCGCGCTCAACTCGAAGTCGCGCGCGGGCTCGACGCCCGCCTTCTCGCAGCTCGTCAAGAAGCCCGCGCTCACTCCCATGCAGGTGATGCGCGCGCGCTCGGCGAGCTCCCACAGCCTGCCGAGGTCAGGGTGGCCGGGGCTTCCGTCGTAGAGCACGATCGCCGCCTCGCTGAACAAGCAGCCGATCAGGAAGTTCCACATCATCCAGCCGGTCGTGGTGAACCAGAACATGCGATCGCCCTCGTGCAAATCGAGGTGCAGCAGGCTCTTCTTGAGCTGCTCCACGAGGATGCCCCCGTGCCCGTGCACGATCGCCTTCGGCAAACCGGTGGTGCCGGAGGAGTAGAGCACCCACAGGGGGTGGTCGAACTCCACCTGCTCGAAGCGTGGCTCGGCGCCCGCCCCGCGCGCCTGAAGCTCATCCCACGTGAGGGCTTCGCGCGCGCGCGGCGCATTGGTTTCGGCAAAGAGATATGGGAGCGTCACCGTGTGCTCCACCGACGGCAACCCCTCCAAGATCGTGGCGAGCGCGCCTGAGCGGTCGAAGTCCTTGCCGCCGTGCCGGTAGCCGTCGACGGCGAACAAAACCTTCGGCTCGATCTGCGCGAAGCGGTCCACCACGCTGCGCGCCCCGAACTCCGGCGCCGCGCACGACCAGATCGCCCCGATGCTCGCGCACGCCAGGAACGCCACGAGCGTCTCCGGCACGTTCGGCATGTACGCCCCCACGCGATCGCCGCGCTCCACGCCGAGCGAGCGCAACCCCTCCGCCACAACCGCCACCTGCCGTGAGAGCTCGCCCCACGTGAGCTCTTTAAGCGGACGCAGCTCAGATTCGTGCAGAACCGCGACCGCTTGAGGATCGCGATCGCGCAGCAGCATGTTCTCCGCGTAGTTCAGCCGCGCCCCCTGAAACCAGCGCGCGCCCGGCATCTCCTGCTCACCGATCGGGGATCCCTCCGATTCCCGGTCGGCCAGCACCCGCTCGTACGGCGCCGAGGCGCGCACCCCGCAGTACTCCCAGATGTCCGCCCAGAACTCCTCGAGCTCGCCCACCGACCACTCCCACAGCTCGCCGTAGTCGGCGAACTCGCGTCCGTGACGCTCGCCGGCCCACTCCATGAACCCGGTCATCCGTGCGCCCGCCACCCGCTCGGCTGACGGCGTCCACAGCGGAAGCTGATCCTCTTGGCCGGACATGGCGCATCCTCTTTCTAGCGGCTCGGTGCCCCCGCCCGGCACGATTGCATCCGCGCCGGGCCCCTTGCCCTTATTGTGCTCGCCCGTGACCATCGAGGCGTTGCGCCACCAGTTCCCCGTGCTCGAGCGCGTGGCGTATCTGAACGCGGGCACCGACGGCCCGCTGCCGGCCGCCGCGGCTCAAGCCGGCGCGGAGGAGCTGCTCGGCGAGGCCCGCCGCGGACGCGCGCGCGAGCACTTCGAGCGACGCGCGGAGATGAGCGCCGCGCTGCGCGCCTCCTATGCTCGCGCGCTCGGCTGCGAGGCGAGCGACGTGGCGCTCACCACATGCACCACCGAGGGCCTCTCGATCGTCATCGACGGCCTCGACCTGCGCGAGGGCGAGGAGATCCTCACGAGCGACGAGGAGCATCCTGGCCTGCTCGGCGTGCTCGCGGCCGCCCGCGAAGCGCACGGCGTGGTCGTGCGTATGGCGCCGCTGGAGCGCATCGTCGAGGCGGTCGGCCCGCGTACGCGCCTGGTGGCGTGCTCGCACGTCAGCTGGATGACAGGACGCCTCGCGCCCGCCGCGCTCGCCGAGCTCGACGTGCCGGTGGTGCTCGACGGCGCCCAGGGCGTGGGCGCGGTCGAGGTGGACGTGCGCGCGCTCGGCTGCGACGCCTATGCCGGGGCGGGCCAGAAGTGGCTGTGCGGGCCGGACGGCACGGGGATGCTCTACGTGGCGCCCTCCCTGCGCGCCCGCGTGCGCGCCACCCGGCGGGGCTACGGCAACCTGCTCGACCCCGACGCCGGGCTCGACGCTCGCCTTCACGAGGACGCCCGCCGCTTCGACACGCTCGCGCTCAGCGCCGAGACGCTCGCCACGGCGCTCGCCGCCGTCCAGGTGCTCGAGGACGCCGGCTGGACGGCCGTCCACGAGCGCGCCCTCGCGCTCGCCGGCTCGCTCGTCGAGCAACTCGAGTCGATCGGACGCGCGGTCGCCCCGCGCGGGCCCACCACGCTCGTGTCCTTCGCGAGCGCCGACCCGCCGCTCGAGCGCGCCGCGCTCTCCGAGCAGCACATCGTCCTGCGCGACGTCCCCCGCCGCCCGTGGCTGCGCGCGTCGGTCGGCGCCTGGAACGACGAGCACGACCTCGACCGGCTGCTGGCGAACCTCGCTCGATGATGGCCCGCCGGCGCGCGCCCCTGCACCGTCTGCGCTCCGCTCGACGGTCCGCCCGATGAACGTCCCAATCGGATGGCCGCGCGTGCGCGCGTCCGTCAGCCGCCTGCGCTCTGCCCGATGACCAGCCCGATGAACGTCCCGATCGGATGGCCTCGCGTGCGCGCGTGCGCGCGTGCGCGAGGGGGCGTGCTCGCCGGTGCGCTCGCCGCGATCGCGCTGAGCACCCTCATCGCCGCGCTCGTGCTGCATCTCGGCGAAGCGCGCCTCTCGCTTCCCTGGAGCTACGCGAGCGAGGGCGACACGAAGTTCTACCTCCTGCTCGTCAAGTCGATCATCACACACGGCTCCTACCAGACCAACTCCAGCCTCGGCGCTCCCTTCGGCCTGCAGCTCTACGACTTCCCCCAGGGCGCCGACAACCTCAACCTGCTGCTCATAAGGGCGCTCGGCGCGTTCTCCAAGAACCCGGCCCTCGTGTTGAACGTTTTCTTCCTGCTCACGTTCCCGCTGACGGCGGTGAGCGCCTACGCGGCCTTGCGACTGCTGCGGGTCTCCGTGGGCGCCGCCGTCGTGTGCGCCGTCATCTTCGCGCTGCTTCCCTACCACTTCAATCGCGGCGAGTCGCAGGTACTGCTGTCGGCCTACTACGGCGTCCCATTGGGGGCGTTGCTGTTCCTGCGGCTGTGGGACGACCGCGGCCTGTTCGCGCGCCGCTCCAAACGCGCGTGGGCTTCGGGCACGTCGCTGCTCACCGTCGCCTGCTGCCTGGTGGTGGGCTCCAGCGGGCTCTACTACGCCGTGTTCGCGCTGCTGCTCCTGCTCGGCGGCAGCCTGCTCGCGCTGCTCGTCCGCCGCGGACGGCGCACGGTGCTCTCGGGCCTGATCGCCTCGGCCCTCATCGCGGCGACGCTCGCCGCGAACCTCGCCCCCACTCTCGCCTACCGCTCCGCGCACGGCGCCAACGCCGCGATCAAGCGCACCACGATCGAAGCCGACCAGTTCGGCTTGAGGCTCACCGACCTGCTGCTGCCCGTCCAGCAGCACCGATTCGGCCCGCTCTCGAACATCAACCAGCGCTACACCGAAGCCACCTCCACGGGCTATTGCGAGGCGTGCTTCGAGAACCTCGGCGTGGTCGGCAGCGTGGGCTTCCTGTGGCTGGCGTTGGTGGCGCTCGCGTCGATAGCGGGCGCGGCCGGCGCGTTCGCCGTGGGCGCCAACCGGGCTGCGAGCGCCGACCACCGTCCCGCCGCGCTCGGCGTTGCGCTCTCCTTCACGCTCGCCACAATCGGCGGCCTCTCGAGCCTCATAGCGTTCTTCGTCACGCGCGACATCCGCGGCTGGAACCGCATCTCGCTGTTCATCGCCTTCTTCTCGCTCCTCGCCGTCGGCCTGCTGCTCGACGCCGGCCGCCGTCGACTCGCCGGGACGGGCGCCGCCCGGCTCGCCGCGGCGGCTGTGCTCGCGGGGGTGCTCGCGTTCGGAGCGCTCGACGAGACCTCCGGCTACTTCCTTCCCAAGTACGCCAAGAACGCGCGCCAGTGGAACAGCGACGCGAAGTTCGTGGCGGACATCGAAGCGCGCATGCCTCCCGCGGCGGCCGTCTTCCAGCTGCCCTACGTGCCCTTCCCCGAGGGCTACGGCGCGACCGGCACGAGCGTGTCGGCGCCGAACCCCAACTTCGGCACCACATACGAGCTCGCGCGCGGCTACATCCACTCGCAACGGCTGCGCTGGAGCTACGGCGCGATGAAGGGCAGGCCCGCCGACTGGCAGTCCGAGCTCGCATCCAAGCCGCTGTATCTCTCGCTCGCCGCCGCCGCCGCCGACGGTTTCCAGGGATTGTGGGTCGATCCGCACGGCTACAGCGCCGTCACCCGGCCGCGGCTCGCGCCCGCGCTGGGAAAGCTGCTCGGCGTCGCCCCCCTCTACAGCCCCGTGGGCGATCTCATGTTCTTCGACCTGCGCCCATTCGCCGCCGCGCTCGCGCGCGCCCACGGCGGCGCGCAGCTGCAGGAACTGCGCGCCGCCACGCTCCACCCATTGCGCGCCGCCTGCGGATCGGACGGCCTGGAATTGATCAACCCCTCCCCCACGCCGCGCACCGCCACGCTGCAGATGTGGCTGAGCATGCGCGCATCCAACCCGACGACGCTGCTCATCCACTATCCCGGCGGGGAAAACGAACCCCGGACGCTCACCGCCACGCCCGTGAAGGTCGCCAGGCGGCTGACCCTCGCCCCCGGCGCGAGCACTGTCGGGTTCTCCCTGCCCGGCACGCCCGCCCCGCTCGCCGCGCGCGTCGCCGGGCCCATAATCGAGCAGCCCAGCCTCACCGAGGAAGCGCTCGTCCCGTTCGAAACGCCTCCGCGCGGACTGCCCGGCGCGCACATCCAAGCCGGCTTCGCGCCGCCCACGTGCCTGCAGACGGTCGAAGCGGCGAGGTCCGCGGGGTGATGCGCACGCACGCCGATGGCCTCGTTCAGCCGCGCCTCGACACGGCGCGCGGAGCTCTCAGAGAGCATCTCAGGCCACACCGTCTCGCGCTCGCCGGCATCCTCGCGCTGTCGGTCGTGTTGAACACGCGCAAGCTCGCCCAGAACGCGTGGGCGAACACGTTCTACTCGGCGGGCGTCAAGTCGATGCTCGGCTCGCTACACAACTTCCTGTTCGTCTCCTTCGACCAGGGCGGGCTCGTCACGATCGACAAGCCCCCGCTCGGCGTGTGGCCGCAGGTCGTGAGCGCCAAGCTGTTCGGCTTCACACCCCTCAGCCTGCTGCTCCCCGAGGCCATCATCGGGACGGTCGCCGTCGCCGTGCTCTACCTCGTGCTCGAGCGCCGTCTCGGCGTCCTCGCGGGACTCGCCGGCGCGCTCGCGCTCGCCGTGTTCCCCTCGTGGGTGGCGGTGTCGCGCGACAACGGCGTCGATCCGCTGCTCGTCCTGCTCATGCTGCTCGCCTGCGCCGCGGCGCTCAGCGCGATCGAGAGCGGGCGCCGGCGCTCGCTGCTGGCGAGCGCCGCGCTCGTGGGACTCGCCTTCAACACGAAGACGCTCGCCGCCTACCTCGTGGCGCCCGGGATAGCGCTCGCCTATCTGGTGTGCGCGCCCGGCGCATGGCGGCGGCGCGCCGGGATGCTGCTCGCGGCGGGGCTCGTGGCGGGGATCGTGTCGTTCTCGTGGATCGCGCTGGTCGAACTCACCCCCGCCTCGCAACGCCCCTATGTGGGCAGCTCCACCAACAACGCCGAGCTGGGGCTCACGTTCGAATACAACGGCCTCGGCCGCGTGGAAGGCGAGGTCGGCGGACCGGGCAACATCCCCACGCGCGGCGGCGCGATCGTTCGCAGCGCCCCCCGCCGCCCATCCGCCGCTCAAGCCCGGCCGGGCGGGAAGCCCGTGCGCGCGGCGCCCAAAGCGCGGCTGTCCCGGTATCTGCCCAACGGGCGCTATCGCAACCCGGTCGCCTTCGGGGGGCCGGTCGGGCCGCTGCGGCTGTTCGGTGCGGGCCTCGCCGGACAGGGCGCTTGGATGCTGCCTTTCGCCCTGTTCGGGCTGCTCGCGCTCGCGCTGCTCACGATCGGCGGGGGAACCACTCGTGCGGCGCAAGCCGAGCCCGCATTCGGCGGTGACGCGCGCAAGCGTCGAGATCCGCGACTGGCGCTGCTGATCGTGCTCGGGGGCTGGCTGCTGGTGGAGGTTGCCGTGCTCAGCTTCTCCAAGGGCATCGTCCACCCTTACTACATCTCCGCGATGGCCCCGCCCGCTGCGGCGATGATCGGCGCGGGGACCGTCGCGTTCGCGCGCTTCGCGCGACCGATCGAGGATCGATACCGGAATAGGAGGCCCACCCACCCGGGCACGCAGCGGGATCCTCGATCGGCCAGCGACCGGCGCGTGGTTCTGCTCCCCTGCGCGGTCCTCGGCACGGTGGCGGCCCAGATCTCGATCTTGAACGACCAGCGCTACATGCAATGGCTCATCCCGGCGCTCATCGCGGGGGCTGCGGTCGGGCTGGTGGCGACGGCGGCGCGCAGACTCGTCGCGCCCGCGATGGCGCTGCTGCTGGGCCTGCTGTTGGTGGCCCCCACCGGATACGCCGCCACCACATGGCTCGCGCCCGTGGAGGGCACCTTCCCGGCGGCGGGCCCCCACGAAGCGACCGGCTCCGGCGAGTTCGGCATCGGCCCCACCGACACGCGGGTCGCCCGCAACCTCGCCCGCTACGTCGACACGCACCGCCCCGCCACGCGCTGGAGCGTGCTCACCGACGCCTCCCCCACCGCCGCCCCGCTCATCCTGCTCGGCTCTCCCGCCAGCGCGCTCGGCGGCTACGGCGGCACCGATCCCATTCTCGACGGCCCCGGCCTCGCGCGGCTGATAGCGCGCGGAGAGGCGCGCTACGTGGTGCTCGGCGGCGCCTACGCCTCGCGCGGAGGCAACCGCGCGACGGCGGCCGTGCTGCGCGCCTGCCCGCAGGTGCCAGCCGCGGCGTGGCACGGCCCCACACCGGGGCCGCAGGTGCTCGTGCTGTTCGACTGCGCCGGGCGCGAGCGGGCGCTGAGGGGGTCAACAGGCCGTTAGGACCCGGGCGCCCGCTCCCTACTTCCCGCCGGTCGCCCGGCTGGTGGCGCTCAAGCCGCGCGGGCACCGCGCAAGGCTAGCCCGGCGCCCGCTTGGCGACCGATCAGCCGGCGCTCGAAGAAGATCCCCTCGCGCAGACCGGCGCCCGTCACCTCAAGCGTGGCGAAGTCCCCGCGGCGCATCACCTCCTGGATCACGAGCGCGCCCGCGAGCACGATGTCGGCGCGCGCCGGCTTGATGCCCGGCACGCGACTGCGCTCGGCCGCGGGCAAGGCCGCCAGCCGCGCGATCAAGTCCTCGAGGTCCTCGCGCGCGAGAACGAACCCCTGGACCTCCTCCGCGGGGAGGCCCGCCGCCCGACCACCGGCTTCGCCGGCGGTGCCCGCGGCCGTGGCGAGTGTGCGCACCGTCCCACCGAGCCCAACCAGGCGCGGCCCAGCGAGCAGCAGCCACGGCGCGCGCTCCAACTTGCGGGCGACATGCGCCTGAAGCGCCTTGCACTGGCTGCGCTTGGCGGGGCCCTCACCCGCGAGGAAGCGCTCGGTCATGCGCACCGCCCCCAGCCGCCACGAGCCCGACTCCCGTGCGATGCGCCCGGCGACGCGCACGAGCTGCAGCGAGCCGCCGCCGAGGTCGAGCACGCAGCCGTCGGTGAGCGTCGTGGAGTGCACCGCCGCCAGATAGCCGTAGCGGGCCTCCTGCTCGCGGCTGAGGACGCGCACGTCCAAGCCCGTGCGCAGGCGCACCTGCTCGAGGAACGCCCCGCCGTTCTCCGCGTCACGGATCGCGCTCGTGGCGACGGCGTCCACCGAGCGCTCGTCGAGCCCGTGCCGCGCGCACCGTTCCGTGAACTCGTCGAGCGTACGCAGCGCCCGCGCGATCGCCTCCTCGCTCAGCCGCCCGCTCGCGACGAGGCCCTCGCCGATGCGCACCGCCGCCGAGAGCTCGTCCTCGCGCTCCCAGTCCGCGCCGCTCGCCTTGAACACCACCATCCGAAACGAGTTCGACCCGAGGTCGATCACCGCGACGCGCTCTTCGGGCTCGGACTCCATGGTTGAAGCGTAGTGGGCGGATCGGAGGGTCATGTCGCGCCGACGGGCCAACCGGTCGCATCGTGCGTGGCCGCCGGTCAGCGGGAGAACGACCACCGCAGGGCGGCCCCGGCGGAATGGGATCGCCGCTGCGCGGGTACATGGTGGCTGTAGCGCTCGGCCCGTCACCTATGCGACTCCGGCGCCGCAGCCGCTACGGGCGCGAGCCCGCACGAGTGGGCGGGCTCGGCCCTGTCGTTACCACCTCACCTCCTCAGAAAGGGCCAGGACCATGGGCGCGCAAGAGAACAAGCAGACGGCACAGGCCGCCTACGCGGCATTCAGCAGCGGCGACGCAGAGGGCGCGATGCGCAACATCGACGACTCGATCGCCTGGACGGTGCACGGCAAAAACGCGCTGACCGGCGTCCACAAAGGCAAGCAGGCGGTCGGCGAGCTGTGGGGCAAGTTCCTCTCCAAGGGCTTCCGCACCGCCCCGCACGACTTCATCGCCGACGGCGAGACGGTGGTGGTGCTCACAACCATCACTCTCGACGGAGAGTCGGAGGAGAGCGTCGACGTGCTCACCTACGACCCCAGCGGCAAGCTCATAGCGTTCGACACGCTCGGCGACCCCGCGCCGGCCGACCGGGCGTTCGCCGCGTAGTGCAAACACCAGCATGTGACATCTCTCACACGCTGCTCATCTGGCGCTAAGGGCAGCGCTCGAAGCTATGCGCCATGTCCGCGAATGGAAGGCGCTCGACCGCGCGGTGGCTGCTGGCGGGCATAGCCGCCGGGGCGGTCGTCGGCGGGGCGGTCGCCGCCGCGGACCCCGACGGCTCGGGGCCCGCCGCGCGAAGCTCGCGGTGGCTCGCCGTCTCGGGCACGTCGTCGGGCGCCTCGGCGACCAGTTCGATGGCGCCCAGCACGGCGTCCGGCGTCGGGTCGGGCTCGTGCGGTGCGAAAAGCGCGCGCATGATCGCCGGCGTGGACGCCAAGGTCGCCCGGCGCATCTACACGGGCGAGATCACCGGCAGGGAGGTGGAAGCCGACGCAGCCCACATCACCGGCTCACGGGAACTGCTGAGCGCGCTGGCGAGCTCCAACACACAGGCGGTCTACGCGGCGGTGCACACGATCGTGTACACGCCCCACTGGCATATCGTGCGGCTGCGCGTGGTTCAGAGAGGGCACGTGCTCGCCGACGTCGGCGGGCCCTACATCATCGCTCCCGTGACCGGCTCCTTGAGGACGAACGGGCGGACGGTGGGGAGCTTCACGATGTCCGTGCAGGACGACGTCGGATACGTGAAGCTCGTCAGCCGCTTCATCGGGGTGCCGATCGACCTCTACCGCAGCGGGTCGTTCCTGATGGGCACGCTCAAGCCGGCGCCCTCCTCGGTGAGCTCGGGGGCGACGGTGAAAGTCGCCGGCAACAGCTACCTGACGCAGGCGCTCGACGCGCGCGCTTTCCCAACCGGCAAGCTGCGGACCGCCCTGTTCGTGTCCACGCCCAGCCACGCAACGACTTCGCAGAGCTGCACGGTCGTGCGAGTGGCCGCGTGGGGCAACGTGGTGAAGCACATCGCGGGGCGCTTCTCCCCGCTCACAGCGCACTACCAGGACTTCGTCGGCACGCTTCAGGGCTCGACCGCCGGCCTCGCCTACGTGCGGACCGGCTCGACGCAGCTCGCTGGCAGCGACTCCGGACCGGCTCGCATCCCGCCCCATGGCGTCGTCAAGTACCGCGGGCGATCCTGGGAAGTGTTCTCGTGGGCGCCGTTCCCGCCCGCGCGGATCTACTTCCTGACGCCGGGCGGGTGAGGAGGCAGATCCCCTTCTCTGCGCTTGCGGGTGAGGCTCGCCCTGTTCTGCCGAAGCGCCGGGCGGAGATCGATGGCGGCGCTCACAAGATTCACGCCACCCATCGCCCGGTGGCGAACTGCATCGAGGCTGCGCCTCCGCTACGCCATCATCAAGGACATACTGCCCGACGAGTGGGAGCAGCCATGAGCCCAGACGAGATCAAGCACTTCCTCGTAATTCACGACACAGACACGCGCCACCGAGGTCCGTGCCTTTGGGACGGACTACGACGCGGCGCAGGAGGCGTACGCGCAGATCGAGCAGGAGACGCTCGACCGCCCGAACATCGACGCCGTGCTGCTCAGCGCCGACTCGCTGGCGACGATCAAGCGCACGCACTCCAGCTACTTCGACACGAACAAGCGCTTCGAGACGCTTCTTCCCGCCGGGGTACTTCGCGGATAGCCCCTTGGATGATGGGCCCGCCTGGACTCGAACCAGGGACCAACCGATTATGAGCCTGCCCCTGGCGTGTCGTGGGGTAGTGCTGAGCCGGGGATTTTGGCTTCAGTGTTGGGGATTCGCCGTCATCGTCTCCTCCGCTCTGAACTGGAATGGCGTGGGGCGTGTTTGCACTTTGTTTGCACTCCTGACGCCCTGACCGCACTCAAGCGGGAGAAGAGTGCTCTTGCGTGCTCGAACGTCGCTCCGTCGATCAGGATGCCCGTCTGGCTCGTGGTCGAGGACCATCGCCGGGAATCAGAGGACCGACGACCCAGAGCCGTAGGCTACGCGCGTGAGCCCTCCTCGCGATCCGTTCAAGGCGGAGCCCGGCGTGTCCTACTCCAAGGGACAAGTCAACCGGGCTGGCCGACTCATCTTGCGCTTCGCAGAAGTAGCATCCGATGGACGTGCGGACCGCGCACTGGCGGAACTCGGAGCTGCGGACGTCTTCGATGCCTTTCGCGCGGTGACGTGGTGGCGCAGCCTGCACGCTCGCCCACTGTCCCTGGTCGCTGTGGGCCTGCGCTACCACGTTGACAAGGAGGGCGGCCAGATCGGGGGTCGTATCGATGTGACGCAGCGCCTGAAGCGGCGGCAGACGATCATCGGCAAGCTTGTGCGGGAGCCGAAGATGCAGGTCACGCAGATGCAGGACATCGGCGGCGTACGCGCACGGCTTCCGAGCCTCGACCACGTCCATGCCGTGAGCCGGCGTCTGCGCAAGACGTGGACGATCGTTCGAGTACGCGACTACATCGCCGAGCCGAAGAGCTCCGGCTACCGCGCACTGCATCTCATCGTGCGCCGCGACGGCTACCCGATCGAGGTTCAACTGCGCACTCGCCTTCAAGACGCCTGGGCGAACCAGGTTGAGGAGGACGGCACTGTGCTTGGCGTGGGTCTCAAGTTCGGCGCCGGGTCCGCCGACATCCACGCCTACTACGTGGCCGTGTCCGAGGCGTTCGCGCTGCTTGACCGTGGCGAGCTCCTGTCCGACGAGGTCGCAGCAACCCTGAGGGCACGCTATGCCATCATCAAGGACATACTGCCCGACGAGTGGGAGCAGCCATGAGCCCAGACGAGATCAAGCACTTCCTCGTAATCCACGACACCAACACGCGCCACACCGAGGTCCGTTCCTTCGGGACGGACTACGACGCGGCGCAGGAGGCGTACGCGCAGATCGAGCAGGAGACGCTCGACCGCCCGAACATCGATGCCGTGCTGCTCAGCGCCGACTCGCTGGCGACGATCAAGCGCACGCACTCCAGCTACTTCGACACGAACAAGCGCTTCGAGACGCTTCTCCCCGCAGGCGTGCTCCACGGATAGCGCCTGGCGGCGACATCGAGGGGTGTGAGACCTGCTAGCACTTGTTCGCACCCCGGTAGCGGTGGAAGGCTCCTGGTCCAGCGCGCTTGCTAATCGCTCGGCCAGCCCTCCATATCGAAGCGTTGCAGGCCCGATGAGACGTCGGGCCTCACGCGTAGGACGCGCAGCTCGTGACCTTCGTGCGCTGACAGGTCACGCGATCCGATATGCGTTATTCGCACCGCCGCGACGCAAGTGATGGGCCTGATGCCGCGTCCCCCCTTGAGGAGCCAGTCCCAGTCCTGGCGAGAACTCTCGATGAGCCCTCTCACGGAGCGCAGCTGCTCGGACTCGGTGAATAGCGAGGTGGCTCGATCCGTCTTAGCCCAAGTCTTCGAGGTCGCATCGTAGATCAGGTATGCAGCCGTGACGGTCCCGTCGAGCGCGAGGATATCTGCGAGCTTGATGATGTCCCAGATGGCCTCCTCCGGCTTGCCAACCTTGGCCTCAATAACGCACGAGCCGCCGTCGGTGAACCCTGCGGACAGGTCGACGCCCCCTGGAGGCCGTGTCCAGCCGGACAGGAGGAATCCGCACTCTGTACGTGGTGTTCCCACCCGCTCGTCAGCGGCAAGCTCGCGGTACAGCGCACGAACCAGCTGGGCCTCGGGCCGCTTGGGCTCGGCATAGATGACTCCGGCGCTGGCACGCTCTACGGCAGCCCCGACAATCGCGTCTGCGAGCATTCCTAACTCGCCGCGGATCACGGCTGCTCGATCCAGGTGATGGAGCGAGTTCCAGCGGGCAGAAGCGCCGAGGGTGCACCCAGGTCACCGGTCGGCGGGTATGAGCCGACGACGGTCGCGCGGAACGGGGGCATCGCGCAATAGTCGCGGATCTGAGGCGTCCAGCACGCCGATGACTACCTTCGGTCGCCAGCGCAGGGTCGCCAGGGCCTTCGAGAAGCTCAACCTCTGACCGCCCGAGCGCAGCGCCGGCGTCTGCCTGCGCTGGGTCCGTACGCTCAAATGATCAGCGGCTCGCCGATGTCACCGTCGAGCAGGTGGACATAGGTCGCGAGCGTGAAGGCGGCTGAGTGGTGGCCAAGCCACCGCTGGACCTGCACCGCGTTACGACTCTCCGCGAACAGCAGCGACGCGCAGGTGTGGCGGAAGGCGTGGAAGCCGACCCACTCGACGCACGCCTTCTCGGCGGTCGGCTTGAGCATGCGTCGACGCAGGTTGCTCGGGCTCATCACGGCGCCGTTGCTCGCCGGGAACACGAGGTCGTTCTCGCCGGGCCACTCGCTGGCCTTCCGGCGCTCCCTGAGCGCGAGGACGAGCAGATGATCCAGCGGCACGTCGCGTCGCCCGTGGCGGCTCTTGGGAGGCCCCATGCGGCCTCGCACGATGCCTCGCCGGACCTTGACGTGCGGCGATGGATCGTCAAGCTCCAAATGCCGCCATTGGAGCGCGATGGCCTCGCTCACCCGCAGGCCCGTCGCGGCGAGAAACCAGAAGAACGTGCGCCAGTGTCCGGGCATCAGCGCGAGCAGCGTGGACAGCTCCTGACGGCTCATCGCCCGGACCTCCTCCTCGGCGTCCTCGGCGGTCGGCCGGTGTGGCAGGTCCACGTCGCGCGCCGGGTTCGAGCGGATCAGGCCCTCGCGCACGGCGGTCGCCAGGCACGCTCGCAGCGGCGCCATGATGTTCCGCACGGTCGAGTCCGCCAGGGGGTTGCCCTGGGCAGCCGGATCGCACAGCCATCCGACAAACGTCGCGACGCGGCTCGGCGTGACCTCCGTGAGCCGCATCCGCTCGGGGAAGTGCGCGAACACGTAGTGCGTCAGAACCCGCCGGTACTCGTCGCGGGTGTTCTCGCGGAACCCGCGCCGGCCCCGGCCCTGATAGCGCTCGACCCACTCCCGCGCGTACTCGTGCAGCGTGATCCGGGAGCGCTGCTCGAACTCGCCGCGCTCGATGTCCGTCGCTCGCGCCGACTTCATCCTGCGCGCCTCATCGAGAGTGCGACACGACTCCCAGCGCTGCTTGCCGCTCACGCGGTAGCTGAACACGTACCGGCTGCCGCGCTTGAAGATGCCCGGCGTCCGCGTCTTTTCGAGCTTCGCGGCCATCAAGCCCCCCTCTCGCGGATCAGCTCCTCGACGATCCACGGCCGGTCCTCGGCCAGCAGTGAGGACAGGACGCCCTGTGGGGTGATGGTGCTCATGGTTCCTCCTTTGGTCGGAGGCCCCGGGAGGTCTGCTCTGGCAAGGAAGCCAAGCCGGCGGACTGGTAGCTTGGCTGGCGTGCCGGGAGTGACCGCTCTCGGTGCCACGGCGCCCGGCGGTCCTACCCGCGCGGGCGCCAACTTGTATGTTCGCGCGCACAATCTACCGCGTCCTTCGGACGGCTCGCCCCTCAACGTAGGCGTCGAGATCCTCGCGATGCAGGAGGACGCGGCGGCCGTCGCGACGAGGATGGAGCTTGCCGAGGGCGATCAGGTCGTAGATGCGGTCCTTGCCGCAGTGAAGATGCTCAGCCGCGTCGGTGACGTTCAACCACGGCGAGGCCGTCCAGGTCCCCGTCGGGATGAGCGCGGCGGCGCGCTCGGCGATCTCGGCGAGCTGTTCGTCGGTGAGCCTGACGGTCAGCTCGATCATTACGAGGACCCGGCTCTGGTCTGTGCGCCATTGCTTGTCGTGCTATCGGCCATTGATGTATATGACCGTGAGCACGCGAAAGCGGCCATGACTTCAGAGCGCGCCTCCGCACAGACATCCGACGCGGTTCCATTCAGATGCCCGCCGAGCCCTTGCAAGCCCCGCCGTCACGACGACAAGACCCACGCCGAGCCCGTCGTCTCCGAGCATCCGACCGGCTGCTCCCGCGCCGCAGATGCACAAGGGTGCAGGCGCTGTGTGACGGCTGTGTGACCAAGTCGGTGGCCGTTCTGGCCCACTCACGGTCATCAACCCATGTGATGAGCGCAGCGAGCATCCCGGCGGCGCGTGGTGGCGACTACGCCCGCTACCTGGAGTCAAAGATCGTCGCGCCCGAGCGCGGCGACTACTACCTCACGCCCGATGGCGAGATGACCCAAGCGCCCGGACGGTGGCTTGCCGACCCGCAGACGCTCGAACGGCTGGGCATCCCAACGCTTGGTCCGGCGAGCGGCGAGGACTTCATCGCGCTCATGGAAGGCCGCCACCCGCAGACGGGGACCTGGTTGCGCCGAGCCGGAGCGGATGGCGGGCGTGGCGGCGGGATCGACGGTGTGCTCAGCGCTCCGAAGTCCGTATCGACCCGTATGGGCTCTGGCTGATCCGTGGCAGCGCGAGCAGATCGAGCAGGCGCACGCCAACGCCGTCGAGCAGGCTGTCGCCTACATGCGCGAACGGGTGGGGGTCGTCCGTCGCCGCTACGGCGCCGAGGTCGTGGAGGAGCCCGCGAAGGATCTGATCGCGGTGGAGTACCGGCACACGACCGCGCGCGGTGTCTCACGCGCCGAGGCGCCCGACCCGCAGCTCCACAGTCATGTCGTCATCACGAGCGTCGTGCGCGAGGACGATCGGATCGTCGCCGTCGCCTCCCGGCCCGTGTTCCGTGCCACGGGCGAGGTCGGCGCTTTCTACCGCTCTGCGCTCGCACAAGAACTCATCAGGCAGGGGTATCCGATCGAACGGGCGACGGGAAAGGACGGCAAGTACTTCGAGATCGCAGGCGTCCCCGAGGAGCTGCGAGACGCATTCTCCGGGCGCTCCCGAGAGGTCGCGAGGGCCGCCGACCGGTTCCGTGCCCGGTATGGGCGCGCACCGGAGCGCGGGGAGCTGCGCAACCTCGCGCTCGAGAACCGCCGCTCAAAGCAGCTCACCAACCGGGCCGACCTGGAGAACGTGTGGCGACAGACCGCCAGCCGGTACGAGTTCGGTCCCGGCGAGGCACTGCGGCTCCTCGCCGGAGAACGCACGCAGACAGTTATCCGCCCGGTTGAGGATCGGATCGAGAGCCGACTGACCGAGCGCCACGCCGTGTTCGAGCTGCGCGACCTGCACGCCGTCGCGTTGGAGCAGACGGCCGGCGAGCTGGCGCCACACGAAGCGCTCGACGTCGCACGCGGGATGATCCGTGACCGGCGCGTGCTGACGCTTGAGGGCGGACGGATGACGACGCTGGCGGTGCGTGCGCAAGAGCAGGCGATCGAACGACGAGCGGCGACACTCGCCCAACCCGCCGAACGAGACGTCGGCCATGCGGCAAGAACGAACGCCGCCCGCGAAGTCGCAGAGCGCATCGGCGCTCCACTCAGCGACGAGCAGGACCTCGCATTGCTCGTCCTGACAGGTCCCGAGCGCGCAAGCGTGCTCGTCGGGCCGGCAGGGGCCGGCAAGGGCGTTGTGATCGACGCCGCCGCGCGAGCCGAGCAGCTCGCTGGACGCGAAACGCTCGGGATCGCCGTCTCCGGCTCGACCGCCGAGCGGTTGGGAACAGACAGTCCAGCGCTGCACGCAAGCACGCTCACGCTCGACACGCTCGTCGCACGAGCGAACACCGGCGCCGTCCACGTCGGTCCCGACACGACCATCTTCCTCGACGAGGCCGGAATGGTCGACCACAAGCGCCTCAACGCCCTCACCGAGCTCGTAGAGCGCTCAGGCGCGAAGCTGATCGCCGTCGGTGACGGAAAGCAGCTCCCCTCGATCGGTCCCGGGGGCATGTTCGACCGGCTCACCCGGCACGCGCCGACGGTCGAACTGGAGACGATCCACCGCACCACCGACCCCCGCGAGCAGAAGGCGTGGCAGGCGCTGCGCGCCGGGGAACCCGAGCGCGCGATGGCCCACTATCAAGCCCAAGGACGGTTGCACCTCGCCGACACCCGCGACCAAGCAGCCGAGAACGCGGTGCAAGCCTGGGCGAAGATCACCGACGAAGTCGGCATCGGCAAAGTCGCGTTGATCGCGGACGCCTCCAACAAGGAGATCGACAGGCTCAACGCCCGCGCACAGCACCTACGCGTCCAACGCGGCGAACTCGGCCGCGACGAGCTCCCGCTCTCAAGCGTCAACTACGGATTGCGCCAAGGCGATCACGTCGCCTTCATCTCCCAGCACCGACCACCGGGGGAGCCCCGTGTTGAGAACGGCACACGTGGCGAGGTCACGAACATCGACCAAGATGGGATGCTTGCGCTGACGCTCGACGGCTCAGATCGTGTCGTTCGGCTCGCGGGCGAGGAGGTGGAGTCGCTCCGTCTCGGGTACGCCGCGCACGTCTACCGCCAGCAGGGCGCGACCGTCGATCGCGCCGTTGTGCTCTCCGGCGGCTGGCAGACCAGCAAGGAGACCGCCTATGTCGAGGCGTCCCGCGCCCGCCAGGGCACCGACTGGTTCGTCTCGCGCGAAGATCTCGGCGTCGAAGGGCACGACCCCGACCGGATCACGCGCCTCGCCGGACGGATGACCCAGAGCCGAGCGCGCACCCCATCCGTCATCCACCGAGAGATCCCCGGCCCGGAATGGGACCCCAGCCGCGACCCGCTACGCCTCAGCCGCCTGATTCCGCATGTGGGCAGGCTGATACGAACACCAGCGCGCGAGGCGCCCGATCGCGACGTCGGACGCGGACGCTGACCGATCGGCTGCGCCCACGGTTCGCGAACTCCCGGATGTCGGGGCATGAAAATCCTTCTTGGAGGGTCTTGTCCGGGTCCGTGATTACGGTCTGGTGACCGGGACAGGGGCTTTCTGGGAGAACGCAGTTGGGCAGGCCGTTTTGGACGATGGGCTTCGAGCCCGTGCATTGTCGGTGGCCGCCCCTGCGACTTGCCCGGGTGTGCTTCGAGCACGTATCGGTCTGTGTCGTTTGCCCGCGGTTCTCCCTTTCTGTCAATTGAGGTGAGGAGGACGAGATGAGAGCGATCGGGAGAGCGATCGGGTTGGACGTGCACCTGGATTTCTGCGAGGTCGCGATCGTGGAGGCTGGTGTAGTGCGCTCGGCGGGTCGGATCGAGACGACGCCGGAGCGCCTTGAGTTGTTCGCTGGGAGTCTTGGCCCGCAGGATCGGGTGGCGTTGGAGGTGACGGGGAACGCGTGGGAGATCGCGCGGATTCTCGAGCCGCACGTCGCACGGGTAGTGGTCGTCAGTCCGGCGGATACGGGGATCAGGCAGGCCAGGGCGAAGACGGATCGGTTGGATGCGCGTACGTTGGCGAAGTTGTTGGCGGCTGGTGAGCTGGATGCGGTGTGGACCCCGGATGAGTGGACGCGCGTTATGCGCCGTCGACTTTCGCGGCGTGAGCAGCTTGTGCGTTCGCGTTCGCGTGCGAAGAACGAGATCCACGCGGTGCTGATGCGCCGGTTGAAGGGTCGCCCGCCGATGAGTGACCTGTTCGGCGTCAAGGGCCGGCAGTGGCTACGCGGGTTGGAGTTTCCCGTGGAGGAGCAAGAGACGGTCGATGGGTGCCTGCGCCACATCGAGTTCCTCGACCGGGAGATCGAGCAGGTCGAGCGGCTGATCGCCACAGAGGCGCTCGGCTCGGCGGAGATCAGGCGGTTGATGACGGTCCCCGGGGTGAACGTGATCGCCGCAGCGACGTTCATGGGCGCGATCGGTGACATCCGTCGGTTTCGCTCCCAGCGCCAGCTGGCTGGCTATCTCGGCCTTGACCCGAAGGTCCGCCAGTCCGGGATCGCCCCGGCGAAGAGCGGACGGATCTCCAAGCAGGGCTCCGCGTCGGCGCGGTGGGCACTGGTCGAGGCGGCCTGGAGCGTGGTCCGCCAGCCCGGTCCTCTGCACGCGTTCTACCAGCGGCTGCGTGTCCGTCGCGGTAGCCAGATCGCGACAGTCGCCGCAGCGCGCAAGCTCGCGTGCTTGTTCTGGTGTCTGCTATCCCGCGACGAGGACTACGCCCACCAGCAGCCGTCGCTGACCGCCAAGAAGCTCCGGCTGCTCGAGATCCGCGCGGGCGCCCCGACACAAAAGGGCACGCCGAGCGGCGTGTGGGCCACCAGGCAGGCAATGCGCGACGCCGAGCGCAGGCTCGCCGAGCAAGCCGAGGCGTCCTACACGAGGATGGTCCGCGACTGGCAAGCCGCCACACCGGCGTCGGCGAAGGTGGGCGCGAGCGTGACACCGGGGCGCGCATCACAAAAGCCCTCGAAGGGCAAAGTCGCGCGGCAGACCACGAGCCCCTGACATCTGCGCTTCGACTCGTCATCGACTCGCGCCCACCAGCAGCCTAACGCCCACCAAGCCGCTTGCCAAGACACCGGCAACCACCGGTATCAACGTCGCGCGCCCAAAAAGCGACGGAATCGCGTCAGTGGACCACGATGGCGCTGAAACCGACGCCACACGAGGCGATCTGCGGCCCTCCGCCAACCACCCGCGACCGATCCTATGCCCAAACTACGTTCCTAAATTTGCGTCCAAGCCCTTGACTTTCATCGGTCGTCCGAAGGAGGCATGTCGAGATGGGTCCTCCGCACGCTCGCTTGTGCAAAAGCAGAAGCCTCGGCCGTTCTTACCAACCCAATCCCCCACCCGCGTATAGGAGAGGTCGGAGTTTGGCCTGATCGTCGCTGCGGCGCGCGGCTGTCATGCTGCGACCGGAGGCTTGTCTCGGCAACGCTCGGCGATCCACTTGATGCCACTCGTCTCGGTCGACCCAGATCGCCACGGGACGAGCGATCAGGAGAGCCGCGATGACAACGGCGATTGCAGCCCGGTCGCGTCTCATGAGCCGGGGGATGATTCGATCGATGTGGCGCTCGCGGATCTCGAGCTGGCGTGCCAGCGCTGGAGGGTGCCCTCGGCCGGTCGGCGGACGATAGCTGACGCCCGGGGGTCACGCGGGCGGTGCGCCGTTGGCGCGTGTCTTTGGGCCGGGGCGGCCGCGAGCGCTGTCCCGGTCAGGCGGCTGCGAGCAGGGCGGTGAGCTGTGGGGCGCCGACGGGCGGCTCCGGCTGCCAGCCAACGATGGCGGTGCGGTGTCCGCTGCGCTCTAGAACCTCGGTGATGTAGCGGTGCTCGGCGAGGGCGCGCTGGGCGAGGACGGGGTCGTGGGGTCGGGCGTGGCTGAGGCTCTGGTTGACGATCCAGGCGTACGGGGTGATTTCCGCGCGCCGGAGGTCCTCGGCGAGCTGGGCGGCCTCGTGGACGGGTGTGGCCTCGGGGAGGGTGATGAGCAATACGCGCGCGAACTCGGGGTCGCTTAGTCGGGGCAGCAGGTCGGTGATCTCTTGGGGGATGTTGCTGGTGCGTGCGATCTCGCGGTGGTAGGCCTGCGCCGCGTCGAGCAGCAGCAGTGTGTGCCCGGTCGGGGCGGTGTCGAGCACAACGAACCCTTCCTGGGCGTCGGCGACGGTTCGGGCGAAAGCGCGGAAAACTGCGATCTCCTCGGTGCACGGCGAGCGCAGGTCCTCTTCGAGCAGCGCGTGGGCGTTGGCGTCGAGATCGCTGCCGGCCTCGGCGAGCACGGCCTCGGAGTAGGCGCGGATCTCCACGGCCGGGTCGATGCGGCTGACCTCTAGGCCGTCGAGGTGCTCGCCGATGGTCTGGGCGACGTGCGCTGCGGGGTCGGTGGTCGAGAGGTGGACGGGGTGCCCGCGGCGCGCAAGCTCGACAGCGATCGCGGCGGCGATCGTGGTCTTGCCGACGCCGCCCTTGCCCATCGTCAGGATCAGGCCGTGGCCGGGGGCGGCGAGCTCATCGATGAGCGTCTCCAGGCGCTGTGTGCCTTCGGGCGCAGGCGGGGCCAGCGCGGTTGGCGCATCCGGGGTGGGCGCGCTGCTGTCGAAGACGCGGGCGAGAGCCTCGACACCGAGCGGCGCGAACGGGAGCAGCGGGATCGTCGTGCGGGCCAGCGCGCCGAGCGCGGAGGGGATGCTCTGGAGAGCCTGGCGCTGGCGGTCTTCGAGCGCAAGCGCGAGCGTGTCGCTGCGGTCGCTCGCGTGGAAGACGCCGTTGAGCGCGAGCCGCTGGTTCTCGATGCCGAGCTCTGCGAGCTCGCCACGGCTGCGGTCGGCCTCGGCCAGCGCGGAGGGCTCGGGTCGGCTGACGAGCACGATCGTCGTGCGGGCCGGGTCGGTGAGCGCGGCGAAGGTCGCGTCATACAGCGAGCGCTGGGACTCAAGGCCCGCGAGCGGACCCAGGCAGGAGGTTCCCGTGGTGTTCGTGGCTATGAACTCGCTCCACGCGCTCGGCAGCCGCAGCAGCCGCAGCGTGTGGCCGGTCGGTGCGGTGTCGAAGATCACGTGGTCATAGCCCGCGGTCGCCTCCGGCGAGCCGAGCAGCCGTGCGAACTCGTCAAAGGCCGCGATCTCAACGGTGCAGGCGCCGGAGAGCTGCTCCTCGATGCTGGCAACGGCCGTCGCTGGCAGCAGGTCGCGGTAGGGGCCGACGATCCGCTCGCGGTAGGCCGCCGCGGCGGCCTCGGGGTCGATGTCGATCGCGTCAAGCCCCGGACGGCCCGTCACCGGGGTCGGCGTGCGGCCGACCTCGGTCTGCAGGACCTCGCTGAGGTTCGACGCCGGGTCGGTGCTGACCAGCAGCACCCGCCGACCGCCGGCGGCGAGCGCCGTCGCGCTCGCGCACGCGATCGAGGTCTTGCCCGTGCCGCCCTTGCCGGTGAAGAACAGGGTGCGGGTCGGATGCTCGAGGAACCCGACGCTCATCTCCGAGCTCATCAGCAGCAGCCGCCCGAGCCCTTCACGACCGGCAGCGCCTCCGATGGGGCGTCCGTCGAGACGCCGATGAGCCGGTCGGCCGCCTGCAGGATGCTTTGGGCCGGGGTCTCCTTGACCGCCCTCGCGGTCCTGACGGTGCGTGCGATGTCGTCGTCCTGGACTCCAAGCTCGCGGGCCACGCCGACGTGATGCTCAAGGCAGGACTCGCAGTTGGAAGCCACGGCGGCGGCGATCGCCACGAGCTCCTTGACCGTCGGTGCCCACACGGACACATCGCGCTCCGGTGCCTGCACGCCGGCCATCTGCGCGAGCTCTTCCCGCGCGGGATAGGTGCCCTCCCCGGCGAGCTGCCCGTCGACGAACACCAGGGGCAGGCACTCCTCGCCCTTCTCGCGTAGCGCGGCCGTGACCGCGTCGCGCTCGGCGAACGCGCCCGGCTGCTGGGCGAGGTTGTAGCGCTGAACCGCGATCCCCTGGCCCTGCAGCCACTCCAGGTCGCCGGCGAACCTCGCGAGCGCTGGGTCGACGCTCGGGCCGCACACGCCTGTCGAGCAGCACATCGCGGGGTCGAACACCTCAACCGTCCTTACCTTCTCTTGCACAGTCATGCCATGACCTCCATCGACTCGTGGACCGCAAGGTCCGTTGACGCATCACAAAGCTCGCCGACGAGCGCGCCGAGCGCGCCGAGTCGAGAGCGATCGACGCAGTAACACACGCGCGGCCCATCGACCTCACCCTGCACCAGACCGCTATCGCGCAAGATCTTCAGGTGCTGGGAGACCGTCGCCTGCGCCAATGGCAGCTCGGCCACGATCTCCCCGCACACACACGCATCACGCGCCAACAGAAGACGCAGGATCCGGACGCGCGCGGGGTGTCCCAGCGCCTTGGCCAACACAGCGAGCTCGCTCTCGCCCACCTCGGACGCCAGCGGCGGCACATCGACCGGTGCCCCCGGTGCGCAACAGGAAGGATCTGAGAATTGATCGCTCATCGTCGATCAACGATAACAGAGCCACACGAGCCAGCCGCAGGGGTCATGGCTGGCGGTGCCGAACGACCACCACGGGGCACTCGGCGTGGCCGACGCAGTGCTGGCTGACCGAGCCGAGCAGCATGCCGGTGAACGCCCCGTGACCGCGACTGCCGACGACCAGCAGCTGCGCGTCGCGTGACGCGTCGATCAGTGCCCGGGCGGGGTGCCCTTCCACGACCCGGGCGATGACCGTGACGCGCGGTTGTTTGCCGAGCGCCTGCTCGATGGCGTTCTCGAGCGCCTTGCGGGCGTCGCCCTGGAAGTCGCGTGGCGTGTAGCTGTAGATCTCGGGCAGGCTCCACGCCATCACCGCGTGCAGCTCCGCGCCGGTCATCTCGGCCTGCCGGGCCGCCCAGCGCAGCGCCTCCAAGCTGCCCTGCGAGCCGTCGACTCCGGCCACGATTACGGGCCGATCCGCGTCGCTGGTCATGTGCCCAGCCTCTCGCTCCTCGGGGTCGCTCATAGCCCCCTGAGTGTCTTGTGAGCTGGGTGTCATCGTGTCGAGTTCGCCGACGAGCGCGTTGACGCGCTGGGCGATCTCCTCGCGGGTCGCGCGGACCTCATCAATGGGGCGGCCGTTGGGGTCCCCGAGCTCCCAGTCGATGTAGCGCTTGCCGGGGATGTAGGGGCAGGCGTCACCGCAGCCCATCGTCACGACGACGTCGGCCTGCTGGGCGATCTCGTGGGTCAGCTTCTGCGGGCGTCTATCAGAGAGATCGATGCCGATCTCGCGCATGACCTCGATGACCTCGGGGTGCACGCCTCCGTCGGGGTCGGCGAGTGTCCCTGCCGAGAGCGCGCAGTGGCGTCCGCCAGCGGCCTGGTCGAACAGCGCGGCCGACATCTGCGAGCGCCCGGCGTTATGCAGACAGACGAACAAGACGGTCGCCAGCGGGCTTCTTTGTGAAGTGCCTGCTCGAACTCGGGATGTGGGCTCCAGGCGGACCTCTCCGGACGGCGTCACGAGGTCCTCCGTTCCTGCTGGGCATGCTCGGCGGCCGTGCAGCGCGCGCAGCGCAGCTTGCGTGCCGGCGGGGCGGCGGGCACTGGGCGGTTGATGGGCATGAGAAAGGTCAGGTACTCCTCGGACTCGATGACGTGCTCGGCGCACAGCCCGGCGCCGCAGTGCGGGCACACCGCGACGGCGGGCGTCTCATCGGGCTGGCAGTCCAGGTAGTTCATCGGCTCTGCACGGGTTCTCCGGCCGGCTCGCACAGGGGTTCGGGTACCGCTGTGGCCGCGACGGGCTCATCCGGCCACCAGCGACGGTGCAGCCACAGCGCGACGTAGACGAGAGTGACGAGGACGGGCACCTCGACCAGCGGGCCGACCACGCCGGCGAGCGCCTGCCCGGAGGTGGCGCCCCAGACGCCGACGGAGACAGCGATCGCCAGCTCGAAGTCGTTGGAGGCAACGGTAAATGCCATCGTCGCGGTCTTGGCATAGCCGAGGTTCATCGCTCGGCCGATAAGGAAGCCGAGCACCCACATGCCGGCGAAGTACGCCAGCAGCGGCAGCGCGATGCGTGCGACCGTGAGCGGCTGGACGGTGATGTGGTTGCCCTGGATCGCGAACAGCAGCACGATTGTGAACAGCAGCCCGTAGAGCGTGATCGGCGCGATGCGCGGGATCACCTGGGACTCGAACCAGTCGCGCCCGTGCGCGCGCAGCCCCCAGCGGCGGGTGAGGTAGCCGGCCGTCAGCGGGATGCCGAGGAAGATGAGGGTGGTCCGGCCGACCTCCCAGATGCCGACGTGGAAGCCCTGATTGTTCAGGCCGAGTAGGTCGGGTAGCGCGTTGAGGTAGAACCAGCCGAGCAGCGCGTAGGCGACGACCTGGAAGATCGCGTTGAAGATGACCAGGACGGCGGCGCGGTCGGTGTCGCCGCCGGCCAGCTCGTTCCAGACGAGCACCATGGCGATACAGCGCGCCAGTCCGACGACGATGACGCCTGTGCGATAGGCGGGCTGGTCCGCCAAGAACAGCCAAGCCAGCGCGAACATCAACGCCGGGCCGATCACCCACGACAGGAACAGCGAAACCCCGAACATCCGCCCGTCGCCGCGCATCCTGCCCATGTCCTCGTAGCGGACCTTCGTCAGGACCGGGTACATCATCAGCAGCAGCCCGAGAGCGATCGGCAGGCTGACCGTCCCGACCTTCAGCTTGTCCAGGAAGTCGTTCAGGCCCGGCACCACCGACCCCAGTGCCAAGCCGCCCGCCATCGCCAGCGCGATCCACAACGGCAGGAAGCGATCCAGCGTCGAGAGCCGGCGGATCACGGCCGCTTCGGCGGGATGGGCGGCGGCTTGGCTCATGAGAGTAGGTCGCAGGTGTCCTTGCGTAGGCAGTCGCGGGTTTGGCGGTGCGCGAGGGTCAGGATGTGCGAACGCACACGCGCCCCGTCAAAGCGATCAAGGACCGCGTCGGCACACGCGCGGATCTCCTCGGCAGTCTTGGTGGCGGCGAACTCGTTCGCGAGCATCGGCAGCAGCCGCGCGAGGCGTAGCTCGTGCGCGGTGCGGTCAGAGCGGATCGCGTCGAGGCGGTCGGCGATCAGTTCGCGGACGTGCGCCTCGATCCCATCGCGGATCGCTCGCACGTCCTCGATGGGTTTACCAGCCGGGTCAGGTATGTCCCATGCCTCCACGACGGTCGCCACATGGGGGCACGCATCGCCGCAGCCCATCGTGATTGCCCAATCGGCGTGAAGCTGCATCTCAAGCGTGAGCTTCTTTGGCTTGCGCCCCGCAAGGTCTATTCCGACCTCGCGCATCGCTTCAACAACGGGCGGCCAAACCTCGGGCGAGGGTTCGGTGCCAGCCGACTCGGCGCGCACATCATCGGGGCCGTAGCGCTCCAAGAACGCCTGGGCCATCTGCGAGCGCCCGGCGTTGTGGTTGCAGACGAACAGCACGTACCGGATGGGTCGCTCGCCCGGCTGCTCGACGGGAGTCCCAGCGTCAGTGCACACGACACAGATCGTAATACATCGACAATCGTGAGTGTTATTGATATATGTATATAGATGCCTGTCGATCTGGAACTGGCTCCCAAGCAGAAGCGGGCGGCCGGTGAGCGCTGTTGCGAGCCGGTCGTCTATCCCGATGTGGCGCGCGACCACGCGTTGCGGATGGCCGAGGTCTCAAAGGCCCTCGGCGACCCGATCCGCTTGCAGCTCGTTGACGTTCTACGCAAGCATGCCGGCAAGGTCTGCGTCTGCGAGCTGGTGCCGCTGTTCGAGGTCTCCCAGCCCACGCTCTCCCACCACCTCAAGAAGCTCCGCAACGCCGGAATCGTGGACTCAGAGCGACAGGGCTTGTGGGCCTACTACTACGTCATCCCCGACTCACTGAAGGAGCTATCCGCATGGCTGAGCTGACCGATGAGACCACCGAGATCCGCGAGAGCGTCCGCGAGCGCTACGCCGCCACCGCCCGTGCCGTCGCCGAGCACCAGACCTCCAGCGGACCCACCCGAGCAGCAGCTACGTCTTCGTGCTGCAGCCCAGTCGTGTCCACAACCAATGCGTCCGGCGAGCAGGTGTTCGGTGGCGCGCTTTACGAGTCCGCCGAGGCAGGCGAAGCACCCGAGACAGCCGTCGCCGCGTCGCTTGGATGCGGAGTACCTACGGCCGTCGCTGACCTGAAGGAGGGCGAGACGGTGCTCGACCCGGGCTCGGGGGCCGGGGCCGATGTCCTCATCTCTGCGCGACGCGTGGGTCCCACCGGTAAGGCGATCGGCTTGGACATGACCGACGAGATGCTTGACCTCGCCAAGAGCAACGCCGAGCTGGCCGGCGTTCAGAACGTCGAGTTCCACAAGGGCTTCATCGAGTCGATCCCGCTCCCCGATGCAAGCATCGACGTCGTGATCTCCAACTGCGTGCTCAACCTCTCCGGCGACAAGGCCCAAGTATTACGCGAGGTCGCGCGTGTTCTGCGCCCCCGCGGTCGCTTCGCGATCTCCGACATTATCGCCGACGAGGACATGGACGCCGCCACGTGCGCCGACATGCAGCAGTGGACCGGCTGCATCGCCGGGGCGCTAACCCACCAGGAGTTCAGCCGCGCACTCTCAGATGCGGGCCTGATCGACGTCGACATCCGCGAGACCCACCGGGTGCACGAGCACGCTGTGTCGGCGATCGTGCGCGCCCGCAAGCCCGACGAGGACCCGGCCGCCGCCTGACGGGACGGCTACGCCCCTGGGGCACCAGGGGCGACGGCCACGACGTTCCCCGTCACGTCGCAGGTCGCGGCGAGCGTGTTGTAGACGGTGCCGTACTTGGCGAGGTTGTGCTGCAGGAGCTCAACCCGCTGCGGCGGCTCGTCGGTGACGACCCGAAGCTCGTAGCGAATGGCGGTGAAGCGCGGCGGGGCCTGCTGGCGCTCTGCGGTGACGCGCACCCAGGCGCCCTGCTGCGCGAACGGCAGCATCTCGCTGAAGCGCTCGACGTTCTTGAGCACGCAGGCGGCGAACGCACTGCACAGCAACTCCGCCGGCCCCGGGAGCTCCTCGCCCATCCCCGACGAGCTGTCGAAGGTGATCCGCTCCTGCTTGGCCTGGATCTCAGACACGCCGGCACGCACGATGCGCGCCTCGACCTCATAGCTCAGCGGGGGCTCGGGCATCCGGCGCTCACGGCCTCGAACTGCTCGACGGCCTCCATCGCCTCGCCGCCGTAGACGACCGATGGCCCGCCGCCCATCATCACCGCCACGCCGATCGTCTCCATGACCTCCGCCCGTGTCGCGCCAGCGTCCAGGGCGTCGTGGACGTGGTAGGCGATGCAGCCGTCGCAGTGCACGGAAATGCCGATCGCCAGCGCTATCAGCTCCTTGGTCTTCGTGGGCAGCGCGCCGTCGGCGGTGCTCGCCGAGTGCAGGGCAGCGAAACCGCGCATCACGCCCGGCGCCTCGGCCCCGAGTCGAGCCATGAGCTCCCTTAGATGCTCGTATATGCCGGGGTAGTCCTTGCTCATCAGTTCCTCCTTCGCAGATGCCGCTACCGCCGTCACACCATACTTGGCGAGGACACGATGACCCATCCGTGCTCGTCCGCATCATCGCTTTGCAGTCACCTCGACGCGCGACTTGTCGCGCCACTATTCTGCCGGAAGGTCCGCGCTAGTTAGTACGTCGAACTCGTCATTCGCCGGATCGGCCATGGTGGGCACCGCGCACACCATGCCTGCGTTGAAGCCCGCCGCACCGACTCCGAGTGCCAGGTTGAAGCCGGCCGCGCAGGTTCTCCAAGGCGATCAGGTGCGTGAGCTCGTAGACGCCCGCTTGACCGTGGAGACAAGCGTCCTCGGTCAGACAGTTGGCGCTTGCGCTCCGGACGACCGATGAAAGTCAAGGGCTTGGACGCAAATTTAGGAACGTAGTTTGGGCATAGGATCGGTCGCGGGTGGTTGGCGGAGGGCCGCAGATCGCCTCGTGTGGCGTCGGTTTCAGCGCCATCGTGGTCCACTGACGCGATTCCGTCGCTTTTTGGGCGCGCGACGTTGATACCGGTGGTTGCCGGTGTCTTGGCAAGCGGCTTGGTGGGCGTTAGGCTGCTGGTGGGCGCGAGTCGATGACGAGTCGAAGCGCAGATGTCAGGGGCTCGTGGTCTGCCGCGCGACTTTGCCCTTCGAGGGCTTTTGTGATGCGCGCCCCGGTGTCACGCTCGCGCCCACCTTCGCCGACGCCGGTGTGGCGGCTTGCCAGTCGCGGACCATCCTCGTGTAGGACGCCTCGGCTTGCTCGGCGAGCCTGCGCTCGGCGTCGCGCATTGCCTGCCTGGTGGCCCACACGCCGCTCGGCGTGCCCTTTTGTGTCGGGGCGCCCGCGCGGATCTCGAGCAGCCGGAGCTTCTTGGCGGTCAGCGACGGCTGCTGGTGGGCGTAGTCCTCGTCGCGGGATAGCAGACACCAGAACAAGCACGCGAGCTTGCGCGCTGCGGCGACTGTCGCGATCTGGCTACCGCGACGGACACGCAGCCGCTGGTAGAACGCGTGCAGAGGACCGGGCTGGCGGACCACGCTCCAGGCCGCCTCGACCAGTGCCCACCGCGCCGACGCGGAGCCCTGCTTGGAGATCCGTCCGCTCTTCGCCGGGGCAATCCCGGACTGGCGGACCTTCGGGTCAAGGCCGAGATAGCCAGCCAGCTGGCGCTGGGAGCGAAACCGACGGATGTCACCGATCGCGCCCATGAACGTCGCTGCGGCGATCACGTTCACCCCGGGGACCGTCATCAACCGCCTGATCTCCGCCGAGCCGAGCGCCTCTGTGGCGATCAGCCGCTCGACCTGCTCGATCTCCCGGTCGAGGAACTCGATGTGGCGCAGGCACCCATCGACCGTCTCTTGCTCCTCCACGGGAAACTCCAACCCGCGTAGCCACTGCCGGCCCTTGACGCCGAACAGGTCACTCATCGGCGGGCGACCCTTCAACCGGCGCATCAGCACCGCGTGGATCTCGTTCTTCGCACGCGAACGCGAACGCACAAGCTGCTCACGCCGCGAAAGTCGACGGCGCATAACGCGCGTCCACTCATCCGGGGTCCACACCGCATCCAGCTCACCAGCCGCCAACAACTTCGCCAACGTACGCGCATCCAACCGATCCGTCTTCGCCCTGGCCTGCCTGATCCCCGTATCCGCCGGACTGACGACCACTACCCGTGCGACGTGCGGCTCGAGAATCCGCGCGATCTCCCACGCGTTCCCCGTCACCTCCAACGCCACCCGATCCTGCGGGCCAAGACTCCCAGCGAACAACTCAAGGCGCTCCGGCGTCGTCTCGATCCGACCCGCCGAGCGCACTACACCAGCCTCCACGATCGCGACCTCGCAGAAATCCAGGTGCACGTCCAACCCGATCGCTCTCCCGATCGCTCTCATCTCGTCCTCCTCACCTCAATTGACAGAAAGGGAGAACCGCGGGCAAACGACACAGACCGATACGTGCTCGAAGCACACCCGGGCAAGTCGCAGGGGCGGCCACCGACAATGCACGGGCTCGAAGCCCATCGTCCAAAACGGCCTGCCCAACTGCGTTCTCCCAGAAAGCCCCTGTCCCGGTCACCAGACCGTAATCACGGACCCGGACAAGACCCTCCAAGAAGGATTTTCATGCCCCGACAAGCGAGCAGCCTGGCGCTCCCAGTCTCGCGCGCTCCGCTACGATACGCCTGTGACCACCAAGGTGCCCACATGAAGGTCGTGACCGTTCGGGACTTCCGCGACCATGCGTCTGAGATGTTCCGCTCCGATGACGTGATCCTCGTCACCCGCGAAGGCTCCCCCGCGGGCTTCTTCCTGCCTTGGGATACCCCGGAGCTGCCGGTCGAGGTCCGCCGCGAGGTCTTCCTGCGGCTCTCGGAGCAGATCGGCACCCAGCTGGCCGCCAAGGGCGTCAGCGAGTCGGAGGTCATGGACGATTTCGCTGCCTCCCGCAATCGTCGCTGACGCGAACGTCGTCCTCTCCGCGTTGATCGGCGGCCGTGCCCGCCTCGTGATCGCCCCCCCACACGGGCCGGCGTGCGTGGCGACGCAGGCCGTCGCCGAGGAGATCGCCCGCCACCCGCCACGCCCCGCGCGACCTCAGCCAGACATGCGGCGTGTTCGCACTTCTGTTCGCACCCCCGCCCCGCTCGCACGCTCGCGAAGTGCCCTTCTCAAGCCAAAACCCCGCCGTAGCAGGGGCCTTGAGCTATGGGCCCGCCAGGACTCGAACCTGGGACCAACCGATTATGAGTCGGCGGCTCTAACCAACTGAGCTACGGGCCCGCGTCGCGGCTTTCGCGACTTCCCAGAAGCTACCAGCGGGTCAGTCATGTGCGTCGGAGAGCTCCGGTACCGCGCGTCTGCGAGCGCTCCGTGGTTTGATATCGCGGTCAACCACGAGGGGAGCGTCAGATGGCAGAGCGCGCAGCGATCGTCACGGGAGCGTCGAGCGGCATCGGTCTCGCGATCGCCCATGTGCTCGCCGAGGAGGGCCACGGCGTCACGATGGCCGCCCGCCGCCCCGAGAAGCTTCAGAGCGCCGTCGACGGCCTTGCCGCGGAGGGGTTCGACGTCCATGCGGTTCCCGCCTCCCTCTCCGAGGAGAGCGAGATCCAGAAGGTGGTCGCCGCCCACTCCGAGCGCTACGGCCGGCTCGACGTGCTCGTCAACAACGCCGGCGTGGGCATCGGCGCGCCGGTGGGAGACATCCAAACCAAACACCTCGACATGCAGCTCTCCGTCAACCTGCGCTCCATCGTGCTCTTCTACCGCGAATGCCTCCCCATGCTCCAGGCGGCCGGCGCTGAGCACTCCAACGCTCTGGTCGTCAACACATCCTCCATCTCCGGCAAGCGCGCCGAGGCGTGGCTCTCGGTCTACTCATCCACCAAGCACGGCGTCGTCGGCTTCACCGAAGCGATGAACAAGGAGCTCGGCTCCTCCGGCATCAAGTCCACCGCCCTCTGCCCCGCCTTCGTCGACACCCCCATGACCGACTTCGTCAAGTCCCAGATCGCGGCCGAGGAGATGATCCGCCCGCAGGACATCGCCGAGGCCGTGCGCTTCATGCTGCGCGTCTCCCCCGCCTGCGTGGTACCTGAGATGATGTTCGTTCGACCCGGCGACGCCCTCTAATCACGCCGAAAAGAGCCCCCCTCCCCGTCGCGCTCGCGCGGTGACCGGCCACGCGAGCCACCTGCGGCGGCGAGCGCCGTTGTCTCCCACCCATCCCCCAAAGCCCCCACCCCGTTCAGTTGAAAGGAACCCACATGAAGCTCGGCGTGCATATCGGCTACTGGGGCCTCGGCCTCAGCTCACAGGATCAGCTTGAAATCGTCCACGAGGCCGAGCGTCTCGGCTACGACTCCGTCTGGACCGCGGAGGCCTACGGCTCGGACTCCGCGACCGTGCTCGGCTGGCTTGCGGGTCAAACGTCGAAGATAAGACTCGGCTCCGGGATCTTCCAGATGCCCGGTCGCAGCCCCGCCATGACCGCCATGACCGCCGCCACGATCGACCAGCTCTCGGGCGGGCGCATGATCCTCGGCATCGGCTCCTCCGGTCCGCAGGTCGCCGAGGGCTGGCATGGGCAGCGCTTCGCCCGCCAGCTCCAGCGCACCCGTGAGTACGTCGCCGTCGTGCGCATGGCGCTCGCGCGGGAGCGCGTCGAGTTCCACGGCGACACGCTCGAGCTCCCGCTCCCCGACGGCCCCGGCAAGGCGCTCAAGCTCACTATCTCCCCCGTCCAAGAGCGCATCCCCATCTACCTCGCCGCGATCGGCCCGAAGAACACCGCGCTGGCGGGCGAGATCGCCGACGGCTGGATCCCGACCCTGTTCTCGCCCGAGCACGTCTCCGAGCTGCGCCCGCTCCTGCAGGAAGGCGCCGCCCGCGCCGCCCGCTCGCTCGAGGGCTTCGACATCGCGCCTACGGTCAACGTCTTCGTCACCGACGACCTGGAGGGCGCACGCAACGCCATGCGTCCCTTCATCGCCCTCTACGTCGGCGGCATGGGCTCGCGCGCCCAGAACTTCTACAACAACCTCGTCTGCCGCTACGGCTTCCAGGCCGAGGCCAAAGTCATCCAAGACCTCTACCTCGAAGGCAAGCGCGAGGAGGCCATGGCCGCGATTCCCGACGCGCTCATCGACACCGTCTCGCTCTGCGGCCCCAAGGATGTGGTACGCGAGCGCATCTCCGTCTACCGCGACGCCGGTGTCGGCACGCTCGGCATCACGCCCATCGCCTTCACCAAGGACGACCGCCTCGCCCAGCTGCGCCTGGTTGCAGAGCTGGCCGCCGTCTGAAGCCCGGCGAGTTTTTGGGGGATTGGAAGTGGCGTGCGATGTGGGCCACAGTCACTCTCTCTTGACCAGCCCGCAAGCGACCCTCCCGCGCCGGCCATTGCGCATCCTGCTCGGCGCCTTCGGCGACCCCGGCCACGCGTTCCCAATGATCGCGCTCGGCCGTTCGCTCGCCGCGCGCGGCCACGACGTCACGCTGCAAACATGGGAGCGCTGGCGCTCGCCAATCGAGGCAGAGGGCCTCGCGTTCACCCCCGCGCCCGAGTACAGCGCGTTCCCGATCCCCGTCCCGGGTCGCGACGGCCTGCCCCGGCCGCTCGACTTCTATGAGGCGATCGTCTACACCACGCGCGACACGCTGCCGCTCGTGCGCGACCTGCGCCCCGACGTCCTCGTCCACGACATCCTCACGCTCGGCCCCGCCCTCGCCGGAGAGCTCGCCGGCATCCCGCGCGCCACGCTCGTCCCCCACGTCCACCCCGAAGCGGGTCAAGGCTTCCCGATCTACTCCTTCGGCGCGCTCCTGCCCCGCACCCGCCTCGGCCGCGCGCTCTGGCACCACGCGCATCTGCCCGTCCGCCGGGGGCTCGAGAACGGGCGCCTCGCGCTCAACCGCACGCGCGCACAGGTCGGCCTGCCGCCGCTCGCCCACACTCACGGCGGCACAAGCCGTCAGCTCGCGCTCGTCGCCACCTTCCCGCAGCTCGAGTACCCCCGCGCCTGGCCCTCCCACGTCCACGTCGTCGGACCCCTGCTCTGGGAGCCCCCCGCCGAAGACATACCCCTGCCGCCCGGCGACGCCCCGCTCGTCCTCATCGCCCCCTCCACCTCCCAGGACCCCCACCACCGGCTGCTCCACGCCGCCCTGCGCGGCCTCGCCGACGCTCCCCTGCGCGTGCTAGCGACCTGGAACCGCCGTCTGCCCTCGCGTCCCCTGCCGGTACCCGCCAACGCGCGCGTCGTCGACTGGCTCTCCTACGCCCGCACCCTGCCCCTCTGCGACGCCGTCGTCTGCCACGCCGGCCACGGCACCCTCGCGCGCGCGCTCGCCTCCGGCGTTCCGGTCGTCGCCTGTCCAGTCGCAGGCGACATGAACGAGAACGCCGCCCGCCTCGCATGGGCGGGCGCCGGCGTCCGCCTGCCCCGGCGCTTCATCTCACCGCGGCCGGTTCGGCAGGCAGTTGAGCGCGTCATCGCCGACGAGTTCATCCGCGAGCGGGCCTGCTCGTTCGCCACGTGGTCCTCGACTCACGATGCCGGCGCTCGCGCAACTGCCCTCATTGAGGGGCTGGCGGGAGAAGACTCCGGGGGTGGGACTCGAACCCACAACCTAGCGATTAACAGTCGCTCGCGCTGCCATTGCGCCACCCCGGATCGTGCTACCCCTGAGACACGATAGCCACTGACATCTTACGGAAGCTCTGCAGCGCCCGCCTCGACCTCGGCGTGGCAATTGGAGCAGAGCAACACACACTTCCGCGCCTCAGAGCGCAACATCGCGATGCTACGCGCACCGCGTCGTGACAGTCCGAACTTCTTGGTCGTCGGGTCGAGATGATGAAACTCGAGCGCGCCAAGACACCGGCTGTAGCCACACAGGCGGCACTTCCCGCCGGCCTCCGCCACCAGAGTCTCCTTGACCTTGCGCCGGCGACGAACGACGGCCTCGATCCGACATTGACGACACCTGTAGTAGCCACGGCCTTCCAGAATGTGTCGGACGTTCCCGTGTTGGGGACATTCCAAGACGGGTTCGGCCTGTCCGCTAGCCCGAGCTTGATCGACACCGGGCCGCGACGGCGCTCCGGACGGAGCCTGCGTCTGCAGGCCGTACTTCTTAAGCCAGTGGCGCACAGTCGCCTTGCTCCGTTCGACCTTCTCCGCTATCTCAGCGATAGAAGCGCCCGTGTCGACCAGCTTCTCCAGATCGCATCGTTCCAGGCCGCCCTTCGCCGTGTGCTTGTCGCGGTTGGGAGCCGTGAACTCATACTTCTTTATCCAGTAGCCGACCGTCGATTCGTGCAGTCCCGCACGCCTGCCGATCTCAGCAAGGGACAGTCCCTGCCCCAGGGACTCCTCCAATAGCGCGCGATCCATGCACTGTATTGTCTACTATGGGTCGGACGGAAAAACGAACCGGTGTTCGCCTGTGCCTGGTAGCGAGGCGACCTAAACCTCCGCGCCGCTCTCCGCCAACGCCCGCTCCTGCGCCCGGTCGAACTCTTGCTTGACCTCGCCGCGGCGGCGCGCCAGATCGCTCACCTCGCCCGCGCCCTGCGCGCGCGCGGCGTGTATGCGGCGGTCGATCGCCGCGAGCTGGAGCTGGAGCTGCTGTACCTCCAGCATCGCGGGCTTGGTGGAGCGCTCGGACACCGGCCAGCGTCCCGCTTCCACCGTGAGCTCGGCGAGCAGGCCCACCATCTCGCGGTCCTCGTCCTCCACGCCTTTCAGCGGCTCGGCGAGATAACCCCCCTTCAGATGCGCTGCCGCCCGGCGCAAGAGATCGCTCGTGAACACCCCCTCGAGGTCGACCTCCTCGAGCGCGCGCTGCCCGTGCTCGGGCGCGGCGATGCACTGAGCGAGGAACGCGCGCTCGGTGTCCTCCCGTCCCGCCAGCACCCGTCCGGCCCGCGAGCCCGCCTCCGCGCCTGCGTGCCGTCCGCCCCCCGCGAGCAGCGACTCGGCGAGTCCCTCGCTCAAGCCCAGCCGCCCCGACACGAGCCTGGTGAGCTCCATGCGCATCGCGCTCGGCGGCAGCGTCGCGAACACCGGTCTCAGCTCGGCGATCATCCGGTCGCGACCCTCGGGGCTCGTGTCGTCGCCGCCCGCGAGCGCGCGCTCTACGCGAAACCTCACGAACGGCGCCGACCGTTCTACGGCCTCTTGTACGGCCTCCGCTCCGCCACGCTGGACGAGCTCGGCCGGGTCGGCTCCCTCCGGCAGCTCCACCACGCGCAGCTCGAGCTTGCGCCGCGCCGCCAACCTCGAGGCCTTCAACATCGCCTCCTGCCCCGCGCTGTCGGCGTCCAGCGCCAGCAGCACCGTCTGGGCCAGCCGTCCCAGCTCGCCCACCTGCTCGTCGGTGAGCGCGGTGCCCATCAACCCCACGGCGTTCCTGAAGCCAGCCTGGTGAAGCGCGATCACGTCGGTGTACCCCTCGCACACGATCGCCTCCCCAGCCTTGGCCGCGTGCGCGCGCGCCAGATCCGCGCCGTAGAGATGGCGACCCTTGTGGTAGACGTCGTTGTCTGAGGTGTTCAGGTACTTTGGCCCCCGCCCCTCGCTCATCGCGCGCGCCCCGAAGCCCAGCACCCGACCGCGCATGTCGGCCAGCGGGAACATGATGCGAGCGCGAAAGCGGTCATACAGGCCTCCCCGCTCCTGCGAGCGTTGCGCGAGGCCCGTCTCGTAGAGCTCTTGCTCGGAGAACCCCTGACGCCGGGACGCGACCAGCACGCGGTCCCATGCGCTGGGCGCGTAGCCCACGCGAAACTCCTTGCAGATCTCCTCGCCGAGCCCGCGACCCTCCAGATAGCTTCTCGCCTGCGCCGCCTCCTCAGACTCCCACAGGTAACGCTCGTAGTAGGCGGTGGTCCGCGACAGCAGCTCCAGCAACCGCCCCCGCCGCGCGCGGCGCTCGGCTTCGCGCGGGTCCTCGCGTTCCACCTGGAGCTCGATGCCGGCTCTGTCCGCCAGCAGCTCCAGGGCGCCCTTGAAGTCCACGCCCTCGGTCTCCTGCACGAACGTAAACACGTCGCCCGAAGCCTGGCAGCCGAAGCAGTAGTACACCTTCTCCACCGGCTCCACGCTGAACGAGGGGGTGCGCTCGTCGTGGAACGGGCACAGCCCCTCGTAGCTGCGCGGGCCAGCCCTGCGCAGCTCCGTGCGCGTGTTCACGAGCTCCACGAAGTCGATCGCGTCGCGCACCCGATCGCGCGAGTCCGGTGTGTAGCGGGCCATCGCGCCTACGCTAGCCGCAATTGCCCCCGCGAGCACGCCACAGGCCGCGTCAGCGGCCGATCCCCGTCATATCAGCGCGCTGGCCGATTGGCGGTCACGTCGACCGTCAATCGGTCGCGCGGCACTTCCAGGTCGGTGTACTCCCGGATGCAATAGCGATCGGTCATCCCCGCGACGTAGTCGGTGACCCGCTCGGCCAGCCCGGCCCCCGCCGCGCCGCCCTCGTCGGGCAGCAGCTCGGGATGCTCGACGTAGTGCTCGAACAGCGTGCGCACGACTTTGGAGATGCGGGCGTGCTCGGCCCGCACGGCGGGCCCGAGGTACACCCGCTCGAACATGAACTTCCGCAGCTCCGCCATCGCCGGCCCCGCCTCGGGCCCCTGCACGATGTCTCCCTCGCGCGCCGAGTGCTCCACCATGTCGTGCACGAGCGCGTCGATTCGCTGCGACCCTGTCGACCCGAGCACCGCTATCGGCCGCCCAGGCAGCTCCTCCTCGCGCAACAGCCCCGCCCTGATCGCGTCGTCGATGTCGTGGTTGATGTACGCCACCCGATCTATCACTCGCACGATCCGCCCCTCGAGCGTCTGCGGCAGCGGCGCGCGGCTGGAGTGCCCGGCGATCCCCTCGCGCACCTGCGCTGTCAAGTTGAGCCCTCCGCCGTCGCGCTCGAGCACGTCGACGACGCGCAGCGAGTGCTCGTAATGGCGGAACTCGCGCCCGAAGCGCTCTTTCAAGCAGGCGTCGAGCGCCTCCTCCCCGATGTGCCCGAACGGCGGGTGACCGAGATCGTGGCCGAGGCCGATCGCCTCCACCAGATCCTCGTTGAGGCCAAGCGCGCGCGCCACCGTGCGCGAGATGGTTGTCACCTCGAGCGTGTGGGTCAGGCGCGTCCGATAGTGGTCGCCCAGCGGCGCCACGAACACCTGCGTCTTGTGGGTGAGGCGCCTGAAGGCCTTGCAATGCACGATCCGGTCGCGATCGCGCTGGAAGGGGGTTCGCAGCCCGCAGTCCTCCTCCTCACGCATCCTCACTGCCGGGTAGGACCGCGCCGCAAGCGTCGAGAGCTCCCGCTCCTCCATCTTCCGGTGGCGGGCGGCGAAGGCTGCGGCGAGGAGCTCGGTATCTCTCGCGACGCTCACACCCCCGATTGTGGCAGTGCGTGCGGCCGGCTCGCCCCATGTGGGACGCTCGCGCTCAAACGGCCGCTCGTGGCAGCGCCTCAGCGCTCATCTCAACGGCGAGGGGCGTCCGCGCCTGCGCGCGGCGCGCCATCGCGGGCATCAATCGCAGGTGCGCGTGGTGCTCGAGCGTCTCCGCCACCGCGTGCTCCACCTGGCCAAGCGCGCGCTCCTCGCCCTCCGGCGCCTCGTTCAACGGACGTCCGAGCGCCTCCACCATGAACGCGTGCGCCTGCTCGCCCAGCGGGAACGCCCCCACCGTCCGAGTCTCGACGGAAGACTCGGACGGCCAGCACGCGCCGCACACCACTCCCCCGGCGGCGCCCGAGAAGCCGACGAGATGCTCGTGCTCGCCGCAGCACGCGCACGAACCGAGCTGGGGCGCGAGCCCCGCCGCCACGAGCAGCTTCAGGCGGAACGCGAGCGCGCTCGCGCGCGTGGCGCCCGCAGGGTCTTCGTCCAGCAGCGAGAGCTTGCGGCACAGCAGGTTGAACACGCCCGGATGGGGCTCTGAGGTCTCGAACAGCCGCCCCACGGCGTCGCACGCCCGCGCCGCCGCGTCGAGCGCGTGCGCGTCGCCTCGCAGGCTCGGATGGCCGTTGACTGTCTGCGCACCGGTCACCGTCAGCAGCTCGCCGCGGCCTTCGTGCAACTCGATCTGCAAGCGGAAGAACGGCTCCAACCGGCCCCCGAAGCGGCTGCGCGCACGGCGCACCCCCTTCGCTATAGCGCTCACCCTGCCACGGTGCGGCGTATAGACGTGCAGGATCCTGTCGGCCTCGCCGTAGCGCATCGAGCGCAACACCACCGCGTCGCTCTTCACAAGTCCGCCCACCGGCCGAGTGTACGGTCGACGGCGGCGTACCCCTTGCTATACTTTATGAAGTAATGAGTCAAATGCAGAGTCCCATCACGGTCTACACGACCGAGCCGTGCTCGTTCTGTGCCCGCGTCAAGGGCATCTTGAAGGCGCATGGGTTGGAGTTCTCCGAAGTGAACTTGTCGAAGGACCCCGCCGGGCGAGTCGAGCTGGCCAATCGCACCGGGATGATGACCTTCCCCCAGGTGCTCATCGGCGACGAGCTGCTCGGCGGCTACGCCGAGACGCTCAACGCCGCGGAGAGCGGCCACCTCGACGAGCTGGTCGCCGCCTAGCCGTACCGGCCCCGCGCGGCGGCGGCTGGCACGTCTCGCACACGTAGGTCCCTCGCCCCGCCACCACCAGCTTCACGATCGTGGCGCCGCAGCGCGCGCACGGCTCCCCCTCGCGCCGGTGCACCTGGAAGCGGTCCTGGAAGGAGCCCCACACGCCGTCCACGTGGCGGAAGTCGTCGATCGTGGCCCCGCGCGCCTCGATGCCGGCTTGCAGCGCCCACACCAGCGCCTCGCGCAGCCGCTCATGCTGGTCTGCGCTCAGTCGCCCGGCGGGACGCGACGGATGGATTCCGGCACGGTGAAGCGCCTCGTCCGCATAGATGTTCCCCACGCCCGCCATCCTGCGCTGGTCGAGCAGGAACGCCTTGATCGGGGCCGTGCGCCCGCGCGCGAGCGCGCGCAGGTGCTCGACCGTGAAACGCTCGTCCAACGGCTCCAAGCCCAGACGCGCGTCGAAGAAGGCGTCGAGCGCATCGCCCCCGAGCAGCAGCTCCCCGGTGCCGAACCTGCGCGGGTCCACGATCGCCAGACGACACCTGCGAGCGCCTGCCGCCGGCCGGCGGCGGCTTCCCGCGTGAGCCACCAGCTCGATCCGCACGCGTACATGCTTCTGCCGCGGATCCGGATTGCACAGCACCGTGCCGGTCATGCGCAGGTGTTGGGCGAGGTGGACGTCGTCGCTGAGGCTCCACACCAGGTACTTGCCGCGCCGTCCCAGTCGCTCCACTTCGCGTCCTTGAAGGGCATCCTGCATTTCGCGTGGCGCGAGCGGCCTGCACCAGCGCGCGTCGAGGATCTCGACGCGCTCGAGCCTGCGCCCCTCAACCAGCGGCGCGAGCTGGCGCCTGATCGTCTCCACCTCGGGAAGCTCGGGCATCTGAGCGCCCCAGCATATGCACGCCGGTCAGGCCCGTGTGGCCATGGCTCGCATATGCACGCCGGTCAGGCCCGCGTGTCGGTGGGTCGCATATGCGCGCGGGGATGGGCCCCGAAGTAGGCGTCCTTGAGGCGTTCCGCCGACAGGTGCGTGTAGATCTGCGTGGTCGCCAGGTCGGCGTGACCGAGCATCTCCTGCAACGAGCGCAGATCGCAGCCGCCCGCGAGCAGATGCGTCGCGAAAGTGTGGCGCAGCGTGTGCGGGCTCATGCGCTCCGAGAGCCCCGCTCCGCGCGCATGGCCCTGGATGATCTTGTAGAGCCCCTGCCGCGTGAGTCCCGACCCGCGATGGTTGACGAACAGGTGGGTCTCCACCCGCGCGCCCACCAGCCGCGGGCGTCCGCGTCTGCCGTACAGCCGGAGCGCCGCCACAGCCTCGCGCCCCACCGGCACGATCCGTTCCTTGGAGCCCTTTCCCCGCGCGCGCAGCATGCCTTCCTCCTCCTCCACGTCTCCGAGCCGCAGGCCGATCGCCTCCGACACGCGCAGGCCGCACGCGTACATCACCTCCAGCAGGGCCCTGTCGCGCAGCGCGAGCGGCTCCATTCCCTTCGGCTGCGCCACCAGCTTCGCCACCTGCTCCCGCGAGAGCACCTTCGGCAGCCGCTTGGTCTTCGGCGGTCCACGAAGATCGGCGGTCGGATCGTGGTCGATGAGCCCCTCGCGTCGCAGATGGCGGTAGAAGGAGCGCAGGCACGCCGCCTTGCGCTGAAGCGTGGCCGCCGCCACCGGCGGGCGGTCCTCGCCACCGCCGGCGAGCTCCGAGAGGAACGCCGCGAGGTCGCTGTGCTCGGCGTCGAGCGAACAGACGCGGCGACGCTCGAGAAAGTCACCCAGCTGTCCGAGATCGGACCGGTAGGCGCCGAGCGTGTTGCGCGACAGCCCCCGCTCCAGCTCCAGATAGGCGAGGAAGTCGAGTGTCAGCTGCTCGAAGCGTGGCCCCTCGACGGCGGCAAGGGTGGGAGAGTGGGCCACACAGTTGACTTCGCCTCTCCCGCGAAGGCTCCTTGGCCGTGCAAGCCCACTCTCACCGCTCGCACAGCTCGGCGAGCACGACCCCACCGGCGAGCGCCGCGCCGAAGAACAGCGGATCTTCGACCAGCACGCGGCCCATCGTCTCGGCCGGCAACCCGCTCGCCTGGTACTCCGGCAGATCCACGGGCGCTCGTCGCCAGTCATGGTGGGCCATGCGCGCGGGCCTATCCACCTCGAGCTCCAGTTGCGGCCTGCCGCGCTCGGCCGATCCGGCGAACACCGAACCGAGCCGCGCGCGGAGGTCCGCGCCCACCGGCGAGCGGATCCCGGCGGGCAGCGCCACCGTCACCGGCTCGAGCAGCAGGTCGAGCACCGTGAGCGTGTGGTGGGAGATGCCCCGGTGGCGCGGGCGCGGGTCAGCCGAGGACATGCGCGCCACGAGCAGCGTGGGGGCGCCGAGCGCGAGCGCCGTGTGAGCCGAGTCGAGCGCGTACATTCCACCGTGGCCGAGCGGAGAGCTCGACCCGACGATCCCCGGCCCCGGGCCGCACACGACGGCATCCCAGCCCAGCGTGCGCAACCCGTGGTGCAGCGCTCCTGCGGTGCTCACCGCCTCTCCCTCGCCGCCGTATGCAGCACCGGCGGTGAGGTGACCGGCGAGCAGGCCGCGCTCGCGCAGCGTGCGCACGATGCGCGAGTGACCGCCCGGCAGCGCCCCTCCCGGCGTCTGGACGAAGCCGAGCCGGCAATCGGGCCGCGCCTGCGCGAACGCCCACGCGACCGCGGCGAGCTGGCCGTGCAACGCGAGCACCCCGACCGGGCGCTCCAGCGGCAGTTCGAGCCGCTCGCCTGCCTGCCTGCCTGCCTGCGCCCCAGAGGGTGTGCTCGGATGGGTGCGCCCTTCAGGGTGTGCCCGCGAGGATGCGCCCGTCTGGGTGTCCTCGACCGGCTCCACCGCGTGTTGCAGGCTCGTGTAGTTGAGCTTCATCACATGCGGGTGGGCGGGACCTTCATTGCTTTCCGCGGCGAGACCGCGTGTGAGGTTGACGTGCACGATGTCGAAACCGCCCGACCCGAGGCCCAAGTCGCGGGCCTGCACGTTGACGATCACCTCGTCGCCCGCCTCGCTGCGCCCGAGCAGCCCCACGTCGGCGATCGCGGGACGGCGCGCGCCGTCCTCCAGCTCGACGAGGAGATCCTGCTCTGGGCCGCGGGCGACATGGGCCTCCACGACGGTGGCTCGGCGGAGCTTCAGCATCTGCCCTCGGAAGCTATCGCTTGGCGGGATGCCCGGGAGCAGGCTCCCACTCGACGCTCACGTCCACGTCGCATTCGCAGTCCGGCAGGTTGGCGATCTCGTGCGCCCTGTCGATCATCTTGGCCGCCACAGCCTGCGCCGCCTGCTCTCCGGAGACCTTGAAGAGCGCTTGTACGCGCAGGGCGCCGCGCGGCTCAGGGCGCTCGCCGGCCGGCAGCTCCGCGCTCACGATCGGCCGGCGAGCGTCCGATCGCCTGCGGAGCGCGCGTCTGTCTGCGCCAGCGCGGCGGCCACGAAGCTCCGAAACAGCGGGGCGGGGCGCTCCGGGCGCGACTTGAACTCGGGATGGAACTGCGAAGCCACGAAGAACGGGTGATCGTCGAGCTCGACCACCTCGACCAAACGCTCGTCGGGGGAGGTTCCCGAGATGCGCAGGCCCGCGCTCTGCAGGCGCTTGCGCAGCAGGTTGTTCACCTCGTAGCGATGACGATGACGCTCATACACGACCGCCTCGCCATAGGCCTCCCTGACCTTGGAGCCGTCGTGGAGCTTGATCGGGTCGGCCCCGAGACGCATCGTCCCGCCGAGATCGGCCACCTCCTTCTGCTCGGGAAGCAGGTCGATCACCGGATAGGGCGTCTCGATGTCGAACTCGGTCGAGTTGGCGCCCTCCATCCCGGCGACGTGCCTCGCGAACTCAGCCACCGCGATCTGCATGCCGAGGCAGATCCCAAGGTATGGGATGCGTCGCTCGCGCGCGACGCGCGCCGCCGCGATCTTGCCCTCGACCCCGCGACCGCCGAAGCCCCCCGGGATGAGTATCCCGTCGGCGTTCTCGATCAGCTCGCGCGCGGCGCGACGATCCTGTTCGTCGGCGGCGTTGCCGACCTCCAAGCGCTCGGAGTCGATCCAGTCGATCCGCACAGTGCTGCCCTGGAGCGCCGCGGCATGGCGCAGCGCCTCGGAGACCGACAGGTAGGCGTCCGCGAGCTGCACGTACTTGCCCACGAGCGCGATGCGAACCGTGCGCTGCGCCTGCTCGGCCCGCTCGATCGGCTCCTGCCACTTCGACAGGTCCGGCGCGGGCGCCTCCACGCCGAAGTGGTCGAGGATGAAGTCGTCGACCCCCTGCTCGCGAAAGGAGAGCGGCACCTTGTAGATGTTGTCGACGTCCCGCGCCGAGACGATCGCGTCGGCCGGGAGACTCGCGAACAGGGCAATCTTCTTGCGAATCTCCTGGGAGAGCGCTCCCTCGGAGCGGCACATGAGCATGTCGGGCGCTATGCCGATCCTCCGCAGCTCGTTGACCGAATGCTGCGTCGGCTTGGTCTTCAACTCGCCCGCGTGGCCGATGTAGGGGACGAGCGTGAGGTGAATGAACATGCAGCGACGCCTGCCCACGTCCACGGGGAACTGGCGGATCGCCTCCAGGAAGGGAAGCGACTCGATGTCGCCCACCGTCCCGCCGATCTCGGTGATCACGAAATCCACGTCGGTGGACTCGGCGATCAGAGCGATGCGCTGCTTGATCTCGTCGGTGATGTGCGGCACCACCTGCACGGTCCCGCCCAGGTAGTCGCCTCGACGCTCGCGGCGGATGACAGTGTCGTAGATGCCGCCTGCCGTCACGTTGGAGGCGCGAGACGTGTTGGAGTCGGTGAAGCGCTCGTAGTGGCCGAGGTCGAGGTCGGTCTCCGCGCCGTCCTCGGTGACGAACACCTCGCCGTGCTGATACGGGGACATCGTGCCCGGATCGACGTTGATGTAGGGGTCGAACTTCTGCAACCCCACCGTCAGCCCGCGCGCCACGAGCAGTCGTCCGATCGACGCCGCGGCGATGCCCTTCCCCAGCGAGGACACCACGCCGCCGGTTACGAAGATGAACCGGGTCTTGGCCGGAGCCTGTGCGTGGCGGTCGGAGTGAGGCGAGGTCATCGAGGTACGCCCCAGGAGTCTAGCCCGCGCAGCAGCGGCACCTTCTCCACGAGCGCCGAGATCGAGCGCAGCTCCCCGTAAACCGTAACCACCATTAGCAATGCGAGCGCGACCGCCTGTCCCGCCGCCGACAGCGTGAGCACGATCCACAATCCGGCGATCGCGCCCAGCAGGTTGGCGCCGGTGTCGCCCAGCATCGCCCGCTCGCGCAGGTCGTACAGCCCGGCCACGAGGGCAGGGCCGACGAACAGCCCGAGCGTCCACAGCGCCCGCAAGCTCGCCGCGCCGATCGTGAGCCCCGCGCCGAGCAGCACGAACACCTTCGTCGCCCGCCCGGGGCGCAGATCCAGCAGGTTGAAAACGTTCGTGGCGAGCACCAGCACGGCGCTCGCAAGAAGCCATCGTCCGACGGAAAGCTCGAAGTAGTTCGTCACGTACAGCGCCAGCCCGAGCGAGCCGGCCGCCTTCAGAGCCCCGGTGGATACTCCCCTCCGCAGCACCGCTCGGCCGTGGCCGCGCCAGCCACGCGCCTGGTCTCCGAGCGTGTCGTCGACGAGGCCCAGGAATGCGACTCCGAGGGCGTACACGACCACCGTGGAAGTCCCCGGGTAGAAGATCGTTGTCACTTCGAGCCGATCGAGCAGCGCGAGCGGCGCGAGCGCTACAAGCGCGCCCGCCACACTCAACACGCCGAAGGGAAACGCGACGTCCCGCTCCCGGTAGTTGGCCTTGACGTGCCCGTTCTCTCTCAGCGCGCGCAGCAGCGGTGGCGCCAGGACCGCGGCGGCGGCGGCGGCGAGCACGAAGGGAAGCGCATGCACCGGCGCAAGTTAGCGGCCGGCGCGGACGTGCGCCAAGGGAGCCGGGCATGCGCGGACCGGCTCGGGGCGGCGGGTCAGGCGCTCAGTGCCGGCCGGATGAGCTCACGGCGGAGGGCAGCAGGGCGTCGGCGGTCGACTTCTTCCCATATGTTCCGCGGTCCCCGGCGAGCGCGAACGCCAGCGCCGCGCGTCCCGCGATCGTCTCCAGGTCGTCCACGCTCGCCAGGTTTTCGGCCTTGTACCACGGGACCTGTGACGGTTCCGCGCCGCTCAGCTCCACCCCCACCGCGGGCACCCGCTCGGAGGCGACCCCGGCGATCAGGCCCGACTCGAATTCGGCGGTGCTCTTCGCCACCTGTTCGCTCATGCCCGCCGGGTCGGCGCGCACGACCACGAGTCCTTCCAGCTTGCCCAGTTCCCCGTCGTAGGAGCTGAGCAGCCTCGTTTGCACGTGTTCGAGCAACCGTCCCCCGCTGAGGAGCTGCTTGCCCATGCGCACCCCGAACTGCCTCACAAGCGAGGGTTCTGAAGCGAGCGCCGTGTAGCGGTAGCCGGTCGCCTGCGCCGCGACACCGGCGGTGTCGAGCGGCTCGCGTATCGCAACCACCGCCTTCACACTGCCCCCCGCCTCTCCGACGCCGTCGCGTACGAGCGCGTCGATCTTGTCGGAGGAGCCGCCCAGGAACACCAGGCCTATGCTCCTCCCGCTAAGCACTCCGTGTACCGCGAATGGCCAGAGATCGGTGGCGAGCGCTTCCTGTTCTGAGAGTCGCGAGTCGAGCTGTTCGAGGTTGTGCTGCGAGCCCCTCACTTCAGAGCGCAGATTCCGCACGATCCCGTTCTGGGCCGAGGAGACGAGGTTCGAGTCGCCGATCGCCACTCCGATCAGCACGCCCACGGCGAGCGCGAACAGGACGGCGGCAAGCGAGAGCGCGTGATAGCGATAGTCGAACATTTACGGGACGCGCTCAGCCGGCGGAACCGAACAGCAGTTGGAGCTTGAGCCATAGCAGGTCCACGACGTCGCGCAGCGCGGGGGTCATCCAGACGACCGCCATCAGGGCGATCACTCCCGCGAGGATCACAACGATCAGCGGGGCGAGGCCCGGCATCGGGCGGTACAGCCTGCTGACGCCCTTTGCGTCGACCAGGATCTCGCCGATTCGCAAACGCGTCAGGAAGGTGGAGGACATGCCTTCGCGGTTGCGGTCGAGGAACTCGACGAGGTTGAACTGCGAGCCCACGGTCACGATCAGCCTCGCCCCCTTCTCGGCCGCGATCAACATCGCCACGTCCTGGCTCGTGCCGGGCGCCGGCACGAGCTTGAATGGTACCCCGAGCTCCTCGAGGCGGCGCCTACCCGGAGCTCGCCCGTCGGGATAGGAGTGCACCACGAGCTCGGTTCCGCCCTCGCGCGCGGCGAGCAGCGCCGGCTCGCCCGCGGAGTCCATGTCGCCCACGATCATGTCGGGCCGCAGGCCAACCTCCAGCAGCGCGTCGGCGGCGCCGTCGACCGCCACGAGCACGGGCCGCGTGTCCCTGATGAACGGCCGCAGCGCGCGCAGGTCACGCTGATGGTCCACGCCTCGCACCACCACGAGCGCCGAGCGGTCGCGGAAGTCGGTGCGAAAACGCGGCAGGTCGATGCGGCCCGCCAGCAGCTCGCGCTCCTCGCGCATGTGCTCGATCGTGTTGTGCGCGAAGCGCTCGAGCGCCTCGCCGATCTCGCGCCGGCGGGCCTCCGTGTCGGCGCGCACCCGCGCCAGGTCGAGCACCTCTCCTCTCACAAGCGGCCGGCCCCGGTAGAGCACCTCGCCGGCGGGGCCCGACCCGGCCGCGCGCACGGTCACCGGATCGCCGTCGGAGAGCGACCGGAAGAGCGAGTCGTCGGGCAGATCCACAAGCAGCACGCCCGCTTCGACGAGCAGTTGCGGTCCCAGGTTGGGATATGTGCCGCTTGTCGAGGCGCGGCAGTTGAGCACGGCCGCCGCGCCGGCGGCAATCAGCTCCTCAGCCGACACGCGGTCGATGTCGAGATGGTCGATCACCGCGATGTCGCCCGCCACGAGATGCCTCACCAGCAGCTTCGTCTTGCGCCCGAGCCGCACCGGCCCGCTGACCTCGCGCGAGGGCGCGCGCAAAGCCCCGAAGGCGGGTGCAATCGTGCCGGGCGGCTGCCGGGTCGCGGCCATCAGTGTTCGAGGGTAACTCGAAAGGCCCTGTCAGGCGGCGCGGCGCAGGTCTTGGGCGTGCTGTCTGGCCGCCCCGTCCTGCTCGTCGGCGCCGAGCATTCGCACGAGCTCGCCCACGATCGCGCTCTCGTCGAGCTGCACGACGCTTGCGACCGTCACATCGGCCGCCGTGTCCTTCGCGATCGAGAAGTGGCGGGCGGCGAGCGAGGCGATCTGCGGAAGGTGGGTGATGCACACGACCTGCCTGCCCCGCGCGAGGCTCTGCAGCCGCTCGCCGACCGCACGGGCGGTGTGCCCGCCGATGCCGGCGTCGACCTCGTCGAACACGAGCGTCGACTTCGGCGAGCCCGCGCCCGGCTTCGTCGCTTCGTCGCATGCGCTGGTGAGCGCGAGCATCACACGCGAAAGCTCGCCCCCGGAAGCCGTCTCCCGCAACGGCGTCGCCGCCATGCCCGGGTTCGGCGCGATCGTGAACTCGACCGCGTCCCCCCCGCTCGACTTCGCGGCCGTCGCAGTCAACGCGATCTCGAACGTCGCATCCGGCATAGCGAGCGCCGCCAATTGCTCGCGCACGCCTTCGGCGAGCGAGGCGGCCGCGCTTTCGCGGCTTGCGCGCAGCTCGCGAACGTGGCGCTCGAGCACGTCCCGTTCGGCCGCGAGCAGCTCGCCCGCGTGCTCTTGGGCGCCCTGCGCGCCGAGCAGCTCGTCTCGACGCGCACGCGCCTGCTCTGCGTGCTCGAGGACCGTCGCGATCGTGCCACCGTGCTTGCGAATCAGGCGATCAAGGGCCGCGAGCCGCTCTTCGACGGCCTCAAGCGAGCCGTCTTCGGCCTCGACGCCCTCGCGGTATCCATGCAAGTCGCCCGCCAGGTCCTGTGCCTCGATCGCCAATGTCCGGCAGCGCGCCGCGAGCGCGTCGAGCTCTGCGTCCACCCCGGCGATCGTCTCCAGGCTCGCGGCGCCCGCGGCCGCCAGATGGGCGGCGCCCGGACCCTCGCCCGACTCGGGAGCGAGCGCGTCCGCCGCCGTGCCGGCCGCCGAGCGCAGCCCCTCCACGCGTCGCAGACGCTCGCGGCGGGCGAGCAGGGCGCGATGCTCATCCTCCTCGGGCGCGGCGGCGTCGATCTCGGAGAGCTCGTGCTCGAGCAGCTCCAGCTCGCGCTCGCGGGAGAGCGCGAGCTCCCCCAGGCGCTCGAGCTCGTCCTGTAGCCTGCGCGTCTCGCGATAGGCGGCCGCGCACGCGCGCAGCCGTTCGGCGTGCTCGGGCCCGCACACCTCGTCGAGCATCTGAAGCTGCGCGCTCGCCAGCACCAGCTTGCGGTGCTCGTGCTGCCCGTAGAAGGAGATCAGTCGCGCCCCGAGCTCGCGCAGGTCTCCGACGGTGGCGCCACGACCGTTCAGGTAAGCGCGTGTGCGGCCGTCGGCGCTCACGCGACGCGCGAGGATCAGCTCTCCCTGCGCGCCGGAGGCTCGAAGGTTCTCCGGCAGGCAGTCGGCGATCTCGGCTTGCATGCGCTCCGGCACCGCGAAGACGCCCTCGACGTAGGCCTCCTCGCAGCCGGGTCGCACGATTCCCGGGTGAGAGCGCCCGGGGCGGGCGGGACCTCCCATCAATAGGTCCAGGGCGTTCGCGAGCACGGTCTTGCCCGCTCCCGTCTCGCCGGTGAGCACGTTCAAGCCCGGCGCGAGCGTGAGCTCGGCCCGTTCGATGAGGAGCAGGTTTTCGATGCGCAGCTCGCAGAGCACACGGACAGGTGTACCAGCGCACACCGACGGATCGCATTTCCTCCTACAGCGGAGGGCGCCTCGCGCGCGCGCGTGCACGCGAGGCGCCCTCTTGAGAGCATGTGGTCGTCCACGATTTGGGCCCCTCATCGTCCGCAACCGGCCCTCAGGGTCCATAATCTGAAGTCACAGCCAAGAGTCCGCCACAGAGGGCGGCTCGGCACATCTCTCCCACGTCCACAGGCATGGCCGCCGACGACTCCCAGAATCCGACTCGCACCCCGCGCGACCGCCGCGACCCCCTCTCCCCGGCGGAGCTCGCGACGCGCTTGGAGGAGGAGGTCAACCGCGCGGCGCGCCATCGCAGCGCCCTCAGCTGCCTGCTGGTGAGCCTCGACGACGTGGAGCAGCTCGCGCACGCTCACGGCGAGAGCATGCCCGCGCAGGCGCTCGCATACCTCGGCGACGCGCTGGGGCGCCAGTTGCGCTGCTTCGACCGCGTGGGACACGTTGCGGAGGGGGAGCTGCTGGTGGTGTTGCCGGGAGCCGACGAGCAGCGCGGCGAGATCGTCGCGCGCCGCGCGCTCGGCAGGTTGCACGCGGTCAAGATCGAGGTCGAGGGCAGGCGCCGGGCGTTGCGCGTCTCGATGGGGATAGCGGCATGGCGCGAGGGCCTCACCGGCGAGCAGCTGCTCTTCCAGACCCGCCTGGCGGCCCAGCGGCGCGACCCCTCCGACCTGCGCCGCGCCGAGCCCTTCGCCGAGCCCAAGTTCGACGCGACCGGGATGCCGACGCTCAGACCTTCATAATCCCACGCCGTGCTCTCCGGGTCCGAGCTGTGGCTGCTGCGATTGATGGCCGATCGAGGCCTGGCGCTGCTCGACGCCACCGCGCTGCTGATGGTGGTCGAGGAGCGCGGCGAGCTGCGCGTCGCGGCGTCCAGCGGCAAGGCGACCGCGCGGGTGCGGGTGCTCCCCGTGGAGGGCAGCGCTCTCGGCGCGCTCTACACGACCGGCAAGGCGCTCTCGCTGGAGCGCCCGCGCGGCCAGGAAGCCACATGGCTACACGAGCTGGGGCTGGAAGCCCGCGCGGTGCTCGTCGAGCCCTTCAGCCTGGAGGGCCAGGGCGGCGGAATGGTGATCGCGATACGCGAGGACTCGGGCTTCCGCGGGCCCGACCGCCGCGCTTTGAGCGCTTTCGCCGCAAGCGTCGCGCAGCGGCTGGTTGCCGAGCGCTCGGTTGAGATCGAGCGGCTGCGCTTCGGCATGGAGGCGCGCGAGCGCGAGCGCACGCGCTGGGCGCGGGAGATCCACGACGAAACGGTGCAGGGGCTCGGAGCGTTGCGCCTGCGGCTCGCCAACGCGCGCGACCTCGGCGACCAGCTCGCGTTGAGCACGGCCGTCGACACCGTGCTCGAGGGCCTTGGACAGGAGATCGACGGCTTGCGCCACCTGATCACCGAGCTTCGCCCCGCCGCGCTCGACGATCTCGGGCTCGTGCCCGCGCTCGAGGCGCTTGCCCGCCGCGCGCAGGCCATCGACGGCTTGGAGGTTCAGACGGAGATCGACCTCGACGGCGATGGCGACGGCGAGCGACGCCTGGACCCCGAACTCGAGAGCACCCTCTACAGAGTCGTGCAGGAGGCGCTTACGAACGTCAGCCGCCACGCGAAAGCCACGCGCGCGACGATCAGCGTCAGCCGGCGCGACGGAAGGGTGACGGCGAGCGTCACCGACGACGGCGAGGGCCTGCCGGAGGGCGGGCCGTCCAGGCCGCGCACTCCCGGCGAGGAACTGAAGGGCGGCTTCGGCGTGTCGGGTATGCGCGAACGAGCCGAGCTGGTGGGCGGCGAGCTCGAGCTTGTGCCGGCGCCGGGGGGAGGCGCCGTGATGCGCCTGACGGTGCCCCTGGCTGGGCGCCCCGCACCCGCGTGAGCGGGGCGTGGGTACTCAAATTTGGGGTGCCACGCGCGCGTGCGCGCGCGCGCGTGGCATGCCTCAGTGGAACAGCACAAGGGCCTACTCGACGAGCCCGAGCTTGCGGGCGTAGGCGGTCAGCTCCGCCCGCGAGGAGAATCCGAGCTTCTCGATCGCGCGCGCGCGGTAGGTCTTCACGGTGCGCTCGGCCACGTGCAGCTGCTCGGCGATCTCGGGATTGGTGAAGCCGAGCGCGATCAGGCGCACCACCTCGCGCTCGCGCTCGCTGAGCGGCACGCCGTCCTGTGGATCGCCCTCGCCGGTCGCGATCAGCGCGCCCAGACGCGGGTGCAGGTAGTTACGGCCGGCGACCGCCAGCCGGAACGCCTGCAGCAGCTCGGCCGGCTCGGCCTCCTTGAGCACGTAGCTGCGCGCGCCCGCGCGCAGCGCCTGACGCGCGTACTCGGGATCCTCACGCATCGTGAGGATCGCGACGGCGAGCGTGGGATGGGCCACGAAGCAGGTGGGCAGCGCGGCGAGGCTCGACCCGCCGGGCATCGTGAGGTCGAGCGTGAGCAGGTCGGGCTTGAAGTCCCTGACGGCGCGGATCGTGGCCGGCACGTCGGCCGCCTCGGCGACCACTCTGAACTCGCCGGTCTCGCGCTCGAGCACCGCTCGGATGCCGTCGCGCACGACGGAGTGGTCGTCGGCGATGACCACGTCGATGGGCCGGTCGGAGGGGAGGGCTTCTGTGTCCATACGTCGCTAACCGTACCGGCTGCGCGGGCGGCGGCGCGGGGTACGGGTCACACCCCTGAAGCCGGGCCTGCGGCCGGAGGCCCGCCACCAGGCGCTTGACGTTCCCTTGGGACGACACGGATCGGCACCTTTGGGACGACACGATCGGCACCGTCGGCCCGACAGACAAGCGGCGTGAGGGGCACCATCATCAATAGGGTCATGACAGACGTCTCTCACGAGCGCCGCCGCAGGCTGTGTGGCGGCGCACCCCCCGATCGTCGCGAAGAGCAGGCGTGATGGTAGATCTCGGTGTCGCCCTCACCTGGGTCGCCATGTCGGCTGTCAGCTTCAAGTACCTCGCCGCGTTCAAGCGGGGGTCCGCGAGCGGTGGCGGCGAGGCGGATGCCACTCTGCTCGCCGACGACGGCACGTTCGCGTACGAGGCGCTCTATCCGCTCGAGCTCTCGCCCCTCCCGGCAGGCGGCCCCCGGTGAGCAGCCCCGCCATCCGAACCAACGCGCCTGCGCACGCAAGGCGTGCGTTGCGGCTGGTGCACGCCGCGACCGCGCCGGCCCCGCCGGCCTGCCTGCCCCCCGCTATGGGGCATGCCCCTGAGGGTGCGAAGCCTCGCGAGGACAAGCTCGCCGCGCGGAGAGCTGCGCCGGTCGGTCAGGCCGCCCACGTGCTGGTCGCGGGAGCCGACGCGAGCAGACGCACGAGGATGCTGGACGACCTGCGCGGGCTGCTGCCCGCGAGCACCCACTTCCTGGAGGCGCGCGAGACCTGGGAGGTGATCGAGCGTGCCGGGAACAGTCGCATGGTGGTAATCGCCGGCGATCTCGGCGACGTCTCGGCGGAGTCGCTCGTCAAAGTGCTCGGTCGCAGGCATCCGACTCTGCCGGTTCTCGCCGTGGGCGGGCACACCCGGGCGGACGCGACGGCCCACGCGGCGAGCGTGTAACGCCGCCAGCGGTCCGAGCCGGTCGAGATGTCGCAGTCTTGCGGTCTGCCGTCGGCGGTTCACCGTAGAATCCCGCTGACCCGGCGAGGAATCGTCGAGCCACCGTCAGCGTCGAGAGGCGTCCTTGCTTCCCAAGTCTCCCCGACTGCGGAGAATCCTGCTTGCATACACGGTCAACGAACTGGGAACCTGGTTCGGGTATGTAGCGCTGGCCTTGGGCGTGTACGACCACACGCACAGCGCGATCGCCACGGCGGGGCTGTTCGTGGCGAGGGGGCTGCTGCCCGCGCTGCTGGCACCGGTGCTCGTGGCCCGCATCGAGCGCTCCACGCGCGGCGGTCGACTCGCGAGCCTCTACCTGTTGGAGGCGGTGCTGACTGTGTGTCTTGCCGCTCTGCTATGGCGCTTCTGGCTGCCCGGGGTGCTGGCTCTCGTCACCGTCGACGGAGTTGTGGCTGTAGCCGCCACGGCGCTCGTGCGGGCGTCGGCGACCAGGGTCATGGTCAGCGAGGCGGTCGATACGACCGACCCGCAGCCCGGATCCGTCGCGCAGCAGAGCTCCGCGGACGCCGCCCAGCGACAGGCCAGCGCCGCCCTGAACATCGCCTTCATGGGTTCGCTGGCGGCCGGCCCCGCCCTCGGTGGCGCGCTCGTTCACGCGGTCGGCGGTCCGGGGGCGCTCCTGACGGATGCCGCGACGTTCCTCGTCTGCGCAGGACTGCTCGTACATGTGGTCACGCACGTCGCAGAGTCTGGTGGAGAGTCGATTCGCACCCGTCTGCGAGCAGCCGTGGAACACATGCAGGCCGTGCCGGCGCTGCGTGTCCTGCTCCTCACCCAGGCCGTGGCGCTGGTCTTCTTCGCCTCGGTCGAGCCGGTCGAGGTGCTCTACGCGAAGGCAACTCTGAACGCGGGCGATCTCGGCTTCGGCCTGCTGGTGGCCGCCTGGGGGGTTGGCGCCGCGCTTGGCGCTGTCGTGTTCGCGCGCTCGGTCCGTCGTCCCCTCGGGCCGATGTTGACGGGCGGCACATTGCTCGTGGGGCTCGCCTATCTCGGTTTTGCCGCCGCGCCGACGCTAACCGTCGCCTGCGCGTCGGCGGTGGTGGGTGGCGTGGGGAACGGAGTTCAGTGGCCCTCGCTGATCAGCGCCGTGCAACAGTTGACGCCCGCCGCGCTGCACGGGCGCCTGATGAGCGCCGTGGGCTCGCTCAACGCCCTCTGTCCGGCGATCGGCTTCATTCTGGGTGGCAGCATCGCGGCGCTCAGCTCGCCTCGGGTTGCGATGGTTGTGGCCGGAGCCATAGCCACGCTCGCAACGCTTGCGTTCATGCGCTTGCCGCTGCGTGGGTTGCAGTCGACAAATGGGGGTCAGACGGCCGTCGCCGCCGAGCCGAGCCTCGTTACGACGACGCGGTAGACAACAGCCGGGCATCGTTGCGCCGTGTGGCTCAGGCGGTCCGCAGGGGTGTACGGCGCCGGCACTCGACACTGCCCCCGTCGAAAGAGGGCGCCGATACGCTCCCGGGTTCCGCCCGGCGAGCCTTAAGTACCACGCCGTGTCGGCCGTTAAGTACGACAGGACGCTGCGGGTACACCTGATGGCTATCTCTCGACGACACATCTACCGGCTCTACATCGCCAGCCAATGGATGCTTCTGGTTGGCGTCGTCGCTGTGGCCGTGATGACCTCGCGATCCGCCGACTGGCATCCACCCGAGCTCGTCGCGCTGCTTCTGGTCCTGAGCGTTGTCGGCGAGTGGCTTACGATCACGATGGGCAGCCAGAGCGTGTCCGCCGGGTTCGTGGCGCTTGTGCTGGCCATGACCCTGCTTGGGCCCGCCCCCGCGGTGGCAATTGGCGTGGTGGCAATCAGCGCGGACTCTCTAGCACGCCGGCCTGCGCTGTCCGTGTGCCTGTCGAACCTGACCACCTATGCGGTCTATCTCGTGCTTGGCGCTCTTCTGACGCGGTTCTTGATAGGCAACGTCCACGATCCGAGCCACCACCACCTCGTCCAGAGCGCGACGTTCGCGTTGGTCGTGTTCGGAGTGTTCGTCGCGACGAATCTCATCAACTTCACGTTGATCGCACTTCAGAAGCGGATTCTGCAAGAGCAGTCATTTGTCAATCAGGTGCGTACGGTCCTGGTTCCGGTGCTTCCGGGCCAGCTGGCGGCGGCGGTCCTCGCCGTGATCCTCGCAGTCGCCTACACGAAGATGGGCTACCCGGTCCTGCTGAGCCTCGTGCTCGTGTTGCTCATCTTCCAGTATCTGGCACGTGCCCTCCTGCGCTCCGAGGACCGCGCCGAGCAGCTGGAGGCGCGCTCGGTGAGGCTCGCCTCGATGCAGCTCGGCATGCTGGTAACGCTCGTCGAGACGCTCGCCTTGAGAGACCGGATGACGGCTCGCCACGCGGCCGCCGTCGCGCGCTACGCGAGGGCGCTCGCGCGCGAGATGGGCTGCGACGAGGCCGAGCAGGAGCTCGTGCACACCGCCGGACTTCTGCATGACATCGGCAAGTTCGCGCTGCCCGACCGCATCCTGCACGCCGAGATCCTCTCCGACGAGGATTGGGCAGTCGTGCGCCGCCATCCGCAGGAGGGCGCCACGCTCGTCGGCCGCCTCGACGGGTATGGCCCGGTGGCCGACGCGATCCTCTACCACCACGAGCACGTCGACGGCAGCGGATATCCGGCCGGGCTTGATCGGCAACGAGATCCCGCTCGCATCGCGGATCGTCGCGGTGTGCAGCGTCTACGACACGCTCACCGCGCGCGACACCTATCGCTCGCCGATGACCCCCCAGGACGCGATCGCCGAGCTGCGTCGCGTCGCCGGACGCCAACTTGACGCGGAGATCGTCGACACGTTCGTCGCGATGCTCGAACGCGAGGGGCCCGTCACCTTCGCCCAGGGCGACGACGCCGACTTCGAGGCCGAGCTGGCCTTCGAGCGACGTACACGAGCGCTCGCGCAGCCTACGGGGCGCTGAGATCAGACGCCGCGGTCAGCAGCCCCTTAACGAGCGAAGGCGCCGCCAGCGGTGGCGACGCCTCACGGCCCTGGTCGGCGAGTTGCCGACCATCAAACGAAACTTCAGCCTTTGAAACCCATTGCGAAGCTCCTCTCGTCGCGCGGGCGGGGGATCAACTGCTCGCGTGCGACGGCCTCCATCCTCAGCCAAGCACGATGAGTGTTGAGTAGGTTCGACGAAGAATATTAGAGCATTGAGCGGATTTGTCCACATCGGGAAAGATGGCTGCACGATCGGTTGCAACGGCAGGGGGTGGACGCGCGACGACGACGTTTTGCCCTGCACATAGCGTCTTTTGCAGCGTCGAGGCGGCGCGTGAGAGCCGTCTCGAAGGCCGTTGCCCGGCTCGGATGGGGCGAGATTTGCTCGGATTGCCCGCGGCAGGTGGTCGGCTTCTCCGCGGCGAGGGCGGGGCAAACCCGAGGCGTCGTCAGGGCCTTCTTCTGGCGCTATTCTCGGTCAAAGGCCCACAAAGCTGCTGGAGGCTCAAGTTCGGCGGTCAGAGTGCCGAATATCCACTCATGCGGGGCGCTCGATCGACGGGCTCTCGCAGGAAAGCGCCACGAAGGCGAACCCGACCGACGAGAGGCAACGATGCCCACCACACCGGACCCCAGCCACGAGCATCAGCTCGTCTTCACAAGCTCACAGGCCGCGCGCTATCTCGGCGTGTCGCTCGCCACGGTGCGTCGCTGGACCGACGCGGGCTATCTCGCCGGCTACAGGACCCCGGGCGGACAGCGGCGCTTCTCGCGCGAGCAGCTCGACGGCTTCATCGCGTCGCTGCGCCGCACCGACGAGAAGCCCGCGCGCGACACCAGGGTGGCCTGACACCGCGACGGGCGGGCGCGAAGAGCGCGCTCAGCGCGCCAGGCGGCCGAACTTGTCGCGGAGCCGGCGATAGAACGAGGAGCCCGGCAGCTGGGCGATGATGCCCGCGTCGTCGACGAAGCGCGCGTCGATGGCGCCTCCCGGCGCGATCTCGCCGACGGGCCGTCCGTCGACCGACACGTCGAGCGCCTCGCGCGAGCGGTTGTGGATCTCCAGGCGATCTCTCGGCGCCGCCACGAGCGTGCGCGCGGTGAGCGAGTGGGGCGCGATGAACGACACCACGAACCCCTCCACCCCCCATGCCATCACCGGGCCGCCGTTGGCGAGGTTGTAGCCGGTGGAGCCAGCGGGGGTGGCCACCACCAGCCCGTCGCAGCGCACGCTGCCGAGCTCCTCGCCGTCGAGCACGTAGGCGAGCTCCGCAACCCGCTCGCCGGCCCTGCGGTGGATCGCCACGTCGTTGAACGCGCGCTCCGTTCCACCGCCGGCGTCGAGCACGATCGCCGGTAGCCTCAGCAGCTCGAAGTCGCCCTCGAAGGCGCGCCGCACGCCCTCTGAGAGCTCCTCCGGCTCGGTCGTCGCGAGGAATCCGATGTCGCCGAAGTTCACCGCGAACACGGGCACCCCCGTGCCGGCGTAGCGGCGCAGCGCGCGCAGGATGGTGCCGTCGCCGCCGAGCACAATGCAGAGGTCCACCTCCCCGCCCTCTCCCGCGTCGAGCGCCACGTGCGCGCGCGGGGCAAGCCCATGCTTGATGGTCTCCCCCTCGTCGAAGCGCAACGTCACGCCCGCCGCCTCGGCCGCCTCGAGGAGCGTCTGAAGGGCAGCGGAGGTTTGAGCGGGGTGGCTGTGGGTGAGCACCGCGACCTCACGCACGGCCCTCGCCGGCAGCACGCGTGCGCCGCCGCCGAGGGGGCCGGTCTCGCCGTCGCTCACGGCTCACCGCCCGCGTCATCGTCGCGCCCGCCGGTGTCGAGGAGGCGCGCCTCGCCGCTCATGGCTCCACTTCCCGCGCCATGCGCTCCAGATCCGCCGCGTCGCGGGCGCCGCCCGCGCGGGGCGGCTGTGCGAGCCATATGAACGTCTCGAGATTGCCCTTCGGCCCGGGCAGCCCCGAGGAGCTGTAGCCGAGCACGACGGCGCCCAGCTCGAGCGCGGCGGCGCCCACGTCCACGAGCGCCGAGCGGCGATCCTCGGCGCAGCGCACCACCCCGCCCTTGCCGACCCGCTCGCGCCCCACCTCGAACTGGGGCTTCACGAGCGCGAGCGCGTCGTAGCCGGGCGCGAGGCAGCCCAGCACCGCGGGGAGCACCTTGCGCAGCGAGATGAACGACACGTCGAGCACCGCGAGCTCGGGGGCGTAGGGCAGCATGTCGGGCGTGAGCGAGCGGGCGTTCGTGCGCTCCAGCAGCCTCACGCGCGGGTCCATGCGCAGCCCGTAGTCGAGATCGCCGTAGCCGACGTCCACGGCCACCACCTCGGCCGCGCCGCGCTGCAGCAGGCAGTCGGTGAAGCCGCCGGTGGACGCGCCCACGTCCAGCGCGCGGCGCCCCTCGACGGCGACGTCGAACACGGCGAGCGCGTTGGCCAGCTTGAGCCCGCCGCGGGACACGTACGGCGCGCGCTCGCGCACGCTGAGCTCGGCGTCCGCCGGCACCATCTCACCGGGCTTCGACGGCCCGCCGGCCGTCCGTGCCGACGGTCACCTCCCCCGCCATCACCGACGCGGCCGCGCGCGTGCGCGACGGGAACAGCCCACGCTCGGCCAGCAGGGTGTCGAGGCGTTGCTTAGGCATGCGCGACGAACGGTATCCGCTGGAGGGCTCTACGCGGAGGCAGATGCAGGAAGTTCGACTTCTTTGGAGGATTCGGGGCATCTGTGATAGACGTCACACAAACATGCGTTCGCCTCGTGCATGATTGTCCTCGACCCGAAGTACAGCAGCATCCCTCCTCCCTCGAAACGGCCCGCTTCCCCAGCGGGTCGTTTCTTTTGAGCGACCTGGGCCTCGATCGTCGGCGCGTCGATGATCGCGGTGCGCACGCGCTCGGCGATGCGCTCGCCGGTGAACCCCACCTCCTTGTGCAGGAGCGCGGGCTTGCCGTGCGTCACGTAGCGGTCGGGGAGCCCCACGCGCAGGATGCGCGGCGGCGCGACGCCCGCCTCGCTCAGGGTCTCCCACACGGCGGAGCCGAAGCCGCCCGCGAGGACCCCCTCCTCGACGGTCACGAGCAGGTCGTGCTCCGCCGCGAGCTGAGCCATGAGGCCCGCGTCGATCGGCTTTGCGAAGCGCGCGTCGGCGACGGTCACCGCGACGTCCTCGTCCGCCAGCAGGTCGGCCGCCTCGAGCGCCTTGCCCACCCCAGAGCCGTAGCCGATCAGGGCGACGCGCCCGCCCACCGGGCTCGCCGCGCCGGGTGGGTGGGGAGCGATCAAGATCTCGCCCGTGCCGATCGCAAGCGCGCGGGGCTCGGCGGGCAGTTGCGCCCCCACGCCCTCCCCGCGGGGATAGCGCAGCGCGATCGGGCCGTCGTCGTAGCGCAGCGCGGTGTGCAGCATGTGCACGAGCATCGCCTCGTCGCGCGGAGCCATCAGCACGATGTTCGGCAGGCAGCGCAGATAGGCGATGTCGAACGCGCCGTGATGGGTGGGACCGTCGTCGCCGACGAGCCCGGCGCGGTCCATCGCGAACACCACGTTCAGCTTCTGCAGGCACACGTCGTGCACGATCTGGTCGAAGGCGCGTTGCAGGAAGGTCGAGTAGATCGCAGCCACCGGCTTGCACCCCTGCAGCGAGAGACCCGCGGCGAACAGGATCGCCTGCTGCTCGGCGATGCCCACGTCGAAGTAGCGCTCGGGCATGGCATCCTGCAGGATGTTCAGGCCAGTGCCGGAGTTCATCGCGGCGGTGATGCCCACGATCCGCTCGTCGCGTTCGCATTCGCGCACGAGCGCCTCACCGAACACCTGCGTGTATTGGGGCGGTGATGCCGCCGCGGTTGAGGACGAGGGTCGGCCGGGGGCGGGAGCGCCGTTCGAGATCGACTTCGGCTTGGCCGCATGCCACTTCTCCATCCCCTCCAAGCCGCCCTCCTCGGCGGGGGCGAAGCCCTTGCCCTTCACCGTGGCGATGTGCACCACCACGGGACGCTCCGCGGCGAGCGCCTCACGCAGCGCCTCGCGCAGCGCGCGCACGTCGTGCCCGTCGATCACTCCCATGTAGGCCCAGTCGAGCTCCTCCCACCACAGACCCGGGGCCCAGAACGCCTTGATCGACTCCTTCAGTTGCGGTCCGAGCCGCTCGAAGGCGGAGCCGATACCGCCCGGCAGGCGCGTGAGCCCTCCCTCGACACCCGAACGGGCGTGCCACAGCTTCGGGTTGAGACGCACGCGGTTGAAGTAGCGCGACAGCGCGCCCACGTTCGGCGCGATGGACATGCCGTTGTCGTTGAGCACCACCACGATCGGAGTTCCCAGCCCGCCCGCCTGTCCGATCGCCTCGAACGCCACCCCACCCGTCATCGCGCCGTCGCCGATCACCGCCACCACCTTCCCGTCGGCCCGCTCGTCGCCGAGCAAACGCATCCCCTCCTTGATCCCCACCGCATACCCCACCGACGTGGAGGCGTGCCCGGCGCCCATGATGTCGTGCTCGGACTCCTCCCTCGAGCAGAACGGCGCCAAACCGCCGTACTGGCGGATCGTGTGCAGCTGCTTCCCCCTGCCCGTGAGGATCTTGTGGGGGTAGGCCTGGTGGCCCACGTCCCACAGGATCTTGTCGCGCGGAGACTCGAGCAGCGAATGCAGCGCCACCGCCAGCTCGCAGGTGCCGAGGTTCGCGCCGAAGTGCCCCCCGATCTCCCCCACCGTGTCGATGATGTGCTCGCGCACCTCTTGCGCGAGCTGCGTCAACTCCTCCTCTGAGAGCTCCTTGAGGTCCCGCGGGCCGTCTATGCGGTCGATGATCGTCACGATGTGCGTGTGTAGATGAAGTCTGTGATCTGCTCGAGCTCCGCCGTGGAGGCTGCGTCCGCGAGGGGTGGCTCTCCCACCGCCAAACCCGCCTGCGCGAGGGCCTCCCGGGCGGTCCGGTGAGACTCCGCGGCCAGCTCCCTGGCCCTATTTATGCCGAACTCGCTCACGTATGTCCGCTTGCCGTGCCTCTCGTCGCTGCCCCGCGGCTTTCCGAGCGTCTCAGCGGTGCCGGTCACGTCCAGGATGTCGTCGACTATCTGGAACAGCACACCGAGCTCCGCCGCGAAACGTCGAAACGCCATTGTCGCAGGTTCTCCCGCGCCGGCCAAGGACAGCACGCACACCACCGACGCCCCGATCAGCCTGCCCGTCTTCAGCTCGTGCAGGCGCCGCAACCCCTCGGGCCCCTCAGGCGCGCTCGCGCTGACGTCCACGTACTGGCCCCCCACCATCCCGTTCACTCCCGTCGCGGCCGCCAGCTCCACCGCGGCCGCCAGCACCCGCTCGGGCGCCGAACCCGGCGCTGCGAGCAGATGGTGGAACGCCTCCGCATACAGCCCGTCGCCGGCGAGAATCGCCACGTCCTCGCCGAACGCCACATGGCAGGTGGGCCGCCCGCGGCGCAGCGCGTCGTCGTCCATCGCCGGCAGGTCGTCGTGGATCAGCGAATAGGTGTGTATCAGCTCGAGCGCCACCGCCAGCGGCATCGCGCGCGCACGCTCCAAGCCCACCGCGCGCGCGGTCGCGAGCGCGAGCACCGGCCGGATGCGCTTGCCACCCGCGAGCAGCGAGTAGCGCATCGCCTCCTCCAAGCCCCCCGTGAGCGACGCCTCGGAGAAGCGCATGGCCTCCAGCCGGCGCTCCACCTCCTCACGCAGGTGCTCGGGGTAGCCGGCGTCCACGAGCCCTAGAGCAGCGAGTCCTGGCCCGGCACGACCGGCGAAGCCTCGGCGCGCGCCTCACGCTCGAGCTCGGCGCTCGCCTGCGTCGCGAGCGCCGCGCAGTCCTCCACCATCGTGGCGGCGGCGTCGGCCGACAGCTCACCCGAGCGCAGCTGCTCGGCGGCGCGCTCCAACCGCTCGATGAGATCGTCGATCCGCTCCAGGCTCATGCTCGTCGTCTCCTACGCACCCTCATGCGCCGCATTGTGGCGCACCTCGCGCAACACCGCACCCAGCACGCCGTTCACGAAGGCGGGCGCGTCTGACCCGCAGAATGTCTTGGCGCTCTCGATCGCCTCCTCGATGGCCCCCTCGGCCGGGATCGGGGTGTCCGCGGGCGCCACGTCGGGATGCAGCATCTCGATCAACGCCACCCGCATGATGCTGCGCTCCAACGGCTGGATGCGCTGCACCGACCAGCCGTGGGAATGACGGTCGATCACCTCGTCGAGCTCCTCCGCGCGATCGGCGGCCGCGTGCGCGAGCGCGCGCGTGAGCAGCGACGCGTTCGCCCCCAAGGTCTCCGCGAGCTCCATCCCCGTGAGATCGTGCTGGTAGAGCGCGAACACGGCCGCCCGACGCTGCTCGGAGCGGCGCATGCGGCTAGCGTCCCAACTCGACCCGGGACATCAGGCTCGCGACATGTAGTCGCCGGAGCGCGTATCCACGCGGATCTTCTCGCCAACCTCGATGAACAGCGGCACCTGGATCGTGGCGCCCGTCTCGAGCGTCGCCGGCTTGTTTCCACCGCCGGATACCGTGTCGCCGCGCAAGCCGGGATCGGTTTGCGTCACTTCGAGGTCCACCGAGCTCGGCAGCTGCACGTCGGACGGCTCGTCGTCGATGAACAGCACGTCCACCTCGCTGCTCGGCGTGGTGAACCGCAGCGCCTCCGCCACGCTTCCCTCGGGCACCGCGATCTGCTCGAACGACTCGCTGTCCATGAAGTGCGCGTCCGTGCCGTCGGCATACAGGAACTGCATCCTGCGCGCCTCGGTGCGCACCGCCCGAAACTTCTCCCCGGCGCGAAACGTGCGGTCGATCACCGCGCCGTCGGATGCCCGGCGCAGCTTCGTGCGCACGAACGCCCCGCCCTTCCCCGGCTTCACGTGCTGAAACTCGAGGATCTTGAAGACCGTCCCCTCCACGTCTATGTGGTTTCCGTTGCGGAATTGGTTGGTGGTGATCACGAGCGAGAGGGTAGCGGGCGGCAACATCTGTGCGCCCTGAGCGAGACTCTTCTGGAGCAGCCGTTGTGGCTAAACGGCCGCAAGGGCGGGTGCGAGAAGCAGTCAACGGCCGGGGCCGACGCCACGCGCCGGTGTGTAGTGTCCTTCTGGCGGTTATTGCAGATGTTGCGTCTGTTGCGGTTGGCTGCTACAGTTTGCACGACACGACGGACCCAAGCCGAACCGGAGGACCAGCGATGCCCACGACCACCCACCAGCCACGCGACAACGTGGTCCAGGCAGCGCCTGAGGAGAAGCAGGCGCTGGAGCAGCTGCGTCACCAGATCGATGAGATATTTCGCCGACACCGCATGGCACGGCTCGTCGACCCCGACGGCGAGACGACGGAGATCCCGGAGTCGGTGTTCCACGCGCTGAAGCTCGTCGTCCAGAGCATGGCTCAGGGTCAGACCGTCACGCTCGTCCCACACGGCAAAGAGCTCACCACCCAGGAAGCGGCCGGCCTGCTGCACGTCTCGCGCCCGCATCTGATCAAGCTGCTGGACGAAGGTGTCATCCCACACCACAAGGTCGGCACGCACCGGCGCGTGCGAATCGAGGACGTGCTCGCCTATCGCTCTAAGCGCGACACCACGCGCCGCGAAAAGCTCGACGAGCTCATCCGGATCTCCGAGGAGCTGCCCGGCGGCTACCGGTAGATCCCGGCGCCCACACGCCAGCGCCGTCCCTGCTCGCCCGTATCCTGCGGCGCAATGTCCATCGTCGCGATCCTTGACGCAAGCGTCCTCTATCCACTCCCGCTGCGGGACACGCTGCTGCGTGTCGCTGACATCGGTCTGTACGATCCTCGCTGGAGCGAGCAGATCCTCCACGAGGTCGCACACAACCTCATCGCCAATCAGCGTGCCACCGATGCACAGGCCGCGCAACTTCTCGGCGCGATGCGCGGCGCGTTCGATGAGGCGACCGTGCCCCCCGACGCGATCACGCGTTTGGAGACGGCGATGACCAACGACCCCAAGGACCGTCACGTGCTCGCTGCCGCCGTAGCCTGCGAGGCCAAGGCCGTCGTCACGCTCAACGTCCGGCACTTCCCGATCGACGCCTGCGAGCCGTTCGCCATCGAACCGATGCACCCGGACGCCTTCCTCCTCGACTTCTACGAGCTCGACCCGCAACAGACCGCTCAGGTTGTCGAGCGCCAAGCCGCAGCGCTCTCCCGACCCCCGATGACCGTCGACGAACTTCTCGACCGGCTCGCTGTGACCGTTCCCGGCTTCGCCGGAGCGCTACGCGCCCACCAGCCCTGACACAAGCCGCCCCGTCCGGAGCGCCACATACAATGTGGCTGTTCTAACGCTTCAGAATTGGTTGGTGGTGATCACGAGCGAGAGGGTAGCGGGCGGCGACGAACCCGCTCTGGCACTACGAGCGCGTAGGCGATGCGCCAAGGCTGGTAACCGCCTACCCGAGGCTTTAGGATGTACCAAATGCCCGCACTCCGTGAGATCGCCACATTCGACCTGATCGAGTTGACAGAGCCGATCGAAGGCATCCCCGCGGGAGCCCGTGGAGGCGTTCTGGAGTTGCATGACGGCGACAGAGCGATGGTCGAGATCACATCGCTCCCGCTCGACGCCGTCGATCGCATCATCTTCGTCCCTCTCGCGAAGCTCCGCCGCGTCGGCTGATCCGAGGCCCAACGGGTCACGCCACTGCACGGGCGGCCTGCCGGCCCTCGCCGGTGCATGGTCTGTGGCACTGGCCCTACTCGACCGTGGTGAGCTCCTTCGGCAAACTCGTGAGCCGCTCGGACCCGCCCTCGCCGACCACCACCAGGTCCTCGATGCGCACGCCGAGGCGCCCGGGGATGTAGACGCCGGGCTCCACCGTGACGACGTTTCCCGCGCGCAGCGGCTCTGCGCTCGCGGTGCGCGACAGGCGCGGCGCCTCGTGGACCTCCATGCCGACGCCGTGACCGACGCCGTGGCCGAAATGCTCGGCGTGGCCCGCCCGCTCGATGATCGCGCGCGCCACGCCGTCCACCTCGCGTCCGCCGGTCCCGGCGCGCACCGCGGCGAGCGCCGCTTCCTGGGCGCTCAGCACGAGCTCGTAGACCGCGGTGGCCTGCTCGGCGAGCGGCCCCGTGGCGTAGGTGCGGGTGCAGTCCGAGCAGTAGCCGTCCAGGTAGGCGCCCCAGTCGATCGTGACGAGCACGCCGCGGGCGATCTCGCACGTCGCGCGGCTCGGCGTGCGGGAGCGCGCCGTGCTCGCCGCTCGCCACGATCGACGGGAAGCTCGCCGCCTGCGCGCCGAGGCGGCGCATGCGCAGCTCGAGCTCGATCGCCACCTCGCGCTCGGTGCGCCCCACGATGCCCGCTTCGAGCACGCCCGTGAGCGCCTCGTCGGCGAGCGCTGCCGCGGCCCGGATCGCGGCGATCTCCCGTTCGTCCTTGACCTCGCGCAGCCGCTCCACCGCGCCCGCGCACGGAACGAGCTCCCAGCCGGGCGCGAGCAGCTCGCGCAGGCGCGCGTGCTGCTTGACGGTGAGCGACGCGTCGTCGAAGCCGAGTCTGCACTCCCCCTCCACGCCTCCGGGCCCGAGAGCGCGCGCGGCGGCCTGGAGCAGCTCGGCGGGCGCGATCTCACGCTCGAACCCGTCGGGCACCTGCTCGGCCGACTGGGTCGCGTAGCGGAAGTCGGTGAAGAAGCGGTGCGGCGGGTGGGCATCCCGTCCTGCGGCGGCGATCACCGCGAGGCCGTTCGTGCCGGTGTAGCCGGTCAGGTAGCGCAGGTTCACGGGCGTGCTCACGAGCAGCCTGTCCACCTCCCGCGAGCGCATCTCCGCCGCCAGCAGCGCGGCGCGCGCGAGCTCGTTCACGCGTCCGCGTCCCCGAGCTCCTCGCGCAGCCGCGCGAGCGCAAGCCGGTAGCCCTCGGGCCCCTGCCCGGCGAACGACGCCACGCACAGGTCCTCGATCACCGAGAGCCTTCGCCACGACTCGCGCGCCTTGACGTCTGACAGATGGACCTCCACGGCGGGCAGCCCCGCGGTGGCCAGCGCGTCGTGGATCGCCCACGAGTAGTGCGTCCACGCTCCGGGGTTCAGCACCACCGCGTCGACGAGCTCGTCCAGGTTGTGCAGGTGCTCGACGTACTCGCCCTCGAAGTTGGTGCGGAAGAAGCGCGTCTCGACCCCGAGCTCGCTCGCGAAGCCTTCGATCCGGCGCTCGAGCTCGTCCAGCGTGAGCGTGCCGTAGTGCTGGGGCTCGCGCTTGCCGAGCATGTCCAGGTTGACCCCGTGCATCACCTCTATGCGAAACGGCCCGGGCATTCCGAGGAGCCTATCCGTGCGCCTGCAGCTCGGCCACCGCCGCGCGCAGCTCGCCGGCCGGCACGTGGCAACCGGTCCGCGCGTCGCCCGGGGCGTCGATCAGCACGAACGGCACGTGCGCGCCGGTGCGCTTCTTGTCGCGCATGGTGGCGTCGATGATCTGCTCGACGTCCTCGCCGTCGAGCTGCACGGGCAGCCCGCGCGCGCGCAGGAGCTCGCGCACCGTCGCTCGCAGCTCGGGCGCGCCCGACAGCCGCAGGGCGGCGAGCAGCCCGAGCCCGACAGCCTCGCCGTGGCGGTAGCGCTCGTAGCCGGTGACCGTCTCCAGCGCGTGGCCGACGGTGTGCCCGAGGTTGAGCACCTGGCGGCGACCGGCGTCGCGCTCGTCCTCGGCGACCACCGCGAGCTTCGTGCGCGCGCAGGCGAGGATCGTGCGCTCGTCAAGCGGCGCGTCGGCCTTCACCCGCTCCCACAGCTCCCCGCCGGCGATCAGGGCGGTCTTGAGCACCTCCACCCAGCCCGCCGCGAGCTCCCGCTCGGGAAGCGTGGCGAGTGTGTCGGGGTCCACCAGGACGCCCGCCGGATGGTGGTAGGCGCCGACGTAGTTCTTCGCCTGCGGGAGGTCCACGCCGGTCTTGCCCCCGTAGGCCGAGTCGACCTGCGCGACGAGCGTGGTGGGCACCTGCACGACCGGCACGCCGCGCTGGTAGGTGGCGGCGCAGAAGCCCGCGAGGTCGCCCACCACGCCGCCTCCGAGCGCCACCACGTGGTCGGCGCGCGTCATGCCGCCCGCGACCAGGGCGCTCCACACCGACTCCGCGCTCGCGAGCGTCTTGTGGCGCTCGCCGGGCGAGATCTCCACGAGCTCCCGCACGCCGCCGAGACGCTCGGCGTAGAGCGGCGCGACGCTCGTGTCCGAGACGCAGAACGGCCGAGAGGTCGTGCGGTCGAGCGGCCAGACCCCTTGCTCGGCGCACACCTCGGGCCGCAGCAGGCCGCGCCCCACGAGCACGGGGTAGTCGCCCGAGGCGGCGCTCGCCCACAGCAGTCGCGTCCCGCGGGGGGCGGCGGCGAGGGCGCGCAGGCCGGGCAGCGCGCGCACGCCCACGCGCGGGCCGAGCGACGGCACGATCGCGTCCGCGAGCCGCTCGTAGAGAGCGGCGCGGGTCGCGTGCAGGGAGAGGAAGGCCTCGCGATCGCACGCCAGCGGACGCTTCTTCCGGCCCGATCCGGCGCCCACCCGGCGCCACGCCGCCTGCGCGTCGACGTCGAGCAGCACCGTCACGTGCGGCTCGAGCGCGTCGCGCACGCGCTGTGAGAGCACGCTGCCGCCGCCGAGCGCGATCGCCGAGCCGGAGCCCGCCTCGGCGAGCAGCCGGCAGGCGAGGTCCTCCTCGGCCGCCCTGAAGGACGCCTCCCCGCCCAGCTCGAACTCCTCGGCGATCGAGTGGCCGAGCGCCTGCTCGAGCAGACGGTCGCTGTCGAGCGCGCGCGTACCGAGCGCGGCGGCGACTTCGGCGGCGACCGTGCTCTTGCCGGCGCCCATGAAGCCTATGAAGACGAATGCCACCCGATCCGCTCGCGGTAGGCGCCCACGGCCTGGCGCACGTCGTCGATATGGTCTCCCCCGAACTTGCGTCGGTAGGCGTCGGCGAGCACGAGCGCCACCATCGCCTCGCCGACGACCCCGGCGGCCGGCACGGTGCAGGAGTCGGTGCGCTCGCGCAGCGCCTCGGCGGGCTGGTGCGTGGCGATGTCCACCGAGCGCAACGGCTTGGTGAGCGTCGGCAGCGGCTTCATCGCGCCGCGCACGATCAGCGGCTCGCCGGTCGTCATGCCGCCCTCGAGGCCCCCGCAGCGGTTGGTCTCGCGGTGGTAGCCGCGCTGCTCGGACCAGAAGATCTCGTCGTGCGCCTGTGAGCCGGGCACTCCCGCGACGTGAAAGCCGTCGCCGATCGACACGCCCTTGATCGCCTGGATCGAGAGGATCCCCATCGCCAGGCGCCCATCCAGGCGCTCCTCCCAGGAGACGTGCGAGCCCAGTCCGGGGACCAACCCGAACGACTGCACCTCGAAGACGCCCCCGAGCGACTCATTCGCCTTGCGCAGCGCGTCTATCTCGGCGACCATCGCCCGCCCGGCGTCCGCGTCCAGGCAGCGCACCGGCGAGCCGTCGACCTCGTCGAAGTCGGCGAGGGCGAGCGAGCGCTCGCCCTCGGGGGCGCGCACCGAGGCGATCTGGATGACGTGGGAGCGCACCTGCACGCCGAGCGCGGCGAGGAATGCCTTGCATAGCGCTCCGCCCGCCACGCGCGCGGCGGTCTCGCGCGCGGAGGCGCGCTCGAGGATGTTGCGCACGTCGCTCTGCTTGTACTTCTGCGTGCCCACAAGGTCCGCGTGCCCGGGTCGCGGCAGGTGCACCTCGGCGACCTCGCCCTCCACCGGCCACGGCGACATGCGCTCTTCCCAGTTGGCGTAGTCGCGGTTCTCGACCTGCAGCGCCACCGGTCCGCCGAGCGTCAGGCCGTGCCGCACGCCGCCCGTCACCACGGCCGTGTCCTTCTCGATCTTCATGCGCCCCCCGCGACCGTGCCCGAGCTGGCGCCGCGCCATGTCCCCGTTGAGGTCCTCCGGGCGCAGCGCGAGGCCCGCGGGCAGCCCCTCGACGATGCACGTCAAGCCGGGCCCGTGCGACTCACCGGCCGTGATCAAGCGGAGCGTCATGTCCGCCGTAGCTTATGCGCTCGCTTATGTGCTCGCCGGCACTCGCCACGACGCGGCCGCTCGATCAGAGCTTCGGCAGCGTCAGCCGATGCGAGCGAGCGATCCGCTCGGCCAGATGCTTGTCAACACCTGCTTCCTCGGCGACACCTGACCAACCCGCGACGACGTCGCCGACCTCCGCGAGGATGCTCTCGGCACGGCCGCGCGGCAGGCCCGCAATGCGGGCTGCGGCGCGCAGGTCGGCGACACTGAACCCGTCGCGCTTGCCGTTGATCGACATTTGGTGGCTGTCGAGCCAGCGGTTGCCGGGACTCCAAGCCCACGTCACGTCGTAGGCCGGCGCCAGCGACCACGCTCCGTCGCGATCCATGAGGAACGCGACGTTCTTGACGTGGTCGTCCTGGTTGCGAGCAACGACGTTGAAGACCATGCGCCTGAATTGCTGCTCGGCGGCGGGCGTACCGAGACCCAGCCGGCGGATCAGCAGCATCATCTGCTCGTAGCTGTACGTGCCCGGCTCGTTGTAGCTGACGTGCTCCAGCGCCCCGACGGTCTGCATGTGCAGCTTGCCGCCACTGTCAGGTCGATCAAAGCGGCGGGTCATGAAATGACGACGGCCGTTCTCCTCCAACAGACGACACTCGGTCATGTCGATCCCGGCCGCCCGGGCCATGCTCGAGTAGGCGTACTCCACCGCCCCCCAGCCCTGGGGGTCGGTCAGTCCGTGGCCGCCGGCGCGCGAAACCCCGTCGAACTTCAAGACCCAATGTCTAAAGCCCTCGCCGACGTCGACTTGCCCCGAGCGGACCTGCCCCGTCGCGTCGTTGTAGGCGATGAACGCCTTCGGGCGCGCGCCACCCGCAGAGCTGCCGACAGCAAGGATCGCCTTCATCGCCTCCTCGTCAGGGTTCTCGCTCAGCTCCGCTACGAACTCCGCGCGCTGCGCGAGCACCTCGCTCGCGAGACGCACAAGGGCGTCGAGGTGGAGGTCTGCGCCACCGGGCGCGGACGGCTCGTGGGCCGGCTGGAACTCCAACGCGCCCACACCGCGAGTGCCGACATAGCAGAGCCGTTGAACGACGTCGAAGCTGGACTCTTCGCGACCCTGCGAAGCCAACCAGGCGTTGACGAGCGCCGTGCCCCAACGATCAGGCAGGGAGTCGGCCAACAGGCCGGGCAGACCGCTGAACGCGTCTTGCGGTAGGCCCGGGAAGCTGTAGGGCTGCGCACGAACCGGCATCCGGACCGGCGCTATCTCTATGCCGCTACGAACGAACGCCGGGTCGTACTGGAACGTCGCGTAGCGTCCGTCCGGGTCGATCGAGACGGCGCCAATCCGGGCGCCCCACAGCATCACCGCCGCAACCGTCATGTGGTCCCGCCCGGCTCGTCGCCCCATTTCCACGGCTCCTGGCCGGGCTCGGCCTGTGGACGACTTTGACGACGCGCGCGCTGCCGAATCTTGCGCTGCTCACGCTCCAGTTGGGCGATTGGAAGGTCGATCGACTCAGGCACGGCGGCGTCAAGACCACCGAGCAACCCCAGCGCTCGCAACAGCTTGACCATCGAGGTCATCTGGACCGACTCGCCCCGCTCGGCGCGCTGCACGGTCGCCTGGCCGACCCCGGCTCCAGCGGCCATCTCAGCTTGAGTCCAGTTGCGCTCGAGGCGGTGGCGCGCCAATCGTCGGCCGAGCTCAGCGAGAACGGCGGCATCGGTCATTAGCTCGTCTAGGTGCATCGTCTGTGATGGGTTAGCCGCTGATTCAGCGATAATACATCTGATCTGATGCTAAGAATACCACAGAACAACACATACAATCCGGAGATGATGCGTTAGCCCTGAATTCGGAGGGCATCAGACATCATCAACGATGTCCGCGTAGCAGCTCCGCGCGGTGTGGTCGAGCCGCCCTTCGATCGACTGTCGTACGTCTTGATGAGCCCTCCGCACGACATGCGCAAACCAGGCGGCTTGCGTCCTCGCCAAGAGGAGATTCCGCGAATCGGCGCTCAGTAGCGGCCGGTGGCGATGACGGTCTGCCTGTCGCCGCTGCGGTCGAGCAGCGTCAGCCTGATCGTCAGCGTCACGTGGCGCAGCCGCCTGATCTTCGCGGCGACCTGCTTGGACAGGCGCAGGTGCAAGCTGATCGTGCCGTTGACGAGGCCCTTCACGGTCCCGCGGCCGATCGACGACGACAGACTGTGCGGGCCATAGGCGATGTGGGCGTGCTTGGCCTCGCTGCGCGTGATCGAGATCGAAGTGATCCGTCGGCGACCTCGTTGGCGGTAGCCTGAGCGACACGCCGCTGCGAAGCAGCGTCTTCAGGCTCTCGGGCACCAGTTGAAGTTTCACGTGGAGCCCCGCGGAACTGCCTGCCGTCCCCGTCGAAGCGCTTGACCCTCCCGGCGCGAGCGATGATGTCGAGAGTTGCCCTGAACCCGCGTTCACCACTGCGGTTTGGGCCGATGTGGCTTTGCCCGAGCCGACCGAGTTGCTGGCCGTGACTTCGACCCGCAGCGTGTGCCCCACGTCGGCCGCGACGGGGGTGTATGTCGCGGCGGTCGCGCCGTTGATCGCCGTGCACGATTCGCCGGCGGCGTTGCAGTCCTGCCACTGGTAGGCGTAGACGGGGGCTGGATAGCCGCTCCAGGAGCCGGCTGAGACTTCAAGCCTGTCGCCCGAGACCACGTTGGCCGGACTGAGGCTCGTCAGGTCGGATATCACAGGCAGCCCTGCGTTCACCGGTGGGCCGATGACGTCGATCGTCTGCGTGACGCTCGCGACATTGCCACCGCGGTCGGTCAGCGTCAGCGTGACCGAGTAGGTGCCGCCCTTGGCGTATGACATGCTCGACGCTCGGACCGACGGCGGTCGTTCCATCGCCGAATTCCCAGGCGTAGCCGGCCGCCGGGACGACCAGCGTCGAGGGGCTGACTGAGCCGTCGAACTCGACGACCTTGCCCTGGTTGATCGGGCTTGGGACGACGAACTTCGGTTCTAGGATGACGCTGGGCGCACACCGGAAAACGTATAGGTCGGACTGCAACAGCCAACCGTTGTTGAACTCGCGCCGCAGCAGATAGCTTTTGCCGCTGCGACCGTAACGTTGTCGAGCTCTTCCCCGAGCGGTATGCACCCATTGTCGTTGATCTCCGATCCGTCGAGCGCAAACCAACCGTTCATTTCCGGGTTCACGATCGCAGCGATATGCGACTGGCTGAGCGGGCTGACGAGCTGTTCGCCGAGCTCGGTCTCCAAGGCCTTGGCTTGAGCCGCTTTATCGAGGGAGATATGGGGTGTATCCGGCTCATCGCACGCCGTCATCGCCGTCCACGGTTGGACCACGTAGTCGACCTTGGTCCCGCCGACGTTGACCTGAGAGTGGTATGAGCAGAAGTACGGGTTCGGTTCGGTTCGGGGCCCGCGGCCGGCGGCGCGGTCAGCGTGAAAGATTCGCCGATCGCCACTGGCGAAGACTGCTGGCGAGCAAAGACCTTTCCGTTGGCTTGGTGACGTAGGCGTACCAGCCGGTCGCACCGTAGGCGGCTGGCGGTGATTCGATCGTGATCGTCGACGTCGGCCCGCTCGTCGTGACGGTCTTCGGGACGGTTGGGAGGCCTTCGCCGCTGACGGTGACGTATGTGATCTCGATCTTGTACTCGCCTGCTTCAAGGGTTCCGCCGGCGCTGTTTGTGCTTGTCTTCGGTGGTGGTGGAGTGACGCTGCCATTCGCAGAACACAGCTTGCCTGCTGCGTCGAGGCATGTCTCCACGCCGGTCGGTGTGAGCAGAACCAGCAGCGGCGTGTAGCCCGGCTGGGTGCGACCGACAATGCCCGTCTGTTCGATCATCGTCGCGAGCTCACCCTTGATCTGCGCGTCGGTCAGGCAGTCGTGGTTCGGTCCTTCCGTCGAATTCTGGACTGGGGTCCGGTCGCGGTTCCGCGTATAGAAATCATTGGTTCCAGTGACCAGGCAGCCTTCGGCCGGGGTGTATTCATGGCCCGGAAGGAGAGAGCCCGAGAAGGCGCACGCCGAGCCTCCGTGGACACCAAGATCGTCGCACGCCCCCGCCGTAGAGCGACGCGTTCGCCGCGCGACCGGAGCATCCGTGTACTGGCTCGTGACCGCGTAAGGCGAGGTGAGCGTGCCGCTGCCGTCGGCCACGTCCCGGAGGAACTGCTCGACGTATTCCTTGGTGGTCGCAAAGTACTGTCGAACGGGATCCCAGACGAGCGCGAACGTCTCATTGGCGTGCATCACCGATCCGGCCCCCGCCGTGCGAGCACAGGCCGCTTTCCGGCACGTTCGGCCGCATCAGGTCCGCCGGAAGCGCCGGGTCAGTGCACGGTGGCGCTTGACGCTACATCGGGATGTTCCGCGGTCGCCAGGTCGCCAGAGTCGTTCCCGGCGCGAGCGCCACGCCGACGTAGGCTGCCTGTTCAGTCGGGTATTCCACGACGACGGACCGGTCGCCGTCCGTGTTCCCGACGACGGCCAATAGCGTGCGATGGTCACCGCGACCGCCGTGCACCGGCCGAACGCCGAGCAGCGATACGGTAGTGCAACAGTAAGTAGCGGCGCATCACTTGCCTCCCGCTTCGAGGTTTCGCAGGTCGACGACGGCGCCCACGTCGGGCTGGTATTCGAACAGCGGCAGGGCGGGGAGCGTTGAGGCGTCGAGCAGCGCGCGTCCCGCCGCCGACGCTTCGCGGCGTGCACGGTTCGCGGCGGCCACGGAGGCGTGCTCCTTGACCTTTATCGCGGTCACGGCGAACAGCGCGACGCTCGAGGTCCCGCTGCCGGTGCTGACAGCGAGGCTCTCGATCTGCTCCTGCGCCAGCGAGAGGATCTCGCAGTCGGTCGGTCCCGGCGTGCAGGTCCCGGGGCCGCTGACGACGGTTCCCGGCTGGACGACGAACAGCGCGTCGCGGCCGCCCTTCAGCACGCCCAGGTACACGAGCAGCGGCTGCTGTGCGCTCGGGACGAGGCTCAGCCGCTCGAGCGGGTCGATCGTGTCGAGGCCGCCGGCGAAGGTCGTCAGCGAGAGCGCGACGCCATAGGACTGCGTGGAGGTCAGGCCGGCGTGTATCGGCTTCGGCGCGGGCTTGGGCAGGGTGGGCGCCGGCGGGACGCTCGCGCCGGGGCTTGAGCCCGTGCTCGAGCCGCCCGTGCTGCCCGTGCCGCTCGAGGACGAGCCTGTGGAGCTGCCTGAGGGGCCCGTCGCGCCGGTGCTCTTGGGCGCGGGCGGCGAGGGCAGCGGCGTGAACGGGTCGCGCGTGGGACCGTGGCTCTGGAAATGCGTGCCTGCGGGCGTCTCGGCGACGGCCGCGTGCGCGTTGGCGGGCGCGACGGCCACGCGCAGCGCGCTCGTGGGGGCCGGGATCGACGCGGATGGCGCGGGCGCCGGCGAGCTCGCGGCGCCGGAGCCGCCTGCGCTGAGCGCGTAGGCGGCGGCCGCCACAAGCACCACGGCCAGCGCTATGAGCAGCGGAAGCATGCGCCTGGAGAGCAGGTCCGACTTGATGGACTCGAGCATCTCGGTCATGGGTTCACCCGAACCACGGCGGGGGCCGTCGTTGCTCCGCTCGAAGGCGGGCCGCTGGTGCTGGTGGCCGCCCCGCCCGGCGACTGCGAGCCGGCGGGCGTCGCCGCCCCGGCCCCGCCGGCGCTCGCCGGGAGCACGTAGGCGGTGGCCGTGATCGTCCACGTCATTTCGTCGCTCGGCTTGCTGCTCTGCCCCGCGGAGGCGCTCTGCGAGCCGCCGGCGCTCGCGCCGGCAAGCGTGATGCCCTGGATCGTGAGCAGCCGTCCGCTCACCTGCAGCGCCCCGGATCGGCCCTGCACGGTGAAGCCTTCGAGCTGGGCGAGCAGGCGGCAGAGCTGCTGATAGCTGCCGCTGAAGATGAATGTGAAGGGCATCTGCTTCAGGCCGGCGCCCTGCGCGGCGGCGCCGCTCGCGGCCGGGGAAGAAGGAGAAGGGGAGGAGTGGCTGCCGGAGCCGCCGGAGGCGCCTCCGTTGCTGATCGAGGTGAACTGCACCTTCCGGTGGTTGGCGGCCTGGTCGATCGCTGTACATCAGCCCGGGCACTTCGGCGGACGTGGGCACGGCCTTGCCGAGGCTCACGAGCGAGGCGTAGGCGCTGCCGTAGCGGCGCACGCACACTGGTCGCGCCGGCGAGTTCCCCCTGCACGCCGGCGAGCTGACTCCGTACAGAGGCGACTTCGCCGTCGAGCGTCGACGCCTGCTTGCGCGCCGGCGAGACGGCGAGCATCCACACGGCGCCGAGCACCGCGAGCGCGGCGATAGCCATCAGCACGAGCCTGTCGCGCGCGCTCATCGCGACGTACCCCCGCCGGCGGCTCGACACGGGCACGGCGCCGGCCTGTCCGCCGCCGGTCGAGGCCGGTGTGCCGGTCGCGGTCGAGGCGCCGGGGCCCGCGGGCGTCGTGGACGACGCGGGCAGCGGCTGGAAGGAGACCTGGGCGCTGAACGTCGCGCCGTTCGGCGGACAGCCGCCGGGGCGCCCGAGCCGGCGGCGCGGACCGCTCGCCGCCGCTCCCCGGACTTGGTCGATGTCTGCAGCGTCACTTCGACGACGCCGTCCATCAGACGCAGCCGCTGGAGCGTCAGCGCGACCTCCGACTGGCTCGTGGCGCAGCCGCTGAGCGCGAAGATGGGGGTGCTGCCGGGCGGCGTGGCGGACGCGCCGTGTCGCGGCCGCCGTCGCGTGGCGGGGCTCGTGGGGGTCGCGGCGCCGGGGGCGCCCAGCCGACCGTGCCGGTGAGCGTGTTGAGCGCGGCGGCGCGGGCAGCACGCGCCGAGCTCAGTGAAGGTGTGCGACCAGTCGAAGCGCGAGGCGACCAGCTGGGAGACCTCCTGCGTGCGCTGGTCGGCGATCGCGATGAAGCTCGTGTAAGGCGCGAGCCTGCCGACCTGGGCGCGCGCCGCGGTCAGTTCGGTGTTGGCGGCGGCCAGTTCGCCACGGCTGCTGGAGATGCCGTGCTCGCTCTTGCCGTACAGGAAGGCGAGCACCGCGAGGCCGGCGAGCAGCGCGAGCACGATCAGCGCGCCGCCGCCGGAGCGGCCCGCCAGGCCGCCCGCGCCCTCGCGCTGCTCGGCTGGGATCAGGTTGACGGCCCTCATCGCGGCGCCTCCTCGACCGCGAGGCCCGGCGGCGACCGCGAGATGGTCGGCCGAGACCGACCCGGCGGCGTCAGAGGCGAGCAGGCCCACCGTCTGCGGGCGCACGCTCACGCCCAGCTCGCGCTCCAGCGCCTGCGCGAAGCCCGCGATCTGCAGCGCGGGGCCGCTCAGCACGACGCCGGCGACCTCTCCCCCGCCCCCCTGCGAGCGGTGGAAGTCGAGCGAGTTGCGCACCTCGCCGGCGATCTCGCGCACGCCGCCTTCGCAGCACGGGCGCGCGTCGGGGCCCGTGACCGGCTCGGTCGCCGGCGGGGCGGCGAGATCGGTCGCCGCGATCAGCGCGCGCGCGTCGACGAGCGGCATGGTGTGGCGCTCGGCCACGGCCACGGCCATCGACTCCAGGCCGCCGCCGACGACGCGCGTGAAGCGGCAGACCCGGCCCTCGGCGATCGCCATGTTCGTGAGCCCGCCAACGTTCAGGTAGAGGGTCCGCTCCGAGGTCTCCTCCGCGTCCAGCGCCTCGGGCGGACAGAGCGAGCGGATCAACGCGAACGCGGACAGGTCGACGCCGTCCGCGTGCAGGCCGGCGCGGCGCACGGCCGCGAGCAGCTTTTCGACCATGTCGCGCTGGGCGGCGACGACGACCACGCGCTGGCGCGGGCCCGCCGGCGTCTCGACGATGCCGAGCGGATGGAAGTCGAGCACCGCGTTCTCGAGCGGCATCGGGATCTGGTCCTCGGCCTGGAAGCGCACCGCCGTGGCGAGCTCCTTGCGGTCGGTGAGCGGCGGCAGCTCGAGCGTGCGCAGGACCGTGCGCTGGTTGGCGACTCCGATGCGCACGTGCTTGTCCAGGCGCGAGTCGTCGAACAGCTCGCGCAGGGCCTCCGCCAGCAGGCCCTCGTCGATCACCTCGCCGTCGCGGACCGTGTCGGGCGGGAGCGGGGCTCCTGCCGCGTGCTGCACGAGGATCGAGCCGTTCACGCGCGCCTGCACCGCCGCCACATAGCCGGGTTGGATGTCCAGGCCGACGAGCGTGGCGCCTTGCGGCCCGCGCGACTCCCGCGACCGACGGACCGCCCCTGCAGCGAGGAGAGCGCGCCCTTCAGGGCGTCGAGGCCGGCTTCGGCCGCGGCTTGGGGAGCGAGAGCGTGGGCATCTTGCGCTTGGGGTGCGGGCGGGCGAGGGGGGCGCGTCGGACTCGACCGGGACATCGACCACGATCGACTGCGGCCTGAGCAGCTCGAGGTCCGAGTTGGTCATGCGTCCAGGCTCCGTTGCAGCGTCATTGCAGGAAGTTGGTCGTGTAACCGTGTACGAGCGGCTCGCCGGCGAACACGGCGACGATCGATCCGAGCGCGAGGAACGGTCCGAACGGCACCGCGGTCTTACGGCCCGCGCGCGCCCCCTTGCGTGCGATCACGAGCGCGCCGACGAGCAGCCCGGCGAGCAGCGCGATCAGCATCGCGGGCGCGACGGCGGCGCCGAGGAACAGCCCCATCACGCCCGCGAGCTTCACGTCGCCCATGCCCATGCCGCCCGGGTGGGCGAGCGCGGCGAACAGCAGCGCGCCGCCGGCCGCCGCGCCCGCGATCAGCCGCCGGGCTCGCCGGAGGGGTCGAGCGCCGTGCCGAGACCGAGCGCGAGCAGCGCGCCGAGCGCGGTGAGCCTGTTGGGGATGACGCGGTGCTCGAGGTCGATCAGCGCGATCGGCACGAGCAGCAGGATGAAGGCGACGTTCAGGACGACCGTCGCCGGGCGCCGCCCGCGAGCACCGCGGCGACGCACAGCAGGGCGGTGAGCGCCTCCACGAGCGGGTAGCGCGGAGAGATCGGCGCCGAGCAGCTGCGGCATCTCCCGCGCAGCAACAGCCACGAGAGCACCGGGATGTTGTCGTAGGGCTTGATCGGCGTCGCGCACGACGGGCAGCGCGACGCGGGCCGACGAGCGACTCGCGCCGCGGCAGGCGGAAGGCGACGACGTTCAGGAACGAGCCGAAGATGGCTCCGAACAGCCCTGTGAACGCTGCGATCTCCATGAGCAGCTAATCGACCGATGCGCGGGGAGACTTGAGTGCTGGACGGGAGGGAGATTTTTGGGCGTGCTTGGCGCTTCGGCCGGGCTCTCGAGGTCGCGGAGCGATCTCCAACGGATCCGATCGCCCGCTAGGAGACCGGGGCGGCCGTGGCCGCCCCCGTCCCAGTGCTGCTCAAGTCCGGGACAGGTCGCCCCGGATGCGCTCCTACCATTGCTGCTTACGCAGCCGCCTTTGGGTTGCCCCTGGCACTGCAGGTACGTTCGACCGTGCCGCGTTCGCTTGTACGGTGAACGTGCGTCACCGGGCTCGGCCTTCGGGTCGAGCGCGACGTGTTGCCGTCTCCGCCGTCGCCGGACAGTCGTCGCGTCGTGACTTGTCATGATCGGTATCGTTTCCTCGAGTTCGTCGATTTCCGTCATGCTCGCCTCCGTATTCGCCGTTGTGATCGGTCGAGTACGTCTCGGCCGCCGTCTCAGCCGTACGCGCCTGGACCTTGGCCGCCGCGTCGTTGGCCTTGCTCTTCTGGTTCAGGAACGCCGGGATCGCGATCGCGGCAAGGATGCCGATGATCAGGATCACGACCAGCAGCTCGATCAGCGTGAAGCCGCTCTCCTCGCGCGAGCGCTGGCGCAGTCGATACAACATGTTGTCTCCCATCTTGGGTCCGGTTCGGTCCTAGCCCTGGCCTCAACGTCCCGTATCCTCGTCGACTGTGCCTGCGCGCCCGCGCCGCCTCGTTCCAGTTGAGCGTCCCGGCTTTGCATCTCGCCCTCGGTCGCGAGCCCTTCCGTGCCTGGCCGTATGCTTGTCGGCAGAGCGAGCAACGGCCACCATCAATGCCAGTCGACCGAACAATGCGTCAACACATCGTCTAGCCGGAGCGGCCGACACGAAGAGGGCGGCCCGCGGCCGCCCCCTTGCGCTTCGACATGGGAGCGCTCATGCTCCGAGCCCGCTACACCACGCGCCGCCGTTTAGCATCCACCTTTTGCTGACAACCACCCGCCGCTCCATCTGTCCGCTGACTACAGGTTCGTTCGACCTTCAGCTTTCGCTTGGCCTGATTGTGAACGTATCTCCGATGTCCGCTCCGTCGTCGCTGTGACGAAGTCACCTGTAGCCGTGCCTGTTGCACCTGAAACATACGCCTTCGAGTTCGGATCGGGATCGTTTTCTCGTACTTGTGGATTTCTTCCGCGGTCAAGCCTTTGTATTCGCCTTCGTGATCGGTCGCATACGTCTCGGCCGTCGTCTCGGCGGTACGCGCGAGCTCCTTCGCGCTCGCGTCCTGAGCCTTGCTCTTCTGGTTGAGGAACGCCGGGATCGCGATCGCGGCGAGAATGCCGATGATCAGGATCACGACCAGCAGCTCGATGAGCGTGAAGCCACCCTCATCTGAGGCGCGCTGGCGCAGTCGATACAACATGTTGTCTCCTTACGGATCTGTTTGCGCCAGCCCCGGCCCAACCGCCTACCTGTAGTTGGCGGTGCGCTCCCCCGTGACCGATCGCTCGACCCCGAAGATTCGCCGGCTTTGCATCACACCCTCGGGCGCGTGCCTTGTGCCGCGGTCTGGCTTGTCCCGGCGTGCATCGGCAACGGGGATGGGAACTTGAGCCCTGCACCGAGTCCTGGACACTTCTACCGGGTGATCGCCACGGAGTCCTCGGCGCGCCGAGGACTGACAGTCAACGACTCGGTGCGAGCGCTCGCGGAGCGTCTCACACGCACGCGACCGGGCCGGCCGTACAACGCGACTCCCAGCCCGATGGCCAGCGGCACGGACCACGCCGCGAAGAATGCCGCTTGGGCATCTGCGGAGGCGAACGTACCCATCCAGTGATGACCGGCCCACACCGCGACCGTGCAGCCGAACGCAAGCAGCGGAGGCCGGCGGAAAGCGAGCGCCTCCCAAGCGACCAGTGCGAGCACAAAGGGAATCGGGTAGTAGACATTGTCCCACGGGTCGAGCATGCAGCGCAACAGCAGCAGCAGAGCCAGCAGGAGCAATGCGCTCACCTCGTGACGGGGATAGGTCGCGCGCCCGTTCTCAATGGCCATCCTCGCCGGCTCTCCGGACAAACGGCGCAGGCGCGTCCATGCGCCCAGGCCGAGGGGCAGCGCAACGGCCAGGATCAGGGGATGGCTGATCGTCTCCACCCAGCCGGGTGCGAGGCGGGAGCCCGAGCCGGCCGTGCCCAGCAGGCCGGGCACGGCGTGGCCGTGGGTCCGAAGAACCACCAGATCTGCCACGGCTGGAAGAGCGCGCCGGAAGAGCTCGCCGCGCCGGTGGAGGTCGCGCGGCGAAGACGCGTCATGAAGCCGAGGGCCGCGAGCGCGAACGGCGCGAGCAGCGCGACCGCCACGGACCCGGCGATCGACAGGCAGAGCAGACGGCGGGCCGGCAGCGCGACCACGACCGGAGCGATCGCGAGCAACGCCCACTGCTTGTTGGCGATCGCCGCGCCGAGCGCGAGTCCCGCCCAGACGCCGTGCCCGCGTGCGGCCAGCAGCACGGCGCCTACGCACAGCGCGCCTCCGAACAGCTCGTCCGGGTGCCCGAGTTCGAGCGCCAGCAGCGTCAACGGATTGGCGGTGCAGAGCCCCAGCGCGAGCGCGCACGCGACACGCGAGCCGCTCGCTGCCGAGCGCGCCCACGCCACCAACCAAGCCCCAGCGCCCCGCCGCGGCGAGCAGGCATGGTAGCGCCAGCATCCGGTAGACCGCCAGTTCGCCGCCACCCCACAGGCTTGGGGCGAGCGCGAACGGCGCGCGCTCCAGCAGCGAACCTCCGTACACGGGCGCCAGCTTGAGAAAACGCGTCGAGATGACCGTGCACGAGGGCGCGACCGCCGCATGCGCCTCGGTGTCGTAGTCGTTCCAGCCGAATTCAGCCAGCCCGAGCCAGGCCATCGCACCGGTCGCCGCGGCGGCCACGGCGACCCAGACGGCGTTCTCGCGCAGTCGAGATCTCACGCCACAGACATCGGCGCGCCAGGGCGACGGCTTGAGGTCCGCTCAGGGCCCCTTCAGCGCGACGACTTCGGAGGCAACCCACCAAATCATCCGTGCAATTCTGAACTCCGGCTGGAGATTTACACGGTTCGTGCCTGAACGTGCGCCCGGTCCTGCTCGACGCGCCACTCCTGCGCGTCGGCGCCGGTGAGACGGATGCCGCCGCCGTGGCACCAGGGACAGGTCACCTTGCGGGCGTGGCCGCCGAGGTTGGAGATGACCTTGCCGGTGCCGTGGCACGGCATGCAGGGGCGTGGGTCGTGCGACTCCTCGGGCTGCTTGGGATCATGTGCGTCACTCATCCGAACCGTCACACTACCTGCCCACACGCGCGGACGCGCGTGCTCGACTCGCCACACCAGCCGCTCGCGCGCGCGAAAGCGCGTGCAGGGGTCGGGAGATCCCCCTGTGGATTAGCGTTCCCGGCATGAGGACGCCGGCGATACCCCTGCGCTGGGTCGCGCTCGCGCTGATCACTGCGCTCGCGGCCGCGCTGCGGCTGGTCGATCTGGGCGCCGTGCGGCTCGACCCGTTCTACGACGCGGCGGTGCGCAGCATGGGCGTCTCGTGGCACAACTTCTTCTTCGGCGCCTACGAGCCCGGGGGGAGCGTGTCGATCGACAAGCCGCCGGTGGACCTGTGGCTGCAGGTCGCCTCGGTCAAGCTGTTCGGCTGGGGCTCCGTCTCGTTGAAGCTGCGAGAGGCGCTGGCGGGGATCGTCGTCCGTGCCGCTGCTGTACGCCGCGATCCGCCGCCCCTTCGGCACGGTCGCCGGTCTGGTCGCCGCGCTCGCCCTGGCGGTCCTGCCGATCGAGGTCGTGACCGCGCGCAGCGACACGATGGACGGGGTGATGATGATGCTGCTGGTGCTGGCCCTGCTCCTGCTCGTCCGGGCCTGTGAAGAGGGTTCGACACGCTGGCTGCTCGGCGCTGCCGCGGCGCTGGGGTTGGCGTTCAACGTGAAGCTGTTCGAGTCGGGGGTGGCCCTGCCGGGCCTGGTCGTGCTCGCGTGCCTGGGCCTCCCCTACGCACGTGAGCACGATGCCGCCGGGTCGGAAGACCACGCAGACCAAGGCGTTGCGCAGTCGAGCGGGCTCAGAAGGGCGCCGCCGGCGCGGTGGCGTCGCACCGCATTGCAGCTGCTCGCGGCCGCCGCCGTCTACGTGGTCGTCGCGCTGGCCTGGCTCGGCGCCACCTTGCTCTACCCCGCCGGCGAGCGCCCGTGGGCGATCGGCTCCACCAACGGCAGCGCGTGGAACGCGGCGTTCGTGTTCAACGGCAGCGAACGGCTGACCGGCAAAGCCGTGGAAGCGGGCCAGGCTGCGCCTGTGGCGCAACACCGTGGTGGCGGGGGCGCTCTCACATCCCCGAGATCGACCCCAATCACTCCTCCCTCCCCCACACGCCTGCTCGCGCGCCACGGCCAGCTGCCGGCCAAGTGGCTCGGCTGGGAGGCGCTGGCCGCGCTGCTGCTCGGCGCGTTCGCGGTCGTGGCCACGATTGGCCGCCGGGCGGGAAGCCTGACTCGTGCGACCGCGCTCGGGGTGTTCGTATGGCTCGTGACCGGAATCGTCCTGTTCAGCGCGATGGCGCGCCTGCACCCGCGCTACGTGGAGAGCTTCGCGCCGGCGGTCGCGGCCATGTTCGGGATCGGCGTCGGCGTCGTCGCGGGCGCGGGCAGACGCCTGCGCCGGCTGGCCCTGCCGCTGACGCTGCTGCTCATCGTCCCGCTCGTGGCGAGCGTCGAAGCGGTCGAAGACCACAGCACCGACGCCGGCAACGTCGGCGCGATGGGCGCAAGCGAGCAGGCCGCGTTGAGCGCCTACCTGCGCGCCCACCAGGGCGCCGCGCGCTACGAGCTGGCGGCCGCCTCGGCGACGACCGTCGCCTCCCTGATCGTCGCCGACCGGCGGCCGGTGCTGATGCTCACCACCTACAACGCGCGCCCCCTCACGAGCGTCACCGAGCTGCGCGCGGCGATCGCGCGGGGCGAAGTGCGCTACGCCTTCCTAGACTCGCTCTGCGGCCGCCACTCGCCCAAGACGACGTCCGGCTGCGCCCCCGCCGCGCGCTGGGTGGCCGCGCACGCCACCGACATCTCACGCCAGGCCGGGCTGCACGGCGGGCTGCTGTGGCGGCTGTCATGAGAGCCCTCGACCGCTCGGATCGGTAGCGTGAGCGCCGTGAATGCGATGAACGCAATGGATGCGCGGGCCTCGATGCGCATACTGGTGGTCGACGACGAGGCGTCCCTACGCGACACGCTGACGCGCTCGTTCTCCAAGGAGGGGCACACGGTCGAGGCCGTCGCGGGCGGCGCGCAGGCGATCGAGCGCGCGAGCGCGATCAGTTCGACGTGATCCTGCTCGACGTCGCCCTCGGCGCCGGTCCGAACGGCTACGACGTGTGCCGCACGCTGCGCGAACAGCGCAACGTCGTGCCGATCATCATGCTGACCGCCCTGGACACCGAGGCGGACGCGGTGCTGGGGCTGGAGGCGGGCGCGGACGACTATGTGACGAAGCCGTTCGGGCTCGCGGAGCTGCGCAGCCGCATCCGCGCGGTGCTGCGCCGCAGCGGACCGCGCGCGCTGGGCCGCGAGGTGCTGAGTATCGGGCCGGTGACGCTCGACCGCGGCCAGCGCGAAGTGACCGCTCACGGCGAGCAGGTGAGGCTCACGTTCTCGGAGTTCGAGCTGCTGGCCCAGCTGATGAGCGAGCCGGGCAGGCTGTTCAACCGTCAGGAGCTGCTGCGCGCGATCTGGGGCGACTCGGCGTACCGCGACCCGCGCGCGATAGACGTCCACATCAGGCACCTGCGCGAGAAGATCGAGCAGAAGCCCGAGGAGCCCAAGCTGATCCTGACGGTGCGCGGCGCCGGGTACCGCTTCCAAGAGCCGTGAGCGAGCGGCGCGGGCGCCGGCAGGTACTGGGACTGCGCCCCAAGGTGTTCGCCGCGCTGCTGCTCTCCAGCGCCGTGACGCTCGCGGTGGCGGCGCTGGCGCTGCTCTCGCCGCTGGAGCAGCGGTTGCGCGAAGACGGCGAGCGGGCCGTGTTCACGGCGCTCGCGGCCTCGCGCCCCCAGCTCGCGGAGATCGCCCTCGATCGCGCGGGCGGACGCCCCAACCAGGCCGAACTGGCCGCGACCGTCGCGCTGCTGCGCAGCCGCTCGGGCTCTCAGGTGACGATCCTCGACCGCCGGCTCGCCACGGTCTACTCGCCCGCGAACCAGGATCTCGACGTGCCGAACTACTACGCGCAGGCGCGGCGTGCGCTGAGCACCGGACACGGCGTGCACACGCTCGTCGGCAACGAGCTGGTGGCGGCCGAGCCGGTGCGGATCGGCGAGAAGGGCGCGACCTACGCGGTGGTGCTCGTGCGCCGCCTGCAGTATGTGAGCTCGGCGGTGCACGTCGTGCAGAACGCGTTCATCGAGGCCGCCGCCGTGGGCTTCGGAATCGCGCTGCTGCTCGGGATCGCGCTCACGACGACGCTGCTGCGGCGGTTGGAGCGATTGCGCGAAGCGGCATGGGATCTGGAGGAGCGGGGACTGGACGCGCCGATCCACGTGGAGGGGCGGCGCGACGAGATCGGCGACCTGACGCGCGCGTTCGCGAGCATGCAGGAGCGGTTGCGCCGCCAGGAGCAGGCGCGCCACGCGTTCGTGGCGACGGCTTCGCACGAGCTGCGCACCCCGCTGGCCTCGCTCGACGGGACGCTGGAGCTGCTCGAGGACGACCTCGACCCGCAGCGGCTCGACATCGACGATGCGCGCAAGCGCACGTTGCGCGCGCGCGAGCAGTCGAGGCGCCTGTCGAGCCTGGCCTCGGACCTGCTCGACCTGAGCCGTCTCGACGCCGAGGTGGGGCTGCGCGCCGAGCCGGTCGAGCTCGGCGAGGTGTGCCGCGCGGTGGCGGCGGAGTTCGAGCGCCGCGCGAGCGAACGCGACGTCCGGGTCGAGATGCACCCCGCGCTCGGCGCCTGCTGGGCGCAGGGCGACCCTGGCGCGATCGCGCGGATCGTGAGGATCCTGCTCGACAACGCGATCGGGGTGGCGCCGGTAGGGTCGAGCGTGCGCGTGCGGACCGCCGTCTCGCAGTACGGTGCCCAGGTGATCGTGAGCGACAGCGGCCCGGGCGTCTCAGAAGAGGAGCGCGAGCGGATCTTCGAGCGCTTTCAGCGCGGGAGCGCCTCGGGCGGGCGCATCGGCTTCGGCCTCGGCCTGGCGATCGGCCGCGAGCTCGCGCTGCGCATGGGGGGCTCGCTGGAACTGCTCGACGGGGAGCAGGGCGTCGAGGAGACCGGCGCGTGCTTCGCCCTGCGGCTGCCGGCTGCCCCTGTCGAGGACGATCGCGCGCTATGAGCGCCGAGACGCTGGAGCGGGTCGCGGCGGACGCGCGCGCGTCGGGGCGGCTCGCGCTCGACACGGAGTTCATGGGCGAGGGCCGCTACCGCACGCTGCTGTGCTTGATCCAGCTCGCGGTGGCGGGCTGCGACGGAGAACAGCGAATCGAGATCATCGACCCACTCGAAGGCGGCAGGCAGGCGGCGGCGGGCCCGGCGGTGGATCGCTGGGGCGAGCCGCTTGCGCGGGTGCTCGAAGACCCGCGAGTCGAGATCGTGGTGCACGCCGGGCGCCAGGACATCGCGCTCTTGCGCCGCACGCTCGGATGCGAGGTGACGGGCGTGTTCGACACGCAGGTGGCGGCCGGCTTTTTGGGGATGCCCGCGCAGTGCTCGTACGAGACGCTGCTGGCGGAGACGCTCGGGGTGCGACTCGCCAAGAGCGCGAGCTTCACGCGCTGGGACGCCCGCCCGCTCTCGCCCGAGCAGCTCTCCTATGCGCGCGAGGACGTCGTACACCTGCTGGAGCTCGCCGCCGAGCTCCAGAGCCGGCTCGAGCGGATCGGGCGCCTGGGATGGGCCCGCGAGGAGTGCGAGTACCTGGAGCGTGTGAGCGACGAGCGCGACCTCGACTCGATCTTCGAGCGACTCCCGCGTATCAGGAGCCTGAGCGCCGCCTCGCAGGGGGTGGCGCGCGAGCTCGTGGAGTGGCGCGAGCGGACGGCAGCCGAGCGCGACCGGCCGGTACAGAGCGTGCTCGGCGACAGCGGGCTCGTGGAGGTGGCCAAGCGCAGACCTTCCTCGCTGCGCAAGCTCGAGGAGATCAGGGGCGTCGGCCAGGGCAGCCTGCGCCGGCGCGGAGAGGAGCTGCTGAAGGCGGTCGAGAGGGGCCTGCAGCGCCCGCAGCAGCCCCTGGCGGGCGGATCGCGACCTGTGCACCCACGATCGGAGGACGCGCCGCTGATAGCCCTGTCGGAGGCGCTCGTGCGAGCGCGTGCGCGCGAGGCGAACCTCGCCTACGAGCTGCTCGCCTCCCGCTCGGACCTGCAGGCGATCGTGGTGGGCGAGCGAACCGGAGAGCGCGCCGACGTGCGCACGCTGCGCGGCTGGCGCCGGGACCTCGTCGGCCGGGAGCTGCTCGACCTGCTCGACGGCCGCGTCTCGCTGTCCGTCCACGAGGGACGGTTGGAGATCGGCCCGTAAACCCCTACTGAATGTGGTTGTACATCGTGAACATCGGCATGTACATCGAGATGATGATGAAGCCGACGATGGAGCCGATGACGATGATCATGACCGGCTCCATGATCGAGGTGAGCGCTTTCACGGACGCCTCGACCTGGTCCTCGTAGAAGTCGGCGATCTTGGCGAGCATCGCGTCGAGAGCGCCCGTCTCCTCCCCCACTCCCACCATGTGGGTGACCATCGTCGGGAAGATGGGGGCCTTGGCGAGCGGCTCTGAGATCGTGCCGCCGCGCTTGACCGACGCGATCACGCCCGCCATGGCCTCCTCGACGACGATGTTGCCGCCGGTCTTGCCGGTGATGTCGAGCGCGAGCAGCAGCGGCACCCCCGCCGAGGTGAGCGAGGCGAGCGTGCGCGACCAGCGCGCCACGGCGACCTGCTGGACGATGGCGCCGATCTTCATGGGCACGCGCAGGCGGAAGCGGTCCCACTGCGGCCGGCCCCACGAGGATTTCTTCCACTTCAGGAAGGCGAACACGACCGCGACGGTGACGGCGAACATCGCGTAGAAGTAGGAGGTGACGACCTTCGACATGAGCACCGACACCTTCGTGATGGCGGGCAGTTCGCCGCCGAACTGCTTGAAGACGCCCTCGAAGACGGGCACGAGGAAGGCGACGAGCGCGAGCATCACGATGACCGCGAAGCTGATGACGAGCGTCGGGTAGATCATCGCCGAGCGGATCTGGCGGCGCAGCGAGGCGTCCTTCTCGAGCTGGTCGGCGACCCGCATCAGCGATTCCTCGAGCAGGCCGCCGGCCTCCCCGGCACGGGTCATGGCGACGAACAGCGGGTTGAACACCTTCGGGTGGCGCTCCATGGCGTCGCTCAGCGAACGGCCCGTCTCCACGTCCTTGCGCACCTGGGAGATGGTCTCCTTGAGGAACTTGCTCTCGGTCTGCTCTTCGAGGACGTACAGCGCGCGCAGGATGGACAGCCCGGCGGCGATCATCGTGGCGAGCTGACGGGAGAAGACGGCGAGCTCGCCCGCCTTGACGCGCTGGAGGAAGTCGAGCTTGATCTCGCGCGAGGAGTGCTTGTCGGCGATGTCGAGCACGATCATGCCGCGCGACTTGAGCTGCGCGGAGACGGCCTGCCTGGACTCGGCCTCGATCTCGCCGCGCGCCTTGGCGCCCGCGAGGTCCATCGCCTTGAAGACGTAGGTGCTCATCGTCAGGCCGCCATCGCTCCGGAGCCGAGCAGGCGGCGCAGCTCCTCCGGGGCGGAGGAGCGCGCTTCGGCGAGCTGTTGGGAGACCTTGCCGGAGCGCACGAGCCCGACGAGCGCGGTGTCCATCGTCTGCATGCCCTGGGCGGAGCCCGTCTGCAGGACCGAGTAGAGCTGGTGGGTCTTGCCCTCGCGGATGAGGTTGCGCACGGCGGCGTTGGGCACGAGCACCTCGCACGCGACGGTGCGCGACGAGCCGTCGGTGGTGGGCAAGAGCTGCTGGGTCATGATCCCCTGAAGGGCGACCGACAGCTGCATGCGCACCTGGCCCTGCTGGGAGGGTGGGAAGACGTCGATGATGCGGTCCACGGTCTGCGCGGTGTCCTGGGTGTGCAGCGTGGCGAACACGAGGTGGCCGGTCTCGGCGGCGGTGAGGGCGGTGGAGATCGTCTCCAGGTCGCGCATCTCCCCGACCAGGATGACGTCGGGGTCCTGGCGCAGGGCCGCCTTCAGGGCGTCGGCGAAGGACTGCGCGTCGGAGCCGAGCTCGCGCTGGTTGACGAGGCACTTCTTGTGGGAGTGCAGGAACTCGATGGGGTCCTCGATCGTCATGATGTGCTCCTCGCGCGTGGAGTTGATCTCGTCGATCATCGCGGCGAGCGAGGTGGACTTGCCCGAGCCGGTGGGGCCGGTGACGAGCACGAAGCCGCGCGGGCGGCGCGTGAACTCGTGTACCGCTGCCGGCAGGCCGAGCTCGTCGATCGAGCTCAGGCCGAAGGGGATCAGGCGGAAGGCGGCGCCGATCGCGCCGCGCTGGTAGTAGGCGTTGACGCGGAAGCGTGCGTGCCCGGGAATCGAATAGGCGAAGTCGAGCTGCCAGTTGGTCTCCAGGCGCTGGCGCTGGTCGCCGGAGAGGATCGAGTAGACGATCTCGCGCGTGTCCTCGCCTGAGAGCACGGGGTAGCCCTCGATCCGTACGAGACGTCCGCGCACGCGCAGCGTCGGCGGGGCGCCGGCGGAGAGGTGCAGGTCGGAGGCGCGCCGGTGGACGACCTCCATCAAAAGCTCGGCGAAGTCGAGGCTCATGGGCTTCCTATCGGCAAGTCCGTCGCATATCTCAACTGCTGCCGACCACGCGGGCGATCTCAGCGACGGACGTGAGCCCCTGGCGGGCCTTCTCCAGACCGTCGTCGCGCAAACGGCGCATCCCCTCGCGGACCGCCAGCTCGCGGAGCTCGTCCGCCGAGCGGCGTTCGAGGGTCATGCGGCGGATCTCCGGGGAGAGAGTCATCACCTCGTACAGCCCGATGCGCCCGCGGTAGCCGGTGCCGCCGCAGCGCCGGCAGCCGACCGGCTCGTAGGCCTCCAGGTCCACGAGCGCCTTGTAGCCGTTCTCGCGGAGCACGTCGACGGGGACGATCGTGCGCTGCTTGCAGCCCGGGCAGAGCATCCTCGCCAGGCGCTGAGCCAGCACGCAGTCCACCGCGGAGGCCACGAGGAACGGCTCGATGCCCATCTCGGTGAGACGGGTGATCGCCGAGGGGGCGTCGTTGGTGTGGAGCGTGGAGAGGACGAGGTGGCCGGTGAGCGCGGACTCGACCGCGATCTGAGCGGTCTCGCGGTCGCGGATCTCCCCGACCATGATGACGTCGGGGTCGGCGCGCACCATCGCGCGCAGGCCGGTGGCGAACGTGAGGCCGACCTTCGTTGCGACCTGCACCTGCGTGATCCCGGCGAGCTGGTACTCGACGGGGTCCTCGACCGTGATGATGTTCTTCTCGGGGGTGTTGAGCTCGAGCAGCGCGCCGTACAGCGTGGTGGACTTGCCCGAGCCGGTGGGCCCGGTGACGAGCACGGCGCCGTGGGTTTCGTGGAAGGCGCGTTCGAAGCGCTCGCGCTCGGTGTCTCCCATGCCGAGCTTCTCGAGCTTCATGACGACCGAGTCCTTGTCGAGGATGCGCATCACGATCGACTCGCCGTGAACGCTCGGGAGCGTGACGATGCGCAGGTCCACGTGGCGTCCGTCGACCGTGAGGCCGACGCGGCCGTCCTGCGGGAGGCGCCGCTCGGCGATGTCGAGGTCGGCCATGATCTTGATGCGGGAGACCACGCCGGGAGCCATGCGCCGGGGGACGGTTGTGACGTCGTGCAGGATGCCGTCGACGCGCACCCTCACGCGCACCTCGTTGCCGTCGGGGGCCAGGTGAACGTCGGAGGCTCCGCGTTCGACGGCCTGGGCGACGATCTGGTTGACGAGCTTGACGACCGGCGCGTCGTCGGCGGTCTCGCGCAGGTTGACGATCTCCGCGCCGCTCTCCTCGGCCTCCTCGGCGAGAGCGGCGTCGCCGGACACGACGTCCTCGAGCCGGTCCATGCGCGAGATCAGGTCGCCGATGGCCTCCGGGGAGGCGACCGCGACCCGCACCTCGTAGCCGGTCATGATCGCCACGTCGTCGACCGCGAGCACGTTCGAGGGGTCGGCCATCGCCAGCAGCAGGGTGCGCTTGTCGGCGAAGGCGACTGGCACCGCGTGGTAGCGCTTGGCGGCGCTGCTGGTGACGAGGTTGGCGGCGCCCATGTCGACGGGAAACACGTCGAGGTCGAGATGGTCGAGGCCGTAGCGCTCCGCAAGCGCGCGCGCAAGATCGTCGGGGGTTAGAACACCGCCCGCGAGCAGCACCCGCTCGGGTGTCATGCCTTCGCTGCGCGAGGAATCGATCGCTTTCTCGACACGCTCGCGCGGGACGAGCCCCATGTCGACGATGACGTCGGTGAGGAAGCGCGAGGAGGAGCCGCGCCGCGAGGGGCTCGTGACCCCGTTGGGGGAGTCTCGGGACGCCTGAGCGTCGCTCTCGGCGGCCCGCGCCGGCTGCCCGCCCTCGTGGGGCGCCCGGCCATCCCCCTCCCCGGGGACGCCGAGGTCCGGCTCGGGGTGTTCGATCTCCACGCTCACCCGCGGCTCGACGCGGCCGAGCGGGTCCTCATCGCCGTGCCGCCCGGCCGAGGGGATGCTCATCGGCCGGACCCCTCGGGCGTGCCGGCCGGCTAGGCGGCCCTACAGAGCGTATCTCGATGCCCGCGCCGCGTCGCATGGCGTCGAGCGGGGCCGGCGTGCCGGTCCACAGCTCGAAGCTGAGCGCCCCCTGGGCCACGAGCACCTCCAGGCCGTCGACCGTGGCGGCGCCGTGTGCGCGCGCGGCGGCGAGCAGTGGAGTTGAGCCGGCTCGGTAGACAAGGTCGACGACATACGGGTACCCACCGACCTGATCGGCCGTAAGGCCCAGTTGGTTGAGCGCCGCGGCGTCACTGGCCGACCGTTGCAGTCCCACCGAAGTGCAGTTGACGAGCACCTCGGCGCTCACCGGAGCGCTCACCGCGCGAGCCCCGAGCTCCGCCGCCAGAGCGAGGGCGCGCTCGGGAGTGCGATTCCACACGGACACCTCCGAGGCGCCGGCGTTCAAGAGGCCCCACACGACCGCGCGCGCGCTTCCGCCGGCTCCGAGCACGAGCGCGCTGGGGTGGGCGGGCACCCCAGTCAAGCGCCCCAGCGCCGCGATGGCGCCGGGAGCGTCGGTGTTCTCCGCCTCGATGGCGCCGCCGGCGCTGAAGGTGAGCGTGTTGGCGGCTCCGATCGCGCGAGCCGACTCGCTCGCGCTGTCGGCCAGCGCGAGGGCGGCCTGCTTGTGGGGGATCGTGACGTTCGCCCCGACGAATCCGCTCGAGCCGAGCGCGCGCGTGGTCTCCGCGAACAGCTCAGGGGGAAGCGGTAGGCGCTGGTAGCTCCAATCGTCCATCGCGCACGCGGCGAAGGCGGCCCTGAACATCGCCGGGGAGCGACTGTGGGCGACGGGCCAGCCGATGACTCCGAGCCTTTGCACTACCCCCCCTTGCCCACCGCGGCGTGTCCGTATCGTGCGCCGGCTCCGAGCAACGCGCCTACCCCTTCTTGCAGGTCGGGACGCGACCGCCGTTCTTGCGCAGCGCCTCATGATAGGCGGCGGCGGCGCGTTCGAAGTTGGCGTAGCTCGTGGAGAAAACCTGCTCGCCGCAGCCGTCGGCGCCCGCCACGTAGTAGAGGTAGGAGACGTGAGCGGGCCGCGCGGCGGCTCTGATCGCGGCGACCCCCGGATTGGAGATCGGGGTCGGCGGCAGGCCCTTGTGGATGCGCGTGTTGTAGGGCGAGCGATCGGCGAGCTGCGCTTCGGTGAGCGGGTTGGTGAAGTCGTGCAGCGCGTAACGCAACGTGGCGTCGATGCCCAGCGTCATGTTCGAGCGCAGGCGGTTGTAGACGACGGCCGCGACGAGCGGACGGTCGTGGGCGATCGCCGCCTCGCGTTCGACGATGGAGGCGACGATGAGCAGGGCATAGGGCGTGATCCCGAGCGCCTTCGCGCGATGGACCTCGCCGCTTGTGCCCCCCAGGGTACCGCCGAAGTTCTCGCGGAACGCCGTCAGCTGCTCTGAGACGAGCTTGGATACGGGGGTGCCCGAGTAGAGTTCGTAGGTGGCGGGGAACAGGAAGCCTTCGAGGCTGCTCGCCGCGTGCCCTGCGGGTATGCCCGCCGGGGCGCCGTAGGCGGAGGGTCGCAGCACACCGGCGTGCTCGGCGTGGGCGACGGCCTTCAGGTAGTCGCCGCGCAGGCCGTCGGCGCGCGCGAGCGCCGCTATCTGCGCGCCCGTGTATCCCTCCGGGATCACCACCTTCACGATCTTCGGCGCGGGCGGCGGCGTCGAGCGGTTGGCGCGCCTGACGAGCACCACCGCGGCGGCGGCGAGCAGCGCGAGCACCACCGCGAGCGCGAGCAGCGCGCCCGCGCGCGCCGCCCCCGTGCGTACACGCGAGGCGCGACGCGGCAGGTGAGGCCTATGCACGTGCGGCCGGTGGAGGTGGACGGCGCGCGATGGGTGAGCTGTTGGCGAGGACGTGGCGGCTCCACCGGATCGTGGACGGGCGTCACGACGGGCGGCGGCAACGGCGGGCCATCGTCGGCCTGTTTGGCAAGGCGGCGGCGTTCGCGTTCTTCGCGCGCGCGCTCGCGCTCGGCGTCGGTGCGCTCGCCCGGCGCGTCTGCTCTGCGGTCTCTGGCCAAGGCGATGACCCTACCGCCCGCGGGCGAGCCAGCCCTCCAGCAGGATCGCCGCCGCGCGCGAGTGCTCGTCTGCGGCGGCGTGACCCATGCGCGCGGCCATGCGGGTGGTGAAGCGCTCGTCGTAGAGCTCGACGGGCACGCTCTCGCCGAGCCGACCGGCGAGCGTGGCGGCGAACTCGCGCGTCTCGCGCGTTTGGCCGGTGTCCTCGCCGCGCAGCGACAGCGGCAGACCCACCACCACGCGCTCCACCTCTCGCTCGGCTACGAGCCGGGCGAGCGCGGCGAGCCCGCGCCGGCCGGCGGGCTGCGGGACGGCGTCCACCGGCGTGACGATCGTGCCGGTGGGGTCGCTGAGCGCGCAGCCACAGCGCGCGCTGCCGTAGTCAAGCGCCAGGACTCGCATCGACCTGCTTGCGTTCGGCTGCCGGCATCTTCGCCGGAGCATTCACCTTCGATGGGCCATAACGACGCTCAGGCGCTCTCGCGCGCCCGGGTTGGCGTGCCCTCACGCGCCACGAGCCGCGTCGTCTGCCAGCGCCTTGCGGATCGCCTGCCGCGCGGCCTCGAGCGCATCGGCGAGCTTGTCGGGGTGACGCCCGCCGGCTTGGGCCATCGTGTCGCGCCCGCCGCCGCCGCCGCCCACGGCCGCGGCGGCCAGCTTGACGATCTCGCCCGCCCTCACCCCGCGCTTGACGAGCGCGGGCGCCACGCTGACGAGCAGGGAGGCGCGGTCGCCGGTGGCCGCGCCGAGGACGACGACCGGGTCGCCCGGCAGCTTGCCCTTGAGCCGGTCGGCGAGGTCGGGGAGCGCCTTGGCGTCGGGAACCGAGACCTCGACGGCGAGCATCGTCGCTTTGTCGATCGTCTCCACGCTGCGGGCGAGATCGTCGAGGTCGATCGCCTTCGCCTCGCGCGCGCGCGTGGCCCTCGTCAATTGCCTGCGCTCCTCCTCCCGCTCGGCGACGATCTGGGCGGCCCGCTCGGGCGACGTGCGCAGCGTGGCCGCGATCTCGGCAAGCTCGTGGTCGTGCTCGCGCAGCAGCTCCACGGCGGCGGGCCCCGTGAGCGCCTCGATGCGCCTCACGTTGGCGGCGCTGGAGGTCTCGGCGGTCACGCGGAAGGCGCCGATCTCGGCGGTGTTGCGCACGTGCGTGCCGCCGCACAGCTCGCGCGAGTAGTCGCCCTCTCCGATCTCCACCATGCGCACCACCTCGCCGTACTTCTCGCCGAACAGCGCCATCGCCCCGAGGCGCTTGGCCTCCTCCAGGGTGGTTGTGATCGGGTGCACCGGGTCGGCGTGGGCGATCCAGGCGTTCACCTGGTCCTCGACGTCGTGCAGCTCCTCCCGCGTGAGCGCCGTGCCGTGGCTGAAGTCGAAGCGCAGCTTGTCGGGCCCCACGTAGGAGCCGGCCTGGCGCACGTGCGCGCCGAGGCGCGCGCGCAGCGCAGCGTGCAGGAGGTGGGTGGCGGTGTGGTTGCACTGGGTGGCGTGCCTGGCGGTGTGGTCAACGCGCGCGAGCACCGGCTCCCGCGGGGCGAGCGCGCCGCGCTCCACCACCACCGACAGCACCTGGTCCTCACCGAGCCGGTAGACGCTCTCAACGCGCGCGCGGCAGTCGCCCTGCTCGCACTCGATCGTGCCGACGTCGGAGATCTGGCCGCCGCCGGCCGCGTAGAAGGGGGACTCGGCGAGCTTGACGAGCATGCGCGTCCCGGCGACGGCGCCAGGCTCGTCCGCGGAGATGCCCGCCTCACACGCGCGCGCGTGGTCCCCCTCGGCGGCGTGCTCACCGACGCCGTTCCCCTCATCGAGCGCGACCGCGGCGACGCTCGTGGGCTGGCGCTCGGTCTCATAGCCGGTGAAGCGCGTCTGCAGGCCGGCCCGCTCGGCGAACTCGCGCGCGCGCTCGCGTGGGTCCTCCCCGTCCGTGCTCCCCCCGCCCGCCGCGCGGGCGCGGGCGCGCTGCCGGTCCATCAGCTCCTCGAAGCCCGCCTCGTCGACGCGCAATCCCTCTTCGCCCAGCAGCTCGCGGGTGAGCTCGAAGGGGAAGCCGAAGGTGTCGTGCAGCTTGAAGGCGTCCTCGGCGTGCACGAAGTCGTGGCCCTTTTCGCGGGCGTGGTCGATATGGAAGCGCAACACCCCCATCCCCTGCTCGAGGGTGCGCCCGAAGCCCTCCTCCTCGGAGGACAGCCACTTGCCGATCGCCTCGCGCTGCTCGACGAGCTCCGGGTAGACGCTGCCCATCAGCTCGCGCACCACCTCCGCGTAGCGGCTCAGGAAGCCGGGCGCCATCTCCAGGGCGCGACCCTGCTGGATCGCGCGACGCATCACCCGGCGCAGGACGTACCCGCGCTCCTCGTTGGAGGGCACCACCCCGTCGGCCACCAGGAACGTCATCGCGCGCGAGTGGTCGGCGAGGATGCGCAGCGCGCGGTCGGTATTGAAGTGCTCGCCGTAGCGCTTGCCCGACAGCTGCTCGCCGAGCTCGATGAGCGGCTGGAACTGGTCGGTGTCGAACACCGAGCGCTTCCCCTGCATGATCGCCGCCATGCGGTTCAAGCCCAGCCCCGTGTCGATGTTGCGCGCGGGCAATTCGGCCAGCGTGTTCTCGGGCTCCTGGTTGTATTGCATGAACACGAGGTTCCAGTACTCCAGGAAGCGTTCGTTCTCGCCGCCCGGCAGGTCGCCCGGCTCGCCGATGTGCGCGCCGCGGTCCACGTACAGCTCCGAGCACGGCCCGCACGGCCCCGTGGGCCCCGCCTGCCAGAAGTTCTCCGAGCGCGGGCAGGGCACGATCCGCTCGCTCGGCACCCCCGCCGCGCGCCACAGCTCGATCGCCTCCTCGTCCGGACCGAGGCCGAGCTGCTCGTCGCCCTCGAACACCGTCACCCAGATGTCCTGCGGCGAGAAGCCGAACACTTCCAGCGAGAGCTCCCAGGCGAAGGCGATCGCCTCCGCCTTGAAGTAGTCGCCGATCGAGAAGTTGCCGAGCATCTCGAAGAACGTGAGATGGCGGTTGGTGTTGCCCACGTTGTCGATGTCCACCGTGCGAAAGCACTTCTGACAGCTCGCCAGGCGCGGCGCGGGCGGCGTCTCCCGCCCCAGGAAGTAGGGCTTCAGCGGGTGCATGCCGGCGACCGTGAGCAGCGCGGAGGGGTCGTGCGAGGAGGGCACGAGCGAAGCGGAGGGTATGCGCCTGTGGTCGCGCTCCTCGAAGAACGCCAGGTAGCGCTCACGGATCTCCTCGGTTCTCACGACGCAATCGTCCCATAGCCGACGATCGCATCGCCGGCGTACAGGCAGGCCATCTGCCCGGGGGCGGTGCGCTCGATCGGATCGACCGTGAGCACCTCCACGCGCGCGTGCGCGCCCGCGCGCGGGGCACCCTCGATGCGGCACGCAACACGGCGCCCCCGGTAGCGCACCTTCAGGCCGTCCACGCAGGCGCCGTCGCGGTGCAGGGTGACGTCGCGCACGCTCACCCGGTCGGTGCGCAACTGCTCGCGCGGCCCGACGGTGACGGTGTTGGCGCGCGCGTCGGTGGCGATCACGAACAGCGGCCCACCATCCCCACCCACAGCACGGCCGCCGATCCCGAGGCCGCGGCGCTGGCCGACGGTGACGGTGTGCACGCCCTCGTGCTCGCCCAGCTCGCGCCCCTCGCGATCGACGATCGCGCCCACGCGCCTTCCAAGGCCGCCGTGGCGCGCGAGGAAGTCGGCGCGGTCGGTGCCCGCCAAAAAGCACAGGTCCTGGGAGTCGGGCCTGCGCGCCACCTCCAGGCCCGCGCGCGCCGCGCGCTCGCGCACCTCGGGCTTGGTGAGCGCGCCGAGCGGGAAGCGCAGGCGGGAGAGCGAGCGCGGCGAGAGCGCCGCCAGCGCATAGCTCTGATCCTTGCTCTCGTCCACCGCCACCCGCAGCAGCGGCTGCTCGCCCGCCCCGTCGCGTGCGCGGGAGACCACCTCGTCGTGTGTCGCAACCCCGTCGTGTCCCAGATCTCCGTCGTGCGGAGGACCCGCGTCGTCGCATGGCCTCGCGTCGTCGTAGCGCACCCGCGCGTAGTGGCCGGTGGCGAGCGTGTGCGCCCCCAGACGGTCGGCCAGCTCGAGCATCGCGTCGAGACGCACGTTGCCGTTGCAGCGCACGCACGGGTTCGGCGTGAGACCCGCGGCGTGGTCTTCCAGCCAGCCCTCCACCACCCCGGCGCGGAACTCCTCGCGCAGGTCGATCGAGAAGTGCGCCATCCCCATCCCGTGCGCGATCTCTCGCGCGGAGCGCACTGCCTGCGCCGAGCAGCAGCTTCGCTCCCCGTCGTTCTCGGGGTCAGACCACAATTCCAAGGTCACCGCCACCGTCTCCTCGCCGTCCTGCGCGACGAGCAGCGCGGCCACCGCGCTGTCCACTCCGCCGCTCATCGCCACGAGCGCGCGCGTGGACGAAGGGACGAGTCGCGCGCGCTCGCGCAGCGCCCACCCGAGCGCCCTGTGCAGCGCGTCGGCGGCCAGCTCCGCGGCGTGGCGCTTGGCGAGGCTCAGGCCGCCGAGCTCCTCGGCGATCTCCGCGGCGCCCACACGCGCCGCCGCGAGCAGGCTCTCGCCGCGCACCAGCCCCACCGTGGCGCTGCCCGCCGCGATCGCCGCCCCACAGCCGCTCGCGTCGAAGCCCGCGTCGGCGATCCTGCCGTCGGGGCTGTCCGGGTCGACCGTCACGGACACGCGGACCAGGTCGCCGCACGCCGCGCCCCCGGCCGCGCCCGTGCGAGCGTCCGCGGGCATATGACCGCGCCCGAGCGGCCGCTCCATGTGGTTGGCAAGCGCTTCGACACTCATCGTCAGTCGAGTGTAAGAGCCCGTTGCGATGGTTCGTCGCGCGCACCGTCTGCCTCTATCCCCACCGGCGTCCGCCCGCCGGGCGCGTCTGAACGTCGTAGGACCCCGCGAGGCGATGCGGGAAGGAGCCGTCTACCGGCCGGCTTGCCGGGCTTCGCGCACGGCCTGCCGCAGCGCGAACACGTCGGTGAGGCCGGTGAGCGTGCTCACGAGGCCGTGGCGGTTGACGATCAGGATCGTGGGGGTTTCATAGACGTGCACCACTTCGGTGATCGAGCCGAACATGCCCACCTGGTTCGCGCGGGCGACGTGCAGCGTCACCGTCCCCTTCGAGCCGCCCGCAAGCGCCCTTGCCTGCGCCTGCACGTCCCGGTCGACGCTCGACTTCGGGTTCCAGAAGACGAGCATCACGGTCTTGCCCTGCGCAACCTCGCGTTCGACGGCCGCCTGCGGCGCGGCGCGACCGCTGTGCGGCTCAGAAGACGAGGCGGGCCGGTGCGTCCGTGTCGCCGCCTTGCGGGCGAGCGCCGCGGCAGCCGAGCCCGAGGCGCCCTTCGCGACAACGACACCTCCCGGCGCGGTGGTGGACGTTTGCGATTCGCCGGAAGCTTCGCTGGACTTGCGCTGCAGTTGCTTGGCGTTCTGCTGAGAAGTCGCCACAGCCCCGTGCGCCTTGGCGATCGCGCGCGTGAGCCCTTCCACGCCCGGAGCCGCCCCGTGGTAGACGGGCGTCGGCGCGGCGGCGGCTTTCGCCTCGGCCACAGCCTTGGCCGTCGAAGAGGGCGCAGACGGAGCGGTGGGCGCCGGTTCGCTCGGGTTGGCGGCGTGACCGCGGAGCGCCATAACCCACACGAGCCCGAGCACCGCAATCGCCCCCAGGGCGATCTGATAGGGACGCGAAAGCTGAGCCATCCTTCCTCACATCGGCAGCTTCGCGCCGGAAGTTGAACGCTACGCGAGCTCGCGCAGGCCGCGCAGCGCCGCGTGCACGACCTTGCCCGTCTCCATCGTCTCCTGGCTGCCGGCCTGCATGTCCTTCAACACCGTCTCGCCCTCACCCACGATCGCCACGAATCGCGCCCCCACACGGTCCGCCTGGCGGAGCTGGCCCTTGGGCGAGCGGCCCGCCATCTCCATCACCGCCTTCAAGCCCGCCGAGCGCGCCTCGTTCAGGATCCCAAACGCAACCGCCTTCATCCCCGGGTACGACCCCCTCTCCCCCAAATCGGCGAGCCCAACATACAGATCCACGGCTTCCGCGCCCGCGGCCGGCGGGTTGCCCGCCAGGACGATCCGCTCGATGCCGGCGGCCCACCCCATCCCCGGTGTAGGCGGACCGCCGAGCTGCTCCACGAGCCCGTCGTAGCGACCTCCCCCGCCCACGCCGCTCTGCGCGCCGAGCGCGTCGCTGGTGAACTCGAACACTGTGCGCGTGTAGTAGTCCAGGCCGCGCACCAGCGTCCCATCGACCTCATACGTCACGCCCGCGCAATCGAGCAGCTCGCGCACCGCCGCGAAATGCTCGGCGTCCTGCGCGTCGAGCTCGTCCAGCAGACGCGGGGCGTCGCGCATCACCGCGATCGTGCCCTCATGAGCCGAGTCGAACGCGCGCAGCGGGTTCAGCTCGATGCGCTCCCTCACCTCAGCCGCCAGCCCCTCTTCGTTGGCGCGCAAATGCTCCTGCAGCCGCTCGCGGTAGCGCAAGCGGCTCTCGCTGCTGCCGAGGCTCGACAACCGCAAGCGCGCCTCTCTAACCCCCATCTCCTCCAGCAGCGCCCCGAGCAGCACGATCGACTCGGCGTCCACCGCCGGATCGTCCGAGCCGAGCGCCTCCGCGCCAACCTGCCAGAACTGGCGGAAGCGCCCCTTCTGCGCGCGCTCGTAGCGGAAGAAGCTCGACAGGTACCACAGCTTCACCGGCAGCGCCAGCTTGTGCATCCCATGCTCCACGTACGCCCTGCACACGGGCGCCGTGCCCTCGGGGCGCAGCGTCAGCGAGCGCCCGCTCCCGTCGGTGAGCGTGTACATCTCCTTCTGCACGATGTCCGTCGAGACGCCCACCCCGCGCGCGAACAGCTCGGTCGCCTCGAACGCCGGCGTCTCGATCCGCTCGTAGCCCGCTCCCTCCAGGATGGAGCGCGCCTTGGCCTCCAGCGTCGAACGCGCCGCCACCTGCTCGCCGAGCACGTCATACGTGCCCCGCGGCGCCCTGATCCGCTCGCCGCTCACGCCATCGCCGCAGCACGCAGCTCCGCGAGGAACGGGTTCGCCTCCCACTCCCGGCCGAGCGTCGTCGCTCCCATGTGACCTGGGTGCACCACGGTTTCGCGCGGGAAGCGCCGCATCAGCGTGCCGATCGAGCGCTCGAGCGTCGCCCAGTCCCCGCCCGGCAGGTCAACACGCCCCACAGACCCCTCGAACAGCACGTCCCCGGAGAGCAGCACCGGAGCGCTCCCGGACGAGCCGACCCCGCCGCGCGAGCCCTCCCCCAGCGCGTCGCTCGACTTGGGCGCCCCGCCGGCCTCGGCGGCTGAGATGGCGTAGGTCACGTGGCCCGGGCTGTGGCCCGGTGTGGACAGCACCTCGACGTCCATCCCCGCGAGCGCCAGCCGCTCGCCGCCCTTCACCGTCTCCTCGGCCCGCCAGCTCTCGAACGGCCCGAACCCCTCCATCGTCCATTTCGTGATGTCCGCCAGCACACCCGTCTCGATCTCCGGGCAGTACACGGGCGCCCCCGTCGCCCTCGCCACCGGCGCCACCGCGCCCACGTGGTCGAAGTGGCAGTGGGTGATCAGGATCGCCTCGATCTTCACGCCCAGCGCATCCGCCGCGTCCAGCAGACGTTGCGGCTCCTCCCCCGGGTCGATCATCAGCGCCCTGCTCGCTGCCGCGTCGCAGCGCACGATGTAGGCGTTCTCCTGGATCGGCCCCACGCTGAAGCAGCGCACGTCAGGACGCGGGTCCTCACGCACGTCAGGACGCGCCTCCTCGGTCACTTCGAGCCCGCCCCACCCACCTGCTTGGCCTTGCCCGCCATCCTGCGCTTGTACAGCCACATGTCGGTGTAGTAGCTGATCGGCACGTATGCGATCAGCACGATCGGGAACAGCGCGATCGCCTGGTTCGGGTGCTTCAGTTTGAGCAGCAACAGGCTGACGAGCAGCATCAGCACCGCCGCCGCCATCGCGCGATAGAACGCCCCGCGCCACGTCGGCGCGCGTTCCAAACGCTCCACGCGCTTGTCCTTCGACGAGCCTCCAGTCGCGCCCTTGCCCGTCTTCTCCGCCGCGGTCGGCTTGCGCCCCGTGCGCCCGCGCGACTCAACGACGCCGGCGGCGTTGCCGCGATGCTTGGTCTGCCGTCTGCGCTTGGTCTGGGCCATCTCGCCTCGTTCGTGATCTCTACAGGGGATTCTCGTGTCCCGCCGTTTCGCGTGACACCTGGAACCCTAGTGCGTTCTCGATCACGTGCGCATCAGCATCGAAAGCGCCAAGCGCCACGTCCGCCGGGAAGCCCTCCATTGCCGCGCGCGGCACGAGACCCACCACCTCCGCGCGCGCCACCCGCGCATGTCTGCGCACCGCCTCCACCACCGCCCGCAACGGCACCTCCAGCGGGCGCTCCACGTTCATCGACACCTGCGCCACCACATGCTCTCCAGGGACCACATGCTCTCCAGGGGGTACCTCGTGCGCGCACGCGCGCGCGCTTGCCCCTCCATCGTGAGACCCCACATCGCCCCGCTCCTCGTCCCGTCCGCCGCGGCGCAACGCCACGCCAATCGCCCGCACCCCCTCCAGGCCCTCGGACCCGCCCTCGCGGATCAGACTCGCGATACGCCGCGCGTCCTCCACGCCCGCGGGCGCCGCCAGCTCCAGGTTGAACGCCACCAGCGGCTCCCTCGCCGCCACGAGCGTCGCGCCCGCCGTCGGGTGCAAGCGCTGAGGGCCGAAGTCGCTGCGCAGCTCGCCGGAGCTCAGCCGGGCGGCGAGCGCTCGCGCACCTCCCCGTCGCAGCCCCCCACGCGCGCGCCCGCGTGCGAGCTCCCCGTAGAGCAGCACCGGCACCCCCAGCCCTTCGCCCAGCTCGTGCGCCACCACGAGCGCCTCCGCGCAAGCCGCGCCACGTTGCGCCGCATCGAGGTACACCAGCGGCATCACGTCCACCGCGCCAACATGCGGATGCTCGCCGATGTCCGCCGGGTCGCGGCCCTCGCCCACGTCCACCCGCTCCACCGCCACCCGCGCGCCCGCGAGCAGCGCGTCCGACAGCTCGCCCTGCACGCCCGCGAGCGTGAACACCGAGCGGTGGTGGTCTGGGTCGGAGTGGACATCCAGCAGGCGCGCCGTCCCGTGCGCGGTGAATGCCTTTGCGATCGCGTCGATCGTCGCCTGCACGCGACCCTCGGATACGTTTGGGACGGCGATAAGGGGCAGCTTGGGCATGATCGAAGCAGGCGTGCCACGCCCGGCGGGGACCACCGGGCGATCGTTCGCAAGAGGCTAAACTCCCCGCTCCCGCCGGAGTAGCTCAGTTGGTTAGAGCAGCGGAATCATAATCCGCGTGTCGGGGGTTCGAATCCCTCCTCCGGCATCGCGTCGATCTCAGTGTTTGAGCGGTTCCCAGCGCTTCTCGGGCGGCCCGCCCCGGCCAGCAATGTTTTCCGGCGAGTGCTCCAACCAGCCCGCGGGGCTGCGGGGCTGCGGTGGGTTGGATTCCACGCCTTCCGCCACACTTGCGCCTCCATGCTGTTCGCGGAGGAGCGCAACGCCGTCCAGGTCCAGCGTTGGCTCGGCCATCACTCGGCGGCGTTCACGCTCGCCAGGTACGTCCACCTGCTCGACGGCGACTTCGGGGAGCCGCTGGCAATCCTTCAGGAAGGCGGCCACAATGCCGAATTGGCTGGATAGCTTCCGTAGAAGGCGTTACGCTCTGAATAGCGATGACCTTGCAGATCGAATATGTTGACGTTCAGGTGCTTCTCGATGAAGAGGAGAGGGATCGTCGCGCCGATGAGGAGGCGCTGCGCTCTGGACGTAAGACGCCCGAGCAGCTCAAGCGCGAAAACGAGGTCTTTGCGCTTCCGGCAGATCGCATTCGACTCAACCTCGACTCAGCGCACTCTCTGTCCTGAACGACGATCCCAGAGCCGCCAACGTGGCTGAGGAGCAGCAGGGCGAGGCTGAGCTGCCTCCGCTGAAGATCGACGAAACCGAGCGTATCATCGCTCGGCTGGAGCAAGTCGTCCGCGACCGGCGAGTCGTTCTCGTCGGCGGACAGGCAGTCGCCATCTGGGCATCGAAGCTCGAAGACCGAATCACGGACGCGCTTGTCGAGGCGGTGGCGAGTCGAGATATCGACCTTCTCGGCAACTCCGCAGACCTCCGACAGTCAGCCGCCCTGCTCAACGCACGGGTTCGCGTAGCCACGTTCGAGGACCGCACCCCGCTCACCGGCGTCGCCATCTTCCTCGACAACGAAGGCCACGAGCGCCGCCTGGACGTCATGGCGAGCGTCTACGGGATGAACTCCGACGACATCAGGCAGACAGCCATCGAGGCAGAGTTGCTCGTGGACGAGGACCGCCGCGTGAATGTCTGGATCATGCACCCAGAGCGCTGCATGGAGAGCCGCGTCCACAACAGCGTCCTCTCGAACAAGCAGACCGATCTCGCCTGGCGCCAGCTCCGAGCCTCGATCCTCTGCGCGCGCGCCTTCAGCCAACTACTCCTCGACGAGCGGGGCGGGGCCGCCATCCGCGACGTGCTGAAGCTCAACGAGCGCATCTTCCGCTTCGCGCAAGACGAGCGATGCTCGAAGCTCGCATCGACCGGGGAATCGAGGCTTTCGGGGCCGTGCTCGATGACGAGCGGCTACCCGAGAAGTTCAGGACAGTGCGACTGCCGCAGATGCAGGATCGGATTCGGATTGTGCGCCAACAGCAACGCGAACGAATCCCATGATCTGGCTAGTTCTTGCGTAGGAGGGCTAGAAACTTCTTGACCACCGCATCGGGGTTCTCGAAGCACTCTCCTGCATCGAACCGCTGGACCTTATATGCGCCATGGAAGTGGAACGGACGATCTCGCTCGTGATCGCGGGATGCCAGACCGGCATGCCATTGCTCGCCGTCTACCTCAAGCACCCCCCACCTCCCAGCGTCCATCACCAGAAAGTCGGCCTCGCAGTTGCGCCGCTGATCTTGCGATCCGATTCGTGAGCGACAATTGGGCACGTACATAACGCCCGCGCGGTCGAGTGCCTGCGCGATTCGGACCTCGGATTCCGAGCGGAACCGCAGACCCTCATAGGTGCGAGTAGCCTTGAACCCGATGGCCTGGTTGTCTACATCACGACCGTCGAGCACCGCGAGCAGCTCGTTCCGCCAGTCGGCTGAGTTCGGAACCACAATTGCTGCACGCGCACGTATCACGGGGTAGTCAAAGTCTGGCGGCATCATCGCCTCCGCCGCGTGTCTAAAGACTCCGTACAGGTTCGAGGACTGGTCACGCAGCAGGTCGTAGACCTTGCGCGGGCCGTAAAATGTCAAGACCAATCCGAGGCACGGCGGCCCAATGGTGTCGTGATCCACGCTCTCCTCAGACTCCACCATGCAGGCGAGCAACAACCGGGCCTCGTCACGCTCGTCACCCTCGATCAGGAATCGGGCCATGGACGCCACGAAACGGTCCGGATCAACTGGCGGCGACGCGAGCGGCGGATTCCCACTTGAGTCCACGACCGAATCGGTGTCGTAGTCGAGGTGGTAGCCCTTGGGATTCTCGTCTACGGTTGCCACGCCAGCCTCCTTCGTAGTAGGTCGGAGACTAGCTTGACGGTCCTGGATGACGGAATGGTCTACACGCAGCGCTTCGACTGCGCCGCCAGTCGTACGGTGCAAACAAAGTGCAAACATGCCCCACGCCACTCGACGCCAAAGAGCATGAGCGGCTAGAGGCGAATCGCTAGCAATATAGCCAAATTAGCCGACCGGACGACACCCCCACTACACTCTCCGGCACGAATCAAACGGTTTGGATCGTATCAGGGCTTGCGGATGGCTCGACGATTTCCTCAGCGATTTCCCTGGAGGGCCGCTCTCGGGGGCGCGGAGGAGTCCCGAAGCGGGCTGGCTGGACGTTCCCGGAGATCGTTGGCGAGCATCGTGGTGGACTATCCCGCTGGCGCAACCTGGTACCATTGGCGGTACCGAAGTACCGAGAGGATCTTTATGCGCGCACAATCTCCAATCAAGGTTCATGAGGCCACCAAGGAGAAGGTTCGCTACGCGGCGTTGATGGCGGACCTCAAGCAGGCTGAGCTTGTCGAGCGCGCGGTCAATGAGTACGTCGAGCACCACCGCGAGCAGTTCGCGCAGCGCATGGAGCGCGCGCAGCAGGCGCTGCTTGGTGGCAAGACCTCCACGCTCGCGTACTCGCTTGGCGTCGGCGATGCCGATGTCGAGCGGGTCGGTGGTGTCGCGTCCGATCAGCTCGGTGGCTCGCGCAGACCGAGGCGCGCCACCTCGAACCACGCGAGCTCACCCGAGGGCCAGTCTGCGCGAGGTTCCCAAAGCGCCGTTTCTGCGGCGTCGAGGACCAAGCCGAAGAGCGCGTCTCGAAGCCGCTCCTCAACGAAGCGCCCGTCAGTCGCCTGAGTCGCGATCGCGACCCATACCTCCTCGCCTGGCGCGGTGACGTGGAGGCGGGCGTCGACCAGCCTGCCGAAACGGACAGTGACGTCGCGGTCTCGATGGTTGAAGGCATCGGGACCTCGGGCGTCGAGCTGGCCGCAGGCAAGGCCCACATGAACGAGCAATCGCGGCGCGCATCCAGCGTCGGCCGATCCGACTGGCAAACTGCCGGGGTGCCCTCCATCGAAGAGTTCCTCGCCACGGTCGAGCAGCGTCGCTTGGCGACTAGTGCGTCCCTCGACCCGAACGCGCGCGCGGCTTGGGGCCAGTTCTTTACGCCGCGCGCGTCGGCGAGCCTGGTGGCCTCGATGGCACCGCTGCCGGCAGCTGAGGACTGGCGACTGATCGACCCCGGCGCCGGGGTCGGTTCGCTCACGGCAGCGCTCGTCGCTCGCTGGCTTGCGGAGACGGATCTTCCAACCATGTCGGTCCTGGCCTACGAGATCGATCCCAAGCTCATGGAGCCGCTCGCAGCGACCCTGGCGGATGCTCGGGCCCTTGCCGCGAGCATTGGACGCAGGTTGGACACGACCGTTTGCGAAGCCAACTTCGTGCTCAGCCCCCCGGCAGCCGGGGCAGGCAACATCCTGCTGATGAACCCGCCCTACAGGAAGCTCAGTGCTAGCAGCGATGAGCGTGCCGCGCTGGCGTGCGGCGGGCGCCCCGTCCGAGTCACAAACCTGTACGCAGCATTTCTGGTTTGCGCTGTGCGCGCCCTGGCACCCGGCGACGGGCTGGTGGCCATCACACCTCGGTCGTTCGCCAATGGACCCTACTTCCGAGACCTTCGCTCCGAGCTGCTGGCGCGGGGCAGCTTCCGTCGTATCCATGTCTTTGAGGCTCGTGATCGTGTCTTCGCGGATGCCGACGTTCTTCAGGAGAACATCATCTTCTCGATGCAGCTCGGCATGTCCCCAACCGACATCACAATCACGACTAGTCGCGATGCCATCGATGATCTCAGTGTCGTGACTCGTCGTCCCGATCAGATCGTTCACCCGTGCGATCCTCAGCGCTTCATCCGTCTGCCGCTTGACGAGGACGCCCTGTCGATTGCGGAGCAGATGGCTGGCGATGCCCTGCACGCTGTCAGACCTTGGCTGCAAGGTCAGCACCGGACGAGTCGTTGACTTCCGCTCCAAGGAGCACCTGCGTGCAGCGCCAGGCGAGGGCACCGCTCCGTTGGTTTATCCACAGAACCTTCGCGCTGGACAGGTCGAGTGGCCCGCCGTCACCCGCAAGCCCCAGGCGCTGCTCCTCACCCCTGCCACGACCAATCTGCTCCTTCCCAACGAGCACTACGTCGTGGTAAAGCGCTTCAGCGCGAAGGAGGAGCCTCGGCGCGTGGTTGCCGCCATCGCCAGTCCAGAGGCATTCGGTCAGGCCGAGGTCGTCGCCTATGAGAACCACCTCAACGTCTTCCATGTTGCCAATCGCGGTCTCGACCCACGGTCCGCAGCGGGGCTCGCCGCGTACCTGAATTCGGGCTTTGTCGATGACTACGTACGCCAGTTCAACGGCCACACCCAGATCAACGCCACGGATCTTCGTGAGCTGCGGTACCCGACAGCCGCACAACTCCGCAGGCTCGGGTTGGCGGCGGCTAAGCTCAGTGATCCTGTTGATCCTGACGCGCTCGACGCGTTGTTGGACTCCCTCGTGATGACCCCCGTTGCAGACGGGCTTGCGATCGCAGCATGAGCAGCACCCGCGACGAGCTCATCCAGCAGGCTCGTGAAGCGCTCTCGATGCTTGGTTTCGATAGTGCACGCAGCAACGAACGTTCAGCATTGACGTTGCTCGGCCTCCTTGGCCTGCGTCCAGGCGACTCCTGGGCTGACGCAACCCGCGGCTTGCACGGCGTCACACCGCTGATGGATTGGATGGACGAACATTTCGACAAGCACTACGCGCCCAACTCACGCGAGACGGTGCGCCGTCAGACCTTGCACCAATTCGTTGACGCAGCGCTGGTCGTACTCAATCCTGACAATCCATCACGACCGGTCAACAGCGGTAAGAACGTGTACCAGATTGACGAGGCAGCCTTCGCTCTCCTGCGGCAATTCGGGACGTCGCAATGGGACAAGCGCCTTCCCGGCTATCTTGAGCGCCGCCCGGGACAGCGGGCAGCCTATGCCGCCGTGCGCGAGCAGGCCATGATCCCCGTCACGCTGCCCGATGGAGCGGAGATCAAGCTGACGCCGGGGGGTCAGAACGTCCTGATCCGTGACATTCTCGAGCAATTCTGTCCGCGCTGGACGCCCGGAGGACGTGTGCTCTACGTCGGCGACGCTGGCAAGAAGAATCCGGTTTACGACATCGAAGGCTTTGCTCAGGACGGACTTGTGCTCAACAAGCATGGCAAGCTCCCGGATCTTGTGGTTTCTCTCCCGAGTCGCGACTGGCTCGTCCTCATTGAGGCCGCCAACTCACACGGCCCGGTTGACAGCAAGCGCCATGCCGAGTTGAAGGCGCTCTTCTCCGCCAGCCTTTCCGGTCTCGTCTACGTCTCGTGTTTCACCTCACGAGTCGAGATGCGCAAGTACCTCGCCGACATCGCATGGGAGACCGAGGTGTGGTGTGCCGACAACCCGACCCACCTGATTCACTTCAACGGCGAGCGCTTCCTCGGGCCGTATGACGATCCGACTCACAAGTAACCGCTGAATGAACCCGAGCCGCTGGACGGCCCGAGGGCGAGCCTGAGCTGCGCAGCCCTCGACTCGGCCATGCGACTCCAGCCGACGAACAGCGGCTGCTGGGCGTCCACGCTCGCCTCCGATGGAGAAGGCGCCGGCGCGGACTCATCCACCTCCGTGTAGTGGGCGACGACCAGATGGGAGGAGTCGAGGAAAGATGCCGCCCCACGATCGAAGGACCGCATGCGCGCCTCGGGGTGCAGCCGTGCGACCACACCAGCAAGCTGAGCACGCTGACCGGCCTCATCGGTCGGGGCGTCGACATCCAGCTCTTGGCGTACGCGCGCGTCCGTATCGAGATCGCGGGCTTCCACGATCAGTCGGCGAGGCAGAGCGCGCGAGCGAGCCATGACCGGCAGACTACGCCGCGCCTAGGATGAAATCGTGGATCCGCCGGAAGCGTCGCCCGCCACCACATGCTGGACCGGCACGGCCAGCTCGCGCCGCAGGCGTTCCAGCTCTCGGCGCTCCTGCCAGGTCTCGAGCTCGCGCGGATGGGTGACGACGATCACCTCGTCAGCGCCAAAGTCGCGCAGCTCGTCCTCGATCGCGCTCGTCGGGCTGGGATCGCCGACCTCCCCGCGTGCAGAGATGCCCTGCTCGCGTGCCCACGACAGGGAGCGCTCCAGCCGTGCCCTCGCCTGCGCGAGCTCGCGGTCGATGTCCGACACCCCGAAATGCACGTGCGAGGTGAGCACCGGGGCGAGAATGTCAACTTCGACGGCCTGGTTGGGCTCTCCGACGATCCGCTCGCGCAGCTCAGCGCCCGAAAGCGCCTCGTTGGCGATCACGATCACGTGGCGCTTGCCGGGCAGTGCACCGTGAGGATGCTCCTGGCGTGCTGCGTCGTGCAGCGGCGTGTGGTGGTCGGGATTCCGCGCGCGCAGATACGCGATCGCGGCCAGGGCAAGCGCAAACACGAATACGGCCGCGCCGATCAGCGCTTCGGTGAGCCAGCCGACCAGCACCGCAGCGGCGATCACAGCCGCCCCCGCGATCGTCAGCCGAAAGGCCTCCTGCTCTGACCTGATGGGAATGCGCATGTGTGCACGAGGCTACGCGCCGCCGCTCATGACGTCATTGGGGGAAACTACGGCTCGGCTGGTGGCCTTCCCGCCCCGACCTACTCAGTGGCGGCCGCCGCCTCCGCGTCCCCCTCGACATGCACCACGAGCACCGGCGTGCCGCTGCGTTGCAGCACCTGGTGGCTGACGCTGCCGAGCAGCATCGATGTCACCTGGCCGTGTCCGCGCGAACCGAGCACGATCAGGTCGCTTTCGTCTTTGCGGGCCTGCTCGAGGATCGCGCTCGCCGGCGGGCCCTGCGCGAGCACCTTCACCACCGACACGTCCTGAGGGACCTCCTCGAGCGCGCTCTCGAGCAGCTGCTCGTGTTCGCGTTCCAGCGCCTCGTCGAGGCCGCGCATGTCGATCGGCGGCACGACGGGACCGCCGACGAGCAGGGTGGACGGTCTCTGGTGCACCGTCATCACGGTGAGCCTCGCGTTGCTCAGCTTCGCGAGATCGATCGCCTCGCGCAACGCCCGGTGCGCGTGCTCGGAGCCGTCGATCGCGACGAGAATGCGATGAAACACCCCCCACCTCCACTCGGTTGCCTGACAGGTCGGCTCGCACGATCGCACACCGCCCGCGATCGTGGCGCGACGGCTACGCCTCGCCCCAGGCGAACACTCCCAGCACGTCGAGCGTCGAGAGCATCCCTGTGGCCTTGCCGCTGTGAGAGTCGATCACCAGCGCGTGCGCGGCGTCGCGCTCGCGCATTGCGCGCACCGCCTCGATCAGCGGCTGATCGCTGGAGACGCTCACGAAGTCCCTCCGGGCGATGTCGGCGATCACGCGCTGCCCCTTCTCGGGATCGATCAGCGCGGACACCAGATCGCCGTCGGACACAACTCCCACGATGCGGCTGTCCTCCGGGTCGTGCACCACGATCGTGTGGATGTGATGCAGGCTCATCGTCCGCGCGGCGGCCCGCAGCTTGGCGTCGGGGAAGCAGCTGAGGACCCCGTGGCGCATAGCGTCCGCCACACGCGCATGCTCGAGGCTCGGGGTGAGATAGCTGCCCTGCTCCTGCACCGATTGCTCGCTCATCGTGAACGTTTCCCCCGCCGTCGCAGTGCCGTGTCGCTCATCGTGTGTGCAAGCTAGCTCCCGGGGGCCCCGTCCACATCGGTGAAAGTGCGCACCGACATCCGTGGCGCCTACTGATCGCGACGCTCGCCCCGGTTGCGCCGTCGACGCCCGACTCCGAGCGAAACCAGACAGGCCACCAGTGCGATCATCGCGATCAGCACCACGATCGCAAGGCCGGGCGCGGCGAGCAGCACCACGATCGCCACCGCCACTCCGACCGCGACGTCCACGCGCGCGTTCAACTGTCGCCTGCGCGCACGGCTCGCCGCGCGACGGCGCTCCCTCCGCGCCGTGTGGTCGTCGGTCGGGCGCGCGCTCACTGCCTCATCCTCCGCACCACCGAGCGCGGCAGCGCACGGATGACGAGCATCACCCAGCGCATCGAGCGCGGCGCCCACACCGTCGCGGCGCCACGATCGAGCCCGTCGGCGACGCGTCGCGCGACCGCCTGCGCCGTGGTCGCGAGCGGCGGCTCGGGCAGGCCGCGCGTCATGCGGGTGCGCACGAAGCCGGGCCGCACCACCATCACGTGAACGCCGTCCTCGGCGAGCGCCATTCCCAGGCCCTGCGCGAGCGCGTCCAACCCCGCCTTGGAGGCGCCGTACACGACATTCGCGGGCCGCGGACGCAGGGCGGCCACCGAGGAGAGCACCACCAGCGTGCCCGCCCGCTGCTCGCGCAGCCGCTGCGCGGCTCGCAACAGGAGCGAGCCCGCTCCGAGCGCGTTCACCTCGAGCACCCGCAGCGCGGCGGGCACGTCGGCGTCGGGGGCGCCGCGCTCTCCGAGCAGCCCAACCGCCACGATCACGACGTCGGCGCCGCCGAGCTGCGCGAATGCGTCGGCGAGCACCCGCTCGTGGCTGTCGGTGTCGAGCGCGTCGAGCTCGGCTCTCACCACGCGCACGCAACCGAGCTTCTCGAGCCCCTCCGCCGCCTCCTCGAGCGCCGCCGGGTCGCGTCCGAGCAGCGCCACCTCGCGCGGAGCGCGCGCCTGCAGCTCCGCCACGATCTCAAGCGCGATCTCCGAGGCGCCGCCGAGCACGAGCACGCGCCTGGCGACGCGGTCCGCTGAAGCGCCCTTGACCGTCGCTCCCCTCACGAGCGCTCCCCCTCGCGCATCGCGTGCGTGCCCAGCCACCATCCGCGCTCGGTCAGACACCGTCCTCGCACGGTCAGCGCCTCTCCTCGCACAGTCCGAGCCGGCTCGCGAGATCCGAGCGCAGCACACCGTGAGGGTCGACGCGCGCGCGCACCGCGTTGAGGCGGTCGAGCTGTGGGTACATGGCGGGCAACGCATCCTTGCGCATACGCACGTCCTTGGAGAGGTACACGCGTCCACCGGCTTCCGCCACGATCCCGTCGAGCTCGTCGAGGGCGCCCCGCAATCCGGGGGCGCCGCCCGGGAGATCGAGTGCGAGCGTGAAGCCCTCTATGGGAAACGACAGCGGCCCGCCGTGGAATGCGCCGAAGCGCTTGAGCACCGCCAGGTAGACCGGCAGATCGCGGGCGCGAAGCAGCTCGACGCAGCGCACGATCTGCGCCTCCTCGCCAACGGGCACCACCAGCTGGTACTGCACGAGGCCCTGGGCGCCATACAGCCTGCTCCATGAGCCGAGCGCATCGAGCGGGAAGAGGTAGGCGCCGAGCCCCACGCGCCGCCCGCGCGCGCGCCGCGGCGAGCGACGCCAGCGCGCGGCGTTGAACGCCCGCACGAGCGAGGGGCGCAGCACACCCGAGGGAAGCCCGCGCGGGACCTCCACGCGCGGGCGCTCGGACAGCGCAAGCCCACGGTCACGCTCCGCGGACCAGGGGTCGGCGCGGCTGACGAGCGCCCGGCCCATGCGTGGACCGCCGGCGAGCAGGTCGAGCCAGGCCACCGACCAGCGCCGCGAGTCGTGATCTGAGAGCAGCGCGAGTGTCTGCTCGATGTCCTCGGTCCTGTCGAGGTCCTCGGCGACCCACGGCGAGGCGAGCGGCTCGACGGCGAGCGTGGCTTGCACGATCACGCCGGTGAGGCCCATCCCGCCGAGCGTCGCTTCGAATAGCTCGCGGTCGGCATGCGGCGTGCTCTCCACAAGCTCGCCCCCGGGAAGGCACAGCGCGATCGAGAGCACGTGCCGCGCGAGGCTGCCGTCGCGGTGGTGGCTCTTGCCGTGTATGTCGCTTGCGAGCGCTCCTCCGACGGTCACGTAACGCGTGCCCGGCACCACGGGCAGCGTGAGGCCGAGCGAGCCGAGATGGTTGAGCAGCCGCGCGAGCGTGACGCCCGCCTGGGCGGTCACGGTGAGCCGCTCGCGATCGAGCGCGACGATGCCGTCAAGGCCCCGCATGTCGAGCACCTCCCCGCCCGCGCTCTGTGCGGCGTCGCCGTAGCTGCGACCGGCGCCGCGTGCGATCAGACCGGCCCCGCACGCAGTCGCCCCCCCGACCCCCATGCGCGCGCGTGAGGCGCCGATCGGACCGCCTCCTTGCACATGCACACCCACGACCCCCTCGCGCGCGCGGGGGGCGCCCGACAGAGCCTCAACCACGTCCTCGAGCCGCACAGCGCTCCTCACGCGGGCGCTGCTCGCAGCGATACCCCCCCACCCGCACAGCGAGAGCTCTCGCTCGGCGCCCGCCGACGAGGAGGAGGGTACAGCCGGCTCAGCGACCGGCATAGACCCCGCTCACGAACAGGACCGCCCATACGGCGGTGAGCGCCAGCAGCGCACGGTCGCCGAGGATCACCTCTTCGGGAGACTCGCCCGCGCCGTCGGCCACCAGCGTCGCGTAGCGCGCGAGCCACAGCCCGAACGGGAGGATCGACAGCACGTGCCATACGCCATGGCCCGGGCCGGCGAACGCCCACAGCCCGTAGGCGACGACTGCCCCGCATCCCGAGCCCGCGAGCGCCAGGCGCAGCGAGCCGCTCGAATAGCGACGCAGAGTTCCCCGCATGGTCGAGCCTGTGGGTCCCTCTCGCAGCTCGGCGTAGCGCTTGCCCACGACCAGGAACGTAGCGCCAAACGCCGCGACCAGCAGAAACGAGCGCGACAGGTGCACCATCCCGGCGGCGCCGCCGGCGGCGGCCCTCAGCACGAACCCGGAGGCGACCGCGACGATGTCGAGCGCCACCACTCCGCGCCACCACAGCGAGTAGCTCGCGGTAACCGCGAGGTATGCAAATCCGACCGCTCCCAGCACGGGTGTCACGGCGGTGGCGACGGCCAGCCCCACGAAGGCCAGGAGCGCTCCGCTCAGCAGGGCGGCGCGCTCTGAGAGCTCGCCCGCCGCGACCGGGCGCAGACGCTTGCGCGGGTGCGAGCGGTCCTGCTCGGCATCGCGCACGTCGTTGAGCATGTAGGTGGCGCTCGAGAGCAGGCAGAACGCCACGAACGCCGCCCCCACGCGCGCGGCGACCGCCGGGTGCGCGATCGCACCGGCGGCGCAGGGGGCCGCGAGGACGAGCACGTTCTTGCTCCACTGGCGCGGGCGGGCGGCGCGCAGGAGCGCGTAGGAAGGCCGGGCGCGCAGGAGGGCAAACGCGGAATACCGGGTGCGCGGGAGCGGACGTGCGCGTGCGGACGCCGCCCGAGCCCGAAGACGGGCGCGGGTGCGCTCACTGTCCGGAGCGGCTGCCTCTAGTCGATTAACGTGGATCCTCCGTCAGCTCGTTCGCCGGAAAGGGTGACTGCGTGGCCGTTGTTCAATGATCACCTCAATCGACCTCGTCGCACGCCGGTAGGCGCTCGATAATGGTGAGAATCCACTTATTTAGAACTCTCCCATGAATCGAGCATGTGCGACGAGTTGTGATGGAGCGCCGTAATGTGTGAATGGAAAGCATGTCCAAACGTGAGGCATACGTGTCCCCCACACTCGCTACCCACACGATGAGAAGTCGCAAACGCCCCGTACCCCGCCCCGAGCGCGCACTGCGGATGCGCCGCATCGCCGTCGTGGCGACGATCGTGGCGTTGATCCCGGCCGCGCTCTCATATGTGAGCACGATGGCTCAGCCTTCGGACTCGAGCTTGGGCGTCCGCACGGTCGAGTGGCTGCGCGACCATGGGGCCGCCGGGATCGTGTCGAGCATCGAGGCGGCCTACTACTCGCTGAGCGCCCCCGCCAAGGGGGGGCCCACGCTCCACTCGCTCCCAAGCGTCGGCTATTCCTCGAAGGGTCGCCCGGTGGCCGTCGCCTACGTGCCGCCTCGTATCGCTCCGCTCATCCACCCCGCGCTGCCGGGCGAGGGAGTCTGGCGCAGCATCCGACCCAACGCGGGGTCTGAGTCGCCGCTGCTGGTCACCACGCTGCGCAACCAGCCGGAATACCCGCGCGTGCTGGCCGGGTTGGCGTGGATCGACACGAAACGCGCCGCCCTGACGCTCAACCCGGGACGCATGGAGCCATCGGTCGAACTCCCGCGTGGCACGATGGACGTGCCGCGGGGCCCGCGCGCGCGGTTGCTGGCGACATTCAACAGCGGCTTCAAGCTCAGCGACTCGCACGGGGGCTTCGTGCTGCACGGCCACACCTATGCGCCCATGCGGGAAGGCGAGGCGACGCTTGTCGGCTATCGCGACGGGCGCGTGGACCTGGTCGCCTGGAACTACGGCCCGCGCGCGCCCGCCACGGTTTCCTTCGCTCGCCAGAACCTGCCGCTGATCGTCGATAACGGCCGTCCCAACCCCAACCTCAACGACGGACCCGAATGGGGCGCGACGCTCGGCAACGCGATCCTCGTGTGGCGCTCGGCGATCGGCATCGATCGCCACGGCAACCTGATTTACCTGGCCGGCGATAACCAGACGGTGGGGAGCCTCGCGCGCACGCTCGTGCACGCGGGCGCGGTGCGCGCGATGGAGCTCGACATCAACTCCTACTGGGTGAGCTTCATCACCTACCGCGCCCCCGGAGCGCTCGGGCCAGGCAACCTGCTGCCCGACATGGTGCGCTCGGCGACGCGCTATCTCACACCCGAGGACCGCGACTTCTTCGCCGTGTACTCGCGGTAACGTCGCGAGCCGGGCTCACGACACATTCGCTCACGACACATTCGCTATGGGTAGACCTGCTCACCCGTGTCCTCGTCGACGAGCATGATCGCTTCCACCGGACAGTTCTCGGCTGCCTGAGTCAGCAGATCGTCGGGGCCCGTGCCGATCACGCTCGCACGGTCATCTAGCCGGAACACCTGCGGGGCGAGCTCGACGCAGTCCCCCTGGGCTATGCACGCTCCCTGGTCGATCTTGATGCTGTAGCTCATCGTGCGCTCCTTTTGGATGGATTTTGGGTCGTTCCCTCTGTCTCAGCACGCGCAGCGCCAACAGGAAGAGGACGGGCGCGACGCTCGACAGCAGCGCGATCCGCACAGCCGGGATCTGAGCATCCGTCCCCGCGCCGAGCGTGTGGGCGAGCCCGAGCGCGTACACCACCACCGTCAGCCGGTGCAGGCGGCGCCACAATCGCGCGCCGATCTGCCGGCGCGCATAGAAGCTCAGACCGAGCGCCGCCGCGAGATACCCGCCGATGATGCCGAGGCCCGTCCACAACGGCCGGTAGCCCATCGCGAAGGGCAGCGCGATCCCCTTCAGGCCCGGGTGCAGCCACGCGTCGCCGAGCAACAACAGACCGTGCGCGGCGATCGCCGCCAACCCCATCAAGGCGAGGTGCTCGTGCAGGCGCACCGCGTCGCGTTTGCGCCGCACGGGGATCACGCGGGCGGCCATCGCCAGCCCGAGCAGCACTGAGCAGCTCACCAGCAACAGCGCCACCATCCCGGCGGAGCGGCTCATCAGCCACCAGATGTAGTTGGCGGGGGCGGCTTGGCTCATGCCGCGGCCCCGCTCAAGTGCAAAGAGAGCTTGGGTGGTCCGCCGAGCGGGCCGATCAGCTCCACCTCGCCGTCGTTGCGCACCACGAGCCCACCGTGCTCGGCGAGCGCGCGGCGCGCGCCCATCGGGCCGCTGAGCAGCGCGATCTTCGTGAGCGTCTCGGCTTCCAATGCGCTCGGCGCGAGCGCGGTGGCTCCGATCAGCCCGCTCCACACCGGCTCGCCGCTGGCGGGGTCCAGCAGATGGTGGGCAAAGCTTCCGTCCGCGCGCCGCCAGATGCGCACGTTCAAGCCCGAGGTCGCCACGCCCCCGCCGGTCACGCGCAAAGTGTGGATGGGCTCGCCGGTGAGCGGATGCTCGACCTCGATGTCCAGCGGCTGGGTCTGGGCGCCCACACCGCCGACGGCGATATCTCCGCCGCAGTCCACCACGAAGCGCGTGTACTCGCGCAAGCGGTGAGCCACCGCGTCCGCCGCCAGGCCCTTGCCGGTGCCGCCCGTGTCGATCCGCACGCCGGGCGGCCTGCGCACCGTGCCGCGCTCGTCGTCCACCTCGACGCGTTCCCAAAGGGCGCGCGGGCTGGGCCTCGCGGGCGCGAGCGCCGGCGCGTCGTCGAGCGCCTGCACCAAGGAGGCGGGGGTGCGACCCTCCTGGGAGTCCTCGTAGCCCACCGACTCGATCTCGTCCACGAGCGTCGGATCCACCAGGCCCCCGCTGCGCCGCGCCGCCCACAATCCCGCGGACACCGCGGTGCGCAGCAGCATCGACGCGGGCACCTCCGCGCGCGGGTCGCGGTTCAGCGCGCACAGCTCGCTGTCCTCGCGAAAGCGCGACAGGCGCATCGCGAAGTCTTCGACATAGCGGCGTTGCGCCTCGGCGGCCTGCAGGGGCGCGGGCAGCCGTCCGAGCAGCGGCGCCTCGACGATCAGGCGGATGTCGCTGCCCATCGAGCGGAACGTGATGTCGCACGGCAAGCTCATGAGGTCCTCGTGACGGAGATGTCGCTGCCCATCGAGCGAAACCGGATGTCGCATGGCGCGCTCATGAGGTCCTCGTGACCGGGGCGCCGGATGCCGCGCCCGCTTCGGAGCTCACCTGCTGGGAGGAGCTCGCGCTCTGCGGCGCGGCGCCCGAGGGCAGGTGGACCACCACCACGCGTTCATAGATGCGGCGCACGAGCACCTGGCGGGCCGGTCGCGGAGTTTTCGCCTGGAGCGCCAGCAGCCCGGGGTCTTCACCCGCGGCGACACGCGCCGCCAGCACCGCGAGCAGGGCCAGGAAGACCGCCAGGGTCGCCCATATCGCCGTGAACGAGCCGCGCGCGCGGCGCGCTCCCGCGCGCTTCTCACGCATCGTCTGACTCCCCGCCGCCGCTCGACCCGCTCGTGCGAGTGAGCACCGGGCCTCCCGACCGCGCCGGCGCGCCGCTCGGGCTGAGCGCGGGGGCGGCGCCGCCGCTCGCGCGCGTCACCACCGCGCCGCCGGAGCCCCGTACCACCTTCGTGCTCCCCGCCGTGGCGCGCAGGGCCGGGTCCAGACCGCCCTGCAGCCGCGCCATCATGATCGCGAACACCACGAGGAACGTCGCCAGCGTCATCACGGCGAGCGGGAACGCTCCGAGCAGTGGATGCCGCGTGGATCGCCGCGTGGACACGGCGGGACGCTTGGACGCGAGCGGACGCTCGAACGCGGTCGAACGCGCGAACCCGGTCGGACGCTCGCCGTCCGGCGTGCGGCCCACGGGACTATGCCGGTCAGTTGTCATGCCCGCCGCCGTCCCCGCCGTCGCCGCCGTGGCCGCTCGAGCGCGTCTTCACGGGAGCGGCCGAACCGCTGGAAGGATGGCTCGCGCCGCTGGTGCGGGTGCTCACAGGATGGGACGCCGGATGCGTGCCTCCCGAGGAATGGTGCGTGCCGCTGGAGGAGGTCCTCACCGGATGCGACGGAGCGGAGCTGTGCACCGGCGCCGAGGCGCCGCTGCTGTGGGTGCGAACCGCCGCGGGAGCCGATCCCGCGGCCACGCTGCCCGCGACATGCGACCCGCTGGCGCGCGTGCGCGCGAACCCACCGACCGCCACGGCGCCGCCGGCGGCGGAGCGGTGCGAGCCGGGAGAGCCGGCGCCCGCCACGTGATGGGGCTTCGGGCGACGGTACACGTGCACCGTCTTGCGGATGATCTGGGTGCGCACCTCCACCGGTTGCGGGCGCGCGGCGACCGTCGCAGGGTTGCCGTCGCCCGATCCGATCGCGAGTCCCGCAAGCAGGCCCAGTCCGGCGAGCGTCACACCTCCCGCGGTCATCATCTCTGTACGTCTCATCGACACTCCTAAGGTCGGGGCTCCCTTACTGTCGCTCCCCGACGGTCAGGCGAATGCCAAGTCCAGGTAAAAAGTAGGCAAGGCTTTCTCGGAGCGCTCCGAGAAGAGGGGCGCTCGTGTCGTATGGGCGTCCTGTGTGACGTGCCTCGCGCAGGCGCGCACGCGCGCGCGGCGCCTTTCTGGCAAGCACTCGATCGCCGTCAGTCGTCGCGCCCGGCGGAGTGGGTCGAGTCCGAGCCTTCCCTATGCGATTTGTCGCGCGAGGATGGCGCGCTCTGCGCCGGAGCGCTCGGGGTCGTCGGAGCGGGTTCGGGAGCCGGCGCCGGGGTGACGGTGGTCGTTGGGGGGGCCGGTGTCACCGGCGCCGGGACGGTGGTGGTGACCGTGGTTGTCGCTTTCACCGGAGCTTTCCTGCTGGGCGAGGGCGTACGGGTGATATGCGTGAGCGATGGCGGCAGCAGGCGCTGTCCCGCCGTCAGTGGCTCTGAGGCGAGGCCGATCCGCTGGCGCACGAGCTGGCTCGTGCCCCACGTCACCGCCGCCGCGAGCACGATGCCGAGCAGCGCCACCACCATCACGACCGCTGTTTTGCCCTTGGGGTTCACGAAGGCATCTCCTGGTGTCCCTCGGGACACTGGAACTCCAGCGTAGCCACCGCCCCGCCCCCGTCGCGGTTGCGCAAGCGCGCATCGCCGTGCCACCCGCGCGCGAGCGCGCGCGCCGTGGCGAGCCCCAATCCGCTGCCCGCCGGGCCCTGGCGTCCCGCGCGACCGCGGTGGAAGCGCTCGAACACCTCGCGCTCCTCGCCGGGCGCCAGACCGGCGCCGCGGTCGCGCACCTCGATTCGCGCGCCGGCGCTCGCGATCGTCACGTCGCTGCCCGCGGGCGAGTAGCGCACGGCGTTCTCCACGAGCACGTCGAGCGCCCGGTCGAGATCGGCCTCCGAGCACACCACAGTGCCGCCGCCCTCGTCCCGCACGCTCAGCTCGATCCCCTCGGTTTGGGCCGCTATCAGCCAGCGGTCCGCCGCGCGGCGGGCGGCGTCGCGCAGGTCGACCCGGTCGACGGCCGACTGCCTGTCTTCGGCGCGGCTCAGCACGAGCAGCTCCTCCACGATCGCCGCGAGACGGTCTATCTCGGCGGCGCCCACGTCGAGCTCGGCGGACGCTCTGTCGCTGACCCCCGCCGCGCGAGCCTCCCCCATGCGAAGGCGCAGAGCGGTCAGCGGTGTGCGCAGCTGGTGGGACGCGTCGGCGACGAACTCGCGTTGGGCGGTCAGCAGCCGCTGCACGCGTCCCGCCATCTCGTTGAAGGAGAGGGCGAGCGAGCGCTGCTCGGAGCTGCCCTCGACCGCCGCGCGCGCGGACAACTCACCACCCTCGATCCGCTTGGCGGCCTCCTCCAGGCGGCGCAGCGGAAGCGCCACCTGGCGCGCGATCAAGCCGCCCGCGAGCAAGCCGAGCAGCAGCACGGTGCCCGCCACGAGAGCGAGCTTGGCGACGGTGCTGCTCACCGCCCGCTGCACGGCGGCGACGCTCTGAGTGATGCGCACCGCGCCGATCGCCCGCCCGCCGCGCACGATCGGCGTCGCGGTCGCGAGGATGCTCTCGCCGAGCGTGCGGCTCTGGCGCTGGGTCTGCACGGCGCTGCCGCGCAGCGCGGCGGCTATCTCGGGCCGGCTGCGGTAGCTGCTGCGCAACGTGGCCGACCCGGCGCTGTCGGCCAGCACGAGGCCGCGCGAGTCCACGATCAGCACCCGCCCGCGCACGGTGGCGGCGCTGGAGCGCGCCACCGCGCTCAACGCGTTCGTGTTCGGCGGACGCAGCAGATCGGCGGAGGTCGCCGCCACCACGTCCGCCTGGCTGAGCGCCTGGGAGTGGACCTCCGCGTCCACGCGATCGCGCAGACTGATCGCGAGCGGCACCCCGAGCGACACCACCGCCAGCACGAGCACATAGGCAAGCGACAGCAGCAGGCGCGTGCGCAGACTCCATGCGGCTCTCATGGGAAATACGCGCCCGCGCCACGATTTCATGGGCCCGCGGGTGGCCGGAGGGGATATGGACAACTCATCCAAACACCGTAGGGCCGTCTCTCAGGGGCCGCGCGGCCCCTCAGCGCTCTCCTCCGTCGCCCGGCACGAAGCGGTAGCCGACGCCCCTCACCGTCTGGATGTAGCGCGGCGCCGCGGGATCGTCGCCGAGCTTGCGCCGCAGCGCCGCGAGGTGCACGTCGAGCGTCTTGGTCGAGCCGAACCAGTTCTCGTCCCACACGTCGCTCATCAAATCCACGCGCGTCACCACCCGTCCGGGGTCGGCGAGCAGACGCGCGAGCAGGTCGAACTCCTTGCGGGTGAGCGACAGCTCCCGACCCTCACACCAGGCACGCCGCGCCGCCACGTCCACGCTCACCGCGCCGGCCTGCAGGCGACCCTGCGGCCGGTGCTCGCGAGCGCGGCGCAACACCGCGCGGATGCGAGCGATCACTTCGGCGGTGTCGAACGGCTTGACGACGTAGTCGTCCGCGCCGAGCTCCAAGCCCACGATCCGGTCGGTGCGAGTGGCGCGAGCTGTGAGCATGATGATCGGCACGCGCGAGCGCCCACGCAGCTCGCGCACGAGGTCGCGTCCGTCCGCGTCTGGGAGCATCAGGTCGAGCAGCACGATGTCGGGCTCGCGCGCCGCAAGCGCCTCGCGCGCCGCGGCCGCGGTCGCCGCCACGGTCGGTACGAACCCCTCGCGCGCGAGCGCGTGGGAGAAGGGCTCCGAGATCGATCGCTCGTCCTCCACCAGGAGAACGCGTTCGCCGCTGCCGGTATGCAGCCCTTCGCTCGCGTCGCGGGCCTGGCTGGAGCTCGGTTGTCCTTGAGCCGGCATCCACTTCTCACTTTATCCCCATGGCACGAGGCGAAATACCGTGCGGAGCCCGTTCGTCAGTCAGTAGTCACCACTTAACGCTTGATGTCCCAAAGCGAAACTTCGACGGCGTTTCCCGGCGCCTGTACGAGCCTGACGCCCCCGGCGTCCGCACACGTGCTGCCGGCACGCGCACGAACACCGTGGAACGTCAGATCACGCGCAGTCGCTCGGCAAACCCTCACCGAGCTTCCGATTCGGGACACACGCACGCCCAAAAATCAAGAACGTCGGCAAGAAACGTTGCAACCCTTCCCATGTGATGCATCTTGCAATCGAACCTGATACGTTGCCCTGCGTTCGTGCCGAGTCCTTGTCCCCACGGGGGTGAGGAGCGGGGGACCCAGTGCAGCCGAGAGGCTGCGGGGGCGAATCGCCACAGTATGTGTGGCGTAGCGTAAGCACGCGAGCCCGACAGCTAACCCCGTAGGCGCCCTGAGACACCGAAAGGACGCTTTTACATGTCGGGATCCCTACGTGATCTTGCTGCCCCTGACCCCTGGGAGGCTTCGCTCGCCCGCTCTCGCGCACGCCGCGGGCGCACAGACGCCGCACACTCTCCGATGCGGCTCTCCAAGCTGATCGACACGCGCAACCGCCTGCTGGCCGATCGGGGATCGGACCGATTCCCGATCGGTGCGCGCAACCTCGCCGACACCGAGCCATGGGACCTCTCGATGCTGCGCTCGCGCACGCGCCGTCGCGCCGTCGAGCTGCAGTTCGTCCCGACCGCCGCGCGCGCGCGTCGTGTCTCGCTCGGCACGCTCATTGCGATCGCCGCCGGCCCGGCGGCGGGACTGGCGGACGCGAACGGCACACCTCACACCACAGCGCCGCCCGCTCCCGAGCCGCCCACCACGACCGAACATCACATCCAACTGCAGAGCGGCAGTGAAGGTCGTCAGGTTCGCATCCTCCAACACGCGCTCGGCGTGACCGTGGACGGTCAATTCGGCCAGCGCACCGAAGCGGCCGTGCGCTCCTTCCAAGCGCGTCACGGACTGCCTGTCGACGGCGTTGTCGGACCGCGGACGAGCGCCGCGCTCGCGGGCGGCGCCTCGACGCTCGCCTCGACCGCCTCGCTCACGAGCAGCGCCACGGCCAACGCAGCAGCGGCCGCCAACAGTGAAAGCGCCCCCAGGCCCGCCACGAATCCGGTCGTTCGCCTGCAGGAAGCGCTCGGTGTGCAGGTGGACGGCACCTTCGGGCCGGAAACCGAGAGAGCCGTGCGCCACCTGCAAGCCAGCCGTCACCTGCATGTCGACGGGGTCGTGGGAGGGGAAACTTGGAGCGTGCTCGGGATCAAGGAGCATGTCACCATTCACCCACCCAAGGCACCGCACAGCGCTGGTGCGCATCGTGCGAGTGCGAGCGCTCACACGCAGTCCTCAGCCCACGCGAGCGCTCACACTTCCGCCCCCATCGGTCGTGCGGATGCGGTTCGTCGCCTGCAGGAAGCCCTCCACGTAGAAGCCGACGGCACGTTCGGCCCGGAAACGGAGGCTGCGGTGAAGCGCCTGCAGGCGCATCGCGGCCTCGCCGTGGACGGCGTGGTGGGTCCGGAAACCTGGAGCGCGCTCGACATCAGCGCTCACACCACGCTTCACCCACCCCATGCCCTCTCACACAAATCTGGCGGTGGGACGTCGGGTGGCTCGAGCAGCAGCACCGGCGGGGAATCGTCGAGCGTGGTGCAGCGCGTGATCGCGGCCGCCGATGAAATCGCGACCAGGCCCTACGTGTACGGCGGCGGGCACGGTTCCTTCCAGTCGGTCGGCTACGACTGCTCGGGCTCTGTCTCCTACGCGCTGCACGGCGGCGGGCTGCTGAGCTCGCCGGAGGACTCCTCCGCGCTCGAGTCCTACGGCGACCCCGGCCCCGGCAGTCACATCACGATCTACGCGAACTCCGAACATGCGTGGATGGTGATCGACGGTCGTCGCTTCGACACGGTGGCCCAGCAGGAAACGGGCTCGCGGTGGTCTGATTCGATGACCTCCACCGGGGGGTATGTCGTGCGCCACCCGCCGGGGTTGTAGGTCTCCGAGACGATGCCCCACGCGCGCGCGTGGGGTGGCGCCGCAGAGCACTCACAAGGGCCGTCGTCTCCCCCGTTTCGAGCCGCCGCGCCGAGTACCGTCCCAAGCGCGGCCTAGCTTTACCTGCCTCGCCTTACAACCGCGAAAGGGAGGCATCGATGCTCGCTCGGGCGCGCACGTTTACGATAGAGGGGCTCCACGCACGAGCAGTCACCGTGGAGGTCGACATCAGGCCCGGCCTGCCGGCCTTCACGATCGTCGGTCTTGCCGATGCCGCCGTGCGCGAGGCGCGCGACCGGGTTCACGCGGCGGTGCTCAACTCGGGGTATGAGTTCCCGGCGCGTCGCATAACGGCGAACCTCGCGCCCGCCGACGTGCCGAAGGTCGGTCCGGGGTTCGATCTCGCGCTCGCCTGCGGAGTGCTCGCGGCAAGCGGGCAGATCCCGCGCGAGCTGCTCGACACGCACGCGCTCTTCGGAGAGCTCTCGCTCGATGGCGAGGTGCGCGCAAGCCATGGCACGCTCGCCGTCGCCGAGGCGACGATGAAGGCGGGGTTGCGCATGCTGGTGCTGGGCCCCGCGCGCGCACGCGAGGCGACGCTCGTCGAGGGCTTGCGGGTGGGTGTCGTCGAGCGTCTCTCGAGCGCCGCGCGCGTGCTCTGCGGTGGCGACCCCGACCCGTTGCCCGAGCCGTGCCGGGCGCCGGCGGAGATCCGCACGCGACAAGCCGCTCGACCTGAGCGACCTGCGCGGCCGGCCCGAGGCGGTTGACGCCCTCAAGATCGCCGCGGCGGGCGCTCACAACAGCCTGCTGAGCGGCCCACCCGGGACGGGCAAGACGATGCTCGCGCAGCGGCTGCCGTCGATCCTGCCGCCGCTGGAGCGCTCCGAGGCGATCGAAGTGACGCGCATCCACAGCGTCATCGGGAGGCTCGCCGGCGGTGAGCTCTGCTCCGAGCGGCCCTTCCGGGCGCCCCACCATTCGATCACAACCGCGGGGCTGATCGGCGGCGCTCGGCGGGGATGGGTGGGAGAGGTGGTGCTCGCCCACAACGGCGTGCTGTTCCTCGACGAGCTCTCCGAGTTCGCGCGAGCCACCCTCGACGCGTTGCGCCAGCCGCTCGAGGACGGCCGGGTGGCGATCGTGAGGGCGCGCCACTCAGCCGTGTATCCGGCGCGCTTCATGCTGATGGCCGCCACCAACCCCTGTCCGTGCGGCTACGCGGGCGAGCGGGAGCGCTGCAGATGCAGCGAAGGGGACCTCGCCCGCCACCGCCGCCGTATGAGCGGGCCGCTGCTGGACCGCATCGACCTGCTCGTGAGCATGGAGCGCACCACAGCCGACCACCTTGCCGGCGAGGCCGCGACGAGCTCCACTCAAGCGCGCGAGCAGGTGATAGAGGCACGCGAACGCCAGGCGGCCAGGCTGCAGGGCGCGGGGGTCCTCGTGAACGCGCAGATGGACGCTCCCATGCTTCGTCGTCACATCAAGCTGGACGAGCGTGGCGAGCGGATCCTCACGCGAGCTCGGGAGCGCGGTTTGCTGAGCGGGCGGGGTCAGCACCGGGCCCTGCGCGTGGCACGCACAATCGCCGATCTCGATCGCCGAGAGAGGGTCGACGCCGAGCACCTTTCGCGAGCCCTGTCGCTGCGACCGGAGTCCGGCCTCTCCGGCCGAAGGGCCGCGTGAGCGGCATCTGCCCAGAGTGCGCGCGACGCGCCTGGCTGCTCGAAAGGTTGGGCGTCGCGCTGGACTTCAGGGTGCGCGATCTCTCGCGCTTCTGGAGCCTCCTGGAGCTGCCCGACCAGGAGCTGATCGAGGCGGTCGGCGGTCGGCGCAGAGCAGAGCTGCGGGTGCAGTACGACGAATGGGAGCCCGCCCAGGTGCGCGCAGCCGAGGACGTGGAGAGCGTGTGCCCTCATTGCTCGGCCTATCCGCAGAGCCTGCGCGAACACGCACTCGCCCCGCGCGCGCTCAGCGTGCGCGGTGGGATCGAGCGGCTCACCGGAATGCTCGATCAGAAGGTCGTGGCGATCGTGGGAACGCGAAGAGCCACCGACTACGGTATGGAGACAGCCCGCGAGCTTGCGCGCGGGCTCGCCGCATCCGGGGTCACCGTCGCGAGCGGGCTCGCCGAAGGCATCCCGATCGCCGCTCACTCCGGCGCGCTCGAAGCCGGCGGGCGCACGCTCACCGTGACGGCCGGCGGCGTGGAGCGGTGCTCGCCGGCATGGTGCGCCGCGCTCTACCGCCGCATCGTGGGCGACGGCTGCGCGATATCCGAGGTTCAAGATGACCCCGGCGCGCGCCCCCGCCGCTGGTGGCAGCCCGCCCGCGCTCGTATGCTCGCGCTGCTCGCCCAGCTCGTGATCGTGGTCGAGGCAGGCGAGCACCCGTGGGAGCTCGTCTGCGCGCACATCGCACCGTCTCACGGGAAACGTGTCGCGGCCGTGCCGGGCCGCGTGAGCTCGCCCGCGTCGAAGGGCGCCAACTCGCTGCTCTTGCATGGCGCAAGGCTCGTGAGAGGTCCGCAGGACGCGCTTGACCTGCTCTATGGCGCGGGCGCGCGCGAGGCGAGCGGCCCGCCGGGTGGCACGGCGGGCGGCGCCTCGCGGATCGAACCGCGGCTTGCGAGGGTGCTCGAGTTGGTGAGCGGCGGACACGACACCCTGGCGAAGCTCGCGGCGCGCGGCGCCGAGCCGGGCGACGTCGCCGTCGCGCTCATCGAGCTCGAGCTGGAGGGACTGCTCCTGCGAGGCGACGGCGGACGGTATCTGCCGAGCGCCGGCCGGCAGGCCGGGTAGCGGTCCGGCAGGACCCCAACTGACCAGCCCGCCGTGTTCGCGCCACTGCACGAGTGGCTAGGGTGACTCGCCGACCAGGATCTCCGACGGCTCCGGCGGCAGCAGGTGGTGGCGGTGCTCGGTCGGCTCCGGCGGCGAGAACCAGCGCTGGGCGATCGCGGTCGGCACGATCGCCGAGAGCACGACCACCGTGACGAGCAGCGAGAACTGGGTGCGGTCGATGATGTGCGCGGTCAGCCCGTAGAGCGAGCTGATCGTGCCGAACGTCAAGCCGGTGCTCATCAGCAGCGTGGTGAACGTCGCATTCGGGCTCGCGTGCCGGCGGGCGAGAGGGTAGACCAGCGTGAGCTTGGGAACCATCTTCGCCACCGCGAGCACGCCGAGAACTCCGAGGTTGGCGAACACCGCCGTCAACGAGACGTTCAGGCCGCCGCGCAGGAAGAAGAATGGCGTGAGAAACGCGAACGCGACCACGCGCAGGCGACGCTGCTCCTCCTGATGGCGCTGGTAATGACGCGACATCACCAGGCCGAGCACGAACGCGGGCAGCACCGCCTGGCCGTTGGCCTCGTTGCCGAGCACCATCAGCGCGAGGAGGATCACGAACACGAGCTTGATCTCCGGCTCGATCACGCGGTCGCCATAGCGTCGGAAGAACCAGGGCGAGAGCCTGGGCAGCAGCACAATCAGCGCCACCGACACGACTAGGAACACCGGGAACCACACGGTCGGCTTGATGAAGATCGCCGACAGCGCGATCACGGTGCACATGTCGGTCACGAAACAGGCGCTCATGATGAGCTTGCCGACCCGAACCGTGTTGAGCCCGGTCTCCACGAGCACCGCATAGACGACGGCGAGACTGGTCGTGGACAGGGCGGTGCCGGCGATCAGGGACGCCTTCGTGGTCCAGCCGAGCGGGCCGAGCGCGACCAGCGTCGCCGCGACGAACGGCCCAACGAAGGAGACGAAGCCGATCGCGATCGACGCCCAGAACCGCTCGCGGAAGTCGTCGGGGTCAACCTCGGCGCCGGCGAGGAACGTAAGCACGACCGAGGCGAAGCCGGCGATGAACGCCAGCCAGCTCGCGTTGGGATCGAGGTGCAAGACGTTGCCGAGCGCGACACCGAGCGTCAGCTCGACGAGCGCAACCGAGATGCCGACCTCGACTGAGACCATGCTGGCGAGCAGAACGGCCCCGGCAAGGATCGCTGCGAGTTGAACCGACCCCATTTGCGAACCTCCACGATGCGTCGTTGGACGTTGTCGTAGAGGCCATCAGCGGCACGAGCCGCGGTTATCGAGCGAGCCTCATCGCTCAGTCCGTACGTCAGTGCCGACGCGCATCATATACGTCGAAACCACACTCGCGCGCGCCGCTGCCGAGGCGACCCGCAAGCGGGGACTTCCTCACCAGCGAGCTGGTGCCCGCCGCGTCAGCGCTCCACGGCGCCCCTGGTCTATAGTTACCGGCCTTGTGCGGCTGTAGCTCAGTTGGCTAGAGCGTCTGCTTGCCATGCAGAAGGTCGAGGGTTCGAGTCCCTTCAGCCGCTTTCGGAAACGCCCTGCTAATCGCAGAGTTTTTTCGTTTCTTGGGTGTCGGCGAGGAGCTGAAGAGGGGCGCGGGTACCACTCGCGGGTACCAAATCGGGGCCTTGCCTGCACGCTTTGCAGAGCAGAGACGCCACGAACGTGATCGCGCAAAACGACCGTTGCCTCTGCCCTGACCGACGGTCCGTGGCGGCGCCGAGATGCTGTCTCAGGCGCTCAGGGTCGGGGCTGGAGTCGGGGTCGGAGTCGACCACTCATCTACGTGAACCGCGACTTGCCCCAGTCCACCGGCATCATGGTGCCGACCTTGAAGCGGCGCTCGCCTCCAGGTGTCTGGTCGAGAAGGCGCGCAATCTGTTGCAAGGCGGTGTGGAACGCGAACTCCTCACGCGGATCTTCGCCGGCGGCGTCGATGTTCGTGCGCCACGTCGCCATGCAGGACAGCAGCTCGATCAATCGCGAGTCCAGCCACCACTCCTCGGCGAGCCTCCCGAGCGCCGCCGGATAGCGGCGACAGAGCGCGAGGATCGACCCCCACATCTCCTGCCGCCAGATACACGCCTCGTCCTCGTCGAACGGCTCCAGCCAGGGAGGGCTTCCCCGCCTCGGCCTTGGCTTCGGCTGCTCCCGCTCCGGCTGGGGCTCCGACGAGGGAGATACGCGAGGCCTGGCAGTGCTGTCACCGGACAGCGCGGATAGCAACAGCCGCGCCGCCACCCGCGAAGTCGGCTCGCCCGTCGTGGCCGCAGCGACGCGCAGCTGGTCGATGGCTGCGTCCGGCAGGCTGATCTGGATGCGACTCATGCGGTCGATGAGGCGGTCGAGGTGGTGTTGTCCATACCCCCACTGACCGCGAACTCGGCGAACCGGCCAAGATCTTTTTCGGCGGCGCCAGGCGCTGCGACTGCCGGGTCAAGGTGGTGCAGTTCTGCACCCCGTGCATCTGTACGGGTGTGTGTACGGGTGTGTACGGGTGTTGCGGAGGGTGTGGGCTGGCAGTTGGCGTTGGTGGGTCGGGGCTTGTGCTGCGACTGCGCGGGGTGCGCAGGTCTCCGGTACGGGAGGGGTTGGTGATGTCGACGACGGTCGTGTCGAGAGCCGCAGTTCGGGGTGGCGACAGCGAGACGGCCGGCGGGAGCGAGCGAAGCGATGCACGGCAGAGCCGTGCGAAGGAATCCGAACGGTTCTGGTGAGACGGCCGGGCGCGATCGACCTCTATACGCTATCGCCGTGACCTTCGTCGGGAGATGCGCATCTGTGTCGACGGCGCTCACTACGCTGGCGGCAGCCCTAGTCGGTGTGGCGGTTATCCCTCCTGCCGCTAGCGCCGGGGAATGGCTGTTTGGGTTTGGCGGCGGGGTGCCGGGTTCCCCAGAGGCCCATCCGGGGCTTGCGATGAACGCAAGCGACGAAGCGGCGCTGGCGTTCGACTTCAACGGCGTTCGCGTGTCGCTGCGTCCGACCGGCGGCAGCTTCGAAGATCCTGAGTGGGGCGGCACCCGCGTGTCCGGCGAAGGAATCGAAGGACAGCTCCCGGCGGTCGCCATCGACACCCGAGGCGACGTCGTCGTGGTGTGGCAGCAGTACACCGCCTATCACCAGATATACGAGGCCGTCAGGCCGGCTGGGGGCAGCTTCGGCCCGCCACAAGCCGTCACCTCCACCAGCGAAGAAGCCAGCTCCCCGAGCGTGGCGATCGACGACGCGGGCGAAACGACGGTCGCGTGGCTGAGTGAGCAGGAAGGAAGCAAGGTGGTCAAGGCGGCCACCGCGCCGTTCGGCGGCCCGTACTCGGCCGCGGTCAGACTCTCGGGCGCGGGCGCCAGCGCCATCGAACCGCGGGCGCTCGCCACTACGTCGGGGAAGACGATGGTCTCCTGGGGAAGGCCGGGCATGAGCGGCATGCGGCTCGAGGTGGCGACACGCGACGCCGGCGACGCGTTCCCGGCGCCCGACATCCACGGCGACGGCGAGACCCTCGGCGAAGCTATCGCCGCGCCGAGTCTTGCGATCGATCCCGCTGGCGAGGCGATTGCGACTTGGAGGACTCCGTCCGGACAGGTTGCCTGGGCGCGGATGCCAACGGGCTCGGACACCTTCGATCCTGCCTCGATCCTCGGGAACAGCAGCGGCCCGCCGTGGGGTGCGATCAACGAACATGGCGAAGCCGTGATCGCGTGGCCGTCCGGCGAGACAGTCCAGGTGGTCACCGCTCCGCCGGCCGGTGGCTTCGGAGCGTCGGTCGAAGTGCCGAGCGAATTTACGCCGAACGCCGCGCACGTAACGATCGGCGCGTCGGGCAGCACCGCCGTGGAGTGGGAACGCACCAGCTCCGCCAAATTGGTCGAATTGGGCGAGCAGGGAACCTCCCGTCCGCCGGGAGGCAGCTTCGGCAAGCCGAGGGGCCTCTTCGGCAGCCCCTCGGCCCCCGCCGAAGGCTCGCTCGCAGTCGCCGGCGACTCGGCCGGCGATCTCCTCGCCGTCTGGGGCCAACCCGACTTCTTCGAGGACATGACCTCGATGCTCTACGACGCCGGACCGCAGCTCGGCGCGATCACAGGGCCAGAACACGTGACTGTGGGGCAGCCCGCAGCGTTCAGCACCCCCACCCCATCCAGCGTCTGGAAGCCGCTGAAGGCAGTCAGCTGGAACTTCGGAGACGGAGCCCACGCGACGGGCGCCACGGTCGCGCACGCGTATTCCGCGCCGGGTACCTACCACGTCACGCTGACAGCCGAAGACGAGCAATACACGGGCCTACCCTCTCTCCCTCAATACCCCGAACTATTCTCCGAACACGTCCGCAACCAGGCGTTTCAAACCATCGTCGTGAGCGCTGCGCCGACGGGTGCGGGCGGCGGCAAGGTTGCCTACCAGTCGCTGAGCGCCCTCTCGATACGGCCGAGATCGTTCCACGCCGCCTCGACCGGTCCCAGCGTCACGACTGCCCGCCACCTCGCCCAGACACGGCCGGGCACCACCGTGCGCTTCGTGCTCGCGCGCGCGGGTCGGGTCGACTTCAGCGTCCTGCGTGTAACGCCGGGCGTTCGGCGTGGCGGAAAATGCATTCCGGCAGCGAGCTCAGGTTCGGCTCGTGCCCACCGCGGCGTGTGCCTCTTCACGCGCACTCTCGGGCACTTCTCGCGAGCGGGATCGGCCGGCAACGGTCGCTTCCATTTCACCGGTCGGATCGACGGCCGGAAGCTGAGGCCGGGTCGGTATCTGCTCGTGGCTCGCGCGCAAGGCAGCGATCAGGCCCCAGCGCGCGTCGCCTTCCGAGTTCTCGCTCGCTGAACTCGGGCTGGCTGCCGCCGGTTACTGTTAGGGCAGGCGGATTGCGGCGGCGGGCCGGGCGACCGGGAGCGTGGGCGCAACTCTGAAACTTCTTGGCCGGTTCGCCGGGTTGGCGGTCAGTAGTTGCGATGAGACCGCCACATCCGAGCGCTGCTCCAACGACTCATACGGCCGTGGATGCCCAAGTCCGGCCACGCGACGACGCCACCGGCGAGGCATTGCCGAGCGCGCTCGATGAGCTGATGACCGCCCAGCAGGTCGCGGCGCTGCTCTTGCTGCCGATCTCGACGGTCATGGACTACGCGCGTCGTGGAGTGCTGCCGTCTATCAAGCTCGGCAAGCACCGCCGCTTTGTCCGCTCCCAGGTGGAGGGAGCGATCGAGGCGCTTGCGCGCGGGTCGCGCTAGTGGTGTGCCAGCTCGGGCAGCAGCGTACGGGTGGTGCCGTCGCGGTCCACCAGCACGATGGCGCGGCCTTCGTCGGCGGCCCGGCGAATATCGGGGCCGATTTCAGGCTCGTCGGCATCAAGGAACAGGGCCTTTTCCGGGTAGGGTGAGCGTTCCTGGATGGCCAGCTCGATCGCTTCGTCCATCACGCGCGCTGCTGGAGATTCGGTCTTGTCGCCACTCATCGCTTGCACCATGCTTCGATCATAGCCTCGTATCCGCGCTTGATGTCCTTGATCGCCGCGCGCATACCCTCACCAAGCGTACCGCCATGGGCGGCCTCTGCCGGCTGCTTGCCGCCGCTGCGGGTGTATCGGTGCAGCTCGTTTTGTCCGTGAGCGCCGTCGTACACCCTCACTGTCTCCACCTCTCCGTCTACTTCCACCAGCAGGACAATCGAGTAGTCCACAACATCGCGCCTCACGGTCTTGAACTCGACGGCCATAAAGACCCTGAGAGCGCGGTTGAGCAGCACTTCGTAGGCGGCGCTCATGCCGGCACCCCGTCGTACAGCGAGACGACGCTCGGCATGTCCTGGGCGAAGATCCGCGACAGCTTCGCCGCATCCTCCGCCGCCGGACGGGCGTGCAGGTAGCGCGAGGTGGTGCGCGAGTCGGCGTGGCCCATCATCGCCTGCACGTTGACGAGATCGAAGCCCTGGGCGGCGAGCGTTCCGAAGGTGTGGCGCAGGGCGTGGAAGCGCAAGGTCGGCATGTCGGGGTTCTCGGCGACGGCCGCGTCCCGAGCGGCCTTGTAGCGACGCCTCAGCGCAGACGGATCAAGGTGCTCGCCCGTGCGCGAGCAGAACACGAGATCGGCCGGCCGCGTGAACATCGGGCGCTGCGAGAGCCGCGCGAGGGACTGTGCCGGTTGGTCTGCCAGCGGCACCGTGCGCCCCCTGCGGCCCTTGGTGCTGTCCTCCTGGCCGAGCACGTAACTGCGCTGTATGTGCAGGCGCTGGGCGTCCCACATTACGTGCCTCCAACGCAGGCCAAGGCACTCGCCGAGGCGCAACCCGCAGAAGGCGGCCACGAACACCACGCAGGCATCCTGCTCATCCTCGAGCTTGCGCATCGCCAGCTCGTCTGCGGATAGGCGCAGGTGGTTATCGCGGTGCGGCCCGCTACTCGCCGCCCTTGCAATCGCTTCCACCTCGGCGGGGGTGTAGGTGATGATCTCCGCCGGGTCGGCCTCGCGGCGCTTCTCGGTCCTCGCCGCCGGATTGTCGGCGAGCCCGAACGTGTCCTCGCGGCAGGCGTACCGGTAGATGCCGTGCAGCACCATCCGGTGCTTGTTCACCGAGCGCGCGCTCAGCTCCGGGTCGCGGTCCAGCTCGTTCAGCCACCGCGCAACCTCGCGCGTCGTGATCGACGCGGCTGGCCGCCCACCGAACTTCGACATCAGGCGCGCTCGCGGCGCCCGGCCGCGCTTCTTGGGCCGGTCGCCTGGTCGCAGCAGCATCGTTTCATAGTCGTTGCGCGTGGTGCGCTTGATGCCCACCACCGCGATCCGGTGCGCCAGCCACGCTTCGGCGATCTCGTCGAACATGATCTCCCGTTCGGCCACCTTCGCCTGCTCGTCACAAGCGCGCGTCTGCTCGGCCTCATGCTCCGCGATCAGCCCGGGGATCAGCGCCACCGCTTCGTCTTCGCATAGGTAGCCCTCCCGCACGCGCCCTCGTCGCTTGATCCACCCGTCGTGGCGTGTTCGCCTCCGCTCCGCCTTGGCTGCGTCCCCTCGCACGATCCACGCGGGACCGATGCGCCGCTTCACCTGCCGGCCATCGTGGCGCCACTTCGCGTAGTACACGGGTCCGTCCTCACGCTCCACCACAAGTAGACTCGCCCTCGGGAGACTCGGCACTTCGGCGCCTTCCTTGGTCGGTTGCAGCGCAGACAATAGACCACTGTCCGGACGTATTCTGTCGCGGGTACCACGGCAAGCACCAAACCAACCTCACGAATCCCACCAAAAGACCCCAGTATCTAAGCCATTTTTCCCGGTCTTTGCGGAATATGACAACCCCTCTGGCGATTGCCATGCAGAAGGTCGAGGGTTCGAGTCCCTTCAGCCGCTTTTTTCAGCCGCTTTCACCGCCGGGCGCACCTTCAGCCGCTTTCACCTTCAGCCGCTTTCTGAGACGCCCTCGGCGAGTAGCCATTTGGTCAGCTCCAGCGCGCAACCCCATGAGAGGCTCCGGCCGTTGACGGCCTGCCGAGGCCGGATCGACACTCTCGTGCGCGGGGGTGTCAGACGCCGAGCGCGACGAGCGGCTAATCGGTTGGCTGCGCTCCGCGGCAGGGCGTTCCAGCCGGCGTCATCGACGCCGGGTCAGGTCATTCCGATCAGGAGGTCAGCATGATGAACATCGCGATCCCCATCTTCAATGGGCTCACCGCACTGGACGCTGTCGGCCCATACGAGGTTCTCTCCCGACTGCCTGGCGCCAACGTGCAGTTCCTCGCGGCCGAGGCCGGCCCCATCCGCACCGAGACAGGAATGCTGGCCCTCCTCGCCGACGCCACGTTCGACGAGGTCGTCGAGCCCGAGGTGGTAGTGGTACCCGGCGGGCGCGTCACGCGCGAGCTGATGGGCGACGAGCAGATCCTCGGCTGGCTGCGCCGCGCACACGAGAGCTCGCAGTGGACCACCTCGGTCTGCACCGGCTCGCTGCTGCTCGCCGCGGCGGGCATCCTCGACGGGCTGCCGGCGACCACCCACTGGCTGGAGCTCGACACGCTCACGCGCTACGGCGCGCACCCGGTTTCCCAGCGCGTAGTCGAGCAGGGCAAGGTGATCACCGCGGCCGGTGTCTCGGCCGGAATCGACATGGCGCTCACCCTCGCCGCACGCATCGCCGGTGAGCAGACCGCACAGGCGATCCAGCTCAGCATGGAGTACGACCCCCAACCACCTTTCGACTGCGGCTCGCCAACCAAGGCACCCAAGCAGATCGTCGATCTCGTACGCGTCGCCGCCTTACCGCCATCGCCGTGAACATCAGCTCGGTCACGCTCAGCCCTGCTCGGGCAGCGCGACTTGCTCGAGCCCTTCGGCCTTGGCCACGGCGAGCACGTGGGGGTCAGCCGTGGCGATACGGTCTTCCGGCTCGGCCGAGGCGATCAGGATGGCATCGGCGAGCGACAGCGGGCAAGAGGAGCGGTGATAGTGCCGGGCTCGGATCTCAGCGGCGCGCCGCGCGACCGTGAGGTCGAGTGCGACGGCCGTGAGCGGTCCCTCCAGCAGTGGCTCAAGAATCTCCATCGCACGCGAGATCGACAGTCCGTGAAGACGCTGTGAGACATCGAGCGTCTCGGCCAGGTTCGCGCTCGCCACTGCCGCGTCGCCCTCACGCAGGATCGCACGGACCTGTGGTGTCGCCGGTCCGCCGACCAGAAACGCGATCAGAGCGTATGCATCAAGGAACGTCACCGGCCCCGACGCCGGGTTTCGGATGCCCGCTCGTCCCCGCGCGCCTCCTGGCGGAGCCGCTTTAGGTCGAGTCCAGAGAACTCGCTTGCGAGCGCGCCTTCGGCCGCGGCGATCGGGTCGTCCGGCGCGGGCTCGAGCACGATCCGATGACCCTCGTCTCGGAGTGCGACCGTCGAGGTGCCCCACCGATGCCGGATCGGCGCCGGGATCGAGATCTGGCCCCCTTTGGAAATCCTCACGCGTGTTCTCATGCTCATGAATTTTATCATGAGGGCCTACTGCCGGGCGGAGCCGGCGCCGACAACCGTGACCAAACTCTCGATACCCCTACTCTTTCCCGGTCATGACCAACGACCTATGGGCCGCCGTCGACGGCTATATAGCCGAGCACCTGCTTCCACGTGATCCTGTACTGGACGCGGCCCTCGCTGCCAGCGAGGCCGCCGGTCTGCCCCCGATCGCGATCACCCCCAACCAGGGCAAGCTGCTCGAACTGCTCGCGCGCATCCACCATGCGCGCAGCATCCTCGAGCTGGGGACGCTCGGCGGCTACAGCACCATCTGGCTCGCCCGCGCGCTGCCGCAGGGCGGACGTTTGGTGACGCTCGAGCGCGATCCCCACTACGCCGAGGTCGCCAGCGCGAACATCGCCAACGCCGGCTTCAGTGAGATCGTGGAGCTTCGCGTGGGTCCCGCCCTGGAGGCCCTGCCCGAGCTGCACGCCGAAGGCGCTGGACCCTTCGATCTGATCTTCATCGACGCGGACAAGCAGAACTACCCGGGCTATCTGGAGTGGTCGCTCAAGCTCTCGCGGGTCGGCACGCTGATCGTTGGCGACAACGTCGTGCGCGCCGGCGCGATCCTCGACCCTGACGCGAGCGACCCCGGCTTCGGCGATGGTGGGGTGGCAGCCGGTGTGCGCCGCTTCTACGAGCTGCTCGCCGCCGAGCCGCGTGTCAGCGCGACCGCGATCCAGACGGTCGGCGCCAAGGGCCACGACGGCTTCGCCCTCGCACTCGTGACCGACAAAACCAGCGGCTGAGAACGGGCTTTTTCAGCTCTGGCAGCGCCGCCACATGCTCGGCCGTGTCGCGAGGCAAGATGAGCGCTCACTCACTCCGCCTGGCGATGACGAGCGACATCCGCCGCATCAGCGCAGGCCAAGCAGCGCGGGCAGCTCGTCGAGCGATCGGAAGACCTCCGCGCCGGCTCCTCGCAGCGCCTGCTCGTCGCTGTCGGCGACGTAGCCAAGAACGCGCATGCCCGCCGACACCCCAGCAGAGACCCCCGATGGTGTGTCCTCCACGACGACACAGTCGGTCGGGTCGGCTCCCATGTCACCGGCAGCATGCAGGAAGAGATCGGGGTGGGGCTTGCCACGCGCGACCGAGTAGGCAGAGAACAACGCTCCATCGCCGAAGAGGTGACGAAGACCGGTCAGCTCCAGCGACAGCCTAGTCTTCTCGAGCTTGCCCTGCGAGGCGACACACACCGCAACCCCTGCGGCGCGAACTTGCTCGACGACCTCGACTGCTCCACTCACCGCTGCAAGCTCCCGGCGAAATGCCTCGGCGCGCTTACGCTCAAACCGCTCAAGCCAATCATCGGGAAGCGCGCGGCCCAGCCTCTTCTGCGCCCGCTCGACGACCTCGGCCAGCAACTCAAGTGCGCACGCTCGTAGATGGAGCGCGCAAGGTTGAGCCGATTCGTCAAACCAGCCAAGGATCTCAGGGTCGCGTCCTGGCCTCGCTGAACCGCTCGAGCCCGTCGTCGGGAATGGGCTCCCAGACCGCCGCATAGTCGACGTAGGCGCGCCAGCTCGGCCGTATGCCGGGGTCGCCGTCGAAGGCGCCCATGCGCACGCTCATCTGCGCGTGATCGTCGGGATTGCGGCTGAAGAGGTGCGCTCCGCACTCGGCGCAGAAGAGCTTCTCAAAGCCCCCGTCGGGATGGCGCCACCCTTTCAGCATCTCCTCGCCCTGCAGCAGCCGCAGGGTGCGTCCATCGATCCTCGCCTGCGCCGAGCTGGCGGCGCCGGTTCGCCGCTGGCAGCGGGTGCAGTGGCAGTAGCCCGCGGTCAGCGGCGGCCCGGTGAGTTCGAAGCGCACTCCGCCGCACAGGCAGCCTCCGGTCAGCAAGAAGGTCTTGCTCATGGCGTGAGAGTGTGCCACGCTGGCCGTCACTCGGGTTGCGGCGGTCAGTCCTCCGCGAGGCGCACGAACCGCGCACGGTGCTGTTGCATCGAGTAGCCGGCGGCCTGCCAGAAGCCCATCGCGGCGGGATCGTCCTCGGCGACGATCGCGGTGAGCCTGACCGCGCCGCGCGATCGCAGGCGACGCTCGCCCTCGAGCAGCAGCGCTGTTGCGATTCCCTGTCTCCGCCAGTCGGGATGGACCGCCAGCCTGTAGAAGCTGCCCCGCCACCCATCCCACGCGGCGATCAGCGACCCGAGCATTGCGCCGTCGTGCTCAGCGAGAAGTAGCGCTCCACCGTCGCTCGCCAATAGGGCAAGCAGTCCCTCGCGCGTGTCGGTTACGCTGGGCGGACCACCAGCCGCGTCCCACAAGCAGAGCACCGGCTCGATGTCCTTCTCGGTGGCGCTGCGGAACGTGCGATCGGACACAGGCTGACCTCACTCGTTGGGAATGGTCGGCTCGCCGGCCGGCTGAACGCGGTGAATGAACTGAGTGATAAACGGGACGGCGCCCCGCCGTTCGTAGAGACGAGCCGCCTCGGTGTTCGTCGTGACGACCGCGATGATCATGTCCTCGATCCCGAGCTCTCCCAGCTTCGCCTCGACCGCGTCAAGGAGCGCTGAGCCAGATCCTTGCCCGCGAGCCTCGGGTAGAACGACGAGCGTGACGAGCTCGGCCAACGGCTGCGAGGCGCTCCACGACGCCGCGAACCCCTCGCCGGAGCGAACGCGCACGAACGCATAGCCGACATAGCCGTCGGCGTTCTGCGCCGCGAGGACGAATGATTGCGGCTCGGATTGCAGCCACTTTCGCTCGAGGCCCCGGCGGGTCTCCCAGGCACGCTCGAACGAAACCTCCCGATCCCACAGATGCGGCGTCAGCGCGCTGTGGTGGTCGTACAGGGCTCGCCAGAGCGGCTTCAGATCGTCAAAGCGATCCTCCGGCACGGTGACCATGGTTGGTTCGGACATGCCGGGAAGAGTCGCAGAAACCCGGCACGTCGATCCGTCCGCCGAGTCGATCCGCGATCCGTGCCTTCGTAGCCGACGAGGTCGCGATCCGAATACGCTTGGGCTCGTGGCTGATCACCATTGCCCGGAACCACGATGACCCGTACGCGCGCACTGATCGTGCTCGGCATCGCGACCGTTGCGTTCACGGTGATCCTCGAACTGATCGACCCGTCGCATGTTTCGAGCGGGCCAACGATCCTCGCGTTCGAGTTCGCCGGCAGCAGCTCACGCGCGGCGCGGATCATGGCCGAATGGGGAGCGAAGGGCAGGAGCGCCGCGCACCTTTCGCTCGTGCTCGACTACGGCTACATGCTCTCGTATGGGCTGTTCTTCGCGCTCGCGGGCTTCGCTATCCGCGACATCGCAAGAGAGCGCGGCTGGCGACGTCTTGCGGCCGCAGGCATCGTGGTCCCGTTCTTCGCGCTCGCCGCCGCGACGTTCGACGCGAGCGAAAACGTCGCGTTGTTGCTCACGCTCGCCGACAAGGGCGGCAGCTTCGCTCCGCCGTTCGCCACAGTCTGCTCGACCGTCAAGTTCACACTCATCGGCATCGCGATCCTCTACGTACTATGCGGACTGGCCGTTCGTGTGAGAGCGCGCGTGCTGCAGCCGAGCCGATCGTGAGTGGCCCCATCCCAGTCGATCCAGCACAGCGACCGCGGCGGAATGTCGAGTGCAAGGCGTGCGATCCCGACCCAGACCGCTCGCTCGAGGTATGCCGGCAGATCGGGGCCAAGGATCACGGGGAGATCTGGCAACAGGACACCTATTTCAACGTGGCGAATGGCGGTTTGAAGCTCCGGGAAGAGCGTCCGGGCAGGCCGCACCTCATCCAGTTCGAGCGCGCCAACGAACCGCAGCAGCGCGAGAGCCGCTACAGGATCATCGAGGTCGAGGACGGGCCGATGCTCAGCGCCGCGCTTGCCGCCGCCGTCGGGGTTCGTGTCGTGGTCACCAAGCGCCGGCGACTGTTGCTCTGGCGCGACGTTCGCATCCACCTCGACGAGGTCGAGCAGCTCGGGAGGTTCATCGAGCTCGAGGCCGTGGCGCCGCCAGACTCCGAACTCGCCCACGAGCACCAGCTCATCGCCGAGCTGCGCGACGCGCTTGCGATCACCGACGAGCGCCTCGTCGCAATCGGTTACGCAGAGCACGACTTCTAGAGCGGCTCCGAGGCGTCCGGCCGCGAGACGCGCCAGGGCGAGGTTCATCGGCAGCGCGGTTGACCCGTGCCGACCCCAGCCCGGGCGAGCGCCGCGATGAACGGCTCACGTACGGCCGGGTCGCAGTGCTGCTGCTCGAGCGCCCGCTTCTCCGCGTCCGGGTCATCGTCTGCTGGATAATCGTCGCCCGGGCCGCAGGCGAGCGGCAACGGGGAGCGGCCATCCCACGCGGCGCCTGGGAACGTCGTGTCGAGTTCGACGCGCCGCCCGTAGAGCGTGACCGTGATGTAGCGGTGGACGTCGACCAGCCCGTCCTCGGGGACGACTTCGGCGATCTGAGCGCCGAACAGCCTGTGAGCGCGAGCGCGATCGAGCGTGTAGACGCGGTGGACGATCAGCGGTTCGGTCTCAGGGAAGCGCTCGGCGAGCATCCGGGCGAGGAACAGGTGCTTCGTGGAACAAGTGCCACGCCGCTCACGCAGCATCCCCTCCACGGTCCGGTCCTGTGGGCGCCCGTAGGGAAGCGCCCGCACCGCTTCGACCAGATCGAGCAGCTGGGCATCCTCAGCGCGCAGCGCATCGAGATCGCGCATGCCCGAAGTGTCCCAGGCCGCGGTCATATCGCGCAGACGACGACTCCTCGAGCCAGAGAAGCATCTCAGAGGCGTTGCGCTCAGACGGGAACACGGGAGCACACCTCATCAGTCAGCCGGCTTGGGATGAGCCCTGAATCATCTCCACCACGACCCGTTCGGCCTGCTGGCGCTGGAGTTTCATGTCGAGGCGCAGGAGCTTCCAGACGAGCAGGTCGGTCGCGATCACGATCGCGGTCAGACGCCGCTTGCGCGCGTGCCCTCGCAGGCCGCGCAGGAGCGGTGCGAAGGTTGTTTGCGCCCAGTGGCTGTGGTAGGCGCGCCCGGCTTCGGTCATCTGGTGGACGGTGGGGATGCGCTCCTCCTGGGAGAGCATGCGCAGAATCGCCGATCCATGCGTCTCGTAGCGGTCATAGAGCTGGGTGATCGTCACCGCCACATCAGCGGTGGGGATAGCTGGGCGCTCTGCCATCTCCCGCTGGCCGAACCAGGCATACGCGGCGGTGAACAGCTCCTCCTTTGAGCCGTAACGAGCGTGCAGCGTCTGCGGGGTGACCTGCGCCTCGGCGGCGATCTCGCGCAGGAGAACCGCCTCGTAGGGGCGCGTGGCGAAGTGCCGCCACGCCGCCGCGAGCAGGCGCTCGCCGGTCGCCGCCGCGGCCTGCGCGCGGGCGGTCATCCGGTACGGGCGCTTCTGTGACGAGCTTGACATGTTCATTTGATATGAGCTAAAGTCAAATACTACAGATGGCGCGCATCCTCGCCTATACCTCGCCCGGGCGCAGTCACCTGTTCCCGCTCACCCCGATCCTCGACGAGCTGCACCGTCGCGGGCACCAGATCGTGCTGCGCACGCTCGCCTCGCAGGTTGCGCTGATGCGCTCGCGCGGCTTTGACGCGGAGCCGATCGACGAGCGCATCGAGGCGATCGAGCACGACGACTGGCGGGCGCGCAACCCGCTGGGATCGGTGCGCATGAACGCCGCGGTCTTCTGTGCCCGCGCCGAGTACGACGCGCCCAACCTGACCCAGGCCATAGTCGACACGAACCCCGATGCGCTGCTCGTGGACATCAACAGCTGGGGCGGTCTCATGGCCGCCGAGGCATGGGGCGGGCCGTGGGCCGTGTTCTGCCCCTACCCGCTCGCGCTGCGCTCGGATGACGCGCCGCCGTTCGGCCCCGGGTTCGCGCCCGCCCGTGGGCCGCTCGGCCGCGTGCGGGACCGGCTGGTTCGCTCGCTCGTGTTCGGGACGGTCGAAAGGCAGGTGCGCCCTGCGTTGAACGGTATCCGCGAGCACATGGGCCTTGAGCCCGTCGCGACCGTGGAGGAATGGTTCAACTATGCACCGCTGCTGCTCTACATGACCGCCGAGCCGTTCGAGTACCCGCGGCATGACTGGCCGGCGAACGTCGTCATGATCGGCCCATGCGACTGGGATCCACCATCCGAGCCGCCACAGTGGCTTGGGCAGATAACCAAGCCGATAGTGCTCGTGAACACTTCGACGGAGTTCCAGGACGATGGACGGCTCGTGCGGGTCGCACTTGCAGGCGCTTGCCGAGGAGCACGTCACAGTCGTGGCGACCCTGCCCAGCGGGCGACCCTGCCGCCTGTCAGATGCCCGGCCAACGCGCACGTCGAGCGCTTCATCCCCCATCGGCCCCTGCTCGAACATGCCGCCTGCGCCGTCACCCACGGCGGCATGGGCTCAACACAGAAGGCGCTGGCTCACGGCGTGCCGGTGTGTGCGGTGCCATTCGGGCGCGACCAGCTCGAGGTCGCCCGGCGCGTCGAAGTCGCAAAAGCCGGAACACGACTGTCCGCCAAGCGCCTGCGCCCCGACCGCCTGCGCGCGAAGATCGCGGAAGCCATGACCTGCACCGAGGGAGCCCGACAAATCGCTGCCGCGTTCGCTGCCACCGGCGGACCCCGCGCTGCGGCTGACGCCTTCGAGACACGCCTGCTGCAACGCGCGGTACAGGCGGGACCGCCCTTGTGATCGTAGCTCCCATTCGGGCGGCGTGCCGGATGGGTATATATCGGCGCTGGATGGTATATACTGAGTGCCTATGGCCAAGCACCTTGTGGACATAGACGAGCAGGCCCTGCGGGACGCGCGCGCCCGGCTCGGCGCCGACACGCTCAAGGAAACGGTCAACCGCGCGCTACGTCTGGCCGCTGATGACCGCAGCGCGATGGTCAAGAAGCGCCTGGATGTGCTCGCCCGCGCCGGCCTTGCGCCGCGCGAGCAGGCATGGCGCTGACTCACCTTGTGGACACGAGCGTCCTCACGCGCCTGGGGGAGCCGGCGATCCGAGAGGCGATCGAGCCGGGGGCGCAGCGGGGGGAGCTTGCCCGTGCGGGGATCAGCGACCTGGAGGTCGGCTTCTCAGCGCGCAACGCCGCCGAGTGGGATCGCTTGGCCGATGGGGTGGAGGCGTTTGAGCTGGTGCAGAGCACCGCCGAGCACATGCGCCGCGCAAAGCAGGTACAGCGTCTACTCGCCGCAAAGCATCGGCGCGGCCGCAAGGTCTCCGATCTGCTCATCGCCGCCGCAGCCGAGACTTGCGGTCTCACCGTGCTGCACTACGACGCGGATTTCGACCTGATCGCCTCGGTCACCGGACAGCCTTGCGAGTGGGTGGTTCCGGCGGGCTCGGTCGACTAAAGACGAGCGGCGCTCGGCGCGGGGTGGAGGCTCACTCATGCGTGCTCGCGCAGCCAGCCCTCGAAGCCGCGGCCTCCTCCAGACGATCATCTCCCCAGAACAGCTCCTTGCCGATCGCGATCGTGGGGACGCCGAAGACGCCCAGTGCGTGTGCGGCATCGGTCGCCTCGCGCAGCGCGAGCTTGATCTCAGGGTCGCGCGTCGCCTCGTCCACCTCTTTTTGGTCAAGACCCACGTCGGGGGCCGCTTCGCGCACGCGCTCGGGACTGACGTCCCCCGCCTTCAACTGGTAACACGCTCCAACCGCCGATGTGCCACGATCAAGGTCCCCTCTCCGCGAAAGGAGCCACCATGCCCGAGTATGCACCCGGAACGCCGTCCTGGATCGAACTTTCCTCACCGGACACCGATGCCGCCGCGGAGTTCTACGGCGAGCTGATGGGCTGGAGCGTGACAGAGCCGGGGTCGGCCGACACCGGCGGGTATCGCATGTTCCAGCAGGACGGCAAGAATATCGCCGGCCTGATGCGCCTCATGCAGGAGGGTCAGCCCATCGCATGGGCCACATATATAAGCGTCGCCGACGCCGATGAGACCGCGGCCAAGGTCACGGCCGCCGGCGGCAGCGTGGTGGTCGAGCCCATGGACGTGATGGACATCGGGCGGATGGCGTTCTTCGCCGATCCCACCGGCGCCGTCTTCGGCGTCTGGCAGCCGAAGAGCTTCACCGGCGCCGATCTCGTCAACGAGCCGGGCTCGCTCTGCTGGAACGAGGTGCTCACCCGTGACGCCGATGCCGACAAGGCGTTCTACCCGGCCGTTTTCGGCTGGGTCGCGGGCCGTCCGTCGTTCGAGGGCGCACCCGAGACCTATACGGTCTGGGAGCTCGCCGGCAGGCCCGTCGGCGGCATGATGCAGATGACCGACGCCTACTTCCCGGCCGAGATCCCCCCGCACTGGGGAGTGTGCTTCGCGGTCGCCGACTGCGACGCCACCGTCGCGAAGGCCCGCGCGCTCGGAGCGACCGTCACGAACGAGCCGATGGACATGCCGATCGGACGCTTCGCCGGCTTCATCGATCCCCAGGGAGCCTCCTTCACGGTGATGCAACCGGCGCCATCGTCCTGACCTACGCCGTGGCTACGACACCGTCGACTACTACGAGGGCGAGCAGCTACCCGACGAGCAGTAAAGCTGGAAGTCTGGCGTACGCCGCCTCACGGTAGGCTCCGGGCCCATCGATCCCTTCCACCGCACGGAGCCCTGCCCATGAGCCTCATCCGCGTCGAGCACGACGGCCCGCTGGCCGTCCTCAGCATCGACAGCCCGCCGCTGAACCTGTTCGACCAGGAGCTGATGGGCGAGCTCTCGAACGCCGTCGATCGGCTGGTCTCAGAGCCGCCGCGGGGGCTGCTCGTGAGGGCCGACGGCCGTGTCGTGAGCGGCGGCGTGGACGTGCACGTGTTCGACGGCCTCTCCACCGATCAGGCCGCCGACATGTGGGTGCGCCTGCTCGACCTCGTCCACCGTGTCGAGGAGCTGCCGCTGCCCACGGTGTTCGCCGCCCACGGCCTCTGCCTCACCGCCGCATTCGAGCTCTCGCTCGGCTGCGACATCCTGCTCGCGGCGGAGTCGGCGCGGTTCGGGCTCGTCGAGACGGTCGTCGGGCTCACGCCGGCGATGGGCGGCACGCAACGCCTCGCCGAGCGCGCCGGTCCGGCGCGGGCGCGCGAGCTGGTGATGACGGGCGAGCTCTACGACGCCGCCACGCTCGAGCGCTGGAACGTCGTCAACCGCGTGCTCGCAGACAACAACTTCGACTCGGCCGCGCGCTCGTTCGCGCGAAAGCTCGCCGAGGGGCCCACTCGCGCGCACGCCGCCACGAAGGGGATCGTGCGGGCCTATCTCGATCGCGGTGGAGTCCACGGGGCGGACGAGCGCGTGCCCGAGCTCGCGGGAGACCTGTTCGCCACCGAGGACCTCAAGCGCGCCGTGCGGTCGTTTCTGGAGCGCGGCCCCGGTCACGCCACCTACGAAGGTCGCTGAGGAGGAAGGCACACGCGTCGCTCAGGGCGCAGCGAACGCACGCAGGCCCGATGCGGCGGTCTGCCCGATGCGGCAGCCTGCCCGATGCGGTGACCTGCCCGACCGCGGGCGAGCCTACGGCGGGGCTCTGATACACCCCCCTCCAATGGGCCCGCTGCCGAGACGACGCCGCGCCGCCGGGCGCGCGGGCCTGATCGCGGGCGCGATCCTGCTGGCGGCGATAATCGCCTTCGCGCTGAGCCGCCTGAACCTCCCGCGCGTGGCTCATGCCCTGATCTCGGCGAGTCCGGGATGGATCGTGCTGGCGCTCGCGCTGATGATGCTCTCGCTGCTCGCGCGCGCTCTCTCCTGGCAGGCGGTGCTGCGCGCGGCCCTCCCCGGCGCTCGCATCGCGTGGAGGGCGGTGGCGCGCGCCACGATGATCGGCGTGATGGCCTCGGCGGTGTTCCCCGGCCGGCTCGGAGAGCCCACCCGCATACTCGTGCTCAGCCGCCGCCTCGACGGCCCCGCCGGGCGCACCTTCCCGGTGGTAGCCGGCACGGTGTTCTCACAGACGCTCATCAACCTCGTCGCGCTCGGGATTCTCGCCGCCGTCACCTTCACGAGCGTGCCGCTGCTCCATGGCCACGCCTCCGCGCTCGTGGCGGTGCTCGCCGTGCCCGCCTTCATCGCCCTCTTCGTGTTCGGCGGCCCGCCGCTGCTGCGCCTAGCCCAACGCGCGCCGAGTCTGCGCGTTCGCGCCGCCGCGCTTGCGTTCGCCGGCCTGCTGAGGCTCGCGCGGCGCGGCTTGGTCGTGTTCGCCACGCCACGCCGGGGCGTACCGGCGGTGGGCTTCCAGCTACTCGCCTGGGCGCTCCAGTGGGGCTCCTGCTACATGGTGCTGCTCGCCCTCGGGCTCACCCCCCGCGCCACTCCCGTCACCGCAGCGGCGATCCTGCTGGCCGTCAACGTCACCGCCGCGCTGCCCGCCACGCCGTCCAACGTGGGTGTCTTCCAAGCCGCATGCCTCGTGGTGCTCGCCGCCTACGGCATCGGCGCCGGCGCGGCCCTGGCGTACGGCATCATCCTGCAGGCGGTCGAGCTGATCACAGCGTTCGCGCTCGGCATTCCAGCGCTGCTCAGGGAGGGCATGACCTGGCAGGACATCCGCCGCAGCCGGCTCGCCGAGGGCTCGGATCCGCCGCTAGCCGAGTAGCGCGCGGACCGACTGGCGCAGCGAGCGGGTCGTCTGGAGCACCGCGGTCGGCTCATAGCCACACGAGGCCATGCAGTTCTCGCAGCGCGGGTCGCGACCGCGACCGTACTTGCTCCAGTCGGTCGTCTCGACCAGCTCCCTGTACGTGGCCGCGTAGCCGTCGGACATCAGGTAACACGGCCGCTGCCAGCCGAACAGCGAGTAGCTCGGTATCCCCCACGCGGTGCACTCGAATTCCGCTTTGCCTTCGAGGAAGTCCAGGTACAGGGGTGTGTGGTTGAGCCGCCAGCGCTTGCGCCGGCCGCCGGCGAACGCCTCGCCGAACAGCTTGCGCGTCTGCTCCACGCCCATGAAGTGCTCCTGGTCGGGCGCCTTCTCGTACGCGTACGCCGGAGAGATCTCCATATGGTCGACTTCGAGCTCGTCGTTGAGGAAGTCGAGCACCTCACGCACCATTTGGGGAGAGTCGTGCGCGAAGAACGTCGTGTTGGTCGTCACACGAAAGCCGGCTGCCTTCGCGGCCTTGATAGCCGAGACCGCCTTGTCGAACACGCCCGCGCGTTCCACCGAGGCGTCGTGGCGCTCACGCAGTCCATCGAGGTGGATCGCCCAGGAGAAGTAGGGGCTGGGCTTGAAGTTCTCGAGCTTGCGCTCCAGCAGGATCGCGTTCGTGCACAGGTATACGAACCGCTTGCGTTTGACGAGCTCCGCGGCGATAACGTGGATCTCCGGGTGTACCAGCGGCTCGCCGCCCGCGATCGACACCATCGGCGCACCACTCTCCTCGATCGCGCCGATCGCCTGCTCGACGGACATACGCCTGCGCAGCACATGCTCGGGGTGCTGGATCTTGCCGCACCCCGCACACGCGAGGTTGCACTGGAACAGCGGCTCGAGCTCCACCAGCAGGGGGAACTTCTCGCGCCCCGCCAGGCGCCGGCGCAGCAGATACCACCCCATGCGCGCGCTCTGCCTCATCGGAACCGCCATCTCTAGTGTCCCTCGCTTGCTTGTCGGGGTCCGTGGTCGTAGAAGGATAGATCGTCAGTTACGCTGGATCGGCGGGGTCTCGCCCGCGGGCCAGATGTCACTCGCCGCCGAGCACGATGTGCGCCCCATGCTCGCGCACCAGCTGCTCGAGCGCCGCCGCCGTACGCCGCAACGACAGCGCCGCGCGCGCCGCTCCCGCGAGCGTCAGCAACGGGCGCGTCACCTCGCGCGAAGGCGTGTCCGCGACCACCCTGATCACCGCGAACGGGCGCTCTCCTGCACCGGGTGCAAGCCACGCCGACTCCATGTCCACCACGATCCCCCCGCGTTCGCGCAGCTCCACGCGCGCGTCCCCGCGCGCGATGCGCCCCACCGACACCACCGTGCCGCGCCGCACCCGCACGCCATGACGCTCGAGCGCGTCGGCGAGCGGCTGCGCCGATGGGCAGGCAAGACGCGACCCCTCGCCGCGATGCTCGCCGTCGAGCAGCTCCTCGGCGATCACGACTTCGCCCGGCTCGCACCGCTCGTCCAAACCGCCGCACACCCCCATCACGACGAGCGCCGCCGCCGGGTCGCTCTGCAGCAGCGGCACCGCCGCGCGCGAGCGCACGGGGCCCATGCCCGTCTTGTGGATGCGCAACCCCCGCGCCCCGGCTCTGATCGCAAGCGCCTCCAAGCGCAACGGCGCGGTCACGAGCACATCGCTCATGCGCACCTCCCTCGCCCCGGCACGTCGCCGCCGGCCCGACCGTGGGCGTCGCCCGCGCGCATCGCGGCGCCGCGTCTCATGCCGCCAGCGCCTCGCGCGCCGCGGCGTGACCGCTCAGCACGGCGCCCTCGAGCGTCGCCGGCCAGCCCGTGTCGGTCCACGCCCCGGCGATCGCGAGCCCGCGCACCGCCGTGCGCGCCCCCGGGCGCAGCGCCCCGCTGCCCGGCGCCGCCCTGAAGGTGGCGGCGTGCTCGCGGCTGACGTGCACGCTGCGCACCACCGCCTCGCGGGCGCGCGGGAAGAGCTCGCGCAGGGCGCCCACGTACCGCTCGCGCAGCTCCTGCCCGTCCATGCGCATCTCCCGCTCGGCGCCCGACAGCGACACCGCCAGGCACTGACCCTCGGCGAGGCCGGTCGCCTCGGTGCGATCGAACACGTACTGCACCGGCGTCCCCACGCCCGCAGCGAAGTCCAGGTCGCACACACGCCGGTCATACACGACGTGCACGTTAACGATCGGCGACTCCCCCAGTCCCTTCCAGCCCGCCGCCTCGGCGCCGAGCAGCGGCTCCAGCAGAGCGCTCGCGCGGCCGTGGGGCACCGCGCAGACGACCGCGTCGGCCTCCAGCGCGCCGCCGCCCGCGCACACGCGTAGGCCCTCGGCCCTCCACTCCAACCCGCCGCCCCGCGCGCGCACGCGCGCGCATGGGGCATCCGTATCGGACCTGACCACCTCCACCCTCTCCACCCCTTCCGCCCGTACCCCGAGCCTCACATCGACCCCGAGCTCCCGCAGCGCACGCTTGGCGGGGCCGCCGAGCGTGTCGCTCAACGGACGCATGTGAAAGCCGATGTCGCCCGCGTCGTTGTGCCGCAGCAAACCGGTCTGCAACACGAAGGCGCCGAGCACAAGTGAGCCCTGCGCCGCCGGGAGGTTGAGGGTGGGCAGCGCGATCAAGTCCCACAGTCCCGCCACCGCGCGCTCGTGCTGACCGTGCTCGGCCAGCCACTCGCCGAGCGTCCCGCGCGCCGGAGCGCGCCGCTCAGGCGCCCCCTCGTGCTCGTCGTGCTCGCCCGAGGACCCCTTACGCGCTCCGCCCTGCACGTGCTCGCCCGACGACGCCTCGCGCGCGCTCAGCGCGACGCGCTCGCGCTCGAGGGCCTCCGCCGGGTCCAGCCGCGCGAGCGCCAGCGCCGCGCGCGCGGCTCGCGCGCGCTCGCCGATCGTGAGATGCGAATAGCGGGCGAGCGCGCCCGCGAGGTGCAGCGGCGCAGGCAGCGCCCCGCGGCGCAACACCGCTTGCCTGCCGTCCGGGCTCAGCACGGGGATCTCCAGGCGCGGCTGTATCCGCACGCGCCCCAGGCTGCCGAGCCGCTCCAGCAGCCCGACATAGGCGGTGCAGCAGCGCAGGAACACGTGCTGGCCGTTGTCGAGCCGCAGTCCGTCGCGCTCAAACGAGTACGCCGCCCCGCCGAGTCGCGGTCTGACCTCCAACAGCGTCACCCTCGCGCCGGCCTCGGCGCAGTCGAGCGCCGCCGTGACTCCGGCGAGACCGCCGCCGATGACCACCACCCGCCGTGCCCTCACTCGCGGCCCTTGCGGTGGCGGCGCTCATGTGCGGACGCTCGCCGGACAGGCGCTCTTGTGCGGACATTTGCCGGGCGGGCGCTCATGCAATGGGCGCTCACCCGATGGCCGCCGTGAGCACGCTGCGGGCCGCAACCCACCCCTTCGCCCAGATCGGAAGCGACACGCGCGCCCTGCGCGCCGCCTCGGGGTCGGCCTCGATCCTGGCGAGCACGCCCCGGTAGATGTTCGCCATCGCCAGCACGCACGCCCCGCTGCGCCTGTCGAGCAGCGCCACCAGCTCGAGCCCATGGTCGAACCATTCGTCCGCGCGGCGCGCTTGGAAGCGCATGAGGGCGTCGAGCTGACCCTCCTCGCCCTCGTAGCGTCCGTCGGTGCTGAGCTGGTAGCGTAGAAGATCCTCGCGCGGCACGTACACGCGACCGTTCGCCGCGTCCTCGCAAAGGTCGCGCACGATGTTCGTCAGCTGCATCGCCACGCCCAGATCGTCGGCCAGAGCGCGTGCCCGCTCCGGTTCGCGGGCGCCGAAGATCGCCAGGCACAGGCGCCCGATCGAGCCGGCCACGCGGCGGCAGTAGCCCAGCAGATCCTCGAAGCGCTCGTAGTTCGTGCCGGTGACGTCCATGCGCACGCCCGCGATCAGATCCTCCAGGGCCTCCACGGGCAGCGCGAAGCGCGCCTGCGCATCCGCCAGCGCCACCACCACCGGGTCCATGTTCGACGTCGGCAGGCTCTCCAACGAGCGTACGGCGGCGTCGAGCAGCCCGAGCTTCTCGCGCGCCTCGATCCCGCCGTCGCCGATGTCGTCCACGCGCCGTGCGAACGCGTACACCGCGCAGGTCGCACGGCGCTTCTCGCGCGGCAGCAGGCGGATGCCGTAGTAGAAGTTCGCCGCCGCCGCGCGCGTGAGCGACTCGCAATGGTCGTATGCCTCCTCGACCCTCACGCGCGGCTCCCCGCGAGCACGCGCGCGAGCGCCCGCGCACGGCGCGCCCCGCTCGCGTGGGGCACGCCCGCGAGCACGTCGAAGCGCGCTCGCTCGATCTCACCCAGCGCGGCGTACCCGCCCGCCACGAACGCCGCCAGCGCCAGCTTCGCGCGGCCGTGCACGCCGGCCACCAGGGGGAGCCCGGCGGCGAGCAGCTCCCGCGCGCGCGCCGTCTCGAAGCGAATCGCATCGCGCAGACGATCCTCCGGGCGCCCGCGGTCCTCGCCCTGAATGGACGGAGCAGCAAGCACGCCGCGCGATCCCCCCGGCCGGCCCCCGTCCCCACCGCCCGGCCCGCTGGACCCGCCGAGCACGCCCAAATCCAAATCCAAACCACCGCCCGAAACCATCCGAGCAAGCTGCTCGTGCGAGCAGCCGAAGCGCAGCAGGTCCTCCTCGGGGAGGTATATCCGCCCGCGACTCAAGTCCTCCGCCATGTCCTGCAGGTGCTCGACGAGCTGCAACGCCGTGCACACGCGGTTCGAAAGCGCGATGCGCTCGGGAGTGGCGAGCTCGAACACGCACAGCACAAGCTCGCCCACCGGGTTGGCGGACAGCTCGCAGTAGGACCGCAGCTGCTCCCAGGTCTCGTAGCGTCTCACCCGCTGGTCGAGGCGGTTGGCGTCGATCAGGCGCACGAACGGCCCACGCGGCAGCGCGTGCTCGGCGAGCGTCGCCTGCAGGCCACGCAGCAACGGATGGCGCGCCCGCCCGGCGTACGCCCTGTCCAGCTCGCCTTCCAGCCAGTCGAGCGCCGCGAGGCGATCTCCCTCCAGCTCGTCGCCCAGTTCGTCCGCCAGCCGCGCGAACCCGTACACGGCGAGCAGCCCGCGACGATGCCGCCGCGAGAGCACTCGCACCGCCACCGGGAAGTTCTCGTTGCCCGCCCTCGCCATCACCGCGTGCGCGCTCGGGATCTCAGGCGGCGAGAGCTCGAGCGCCACGGCCTGCATCATCCCCGCCGCGTGGGTGGGCCCGTCAAACAGCGCCCGAGCGCCATCACGGGGAACGCGAGGCGGTAGAGGTGATAGTTGATGTAGTAGTCCGACGGAAACCCCGTGCCCGTGTACTGCGGCTCGTCCCAGTTTCCGTCCTCGCGCTGGGTGTCCACGAGCCACTGAACGCCGGCCGCCACAACGCCCGAGCGCTGCTCTCCGGCGGCGTGCAGCGCCAGCAGCGCCCACGCGGTCTGTGAGGCGGTGCTCGCCCCCCGCCCCACCCACTCCGGGCTGTCGTAGGAGCGCGGGTCCTCCCCCCAGCCGCCGTCCTCGTTCTGGTGCTCCACGAGCCAACCCACCGCGCGCCTCACGCACGGCTCCGACGGCGCCACTCCCGCCGCGATCAGCGCCGGCACAACCGCGCCGGTGCCGTACACGTGGTTCACCCCCCAGCGCCCCCACCACGATCCGCCCGGCTCCTGACGCTCGATCAGCCAGCGCACCGCCTCCACGGTCTCGATGTCGGAGGCCCTGCCGAGCGCCGCGAGCATCTCCACCGCGTGCGCGGTCACATCCGCGCTCGGCTCGTCGATCACCTCGCCGAAGTCCAGGAACGGCAGCTCGCGCACGAGCGAGCGCGTGTTGTCGGCGTCGAACGCGCCCCAACCGCCGTCCTTGCTCTGCATTCCCTTCGTCCACCTCACCGCGCGCTCAATCGCACGCTCCGCGCGCGATTGAGTCGAGTCGAGGGTGGGAGGGTTGATCGCACGCTCCGCGCGTGACTGAGCCGAGTCGAGGGTGGGAGGGTTGATCGCGCGCTCCCCGCGCGATTGCGTGGAGTTGGGGAAGGGAGGGTCAGTCGGAGGGGAGTCGGAAGGGGGTTGGTGATCATTCTCCACGGCATGACTCGCGCGCGCGCGCGCGCGAAGAGAGCTTTCTCCGCGCGCGCGCGAGTCACCCTCGAAAGAGATACACCGCAACGCCAGCACCACCTCGGCGGTGTCGTCCACGTCGGGGTAGTTCACGTTCGCGAACTCGAACGCCCACCCGCCGGGCGCGAGCGCCGGGCGGGCGACGCGCCAGTCGCCCTCCACCGTCACCTCCTCCTCCAGCAGCCACTCCCCGGCGCGCACGAGCGCGGGATGGTCGGCGGGCAGACCCGCGTCGCTGAGCGCCACCACGGTCAACGCGGTGTCCCACACCGGCGACTGGCACGCCTCCAAGCGCCGACTCGGCCCCGGGGGCGCACCCACGCCGAGCGGATCGCCGCCCTCCTCCACCATGAAGCCGTCAATGCCCTCGATACCCCGTCGCATCAGCGGGTGGTCGAGCGCGTACCCGTTCAAATGCAACGCCATCAGCGAGTACACCCACGGCGGCTGGATGCCCCCCCATGAGCCGTCTGCCTCCTGGCGGCGCACGATCCAACGCTCGGCCCTTCCCATCGCGATCCTGCGCAGCAGGCGCACCGGCCTGCGCTCGTACACGCGCAGCGCCCTGTCCAGGCGAGCCAGCCATCTGCCCCGCGCGCTCGCGGGGACCGCGGGCGTCCACGGGCGCGCGCCGTGCAGCTCCTGGAGAGCGAACGGCAGCTCGTGCCGGGGCCGGTGGGCGATCACGATCGAGAGCGCCACGATCGTCTGACGCGCCCAGCAGGCGAAGTCGTAGATGTTGAGCGCCACCCACGACGGCAACAGCATGATCTCCGGCGGCAGCGCGGGAACCCGATCCCACGACCACAACCCGAACAGCGCGAGCCACACGTGCGTGAACACGCGTGCCCGCTCGATGCCCCCCTGCTCACGCACGAACGCCGCCGCGGCGCGCATGTGCTCGTGCTCGGGACCGTCGCCCGCGAGCCGCAGCGCCCAGTAGGCCTCGATCGTCGTCGACAGCTCGCCCGGCCCGCCGTGGAAGTTCGCCCACGTCCCGTCGGCGCGCTGCTGCGAGCGGATCCAGGCGGCCGTCCGCTCGGTCTCCTCGGCTCGCCGGATGCCGAGGAACTCGCGCAGCAGCATGTCCTCGGCGTCCATCGTCACGTTCGTCTGCAGCTCACCCCGCCACCATCCCTCACGGTCCTGCAACGAGAGCAGTCGCTCGCGGGCTCGCTCCAGTGTCACCTGCGCCTCGCTGAGTGTCTGCGCGATCTGCGATGACATTGCGCTGAAGGCTAGGCGTTTTTCCCTGATGAGGAGGGCACGAGCACCTCGGGGTGCGGCACGAGCGTGATCGTATGTTCCCGCAGTGCCTGCTCTGAGATCGTGACAGGCGCGCTGGATGCGAAGCGGTACACGATCAATCCGTGTACGTCGCCGCGTTCCACGAGATGGAAGCCAGGGGCCGGCGAGACTGCCCGCCGACTTGCGCAGCGGCGCGTAGCCCGTCTCGTCCACCTCTCTCACCCGCACGCTCGATCCGCGCGCCAGGGTGCGCAGCGGCGGCAGGTAGTATTCCAGCGGCGCGGTGCCCAGCTCGACCGTCACGATCGCCTTGGTCGAAAGCGAGGATCGCAGCAGCCTCGCCAGCCCCGCCCAGTCGCCGCGCTGCAGGCGCGGGCTGAGGCTCACGTCGATCGTCAGCGCGAGGAACGCCATCACGAGCAGCCCCGCGAGCGCCATGCCCACGCGCCCCGTGCGTCGAGCGGCGATCACGATCGCCAGCAGCGCGCTCACGGGCACCATCGCGGCCACGAGGTTGCGCGGCGCCAGGTAGTCGGCGCCCAGCACCGCCAGCACGATCGGGATCGCCACCCCGCAGGCCGCCACGGTCAGCGCGATCAGCGCCCCACGCTCCTCGCGCGGGCTGAGCGCGCGCCACAGTCCATACACGAGCCCGGCGAGCACCACCGCCGCCACGAGCAGCTCCACCCCGTGCCCGAGCGCCGACCCCGTGTAGCCCGTGAGGTAGTACTGCGGAATCGCTTCCAAGCGGCTCGCAAACGCCCATTCGCCGATCCACTGCGTGCCGTGCCCGCCCTGGGCGAGGATCAACGGAATGAGCGCCGCTCCGACGATCACCGGGATCGCCCCGGCAAGCAATGCGCGCGCGCCATGGCTCCAGATCAGCCACAAGATCATCGGGATCAGCAGGAACACGGCGAAGTAGTGACTCAGCAGCGCAAGCGACGCCGCGAGCGCAAATGCCGCCAGCCGCCTGCCTGTCGGGTCGCGCAGCGCGCGCAGGAAGCACAGCAGCGCGAGCGACGCGGTGAACACGAACAGTCCGTAGGCGCGGGCCTCCTGCGAGTACCACACCAGCAGCGGGCAGCTCGCGACGAGCGCAGCCGTCACGATCGCCGCGCGACGTCCGGCGAGCTCGCTGCCGATCGCCCACGCCACCGGCACCGTCGCGATGCCCGCCAGCGCGGAGAGCAGGCGCAGCGCCACCGCCCCGCTGCCGAGCACGCGCGAGACGCCCCACTCGAGCACGTACCAGAGCGGCGGCGTGTTCTCGGTGTGCGCCACGTTGTGCAGGGTCGCGCCGAGCCCTCCACGCAGCACGTGCACGGCCGTGAACGCCTCGTCGTACCAGAGGCTCTGGGAGCCGAGCGTCGCCAGGCGCAGCACGGCGGCGAGCGTTGTGAGCGCCACGAGCGGCCACCACGCGGCCCATGCGCTCGCTCCCCCGGCGCCGCCGGCGCCTCGAGCGGCGCCGCCCAGCGCGCCCGCGAGCGTCGTGCGAGTCGCGTCGTCCGGAGTCCCCACCGCCCCTGCCGCGGCCTCGCTCATGGCAGGCCCAGCCTCACGGGGGGAGCGGGCGGCGAGCCCGCCGGCGGCGAGCCCTTGCCGCACAATCTCGCCCTCGCCGCGGCGCCGAAGCAGCGCATAGCGTTCGTAGGGTTCGTTTTCGGAGCCCGGCGGCAGGTAGAAGCCGCCGGTGATCGCGCGCTTGCCGTCGATCGTCGGACCTGCGAGCGTCAGGCACAGCTGCGTGCGTTCGTTCGCACCGCCCGGCGAGAGGTTCCCGCAGACGGTGTCGCGCGTGGTGAAGCCCTTGTAGTCCTGGTAGGTCGCGAGGTTGTGATAGTCGTGGCCGGTCGCCACCCGCCACGTGTGCGCGTCGGCGATGAGACGATGGTTGACGTGCGTCTGGCGCGCCACGTCGTTCACCGTGGCGACCGCCAGCAGCAAGCCGAAGAGGATCAGCACGGTCGTCTCGGCGAGCCGCAGGCTGCCCAGCCCGCGCCGCTCGCTCTCGCGCGGGCGCGCCCATTCGGGCAGGCGGGCGAGCGCGCCGCCGGCGCGTGGCGTCGGCGAGTCGCTCATGACACGGGCGCCCACAGCGGCGCGGTCTGGTGGACGACGAACAGCGCCTGCACCGCGAGCGTCGCGGCGAGCAGGCGGCGGTCGCGGCTGACGACGGCGAGCGGCAGCGCCCAGAGCGTGTACCAGGCGAGCAGCCAGGTGGCTCGTCACCGCGATCGCGAGCAGCGTCCAGCCGGACGCCGCCACCCAGTCATAGCCGCGCCACGTGCGCCACATCAGGTGCAACACGATCAGCACGAGCGCTGCCTTGAGCAGGTCGTGGTCGATCGGGAACACCCCGGGCTTGCCGAACAGGTGGGCGATCTCGGTCGGGAAGCTGTCGGTCGACACGAACGCCGCGTCGCGGTTGAGCGCCGCGACGACGTCCACGCCGTGGATCCCGAACGCGAGGTAGGCGACGAGCGCGCACGCCAGCGCGGCGATCGCGGCGCCGAGCAGCGGCGCGAGGCGCCTGCGGCTGAGCAGCATGAACGGCAGCAGCGCGATCCCGGTGGCCTTCACGAGCGCTCGCGCCGATCACGGCGGCGCCCGCGTACGCCTCGCGCCGCGCGAGCGTGAGGCTGACGGCGGCCATCGTCAGGAACATCATGATCAGGTCGTTGTGGGCGCCGCCCACCCCGTAGATCACATACAGCGGGTTCAAGCCCACCGCGACCAGCGCGACCCTGGGGTCGAGCTCGCGCGCGCGCGCGCAGCGCCATGTCAGCACGAGCGTGCCCGCGCTCGCCGCGAGCGCCAGCAGCTTCATCCCCCACAGCGCACCCACCACGCCGAGCAGCCCCAGCGGGTAGGAGATCAGCGTGTAGAGCGGCCCGTAGGCGGTGGCCGCCGTCCTCCAGTCCTTGCCCACGTAGCGAAACACGGGGTCGCTCGCGATCGACTGCGGGCCGTGGATGTAGGGGTTGATGCCGTGCACCACCCCCATGCGCGCGTAGGCGATGTAGCTGAACACGTCAGTCGAGAGCAGGACCGGCCCGGCGAACACGATCGCGTGCAGCGCCACCGTCAGCGCGATCGCCCAGCGCGTCCCGATGCGCCGTGCGAGCAGCAGGATGCCCCCGTAGGCGCCCGCGTAGGCGAGCAGCGCGATCAGGAACACCCTGTAGCCGAGATGCTCGCCGATGCCGCCCATCCAGCCGGCGATCCGCGGTGACTTCGGGATCAGCGGCGAATGACCCGTCGCGCCGTCGAGCACGATCTCGAGCGTCGCCGCGAGCAGCACCGCGGTCAGCGCGCCGGCGAGCACGGGCGCCCAGCGCCGCGCCCGGTCGGTCGAGATCGCGCCGCCTGCCTGTCGCGGTCGCTGCTCGGCTACCGAGCTCAATTGACCTTCACGACTCGAAGCGCAGCACGTCGAGCGCGCCGGTCATCTCGAACACCCGCTGCACCGGCTCGGGGCCGGGCGCCAGCACGAGCTCGCAGCCGCGCTCGCGCGCGCGGCTGTCCGCCAGCAACAGCACGCGCAGGCCGCTCGAATCGATGAACGCGAGCCCCCCGAGGTCGATCACGACGCGCGCGGGCTCCTGCTCCTCGATCGCCGCGAGACGCTCTTCCATCGCGCGGGCCGACGCGAGGTCGAGTTCTCCCTGCAGGGACACCCTGACGGCGCCGCCTGCGACATCGCTCGATATCTTCAGGCCCCCGGGCTTGGGAGCGTACCCGTTCATCGTCGGGACTCTAATGCACCGTGGGCGCCCTTTGCCAGGGTACGTTCTTAGAACGTGTTTCGAGGAGATCGGCGCGCCCGGACGGGCGCACCGCCTATTTCACGACACGTTCTCAGCCGAGCGCGGTCCACACGGTCTTCGTCTCCAGGTAGGCGTCGAGACCGTCGTGGCCGTGCTCGCGGCCGACACCTGAGGCCTTGAAGCCGCCGAACGGCGCCGCCGGATCGGAGCCGCCCCAGTGGTTTATGTAGACCGAGCCCGCGCGCAGCATCGCGGCCAGCCGGTGCGCGACGGCGACATCGCGCGTCCACACGCCCGCTGCGAGGCCGTAGTCGCCGGCGTTCGCGCGCGCGGCGACCTCCTCGAGCGTGGAGTACGGCGAGGCGACGAGCACCGGTCCGAAGATCTCCTCGCGGGCGATGCGCAGCTCGTCCGAGGTCGTGGTGAAGAGCGTGGGCGCCACGAACCAGCCGCCGCTGTCGGCGAGCGCGATCTCGCCGCCGGCGAGCAGCTCCGCGCCCTGCTCGCGACCCGACTCGATGTAGCCCATCACGCGGTCGCGCTGCTCGGAGGAGACGAGCGGCCCGAGCTGCGTCTGCGGATCAAGGCCCGCTCCCAGCCGCGTCGCCCCCGCGCGCTCGGCCAGCGCGCCGACCACCTCGTCGAAGCGCTCGGCGGGCACGAACAGCCGAGTGCCGGCGTTGCAGGCCTGACCCGAGTTGAAGTAGACCGCCTGGAAGGCGCTCTTCACGGCCGCCTCGACGTCGGCGTCGGGGAGGATCACGTTCGGCGACTTGCCGCCCAGCTCGAGCGTCACGCGCTTGAGCGCCCGCCCGGCCTTCGCGCCGATCTCGCGACCGACCGCGGTGGAGCCGGTGAACGAGATCTTGTCCACGTCCGGATGCTCGACGAGCGCCGCGCCGGTCTCGCCGTCGCCGGTGATCACGTTGAGCACGCCGGGCGGGAGTCCGGCCTGCAGCGCCAGCTCGCCGAGGCGCAGCGCGCTCAGCGGCGTCTGCTCGGCCGGCTTGAGCACGATCGTGCAGCCGGCGGCGAGCGCCGGCGCGATCTTCCAGGCGGCCATCAGCAGCGGGAAGTTCCACGGAATGATCTGCCCGCACACGCCGACCGGTTCGCGGCGCGTGTAGCAGAGCATGTCGGGCGCCGTGACCGGCAGCACGCTGCCCTCGATCTTGGTCGGCCAGCCCGCGAAGTAGCGCAAGTGCGCGACCGTGCCGCGCACGTCCACATACTGGGCGAGCTTGACGGGCTTGCCGTTGTCGAGCGACTCGATCTCGGCAAGCTCCTGCTGGTGCTCGTCGATCGCGTCCGCGAGCGCCGCGATCAGGCGGCCGCGCTCCGACGGCGGCAATGTCGCCCACGGGCCATGCTCGAACGCCTCGCGCGCGGCCTGCACCGCACGGGCAACGTCGTGGGCGCCCGCGTGGGCCACCTGCGCGATCTCGCGCCCATTGGCGGGGTCGAACGTGGCGAACGTGCGCCCGTCGGCCGCGGGCACGCGCTCCGCGCCGATCAGCAGACGGTGCTCTTTGGCGACGAACTCCCGTGCGGCGTCGCCGAGCGCGTCGGGGAGGGCTGTCGGTAGGACGGTGCTCATTGTGACTCCTCGTGACATATCCCGCGATGTCTCGTATACACACCGATGTGAGTGTCGGTAGCGGTGTGCGAGACGGGGATGATGTCTTCTCTTTTACGAAATTTTGCGATGGTATATACGCTGGCTCTGTCGCGCGATGCTTCAGGCTCAGGGCACAAGGACGATCTTCAGCGCCTCGCGGCGGTCATACATAGCGTACGCCTCCGGGGCTTCCTGGAGGCTCATGTGGTGGGTGACGAGCGGGGCGGGGTCGAGCAGCCCGGCCGACATCATCGCCAGCACCCGGTCCACGTGGGAGATCACGTTCGCGTGCCCCGCGCACACGTGCAGCGACTTGATCCACAAGAGGCCCATGTGGACCTCGGCGCGCTCGGCGTAAACGCCGATCGCCTGCACCGTGCCGCACTTACGCGTCAAGCGCAGCGCGAGATCGAACGCCTGGGGATGGCCCACCGCGTCGATGCACACGTCCACCCCGCGCCCTTCGGTGGCGTCGCGCGCGGCGGCCCGCGGATCGCCGTCGTGCAGGTGCACTGCGTGGGCGCCGAAGGACTCCGCCATCGCTAGGCGCTCGGGCACCGTGTCGATCGCGATCACCTGCGCCGCGCCCGCGGCCCTGGCGGCCTGCACCGCGCACAGCCCCACCGGGCCGAGCCCGAGCACCGCCGCGACGTCTCCCGCCCGCAGACCGCTTTCGGCGACCGCGTGGTAGCCGGTGCCCATCACGTCGCCCGCGAACAGCGCCGCCTCGTCGCTCATGCCCGCCGGAATCTTGCGCAGGACGAGCTCTGCGTTGGGGATCAGCGCCTGCTCGGCCTGCGTGCCCTGCAGCGAGCCGAGCGTCGCGCCGTGGCCGAACGTGCGCGAGGAGTCGCACTTGTGAAACCAGCCGCGACGGCAGAAGAAGCAGCGCCCGCAAGCGGTCTGAAAGCAGCCGAGCACGCGGTCCCCAACCGCCACGCCGCGCACCTGCTCGCCGGCGGCGAGCACCGTGCCGACGTACTCGTGCCCGATCGTGAAGCCCGGCTCGATCTTCACGCGCCCGTGGTAGATGTGCAGATCCGACCCGCACACGCCCGTCGCCTCGACGCGCACGATCGCGTCGCCCGGATCTGAGATCTCGGGCTCGGGCACGTCCTCGACGAGCACCTCGCCGGGCGCCTGGAAGGTGACGGCACGCATCGAGTTGGGACCCTACTCGTCAGGCTGCCGCGAACGCCTCGACGTGGCCGCAGGGACGCCCGACCTCGAAGCCCTGGGCGTAGTCCACGCCGTAGTCACGCAACAGACGCATCGTAGGCACGTCGCCCACGTACTCTGCGATCGTCTGCTTGCCCATGCCGCGGGCGACGCCGACGAGCGCCTGCACGACGAGCTGGTCCTTGCGAGAGCTCGGCAGCGTGCGGATGAAGTCGCCGTCGATCTTCAGATAGCGGAACGGCAGGTGCTTGAGGTAATGGAAGGAGCCGAAGCCGGCGCCGAAATCGTCGAGCGCCACAGAGCTGCCGAGCGTGTGCACGCCTTCGCAGAACGCCTGTGCGCGGTGCATGTCGCTGATCGCCGCGGTCTCGGTCACCTCGACCACCAGGCGGTCGGCGTCCACGTCGTGGCGGGCGAGCTCCCGCTCGATGTGGGCGAGCATCCCACGATCTGTGATCGACAGCGCCGAGAGGTTCACCGCGACGCGCGCCCTGCGCTGCGCGAGCTCGCCTCCCATCAGGGCCACGACCTTGCCGATCACCATACGGTCGATCTCCTGGATCAGCCCGTAGCGCTCCGCCGCGGGCAGGAAGCTGCACGGCGGCGCCAGCGATCCGTCGGGGTCGTCGGCGAGCCGGATCAGCGCCTCGTAGTGAGAGATCGCCCCGCTCTGCAGCGACACGATCGGCTGGTAGTGCAGGACGAACAGATCCTCTCGCAGCCCCCTGCGCAGACGCTCAAGCCATGGCCTCGGGTGCAGCCCGGCGGGCGATGAGAAGTTGCCGATGGGACCCGGGTAGCGCCGGCGACGGTCAATCGAGATCCCACCCACCCCGCGCATGTCGCGCGCCCGCAGGACGAAGCTCGAAGTGGAATCTGTCGTGGAGGTTGGCATGTGCGGGCGATGTTCGCCCACTGCGACGCCCCGCGGCGCGCATGAGCGGGTATGTGGAGGTTTTCGACCGAAAACGGCAGCAAACCTGCACAAAAGCGCGCAATCATCCTCAGCGCGACGGCGAGTAGGGTCTGCGCGCGCGCTCGGACACCACCAGCAGCAGCGCGAGCAGCACGAAGTTCATCACCACCGAGGAGCCGCCGTAGGCGACGAACGGGAGCGTGACGCCGGTGAGCGGGATCACGCGGGTGACGCCGCCGACGATCACGAACACCTGCATGGCGACGACGAACGAAAGGCCCGCGGCGAGCAGCTTCGAGAATGAGTCGCGTGCGAGCATCGCCGTCTTCAGGCCGCGCGACACGAACAGGAGATAGGTCAAGAGCAGCGCCGCGGCGCCCGCGAGCCCGAGCTCGTTCGTGATGACCGCGTAGATCATGTCGCTTTCCGGCACCGGCAGGATCGGTTCGCGGTGGTGGGGCAGCACGAGCAGCGACTGGTCGAAGCCCGTGCCGAGCAGACCCCCGTCGGCCTGCGCGAACAGCGACTGGGCAAGCTGGTAGCTGCCGCCGCGTTCGTTGTAGAGGGCGGGGTCGAATGGGTGTTCCCAGGCCAGCACGCGGCTGTGCACGTGACCGACATGGCCGGCCACGAACCAAGCGCCCGCGGCGAACAGCACGAGCCCGATCAAGGGGAACGAGAAGCGGCCGGTGGCCACGTAGAGCAGCGCGAGGAACGCGCCGTAGAACATCAGCGAGGTGCCAAGCTCGCGCGTGAGCAGCAGCGTGGCCATCGCCGCCCCCCACACGACGAGCATCGGCCCGAACTGCTTCATCGGCGGGATCGTGAGGCCGAGCACCCGCCGCCCCGCGGTCACGAGGATCTGGCGGTTGTCGCGCAGGTAGCTCGCGAGGAAGATCACGATCGCGACCTTCGCGAGCTCGGCCGGCTGGAAGGACACCGGGCCGACGTGGATGTTCAGGTAGGCGCCGTTGACCTGCTCGCCGATCACCGGGAAGCGCGGCAGAACCGCCATCGCGATCCCCACGGCGGCGATCGTGTAGCGATAGCGCTCGAGCACCCCCACCCCCGTGCGCCTGAGCCACAGGATGGTGACGGCGAACAGGATCAGGCCGAGCACCATCCACTGCGCCTGCTGGCGCGCCAGCGACGGGTTGATGCGGTACACCATCACGATGCCCACGCTCGCCAGCACCGCCCCGAGCGGGAAGAGATACGGGTCGGCGTGCGGCAGGGCGAAGCGGATCACCAGATGAGCCGCCAGGCACAGCCCCAGGAACAGCAGGCCGTAGGTCAGCGACAGACTCGACGCATGGTTGAGCGTGACGTTCGTGGAGGCGCCCGGCGAGCTGTTTTCCTCCTGGATGAAGATCGCGGTGAAGCCGGCGGTGACGAGCAGCGCGGCGGGAATCAGTCCGAGCAGCTCGCGGTTACGGGGCCTCAGCACATGCCGAGCGTATCGGGATGCCCGGCGCGGATTGACCGCTGGCCTCGCTAGGCTTGCCCTACGGCCGGGCCGCGCCCGATGGCGCGTGCCGCAGATCCACATGAGCTTCCCGCCCGAGACACCCATGGACGACGACCGTCCGCCCTCCCTGGCGCGGGGGATGTGGGTGCGCTTCGCGATCGCGGGCGTGCTGATCCTGCTGCTGAGCGGGGCCGCGACGGCGACCGTGGCGCTCACCAAGCTCAACCACATCGCCGAAGAGGTGTTCCCGCGCGGGAGCCAGATCCACATCGCCAAGGGCGTCGTGGAAACGGCCTACAGCGGTGAGGCGCAAACGTTCATGATCCTCGGCTCAGACAGGCGAGCCGGCTCGAAAGACGCGTATGACCGCAACGACCCGCCGCACAGCGACACGCTGCTGCTCGTGCACCTGGACCCGAGCTACGGACAGATCTCGGTGCTCTCGGTGCCGCGCGACCTGCTCGTGACGATCACCACGAAAAGCGGGCAGGTCTACTACCCGAGCAAGATCAACGCGGCCTACACGATCGGCAGCGCGGAAGGCGGCACCGACCGCGGCGTGGAACTCACCGCGGAAACGATCGAGCACCTGTCTGCACCTGAAGCTCAACGGAGTGATCGACGTGTCGTTCAAGGGCTTCCGCGACGTCGTGGACACGCTCGGGTGCGTGTACGTGAACGTCGACCATCGCTACCTCCACCAGAGCGAAGCCACCGAAGCCGAGAACTACTCCTCGATCAACCTCCAGCCCGGCTACCAGAAGCTCTGCTACGAAAACGCGCTCAGCTACGTCCGCTACCGCCACGGCGACTCCGACTTCGTGCGGGTCGCCCGCCAGCAGGACTTCATCCGCAGATCTGCGCGAGCAGGTGCCGGTGGGCAACCTCGTGGGCGAGATCGACACGGTCTCCAAGGCCGTGGGCAAGGCGGTCACGAGCACCTTCCACTCCTCGGCGAGCCAGCTCATCGAACTCGGCGAAGCTCGCCGCCTTCTCCCAGCAGAAGCCGCTGCGCCAGGTCAAATTCCAGGTTGACAGCGCGAACGCGATGATCGGCGGGGAAAGCTACGTGACCTCCTCGCCGACGCTCATCAAAGCGACGGTCAGGGAATTCCTACATGGCCACGAACCGCTGAAGCTTCCCTCCTCGTCCTCCTCGCATCGCTCACATCACGGCGCGGCGAGCCCGTCGAGCGCCTCGCTCGACCTCTACCCGGTATCGACGACCGGGAAGGCGATGGCGCTCACGGCCGCGCCCAACCTTCCATTCCCGCTCGAGTACCCCTCCGTGCAGACGGGCGCCGCGACGCCACAGGAAGTGCACGTGCTACACGCTCGAAGACGAGCACAAGCATCGCCACCATGCCTACGTGGCGGTGTGGCAGCAGACCGGGCTGGGCGGCTACTACGACGTGGAGGGCATGGATTGGGTGAACATCCCCCTCTTCGCCCACGCGCGAGCGCAGAAGATCGGCGGGCGCTCCTACCTGCTCGTCGACGACGGCTCGCACATCCACGACATCGGGTGGCGCGTCGGCAGGGTCGTCTACTTCGTGAGCAACACCCTGCTCGAGGACCTCTCAAACCAGCAGATGATCGAGATCGCGCGAGCGACGCAGCCGCTGCACTGAGAGCCACGGGCGGGAGCCCGGCAACTGCACTGCGCGCGCGCCACCCAGCCGCCGGCGCCACGAGCCGCGCCTGGGCGACCCGCGCGCGACCCTCAACCCGCCGTCGCCGGAGAGCCGTCGAGCGCCGCGTTCACGAGCGCGTCCGCGTGCGCGTTCTGAGCGCGCGGGACCGTGCGGACCTTCCATGCATCGAACGTGCGCAACGCGGCCATCGCCTCGAGGTGGAGCGGCCGCATGGCGGCGTGCTTGACCTTGTAGAGCCCCTGCACCTGCTTGGCGATCAGCTCGGAGTCGTTCACCACCTCCACCTCGGTGGCTCCCAGCGCGCGCGCGCGGGCGAGGCCGAGCAGCAGAGCCCGGTACTCGGCGACGTTGTTGGTGTGCGTCCCGAGCAGCTCGGAGGCCTCGTCGAGGACCTCGCCGTCGGGCGTCGAGACGACGCTCGCGGCGGCGGCGGGCCCGGGGTTGCCGCGCGAACCGCCGTCGACGTGCACGACAACCTTCATCGCCGGAGCGCTCCGCGCCCGGGCAGCATGGCGTCCTGGCAGGCCACTACGAGCCGTCGACGAGCGGCGGAAACTCGCCGGGGACGCGGGCGCGACGGCGGTCGCGGGTCACACGACGCTGCTTCTCGCTCTCGGAGGGACGCGAGCCGCGCGCGCGACGGTCGGCCTCGCGGCGGTCGATGACCACCGTGACGTTGTCGTCGTTCTCGTAGTGCTTGACGAGCTTCGGATAGAGCTCGTCGGCCATCTCCTTTGGCACGACGCAGTAGATCATCGTGCGTAGATCGTACTGCGCCCGGCGCGGGGGCCGCGAGCGGAGCCCCGACTGACGCAAGCAGCGCCGTGACCGGCGCACGGACGTGCGTCTAGAGCGCGACCAGCTCGCCGCGCTCGTCGGCGGAGGCGTTCGCGAGCCGATCCTCCTCGGGCAGCTCGTCGAGCTCGAGACCCTGGGCGACGAGCCGCGGGCCGGCGGCCTCGTCGCCGAGATCCACCTCGTAGCGATACCAGCACAGCTCCCAGGCGACCACGATCGTCACGGTGCTGCCCGACTCCTCGAGCGGACGAGCCATGACCGACGGGGCGCCCAGCGATCGGGCGACACCCGCCACGCGACGCGGAGGCTCGCCCGCGTTGAAGACCTCCAGAGCGCGCGCCACCTTCAACTCGCCGCTCGTGACGGCGGCGCGGGCGGGGTCCTCGGCGCCGGTGGGATCCCCGGCGCGAACAGAGTTCCCGGCGCGCACCGGCCGCGCCCGGTCGAGCTCGCGCTGATTGAGCGCCGGCCCGTCCTCCTCCACGGGCGCCAGCTCCGCGCTCCACTGCGCATCTGCGGGGTCGCCCGCTTCGACGGAGCCTATGTACAGCTCCTGCTCGTAGCTGCCGGCACGCTCGGCGCGCTCCATCGAGCCGCCCTCGAGGAAGTCGTACAGCTCGTCCTCGACAAGATCGCCCTCGCCTGTGTCGCCGACGAAGCCCGTGACGGGCCGGCTCTCGCGGCGCAGCGGCCGCTCGGCAGGCTCGCGCAGCTGGCGTAGCCGCCCCAGCAGCGAGCCGGTACGGCGCGAACGGCCCGGGCGCACGCTCGAAGCGTGATTGTCGGCCTCACGCAGCCAACCCTCGGCGGAAGCCCGCGGGACGCACAGCTCGCACACGGTGCGGCGCTGGCCGCCGGCGAGGAAGATGTCGGGATTCTCGCCTCGCAGCAGGCGCCTGCCGCACACGTCGCAGGCGATTGCCGGCTGGGAGGTGACGATTGCGCGCGTGGCCATCGGCCCACCAGGGTAGCCGGATGGGCGAGACGGCGCTCAGACGTGCGCTGCGGCGGGCTCGGACTCGGCCTGCTCGAGCAGCCTCTTGGCGAGCTGTGCGGGAACCTCCTCGTAGCGCAGCAGCTCGAGCGTGTAGTCGCCCTGGCCCTGGGTGATGGAGCGCAGGTCGGGGGCGTAGGCGAGCATCTCGGCCATCGGCGCCTCGGCGGCGATCTCGGTGGTGGCGCCCTTTGGCTCCATCCCCTGGGGCCTGCCGCGGCGGCTGTTGAGGTCGCCGATCACATCGCCGACGTGTTCCTCGGGGACCGACACCGTGACGAGCATGACGGGCTCGAGCAGCACCGGGTGGGCCGCGCGGAGCGCCTCGCGCATCGCATGGGCTCCGGCGAGCTTGAAGGCGAGCTCGGAGGAGTCGACCGGGTGGAAGGAGCCGTCGAGGAGCGTAACGCGCACGTCCTTGACCGGATAGCCCGCTACCGGACCGGCGTGCATCGCTTCGAGCACGCCCTTCTCGACAGCCGGGATGAATTGATGAGGGATCGCCCCGCCCTTGATGCGATCGACGAACTCGAAGCCCCCGCCCTGCGCGAGCGGCTCGATCTCGATCTCGCAGTCGCCGAACTGGCCGCGCCCGCCGGTCTGCTTCTTGTGGCGCCCGCGGGCGGCGGCCGAAGCACGGATCGTCTCCCTGTAGGGCACGCGCGGCGGCTTGAGGGAGACCTCCACACCGAAGCGCGAGCGCAGGCGGTCGACGATCACTTCGACGTGCACCTGTGAGAGGCCCGCGACGATCTGCTCGCCGGTTTGAGGGTCGCGGTGCAGATCGATCGTCGGATCTTCCTCCTGAAGGCGACGCAGCGAGGCGAACACCTTGTCCTCGTCGCCTCTGGCGGCGGCCTCCACGGCGAACGCCATCACCGCCGCCGGCAGGCGCGGGCTGGGCATTTGCAGCGACTCGTCGCGCTCGGCAAGCCAATCCCCGGCGTGGGTGTCCTTGAGCTTGGAAACCGCCCCCATGTCGCCCGGGCCGATCTCTTGAACCTGCTCGCCGGCCTTGCCGGAGAACACGATCGGCTGGCCGATCCGCTCGCGCGCATGGGAGCGCGTGTTGAGCACGTGAGTGTCGTGGCGCAGGACCCCCTGGTAGACGCGCAGCAGGTTCATACGTCCGGCATAGGGGTCGGCGCGGGTCTTGAAGACGTAGGCGAACAGCTCGGCGTCATCGGCGGCGGAGAGCTCGACCTCGCCGACCGCGAGCGGACCGTGCTTCACCGGGGAGGGCAGGTCCTCGACGATCGCGTCAAGCAGCCGCGAGGTGCCGAGGTTGCGCGTGGCGATACCGCACACGACCGGGAACATCCTGCCGTGGTTGGTGCCCTGCTTGAGGGCCGCGGCGATCTCCTCGTGAGAGATCGGCTCGCCCTCGAGATAGCGCTCCATGAGCTCGTCGGACACCTCCGAGACCTCATCCATCAGCCGCTCGCGATATTCCTCGGCGAGCGACATCTGCTCCTCGGGGATGGCGATCTCGCTGAAGGCGCCGCGCTCGGCGGAGTCCTGGCGGAAGGCCGTCATGTCGAGCAAGTCGATCACGCCGGCGGTCTCGCCGCCGAGCTCGAGTGGGATCTCGGTGGCCACCACGTGCGCGCCGAACGCCTGCTTGAGCGAGTCGAACGTTCGCGCGAAGTCGGCGCGCTCGCGGTCGAGCATGTTCACGAACAGCAGACGGGCGATGTCGAGCTCGGCGGCGCGCGCCCACAGACGCGTGGTGGTGACCTCGACGCCGTTGACCGCGTTCACCACGAACACGGCCGACTCGCACACCCGCAGGGCGGCGAGCGCGTCGGCGATGAAGCTCGGGTCGCCCGGAGTGTCGAGCAGGTTGACCTTGCGCTCGTGCCACTGCGCGGCGGAGAGCGCCGTCGAGATCGACATCTGGCGCGCCTGCTCGTCAGGGTCGCAATCTGAGACGGTGGTCCCGTCGGTGACCGTGCCGAGCCTGCCGATGACGCCCGCCTCGAAAAGCAGCGCCTCGTGCAGCGAGGTCTTCCCCGAGCCGCGATGGCCGACGAGGGCGACGTTGCGAATCCGATCGGCTGCCGGGCGCATGGCTGTCTCCTTGCTGGACGCTGCCAGCAAGATAACGCCGATCGGGCCCCATCGCTAGGGGGTTAACCGCAGAACGTTTAGCGATCAGGCGTCAAAGGACGCCTCTTGCATCTTGCCGCGCAGGCGCAGCACCGCCTTGGTGTGAAGCTGGGAGATGCGCGACTCGGTGACGCCCAGCACCTCGCCGATCTCGCGGAGCGTGAGGTTCTCGTAGTAGTAGAGCGCTATCACGAGCTTCTCGCGCTCTGGCAGGGAGGCAATCGAGTCGGCGATGCGATCCTTCAGGTCGCCCACGTCGAGAGCGCGCGAGGGGTCGGGTGCGTGGGGATCCTCGATCGTGTCCATCAGCGACACCTGGTCGCCACTGGAGTCCGACACGCTCCACATCTCATCCAGCGCCGCCACCGAGGAGTGGGAGATGGTGAGCAGCGCCTCGTGGAACTCGGGCACGGTGAGGCTCAGCTCGGCGGCCATCTCCTCGTCGGTCGGAGTGCGCTGAAGGCGGTGCTCGAGCTTCGTGTTGGCGCGCTCGATCTCTCGCGCGCGGGCGCGCACCGAGCGCGGAACCCAGTCGATCGAGCGCAGCTCGTCGATGATCGCGCCCTTGATGCGCGTGATGGCGTACGTCTCGAACTTGATCTCGCGCGAGGGATCGAAGCGTTCGATCGCGGAGATGAGGCCAACCAGGCCGTAGGAGATGAGGTCCGCTTCCTCGACATGCGGAGGCAGACCGGCCGCGGTGCGGCCGGCCACGTACTTCACGAGCGGCGAGTAGGCGACGACGAGCCGCTCGCGGGCGCGAGCGTCGTCGTCAGTCTTATAGCGCCGCCACAGTTCGCGCAGCTCGATCGCTTTGACGTTCGTCTCCAGGGTCTTCTCCCGCCGATCAGGCCCGAGGGTGACTGCGCGCATAGGCGCTTCTGAGTCGTGCGGACTCTACCCGAGTGTAGACCTGGGTGGTTGAGATGCTCGAATGGCCGAGCAGCTCCTGGATGGCGCGCAGGTCGGCGCCGCCGTCGAGCAGATGGGTGGCGAAGCTGTGGCGCAGGGCATGTGGGGAGACGCCGCCGGGGATGCCCGCCCGCGTCGTCCAGGCGCGCAGGCGGCGGCGCACGTCGCTGGTGCCGAGCCGCCGGCCGGAGCGGCTGAGGAAGAGGGCCTGCTCGGTTGTGTCGGCCCTGCGCGAGCACTCGGTGGCGGGGCCGTCCGCCGGCCGGGTGGGACGCGGCGAGCCGATCGTTGGCGCGGCGGGGCGCGGCGGGCCAATCAGGGCCGGACGACCATGTTCCACGTACACCCACACGGCCGCCAGGGCGACCTCGCCGACGGGCACGAAGCGGGTCTTCGAGCCCTTGCCCTCGACGCGGAGCTGCTCAGCGTCGTGGTCGAGGTCGGCAACGTTCAGGGAGACGATCTCCTCTGCGCGCAAACCGCATGCGTAGGCGAGCTCGAACAGCGCCCGGTCACGCAGATCGAGTGGCCCGCCCACCCCGTCCCCCGGGATGGAGTCCAGCAGGCGGGCCACCTCGGGCGCCTTGAGCACGCGCGGCAGATGGGAGCCGCGGCGCGGCGTGGCGAGCAGGTCGGCGGGGCTCTGCTGTATGTGACCGTGCTCGCGAAGACTGCGAAACAGCGCGCGGATCGCCGCGAGCTTGCGCGCCGTGGTGGTCGCCGAGAAGCGCTGTTCGGAGAGTCGCGCGATGTAGCGCCGGACGTCGCGAACACCCACGGTGGCGGGACTGAGGCCGTGCATGTCGGCGAAGCAGGCGAACTGGAGCGTGTCCACCCCGTATGCGCGTCGCGTGCGGGGCGCGGCGTTCGTGCGACGCAGGTCCTCGTCGAGCAGCGCGAGCGCTCGCAGCCATGGCTCGCCGAGGCTCGGGGGCTTCTCTGCGGCGGCTGCGCTCATCACCACGCGTAATTCGCCGTTGCGAGCGGGCGCCCTGCCAGGCGGGGATCAGCGGGGAGCGACGAGTGTGGGCGAGGGTGTCGCGAGCACAGGCGCGAGCCGAGCGGCGAGCTCGCGCCAGTCGTGCGCGCCGAGGATGTCCTCGACCTCGCACAGCTCGGCGTTCCACGGGTGCAGGATCGTGGCCGTGGCGATGCCATGCTCGATGGCGGCGCTGAGGTTGAGCGGGCTGTCATCGACGAGGACGTCGATGTCGAGCTCGACGCAACGCGAAACCTTGTCGTGGGAGCAGCAGAGATCGTCGAATGGGACCCCGATGGACTGCAACCACATGGCGGTGGCCGGCGCGCACGCGGTGGGGCGATGGGAGGCGAAGTGGATGAAATGGCCCTGGGCGCTCCATTCGCGCACCGTCTCCACGGCGTCCGGATAGGGGCGGCCGGCGAGGATCAACTCATCACTGTGGCTCTCCGCGATGCACAGCTCGAGCTGGTCGGGGCGCAGGCGCGTGATGCCCCAGGTGAACTGCTCCTCGTAGGGCAGCTCGACCCCGAAACGTCGAAGGGAGACCTCCGAGAGGACGTCCCAGTAGTGGTGCAGCGTGGAGTCGACGTCGATGGCGATGCGCACGGGTGAGATAGATTATTCAGAGATGAGCGGCGTAGGGGCTCGCGTCCCAATATCCGGCGGACCGATGCCGCCGTTCCGCGACGATCGGCGCCCGCCATATGGGCCCGAGGGGCGCTCGGCGTGGCTGGACGTCGACTGGCGCGCGCATCAACGCTGGGTGACGGTTTCCGGGCGGCCCGTCAACGTGATCGAGTTGGGCGAGGGTCCGGCAATCGTGTTCGTGCACGGGCTGTCGGGCTCGTGGCCCAACTGGCTCGAGCAACTACCGGTGTTCGCAGCCGATCATCGGGTGATCGCCATGGACCTGCCGGGGTTCGGCCACTCGCCGATGCCGGTGGAACGCATCACGATCTCCGCGTACGCGCGCATCTTGGATGATCTGCTGGAAGCGCTTGGAGTGAGCGCGGCGACACTCGTGGGCAATTCGATGGGGGGTTTCGTCTCGGCCGAGCTTGCGATCGCCTTCCCCGAGCGGGTGGAGCGCCTGGTGCTGGTGTCCCCTGCGGGCATCAGCACCTACAAGCACCCGTTCATGTCGCGTGGAGCACGAGTGGCGCGCAGGCTGCGCCCGCTTCTGGCCGCCCAGACGGGATGGGTGGCGACGCATGCCGACGCGGTGGCCAGCAGGCCGGGACTGCGGGCGAGGACCCTGGACGGCGTCGTCGTGCATCCCAGCCGACTGCCGGGGCCGCTGGCCGCGGAGATGCTGCGCGGGGCGGGCAAGCCGGGCTTCGTAGAGGGTCTGGAGGCCATCGTCGACTACGACTTCCGCCACCGGCTGCCCGAGGTGGTGTGTCCCACCCTGATTGTGTGGGGCGACGGCGACAGGCTGGTGTCGGTACGCGACGCGGACGTGTTCGAGCAGTTGATCCCAGGCTCGCGCAAGGCGATCTTCGAGGACACCGGCCACATGACGATGCTCGAGCGCCCGGCGGCGTTCAATGCGCTGCTGGAGGACTTTTTGAGCGAGTAGGCGGAGGAGGCTGGGGCGCCAGGGGGCCGGCGTGCCAGCGCCGGAGGCCGGAACACCTGCATTCAGCTAGTCCTCACCGGCTCTCAAGTATTGGGTGTTTGCTGCCGATTCGGGTGGTTGACATGGCCGTCGAACGCTTGAGCGTGCAAGAGGGGGTTGTGCCGGCGCCGCCGGTGCCACCTGCTGCGTTGCAACAGCCCTGCGAGGATCTCGCTCCCCTTGGGGAGGCCCTGAAGGCGCGAGCGGGGGATGTGCTCACCGAGACGGTCGCGCGGACCATCGACTCGGGCGAGGTTGTCGACGCCGTGGTTCAGGAGAGCTTCGAGCGGATCTGCATGAGCTCCACGATGGCGGTGGCCCGCTGGATCGCCGGGGAGGGCATCGAGGTGGCCGTCAAGGCCGGCCGGGAGACCTGGGAGATCTTCGGTGAGCTCGCTGCGCACCGCGCGGCGTCGCTGAACGAGGTGACGAGACGATCTTTCTACTGGCGCAATGTGATGGCCGAGATGCTGCGCGAGAGCGCCGCGCAATTGGACACGTCACAGAAGGCGCTCTCTCAAGCTCTGGGCATCCTGCAGTTGAGCCTCGAGTTCAGCCTGCTGCGGATGTCCGAGTCCTATGAGATCGAGCGCCAGCAAACTGACGAGGAGCTCAAGCGGCGTGAGGAGGAGCTTTCGTTCCTGGCGACGCACGACCCGTTGACGGGCTTGCCGAACCGCACCTTGATCTTGGATCGTGTCGAGCAGATACTTGCGCGTTCTGTTCGCAGCAATATGCCCGTCGCGGCGTTGTTCATCGATCTCGATAATTTTAAGGGCGTCAACGACACGCTCGGTCACGCTACCGGGGATAAGCTGCTGCAAGCGGTCGCCGCGCGGCTCGATGGCGTGATACGCGGCGCCGATACGCTGGGGCGTTTGGGTGGCGATGAGTTCGTCGTGATCTCCGAGAATATTCCGCTCGCCGTGGGGCCCGAGCTGATCGCCGAGCGGCTGCTCGACGCGCTCAAGCAACCATTCAAGCTCGGCGAGAACGAGGAGACGCGTGTGACCGTGACGGCGAGCATCGGCATCGCGGCGGGGTACCGGACCTCGGCCGAGGAGCTCTTGCGCGACGCGGACATCGCGATGTATAGCGCCAAGTGGGAGGGCCGCGACAGTTATGTCGTGTTTGAGACCAGCATGCAGGACACGATCCAGAACCGCATGGAGCTCGAGATGGATCTGCGTGATGCTCTGGAGAACCAGCAGTTCGTGCTCGCCTATCAGCCCACATTCAACCTGAGCGACATGACCCCCACCGGCGTGGAGGCCCTGATCCGCTGGAATCACCCGGTCCGCGGGGTCGTTCAACCCGACGATTTCATCCCGCTGCTCGAGGAGACGGGGCTGATCAGAGAGGTCGGCAAGTGGGTTCTGCGAGAGGCCTGTTCTCAGGGCGCCACATGGCGTCAGGCCGGATATCCGATCGACATCGCCGTCAACGTCTCCGCACGCCAGCTCGACAGCGACCAGCTCATAGCAGACATCGAAGGCGCGCTCATCGAGAGCGGCCTCGACCCGCGGGCGTTGACGATCGAGATCACCGAGACGGCGCTGATGCGCAACATCGAGGACACCGCGCGAAGGCTCACAGCCATCAAGAAGCTCGGCGTGAGAATAGCGATCGACGACTTCGGCACCGGTTACTCCTCGCTCGCCCATCTGCAAAAGTTCCCAGTTGACGCACTGAAGATCGACCGGTCGTTCATCTCGGGGATGACAAGCAACCAGGAGGGCGAGACGCTCATCCACACCCTGGTGCAGCTCGGCAAGGCCCTCTCGCTCGAGACCTTCGCCGAGGGCATCGAGCAACAGCAGGAGCTATCTGTGCTCAGGGACGAGGACTGCGATAGCGGCCAGGGCTTCCTCTATGCCAGACCCCTCGACGCAGCCGCGACTGAGGCTTTCCTTCAGGACTGGGCTGATAAGGCCCCTCCCGCTGTTGCGCAATCGTCGGAGCGCACGTAGAGGCGGGTCAGGCAGTAGACGCCGGCGTCGAACAGCGGGCGTCGATGTCGGCGCGCCGTGTCACGGCCCGCCGAACATGCTCTCAAGGCGCGCGGCGAGGATGACGTCGCCCGCTGCCTGCATCAGGTACGGTCGCAGCGGCTCGAGCAGCGGGCGCAACCGTTCTCCGGCCGCATGGTCGCCGGCTAGCGTAGCGGCGGTCGCGAGGAGACACAGTGCAGGCGGCACATGGACGTCGGGTCGGCGCAACGGAGCGAGATCGGCTGTGAGCAGGCTCGCGAGCCGGCGCCGTGCCGTCTCCTGGTCGCCGTCGAGCGCCGCAGCGAGCGTCGCAAGCGCTGACATGAACCCCCACGGCGCAACGGCCTCCATAGCCACGTAGACATTGCGGGCGGTCGAAGTCTCGCCGTCGTAGATAAGTGCCGTCAACAGCAGCGTCGTCAGCTCCACGGCCACGTGGATATCGGGACGCAGGCGCCGTACGGTCGCGCCCGCGCAGCGGATCAGCGCCTCACCGCCCTCACACCCATACCGGACATCCTCCTCACCGCCCTCACACCCATACCGGACATCCTCCTCACAGCACCGACCCAAGACGGCAGGCATGCACTCTACCCCGAATTCCATCAGCCGGACAGGATCAGACGGGCATCTGCAGCCCCAGCGGAGGAGCCCGTGAGCTCCTATCCCCTATTGTGCGGGACCCATGCGCGGCCGGCCGGGGGACAATGCAGTGGATTGTGAGTGTGGGGTGCGCTCGTGAGGGTGGCGCTGGTCACGTTGGGGTCGCGAGGCGATGTGCAGCCATTCGTGTGTCTCGCGCGGGCTCTGGCCGACCGGGGCCACGAGGTGCGGGTCGTGGCTCCGCGTAGCGGTGAGGAGATGGCCCGTGCCGCGGACGTGCCATTCAGAGCGCTTCCGCTGGATATGCAAGCGATCAAGCGGGCAGAGCCTGCCCAGCGCATGCTCGCGGATGGACGGATCACCGCCTTCCTCAGGTGGTATCAAAATGAGGAAAAGGCATTCGTCGTCGACCTGCGCCGGTCTCTGATATCAGAGACCGAGTCGGTGGAGGTGATCGTGAGTCACCCGTTGGTCGCGGATCGCTGTGCGGCGATCGCCACGGCGCGTCAGATCGCGCACCTGCCGCTGCACCTGACTCCCTTCATTCCGTCTCGCAGCTTCCCCTCGGTGGCCGTCACCCAGCGCGGGCGGTGGCGGGGGCTCGGACCACTGAACCGTGTCTCTCATCAGCTCGTGTTGGAGATGGTCTGGCGGGCACACCGTGATGAGGTCTCGGCGATGCGGCAAGAGCTCGGGGTTCCACCGGCGTCGCGGTTGATGATGCGGACCGTCGCCCGCGGCGAAGTGCCGTGTCTGCTCGGCTACAGCCAGACGCTATTCCCGACCCCCACCGACTGGCCGAGCAGTGCACACCCGGCCGGCTTTCTCGAGCCATGGCCAGCGTTGCGGGCGCGGCTCGGGGAGCACGGTATCCCACCCGAGCTCGATGACTGGTTGCAGGCTGGATCGCCACCGGTGTTCCTCGGCTTCGGCAGCACCCCGGTCCTCGACGGAGCGGGGCACCTGCGCATGATCAGAGCCACGCTGGCCGATCTCGGCGTGCGTGGAATTCTCGCGGTGGGATGGAGCGAGCTGGATGTGGGCAGCGACGACAGGCTGTTCGTGATCGACGAGGTCGACCACCAGAGCCTGCTGCCGCAGTGTGCGGCAGCGGTGCACCACGGCGGGGCGGGGACGACCCACGCCAGCCTGGCTGCCGGGACCCCGACGCTGATCTGCTCGGTGTTCGCCGACCAGCCCTTCTGGGGAGCGCAGTGCAAGCGCCTGGGCGTCGGCGCGACCTTCCCCTTCGCCAGACTCGACGCAAAGCGTCTGACCAATGGCCTGCGAGCTGTTCTCGATACCCGGGTCGCCGCTCGCGCTCGCGATGTGGCCCGGCGCATGGCAGGCGAGGATGGCATCGGAGCGGCTGTCGCCCACCTCGAACACGGACTAGGGGCACCCTCAAGCAGCGCGAACCCGCTGCTCGAGAAACTCCTCAGCTGGTGACGGCGCCCTCGGCGGCGGAGCCGACGAGACGGGCGTACTTGCGGATCGCGACATCGATGTGCTCGTCGGCCCGTGGCGGTTGCGCGTAGGAGGAGACACGCTCGGCGATCTCGGCGTCGCCGAGCGCGACGTCTATGCGACGGGCGTCGACGTCGATCGTGATCTCATCGCCGTCGGCGAGCGCGCCGATCGGCCCGCCGCGTAAGGCCTCGGGGGCCATGTGCGCCGCCATGAATCCGTGGGTGGCTCCGGAGAAGCGCCCGTCGGTTATGAGCGCGACCGTCTCCCCCAGACCCTCGCCGACGATGGCGGCCGTGACGGCGAGCATCTCGCGCATGCCGGGGCCACCGGCGGGACCCTCGCCGCGAATCACGACCACGTCGCCCGCGGAGATCTCGTGGGCGAGCACGGCGGTCATCGCGGCCTCCTCTCCGTCGAACACGCGCGCGGGGCCCACGTGGCGGCGGCGCTCGTGGCCGGCGAGCTTGACCACGCAGCCGTCAGGGGCGAGGTTGCCGCGCAGGATCGCGAAGCCGCCGGTCGGCTGCAGCGGCTCCGAGAGCGATCGCACGACGCGCTGTCCGGGCGTTTCGGCGGCCTCGGCGGCATGCTCGGCGATCGTGCGGCCCGTGACCGTGATCGCCTGCTCGCGCAGGATGCCAGCTTCCATCAGACGTTTCAAAACAAGCGGCACGCCGCCCGCCGCATAGAGATCGGTGGCGACATAGTGGCCGCCGGGCTGCAGGTCGCACAGCAGCGGCGTGGCCTGCGAGATGCGGTCGAACTCGTCGATCGACAGCGGGACGCCCATTTCGCGGGCGACCGCGAGCAGATGCAGCACTATGTTGGTGGAGCCGCCGCTCGTTGCGCCTGCGGCGATGGCGTTCTCGAGCGCCGGCTTGGTGATGACTTCGCTGGGCAGCAGGCCGCGGCGCAAGACGTCCATGACCAGTTCGCCGCACTCGGTGGCGACCGCGAGCTTGCGACCGTCCTCAGCCGGCACCATCGAGGAGCCCGCCGGCGAGATGCCGAGCACCTCGAAGGCCATCGCCATCGTGTTGGCCGTGAACTGCCCGCCGCACGCGCCCGCGCCCGGCGAGGCGACCTCCTCGAGCTCGTGGAGCTCAGCCTCGGTGATCTTCCCCGCCGCGTAGGCGCCGACGGCCTCGAAGACCTGCTGGATCGTGACGTCCTCGCCCTTGTAGCAGCCCGGGCGAATCGAGCCGCCGTAGAGCATCAGCCCGGGGATGTTCAGGCGGGCTAACGCCATGACGGCGCCCGGGATCGTCTTGTCGCACCCGGAGATGACCACGAGCGCGTCGAAAAGGTGGGCGGAGGCGACCAGCTCGATCGAGTCGGCGATCAGCTCGCGCGATACGAGCGAGGCGCGCATCCCGGCGGTGCCCATTGTGATGCCGTCGGAGATCGCGATCGTGTTGAGCTCCATCGGCGTGCCGCCGGCGGCGCGGATGCCCTCCTTGACCTTGGCGGCGAGCACGCGGTTGTTGAAGTTGCACGGCATCGTCTCGATCCACGAGTGGGCGACGCCCACGATCGGCTTTTCCAGGTCCTCGACGGTGTAGCCGATCCCGTGCAGGTAGGCGCGCGCGGCGGCACGCTCTGGGCCCTCGGTGAGGGCGCGCGAGCGGTGCTTGACGTCGAAGGGGGCGGAAGTGCTCACAGCGCGGACACACTACCGGCGCGACGCCCGGTCCGTCCGCGCGCCCGACCGCCCGACCCGAGCGGCCAGACGTTCACGGACCCTGACGAGAGCGCATCCGAGCGAGGCCGATCACGTCCACCGGACCGGGGCCCTCACCCACGTCATGCAGGCCGGCGGCTACGGCGGCCCCGGCGAGCGCGCGAGCCGCGAAGGCCGCTTGGAGCGGCGAGCGACCGAGCGCCAGTTGGGCGGCGAGCACCGAGGAGTGGGTGCACCCGGAACCGTGAGCGGCGCCGTCGGGGTGGCGCTCGCCGGGGATGCTCACGACGTTCTCCGGAGCGCTCGCTTCGAGGAAGAGATCGACGGCCTGCGCGCGATGACCCCCGGTGAGCACGACGATCTGCGGGCCCAATGCGAGCACGGCGCGAGCGAGCTGGTGCGCTTGCTCTCCTGTCAGGTCCTGCGTCCCAGACGCTCCCTGCGCGGGACCTCCCTGCGCGGGACCTCCAACGCGCGCGCGTACGCGCGCGGGGTCCTCCGCCGGCGTACCCATCACCGACAGGCCATCGCGACAACGCGAGCGCTCGCCGCCGGCAGCGGGCGCGTGACGAGCCAGCGCGCGCGCCTCTGGGACGTTGGGCGTGAGGATGGTGGCGCGCGGCAGGATCTCCGCGACGAGCGCGCCCTGGGCGTCGGGGTCGAGCAGCTGGGCGCCCGACTCGGCGACCATCACGGGGTCCACCACCACGGGGATGCCGTCGGGCAGCTCGTCGAGCGCTTGGGCCACCGCGTGGACGATTTCCGCGGTGCCAAGCATCCCCACCTTGACGGCGTCGACGCCGATGTCACCCACCACCGCCCGCACCTGGGCGAGGATGAGCTCGGGGGGGATCGGGTGCACGGCGCTCACGCCGAGCGTGTTCTGCGCGGTGATCGCCGTTATCGCGCTCGTGCCGTGCACTCCGCAGCGCGCGAACGCCTTGAGATCGGCCTGTATGCCCGCTCCGCCGCCAGAATCCGAGCCGGCGATCGTGAGGGCGCGAGGTGTGCGGAAGATGTCGGGCATCGCGTGTCGGAAGATCGGCCGGATCACATCTTGCGTCGGATCACATCTTGCGGGTGGAGGGGCTCGGAAGGCGGCGCCGGGTGGCGTCGGCAGTCAGGGTGGCGGACGGCGACGGGCGGGGAAGATCGTGTAGCTGCCGATCATGGTGACGACTCGGCTGAGCCCACGCCAGGATATCCGGCGGGCGACCGAGCCGAGCGCCGCGCCTGGGACGGCAGCCGACACACTTGGGCGCAAACCGGCACCTCTGTGTGTTTTACGTCACATTTTTCGGCGTATTGTCGGCCAGATGCCCTCCGACATCTCTCTCCCTTCAGGTACTCCCGCCCCTCGCGACCGACGTCGCCTGCTGGGCACGCTTGGGGAGGATCTCGCGGTCGGCCACCTCCGGCGTCTCGGGTTCGTGTTGGTGGCGCGCAACGTGAGGACACGCCATGGCGAGATCGACCTGATCGCGTTCGACGGGCGGGTGCTCGTGTTCGCGGAGGTCAAGACGAGGCGCGCAAACAACCGCCGCAGGGGACTCTGCCCGGAGGACCAGCCCCTGGCATGGCTGAAGTTCAGCCAGCGCGCGCGCCTGAAGCGACTCGCGTGCGCATGGCTCTACGAGAACGCCGCCGCGCGCCCGAAGGCCCACACGATCCGCTTCGACGCGGTGGGCGTAATCGTCGACGGCGCCGACAGCCTGCTGCGCCTCGACCACATCGAGGGGGCGTGGTGAGGGCGGAGCGTGCTCAGAACGCCCGGGGCGACGCAGTGGCACGTCTACGAGCGCGCAGCTGCTGGTAGGCAGAGCGACTGGAAGGACATGCGGTGAAGCGGAGAGACTCCCTGACGCAGGATCGCCTCACGGTGCACCGGCGTCGAATAGCCGACGTGCTCGGCGAAGCTCCAGCCCGGATGCAGCTCGTCGGCATGGCGCATGTAGCGGTCGCGCGTGACCTTCGCGACGATCGAAGCGGCCGCGATCGCGGCGCTCGTGGCGTCGCCGTTTACGATCGGGCGCTGAGGGCGCTCGAACTCGGGCACGGCGAACCCGTCGATGAGGCACTCCACCTCCCCCTCGACACCGTTTGTGACACCCCTTATCGCATCGCGCAACGCCGCGAGGTTCGTCTTGTGCAGGCCGCGTGAGTCGATCCCGGCGACGCAACGCGACACGACGGTGACACGCACAGCGGTCGAGAGCACCAGGGGGTAGAGCTCCTCGCGCGCCTGCGGGGTGTGCTGCTTGGAGTCGTTGAGCGTCCCGAGCGCGCGCAGCTCGCGGGTGGTGAGCCGCTCGTAGTCGAACAGCACGCCCGCGGCGACGAGCGGCCCCGCCAGGCAGCCACGACCCGCCTCGTCGGCGCCCGCCACGAGTCGCGTTTGGAGCCGGCGGTCGAACGCGAACAGACGCTGTCCGCTCGTCCCCGCGCGCGCCCTGCGACGAGCGGCGCGCTTCGAGTAAGGCGCCCTGGATGAGGCTCGAGCGCTTGAGGAAGCTTGGGGCCCGGCGGAGCCGTGGCCGTGGACGAGCCGTGGCCGTCGGATGAGCCGTGGCCGTCGGATGAGCCCTGAGCGATAGCAGAGCCTTGGGCTCTAGAGGAGACCGATGCGGTCGAGAGGCCAGTAGGTGGCGAAGGCCCCTCCGATGATCCAGCTTGTGGGGACGGGTCCCCAGAATCTGCTGTCGTCCGACTCGCCACGATTGTCCCCCATCATGAACCAGTGACCGGCGGGAATCTTGATGGGCGTCGGGAAGCTGCACTCCGAGCCGCCGCCGCACGGGTTGATGTACGGGTCGTTCTCGCGCTTTCCGTTGCGATAGGCGTGGCCTTCCTTGATGTAGAGCGTGTCGCCCGGACCGGCCACGATCCGCTTGATGAAGTTCACGCTCCCCTCCTGGGGCTCGGGCGTGGAGCACGCGGCGCCGCCGGGAGTGACCATGTGCGGCGCCGGCCCGCACACCTGCTGTTCGGCGTCCTTCGGCGGGTGGAACACCACAATCTCGCCGACGTGAGGCCCGTTGAGGTGCATCCCCAGGCGGTTCACGAGCACTCTCTGGCCCACATCGAGGGTCGGTTCCATCGAGCCGCTCGGAATCCTGTAGGGCTTGATGATGAACGCCTGGATCGCCAGCGCCAGGCCGACCGCGACGAGCACGATGACGAGCAGCTCGACGATCGAATTGGTCTTCGACTTGGATGCCCCCCCACCCTCGCCCTTGCCCGCGGCGCTCTTGGCCGAGGCGGGGTCGGTCTTCACGCCGCCGCGTCGCCGGACGGCGCGTCGCCGGCGTCCGAGGGGGAATCTGCCTCTCCGGCGGCTGCCGTCGACGCGCCGTGACCCTCACCGCCGTCGTCCTGCGCCGCTGTGTTCCCCTCGCCGCCCGACGCATCGTCGTCGGAAGCGGACACTGTTCGCGCTACCGCAGATGACTCATCATCGCCGCTCGGCGCAGTGGCGTCCACGGTCGCCTCGGCGTCCGTCGCGGGCTCAGCGGCCTCGGTCTCCATGACGGTGTCCTCCGCGGTGGCGCCCTCGGCGTCGGTGGCCTCCGTGGGCCCGTACAAGAGGCCCGACTCGACCGCCTCCTCGGGGCCGGTGTAGCGACGCTCGCGCACACGCGCGCGCTTGCCCACGCGGTCGCGCAGATAGTAGAGCTTGGCGCGACGCACGTCGCCCCTGGACGCCACCTCGATGCGCTCGATCTTGGGCGAGTGCACGGGGAACATGCGCTCGACTCCCACGCCGAACGACTGCTTGCGCACGGTGAACGTCTCACGGGCGCCGTGGCCCTGGCGCTTGATGACGACGCCCTCGAAGACCTGGATGCGCCGGCGGGTGCCCTCGATCACCTGGAAGTGCACCTTGACGCGATCGCCGGGCGCGAAGTTGGGGACGCGGCGCAGCTGCGCACGCTCGATGCTTTCGATGACTGTGCTCATGGGAAAGAACGCATCGTGTGAGCGGGAGTCGCTGCACTGCTCGACGCGCCCGCGAATGGTAGCGAACGCTGCCCGGCGGAGCGTCTCATCCTCTCCATCTCGGGGAAGACCGCGCCGCATGCGGCGCGGTCCCGACCGGTGCATGCACCGGTCGGCCGGTCGGCACATGTGCAGACCGGAACAGCGGATCAGGAGTACACGCTCACCGAGAGCGGCCGGTCATATGCGGCGAAGCCTGCTCTGCTCGGCGCGCCACTCGCGTATGCGCTCGTGGTGCCCGGAGAGCAGGATCTCAGGCACGCGCCAACCGCGATACTCGGCGGGGCGCGTGTAGTGGGGATACTCGGGCGCCCCGCCGAGCGCCGCGCTGAAGGACTCCTCGACGGCCGACTCGGAGTGTCCGAGCGCGTTCGGGAGCTTGCGCAGGACGGCGTCGCACACGACCATCGCGGCAGGCTCGCCGCCCGAGAGCACATAGCGTCCGATCGACAGCGTCTCGCTCGCGAAATGCTCGACGATGCGCTCGTCGAATCCCTCGTAGCGCCCGCACAGCAACGTCAGCGCCGGCTCGGCGGCGAGCTCCTGCACGTACTCCTCGTCGAGCACCCTTCCGCCGGGCGCGAGCGCGATCACACGCCGGTTGTCGCGAACGCGAGCGGCGTCGATCCCGTAGTGGGCGCTGAGCGCCGCGTCCATCACGTCGACCCGCAACACCATCCCTGCGCCGCCGCCGAAGGGCGTGTCGTCGACCTGCCCGCCGCTGAGCGGCGTGTGGCCGCGGAAGTTCACGTAGCGCAGAGTCGAGCCGCCGTCGAGCACGTTGCGTACGTGGCGCTGGGTCTGAAACCACTCGAACCACTCGGGAAACAGGGTGAAGACGTCGATCTCCATCAGGCCTCTTCCAGGAAGCTCATGTCGACGTCGATGCGCCGCTGCGCTACGTCCACGGAGCGGATCGCATCGCGCACCATCGGCACAAGCACCTCGCGCGACGCGGGGGCCTCGTCGCCGGTTGGGGCCGCGTCGCCGGTTGGGGGGGCGTCGGTGGCTGGGACCACGTCGCCGGCGGGGGGGGCGTCGCCGGCGTGCCCAGCGGGCGATGTGATGTGCGCGTTGGGGGTGCCTCGCGCGTGCGCGCGTACGCGCGCGGGAGGCATGTCAATTTCGGAGCACCTATCCTCGCCCTGCGCGGCGTCGAGTCGCACCTCCAAGGCCTCGCACGAAGGCAGCTCCACGAGCCGCGCGACGATCCCCACGTGCCGCGCGCCGTCAACAACCTCGCAGCCCTCCAGTTCGCCCGCCCACCACTCGCCCTCCTGGAGCGACGGAGCATCGGAGCGATCGACGGTCAGCTCGACGCCCCGCAACGCCTCGACGGCCTCGCGATCATCTATCCCCCGCAGGCGCACGATCGGACGCGCCTCGGTTCCAGCGCGTCTCACGATCACCCTCGCGCGACCGCCGAGCGTAAGCGCCGTCCCCAACGCGAGCAGACGCGGTCGAGCGCCCGTCACGTAGAAGCTGCCGTCCAGGCCATGGGCGCGCCCGACACGCCCCGCGGACATCGCGTGGGAGCGGCTGTCGCTGTCTCTCGCGGAGGACCCGTCTGCCTTCCTGCTGGTCGCGTCGGTCACCTCAGCTCACCTCCGAGGCCGCCGAGCGGCGGATGGCGCGGTCGAGATCGAGATCGAGGGACGGTTGTGTCAATCGACTATGTCGATGAGCACGCGGCGTTTCTCGTTCACCGCCGCAGCCTTCACCACCGTGCGCAGCGCGTTGGCGGTGCGACCGCCGCGCCCGATCACCTGGCCGTAGTCGTCGTCGGCCGCGCACAGCTCGAGCACCACCGTGCCGTCGTCCTCCTCGAACTGCTCCACCGACACCTCTTCGGGTCGGTCGACCAAGCCCTGAGCCAGATATTCGAGCAGTTCGCGCATTCTCTCGTTTCTCGCCACCAGGGACTCCTCGCCGGCCAGGTAGCGCTCAGGCTGCGATGCCCTGGATGCGCAGCAGCTTTCGCACGGTGTTCGAAGGTTGCGCTCCGCGGGCCAGCCAGCTGCGGGCTCGCTCCTCGTCGATCACGATCGTGGAGGGGTCCGTTTGAGCGTTGTAGTGGCCGATCGTCTCGATCACGCGACCGTCGCGCGGGGAGCGCTGATCGGCGACGACCACGCGCCACACCGGGTTCTTCTTTGCGCCCACTCGCGTGAGCCTGAGTCTTACCGACACGATTTCCTCTCTGAATGCTTACGAAATGCCATGAAGTCAGCTTGAGAGCTTAGAGGGTAGGCGATCAACAGCAGCTTCTGACGGGACGGTGGTCGGCGGGCGCCGCGGGCACCGCCGGCGAAGCGGGTGGTCGGCCGCACCGATCCCGTCAGCGCGCCTGGCGCATCAGCGCTCCAAGGTCCGGCATCTTGCCGCGGCCGACCTGCTTCATCACCTTGCGCATCTGGTCGAACTGCTTGACGAGCCGGTTGACCTGCTGCACGTTGGTGCCAGACCCCCGCGCGATCCGCAGCCGTCTCGATCCCTTGATGAGCTCGGGACGGGTGCGCTCCTCGGGTGTCATCGAGAGGATGATCGCCTGCACGCGGTCCAGCTCGCGCTCGTCGACCTTCATGCCCTTCAGCTGAGCGCCCGCGAAGCCCGGGATCATGCCGAGCACGTTCGTGAGCGGACCCATCCGGCGGATCGTCCTCAGCTGATCGAGGAAGTCGTCCAGCCCGAACTCGTTGCGACGCAGCTTGCGCTCCAGATCGGCGGCCTGGGTCTCGTCGAACTGACGCTCGGCCTTCTCGATGAGGCTCATCACATCGCCCATCCCCAGTATCCGCTGAGCAATGCGGTCTGGATGGAAGCGCTCGAACTGGTCGAGCTTCTCGCCCGTGGAGGCGAACAGGATGGGCTTGCCGGTGACGGCCTTGACCGACAGGGCGGCGCCGCCGCGCGCGTCGCCGTCGAGCTTGCTCATCACAACGCCGTCGAACTGGACAGACGCGGCGAACCGCTCCGCCACGTTCACCGCGTCCTGACCCGTCATCGCGTCCACCACGAGCAGCACGTCGTGCGGTTTGACGGCATCGCGGATCTTCACGAGCTCCGCCATCAATGCCTCGTCGATGTGCAGGCGTCCGCTCGTGTCGACGATCAACACGTCCTTACCCTCCTGGGTGGCACGCTCCAGAGCCCACACCGCGATCTGCACCGGGTCGCGGTCGGGGGTGGGTGGGGCTCGGTAATACACGGCGGCGCCCGCCTGGGCGCCCACCTTGACGAGCTGCTCCACCGCCGCGGGCCGGTATACGTCGCAGGCGGCGAGCGCCACCGTGCAGGAATGCTCTTCGCGCAGGTACCGCGCGAGCTTCGCGGTGGCGGTCGTCTTGCCCGATCCCTGAAGACCCGCCATCAGGATCACGGTGGGCGGCCGCGGCGAGAAGCTCAGGGTGGGCGGGTCCTCATTCGGTCCCTGGGTAGATGGGCCTCCCATCAATTCGGTGAGCGCGTCGGCGACGATCTTCACCACCTGCTGGCCGGGGTTGAGCTTGCCGACGATCTCCGCGCCCACGCAGCGGTCCCGCACGTCGTCTGTAAAGCGCTTGACGACCTTGAAGTTGACGTCCGCCTCCAGCAGCGCGAGGCGGATCTCGCGCATCGCCTGGTCGATGTCCTTCTCGGTGAGCGTGCCCCGCCCGCGCACGTCGCCGAGCGTGGCCTGCAGCTTCTCGGCGAGGGAGTCGAACATCAGTACCGCAATTCTCGCAGCCTCAGGCTTCGCGCAGGAGCCCTCGCGCGCGCGCGTGCACGCGCGAGGCCCCCCGTACGCCAACACACAACCCGCCGAGAAGCGGCGCGTCGCGCGCGGACAGCGGGCGCCGATCAGGCGGACCCGGCCGCGGGCGGCTTGTGCTCGCCGCGTCGCGCGATCGCCTCGCCGATCCCGCCGAACGCCTCGGCGAACTCGGAGGGTATGACGAACACCTTGTTGGAGTCGCCTTCGGCGAGCTGCGGGAGCATCTGCAGGTATTCGTAGCTGAGCAGATCGCGTGTGGGGCGACCCTCGTGGATCGCTGTGAAGACCGTGTCGATCGCCTTCGCTTCGCCCTCGGCACGCAAAATCGCCGCCTGGCGTGCCCCCTCGGCCGTCAACACCGCCGCCTGCTTCTCCCCCTCGGCCGTCAGGATCTGGGCCTGCTTTTCGCCTTCCGCCGTCAGGATCGCCGCGCGGCGGTCGCGCTCGGCGCGCATCTGCTTCTCCATCGCCGTCCTGATGTCAGGCGGCGGGTCGACCGACTTGATCTCGACGCGGTTGATCCTGATCCCCCACTTGCCGGTGGCCTCGTCGAGCACCACGCGCAGCTCGGTGTTGACGTTCTCGCGAGCGGTGAGCGTCGCCTCGAGCGTGAGGCCGCCGATGACGTTGCGCAAGGTGGTGACGGTCAGCTGCTCGATCGCCTGCAGCGGGTTGGCGATTTCATAGGTGGCCGAACGCGGGTCGGTGATCGTGAAGTACAGCACCGTCTCGATCCCCACCACCACGTTGTCTTCCGTGATCACCGACTGGGGTGCGAAGTTCACCACCTGCTCACGCAAGTCGACCAGCGGCTTGACGCGGTCGATGAACGGCGTGACGATCGTCAGGCCAGGCTCGAGCGTGCGGCTGTAGCGACCGAGCCGCTCCACCACCCCCGCGCGCGCCTGCGGGATGACACGAATGGTGCGCGCCGCCACGACCAGCACGAACAGCACGACTACGGCGATAACGATGAGAGCGGCCATAAGAGTTGGTTCTTCCTTTCTATCGGGCTTTCCGGCCCGAGGAGTGTCTCAGTGCATCACAAGCGCTGTAGCGCCGCGTATTTCGACGACTTCGACGCGTTCGCCCGGGTCGAAGACCTGGTCTTCGTCGAAGCTGCGCGCAGTCCACACCTCGCCGTCGATCTTCACGCAGCCGACTCCCTCGTCGTTGGCGATCCGCTCGAGCACGATCGCCTTGCGACCGACGAGCGCGGCGGCGCCCGTCCTGATCGACGGGGGCAGCCTGCGGTGGCGGCGCGCCACGGGGCGGAGCGTTCCGAACACGATGCCCGACGTGGCCAGGAACACGACGCCCGACAGCGCCAGGCCGACGCCCAGCAGGCCCACGACGGCCGCGAGCGCGGCTCCCAGAGCGAACGGCGCGAGGTAGAAGCCGCCCTGGTGCATCTCGCCCACACCGAGCACGCACGCGACCACCAACCAGACGATCCAAGCGTCCATGACTGGATTATCCCTCAGCGACGAGCGCGCGTGACCGCTCGCCGCCAAATGGCGAGCGCACGGGCCGCCGGCGGGACTGGAATGCCGCTCACGCCTCGGAGAGGAGCGCGCGTGCGAAGTCGTCCGGATCGAAGGGCCGCAGGTCCTCGAGCTGCTCGCCGATCCCGATCAGCTTCACCGGCAGCTGAAGCTCGCGCGCGATCGCGAGCGCGATGCCCCCGCGCGCGGTGCCGTCGAGCTTCGTGAGCACAATCCCGCTCACTCCCGCCGACTCGGCGAACATGCGGGCCTGGCGCAACCCGTTCTGGCCGGTGGTGGCGTCGACCGTCAACAGGGTCTCGTGCGGCGCGCCGTCCAGCTGCCTTGAGATCACGCGGCGCACCTTCGCGAGCTCGCCCATCAGATCGTCCTGAGTGTGAAGGCGCCCGGCGGTGTCCACGATCACCACGTCAACTCCCCTGCCGCGCGCCTGCGCCACCGCCTCGAACGCGACGGACCCCGGGTCGGATCCCTCCAGCCCGGTGACGATCTCGCAGCCGGCGCGCCGCGCCCACTCCTGTAGCTGCTCGGTGGCGGCAGCCCTGAAGGTGTCGGCCGCGCCGAGCAGCACGCTCATCCCAAGCTCCTTGCGCAGGTGCCAGGCGAGCTTGCCGATCGTGGTGGTCTTGCCGGTGCCGTTCACCCCCACGACGAGGATCACGGTCGGCTTGGCGCGGACGTCGATGCGTGCGTCCTCGCTGCGGGCGATGTCGGCCAGCAGCTCGACGAGCCGCTCGGAGAGCGCCTGCCCGCCGGTGAGCCCGCCTTCGGTGGCCTCCGCCTCGAGGGTCCCCACGACAGATGCGGTCGTGGACGCGCCCACGTCCGCCATGATGAGCGCCTCCTCCAGCCGTTCCCACGTGTGCTCGTCGAGCGCCTGGAACAGCGTCGCGTGGATCTCCGAGCCGAGCGCCTGCCTGGTCTTCGAGAGGTTCTCTCGCAGGCGCGCCAGCAAGCCGCGGCGGCGCTCGGAGCCCTCCCCCGATTGCGCGCTCTCAGCGGAGCCGTCGGGTGCGTCGGCGATGAACAGATCGGCCCAGTCGCGCGGCACGGCCCTACGCGACCGGCGCGACCTGGGGAGCCGGCTCCTCCGCTGGGAGCCGCCTCGAGAGCACCTTGGAGACGCCGTTGTCGGCCATCGACACGCCGTAGAGCCAGTCGGCGGCCTCCATGGTGCGCTTCTGGTGGGTGATCACGATGAACTGGGCGCGGTCGGCGTAGCGGCGCAGCAACGTCAGGAAGCGGTCGAGGTTGAGGTCATCGAGCGCCGCCTCGACCTCGTCGAGCACGTAGAAGGGGCATGGCCGCGCGAGGAACACGGAGAACAGGAACGCGAGCGCGGTCATCGACTTCTCTCCGCCGGAGAGCAGCGACAGCCGCTTGGTGGACTTGCCGGCCGGTGTTATCTCGATCTCCACGCCCAGCATCTCCTCGGTCCTCGCCCTCCCGCTCACCGTCCTCCCGCTCATCGTCCCCTCCCTCGGTCTCGATCTCGGCGGCGCTCTCGGCGTCGGCGCCCTGTCCGCCGTCGGGCGCCGGCTGCCCTCCGAGCACCTGCCGCGGGGCCTGCTCGTCCTTGACCAGTCGCAACCGTCCGCTGCCGCCCGGGAACACGTCCCCGACGAGCTCCTCGAAGTTGCGCGCCGCCGCGTCGAAGGTCTCGGTGAACGTCTCGTGGATCTGACGGTCGGTTTCCCGGATCACACCTCTCAGCTCGCGCAGCGCGGTCTCCAGGTCCGTGCGCCGCTCCTCGAGCTCCTCGACGTGGGCGATCGCCTCGGCGTATTCCTGCCCGGCGAGCGGGTTCACGGGACCGAGCTGCTCGCGCCTGCGAGCAAGACGCTCCAGGCGCGCCCTGAGCGCCTGTTCCTGCTCCTCGCCCATTGGCTCCACCGGCTCTTTGGACCGCTCCGGCCCGGCGCCCCCGTCAGACGGCGCCCCGGGCGCCGGCAGCTCCAGCCGCTCGCAAACATTGCGCAGCTCCTCCTCGGCCTCCGACGCCTGGTCGCGCAGGCGCTGAGCCGCCACCTCGGCGCCCGTGACCGCCTCGCCCTCGACCCGCAGCGCCGTCTGGATCTCGGCCTCCTCCTGCGCGCATGCGCGTAGCTCGGCCGACACCTGCTCGCCTGCCGCGCGATCCCCACGGAGCAGCTCCTCGATCTGCGCGAGCAGTCCCCCCATCGCCTCACCGGCGCCCGCAAGCGCCTCCGCCAAGCGCGCCGCGCGCGGCGCCAGCTCCACATCGTTTGCGCGCTGGGCACGCAACCGTTCGATCCGCTGCGTCCGCTGCGCCTCCTCTGCCGCTCTGCGCTCCGCGGCTCTGCGCTCCGCGGCGAGCTCACCCTGCAGCTCGGCGCGGCGCACGGCCAGCGGGCCCTGCTCGGGCGCGGCAAGGCGCTGCTCGATCAGCCACGCCGCTTTGCGTCGAGCCTCGGCCGCGTCGGACAGCCGGCGCTCGTGCTCTCGCACCGCCTTCTCGGTCTGCTCGCGCTCCTTTTCCAACCCGCTCAGCTCCCCGAACGCATGCTCGATCGCCCCCCTTGCAAGGCGCTCAGCCCGGTCCGCCAGCTCGCCGGCCGCCACCTCTCGCTCATGCTTGTCCTCCAGGGACAGCATGTGCTCAAGGCCATCCACGATCACCGTGCGCACTTCACTCCAGGTTGTCGTCCAGATGCGCCCGGCACGTGCCGCCTCGAGGCGCTCCTCGGCGCGCTTGCGGTCCTCCCGGGCCGCCTCGAGCTCGACCTCTATCTGTGCCGCCCGCTCATCCGCCTGCTCGCGTTCGCTCTCCAGTCCCTCGATCTCACGCTCGCTCTCACGCTCGCGCTCGCCGTCGATCTCGGCAAGCGCGGTCTCGAGCGCCCGCACGCGATCCTCGCTCGCCGCCTGTGCAGATACCGCGGGGTCGCTGCTCGCCTCGCCGTCCCGATGGCTCTGCTCGAGCGCCCCGAGCTCAATCTCGATGCGGCTCGCCCGCTGGGCCACGGTCGCGGCGGTGGCGGCTGCCTGCTCGCCGCGCATCTGCAGCCGCTCGCGGGCCGAGCGTGCCTCATACGCCCGCCGCGCCAACGCGTCGTGGCGCTCCGTGCGCTCCGCGAGCGCGCTCTCCGCCTGCCCGCGCCGCGCCACCACGGTCTGCAAGCGCGACTCGATCTGCGCGCGCGCCGCCCTGGCCGCCCGCACCCCTACCTCTGCGTCCACGAGCTCCTCGCGCCTGGCCCTCACGGCCTCGCGCGCGAGCTCCCAGCGCGCCTGCAGCATCTGATGCTCCAAGCGCTCGTGCAACTCGGCGGCCTCGGCCTGGCGCTTGAGCGGGCGCAGGCGCGTGCGTGCCTCACGCTCCACGTCGAGCGCCCGGTCGAGGTTCTCCTGCGTGCGCTCGAGCTTGAGCTGGGCCCGGCGACGGCGCTTGCGATGCTTGCCGAGGCCCGCCGCCTCCTCGATCAAAAGGCGCCTGTCACGGGGCTTGGAGGTCACGATCGCCTCGACCCGTCCCTGGGATATCACCGAATGGGTCTCCTTGCCTAGACCCGTGTCGGAGAGCACCTCGATCACGTCCACCAAGCGACAGCGGGCGCCGTTGAGGCGATACTCGCCCTCGCCCGAGCGGTCGAGCCGCCGCACGATCGAGATCTCCGCGAGCGGCACGTCCACCGTGCCGTCGGAGTTGTCGAGCACGATCTCCACTTCCGCCGAGCCGCGCGCCTGCACGCCGCGGCCGCCGCCGAAGATGACGTCTTGCATCGACTGGCCCCTCACCGCGAGCGGCGACTGCTCGCCCATCGCCCAAAGCAGCGCGTCGGTGACGTTGGACTTGCCCGACCCGTTCGGCCCCACCACCACGCTCACGCCGGGGCCGAAGTCGAGCTTCGTGCGGTCGGGAAACGACTTGAAGCCCTTCAGGGTGAGCGACTTCAGGTGCATCGATTGGTCCGATCTTCGCGAGTATTGCCATGAGCCGCATGGGCACGCAGGGCAAGCCGTGCAAGAAATAGGAGGCCCACCCGCCCCGCGCAGTGTGCTTTGCACATAAGCTGGCCGATTGGAGATCCCATCGATCTCCAATCGGTAGGACGCCGCACGGCGCCGCCATGCGTGCTCATGCCTTCGCGAGGCTCTCCAGCGCCTCGTTGGCGGCCTGCTGCTCGGCGTGCTTCTTGCTGCGACCACAACCTTTCCCAAGCGGCTTGCCGTCCACCAGAGCCACCACCACGAACGTGCGGTTGTGTGGTGGACCGTGCTCGTCGGTCACCTCATACTCGATCGTCTCCCCGCGTCGTGCGAGCTGCTCCTGCAAAGCCGACTTGAAGTCGAGCGGATGGTCGAGCGCATGCTCTATCTCGGGCGCGAACGCTTCCACCACGGCCTCCGCGGTGCGCTCGTACCCCGCGTGCAGATAGCACGCGCCGATCACAGCCTCGATGACCGAGGCGAGCACCCGCTCGGTCTCGAGCAGCCCCACGAGCCTGCCCTCGCCGTTCTCCGGTGCCGCGGCACGCAGGCGCTCTCCCACCCGCAAGCGTTCGGCCACAGCGCGACACGAGCGTCCGGAGACGGCTTGGGCGCGAATCTTCGTGAGCCGGCCCGCTCCGAAGTGCTCCGCCTCAGAGCGCGGATAGAGGTGCGTGGTGAGCGCCAGCGCAAGCACGCTGTCGCCCAGGAACGCCAGCCGCGTGTAGGAGTCGCTGCGCCGCTCGGTCCACGAGGCATGCGTGAACACCTGCCGCGCGAGCTCCTCCGGCAGTTCGTCCAGCAGCGCCACCAGCAGCAGCGTCTGCTCAGTCATCACGTCGTCCAGCCCGGCGGGGCCAGGCAGCTGGCAAGTGAGCCAACCCACCAGCGCAGTGTGCTGAGCACATAAGCTGGCCGATCGGAGATCCCATCGATCTCCAATCGGAGGACGCCGTCCAGCGCCGCCATGCGGCCATGATCAGCCATCGACGAAATCCACCGCTTGGCCGACCGTCAGAATGTCGGTGGCCTGCTCGTCTGAGATTTGCACGCCATATGTGTCCTCGAGCTCCTGCACGAGCGTGTAGAGGTCCAGCGAGTCGGCCTCCAGGTCCTCCTTGAAGCGAGTGCCCTCCACGATCCGCTCGAGCTCCACATCCAGCTCGTCGGCCAGGTGGGCCTGTATCAGGACGAACACTTGCTCGCGGGTCATTCGCCCGCCAGGCTAGCCGGATCGGCGGACAGGGGAGCCTTCCTCAAAGCTCCCGCGTCGCGCAGCGCGGCGTGCGTGGCGCCCACGACATCCTCGCGGGCGCCCCGCTCCGCGCGCACGATCGCCTGCGCGAAACCGTGCCTGGAGAAGCGCCCGTGGGGGACCACCGCGAGACGGCGCAGCCCGAGCAGGTAGGCCCCGCCCTGGCCTTCCGGGTCGATGTCCTCGCGAAAGCCCCTGAGCGAGGGGCGCAGCAGCATCCCGCCGAGCTTGCCGCGCAACGATGAGCTCGCGGCGTCTCTCACCGCGCCGAGCATCGTCTGGGAGACGCCCTCCATCAGCTTCAGCGCGATGTTGCCGGTGAAGCCGTCCGTGACGATCACATCGGCGACCCCGCCGACGACGTCGCCGCCCTCGACGTTGCCCACGAACCGCAGCCCGTCCTCGCGCGCCCGCTCTGCAAGCGCGGCGCCCGCGGCCAGCACCAGCTCGCTGCCGCGGTCGCGCTCCTCACCGTTCGAGAGCAATCCCACGCGCGGATGCTCGACGCCGAGCACCGCCTTGGCGAACGCGGCGCCCATGAACGCGAACTGCACGAGATGCTCGCTGCGCGCCTGATCGTTGGCGCCGACGTCCAGGAGCGTCACGGCGCGGCCGGGCACCGGTATCGGCAGCGCGAGCGCCGGTCGATGCACTCCGTGCGCACGCTTCACGTTGAACAGTCCCGCCGCTAGCGCCGCGCCCGTGCCGCCGGCGCACACCAGCGCCTGCGCGCGACCCCCGCCGACGGCCTTCGCGGCCTGCACGATCGATGCCTGCGGCGTGGCGCGCACCGCTCTGGCGGGGTCGGCGCTCTTGGCGACCGACACAGGCGCGTCCACCACCTCCACGCCAATGGGCGCCGGTCCGATTTGCTCGGCGGGCCCGAACAGGAGCACACGCACCCCCTGCTCGGCGGCGAGCGCCGCTCCGGCGGCGACCTCGGCCGGACCCATATCGGCGCCGTTGGCGTCGACGGCCACGACGACGGGCCGCGCGCGCGCGGCGTCGTCCGATGCGGCTTGACCGTCGGGGGGAGCGGGCCGTCCGCTCACTGACTACTCGTGATCGTGGTCGTGGCCGTGCGCTTCTGGGGCAACGACCTCACGGCCCGCATAGGTCCCGCACACGGGACACACCCGGTGCGGGCGGCGCGGGCTGTGACAGCGAGGACACTCGTTCACGGCGGGCGCGTCGATCTTGTGGTTGGCCCGCCGCAGCGCCGTGCGGCTGTGCGACTGCTTTTTCTTGGGGACCGCCATCGGCGGCACAGGCTACCAGGGCCGAGATGTAATAGCCGCATCGGAAGCCCCATCGGGAATAGCCGCGTTGAGAGTAGCCGCGTTGGAAATAGCCGCGGCGAGACGATGACCTGCGCTATTCGAGCTTGAGCTCGCTCAGCTTCGCCCAGCGCGGGTCGGGCGGTCGTTCGTGCCGATGATCCGGCCCCACCTCGTTCAGGTCTGCTGCGCAGACGGCGCACAGCCCCGCGCAGTCCTCCCGGCAGAGCACCTGGACGGGCAGCGCGAGCGCAAGCGCATCGCGCGCCCAGCCGGCCAGGTCGAGCGTCTCATCCGCCAGGTAGGGGCTCGACAGCTCCTCCCCGCCGCCCGGGCGGTCCACCTCGCGCGCATCGACCTCGATCCGGAGGGCAGCGTCCTTCAAGCAGCGCATACATGGCCCCACGAGCGTCGCCGCGAGCCGCAGCCGAAGCGCATAGCCGTTGCCGGTCATGCGCGACACGTCGAGCCTCACCGGCACAACGTCCGGGCCGGCCGCATACGGCTCACCGCCCAACGTAAGGGGCTCGATCTTCACGGCGAGGTCCAGACGCCGTCCCTCCCCGGCGCCCAGGCGCATGCCCCCCAGGTCGAGAACGTGCGTCACTACGGTCATCGTCTTCAGGCTAGAGGCTCGACGCGAGTTGGATGTCCGTCATGGAGGGCTGACACGCGCTGACCCAAGATAAGGAGGGGAGGTCAAATAGGAGGGGAGGTCAACATGTTCTTTTGAAATTTTACCATTATAGATACATATTGTATAGACTATCGCAAAATTTCAAAATAGAACATCACACATCTCCCCCTCTGAGGTCCTTCCGAACACGATTCTCAGCCTCCGGGGAACCCGCGTCAAGCCTCTGGCCACCCGCCACCCGCGCGGGCCCGCAGGTCGTGTCAGCCGCCGTCGCGCAGGTCGCGCTTGAGCACCTTGCCGGTGGCGTTGCGAGGCAGCTCGCTCAAGAACACCACCTCGCGGGGCACCTTGTAGCGCGCGAGGTTGTGCTTCACGTACTCCTTCACCGCGTCCTCGCTGAGCCCCGACCCGTTGCGGCACACCACGAAGGCCCTCAGGCGCTGACCGAACTCGGCGTCCTGTACACCGATCACCGCCGCCTCCTCGATCCCGTCGTGGTCGGCCAGCAGGTCCTCGACCTCGCGCGGGAACACGTTCTCGCCGCCGGAGACGATCATCTCGTCGTCGCGCCCGTCCACGAACAGCCGGCCGCCCGCGTCGAAGCGACCGACGTCGCCGGTGCTCATCAGGCCCTCGACGATCTCCTTGCCACCACCGCCCGTGTATCCCTCGAACACCATCTCGTTGGCGACGAAGATCCGCCCGCTCTCGCCTCGGGGCACCTCACGCCCCTCGCCGTCGAGCAGCTTCACCACGGTGCCCATCGGCGGCTTGCCGGCCGTGCCGGGGGCGGCGCGCAGGTCCGCGGGCGTGGCGATCGTCGCCCACGCCACCTCGGTGGAGCCGTACAGGTTGTAGAGCACCTCGCCGAAGGTGTCCATCGCGCGGAGCGCGAGCTCCCCCGGCAGCGCCGAGCCGCTCAGGGCGATCATCTTCAGCGCGTGGGCGTCATAGCTGTCGATCGTCTCCTTTCCCAGCTCCAAGATCCGCTGCAGCATCACCGGCACCACCGCCAGCGCGCTCGCCCTGTGCTCGGCGACCGCCCTCAGCGTGTCCTCCGGGTCGAAGCGCCTGCGCAGCACGAGCGTCGAGGAGAGCGGCAGCGCGAGCGTGAAGTGGGCGAAGCCCCACGAGTGGAACATCGGCGCGGCGATCATGGTCGTCTCGCGCGCCTTCAGCGGGATCTTCGAGAACAGCGCCGCCGCCGGTTCCAGCGAGTCGGGCTGTTTGCGCGCGGCGCCCTTCGGCGTGCCCGGTGGTGCCCGACGTGAGGATCACCACCTGCCGCTTCTCGGCCGGCGGCTTGCAATCGTCGGTGCTCCCGCCGGCGATCAGATCCTCGACGAGCGGGTCCTGCGGGCTGGCGCCCGGATCGCTCCACGCCACGAACCGCTTGCGTCCCTCGCCGCCGTCGCTCACGAGATTCGCGAACTCCTCGTCGTACACCAGCCCGGCGGGGTTCTCGCGGCGCATCACATCCGTGATCTGCGGGCCCGCGAACGCGGTGTTCAGGTAGAGCGCGCTCGCCCCCAGCTTCGAGCAGGCGACGGTCGCCTCGATGAAGCCGCGATGGTTGCGGCACATGATCGCCACCCCGTCGCCTTCGGAGATGCCCGCCTCCCGCATCTCGTTCGCGAGCGCGTTGGTGCGCCGGTGCACCTCCTCGAAGGTGAGCGTCCCGCGCTCGTCGACGATCGCGGGACGGTCCGGGATAGCGTGCCGCCGAGCCCGTGTACGCAGCCGCCGGCGTCGGACCCCAGCGCCGAGCGCCACGATCGAGCGCACCGCCCTGTCGGGGCGCACCGGCGCGATCATGCCGGTGCCGAGCAGGGTCCTGGCGACCTCCAGGCGGTGCTTCAGCGGGCGTGCTCACGCGCGGGACCCTACCCGAAACGGGCCGCCACGAGCCAACGCGGCGAGTGCTCAACTGACTTCAGCCGGCTCGTCCTTGCCCTGCAGCCGCTCGCGGCCTCGCTGGACGGCCGCGATGAACTTCGACAGGTTGACCTCGAGCGTGTTGAGGATCTCATCCGCGTAGTCCTCCGCGCCGAGCCTGATCTCGCGCTCGCGCGCTCGCGCGTCCTCGACGATGTCCTCGGCGGCGCGCTCGGCCTGCTTGGTGACCTCCTCTTCGCCCACCAGCTGCTCCTGGCGCTCGCGCGCGTCCTTGACGATCCGCTCGGCCTCCTTCTTGGCCTCGGCGAGCATCTCCTGACGCTCCTTGACGATCCAGCGCGCCTGCTTGATCTCCTCGGGGATCGTCGCGCGCATCTGGTCGAGGATGTCGTAGATCTCCTCCTTGTCGACCCTCACCTGGTCGGTGAGGGGCACCGGCTTGGCGTTGTGAACCAAGTCGTCGAGCTTGTCGATCAGCACCAGCACGTCCATCAGCGGTCACCTCCGCGGCGTGTCCCGCGCCACGACATATGAGCAGGGTTGGGTCTGGGGATGGGTCTCACGTCAACCAAAGTTCGTCAGCGCCGCAGCTCTTCCTGCAAGCGCTTTGCCACCCGTGGCGGCACCAGATCGTCGATCCGCCCGCCGAACGTGGCGAGCTCCTTGACGCCGCTGGAAGACAGGAAGCTGTATTGGGGGCTTGCCATCAGATACACCGACTCTATCTCGGGATCCTGTCTGCGGTTGAGCTGGTTCATCTCAAGCTCATACTCGAAGTCCGAGATCGCCCGCAATCCCTTCACGATCGCCTTGGCCCCAACCCGCCTCGCGAAGTCCACCACGAGCGTGTTGAAAGGCTCCGCCCTCACGCCCGGGAGGTCGCTGAGCGCCTCTTTGATGAAGGCCATTCGCTCGTCGATGTCGAACAGCGTCTTGTCCTTGCGCACCGAGCGATCCACGACCGCCACGACCACCTCGTCGTAGAGGTCGGCGGCGCGTCTGATCACGTCCAGGTGGCCGTTTGTGATCGGGTCGTAGGACCCGGGACACACTGCAATGGACCTATTGACGTGCATCGTCGCCCTCCGTGGCGTCGGTGTGAATTGTGATCACGGTGTCTCCATAGCGTCTCTCGCGCCCCACCCCAAGCGGCAGCCGCAACGGGGCTCGTCGATCGCTCTCCACAACCACCCTCGCTCCCGGCGCGAGCAGGCCCGGCAACAGGGGCCCCAGCTCGCCTTCGAGCTCGCGGGCGTGGCTGTATGGAGGATCTACGAACACGAGATCGTACGTTTCGCCGGCCTCGCGTGCGGCGCGCAACGCCGCGAGCGCGTCCCCGACCCTCACCTGGACCTGCGGATCGGCGAGTCCCAGCGCGTCCAGATTGCCTCGCAACGCCCGCAGAGCGGCGGCGTCGCGCTCGACGAACACGGCCCGCACGGCGCCTCTGGAGAGCGCCTCGATCCCAAGCGCCCCCGTCCCGGCGAACAGGTCGAGCGCGACTGTCCCATCGAGATCTCCGAGCATCGAGAAGCATGCCTCGCGCACCCGATCGGAGGTGGGCCGTGTCGTCTTCTCTCCCCGCGGCGCCTTCAGACGGCGCCCACCAAAGCGTCCGGCGATCACCCGCACGGCCGGCTCTCCTTGCTCATGCGGGGATCGGCAGCAGCGCCTGCGCCCCGAAAGCGTCCTGGAGCGCTTCGCCGAGCAGCGCATGCAGCGGCCCGCGCAGGTCGGGGTCCTCGCGCAGGATCGCCTTCGCGCGCGCCCGCGCCCGCTCGAGCAGGTCGCCGTCCTCGGGGAGGCTCGCGAAATCGAACTGCCCGAGCCCCGACTGGCGCGTGCCGATCAGCTCGCCCTCCTTGCGCAAGCGCAGATCGATCTCGGCGAGGCGAAACCCGTCGGAATGCTCCACCAGCGCCCGCAGGCGCGCTGAGGCGGGAGGGCCGGCCAGCAGGCAAGTCGAGGGGTGCTCCCCGCGCCCGACACGACCGCGAAGCTGGTGCAGCTGTGAGATGCCGAAGCGCTCGGCGTTCTCAACAAGCATCACCGTTGCGTTTGGCACGTCCACCCCCACCTCGATGACCGTGGTCGCCACCAGCACGTCAGCCCGCCCGCACGCGAATTCCTCCATCGCCTGCTGCTTCTCGCGCGGGCGCATCTGCCCGTGCAGCAGCGCCAGACGCCGTCCGGAGAGCTCATGGCGTCCCAGCCGCTCGAACTCGCCGGTCGCTGCGCGCGCCTCACTCGCGCTTTGCGCCGCGCCGTCCTGCCGCTCGTCGATGAGCGGGCACACCACATATCCCTGACGTCCAGCATCGAGCTGCGCGCAGAGCGCTCGGTAAGCCTCGGCGCGGCCCTCCTCGCCCGCGACGATGCGCGTGTCGATCGGCCGGCGCCCTCGCGGCAGCTCGCGCAGCACGCTGCGGTCGAGGTCGCCGTGGCGCGCGAGCGCGAGCGTGCGCGGGATCGGCGTGGCGGTCATGTGCAGCGATGTGGGGAGTCCGGGCCGGCTCGCCTTCTCGAGCGCCGCGCGCTGGCGCACCCCGAAGCGGTGCTGCTCGTCGACCACCGCCACCGCCAGCTCGCGGAAGCGCACGTCCGGCTCGATCAGGGCGTGCGTGCCCACCACGAGCGACAGCTCGCCGCTCGCGAGCTTGCCGAGCGTGTCCGCCCGCCGGCTCGCCGGGGTCGACCCGGTCAGCAGCGCCACCGCCACCGGCTCGGCGCCGAGCAGGCGCTGCAGCGTCGCGAAATGCTGCTCGGCGAGCGTCTCGGTGGGCGCCATCAGCGCCGCCTGCGCGCCGTGCTCGACCGCGCGCAGCATCGCCCACAGCGCCACCACCGTCTTGCCGCTGCCCACCTCCCCCATCAGCAGCCGCTGCATCGGCGCTGTCCCGCTCGAGATCTCGCCCGATCGCTCGCGATCGCCGCGCTCTGATCGCCGGTGAGCTCGAACGGCAGCGCCTGCTCGAGCCAGCGCCTGCTCAGCGTCGGCGGGTCCTCGCAGCGGTCTGGCGCGCGCCCGCTCCGACGCGACGTCCGCGGCGCACAAGGAAGGCGAGCTGGGTCAGCAGGAGCTCCTCGAAGGCGAGTCTCCGGAGTCCTTCGCGCGGCGCCTCGCCGCCGCCGCGCGAAGTGCATGGCCGCGAGCGCGGCCGCGCGGTCGGGCAGCCGCTCGGCGACCCGGATCGCGCGCCGCGAGCGGCTCCGGGACATCGCGCAGGCCGTGCCTGGCCTCGCGCACGAGCGTGAGGATCTGGGTCGAGCTGACGCCCTCGGCCGCCGGGTAGTGGGCGACCGACCGCGCCTGCTCCGTCCGCCGAGCCGATCGTCCGAGCCGAGCGCGTGGTGGGAGACGCGGAAGCGGCCCGCCACGGTCGGCCTTGCCGTGCAGCACCACGCGCGTGCCCGGCGGATAGCGATCGACGAGCCACGGCTGGTTGAAGAACGTCGCCCGCATCGAGCCGCTCTCGTCGAACACGGTCGCCTCCACCAGTCCGCGCATCCCGCGCCGGCGCACCGGGCGGCCCGCGATCGAGCGCACCTGCACCGCCACGGTCGCCTGCTCGCCCACCCGCAGCCGCGCCACCGCGCGCGCCTCGCGACGGTCGCGCGGCAGGTGCTCCAGCAGATCGCCCACCGTGTGCAGACCGAGCGCCGTCATCCCATCGGCGAGCCTTGCCGGCCGGCGGCTTCAGCGGCTCGCGCAGGCGCGAGGGCCGCGGCCAGCGCACCGGCGCGGCCAGCATCTCCTCCCAGGCGAGCCGCCGCGATCCGGCGAAAGCGCATGGGCCGTCGCGCATGTCCTGCAGGGGCGTGCGATCCGAGCGCGGCGGTCGCGGTGGCCGTCGCGATGGCGGTGGCGTGCGGCATCTCCAACGAAGGATGATGACCGCCCGCGCCGGTCGCCTCCCCCGATGCCGCGCACGCACGGTGCGCTACTCGGCTGCCTACTCGGCTGCCAGCAGCCACCAGTAGGCGGACTGGCCGCCGTCGCACACCTCGAGCTCGACCTCGCCGTTCATCAGGGCCTCGACGTGCTCCAGCCCGAGCGGCGCATCCAGGCCGGCGAGCACGCTGATCAGCTCCGCATCGGCCGCGAGCGCCCGCAGCACCGCGAGCAGCGTCTCGCGGGGCTCGCCCCACGCGAGCATCTCCTCGTCGACGAACCCCACCGCGTCACCCTCTTCGAAGCGGCCCCGCGCGTCCGGGCGCGCAGCCTGCGCCACGGCGCCGATGCGCAGCGCCCGGAGCGCTTCGCCCATCGCTCGAGCGTTCTCGCGCACGTCGCGATCGCTCTGCAACGCCACCGCCGCCGCGAGACCGGCCTGCTGGCTCGTGGCGTTCACGACACGCACGTTCTTCTCCGACAGCTCCGCGGCGCGCTCGGCGGCCATCACCACGTTCGCGCTGCCGGGCAGCACCACCACCTCCTCGGCCGGCACCTCGTGGATTCCGGCGAGCAGCTCATATGTCGAGGGGTTCAACGTCGGCCCGCCGTCCACGGTGTGCACCCCGAGCTCGCGGTACATCCGCGTGAGCCCGGCCCCGTTGACCACCGCCAGCGCGCCGCAGCGCACGCGCGGCGATCGGTCGTGGCCAGGCCGGGCGTTGGGAGGGGTCGGTGTGCGCGAATCGGGATGCCCCGCGCGCGTGCGCGCGTGCGCGCGAGGCACCCCATTTGCAAGGTCCCCGACACCACCGCCGGCCGCCGGCGCCGCGCGGTCTGCGCCCGATGTCGCGGCGAGGCGCTCCTCGCGCTCGGCCACCTGCGCACGCATGTCCGCAACGTCGAGGTGCGACACCTCGCCCGCGCCGTGGAACAGCGCTGTGGCACGCTCGGGATCGTCGGTGTGGAGGTGCACCTTCAGCGTCGTGAGATCGCCCACCACCAGCACCGAGTCGCCGAGCGCCTCGAGCGCCTCGGTGAAGCGCGAGGGGACCAACTCGCGCCCAGTCACGGCGAAGTTCGTGCAGAAGCGGTAGGTGCTCGAGCTGTGCTCGGGATGAGTGATCTTGGCGGGCGCATAGTGGTCGAGATCGGGCGGCGCGTCGCCGCGCAACGCCGCCACCACGCCGGCGAAGATCACCGTCAGCGCGTAGCCGCCCGCGTCCACGACGCCCGCTTCGCGCAGCGCCGCCAAGAGCTCCGGGCCACGCTTGACCGACTCCTGACCGACCGACACGGCGCGCTCGAGCGTGTTCGCGATCGCGAGGTCCTGCTCCGCCGGCTCGGTGGCGGGTCCGAGCGCCTCCGCGTCCCGGCCGTGCGCCACGTCGCCCATGATGCCGTGGGCCATCTCGCGGGCGACCGTCAGGATCGTGCCCTCCGCCGGTTCTCGCACCGACGCATAGGCCTTGTCGGCGGCGTTCGCCAGCGCCGCGCCGATCAAAGCCGCGTCGATCAGCTGACCGGGTCTGCTCACGAGCTCCTCGGCGGCGCCCCTGATCAGCTGCGAGAGAATCACGCCAGAGTTGCCTCTGGCTCCGAGCAGCGCCGCACGAGCGACCGATTGGACGATCTCCTCGCGTCCGATCTCGTCGATGGTCTTAGAGGAGTCGCTGCCCTGCAGACGGTCGAGCTCCTCGAGCACCGCCTTGAGCGTCAGCATCATGTTGTCGCCCGTGTCGCCGTCGGCGACCGGGAACACGTTCAGATCGTTGACCTCCTCGCGGCGGGACTCCAGGTGCGCAAGCGCCCCTGCCACCGCCGCCCTGAAGCGGATCAGATTCGTGTCGGTCACGGCTCTAACGACCTTCTCGATCCATCTGGATGTACCGGCAACCCCTCACCGGCAAGCTACATACCATCACAACCTCCGGTTACACCCGAAGCGCCTGTAGGGCCGAGAGGCAAGTCAGGCAAGGACGCAGGCCGCGCAGTGTGCTTCGCACATAAGCGGCCGAGGACGCAGCCTGACGCAGCTGGCCGGTTCGGGGATGCGAGCGTGCGAGTGTCTCCCGGTTCGGTCGGCCCTACAGGGCCTTGGTGACCTTGCCGGCCTTCAGGCAACGGGTGCACACGTACACGCGACGGGGCGCCTTTCCGACCAGGACCTTCACCTTCTGGAGGTTGGGGTCGAAGCGCCGCTTGGTTGCGACCATCGAGTGACTGCGGCTGTTTCCGAACGCGGGACCCTTCCCGCAGCTGTGACATACCTTGGCCATGAGGTCCGCCAGTCTAGCCGCTCTGGAGCTCGGCGCGCAGGGTGGCCATGCGGAGCACCGCTTCGGCGGCGTGGCGGCCCTGGTCGCGCTTGCCCCCGCCCGCGCGCGCGAGCGCCTGCTCCATCGTCTCGCACGTCAGCACCCCGAACGCGCACGGCACGCCCGTGCTGAGCGCCACCTCCTGGATACCTCGCGCCGTCTCGGCGCAGACGTAGTCGTAGTGGTCGGTCTCACCGCGGATCACCGCTCCCAGGCACGCCACGCCGGCGAAGCGGCCCGAGCGTGCGGCGTAGCTCGCGGCGAGCGGCAGCTCGAAGGCGCCGGGCACGTCGAACACCTCCACGTCGGTGTGCCCGGCCAGCGCGAACGCCTCGCGAGCGCCTCGCTCGAGGCGCTCGGCGAGATCCTCATAGAAGCGTCCGATCGCGATCGCGTAGCGCTCGCTCACCGCTTGTGCCCTTCAGGGTGCTCATCCTCCGGCTCGGCCGAGCCTTCGCGCCCCGAGCCCGGCTGTTCGGGCGAGGAGCGGGCGACGTCGCCGGCGCGCTCGGCGCGCAGCAGCTCCTCGTCGAGGTTGAGGCCCTGATGGTGCAGGATGTGCCCCATCCGCTGAGCCTTCGTGCGCAGGTATGCCTCGTTGTGCTCGTTGGGCGCGTGCTCGATCGGAACCTGCGCGCTGACCGACAGCCCGTAGCCCTCGAGCCCCTTGATCTTCTTGGGGTTGTTCGTGAGAATCCGGATCGAGCTGAGACCGAGATCGACGAGGATCTGCGCGCCGATCCCGTAGTCGCGCAGGTCGGCCGGCAGTCCGAGTCGCTCGTTGGCTTCGACCGTGTCCAGACCGTCCTCCTGCAGACGGTAGGCGCGCAGCTTGTTGAGCAGACCGATGCCCCGCCCCTCCTGGGAGAGGTACAGCAGCACCCCCTCCCCCTCGCGCTCGATCATCGACAGCGCGGAGGCGAGCTGCTCCCCGCAGTCGCAGCGCAGCGAGTGGAAGACGTCGCCGGTGAGGCACTCCGAGTGCACGCGCACGAGCACGTCCTCGCGGCCTGACACGTCCCCCTTGACGAGCGCGACGTGGTGCTTGTCGTCGAGGAGCGAGCGGTAGCCGACCGCCTCGAAGTCGCCGAACGCCGTCGGCAGGCGCGTCGAGACGACTCGCTCGACGAGCCGATCGTGGCGCCTGCGGTAGGCGATGAGGTCAGCGACGGTGATCATCTTCAGCTGATGGCGAGCGCAATAGTCGACGAGGTCCGCGACGCGCGCCATCGTGCCGTCGTCGTTCATCACCTCGCAGATCACCCCGGCGGGGTTCAGGCCCGCGAGCCGCGCGAGATCGACGGCGGCCTCGGTCTGGCCGGCCCGCTCGAGCACGCCGCCGGCGCGGCTCTTGAGTGGAAAGACGTGACCGGGCTGGACCAGGTCGCGTGGCGCGCTCTCGGGATCGATCGCGACCTGGATGGTGTGCGCGCGATCGTGCGCGGAGATGCCGGTGGTGACGCCCTCGCGTGCCTCCACCGACACGGTGAACGGCGTTTCGAACGACGACTCGTTCTTGGCGGCCATCAAATCGAGCCCGAGCTCGTCGCAACGCTCGGAGGTCAGCGAGAGGCAGATCAGCCCGCGCCCCTCCTTGGCCATGAAGTTGATCGCCTCGGGCGTGGCGAACTGGGCGGCCATCGTGAGATCGCCCTCGTTCTCGCGATCCTCGTCGTCGCAGACGACCACCATCTTGCCCTGCCTGATCTCCTCGATCGCCTCCTCGATTGTGGCGAACGGGGTCGTTGTCTTCGACTGGCTCATATCCGGGCCTCCATGAGTCGCTCAACGTGCTTTGCGAGGACATCCACCTCGATGTTGACCCGATCCCCTGGCCGTGCCTCCCCGAGGCTCGTGCGTGAGAGCGTCTCGGGGATCAGCGACACGGAGAAGCCGCCGTCGCGAATCTCGCTCACGGTGAGACTCACACCGTCCACCGCGATCGAGCCCTTCTCCACCAGATAGCGCGCGAGCGCCTCGTCGACTTCGACGTCGAGCACGCGCGCAAAGCCCTCCTCGCGCACCGCCTCGATCGTCGCGGTCCCGTCGACGTGCCCCTGCACGATATGCCCGCCGAGCCTCCCGTCGGCTCGCAACGCGAGCTCGAGGTTCACGAGCGAGCCGACGGTGAGGCGCTCCAGCGAGGAGCGCCTGAGCGTCTCGGCCATCGCCTGCGCGCGAAAGCTCCCGCCGTCCACCGCGATCGCGGTGAGACACACGCCGTTGACCGCCACCGAGTCGCCCTCGGCGAGCTCTCCGGCGAGGCTCGTGGCGATCTCGAAGGTGGCGCCATCGGAGTCGCGCTCGATGCTCGCGACGCTCCCGAGATCGGCGATCAGTCCCGTGAACATTCCTTCAGCTCATCCTTCTCGATTGACTCATACACGGATTCTCTTCCAACTCCAGCCGCTGAGAGACACGTAGGGCAAGCTGGGCAAGGACGCAGGGAGTGAAGTGTGCTCTGCACACGAACGACCGAGGACGCCGTCCAGCGCAGCCATACGTGCCTCTCAGCTACCACTCGCGCAAGCGCGCCGAGATCAGGAGGTCCTCGCCGACGCGGTCGCAGTCGAAGCTGAGCGCCCGCAGGGCCTCGGAGATGCGCTCGACGCCCTCCCCCTCCAGCGGGTCGCGCGCCGTGCGCCCACCGAGCAGGATCGGCGCAAGGAAAAGGCGGATCTCGTCTATCTCACCCGCATCGAGGAACGCCCCGGCGAGATGCGGTCCGCCCTCGAGCAGGACCGAGGCGACGGCGCTCGAGCCGAGCTGATCGAGCGCCGAGCGCACGCGCGCGGGCTCGTTCTCGCCCGTGGCGACGAGCACCTGGACGCCGGCCGCCTCCAGCGCGTCGGTGTCCGAGCGTGCCGCGGCACGCGACACGACCACCGTCAGCGGGATCTTCTCGACGGCGCTCACCAGCTGCGAGCCGATGGGCAGCCGCGCGAGCGAGTCGAACACGACGCGCCGCGGCTGACGCGGAAGCTCTGCCAGCACCCCTTCGGGCCGGGCGGTGAGTTGCGGGTCGTCGGCGAGCGCGGTGCCGATCCCTACGACCACGGCGTCCACCGACGCGCGCCAGGTGTGAGCGAGCAGACGGCTTTCCTCGCCGCTGATCCACTGTGAGTCTCCAGCCCTCGTGGCGACCTTGCCGTCGAGGGTCATCGCCGACTTGAAGAGCACCCAGGGACGCCCCACGCGCGCATGCTTGCGAAACGGCTGGTTGAGCAGGCGTGCGCGCGCGGTGAGCTCACCGTCGACGACGAGCACCTCGACGCCCTCGTCGCGCAGGATCCCGAGCCCGCGCCCCGATGCCTTCTCGGTGGGGTCGTCGGAGGCCACCACCACGCGTGCGATGCCCGCTTGCAGGATCGCGTCTGTGCACGGCGGCGTGTTGCCCTCGTGGCAGCAAGGCTCGAGCGACACGTAGAGGGTGGCGCCCCTCAAATCGCCGCCGTCGCACGCCTCGATCGCGTTCACCTCGGCGTGCGGTCCGCCGTAGCGCTCGTGCCAGCCCTCGCCGAGGATCTGCCCGTCGCGCGCGACGACCGCTCCCACGAGCGGGTTGGGCTTCACCTCCCCCTCTCCGTGCTGGGCGAGCTCTATCGCCCGTGCGAGATGGGCGCGGTCGGTGTCTGTGGTGTTTGCCATGCCCTCAACCAGGATAGGGGTTCCTCGAGGATGGACGGCCGTGTCGCGGTGGCTGTGAGATGTCTCACGGCCTATCGAGAGACGCCCGTAGCGCCCCGTTCGCAGCGCCCGCCGCGCAGACGGTAGACGGTCATCTCGGGGCCGGGCCGCTCGTAGGAGAGCGGGTAGTAGTCGAAGGTCCAGTCGAAGCTGAACGCGGGCGGACGCGAGCCCGGCGCGTAGGGAGACACGCGGTAGGCGATCTGCGCGCGGGCGGCGAGCGCGCGGTAGTAGGCGAGGGCGAGCGGCGCGGCGCGAGGGTTCGCGAGCGCGCGGCCGGACTCGGTCGAGCCGCTCACCACCCAGCAATAGCCCAGCCGCTCGTACCATCCGATCAGCGCCGGGCTGAGCGTTGTCTCATAGTCCTCCAGCGCCACCGTATGGCTCGTCTGCGGCGCGAGCGCGCCGTTCGGCGCGATCACCGATTGCAGCGCCGGATACTTCGCCCAGCGTGTAGCGCCCGGCGCGAGCCCGCCTTCCTCTATCCAGGAACTGAGCACGACCGGCTCGAGCACGATTCGCGCGCCGCGCGGGACGTACGCGACCATCCAGTCACGGGTCAGGTTGCGCGTGTCCGCACGCGCGAGCACGATGTCGTTGTGGATGCTGTAGAGCAGTCCCTGGGCAAGCAGGAGGGTCGCCACCAGGCCCCCCACGAGGACCGCGAAGAGCGTGCCCCACGCGCGCGCGTGGGGCACGCTCTCGCGAACAACACGCCCCATGCCGCCAACCCGGCCAAGCCGAAGGCATGCGCGCTGAGCCAACGCCACTGCGAAGTAGGCGGCGAGCATGCACGCGATCGGGAAGATCGGCAGCAGCCAGCGCCCGAAGTAGCGATCCTGAAGGCCCATGAAACCGAGGAACAGGAGCGGCGCCGGCACGAGCAGCCAGCCGATGCGGGCATCGCCACGCCAGATCGCGATCGCCCCGCCGAGCGCGGCGAGGGCGGGCGCCCATCCGAGGCCCCAGGTCAACGACCACAGGTAATAGAGCAGCCCGCTCTGCCTCGGCGCGCCGAGCTTGCCCTGCGCTTCTTCTGAGAGGCTCGACTGGTGGACGAGTTCGGAGTGAAAGCGCTGGAAGTCGAGCAGCGCGTAGGGGTTGGCGAGCAGGAACGCGCCGAGGGCGCAGGCCCCCGCGACCGCGATCCCCGCGAGCACCTGGCGCCCCCCGGAGTGGGTGGGCGTCGTGTGGGTGGGCGTCGTGTGGGTGGGCATCGGATCCACGGAGTCGAGGTAGCGCGCAGCGACCGCCGCGGCGAGCGGCACGATCGCGATGCCCGCGGTGTACTTGCTCGCGCACGCAAGACCGAGGCCGAGCCCGGCGAGCGCGTAGTCGCGCATGCGCCCGCGCCGCAGGACGCCGGCGCTCCCGAACAGCGAGAGCGTGAGCGGCAGCAGCGTGGCGGCGTCGTTGAGCGCGAAATGGCCGTAGAACACGGGCAGGAACGCCACCGCCTCGATGGCGCCCGCAAGCAGGCCCACCCGGCGGTCGAAGAGGCGGGCTCCGAGCAGGTAGAGCAGCCACACGGCCGCCGCGCCGAGCAGCGCGACGGTGACGCGCCCCACCAGGAACACACGGTCGGCGTGCGAGGCGTATTCGCGGAGCACCCCGTGGCGACCGCCGAACCACACGACGAACACGAGATGCAGCACGTAGGTGAGCGCGGGGGGGTTGACGAAGTAGTGCGGGTTCAACCCGTGGGCGGACATGTCGACGGCCTTCGGCACGAAATGTCCGGCCTCGTCGATGTTGTAGATGTATGGCAGTCCCTGGCCGATCCCCCACAGCCGCAGTCCGAGCGCCGCCAGCAGCACGAGCGCCAAGGCGGGCCAGGCCCAGCGTCCTATGTCGCGCTGAGGGACGCCACGCGCGCGTGCACGCGCGCGCGCGGGGCCTTCCTCGCCGGCGCTCTCCACCCCCACCGCCGCACCGGCGAGCGCCGCTCCGGGCGAATCGCCGGCGACGCTCCCCGCCGCCGGCCGCGGCCGTGCCGGCTCGCCCGAGCCGCCGTCAGGCTCAGCAGTTGGCATAGACCGCGTAGTAGCGGCTCGTGTAGACGCGTTTGAAGCCCGCCAGCGGAACCTGGTCGCGCGGGTCGTCGCCCACGTCCACGATCGCCTCGAAGAACACCGCGGCGCCGAGCGGGTAGACGGCGACGCTTCCGCGGCGGATGCGCTGTCGCAGCGCGTAGGCGCGTTTCGCCGCGTCGGCGCTCGCCTGGGAGCGGGCGACGACGTCGCGCTGCCCGACGGTGTCGAGGATCCAGCGGGCGTCCGGGATGAGCTTGTTGTTCGGCAGCGACAGCAGCGGGCAGCGCTTCAATCGGGCCTTCACGGCGGGGGCGTGCAGCGCGGCGACGAGCCCCTCGTGGAAGTCCTCGTGGTAGGCGAGCGTGTTGCGCAGGCTTGTGAGGCTGAGCGTCGCGGCGACAGACGCCGTCCCGTAGAGGGCGAGCAGGGCGGCGCCCGCGATCCACACGCGCCGCAGCATGGTCCCGCGCTCGAGCATCGACCAGCCGCCGAGCACGAGCGCGCAGAAGACGAGCATCACGACGGCGGCGCCCACCATGTAGCGATCCACCACCGAGGCCCCGGCGGCGCCCTCGGCGACGAACACGAACAACAGGGTGACCAGCACCACGAGCGGCACGAGCACGCGTCGCGGCTGCAGCCAGATCGCGATCGAGATCCCGGCGATCGAACCGAGCACCACCGGCAGCTTGTCGATCCGCACCGCGTAGGCCCAGGTGGAGGAGAGCACGCCCGAGAGCCCCTTGGTGCGCCCGAGCTCGACGGCGAGCCCGGAGGTCGAATGCAGTGAGAAGAGCGGGTTGCCGGTGACGATCGCGTCAAGGGCGATCCACAGCGCGGGCGCGATCGCGGCGAGGCCGAGGTAGCGCAAGCGCGTGCCGGTGTCCGCCGGCCAGGCGCACCACAGCCAGTAGATGCCGCTGAGCACCCACGCGTCGGGGCGCAACAGGCCGGCCGCGGCGAGCAGAGCGAACACGAGCGGCCCGCGCCGGGGACGCTCGACCTCGAGCGCCGTGGCCCACACGACGAGCGCCACGTAGGAGATGTCGAGGTAGCCCTGGGCGGCGAGGTTCTCGACGAAGAAGCGGCTCAGCACGAGCAACCCGGCGACCGCGCCCACCAGCGGCCCGAAGCACAGCCGTCCGAGCCGGTAGGAGCCCGCCACGAGCGCCACGAAGGAGGCGATCGAGCCGAGCACCACCAGCCGCGCTCCCCCCTGCCCGAAGATCGAGCAGAACGCTCCGAAGGCGATCGCGAGCGGATGCTCGGTGGGACCGCGATAGACGCTGAAGTCGGGCATGTGCAGGTGCAGCAGGTCGCGTCCCCACAGCAGCGCGTAGAACGAGTCATACGTCGGATAGGTGGGGAAGGCGAAGTAGCCGGCGAGCGCGAGCACGCACATGGCGCCGAGCGCGAGCTTCGCCCACGTCGAGGCGGGCGTTGCACGGAGCCTCTGATTCAGGGGAGCCCACCCACCCCACCCACCCCCCCGCTCCCATCGCCCGGCCCGTGCGGGTGGGGCTTGATCAACGTTGCGCTTGCCATCCGGCCGTAGAGCCTATCTATGGCGCGCCCACCCACCCGGGCGCGCATTCCTCCACGCCGGCCCCCGACCCACGCGCGCGGGTGGGCGGGGTGGATAGGACCTTCAAGGCCAGGTGGGCGGGACTTCGAGGCCGGGTGCGCGGGATCTTCGAGGCCGGGTGGGCGGGATCTTCGAGGCCGGGTGGGCGGGATCTTCGATACAGACACACCAGACACGCGGGGCCGACGGGATAGGCTTCCATTCGGTGAAGCTCATCATCCAGATCCCCTGCTTCGACGAGGCGGAGCAGCTGCCGCGGACGCTCGCCGACCTGCCGCGCGAGGTGGAGGGGTTCGACGTCGTGGAGTGGCTGATCGTGGACGACGGCTCGACGGACGACACGATCGCGGTGGCGCGCGCGCACGGCATCGACCACATAGTGCGTCTCACGAACAACAAGGGCCTTGCGGCCGGCTTCCAGGCGGGGCTCGACGCGTGCTTGAAGCTGGGCGCGGACGTGGTGGTGAACACCGACGCCGACAACCAGTACTACGGGCCGGACGTGGCCAAGCTCGTGCGTCCGATCCTCGAAGGTCGCGCAGACATGGTGGTGGGCGACCGCGAGGTGACCAACATCGAGCACTTCTCGTGGCTGAAGAAGAGCCTGCAGCGCCTCGGCTCGTGGGTGGTGCGCCAGGCGTCCTCCACGAGCGTGCCCGACACGACCTCGGGCTTCAGGGCCTACAACCGCGAGGCGGCGATCCAGATGCTCGTCGTCTCGAAATTCACCTACACCTTGGAGACGATCATCCAGGCGGGCAAGCAACTCGTCGCGATCGATCATGTCCCGATCCGGACGAACCCCAAGACGCGCGAGTCGCGCCTGTTCCCCTCGATGGGGTCGTACGTGCGGCGAAACGCGATCTCGATCTTCCGCATCTACGCGCAATACGAGCCGCTGCGCGTGTTCTGGAGCCTCGCCGCCTTGATCGGCCTCGTGTCGCTGGCCGTGTGGATCCGCTTCGCGGTGGCGTATGGCGAAGGCAACGGCAAGGGGCACGTGCAGTCGTTGATCCTCGGCGCGGTGCTGTTCATCGCGGCGGTGGTGCTGTGGGCGCTCGGCGTGATCGGCGACCTGCTCGCCGCCCAGCGCGTGATGACGCAGAAGACCTTCGAGCGGGTGCGCCGCATCGAGCTGCAGCTCGGCGTGGAGCCATCCCATTACGAACCGGGTCAAGCGGCGACGGGGGAGCGCGGTGAGACCAAGCCGAGCTCGCTCGCCGGGGCGGCGGCGGCGCCCGGTGAGGACTCGACCCCCGAGGCGCCGCGCGGCGCGGAGAAGGCGGTCGAGGTATGAGCGGCGGGGTGACCGTCTCAGAGGACGGCATCGTCACCGGCAACACCTACGACAAGTACGGCTCGAAGAACCCGCTCGTGAGGCGCATGATGGACGGCTTCGAGCGCACGCTCGACGAGCTGCTCGCCGCCGCGGGCCCGCGATCGCTGCTGGACGTGGGATGCGGCGAGGGCGTGCTCGTGCACAAGTGGGCGCAGCGGCTCGGCGAGCGGCGCGTCGTGGGGATCGATCTCGAGGAGCCGTCGATCCAGGCGGGCTGGGCAGAGCGCCAGGCGCCGAACCTCGAGTACCGCGTGATGCGCGCCGAGAACCTGCCGTTCGCCGATGGGGAGTTCGACCTGGTGTGCGCCATCGAGGTGCTCGAGCACGTCCCCGACCCCGAGCACACGCTCGCGGAGATGGCACGTTGCGGGCAGCGCCACCTGCTCGTGTCGGTCCCGCGCGAGCCGCTGTGGCGGATGCTGAACATGGCGAGGGGCGCCTACTGGAGTGACCTCGGCAACACCCCCGGCCACCTCAACCACTGGTCCAAGCGCTCGTTCGCAAGGCTGCTCTCGCGCTATGGGGAGGTCGCCGAGGCACGCTCGCCGTTCCCCTGGACGATGCTGCTTGTCCGGCTCTAAGAACGTGTCCAGCCAACCCCCCCGCGCGCGCGGGGGGAGCGGGCAGAATGCGATGAGAAAGGACCGCTCCTATGGCAGCGGAGCGCGCCTGCTCTCGATCGGGATCGCCACCACCGGCGTCCTGACATTCGCCTACTTCTCGATCGCAAGCCACGTGCTCGGCGAAGTCGCGGCCAAGCGCGTGGACCTGCTGTGGTCGGTGATGTTCGTGATCATCTCCGTGATCTACCGGCCGATCGAACAATTGCTCTCGCGCACGATCGCCGACCGCCGCGCACGCGGGCACGCGCAGCACTCGGTGCGCGTGCCGCTCGCGATCCAGGCCGGCTTCGCGCTCGCGTTCCTGGTGGTGGCGCTCGCCCTGAAGGAAGAGCTGATCGACAACGTGTTCGACCACTACGCGGCGCTGTACTACGTGCTCGTCGTCGGCACGCTCGCCTACGCCGCCAGCTACTTCGCGCGCGGGTGGCTGGCGGGCCACGAGTACTTCGGGCTGTTCGGCGGGCTCGTGCTGATGGAGGCGCTCTCGCGGCTCTGCTTCGTGTTCGCGGTGGCGCTTGGGCATCGCGAGCGGTCAGACGGCGGTCGCGCTGGGCATCGCCGCCGCGCCGTTCGTCTCGCTCGTGGTGGTGCCCGCGGCGTTCGCGCGACGCTCCGGCGAGCGCCGGGGAGCGCCCGAGATCGAGGAGCTGGACGCCGCGCTCGCCGGGCCGGGAACCGAGGGGGTCGAGGAGGCGGTCGCCGCCGACGAGCTGTCGCTGCGGCGCGGGTCGGGCTTCGCCTTCGCCGTGTCGGGCGTGATGCTCTCCGAGCAGACGCTGCTGAACGCGGCGGTGCTCACCGTCGACGTAACGTCCGTGAACGTGGCGCTCGCGGGAATCGTGTTCAACGTGCTGCTGATCGCGCGGGCGCCGTTGCAGCTCTTCCAGGCGATCCAGACCTCCCTGCTTCCGCACCTGACGGGCCTGGAGGCGACCGAGGGCCACGAAGCGTTCTCGCGCGCCATCCGCGTGACCGTGCTCGCGATCGCGGCGTTCGCCGGGGCGGTGGCGCTCGGCCTGCTCGCGATCGGTCCGCCGGTCATGAAAGCGCTGTTCGGCCAGTCCTTCGACTACGGCCGCGCCGGCCTGGCGCTGATGGGGCTGGGTATGGGCATGCACCTGATCTCCGGGGCGCTCAACCAGGCCGCGCTGGCCCGCAACCAAGCTCGCATGGCAGCCATGTGCTGGATCGTGGCGGCTGTCGTGTTCGTCGCCTGGATGCTGTTGCCGCTCGTGGGTGAAGAACTGCTGCGCACCGAGATCGGCTATCTCGGCGCGACGGGTCTGCTCGCATTGATGCTCGCCACCGTGTACAGGCGCGGCGCACCCGCGCGTCAGACCGCCAGCGCGGCCTCCACGATCGCCCGATAGGCCCCGGCCGGGTCGGGCGTCCCGAACACGGCGGAGCCGGCTACGAACAAGTTCGCGCCCGCATCCCGGCACGGCCCGGCGGTGAGCGGTCCGATTCCACCGTCCACCTCCAGCGCGACGCGCTCGGGGAGGATGTGTCGAAGGCGTTCGATCTTCTCCAAGGAATGCTCGATGAACGGCTGTCCACCCCAACCGGGATTGACGGTCATACAGAGGGCCAGGTCGATGAGCTCTCCCACCTCGGCGAGTGCCCCGACGGGCGTGGCTGGGTTGATCGCGACGCCCACCGTCGCGCCGCTGTCGCGCACGAGGCTCGCGGTGTATGCCACGTGGGGCGTGGCCTCGGCGTGGAAGGTGATCGAGTGGGCGCCGGCTTTGAGGAACTCACCCACCTGGCGCTCGGGGCGCTCGATCATGAGATGGACGTCGAGGAGGCCGCCAACCTGCTCGACCTGTTCACGCAGCGCGGCGACGACGAGCGGGCCGATCGTGATGGGCGGGACGAAGTGGCCGTCCATCACGTCGACGTGGATCACGCGCGCGCCCGCGGCGAGCACCTTCTCGACCTGTGCGCCGAGCCGCGCGAAGTCGGCCGACAGGATCGACGGCGCCACACGCACCTCGCGCAGGAGATCTCCTCGGGACACGCTCAGATTCTCTCAGACACCAAGCTCATATGGACACGCAGGGCAAGCCGGGCAAGGACGCACCGACCGCGGTGTGCTGCGCACATAAGGGAGGGAGGACGCCGCCCGGCGCCGCCATGCGTGTTCATATGGGCATGAGCATGGAATCTCCACAGTTATTGCACTTGAGGATCGACGTCGAGGACATGCGCACGATGGTGGAGTGCTCGCCACAGCTGGGGCATACCGAGGAGAGCTCGAAGCGGTGCAGGCAGTAGACGCAGCGGTAGCGTCCGGGGAGGTTGGTCGGGCGCAGCCACGGCTCGGCGCAGTTCGGGCACAGGGGCCCGAGATTGATCTGCTCTTTCGCCGGGGTGGGATGGTCGCTCTCCATGCTCAGAGCCTACCCGGGGAGGGCTCGCCCATTCGCCGCATGCGTGCGATGAAGAAGCCGGCGGTGTGGTCGCGGTGAGGCATCGTCAGCAGGAGCTTCGGCGCCCGTGGATGGGTATGGATTTGCTGTTCGTGCGTGAGGTCATCGAGCGCGAAGTGGGTGCTACGTTCGAGGAACCGTTCTATCTGTCGCTCGTTCTCTGCCGGGGAGATGGTGCACGTGGAATACACCAGCACGCCACCCGGACGGAGCGCGCGGGCGCCCGCCGCGAGGATCGCCGCCTGGACGTCGGCCATCTCCTGCACGTGCTTCGGGGTGACGCGCCAGCGCAGGTCGGCGCGCGACTGCAGCGTGCCGAGCCCCGAGCAGGGCGGGTCGACGAGCACCCGGTCGAACACAGCTCCCTCGGGCCTGGGCGACGTGGCGTCTGCGACCTCGACGCGCACGCACCGGGCATGCAGCCGCCGCGCGGTATCGCGCAGCTGGGCGGCCCTGGCGGTGTTGCGCTCCACCGCCAGCACTTCGCCCTCGTCGCCCATGAGCGCGGCGAGGTGGGTGCTCTTGCCGCCGGGGGCGGCGCACAGGTCGAGCACGCGCTCGCCCGGCTTGGGGTCTAGCGGCACGCGCGACGAGCATCGCGGCGCGCGACTGGGCGAGCAGGGCGCCCGAGCGCCACTCCTCGGAGCCGTGCAGGTCGAATGGGCCGTCGAGCACGAGCGCCTCGGGCAGCTCGGGGTCGGTGTGGGTGGGCGCCCCAAGCGCTCGGGCGACGGCGGGGGGGTCGGCACAGAGGGTGTTGACGCGCAGCGCGAGCTCCCCGGGCTCGTTGTCGGCGGCCATCAGGGCACGGGCTTCGTGGGCTCCGAGCTCCTCCCACCACAGTCGCGCGATCCACTCCGGGTGTGAGTGCGCGACGGCGGCATGCTCCGGGGTGTCCTCGCGCAGATCGCCGAGGAGCGCGTGGGGGCCTTCGCGCGCGGCACGACGCAGTACCGCGTTGACGAGGCCGTGACCGGCGCGGGTGGACGGGCTGTGTGTCTTTGCCAGCTCGACGGCGTCCGCGACGACGGCGCGGTCGGGGGCGCCGCTCAGATACAGCAGCTCGTACAGGCCGAGACGCAGCGCCGCGAGCAGCGGCGCGTCGAGCCGTGCGGGTGCTCGCCCCGCGAGACGCTCGATCACGTGGTCGAGCGTGCCGCGCCGCTGGACGGCGCCGAACGCGAGGCGCATCGCAAGCGCGCGGTCGCGCGCGTCGAGCGAGCGCGCCTCGGCCTGCAGAGCGCGGTCGGCGTAGGCGCCCTGCTCGAACACGCGGCGTATCACCGCGTATGCGCAAACGCGCGCCTTAGCCGGCATGTCCGCGCAGGTATGCCCCCGCGTCCATCGGGCGCCTGCCCGGCGGTTGAACGGTGAGCAGCTCGAGCGTGCCGGGCGAGCACGCGAGCAGCAGGCGATCGTCGCTCACGTAGACGCCCCTGCCGGAGGGCGCCTCGCGACCTGTGCGAGCGCACTTGGCCACGCCGAGCAGCGTGCCGTCGGCGAGCGCCACGCGCGCGCCGATGTGCGGGTGAAGCGCGCGCACCACGCGCTCCAGCTCGGCGGCGGGGCGGCTCGGGTCGAGCAGGCGGTCGGGCGGGGCCGATCTTCTCCGCGTAGGTGGCCAGGCGCTCGTCCTGCTCGGCGAACGGCAGCGGCTCGCCGCGATCGAGCGTGTCGAGCGCCCGGACGAGCAGCTCTCCCCCGAGCCGCGCGCAGCCGCGGCGCGAGCGACCCGTAGGTGTCATCGGGGCGGATGGGCTCGCTCGCGGCGAGGCAGACCGGCCCGCTGTCGAGGCCGGCGGTGAGGCGCATGATCGACACGCCCGTCTCGGAGTCGCCCGCCATGATCGCGCGCTCGATCGGCGCGGCGCCGCGCCAGCGCGGGAGCAGCGAAGGATGTACGTTGAGCAGCTCGTAGCCGGACAGCAGCGGCTCCTTGACGAGCGCGCCGAAGGCACAGACGACGAGCACGTCCGGGGCGACGCTCGACGATCAGCTCGCGGGTGGCCGGGATCGTTGACGCTCTCCGGTTGCGCGAGCTCGCAGGCCGAGCGCGCGGGCCGCGTCGGCGACCGGCGGCGGGGTGAGCTTGCGCCCGCGTCCGGCGGGACGGTCGGGGCGCGTGAGAACGAGCGCGGGGCGATGGGACCCCGGCGCGGCGGGATCGCCCGCCAAGCGCCCGAGCACGGCGGCGGCGAACTCGGAGGTGCCAAGAAAGACTGTACGCACAGGTGCGGGCAGCCTACCCGGCCGCAGCCCGCCGGCCCGACCCAGGACAGCCCGCCGGCCCAACTGGCACCGGCCCGACCCGTGATGGCGGCCTTCGACTACGCGGCGCTTGCGGTGGCGACCGCTTCGCGCATCGCCCGCATCGCCTGCTTGCGCTGCTCGCGCGAGATGCGGTCGAGGATGAGAATGCCGTCGAGGTGGTCGACCTCGTGCTGGATGATGCGCGCCTCCAGGCCCTCGGCCTCCACGACGATCTCCTCGCCGTGCGCGTCGCGCGCGCGTGCGCGCAGCCGCGCGGGCCGCTCGACCTCGACGTGCACGCCCGGCAGGCTGAGACAGCCCTCCTCGGCGACCTCGAGCTCCTCGCTGCGCCACTCGATGACGGGGTTGACGAGCGCCGTGAGCGGATCGTCGGTGTGGGCGCGGTAGACGAGCACGCGGTGAAGCACGCCGAGCTGGGTCGCGGCGAGCCCGACGCCGAGCGCGTCGTGCATGAGCTCCCCCATCCGCTCGATCTCATCGCGCGAGCGTGGCGTCGAAGCGGTCGACCGGTAGCGCGCTCGCGCGCAGCACGGGGTCGCCGAACTTGCGCACGTGGCGCAGTGCCGCGTCACGGCGTGCCCGCGCTCTCGGGGTCGAGCTCGGCGACGGTCGGAGCGCCCTCCTCGGGCTCGACCTCGGCGTCCATGAACTCTTCGTCGCTCATCGACCCCAGAGTTTAGGGCGAGGCCCCGGTTTGCGGCTACTGCGGATCGACGTCCACGCTGAAGCTCACACCGGCGTGCCCGCGCGCGCCCGCCGTGTGCGCAACCGCCGCGCCGACGCGGCGTATGACCGCTGAGCGGCTCTCTGGGGGCGCCTTCACAACGAGCACCTGACGCTCACGCCCGCGCAAGCGAAACAGAGCCGCGGGACCGAGAACGCTTCCCCCGGAGCCCTCCAGGCCGGCGCGCACAACATCGGCCGCGGCGTGTGCCCGGGACGACTCCTCCGCTGCGCACACGATCCTGATGAGGCTTGAGAAGGGCGGATAGTCGAGCGCCCGGCGGCGATCGCAACTCCCCGGCGAGAAAGCCGTCGCTGTCGTGTGCGGCCGCGTGCACGATCGAGCGGGCTGACGGCGCGATCGTCTGCACGAGCACGCGGCCGTCGTTTCCACGCCCGACGCGGCCGGCGAGCTGTGTGACGAGCGCGAACGTGCGCTCCTCGGCGCGGAAGTCGGGAAAGCGCAAGGTCGCGTCGGCATCGAGCACTACGCCGAGCGTGACGTCGGGGAAGTCGTGGCCCTTGGCGACCATCTGCGTGCCGATCAGGACGCCCGCTGGGGCCTCCTGGAAGCGGCGGAGCAGCGCGCCGACGTCAGCGCCCGAGCCGCTCGCGTGTCGGCGTCGAGACGAAAGACCGGAAAGTCGCCATCGTCGAGCGCTGTGCTGAGATCGTGCTCGACGCGCTCGGTGCCGGCGCCGTGGCGGGCAACCGAGAGTCGAGCCGCACTCGCAACGACGCGGAGCGGGCTCCTGGTGGCCGCAGTGATGACACGCGACGATGCCGCCGGCGCGGTGCAGGACGAGCGCCACGTCACACTGCGGGCAGCCCCACACGCGCCCACACGCGCGACATGTGAGGAAGTTCGACCAGCCGCGGCGGTTGAGCAGCACGATCGCCTTGCCACGCGAGGCGCGCACCTCCGCGAGCGCCTGCGCGGTGAGCCGGTGAAGGCCATGCGCCTGATCGCACATGTCGAGCACGGTTACCTCGGGCAGCGGCCGTCCATCGACGCGACGGGACAGCCGCATGACGCCCGCGGCATCGTGGACGCTCTCAGGGCGCGGGGTGGCGCTTCCCAGCAGCAGGAGCGCGCCGCAGTCGCTCGCACGGCGGGCGGCGACAGCGCGCGCGTCGTAGCGCGGGTCGCCTTCGTGCTTGTAGGAGGAGTCGTGCTCCTCGTCGATGACGATCAGGCCGAGGTGCTCGATCGGGGCGAACACGGCCGAGCGCGGCCCGACGCATACGCGCGCCTCCCCGACTCGCAGGCGACGCCACTCCTCGCGACGCTGGGCGACCGTCAGGCGCGAGTGAAGCACGGCGACCGTGTCTCCGAAGCGCTCGACGAAGCGCCCTACGATCTGCGGCGTGAGCGCGATCTCGGGGACGAGCACGATCGCGCCGCGGCCGCGCTCAAGCGTCTCGGCGGCGACGCGCAGGTAGACCTCGGTCTTGCCGGACCCGGTGATCCCCGCGAGCAGCCGTGTGTGCGCGACCCCGCCACAGAGCGCGTCGGTGAGCTCGGAGAGCACCGCGGCTTGCTCGTCGGTGAGCGCGGGCGGCTCGGCCGTGCGTGCGCCAACCTGGATGTGCTCGGGGCGAGGCGGCGCGAGGCGGCGTTTGCGCCCGCTCAGGCGCCGTGTGGCCGCGGGCGGCAGCACGAGCGCGAGCGCGCGGGCGAGCGTCGAGCAGTACTCGGCGGCGAGCCACTCGGCGAGCGCGACGAGATCGATCGGAACGCCGAGCTCGAGCGCTCTGAGCGGCGGGAGCAGCTTCTCCTCGGAGACCTCGCTGTGGTCTGCCAGCGCCGTCACCACGCCGAGGATCTCGCGCCGCCCGAACGGCACGACGAGCATCGATCCGACGGTCACCTCGTCGCGTAAGTCCTGCGGCAAGCGGTAGTCGAACGGCCCGCGCAACGCGCGGGCCGTGGTCATCGGCTCGACCTGGGCGATCGCGGACGGGGGCGCGGGCACCTCATAAAGCTACGGCCACCACCGGTCAGACGACGGCGCTCGAGGCCTGCAGCCCCGCGGCAGAGCGCAACGCCTCGGCCTTGTCGGTCTTCTCCCACGTGAAGTCGTGGTCTTCGCGGCCGAAGTGACCGTAGGCGGCGGTCTTCTGATAGATCGGACGGTGCAGTTTGAGCTCCTCGCGGAACGCGCCGGGACGCAGGTCGAAGTGCTCGTCGACGAGCTGCGCGATATGCCCGCGGCCGATCTTCTCGGTGCCGAACGTCTCGACCATCACCGACACGGGGTGGGCGACGCCGATCGCGTAGGCGACCTGCACCTCGGCGCGGTCGGCCAGGCCTGCGGCGACGATGTTCTTGGCCACCCAGCGGGCGGCATAGGCGGCAGAGCGATCAACCTTGGAGGGGTCCTTGCCCGAGAAGGCGCCGCCGCCGTGGCGGGCCATGCCGCCGTAGGTGTCGACGATGATCTTGCGTCCGGTGAGACCGCAATCGCCCATCGGCCCGCCGATCACGAAGCGTCCGGTGGGGTTCACGAGGAAGTTCTTGAGCAGCTTCTTCTCGTCGTAGAGCTCGGCCGGCAGCACCGGGCGCAGCACGTGCTCGAACAGGTCGGGCTTGATCAGGGTCTCCGAGTCGATGCCGTCGGCGTGCTGGGTTGAGATCAGGATCTTTTCGATCTCCACGGGACGACCGTCCTGGTAGCGCACGGTGACCTGGGTCTTGCCGTCGGGGCGCAGGTAGGGCAGCACCTCGCCCTTGCGCACCTCGGCGAGGCGCTTGGAGAGCTTGTGAGCCAGGGCGATCGGCAGCGGCATCAGCTCGTCGGTCTCATTGGATGCGTAGCCGAACATCATGCCCTGGTCGCCCGCCCCGGCGAGGTCGAGCTCGTCCTCGTCGGCGGGGTCGTGGCGCGTCTCGTACGCCGCGTCGACGCCCTGGGCGATGTCGGGTGACTGCTTGTCGATCGCGTTGATGACCGCGCAGGTGTCGCAGTCGAAGCCGTAGATCGCGTTGTCGTAGCCGATTTTGCGGACCGTCTCGCGCGCGATGTGCTGGATGTCGACGTAGGTGTCGGTTGAGATCTCACCGGATACGACGATCAGGCCGGTGTTGACGAGCGTCTCGCAGGCGACGCGTCCGTAGGGGTCGTCGGCGAGCACGGCGTCGAGCACGCCGTCTGAGATCTGGTCGGCGATCTTGTCGGGGTGGCCCTCCGTGACCGACTCGGAGGTGAACAGGAACTCGCTGTCGGAATGGTGGCTCATGTCTTTGCGCTCGGCTCCACTGGTCTCGCTTGAAGAAGGTCAGCGCAGTCTATTCGGCGCGTGCGACGGCGCGCGCCGAGATGCGCGCAAAGGCGGCGCCACGCGCGCGCGCACGCACGCGCGCGTGGCGCCCCCAAATACGACTGCCCACCCTCCTACCGGACCTCATGCCGCCCGGGTACTCGTGCGCGTGCCGCGCTCGACGAAGTCGATGATCAGAGGCACACCGTCCATGCCGTAGCGGGCGCGCAGGCGGTTCTCGATGAAGTAGGCGTAGTCGCGCGTGACGCGCGCGCGCGAGTTGACCTGGATCGCGAAGCGCGGCGGGGACTCGCCGATCTGGGCCATGTAGATCAGCTTGAGGCGATGCTGGCTGGAGCCCCGGCGCGTGCCGACGGGCGGCTGGCGCGCCTGGACGGCCTCGGCGAGGAAGCGGTTGAGCTCCGGTGTGGGAATGCGCCCGCGGCGGCGGTCGCCGAGCGCGAGCGTCTCGGCGATCAGGCGCGAGACGTTGCGACCGGTCTTCGCGCTGGCGGTGAGCACGCGCGGGCGCAGGCGCAGCTTTTGTGCGACGCGCGCGCGTTCGTGGTCGAGATCCACACCACCCACCGCACCCACCCGCCGTGACGCGCCCTCCGGGGCGTCAGGGGATCGGTCGGACTCGGAGAGGAGATCCCACTTGTTGAGCACGATCGCGGTGGCACAGCCGGCCTTCATCGCGAGCTCGGCGACGCGCAGATCCTGGGAGGTGACCCCGTCGGTGGCGTCACATACGACGAGCGCGACGTCGGCGCGCTCGGCGGCGCGCTGGGAGCGCAGGGTGGTGTAGTACTCGACGGAGTCCGACACCTTCGATTGGCGGCGCATCCCGGCGGTGTCGATCAACACCAGCCGCCGGCCACCTGTGCCCCCAGGGGTATCCACATCGAGGGGGGTGTCGATCGCGTCGCGGGTGGTGCCGGCCACCTCCGAGACGATCACGCGCTCCTCGCCGAGGAAGCGATTGACGAGCGAGGACTTGCCGACGTTCGGGCGGCCGATCACCGCGAGGCGGATCACGTCCTCCTCGGCGTCCTCGTCCTCCTCGGGCGGCAGCAGCTCGACGATCCGGTCGAGCAGATCGCCCGAGCCGAGCCCCTGCGTGGCGGAGACCGCAAGCGGCTCGCCGAGGCCGAGACGGTGGAAGTCTGCGGCGAGCGGGAGATCTGACACCCCGTCGCACTTGTTGGCGGCGACGATGCTCGGCAGAGGCGAGCGGCGCAGCAGCTCGGCCATCTCCTCGTCGCCCGGCCGCACGCCGGCGCGGGCATCCACGACGAGCACCGCAACCTGCGCGTCGGCGAGCCCGGTGCGCGCCTGCTCGCGGATCGAGCCGGACAGCGGGTCCTCGTCCTGGAAGTCCACGCCGCCCGTGTCGATCAGCGTGAACGCGCGCCCGTTCCACTCGCACTCGATCTCGTTGCGGTCGCGCGTGATGCCGGGCCGCTCGTGCACGACGGCCTCTCGCGAGCCCGCCAAGCGGTTGACGAGCGAGGACTTGCCCACGTTGGGGTATCCGACTATGGCCACCTTCTGCATCAGGTGAGTATGACCGGCCGGGGCATGCAGCCCGGAGCGGCCACCTTCGCCGGTCGGGGCTGCCACCTTCCCCAACCCATGGCGGCGAGCTTCCGAGCCCGGATCGGCCACCTCAGCTCGATAGGACCGGCGCGACCCGTCAGGCTGAGCGACCAGCGGCCCGCGCGAGTTCCGCGATGCGTTCGACCGCCTGCTCGATCGTCATGCCGGTCGTGTCGAGCACGACGGCGCCGGGGGCGGCCTGCAGCGGGCTGTGGGCGCGCGTGGAGTCGCGCTGGTCGCGCAGCGTCTGCTCGGCCATCACGGTCGCCTGATCGCCGCCCAGCTCGACCGCGCGCCGTCGGGCGCGCTCGGCCGAATCGGCTGTGAGGTACACCTTCAGCTCGGCCTCAGGCGCCACGACGGTGCCGATGTCGCGACCCTCGGCGACCCAGTCGCCGAGCGCGATCAACTCGCGCTGCTTGGCGACGAGCGCTTCGCGCACGCCCGGATCGGCGGCGACACGGGACGCGGCCTCTGATACCTCGGGCGATCGGATCGCGTCGGTGACATCACGCCTGTCGAGGACGATCCTCGCGCGCGGCCGCGCCGGCCCCGCGGCGTGTGCGCCCTGTTGGGCATCCTCTCGCTTGCCGGGCACGCCGCCGCCCAACTCGATCCGGGCGGATCGCGCGAGCGCGGGCGGATCGTCTGCGGGTCGCTCGAGCGCGAGCAGCCCCACGCAGCGATACATGGCGCCGCTGTCCAGGTAGGTGTATCCGAGCTTGTCAGCGAGCGCACGGGCGACCGTGGACTTGCCGGCGCCGGCGGGACCGTCGATCGCGATCAGCATCTGCGGCGCATCAGCCGGCCAGCGCTCCGATGTCGGCCACGAAGCCCGGATAGGAAACCGCCGCCGCCTCCATCCCGCGTACGGTGACGCCCTCGCGCGAAGCAAGCCCGGCCACCGCTCCCATCATCGCGAGGCGGTGGTCGCCGGCCGCGTCGATGACGCCGCCCTTCAGCCCGCCCGTGCCGCCCACGGCGAAGCCGTCGTCGAGCGCCTCGATGTCGGCGCCCAGGCCGCGCAGGCCCTCGACGACGGTGGCGATGCGGTCGGACTCCTTCAGGCGCAGCTCCTGGGCGCCTCGCACCACGGTTTCCCCTTCGGCGAAGCAGCCGAGCAGCGCCACCAGCGGGAGCTCGTCGATCGCCAGCGGCACCTCGTCCGGTTCGACGTACGTCCCCTCGAGCGCCCCGTGCGCGACGTCGAGGTCGCAGATCGGCTCGTGCGCGATCAGCTCGCCGCTCTCGTCCTCGAGGTCGCCGAGCACGATCCCCCGCATGCGTTTCAGGATTCGCAGGAAGCCGGTGCGCGTCCAGTTGGCGCCGACGTCGCGGACCAGCAGGCGCGAGCCGGGGACGAGCACGCCGGCGGCGATCGCGAACGCGGCGGAGCTCGGGTCGCTCGGCACGACCACGCGGTCGAGCACGAGCTCGTCGGCGTTGACGACCGTCACGTGCTTGCCGTTGCGGTGGATGTTGACACCGGCCCGCAGCAGCATCCGCTCGGTGTGGTCGCGGCTGCGCGCGGGCTCCCCCACCGTCGTGGCGCCGTCGGCGGCGAGCGCGGCGAGCAGCACGCAGGACTTCACCTGGGCGCTCGCCACCGGCAGCTCGTAGGAGATCGAGCGCAGGCGCGCGCCGTGAACCGTGAGCGGCGGGAAGCGGTCCTCGCGCGCGTCGATGACGGCCCCCATCAGTCGCAGCGGCTCGGCCACGCGGTCGACCGGGCGGCGGCGGATCGACTCGTCGCCGTCGAGCGTGAACGAGCGGCCCTCCTGCGCCGCCAGCCAGCCCGGCAGGAGACGCAGGAGCGTCCCGGCGTTGCCGACGTCGATCGGCTCGTCGGGCTCGCGCGCCTCGCGCAGGCCGGTGCCGCGCACCGTGATGACCCCGTCGCGCTCCTGCACGAGCGCGCCGAGCGCCTGAACCGCCGCGAGCGTGGAGTCGGTGTCGGCCGCGTGGAGATAATTTTCGATGCGCGTCGGCTCGGACGCCATCGCGCCGAGCAGGGCGGCGCGGTGGGAGATCGACTTGTCGGCGGGAGCGGTCAGCTCGCCGTGCAGCCCGCTCGAGGGCTCGAAGCGCACATCCATCGCGCCCTACCCTACGAGCCCGGAGCCGGGCCGGACCGCCGCAGCTTCTCGCGCTCCGAGCGCGCCCGCTCGTTCCACGCCGCGAGCGCGCTGGAGTCCTCGGCGTCGAGCGCGTCGCGCACCGCGCTCAGTTCCTCAATCGCCTCGTCGAGCGCCTCGGCGAGCAGGTCGCTGTTGGACATGTAGATGTCGGTCCAGACCGTCGTGTTCGCGCCCGCCACGCGCGTGGCGTCGCGGAAGCTGGGGTTCGCGCCGAGCGCCCCCTCCACCTCCTGGGCGCCGCCTGTGCTCAGCCACGTGGTATCCGCGACGATCCGCGCCGCGCGCCGGGCCTGGGCGACCAGCACGTTGGCGAGCACGTGCGGCAGATGAGACACGCTCGCCATCAGGCGGTCATGGTCGCCGGGGTCGATCGTCACCGGGCGCGCGCCGAGGCGCTCCACGAAAGCGCGCACGCGCTCGAGCGCCGCTCCCGCGGCCTCGGCGGGCGGCGGCGATGCTTCGCGCCCGGGCTCAGTGGCTCCGGCGGCACTCCCGACGCCCGTGGCCACAGCGCCGGCGGCAGGCGTGAGGCACCAGACGGCGCCGTCGAAGAGATCCTCGCGGGCGTTCTCCACGCCGGCCGTCTCGGCCCCCGCGAACGGGTGCCCGCCGACGAAGCGCGGATCGGAGATCGCATCCACGATCTGGCGCTTGGTGGACCCCACATCGCTCACAACGCAGTCGGGGCCGGCCGCGGCAAGCGCGAGCCGCGCGGTGTCCGTCGCCGCTCCCACGGGGGCGGCGACGAACACGAAGTCCGCGTCGCCGACGGCATCCGCAAGCTCCGAGGCGGGCTCGTCGATCGCGCCCACCGCCACCGCCCTTGCGAGCACACTGGCGTCCGGGTCGTATCCCACGACGTGGGCGCCCGCGCGAGCGCGCGCGGCCAGGCCGATGGAGCCCCCGATCAGCCCGACCCCGAGCAGCGCCACCCTCACGCGGTGCTGAACGCCTTCCCCGCGAGCGCGGCGACGCGCTCCACGGCCGCGACGTAGTCGGCGAAATCGTCGGTCAGCAGCGCCTGCGGGCCGTCGCAGAGGGCTTCGTCGGGGTTCGGATGCACCTCGACGATGATCCCATCGGCCCCGGCGGCTGCCGCGGCGAGCGACATCGGCGCCACCAGCGAGCGCCGCCCCGCGGCGTGGCTCGGGTCGACGACCACCGGCAGGTGGGAGAGCTCTTTGAGCACCGGCACCGCCTGCAGGTCGAGCGTCGTGCGGTAGGACGTCTCGAACGTGCGGATGCCGCGCTCGCAGAGCATCACGTTGGGGTTGCCTTCCTTGAGGATGTACTCAGCCGCCATCAACAGGTCATCCAGTGTCGCCGACAGGCCGCGCTTGAGCAGCGCGGGGCGCCCGGAGCGGCCGATCTCGGCCAGCAGCGGGAAGTTCTGCATGTTGCGCGCGCCCACCTGGATGACGTCGGCCACCTCGAGCACGGGCTCGATGTCGCGCGCGTCCATCAGCTCGGTGACGATCGGCAGGCCCGTCCGCTGCTTCGCCTCGGCGAGCAGGCGCAGGCCCTCCTGGCCGAGCCCCTGGAAAGCATAGGGGGACGTGCGCGGCTTGTAGGCGCCGCCGCGCAGCATCGCCACGCCCGCGTCCTTGACGACGTCGGCCGTCTGCAGGAGCTGCTCGCGCGATTCGACGGTACAGGGCCCGGCGATCAGCGCGAAGTGCTCGCCTCCGATCTTGCGCCCCTCGATCTCGAGCACGGTGCGCTCGCCGTGGCGGATCTGCGAAGAGGCGAGCTTGTAGGGCTTGAGGATCGGCACCAGGCGGTCCACGCCCGGCTGGCCCTCGAGACCCAGGCTTTCGATGTTGACGTCCTGCTCGACGTCGCCGATCGCCCCGATCACCGTGAGGCGGGCTCCCTTGATCGGGTGGGCGAGCGCGCCGGCGCTCTGAATCTTCTCGATGACCGAGGAGATCTCATCCTCGGTCGCGGCCTCCTTCATGACGATCATCATCGGTTCAATCCTTTCAAGTACGGGTCGATCTTGGGTGCTCGATGGTCTTTCCGCGAGAACGACGCCGTTTGGGCGTGTCGTGATGGGCGTGTGAGGGCGGGTGGGCCCAGATAACGGCGCTCGGTCCCGTGCGAGACCCGGTGCGGCCTGGGTGGCCTCCGTTCACGGACGAAGGCACGGCCGGAGCGCCTAGCTAAATCGCCAGGCGCAGCGAAACGACCGGTACGACGCGCGGGCACACGCGGGTGCTGATGCGGATGTCGATGCGGTCGTCTTCATGATCGTCTAGGAGGTTTGTAGCAGACGTCAGAGGGTTTCCTCAAGCGCTGCGAGGAAGATCGCGTTCTCCTCGGTGGTGCCATAGGTGACGCGCAGCGCGCCCGGCCTGCCGAGCGCGCCGCCGCCGCGCACGAGCACGCCGCGTTCGGCCAGGCCGCGCATGACCTCGGCCTCGCGCTTCCCCGCGGCCTGGGGATCGTCCTCGCCGAGGGCGAACCAGCAGAAGTTGGCCTGCGAGTCGGCCGGCTCGATGCCCAGGGCGCGCAGGCGCTCGTCGACCGAGATGCGCTCGGCGATCGTGCGCGTGACGCGCTCGGTGACCGCGTCCTGGTGCGCGAGCGCCTCCACGGCCGCCACCTGTGCGACGGCGTTGCAGAAGAACGGCTGGCGAACCTGATCGACGGCGCGCGGGAAGTCCTCGGAGCCGCACAGGGCGAAGCCCACGCGCAGCCCGCAGAGGCCATACACCTTCGAGAAGGTGCGCAGCAGCACGAGGTTGGGGTGAGCGTCGAGCAGCTCGATCGAGGCGTCGGGGTCATCGAGCAGGTTGAACTCGATATAGGCCTCGTCGAGGATCACGCAGATGTGGCGCGGCACCTCTTCAAGGAAGTCGGCGATGCTCCGCAGGGGCAGCGCGGTGCTCGTGGGGTTGTTGGGATTGTTGACGATCACCAGGCGCGTGGCGGCTGTGACCTCGCGCAGCATCCCCTGCAGGTCGTGGCGCTCGCACGCGTCGAGCGGGACCGTCACGGCGCGCGCGCCCGAGGCGGCGGAGAGGTGCGGGTAGACCGAGAACGCGGGCCACGCGTGCACGAGCTCGGCCCCCGGCTCGAGCAGCGCCTCGCCTGCGGCGAGCAGGATGTCGCACGAGCCGTTGCCGATCGCGATCCGCGAGACGGGTACGTCGTAGCGCTCGGACAGGCGCTGCTTGAGCAGCGAGTTGGTGGGGTCGGGGTAGCGATTGAGACCGGGCAGCGCCCGCTGGATCGCCTCGATCACCGCGGGCAGCGGCGGCCAGGGCGTCTCGTTGGAGGCGAGCCGAACCGTGGGCGCGCGCTCGGCATAGCCGCCGGCCGCCGGATAGACCGGCATGCGCGAGACGCGCGCTGAGAACTCGATGGCCACCCGCCTATTGTGGCGGTTCAGCGCGTCAGTGTCAGCGAGCGCACGATCTGCCACGTCCCGCCTTCCTGGCCTTCGACGGTCACGACCAACCTGGCGGCGGCGCGGTGGATCTTGTGCAGCAGCACGCGGCCTTTGGCGTTGAGCGAGACCGTCAGCGAGCCGGCGCCTTTGGCCGACAGCGTGAGGTGGGCGCTGCCGGCCAGCACCCACCTGCTCGTGCGGCGTTTGTGCGAGACCTTCGGTTCCTTTGCATATAGCTGCAGCGTCACCCCGCACGCCGGCGGGCATTCGGCGTGACCGAGTCCGAACGGGCCGTTGCCCGACAGCTTCTTGCCGTTGCCCGGCAGGCCCAGCTTGGCGGCGAGCTGCGCGGCCGTCAGATGTCCCGGCGTGACTGGTTCCCTGATGACGAGGGGAGCCGGCGTCACCGGCGGGGGAGGCGGTGACGGCGCCGGACCGACGTTGAAGGACTCGACGGTGGCCTCCGCATTGCCGTATCGGTCGTAGGCCGTCAACGCCACCAACTGTTCGCCGGCCTGCGCAAACGTGTGCGAGAGCGTCGGGCTGGCCGTGCCGATCTGTTCGCCCCCGCCGAAGTTCCACACCCAATAGGTTGCGGGATCTCCCGGCGCTCCCGAAGGCGAGCCGTCGAGTGTCATCGGGACAGTCGCCGCCGCCCCCGCCGAGACGGTGAAGCTCGCTCCGATCGCGCGCTGCACGCATGCGCCTTCAAAGAGACCCGCTTCGTTGCTCCACTCGCGCTGGGCCCAGTAATGATTGCCGCTGACCAGCTGGTTGTAGAAGCTCGCCGGCTGCCTCGGCAACAGCTCGCCCAGCGGTTCGCCGTAGATACCCGCGATCGTCGTCTCGGGCGGCAGGCACTTGTCGGCGACCTCCTGCCCGATCGCGTCGGTCCAGGCGTTCTTCTCGCAGCCGATGATTGCTTTCAAGGCGTTTTCGTCGCACTGGCTGCCGATGGGGTCGGTGACAGCCTCGTTGAGCTCGTGGCTCGCCGTGTCGATCACAGCGTCGGCGCCGTGGTCTTCGCCCTTTTCTTCGGCTTCGGGCGCGAGTTCTTCGTTCGGATGTACGCCGGAGTCGCAGCCACGCACTTCGCCGATGTAGGGCAAGTCGGCGTACAGCGTCTGAAGGCCGACAGTCTTGCCATCACCGCCGAAGTCGCTGTGGTAGGCGCAGTACTGGCGGTAGGCGCACTCGCCCGATTCGCTTTCGAAGCAGCCGCCGACGCCGGGTGGCGTGAGGACGAGATAGATGTCACCGAGGCCCTTGCTGGTGCCTGCCACCTTTTCGACCTCTTTCTGGATGTCTGAGTCCAGCAGGCATGGCCCTTCCGAGTACTGCGTCGCATCAGTGCATCCGCCAGTCAGGTGTTTGGGGAAGGCCGTGTTGTCGACCGTGACGTCGGTTGCCGGTTCGAACGAGAACTTGTATTCGCCGGAGATGAACGCACGCGGAGCCTGTTCCTCCCAGTATTGGGCGTCAACCGCATATGAATCGCTCGTCAGGCCGCTGTCGTGCGTGACGTCTTTGAAGTAGCGGGTCACGGTCGCTTCGTAGCTCCCGGGGAACGCCTTCACATTTTCTTCGCCGACGGCGCCCGGTTCGCCCTGCCAGAAGATCAGGTGTATCCTCGGACCGTGCAGAACCGGCCCGCCGCGATAGCACATGTCCTGTGTGAAGAAGGTGAGTTCTTCTTCGAATTCTTCCAGGCACCTCGGTAGCGCCCCTTCGTTCGGAACGGGCGTGCCGCCGGAGCCACGGCTCGCACGGGCGGCCTCGAAGGCTTCGTTGACAAGTTTTTCGTGCGCGCTCACGTCTGCCTTCGACGCGAGCACCGGGATCACTCCGCGCAGCACGGGGAAGGAAGGCAGCCTGCCCGCGCTCGGATGCGGGACCGCCGTCGCCGAGGCCGCCGCGGCGGCCAGCGCAAAGGTCGCGGCCGTCGCAGCCAGCATCGCCGTCAGAGTGCCGATCCGTGCCTTCCCGCTCATCACATTCCCTTTGGGTTGTCGTTCGCACGCGATCCCTTCGCGTGCCTACTGCGCCGCCTGCAGGTCCTCCCGCAGCGCGGCCGCCTCACGCAGGTACACGTGCTGCGCCTCATGACCCTCATCCGCGTAGTAGTGAATCAGAACCCGGATGACATGGGGCAGCGATCCGGGCACCGGGATCTCGCGCGCACACAGCAGCGGCACCCGCTCGAACCCGAGCGCCCTCGCGGCCACTGCGGGGAACTCCGCGGTCAGGTCGTCGGTGACGGTGAAGATGCAGCTCACCACCTGCTCGGGCGCGAGCGCGTTGCGCCCCATGATCTCGCGCATCAGCTCGGTCGTGGCGTCGAGGATCTCCTCGGCGTCGTCGCGACCCACCGAGGTCGCGCCCCGCAGGGCATGGAGGCGTTGCGTCATCGGGCGCGATTGTGTCAGAGCCGGCGAACGGAGTCCCCGCTCACGCCTCCCGCGTGAGCGGTCGCCTGTTTGGGGGCCGCTCACGCGCCGCGCGTGAGCGCTCCCCTGCCCGTCAGGCCGCGCAGGCGCTCCACCTCGGCGTCGCTCAGCCGCCGATGCGCGCCCACCGCCAAGCCGCCGAGCCGCAACCCCCCGAACGCGATCCGCTCGAGCTCGCGCACGGGATGGCCCACCGCCTCGCACATGCGCCGCACCTGGCGGTTGCGGCCCTCGTGGATCGTCAGCTCCAGCACGCCGTTCCCCGCGCGTCGCACGCGCGCGGGCGCGGTCATCGCCGTCCTCCAAACGCACCCCCTCGCGCAGCCTGCGCAGAGCCTCCTCGCCCACCGGCCCGCCGCCCACGCGCACTCTATAGGTCTTCTCGACCTCGAAGCTCGGATGCGTCAGGCGATGGGCGAGCTCTCCGTCGTTCGTCAGCAGGATCAGCCCGCTCGAGTCGGCGTCCAACCGCCCCACCGGATACAGCCGCCGCGGCTCGCCTGCCTGCCCCCCGCCATGGGGGGCGCCCGCGAGGGTGTCGGGCACGAGCGACACCACCGTCTGGCGGCCGTGGGTGTCCCGCGCGGTGCTCACCACGCCCAGCGGCTTGTTCACGGCGTACACCACCCTCCGCTCCGCCCCCCCGAGCGCACGGCCGTCCACCGCCACGCCACTGTCCTCGTCCACGTCGCGCGCGGGGTCCACCACCACCTCACCGCCGACGCTCACGCGCCCCTCGCGCACGATCGTCTCCGCAGCGCGCCGCGAGGCCACCCCCGCGTGGGCCAGATACTTGGCTAGGCGCATCGCTCGCTCACGGAACGCATTCCCCGCAACCATAAGATGGACGGACGCGCGACGGCACCGGGCTGCACGTCTCGACGGCGGCACGCCCAAACAATCCCCCTCAAAACAAGCCCCCATGGACCTACAGCTCCTCGACCAGACGCTCGCCGGCGACGGCCAGCCCCCCTTCCGCGCCCGCCAGGTGTGGGAGTGGGCCGCCAGGGGCGCGACCGGCTACGAGCAGATGACCAACCTCCCGGCCGCGCTGCGCGAGCGGCTGACCCAGGCCGTGCCGTTCTCGAGCCTCGATCTGCAAGACGAGCGCACCGCGAGCGACGGGACCGTCAAGGCGCTCCTCACGACCCGCGACGGGCGGCCGTTGGAGGCCGTGCTGATGCGCTACCGGGATCGCCGCCGCTCGATCTGCGTCTCCTCGCAGTCCGGCTGCCCGCTCACGTGCACGTTCTGCGCCACCGGCCGCATGAAATTCGCGCGCAACCTCACGGCGTCGGAGATCGTCGACCAGGCGCTGCACTTTCGCCGCATGGAGCCCATCGACCATTGCGTGTTCATGGGCATGGGCGAGCCGATGCTCAACCTAGACAACGTGCTCGCAGCGTGCGCTCGGCTCCCGGACGTCGGCATCGCCCACCGCCGCACCGCGATCTCCACGGTCGGCTGGATCCCGGGGATCGAACGGCTCACCGAGTGCGACATGCCGCTGCGCCTCGCCCTCTCGCTCCACGCGGCCGACGAAGCGCTCCGCAGCGAGCTCATGCCCGTCAACGACCGCTACCCCCTCGCCGACGTCATCGACGCCTGCCGCGCCTTCTATGCCCGCAAGCGCCGCCGCGTCTTTGTCGAGTACGTCATGCTCGCCGGTGTCAATGACCGCTATGAGCAGGCGCTCTCACTTGCCAGGCTGCTCTCCTCGCGCCGCCCCGACGAAGATCCCCGCATGTTCAAGGTGAACCTGATCCCTTACAACCCCATTGGCGGGCACCCCGCGACCCCCGTCCACTCCGCAAGCGGAGCGGACGGTCATGAGAGAGATGTGTACGAAGGATCGACGCGCGAGTCGATCTCGGCGTTCAAGGCCGCCCTGGAGTCCCGTGGCATACAGGCCACGGTGCGCCTCACGCGCGGGCGCGACATCGACGCGGCTTGCGGCCAGCTCGCCGCGCGCGCCGCCTAGAACGTCGTTGAGCGGCGCGATGCTGTGTCCTCCCTCCCTCATGTGCTGGCCGATCGGAGATCCCGTCGATCGCCGATCGGTCACTTCGGTCGGTGCGTCCTTGCCTCGCTTGCTCAACGACGTTCTAGGAGCTACTGGGAGACAGGCGGGCCGTCGCCGGAGCGCGCCTCGCCGGCTCTGAGCAACCGCTCGCGCAACTCAGCCTGCTCCTCGGGACTGGGATCCCATTGGGCCACGTCGGGCAACTCGTCGAGCGACTTCAGGCCGAACAGCTTCAGGAACTGCGTGGTCGTGCGGTACAGCACCGCGCCGAACTGGGAGCGCCCCGACTCCTCCACCAGACCGCGCTCCAGCAGCGTCGAGGCGGCCGAGTCGGCGCTCACGCCGCGGATGCGGGTGATCTCCGGGCGCGACACCGGCTGCAGGTAGGCGACGATCGCGAGCGTCTCCGCCTGGGCGGGCGTCAGCGCCGAGGCGCGAGGGCGGCTGAACAGGCGCCTGGCGGCGTCCTCCGTCAGCGGGTCGCTGGCGAACGTGAATCCTCCCCCCAGCTCGCGCAGGTGGATGCCGCTGCGGCCGGGCGCATACCGTTCGGCCAGCTCCGCGAGCGCCGCGATCACGCCGAGCTCCTCGGTCGCGGCCGCGTCGGCGAGTTCTTGGGGGCTGAGCGGGTCCGCCGCGAGGAACAGCAGCGCCTCGATCGTGCGCACGAGCGCGGGCTCTGGCTCTGGCAGCCCTTCTATGTCCAGCGCACTCGAGGCGGCGCCTTCGGCGTGGGCGTCATCGACAGGCCAGGCGCCCTCGGACTCCTCGTCCTGACCGGGGTCGCTTATCTGCTCTGACTCGACGTCGGTGGCAAGCACATCGTCTTGATCGGCAGGCGGCTGCCGATCCTCAAGCGCCGGCTGCTCCTGCCCCGGCTCACCTGCACCACCGGGGGTATCGCTCAACCCGCGTATCCCCCGGCGCGCGCGGGATACGCCTCTGCGGCGGCCACCGCGTGCACGGCTATCTCGCCGAAGCTCTCGTCCTGCTCCCACCACGCTTCGCCACGCTTGTAGAGCTCCAGCAGCGCGAACACCGTCACCGCAACCGTCATGCGATCCTCGCCGCGCACGGCCTCCTCGAAGGAGAAGCGCCCGCGTCGCAAGAGGCCGCGCAGGTGGTCGAGACGCTCGGCCACGGTCACGCGCTGCGTGGAGATGTGGCGCAGGCTGATGGCCGGCGGCATCCGCAACAGCCGTCCCATCGCCTCTCCCAGCAGCGCCGGGCTCTGCGAGCCATCCCCTGCGGGGACGATCGACTTGCGCAGGCGCGCGGGCAGCGGCGCTTTGCGGAAGCGCACGCCCTCCTCGCGCTCGAACAACTCCAGCAGGTGGGCCGAGGCCGAGCGGTAGCGGCGCGCCTGCAGCATCCGCTCCAGCAGCTCCTCCGCCGCCTCGCTCGGCTCGATGTCGAGCAGCTCCTCGCCGTCCTCGGCGAGCATCAAGCGCGACTTCAGTTCGAGCAGCGCCGCGATCAGCACGATGAACTCGGTGGCGGTCTCCAGGTCCAGCTCGCCCCGGCCCTCGAGGTGGTCGAGGTAGGCGAGCACCACGTCCGCGAGCTCCAGGTCGAGCAGGTCGACCTCTTCGCGCAACACGAGCGCGAGCAGCAGGTCGAAGGGGCCGCTGAAGATCTCGAGGTCCAGGTCGAGCGCGGGGAGCGTCACCGACCTACCGTACCGTGCGCCGCGGACCCACTCCCATGCGCTCGCGCACTTCGGCGAGCGTCTGCGCGGCGATCGTTCGGGCGCGCGCAGACCCACCGGCGAGCACCGCCTCCAGCGCCGGCTCGTCGGCGCGCAGCTCGACGTAGCGCTCACGCACCGGCGCCAGCATCTCGATGACCGCCTCGGCCACCGCCGTCTTCAACTCACCGTAGCCGCGCGCGTCGCGCATCTCCGCTTCGACCTGCTCGGGCGCCATACCTCGCGCCACAGCGAGGATTTCGATCAGGTTGGACACCCCCGGCTTCTCGGGCGAGCGCTCGATCTCCCGCCCGGAGTCGGTGACGGCGCTCTTCAGCTTCTTGACGATCGCATCCGGCTCGTCGAGCACGTACACGGTCCCCGCCTCAGAGCCGCCTGTGGTGGACATCTTGCGCGTCGGGTCCTGCAGGTCCATGATCCGCGCCCCGACCTCGGGGATGCGGTGCTCGGGCACGACCAGGACCTCCTCGCCGGCGCCAAAGCGGGCGTTGAAGCGAATCGCGATGTCACGCATCAGCTCGACGTGCTGGCGCTGGTCGTCGCCGACAGGGACGTCTGTGGCGCCGTAGGCGAGCACGTCCGCGGCCATCAAGACCGGGTAGAAGAACAGTCCGGCCGAAACCAGCTCACGCTGGGTGGCTGACTTGTCCTTGAACTGGTGCATGCGCTGAAGGTCGCCGACTGCGGTGACACTCGACAGCAGCCACGTCAGCTCGGCGTGCTCGAGCACATCGCTCTGGCGGAAGAGCATGCAACGTGCGGGGTCGAGGCCCGCGGCCAGCAGGATCGCCGCCGTGTCGTAGGTGAGCGAGCGCAGCTCGGCCGGCTCGTAGGCGACGGTGATCGCGTGCAGATCGACGATGCAGTAGATCGCCTCGCCGCGGTCCTGGCCGGCCACGTACTGCCTGATCGCGCCGATGTAGTTGCCCAGGTGCTTTGAGCCCGTGGGTTGTATCCCGGAGAAGATGCGCACGTCAGAGAGACTGCCGGATAACCGGCCGCTTTGCCGCGCCCACCTCGTCCAGACGACGCACCGGCGTCGTGTAAGGCGCCTGGAGAGCGATCTCCGGGTCCTCGGCGGCCTCGCGCAGGATCTCGGCGATCGCCTCGGCGAAGGAGTCGAGCGTCTCCTTGGTCTCGGTCTCAGTGGGCTCCACCATCAGGGCCTCCTCGACGAGCAGCGGGAAGTAGACGGTGGGCGGGTGATAGCCGTAGTCGAGCAAGCGCTTGGCGAGGTCGAGGGTCTTGATCTTCAGATTGCGCTTCATCGGCCCACCGGAGAGCACGAACTCGTGGAGGCACATCCCTCCAACCTCCTCATCCCCGTCCGGGGATGAGGGATCCGATTGTGCGTTGGAGTACGCCAGCGGTAGGTGCTCGCAGACACCGAGCTCGCGCAGGCGTGCGAGCAGGTAGTTGGCGTTCAGGACGGCCGTCTCGGAGGCGTCCTTGAGGCCGGGCGCGCCGAGCGAGCGGATGTAGGCGTAGGAGCGCACGAAGCAGCCGTAGTTGCCCTGGAAGCCGCGCAGGCGGCCGATGGAGTGGGATGTGGGGACCCCGTCGGGCTGCCCCGCGCCGTTGGCGTGCCCCGCGCCTTCGTGCGTGCTCGCGCCCGCGGGTCCCTGCCCGAGGAGGTCGAACGAGCCGTCCTCGGCGCGCACGATGCGCGGGACGGGCAGGAACGGCTCGATCCGCTCAGAGACGGCGATCGGGCCGGAGCCGGGTCCGCCGCCGCCGTGCGGCTGGGTGAAGGACTTGTGGAGGTTGAAGTGGACGATGTCGAAGCCCATGTCGCCGGGGCGCGAGATGCCCATGACGGCGTTGAGGTTGGCGCCGTCGTAGTAGAGCGTCGCGCCCACCTCGTGCACCACCCGCGCGATCTCCTGGATGTTGGGGTCGAACAGGCCGAGCGTGTTGGGGTTGGTGAGCATCAGGCACGCCACGTCGCGGTCGACCTTGGCGCGCAGGTCGTCGAGATCGACGCCGCCGTCGGGGTTGGTGGCGAGCTTGACGACCTGAAAGCCCGCCATCGTGACCGTCGCCGGGTTGGTGCCGTGGGCCGTGTCGGGCGTGAGCACCTTGTGGCGGACCTCGCCGCGCGCCTGGTGGTAGGCCCGTGTCAGCAGGACCCCCGCGAGCTCGCCGTGGGAGCCCGCGGAGGGCTGCAGGCAGACGTGCGGCAGGCCCGAGATCTCGGCGAGCGCGCGCTCCAGGCTCCACATCAGCTCGAGCGCCCCCTGCGCGCGCACGGGGTCCTGCAACGGGTGAAGACGTGCATGTCCGGGGAGCGCCGCGACGCGCTCGTGCAGGCGGGGGTTGTGCTTCATGGTGCACGACCCGAGCGGGTAGAAGCCGGAGTCGAGGTCGAAGTTGCGCTTGGAGAGGCGCACGTAGTGGCGCACGATCTCCGGCTCTGAGACCTCCGGCAGGCGCGGGGGCTCGGAGCGGCGCAGGCGGGCGGGCAGCAGCTCCTGCACCGGCACGTCGGGGACGTCGAGCTCGGGGCACTGGAACGCCCGCCGACCCGGCGCGCCGCGCTCGAAGATCGTGACGGCCGGTTCGCGCTGGAGGGGTGTGTCGGTGCACTCCGCGGGGGGCCTCATGCGACCACCGCCATCTGCCGCTCTGCGGCGACCGCCTCCCCGAGCACGTCGGCGAGCCGGTCGATGTGCGCGCGCGAGCGCCGCTCGGTGATCGCCACGAGCAGCCCGCCGCGATCCTCGGGGCGCCCCGTCAGCGCGTGCAGGTCGGCGCCGGGATTGACGCCCTGAGCGGCGCAGCGGCTGCGGACGGCCGTAACATCGGCGTCGAGGCGCACGGCGAACTCGCGCATGACGGGCTGGGAGTGAAGCGGAGCGATTCCCTCCAGAGCGCAGAGCGTGGAGCGGGCGTAGTGGGTGCGCTTGAGCAGCAGCTCCCCCAGCTCGACCAGGCCGCGTCGCCCGAGCCAGGCGAGATAGACGACGCCGGCGAGCGCGTTGAGCGCCTGGGAGGTGCAGATGTTGGAGGTGGCCTTCTCGCGGCGGATGTGCTGCTCGCGGGTCTGCAGCGTGAGCACGAAGCCGCGACGGCCGTCCACGTCGCGGGTCTCCCCCGCGATGCGGCCGGGCATACGGCGCAGGTAGGGCTCGCGGGCTGCGAAGAAGCCGAAGGAGGGGCCGCCGAAGTCGAGGCGATTGCCGAGCGACTGGCCCTCCCCCACGGCCACGTCCACGCCGCAGTCGCCGGGCGGGGCGAGCACGCCGAGCACGATCGGATCGACCTGGGCGATCGTGACGAGCTGCTCGCCGCTCGTGCCCTTTAGGGTGCCCGCGGCCTTCGCGGCGGCGCAGAGCTCGGCGGCATCCTCCACCGCGCCGTAGAAGTTGGGCTGGGCGAAGATCGCGGCGGAGGTGTGCTCGTCGATCGCCTGCGCCCACGCGTCGGGGTCGGTGACGCCGCCTGAGAGGGGGACCTCGACCACCTCGATGCCGTAGCCGTGCGCGTAGGTGCGCAGCGTGGCGAGCGTGTGGGGGTGCAGTCCGGCGGAGGCGACAAAACGCGAACGTCCGTTGTGGAGCTTGGCCAGGTAGCCCGCGGAGGCGACGGCGCTCGGGCCCTCGTAGACGGACGCGTTGGAGACGGGCAGGGCGGTGAGCTCGCAGACGGCGGTTTGATACTCGAACATCACCTGCAGGCCGCCCTGGGAGATCTCAGGCTGGTAGGGCGTGTAGGGCGTGAGGAACTCTGAGCGCTCCATCAGCATGTCCACGAGCGCGGGCACGTAGTGGTCGTACATGCCGGCGCCCAGGAAGCACAGCTCGTCCTCGGTGGAAACGTTGAGGGCGGCGAGCGCGCGCAGGTGCTCGTAGACGTCCTGCTCGCCCATGCCGTCGGGCAGCGCGAGCGGGCGGCGCAGGCGCACCGACTCGGGGATCTGGCGATCGAAGATCTCCTCGACGGTGGAGACCCCGATCGCCGCGAGCATCGCGGCGAGGTCGCTGTCGGTGACTGACGTGTAGGTGGTCAACTCGGCCTGAGCCTAGCCGCTGCGCCCGAGGGCTTCGTCAGCCGCCCAGCGTGGCGGAGTAGGCGTCGGCGTCGAGCAGGGCGTCGCGCTCGGAGGGGTCGGCGAGGCGCACCTTCACGAGCCACCCCTCGCCGTAGGGGTCGTCGTTGATGGCCTGTGGATCGTCGGCGAGCGCCTCGTTGACCTCGACGATCTCACCGGAGAGCGGCGCGATCACGTCGGAGACCGCCTTGACCGACTCGACCTCGGCGTAGGGCTCGTCCTTGGTGACGATCGTGCCGGGCGAGGGCGGCTCGAAGAACACAACCTCCCCGAGCGCGTCCTGCGCGTACCAGGTGATGCCGAGCGTCGCGACGTCGGGGTCCTCGGGATCGACCCGCGCCCAGTCGTGCTCGGGGTGGTAGAGCAGGTCGTCTGGGTAGCTCACCTCGGCCATCGATTGCGCTCCTCGGTTGATCGTCGTTGTGGGGGCAGAATATTTGTTGGAGGGGATGGGGTCGTTCTGGACGGGATCGGGATGCCCCGCGGGCGCCTTCGAGCGATGTGCCCGATGCAGGCGACGCTCACGCGCGCTTTGCGACGAACGGCTTGGCGTGGACCTTGGCGTCGCGCAGGCGCCCGCGCACGTCGATCTGGATGGGGGTGCCGACGGCGGAGCGCTCGGCGGGCACATACGCGAGGCCGATGCCCGCGTCGAGGCAGGGCGAGAGCGTGCCGCTCGTGACGACCCCGCCGCCGACGACGGGGTTGCCCTGGCGGGCGATGCCGGGGCCGTCGAGCTTGAAGGCGACGAGCCTCTCCAGAGGCCATCCGACGGGCCTCTCCACCGGTTCCACCGGCGGAGAGGGGGAAGAGGTGGCAAGGGCGGCGCGTACGGCGCGGATCGCGTCCGCGCCGATGAACGAGGTGTCCTCGCGACAGCACCAGCCGAGACCCGCTTCGATCGGGTTGCGCTCGAGCGAGAGGTCGTTTCCGTAGAGGTGGAAGCAGGCCTCCAGGCGCAAGCGTGTCGCGCGCCGCCAGGCCGCACGGCGCGGCGCCGCGGTGCAGCAGCTCGTCCCACAGCGCGGGCGCGTCCTCGGGCGCGAGCAGCAGCTCGACCCCCTCCTCGCCGGTGTAGCCGGTGCCGCACACCAAGACGTCGGCGCCGGATAGCCGGCGCATGCCCGCGGTCATGCGCGCGGGCAGCGGCGCGTCGGAGATCGCCTGCACGATCTCGCGCGCCAAGGGCCCCTGCACGGCGATCATCGCGTAGTCGTCGATACGGTCGCGGATCTCGACGTCGAAGTCGCCGGCGTGGGAGCGAAACCAGGCGAGGTCGGACTCGTGGTTGGAGGCGTTCGTGACCGTCAGGTAGCGGTCGGACTCGACCTGGTAGGTGAAGAGATCGTCGAGCACTCCGCCGGTCTCCTCGCAGAGCACGCTGTACTGCGCGCCGCCGACGGGTAGCAGAGAGACGTCGTTTGAGAGCAGGCGCTGCAGCAGCGCTTCGGCCCCCGCGCCGCTGAGCTCGATCTCGCCCATGTGCGACACGTCGAATACACCGCAGCGCTCGCGCACCGCCATGTGCTCGGCGCGCACGCCCAACGGGTACTGGACCGGCATCTCCCAGCCGGCGAACGCCACGAGCTTCGCGCCGGCGGCTACGTGGCGGTCGTACAGAGGGGTGCGGCGCACGCGCGCAGTATTGCTGTTCGGAGCCGCACATGTGTGGCTCCGCCGAGGGGCGCATGCGCCCCTCGGTCCGAACGGTGCATGCACCGTTCGGCACCCCCGCACATGTGCGGGGGTGAACTACATCAACGCAGAAACGGAGGGACGTCGATGTCCTCGTCGGAGATCTCCAGCGCCGAGCGCTGACGATCGTCTATGCGGGGACCGCGGTCGGGACGGGCGTCGCGGCGCTTGCGGTCGCCGCGGACGGCGCGGCCGGGACGGTGGTCGAAGCCGGTGCCGATGACCGTGACGCGCACGTCGTCGGTCATCGACTCGTCGATCACCGCGCCGAAGATGATGTTGGCGTTGGGGTCGGCGGCGTTCTGAATGATCTCGGCGGCGTCGTTCACCTCGAACAGGCCGAGGTCTTTGCCGCCGGTGATGTTCAGCAGGATGCCGGTGGCTCCGTCGACGGACTCTTCGAGCAGCGGCGAGGAGATCGCGGCGCGCGCGGCGTCGGCGCAGCGCGCCTCGCCGCCGCCGGTGCCGATTCCCATCAGGGCCGAGCCGGCGTCGTGCATGATCGTGCGCACGTCGGCGAAGTCGAGGTTGATGAGACCGGGGATGGTGATGAGGTCGGTGATGCCCTGCACGCCCTGGCGCAGAACGTTGTCGGCCTCACGGAAGGCGTCGAGCATCGAGGTGCGGCGCTCGACGACCGCGAGCAGCTTCTCGTTGGGGATCACGATCAGGGTGTCGACGACCTCGCGCAGGCGTTCGATCCCTTCGATCGCCTGGCGCGAGCGCTGGGCGCCCTCGAACTCGAATGGGCGCGTCACTACACCCACGGTGAGCGCGCCGATCTCGTTCTTGGCGATCTCGGCGATCACCGGCGCGGCGCCGGTGCCCGTGCCGCCGCCCTCGCCGGCGGTTACGAACACCATGTCGGCGCCCTTCAGCGCCTCCTTGATGTCGTCGCGCGACTCCGCGGCCGCGGCGAACCCGACCTCGGGGTTGGCGCCCGCGCCGAGGCCCTTGGTGGACTCGTGGCCGATGTTCAGCTTGACGTCGGCGTCGCACATGGCGAGCGCCTGTGCGTCGGTGTTGGCGGCGATGAACTCCACGCCGCGCAGGCCCGCGTCGACCATCCGGGAGACCGCGTTGGTCCCGCCGCCGCCGACTCCCACGACCTTTATGACCGCCAGATAACTGCCGCCGCTCTCCATGATGTCCGAAGCCTTCAGTAGTTGTTTAGGGTTGCCCTCGGAACTGCAGGACGACCGTTAGAATACGCAAGTTATGCAGGGAACTTCGCCCTGTCAACGGTAACCCTCAGTCTCGCAACAATCGTTGCAGAACCGCGAACTCTCGACCACCGGTTGAGAATCGACTCCGAACCGTGATAACCCTCAAGTAGAGGTCTAGCCAGTCGGAAGTGCTTCCCCGCCGGACGATGCGGGCGTTTCGGCGGCGCTCGAGGAGGATTCGTTGCGCAGCGATTCGGACGCCCCGGACGAGCTCGACGATGCTTCGCCTTCGCCCGAAGAAGAGGACCCGGAGGACGCTTCGCTTTCGCCCGATCCCGACGCTGTGGATGACCCCGCGGGACCGCCTACGGCCTTGGCGAGGCTCGCGGCGAGCGCGGCGGCCGTGGGGTCGGAGGCGCACCCTGACGGGCACAGGCCCGTTTCTAGCGGCGTGGAGCTGGAGGACGCCGACGCCGAGGAGAGTCCGGCGGCGGGACGCTCGGGCAGGCGCACGTCCACGTACCAGGCGCCCGCGGCGCTCGGCGAGGTGAGCACCCGCGCGAGCGACAGCCACTTCGCGTGCGGTCGCACGGCGTTGCCGAAGTAGACGAGCAGGCCGTTGCGCATCGCCACGGTGAGCCCTTCCGGGCCGTTATAGACGCGCGCCACGAAACGCGCGAGCGACGATGGGGCGGCGCCGAGCACGGCGACGGCCGCGAGCGAGGCCGCTTCGCGCAGGCGCGCGCCCGGAGCCGGCTCGACCGCTCCGCTGACGACGGGCAGCGAGCTCGACAGCAACGCCGGCCCGAGCACCGTGCCGTCGGCTGCCACCGCAGTGCGCTGGCCCGCGCTCACGAGCGCCGCGACCGGCGGATGCTCGGTGACGAGGATGCTCACCGTGTGAGGGAAGCTGGTGGTGGCGCGCACGCCGCCCACGATCGCGAACTGAGCGACCGCGGAGCGCAACGCGGCGACGTCGAAGTCCATCGTGGTCATGCGTCCCGCCGCGGCGTCCAGGGCGGTGCGGATCTCCACCGACTCGACCCCGTGGACGCCCACGATATGCACGTGGCGGACGGCAACGAGCGAGGAGTCGCGCAGCCACAGCCAGCCTCCCCCGAGCAGGGGGATCGAGACGAGCGCGCACACCGCCACGCGCAGCGCCGTCCGGTTGTGGCGGAGCGTGTCGAGCGGGTGACTCGCGCGCGCGCGCGAGGACCCTCCTGCGCGAGCACCAACGCGCCTGCCCGACATCCCCCCGCGACGCGACGCCGGCCGATCGGAGATCCCATCGATCTCCGATCGGTGCGGGAACGGGAGCGAGAGTTCCATCCCAGCTTGTTCGACCCCGGCAGCCGAACCCCTCGTGGGGAAAAGCCCGTAAACGGGTGAAAGCCGCGACGACCGCCCAGCTTGTCGCGATGCTCGTCGGCGGGCGTCTCGCACCCGCGACTCAGGCTCCCGGCTTCGACTCCGGCGCGTAAGCGAGGAAACGGGGGCTGTACAGCGCGGCGCAGATCGCTTGCCGCCAGGCGTGGTAGCAGTTCTGCTACCATGATCGGAATGGTCACTATCCCCCAGAAGGAGCTCCGCAACGACGTGAGCGCGGTCCTGCGCCGGGCAGAGGCCGGCGAGGAGATCACGATCACCGTCGCCGGCAGACCCGTCGCAAAGCTCGGCCCAGCCGGACGGCGCCACTGGGTCGGCGCTCCAGCGCTGCGCGCCGTCTGGCAGACCCCGGCGCCCCTGACGCTCGCCGCCGACATCGAGCGGTTCCCCGGTTCGCTCGACGACCAGTTCGCGTAGCTCTAGATGCGTGCGCTACTCGACACCTCGGTGCTCATCGACCAAGAGCCGCCTGCGGACGTCGAGGCCGCGATCAGCGTGGCGTCGCTCGCCGAGCTGCACTTCGGTGTGCTCATCGCGGCCGAGGAGAACGAGCGCGCCCTTCGCACCCAGCGCCTGGGCGCAATCGAGTCCACATTCGACCCACTGCCCATCACTGCTGACGTCGCCCGGGAGTGGGGGCGTTTGGCCGCCGCCGTGAGCAACCGAGGCGGCCAGCCTCGCCGGCGTGCGATCGACCTTGCGATCGCCGCCACCGCCAACGTACACAGCGTTCCGCTGCTCACCCATAACACCGGCGACTTCCAGATCATCAGCGACCTGACCGACGCTCGCGAGCCGTCCGCTTCCTCGCCCTGATGCGTGGCGACGCCCGGCCGAAGCTCACCGGCGAGTCTCACGATCATGCGGAGGGACCGCAGATGGGTAACGCAAGCCTACGTGGATTTCCGTAGTTCATCGGTGGAGTCCTGCGGCATCCTGCCGATGACCGGTACGAAGCGTCCGTACACCATGAGACTGGGTCGCGTCTGAGATCTATGAAAGGATGCATGCTGGTGTCGAGAACCGTCGATAAGGAACGAGTCGTCATCCGCATTGCGGGCGACTCGGGCGACGGTATGCAGCTCGCCGGTGGGCGCTTCACGGACGCGACGGCGGTCTTCGGGAACGACCTCTCGACGGCGCCCGACTACCCCGCCGAGGTTCGCGCGCCCACGGGGACGGTGCGCGGCGTGTCCGCCTTCCAGATCCACTTCGCCTCCCGCGACATCCTGACCCCGGGTGACACGCCGGACGTCCTCGTGGCGATGAATCCGGCGGCGCTCAAGTCCAATCTGGACGAGCTCGAGAACGGCTCGACGATCGTGGTCAACGAGGACGCGTTCAACAAGCGCAATCTAGTCAAGGCGGGCTATGACTCCAATCCGCTCGAGGACGGCAGCCTCGCCGAGTTCAGCGTTCACGCGCTGCCGATGACGAGCATGACCGTGAGGGCCACCGAGAGCATCGACGGCGTCTCCTCGCGCGACGCCGCGCGCTCTAAGAACCTGTTCGCGCTCGGCGTCCTGTCCTGGATGTACGGGCGTCCGGTGGACGTGACCGAGCAATGGATCGAACAGAAGTTCGCCAAGCATGGCCCGATCCTGACGGCCAACCTGGCGGCCTTCCATGCCGGCTACAACTTCGCCGAGACGACCGAGCTGCTCGACGTCCAGTACCGCGTCAAGCCGGCCGCGTCTGCGCTCAGGCACCTACCGCAACGTCGACGGCACCACCGCCACCGCGCTCGGACTGATCGCGGCGAGCGTCACCAGCAAGCTGCCGCTGTTCTTCGCCAGCTATCCCGATCACCCCCGCCTCGGAGCTGCTGCACGAGCTCGCGCGCCAGCGGCGCTTCGGCGTGCGCATGGTTCAGGCCGAGGACGAGATCGCCGCGGCGAGCATGGCGCTCGGCGCCGCGTTCGGGGGCCAGCTCGGGGTGACCGCGACGAGCGGACCCGGCATGGACCTCAAGGCCGAGACGATCGGCCTCGCGGTCGCGCTCGAGCTGCCGATGGTGATCATCGACGTCCAGCGCGCCGGCCCGTCGACCGGCATGCCGACCAAGCCCGAGGCGACCGACCTGCTGATGGCCCTGTACGGCCGCCATGGCGAGTCGCCGCTGCCGGTGATCGCGGCGGCGACGCCGGCGCACTGCTTCGATGCGGCGCTCGAGGCCGTCCGGCTCGCGGTGGACTACCGCACGCCGGTGATCCTTCTCTCCGACGCGTTCCTCGCCAACTCCTCCGAGCCGTGGCTGATTCCCAACGTCGAGGACCTGCCGCGAATCGACCCGCGCTTCGCCGAGGGACCCAATCAGGACGGCGACTTCCTTCCCTATCTACGCGACGAGCGCCTCGCGCGCCCATGGGCGATCCCCGGCACGATCGGGCTCGCCCATCGAATCGGCGGGCTGGAGAAGGAGGACGGCACCGGCAACATCAGCTATGAGCCTGACAACCATGCCCGCATGACCAGCCTGAGGGCGGAGAAGGTCAAGGGCATCGCGAACGACATCGCGCCGCTGGAGGTCGACCACGAGGATGGCGCCGAGCTGCTCGTGCTCGGCTGGGGCTCCAGCTACGGACCGATCAGAGCGGGCGTGCGCCGCGTTCGCGAGCGGAGCGGCAAGGTCTCCTCCGCCCACTTCTTCCATATCAATCCGCTGCCCGCCAACACCGGCGAGGTGCTGCGCTCCTACCGCCGCGTGCTGGTGGCGGAGACGAACAGCGGTCAGCTGTCGCGGATCCTGCGCGCCGAGTTCCTGGTCGACGTCGAAAGCTTCACAAAGCTCGAAGGCGAGCCGCTGCTCGCGGCCGAGCTCGAGCGCGAGATCCTGGAGCGACTGTGAGCGACGAGACACGCACAGCCACGAGCTCCGAGAACGGCTCCGGCGTGGCGACGCTCGCCAAGCAGGATTTCGCCAGCGACCAAGAAACTCGCTGGTGCCCCGGCTGCGGTGACTACGCGGTGCTCGCCACCGTCCAGGAGTTCCTGCCCGAGCTCGGGCTGCCGCCCGAGCGGATCGTGTTCGTGACCGGCATCGGCTGCGCCGGTCGCTTCGCCTACTACATGGACACGTACGGAATGCACGGCATCCACGGACGCGCGCCGGCGCTCGGCCACGGGTCTGGCCGTGGCGCGACCCGACCTGTCGGTGTGGGCCTTGGGCGGCGACGGCGACATGCTCTCGATCGGCGGCAACCATCTGATTCACGCGCTGCGCCGCAACATGCCGATCAAGATCCTGGTGCTGAACAACCAGGTCTACGGCCTCACCAAGGGCCAGACCTCGCCGACGAGCGAGCTCGGCAAGGTCACCAAGTCCACGCCGTTCGGCTCCGAAGATCAGCCGTTCAACCCGCTCGCCCTGGCGCTCGGCGCCGGAGCGAGCTTCGTCGCCCGCACGGTCGACCGCGACCGTCGCCATGTGACCGAGATGCTGCGCGCCGCGGCCGCACACCCGGGCGCGGCGTTCGTCGAGATCTACCAGAACTGTCCGATCTTCAACGACGAAGCCTACGCGGTCCTCACCGACAAGGACACCAAGGACGCCTATCAGATCCGGCTCGAGCACGATCAGCCGATTCGCTTCGGGGCCGACGGCGAGCGCGGCGTGACTCAGCGGCCGGACGGCAGCCTCGCCATCGTCGACGTCGCGGATGTCGGCGAGGACGCCCTGCTCGTGCACGACGCCCACTGCGCCGATCCCAGCCGGGCATTCGCGCTCGCGCACCTCTCGCACAATGTGAGCGACCCGACGCCGATCGGCGTGTTCCGCGCCGTGGAGCGACCGGTGCACGGCGAGGCAAGCCAGCAGGAGATCGAGGCCGCGCGCGAGACGATCGGCCCCGCCGAGCTCGAAGCGCTGCTGCACGCCGGATCCACCTGGACCGTCAACTAGCACAAGAGTGCCGCCGGGCGCAGGAGCGCCGTGAGCTCGACGAGCTGCTGGCGCGGATGGGCGCCCGCGGGCCGATCAAGCTCTCCACGCTCGTGCGTGTCGACGCGCACGAGTTCCGCCACCTGCTCGCCTGGGTCGGTCGCGCGTACGAGGCGCCGCCCGGGCGCGACGGCGCACGCCGGGCCGGCTCCACCGACGGCCGCGCGGCGATACTGCTGCGCCAGCCCGCGGACCCCCAGTGCGAACGCACCCGCCTGCGCGCGCCCCACGGCACGCTCGACCTTCCCGACTTCCACATCGAGGTGGTGCGACGGTGAGCGTGCGCGAGCTCGACGACCGCGCCGAGCGCACCCAGGCGCTGCGCGCGCTGCTGGCGGCGCCGTTCGTCGACGCCGCCGAGCCCGCCTACGCGCTGATCCGCCGCCACGAGCGGGAGCTCGCGACCACGCTGCAGTCCAGCTTCGGTTACCAACTCCTCCTCAGCAGCACCGCCGCGCGCGCCTCGGGACCCGCCAACGCCGGACGGGCTGCGCCGTGCGCTGCGGATCCGACCAGCGAGCGTCACCGGCCGCCAGAGGCCGACCGACGAGTGGGCGGCGCTCAGCGACCGGGGCTGCGTGCTGCTGCTGCTGACGTTGACCGCGCTCGAGCGCGGCGGCGCGCAGACCGCGCTCGCCGACCTCGCGCGGGAGGTCGAGCTCGCGGGCGCGGACGTCGCCCCGCCGGTGACAGTCGAGTTCCGCGAACGCGCCGAGCGGCTCGCGTTCGACGACGGTGCTCGACCTCCTGTGCGCGTGGGGAGTGCTCGAGCACACCTCGGGATCGCATGAGAGCTACGCCCGCAGCGAGCAGCGCGAGGACGAGGCGCTGTTCACAGTCGACCGGCGCCGACTCGCGCTGCTGCTGCGCGACCCCGTTGCGGCGCTCGAGGCGAGCACGCTCGAGCAGCTGCTCGACGAGTCCGCGCGCTACGCGCCGACCCCCGAGGGCGAGAACCGCGCACGGTTCGAGCGCCTCGCGCGACGCCTCGCCGAGGATCCGGTGCTGCTGCTCGACGATCTCGAGGACGACGAGAGAGCCTACTTTCTCGGCCAGCGGGCGCGGATCGAGAGCGCTGTCGGCGCGGCGACCGGGTATCAGGTCGAGCGCCGCGCCGAGGGCAGCGCTCTGATCGTCGAGGACCGGGCGTTCACCGATGTGCCGTTTCCGACCAACTCGACGGTCAAGCAAGCCGCGCTGCTACTGTGCGACACGCTCGCCGCCACCCCGCCGGGCACGGCGACATCAGCGCCGAGGCGGTGCGCGACGCGGTCGGCGAGCTGGTCGCGCGGCACGGCGACCATTGGCGCCGCGACCGCGACGATCCGGCGCAAGTCGCATATCTCACAGCTGCAGCGAGCGACGTGCTTCTCGCCTGCGGTCTGGCGCGGCGCGCCGAAGCAGGCGGCCTGGAGGCGTTGCCGCTCGCGGCCCGTTTTCGCGAACCGACGCTGCGCTCGGGAGGCGCGGCATGAGGCCGGGGGCAAACCGGTGGCGACCCCGCCGCGCCGGGATCATCAACCTGTACGAGTACGCGAACCAGGTGTTCGACTTCGCCGGCGGGCGGCTGCTGCTGCGCGGTCACAACACGTCTGGGAAGACCAAGGCGCTCGAGCTGCTGCTGCCGTTCTGCCTCGACGGCGACATCCGCCCGACGAAGCTCGACCCGTTCGCGTCCGGCGCCAAGGACATGAGATGGAATCTCGTGGGGTGCATCGATCGTGAGCAGCGAGACGGCTACGTGTGGCTCGAGTTCGAGCGGCTCGACGAGACGGGCGCAACGCGGCGGCTGACCGCAGGGATCGGGATGCACGCGAACAGGGGGCTCCCGAAGGTGACCCGCTGGTACTTCGTCGCTCGCGAGCGGAGCGTGGGTGGCGATCTGCAGCTGCTGCGCGGCGAGCATCCGATCGGGAAGGCCGAGCTCGCCGCGGCGCTGGGGGACGACGGCGAGGTGCTCGACAGCCCGCGCGACTACCGCGCGCGCCTCAACGACCTGGCGGTCGAGGTGGGACGCAACGTGCAGCTGCTCGATCGCGAGCTCGCCGAGGCCGACATGGGCGCCTACGCAAGCCGCGGCGAGGACGGGCTGCTGCTGGTGCGAATCACGGAGACCGGCGGCGAGCAGACGCTGGCGGAGGTGCTCGACACGTTGGACGCCGAGATCGCCGACCGCGAGCAGATCCTGACCGCGGAGGAGCGGCGCGTGTTCAGCGATGCGCTGGTCGAGGAGATCGCCGACCACCTGCGCCAGCGGATGCACGAGGTGCGCGGGCGAGTTGAGCGGATGAACGTGGTGCTGCGGCGCAGTCCGACGGCAGCCGGGAAGATCGTCGAGCTCGAGTGGCAGCCGCTCGAGGACGACGAGGGCACGCAGCGGGCGGCGCTCGCGCTTTTGCGTCGCGATGTCCAGCATCTCGGCGGCGAGTCGCGTGGTGAGCTGGTCACCTTCTTCCGGCGGCGGATCGAGGCCGCCCGGCGCGAGCATGCCTTCGGCGCCGAGCCACGACCGATGGCGGACACGCTGATGAGCGCGTTCGACTACAGGCGATGGTTTGCGTTCGGGCTCCACGAGCGCAGCGATTCGGGCCGTGTTCGGCTGACCAAGCGCCGTCACGCCGTGGGCTCGGGCGGCGAGCAGTCGGTACTCATCCACCTGCCGCTGTTCGCGGCTGCCGCGGCGCTGTACGGCGAGTCGCACGCGCCGCGGCTCGTGATGCTCGACGAGGCCCTGTCGGGGATCGACGACGACACGCGCGAGCGCGTGCTCGAGGCGACGGTCGCCTTCGACCTCGACGTGGTCATGACCTCGCACGAGCTCTGGGGGACCTACCGGTCGGTGCCCCAGCTGGCGATCTACCAGCTCCACCGCGAGAACGGGACGTTCGGCGTCCACGCGATCCCGTTCGTATGGGATGGAGACGTGCTGCACGAGCTGGAGCAGAGCGAGCTGCTCGTGTGAGTGAGCCACAGCTTGACGCGGCGCTGCATCGCGCAGTGATTGGCGCACGGGACAAGCGCGAGCAGCGCGGAGCGACCGGCGACGGAACGATCGTGCTCTCATCGCTCGAGCCTGACGAGGCATTGGCGCTCGACGGCCTGCTCTCACCGCGGAGGCCGATCCTGCCCGGACGGGCGCTGCGGATCCGGCTCTCGCAGCTCGAGGCAGCGCTGCGCGCCTGCGGAATCGACCCATCCTCCGCCTACGAGGCGGTTGGCGGGCGCCCACTGCGAGACCTACCTGCCGAACGAGCGGCCGCCGGGTGCAGGCGCGCGGACTTCCGCGCTTGGCTCGAGACGCACGAGGTGGCGCGTTCCCGGCCGGCGGTGGCTACCTGGCTGCAGGCGGCAGCCGACCAGGGCCGGATCCGAGCCGACATCCAGCCGCTGGTGGAGCAGGCGTTGCGGATCATCGCCGTGCTCCCACCTGGAGAGCGCATGCAGCGCACTGTGCTCGCGGCGGGGATGCTCGACGGCAACTCGCACGGCCTTGATGTCGACAGGCCGCTGCACGGATTGATCACCTCGGTCCTGGCGGCGGCAGCGAACCTCGATCCGGGCACTCCCGCTCGAGAGATCTGGTCAGCTTGGAACGTGCTGGTCGACCCGGTCTCATCGAGCGTCACCGCGCTGAACCTGCCGCTGCTCGGCGAGACCGGCGTGGCACACCAGATGCGCGCGATGCGCGGGACGCATGTGATCCTCACCTACGGGCAACTGTCGGCAAGCACCCTTACGGGCACACCCTCTGGGGCGCAGGCAGGCGAGCTGCGATGGCCACGAGGGGTCCCGTGCTTCAGCTGCGAGAACCCATCGGTGTTGATCGCGGTGGAGCAGGCACTCGGCCAGGCATGCCCGCCACTGGTCTGCACCGGTGGGCGCCCCTCGGACGCTGTGCGGCTGCTCTTCTCTTCCGTTCACCGCTCCGGCGCGCAGATCCGCCACCACGGCGACTTCGACGATGCGGGCGTGCAGATCCTGCGTAACCTCGAGGATCGATACGGCGCCGTGCCGTGGCGATTCGACGTCGAATCGCTCTGTGCAGCGCTCCGCAGGCTCGGCCGCACGCCGCTCGATCCACGTCCAGCGACTCTTGAGCGCGCCGTGCAGCAACTCGGGGCGATGCTGCCCGAGGAGCTTGTGATCGATGACCTAGTCTCGGACCTGACAGCGATCGGCAGGACATCCGCATGACGGCAGCGATCCGCCAGGCTGGCCCACTTGCGCCGCCTGCGAGTGTTCCTCGCCACCGTCACCGTGCATAGGTTGGGACGCAATGCCCGCCTACAACATCAAGGTCGCCGTCAGGCGCAAGGAGATGTATCTGGAGGTCGATCACGGCCTCACCGGATCGGGGTATCCACATCTCTTCCTGCGCAGCTCGGCGTCGAGCGCGCCGGTGCCTGCCAGATCCCGGGCCGTGGCCGGTCGGCTTGTCGTGGAGCGTGACCGATCGCTTGCGTAACGGCGGCGATGAGAAGGGCCGCGTGCTGGCCATCTGGCAAGAGCTACCCGGCGCGGTGCCTGTGCCCCTGGCCGCCCTTGCGTGGCATGCACACGACACCGGTCCTTTATACGTCTTTGACCTCGGGTACAGCGACGTGCTCGACGCCGATATCGGTCGGCAGCTCATGGCCATCCTGCTTGACGCGCTGCTGCAGGCCGCCGCTCATCGCAATGCACCGGTAGCCGCAGAGTGGCGCAGCCGGCTTCGCTGGTCCCAAGTGGCCCTCTCCCACGCACCGCACCGTGAGCGCGCCCGCTTTCGCAGAGAGAACCTCAGACGTGCTCTCGCGCTGCGTTTCACGAAGTATCAGCCACCACCCGACGCGGCCCGCTGGACCAAGGGAGCGTGGCTGGGCGAACGGGTCTTCTGACTCCCGCGCCCGACAGGGCCAAGAGTGCCGACGCTACTCGTCCTGCTGCGTGGCCTCGCGCAGTTGCTCATCCAGCTGCGCGTCGCTGAGCTCGATCGGCTCCGCCGCCGCGATCCGTTCGATCCGCTCGAGCGACTCGGGAGCCACACCGGCAGCGAGCGAAGCGCGGCATACCGCCAACGGGATTCGAACCCGTGTTACCGCCGTGAGAGGGCGGCGTCCTAGTCCCCTAGACGATGGCGGCCTGGGAAGTCGCCGTCGAGGCTAGCAAAGCGAGGTGCGGAACGAGGGCGACGACGTGCGAGTCAGTCGATGGTCCCGGGCTCGGCGATCCAGACGCTTTCGATTCCGAGCACTCGACAGAGTGGATCGAAGTGGCGGTCGTAGTGCAGGACGCCCGCGCCACGCCCAGCGGCCGCGGCGGCGATCAGATAGTCGGCGGCCGGGATACGTCGCTCCCCGCGCAGATCGCACGACGCACCGAGGGCGGCTGTGCCGGCGGCACGGGTCACCGGCGCCTGCGTGAGCGCCTGGAGCGCACGATCGAGATCGCGGAACGCCTCCTCGTCACGCGCGGCCGCCAAGAGCTCCAGCGCTACTACCGGACAGACCGCCAGCAGGCCCGCGTCGCGGGTAGCCGCCCATCGAGACAGGACCGCCGGGTCGGTCCGACGGTTCCACGCGGAGGTGTCGAACACCAGCGCGGCGCCCGAGCCGTACGGCTCAGCGACGTTCGGCATGAAGTCGCGCAGACACCGAGAAGTCGAAGCGGTCGTCCTCGCCCGAATCCAGTCGCCGCAGGAACTCGAGCGCCTCCTGACCCCGGTCTTGCTCCTCGCGTATCGCCTCGGCTCCGCGCAACGCGAGGTCGTGCACCGCGCGGGATCGGGGCTTAGCTCCCCCGAGCTCCGCCACCGCGGCAGCCAGCTCGTCGTCAAGGGTAACTTGGATGCGAGGCTTCGTCGAGGCCATGGCGCGAGTGTACCACTTTACCGGTACACTACCCGCTCGGAGCGCGCCGTCTCGAACAGTTCTCGCCTCGCGCACTCACCACCTCAACGATGCGCCGTCGGGAACAACGACCGAACCGCCCCGGCGGTTCCAACGTCGATGAAGCAGTGCGGCTGGAGGGACTCGAACCCCCAAGGGCTTGCGCCCACACGGACCTGAACCGTGCGCGTAGACCAAATTCCGCCACAGCCGCGGGCCAGAGCAACTTAGCAGGACCAGCAGCGGCGGGAGAGCTGAAAGATAGCGAACACATGTTCGTATGCTACGTCCCGCCCCGGACGGCCCACCACACGCCGAAACGGCAAGAAGCGCCGCAAGACGGGCTACGCTTCACGGCCGTGAGCACCCAAGCAAGAAACCGGCTGGCACGCCTTGCCGCGCTCGGCCTTGCGAGCGGGGTCCTGGGAGCGGGCGTCACGACGAGCGCCACGGCGGCGGGCGCCACCGGCGAAACAACGCCTGCTACGGGCACGACGCCCGTCACGCCTGAAACCGGCACAACTCCGACAAGCCCAACGCCGCCGGCCAAGCCCTCCCCGCGCACGAAGATCATCCAGCTCCCGAAACCCGTCGTCACCGACGGCACGGCGCCGCTTCGCGTGCGCCTCTCCGGCACCCCGGCCTTCAACTCGCCGATGCCCACGCTGCGCCCGAACGTCACCGGCAAGTGGAAGGCCGTAGGCGACTACATGTCCTTCACCCCCACCTCGACGCTGCAGCCCTGCTCGTCGTACACGCTGACCGTGTGGGCCGGAACGGACGTCAGCGGCGACCGCCCGCTCGGCAAGGCTCGCACCGTGCACCTGCGGGTGGCATGCCCGGGGACGCTCGCGCTGCAGCAGGCACTGGGGCGGCTCGGATACCTGCCCTACACCGTGCACGCGAGCCATGGGCTGAACGGCGGGCACGCGCGCGAGTCGCGCGCGAAGGCCGCGCACTATGCGTTCAACCCTCCACGCGGGCCGCTTGAGCCCGACATCGCCAACGCCCCGGGACTCTGGTACGACCACCTCGACCCGACCACGCGGGGAGCGCTGATGGTGTTCCAGCAGACGCGTGGACAGTCCCCGACGGGCGTGCCGAGCAGCGCGACATGGGCCTCGCTGCTGGCCACCGAGACGCGCGGCAGCCGCGACCCGCGCCCGTACACGTTCGTCACCGTCAGCGAGCGCATCCCCGAGACGCTGCAGGTACACCAGGGCAGCCACCTCGTGCTCACGACGCCGACCAACACGGGCGTGCCCGGAGCGACGACCGAACAGGGCACGTTCCCGATCTTCGCGCGCTTCACCTCCACCACGATGAGCGGCACCAACCCCGACGGCAGCAAATACGTCGACCCGGGCGTGCCCTGGGTGAACTACTTCAACGGCGGCGACGCCGTGCACGGCTTCCCGCGCCCCTCCTACGGCACCCCGCAGTCAAACGGCTGCGTGGAGCTGCCGATCGGCACGGCCCAGCGCGTGTTCGGGATGCTCTCGATCGGCGACCTCGTCATCGTCAGCGGCTAACCGAGCGCCCGCCGTCAGGTGACCGGCGATCGGGCGCTGCTCGTCAGCCGCCGAGAAGGCGGCGACTCAAGCGAATCCAAGGCGACGTGGGCGCGACTGCGCGGGCCTTCCACGATCGACCCAGGCGGCAGCGGTTCCTGGATCGCCGCTTCGCCGCAGTCGCGACGGCAGCGCCTGTAGATCGTGTGGTAGCCGAGCAGCTGCGGGACGGTCACGAACCGATACCCGCGCCGGCGCAGCGCGGCGATGATGTGCGGATAGGCGGCAAGCGTCTGCCCGCGCGGGCCACCGCCGTCGTGGGAGAGCACGATCGACCCGGGCCTCGACCTGTGAGAGCACGCGCTGCTCGATCGCGCCGACGCCCGGGAGCGTGTAATCGCTGGGGTCGACCTCCCACACGATCGTCGCGAGCCCGAGCGAGCGCGCGGTGCGAACGACGGAGCCGTCGTAGTCGCCGTAGGGCGGGCGGAACACGCACGGCGTGTAGCCGCTGAGGGCCGCTATCGCGCTCTTGGTGCGCTGCAGCTGGCTCTGCACGCCGCCCGAGACGACCAGATCGGGGTGCGTCCAGGTGTGATCGCCGAGCGCGTCGCCGTTGCGCAGCTCTTCGCGCAGGACGGAGCGGTAGCCGGCGGAGAGCTGCTCGCCGATCATGAAGAACGTCGCCACGGCGTGCTGGGCGCGCAGCATCTGCACGAACCGCCGCGTGTATGTGGACGGGCCGTCGTCAAAGGTGAGCGCGACCACCTTGCGTCGCGGGCCGTGGGTGCGGGCCGCGAAGGGGCCGCTCGCAACGCAGCCGACGGGGCGGTAGCGGACAGGCTTCGCCGGCGGGTGTGTTCCGTTTTGCGTGCCCCGTGCGCGCGCGCCCGCGTGCGCGGGGCGCCCCGAAAAGTGACTCAACACCCCACTGCCGGAGCCGAACGGCAGGGCGAGAACGCCCAGCGTGCCGAGCAGGCGCGGAAGACTCAAGCCGTCACCGTCACGCGGCCTTCCAGCGTGCCGTCGTGCAGATGGGAGCGGAGCGCCTTCTTGTCGAACTTGCCGACACTCGTCTTGGGGACCTCGGCGACGAACGCGAACTCGTCCGGCAGCCACCACTTCGCCACGCGCCCGCGCAGGTGCTCGAGCAGGTCCTCGGCGGTGACGGAGGCGCCCTCGCGCACCACGACGCAGCAGAGCGGCCGCTCGGCCCAGCGCTCGTCGGGCTTGGCGATGACGGCGGCCTCGATCACGTCGGGGTGGGCCATCACCTCGTTCTCGAGCTCCACCGAGGAGATCCACTCGCCGCCGGACTTGATGACGTCCTTGGAGCGGTCGGTGATCTGGATGAACGAGTGGCCGTCGATCGAGGCGATGTCGCCGGTGCGCAGCCAGCCGTCGTGGAAGCGCTCCTCCCTTGACTCGTCGCGGTAGTAGCGCGCGGCGATCCACGGTCCGCGCACCTCGAGCTCGCCGGTGGAGACGCCGTCCCACGGCGCCTCGGCGCCGGCGTCGTCCACGAGGCGCGCCTGCACCCACGGGATGGGCTTGCCCTGCTTGGCGCGCATGTCCCAGTAGGCGTCGTCGTGGGCGGCGTTCTCCTCAGGGCGCGAATAGCTTGCGACGGGGCTCGTCTCGGTCATCCCCCAGGCCTGGAAAACGTTCACGCCATGGCGCTCCTCGAAGGCCCTCATCAGCCGCTTGGGCACCGCCGAGCCCCCGCACGCGGCGTTCTTCAGCGAAGAGATGTCGACGTCGTGCGTGTCCGCGTAGCGCAGCAGCTCGGCGAAGATCGTGGGCACGCAGCCCATGATCGTGGGGCGCTCGGCCTCGATCAGCTTCGCCAGCGGCTCGGCTCCCAGGTGGCGGTCGGGGAGGATCAGGTCGGCGCCGGCGAGCGCGGCGCCGTGCGGAATGCCCCATGCGTTCGCGTGGAACATCGGCACCACCACGAGCGCGCGATCGCGCTGGGAGAGCCCGAGCGCGTCGCGCATCAGCGACGCGGTCGAGTGCAGGCTGATCGAGCGGTGGGAGTAGAGCACCCCCTTGGGGTTGCCGGTGGTGCCGCTCGTGTAGCAGAGCGCGGCGGCCTGGCGCTCGTCGAGCTCCGGGTAGTCGAAGGGTTCCGGGCCGGCCTGCTCGAGGAGATCCTCGTAGCGCAAGGCGTTCGGTAGGGAGCCGGCCCAGTCCTCCGGGACCCCGTCCTTCGGGCCGTGCGCCCCGCCGTCCCCCATCACCACGTAGTGGCGCACGCCGGAGAACGTGGGCGCGAGCTCTTGCAGGATGGGCACGAGCGAGTGGTCGACGAAAATGACGCTGTCCTGCGCGTGGTTGACGATGTAGGTGAGCTGCTCGGCGAAGAGGCGGATGTTGAGCGTGTGCAGCACCGCGCCCACGCAGGGGACGGCCATGTAGAGCTCCAGATGGCGCTGGTTGTTCCAGGCGAACGTGCCCACGCGGTCGCCCTGCTTCACGCCGAGCTCGGAGAGGGCGCGCGCGAGCCGGTCCACGCGCCCGCAGACCTCGCCGTAGCTCGCCCTCACGGCGCCCTGGTCGGTGAGGGTCACGACCTCCGCGGAGGGATGCACCGAGCGCATCCGGTGCAGGGCATGGTGGAGCGTCAACTGAAAGTCGTCTTGCATCAACCCTTCGAGCATCTTCTCCGGCTCCTCCACCCTCGCTTGCCTGGTCTAGCGGTGACCCTCTTCTACCGACCAGAAGACACGATTACACAACCGCGGCTCGGTTACGCGCACGAGGGCATGGCCGGGCTTCCCCTACGCGCGCTGCCCGGCGCGCGGGCTGGCGAGCTCGCGGTAGACGCCGGTGGTGCGCTGGGCGACGTCGCTCCAGTCGAAGGAGAGCACGTGCTCGGAGGCCTCGGTTACGAGCCGGTCGCGCAGCTGCTCATCTACGAGCAGCCGTTCGATCATCACGCCGAGGTGCTCGGGGTCGCCGCCGTTGAAGCGCAGGCCCACGCGCTCCCCCGCCGGGACGACCTCGCGCAGGCCGCCGGTGTCGGCGACGATGCAGGGGCAGCCCGAGGCCATCGCCTCGAGCGCGACGAGCCCGAACGGCTCGTACAGCGAGGGGACCACGCAGAGATCGGCGATGCGGTAGAGCGAGTGCAGCGCGTCGTCGCCGATCCAGCCGAGGAAGACGCCGTGCTCGGAGAGGCCCAGGCGCTCAGCCTGCGCGCGAAGCTCGCCCTCGTGGGTGCCCGAGCCGGCCACCAGGAAGCGCACGTCGCCGAGCTTCTCGATCACGTCGGGGAGCGCGTCGAGCGCGAGCTGGAAGCCCTTCTCGTAGACGAGCCGCCCTACGAGCAGCACGAGCTTCTGCTCAGGTTGGGCGAACTGGAGGCGCAGCGCCCCCAGATCGTCGACGGGTCGCAGTTCGTCGGGGTCGATCCCATTCGGGATGACCGTGATGCGGCGCTCGTCGATGTCGTATATGTCGGCGACGTGGCCGCGCATGTAGTGTGAGCAGGTGATGACCGAGTCGGCGCGGTGGGCCATCCAACGCTCGATCGCATGGATGTGCGACTGCGGGGGTTTGTCCACCCAACCCTGGTGGCGACCGTGCTCGGTGGCGTGGATGGTGGTGAGGTAGGGCACGCCCAGCAGGTCCGAGAGCGCGGCGGAGGCGTGCGCCACAAGCCAGTCGTGGCCGTGGACGAGATCGTATGAGCGCTCCTCGGCGAGCGAGCGGCCGGCGGTGAGCATGTCGTCGTTCATCTGCTCCACCCAGGCGAGGAAGCGGTCGAGGTCGCGAGGCCAGCCCGGCTCGCGCACGCGATGGACGCTCACCCCGCGCAGGTCTTCCTCGCAACTCTCCACGGCTGCCTCGATCCCGGTCGCCTCGATCCCCGCGGGCCGCTCTCCGCCGCGCTCCCCCGCGCGGGTGAGCACGTCGACGACGGCGCCCTGCGCCACCAGCTCCTCGGCGAGCTTGCGCACGTGACGGGCGAGGCCGCCCTCGATCACGGGGGGATACTCCCAGGAGAGGATCAGGACGCGGCGGGCCACCGTATGCACCCTATCTGGCCGGGGCGCCGTTGGAGCGTATGACGCCCACCTCACGCGCGCGCGTGGGGCATGCTCAATTGGCGATTGCCCCAACCGAGGGCAGGCGTGCGCGCATGACCTCGACGGCGTGCGGGTTGGAGTCGATCAGCACGAAACGCCGTCCGAGCGCGGAGGCGACCGCGCCGAGCGTGCCGGAGCCGGCGAAGAAGTCCAGGCACCAGTCGCCGGGGCGCGAGGAGGCGTGCACCATGCGCCTGACGATCCCTTCGGGCTTCTGGGTGGGGTAGCCCGTCTTCTCGGTGCCGTTGGTGGGCACGATCGTGTGCCACCACACGTCCGTGGGGAGCTTGCCGCGGGCGGCCTTCTCGGGGGTGACGAGGCCGGGCGCCATGTAGGGCTCGCGATCGACCTCCTCGGAGTCGAAGAAGTATGCCTCGGGGTCCTTCACGTAGACGAGGATGGTGTCGTGCTTGGCGGGCCAGCGACGGCGGCTGCGCGCGCCGTAGTCGTACGCCCAGACGATCTCGTTGAGGAAGCACTCGCGCCCGAAGATCTCGTCGAGCAGCAGCTTGCAGTAGTGGGCCTCGCGGTAGTCGATGTGGAAGTAGAGCGTGCCCTCGCGCGCGAGCAGGCGGCGGGCGTGCTCCAGGCGGGGCGCGAGGAACGCGAGGTAGTCGTCGAACGTGTCGCGGTAGGAGCTCTCGGCGAGCAGCGTGGTGGCGTAGCGGCGGCCCTGGAAGCCGGTGCGGTCGCCCTGCTCGTCCGGGACCGTCCGAAGCGTCCTGCGGGTCTGCTCGCGGCCGGTGTTGAACGGAGGGTCGATGTAGATCAGCTGGAAGCAGCCGTCGGCGAAGCGCGGCAGGATCTCCAGGCAGTCGCCGAGCAGGATCTCATCAGCGGAAGGGTGGCGGTGCGCATGGCTCATGCATCCGAAGGCTATGCCCAGCCCCCGATGGAGTGATAACCTCGCGCGGCTTTCGCGGGGGGCGATGGTGGCGATCCGTCGAGTGTGAGCGGGTGTCCGTCACTCCCGAACGATGTTCGCCTGAGGAAGGAGTGGAGAACCGTGAAGCTCGTGATCGGGATCGTGCGCCCCGAGAAGGCCAATGACGTGCTGGAGGCGCTCTACCGGGCGCAGGTGCGAGGGATCTCCATGAGTCGCGTGCAGGGGCACGGAGGCGAGCTGGACCGGGTGGAGACCTACCGCGGGACGACCGTCAAGGTGGAGCTCTCCGAGAAGGTGCGCTTCGAGATCGCGGTGTCCGACGCGTTCGTGCAGCCCACCATCGACGCGCTCTGCGCGGGGGCGCGAACCGGAGAGGTGGGCGACGGCAAGATCTTCGTGGCGCCGCTGGAGCAGGCTGTGCGGATCCGCACCGGGGAGACCGACGAAGCCGCGGTGACGCCAGTGGGCACGTGACGTCGCCGACGATCGCCGGGGTTGGCGGCGTGAACGCGGGCGACACCGCCTGGATGCTCGTGGCGACCGCGCTCGTGCTGATGATGACCCCTGCGCTCGGGCTGTTCTACGCGGGTTTGGTGCGCTCCAAGAACACGCTCAACACGTTCATGATGTCCATCGGGGCGATCGCGGTGGCGGGCGTCGCCTGGGCGCTGGTGGGCTACTCGCTGGCGTTCGACGAGGGGAACGGGTTCGTGGGCGGGCTCGGTCACGTTTTCCTGCGCGGGGTGACCTTCGCGCCGCGCCCCGGAGGAACGATCCCGCAACTGCTGTTCATGGCGTTCCAGGCCACGTTCTGCATCATCACGGTGGCGCTCGTGTCGGGGGCGGTGGTGGAGCGCATGCGTTTCGGAGCCTTCCTCGTGTTCGCCGCCCTGTGGTCGGTGCTCGTGTACGCGGTTCTTGCCCACTGGGCGTTCGGGGGCGGCTGGCTGCAGGCGCACGGCACGCTCGACTTCGCCGGCGGCGTGCCCGTGGAGATGGGATCGGGCTTCTCCGCGCTGGCGGCGGCGCTCGTTGTGGGCGCGCGCAAGGACCACGGCAGGCAGGCGCTGCTGCCGCACAACGCCGTGTACGTGCTGCTCGGGGCGGGATTGCTGTGGTTCGGATGGTTCGGGTTCAACGGAGGGAGCGGCTTCTCCACCGGGCACTCCAGCGTGCTGGCGTTCACGAACACGCTGCTCACGCCGATGTGCACGCTCGTGGTGTGGTTCACGCTGGACCTCCTGCGGGGCAGGCGTGTGACGGCCATCGGGGCGGCCACCGCGATCATCGTGGGGTGCGTGGCGATCACTCCGGCGGGCGGATACGTCAGCCCGCCGTGGGCGATGGGGCTCGGCGCGCTGGCGGCGCTGCCGAGCTACGCGATCATCATGTGGAGGCCGCGGACGCGAGTGGACGAGACGCTCGACGTGCTCGCCGCGCACGGGATGGCCGGCTTCACCGGGATCCTGTTCATAGGGTTCTTCGCCCAGCACGCGTGGAACGGAGTGTCGAACGGGCTCGTGTACGGGAACGCGACCCAGCTCGGCTGGCAGGCGATCGCCGCTTTGGCGGGTCCGGCGTATGCGTTCACCGTGACCTATGTGCTGCTGCGGCTCATCGGCCTGGCGATGCCACTGCGCGCCACCGACCACCAGCAGGCGCTCGGGATGGACGTCATCCAGCACGGCGAGGAGGCCTACGCGTCCGGCGACGGAGCGATCCTGGTGTCCGCCGATGCAGCCCTGGACACCTCGATCGAGGTCGCACAGGTCTGAGGCGAGGCGACGCTACGCGCCGAGAGGGCTACGGCGATGCCTGATGACACCCCGCGCGGGCGCCGGTCCTCGCGACAAACCCCCCGGCTCAGCCCTCCAGCTCGAGCACCGTCTGCGCCGAGGGGCGCCTGCTTTCGTCGGACGCCATCCGCACACCTCCATCGAAGACCTCTGGATCGAGGAACGCCCGCATGAGCTTCTCGTGCGCCCGGTAGCGCAGCACCTGGGCTTCGTAGCGCACCGCCGCGGCGTATTCCGGGCCATCGAGATGGTTCTCCCCGGACATCCGCCGGTTAACGATCTGCTCGGCCGCCCACGCATAGACCGCGTTGGCGGCAACCTCGACCTCGAGCATCCGGTAGGGCAGGTACTCCCGAAGTCGCGCCTTGGCCAAGCCTGCGGCCCGAGCGCCACGCTCGAGTGCCTTGAACTCTCGCCGGCCCTCAAAGACGGTGACGATCCCCTCCTCCGGATCGAAGTGCGCCTCGATCGGCGCATCCTCGTCCTTGCGCGCGATCTCGCGAACCCAGCCGCTGGAGCGGTGGCGCACGATCACGACCTCGAGCACCCCGGAATGCTCCCCGGCCTGCGCGGTGACCACAAGGCGCTGTCCCGGATCGACGGTGACGCGTGCGCTCAAGGTCCCCGGCAACGTTGACCAACCCCCGCGATTGGGCTCGGGGACCAATGGCGTCTGCCCCGACTTGAACCGCAGTCCCTGGTCGGCCACGATCTCAACGGGCGTCCCCACCGGAATGCGACCCGGGTCGATGATGAGGGAGACACGGCGCTGCTCGCCGGGGTGCAGCCTGACCGGCGACTGCTTGAAGCGCAGCGCGGATGTGGCGTTTGCATCGACGCCGGTCGTCGTCGGATCCACGCCGGACTGCCCGCCCGGATGATCGCCCTCATCATCTGGCCGTTGGATGTCCTGTGGCACCTGCAGCGGCGGCGCGGTGCCGCTCCCTCCCGCCTCGAATCCCGCCGACCCGGGTGCGTCGAAGGCCCCGCGCAAGGCATCGTTGAGGGCTTTGAGCCCAACCTCGTCGCGAGCGCGGATGGCGCGGCCGGCGCGGACGACGTGAGCGCCTCCGCGGCGCTCCTCCTCGGCGACGATCGGCGCGAGCACACGGTCGATTGCCGCGTAGAGATGCCGAACCATGGGATGGTGCTCGTTCAGCCCGCTGCGGTCGACCCGGACGACGACTTGCGGTCGCGGCGCATCAAGAGCACGGCGTTGCAAGGTCTCGATGGCCTCGCAGCGCACCTCCCCGTACAGGTGCCGCGCCCCCGGCGCTCCCTCATAGCTGCCGAGCGTCGTCTCGTGGACCGCCCGCCCAGAGGACACGAGCAGCCCTCCGAGCCGCATCGCGCGCGAGGGGCTCAAGGGGATCGGCTCGGTCGCGCGCCTCACGGTGACGAAGGCGCTCACCCCGGGCGCGACGGTCACCTCCTCCTCGAACAGCAGCGGACGCTCGGGGTCGGGGTCGATCGAGGGAGCGGTGACGAGCGCGACGGGCTCACCGGGCAGCTCCAGCCACACCTCGCGGGTCGGGTCGCTGAGGACGGGACGCAATTGGACGAGCTGACCTACAAGTCGGCGCAGCCGTGCGTTCGCCGGGAGCGTAGCGAGCGCGAGCGGCACAGTCACGCGAGTACCGCTCACCGCGACACCGAGATCCCGCCGAAGATTCTCGTCGGCCGCGATATCGCTGACGTGCGCGAACGCGTAAGGGGCATCGCCCGTTGCCGGGAAGAACCACGACTCGACGAAGCGCCCGTCGCGGATCCCCTCGATGCGACCTCCTCCCTGCGCGAGCCACACGTCGCGCAGCCCACGCCCGAAGAGTCCTCGCTGACCACCGTGATCGGGGGCGACGCCGAGCGCGCCAAGACGGGCATCGACGCTCGCGGCATTCACTCCGACTCCGTCGTCGCTGCAGCGCAGCTCATAGCGCCAGTCACGGATGGCCGGCGAGCGCAGGCGGCGAAGCTCCTGACTCCACCGTTTGAGGAACATCGGGTCCGGCTCAGCGAAGGCGAGTAGGATCCGCCCGCGTGGACGCCCGCTGGAGGCAATCGCCGCGTCGGCGTTGGTCACCAGCTCGGGGACGATCTGCGCGAGATCGATCCCGCCCTGCGCGAAGTTCTCGCGGAAGTAGCGGGCATGGACGCGACCCCTGCGTACAGCCGCCGGATCCAAGACGGTGCTCACCGACGCGAGCCTACCGCCCACGTCCGATGCCCACCACCCGGTGGGACAGGGTCAACTACGTGACGGGTTCCCGCGTTGCGCGGAGCTCGTGGGCAAGCGCGTCGCGACGTCGACGCCTGCGCTCGGCCTTCTTCAGCACCGACAGCTTCTGCGGCTTGCAGAGCAGGCATCCAGCGCGCCGCTGCTTGGGCCGCTTGCGCTTGTGGTGAGCCATCGTTGTAAAAAAGCTACCACGCCCTAGAAAATCGTGACTGTCGGCGCCAAGCGCGTCGAGAGCGCCCCCGCCAGGATTCGAACCTGGGACCCTCGGATTAGAAGTGGCTCATTTGCAGGACGTTTTGGCTTGGTTGAGCCATTTCCGGCCTCTTCAGATGTCCCGAAACGACCTCAGATTTGCGCAGTTCGGGACATGGTTCGGGACACGGTTTGTGACCGTCGCAATACGACCTACGAGTCGAGCGCCAAGAACACCAACGCCACGCATGCCAATACCAGGAGCGCGATCTGCCGGCGACTGTTTTGCGACGTAATCGCGATCATGGGCTATGCTTTCGGTGTCATGAGTCCCCTACTGGAAGAGGCCCAGCGCGTTCACGATGTCGCCGGCCTATCGGACCGGACAATCGCCGCTGCGACCGGCGCGAAGCCGAGCACCGTACGAGGGTGGCTGGCGGGTCGCAGCGAGCCGACGGGCGCACGCGCCGAGCGGCTGATCGAGCTTGCCGAGATGATCAGACGGCTCGCCCGTGTCGTGCGGCCGGAGTCGATTGCGCTCTGGTTGAACCGGCCGATCCTCGCGTTGGATGACGAGAAGCCGATCGAGCTGATCGCGCGTGGCGAGTACCGGCGGGTCGCCAAGCTGATCGCTGAGATCGAGTACCCCGGCGTCTCCTGACGGTGAGCCTTCCCGTTCATCCACGCGCCGTCGAGGGCACGTGGATCAGGCATGTGCCGCACCGAGCCAGCCTGCTCGGACGGGCGAGCACACCATCGGACGGTCGCTGGCAGCGTGGTGAGACCGTGCCCGCGCTCTACCTCGCCGACACAGTGCAGACCGCGACCGCGGAGTGGTATCGCTCGCTGGCCGAGTGGGGACTCTCGCCGCAGGACCACATCCCCTACGACCACCATCGCTGGCGCCTGGACCTAAAGCTCGCCGACCTCAGCGACATCGAGCGACTGCACAGCGTCATGTTGGAGGCACCCCGACCGAGCCGGCAGACGTGGCCGGCCTATCAGCGCGTCGGTGAGCAGCTGTGGCGCGAGGGATGGGCCGGCCTGATCGCTCCCAGCGCCGCGCATCCCGGATCGCTGATCGTGTGCGTGTTCGCGAGCGCCTGGCCGCCGGCCGGGTGCGCGCCACTGGACGCCAGCACCGTTAGGACGATCCCACCACCGCCGCGCGGCATGACAACGTGAAGTCCTCGCTCCAACGGTGTGCGCTGGCACCAGCGCTACGATCGCACTGCTCGGCTCGCTCACCCCACTGGCTCGCCGTGCCTCCACCCGATGCGCCGCGCACCGGTGCCCTGTGTGAACTGCCGCTGGAGATTGGTCAGCTGGATACTGCGCCTCTCTAACCAACCGCAACCAGCTCGGCGTGCTGAGCGTCGATCCCAGAGATTCCGCTCGTGCCGCCGATCTCGTCGGCGAAGCCGACTACGAGGTGGGTGTCCAGCGCGGCGGCGAGCCGTCGCAGCGTCTGCACGGTCGTCGGGTGCCGGCCGCTCTCGATCCGTGAGATGGCCGAGTGGCTGGTGCCGACGCGCTCGGCCAGCTCCGCTTGGCTGAGCCCGAGCTGGCCTCGACGACGGATGACGATGCGGGCAAGCGCCTCATACGGAGCGAGTCGTTCAAGCTCGGCCCTGTACTCGGGATTGCGCGCATGGGCACGCATCACGCTGGCATGCGAGCTGCCGATCGGCGAGGGATCGTTCGTATGGCGGCGAGTCGTGTTGTCCTTTGGCGCCGACATCGTGACGTCATCTTATCAGAATCGGTAAGGAGTAGACCCTCATGGCGTGTCCTCGCCAGCGGCCTGCGGCGAGCGCATCTACCGCGGCCGGCCGGCCGCCACGCCGGTCGCGGTAGTAGATCGCCTGAGTTCTCGGCATCGTCCCCGCCGCCTACCGTACACGCCGCCCGACGCCGTGCGGCTCGATTTTCGTCTCGCGCAGCCAGGCGTTCAGGTCGTCGGGGTTGAATCGGACGTAGTGCCCCAACCGGTGGTGAGGAATGGTTCCGGCGCGGGCTTGGGCGAGCAGCCAGGTGTAGGGGACGCCGAGGAGCGTGCTCGCCGCCTTCGCGTCGATGAGGGGCGTGAACGCTCGCCGGACGTTCTGCATGACCCGTCCGCCGATCGTTCGGTGCGTGTGGGGCCGGGGGTGGCGCTCCAGCGCAATCGTCGCCGGGCGGGCGGGCGCGGTCATCGCGTTGACCTTCGGCCTGCCTGTACCCCACGGGTCGATCATGGTGGGGCGTTCGCGTCGCCGTCCACGCTGGGGGATCACAATCCGCGAGACGCTTCAGGGGCGACTGCGGGGAGCCCCAGCACCTGGGTGCGTATGGTCTGCACAGGTCGAGCGGGCGAGGAGAGGCAACTGCAAGGTGGTGCTCGCGCCGCGCGTAGCGGTCGCGGCGCCTCACTGGTTGCGGCCGATATGGTCGCTGTGCATGTGGCGCGATGTGCAGCTGGTGATCTTCGATTGCGATGGCGTGCTCGTCGACAGCGAGACGATCTCGAACAGCATGCTCGCAGAGATGCTGACCGTCGAGGGTCTGCCGACGACAATGGCGCAGGCGCGCCGTGAATACCAGGGCATGCTGCTTGCCGAAATCCGCTCCCGGGCAGAGCGGACACTCGGCCGTACGCTCCCTTCCGATTGGCTGGCTCGCTATGAGTCTGAACGCGAGGGCGTTTTCCGCCGGGAGCTCGCCCCCGTGGCGGGCGCAGCCGAGGCGGTGCGGCGGATCAAGGCGGCGGGGATCGGTGTGTGCGTCGCCTCCCAGGGCAAGCTTTCAAAGACAAGCCTGTCGCTTGCGCTGACGGGCCTCGACGATCTCTTTCCCGAGAAGGCACGCTTCTCGGCCTACTTGGTCGCCAACGGCAAGCCGGCGCCCGACCTCTTCTTGCACGCGGCCGCGTCGATGGGTGCCGAACCGGCCGGGTGTGTCGTGATTGAGGACACGCCGTCCGGTGTCACGGCCGGCGTGTCGGCAGGCATGCGCGTGCTCGGTTACGCGGCCGACAACGACGAGAGCGCGTTGCGGTGCGCTGGTGCTCAGACGTTTCACGCGCTGCTGCAGCTACCGGGACTGCTCGGGCTGGGTTGACCCCGCTGCGCACCGGTGGATTGGTCGGCAGGGCAGGAGTTGCCCGGCACCAACTATCGTTCAGCCTGTGTCTGGTGAGTGGTCTAATCCTGAGCGTGTCGCCGAGTACCTGACTCGTGAGATACCTCATCGTGATGTTGCCGAGCGGATGCTGCTCGACGCGCTTCCTGAACGGATCGGACGGTTCATGGACCTCGGTACCGGTGACGGACGGATGCTCGCTCTCGTGCACGAGCGCCATCCCGACTCGGTTGGCATCGGCATCGACTCCTCCAAACCGATGCTCGAACGCGCCATGGAGCGTTTTTCGGATGACCCACTGGTCGAGCTCTTGGAGCACAATCTCGCGCTGCCGCTACCTCGGCAAGCGCCGCTCGATGCGGTTGTGTCCGCGCTGGCTGTCCACCACCTCGAGGACGATCGCAAGCGTGCGCTGTTCAGGGAGATCCACAAGCTGCTCGTCCCTGGTGGCGTGTTCGCGAACCTCGACCTCGTCTCCTCGCCAACGGTCCAGTTGCACGAGCGGTTCCGTCGCGCGATCGGGCCGGGTGCAGGACGATCCGACCGATCGCCTCACGGGCTTGTGCGAGCAGCTTGACTGGCTGCGCGATGCGGGCTTCAGTAACGTCGATTGCCGCTTCAAGTGGATGGAGCTGGCGTTGATCGTCGCGGAAAGGCGCTGCTCGGCACGCTGAAGATGCGCGGACACCTCCTGCTCCACCGCAAGGCGCTTGCCAAGAGACTGAACGCCAGCGGGCCGCTACAGCCGCCCGCGATCGTGGTGCTCGCCAACACTCTCGCGGCCGTCCTGCCGTCCGCCTGATCTACGGGCGGCCCCTCCCAGCACAAAAGCTCCCGCTCCTGAAGAATGTCGCCATGGACGTTGTGGGGCGGTGGCCGGGATGTGTCAAGAGGACGTTCTTTCGTACGTGACGCCCGAGGCGCGTGCGCGGTTCAGGATGCGGCTCGAGGGTCGTGCTGGCAAGCGGTTCTCGAACTTCCGCACGCGACTGCACGGACACACGCAGCCCCGCCACGGTCAGGGGACGTATGCGTATACGCTCGCCGTTCGTAGTTTCCGACGCAGGGGTCTGGCCCTTGCGGAGACTCGGGACGGGAACTGTGCGAACCCCGAGTTCATGACCGAGTTTCGCCGCCAGTGCGAACGTGTCCGCCACATGGGTTTCCAAGTCGTCAACATCACCGACAACCGACTCGCCGCGATCTTCGAGATCTACGCTGCGACCGTATTGGGACTGCGCGAGCAGACGTTTGCCGTTAGCTGAGCGCAGGTGTTCAAGCGCATCAGCGACAGCCGACGGGCAATCCCATCGGTGTGATCGTTCAGTGAGGGCGCCGCGCTCGCATCAACAACGCGCGGTCTGCTCCAAGGCAAGCGCTGCCAACCAAGGCTCGCAGCGCCGTTGCCCGCTGGCCCTTGACTGTGAACTACCCCTGTCTGGCCCCGGGCCGTTTGAGCGGACTCTTCATTTGACTCGCGTTCCTGACAGGATTGCGCCATGCACCCAATGGAGCCCGTAAAGCTTGTCGGCTACCTGATCGCGATTGAGCCGTTGTGTATTGAGCACGCTTCTGGCTTGCTGGCCGCGGCCGACGCCGACGAGGTATTCGATTGGCTTCCATATTCACGGCCAACGGGCCTCGATCAAGCGAGAACCTGGATCGAGCAGGCCCTTGAAGATCGAGATGCCCACCGCCGCTTTCCTTTTGCAGTCCTCAACGTTGACGGCGGCTCGGTGATTTGGCTCGACTTCCCTTTGGGACTTCGATGCGCACAACGCCCATGTCGAGATCGGCTCGACCTGGCTCAGCCGTTCCTCGTGGCGGACGGGGCGCAATGCCGAGGCAAAGTTGCTGTTGATGACCCACGCTTTTGAGACCTTGGGGCTAGACAATATGGATTGCTGGTCTGTCCGGCCGGCGGTATAGAAGAGGCCGGTTCCCCCACGCTGTTCGTGGGGTGATGTTCGTGCTGCGCGGCTCTAACCCGCGCGGCGACCACAATCGCATAGGAGGAACCAGCCATGGCGAAGGCTAGAACCCTGGTCGGCTTGGACGTGCACGCGACGAAGATCGTCGCGGCGGTCCTGGACGCCGAGACCGGGCAGCTGCAGACGTTCACGATGGGCGGTGAGAGCGTGCAGGCGGCCGGGTTCTGCGCGGAGCTCGCCGGGCCGGTCCGCGTCGCGTATGAGGCGGGCCCGACGGGGTACGGCCTGGCGCGCGAGCTGGTCAAGCGCCGTGTTGAGTGCGTGGTCGCGGCGCCGAGCAAGATTCCCCGCGCGGCGGGGGACCGTGTGAAGACCGACCGGCGGGACGCGGAGCTGCTCGCCCGGCTGCTGATGGCCGGCAAGCTGCATCCGGTCAGGGTTCCGGGCGATGAGGAGGAGGCGCTCAGGGACCTCGTCCGCGCCCGCGAGGCCGTGCGGGTGGACCTGATGCGCTCCCGTCACCGGCTCTCCAAGCTGCTGCTACGCCACGGCATTCGCTTCGAGGACGGCGCGGCGTGGACCCAGCGTCACCGCGACTGGCTGGTCAAGGTCACGCTACCGTGGCCGGCCGCACAGGCCACCCTGCTGGACTGCCGCGGCGCGATCGACGCGCTGTCGCACCGCCGCGACGCGCTGGAGCGCGAGATCGTGGGGATGCTCCCCACCTCACCGTGGACGAGGCAGGTCGGCCGGCTGCGCTGCCTGCGCGGCATCGACACGCTCACTGCGGTCGGGCTGTGTGCCGAGATCGGCGACTTCGAGCGCTTCGCCCGCGCTGAGCAGCTCATGAGCTACGTCGGGCTCGTCCCGTGCGAGAACACGACCGGGCAACAGCGCCGGCTCGGCTCGATCACCAAGACCGGCTCCGCTCACGCGCGCAGGCTGCTCGTCGAGGCCGCATGGCACTACCGTGCCCGTCCTAACCTCGGCCGGGCGCTGACCGACCGCCAGGACGGCCAGCCCCCGGAGGCGGTCGCGGTCGCCTGGTCAGCTCAGCGGCGCCTTCACCGCACCTGGACACGACTGGAAGCACGCGCCAAGCGCCGCACGATCATCGCGGTCGCTGCCGCGCGCGAGCTGAGCGGCTTCTGCTGGGCGATCACCCAAATCGAGTGAAATCGCCTGCAACCCACAACTTCATCCCGTCGGCTGGGCCGGTGGCGGCCCGGCAACGCGCGGGGAACCCGCGACTGACCTATGAGCAACCCGCCCCAACAGGCTGGCCACGCCCGATTCTAGACAGCGGCTCCCCACGACGAACCATGGTCCTGCGGCACCCAACCCGCGTATATCAGTCTGACCGCGCGTCGCGCACAGCCTGCCGGACCGCCACCAGCCCAGCCGACCACACACCCACCCCAAGAACCCGCCGCCAAATGCGCCACATCACCAACCCCCACTTGACAAACCACACTCCATATCAGATGAGTAGTGCCACGGCTGACGCCGTGGTTCTGGGGTTGGGGAAGGGGTTGTAGGCAGGCAGATCGAAGTCGGCGGTGCTGAATACCGACCGTCGACTCTTGGGAGGGCCACGATGGACGCCGACCTCGATCTGCTGCTTATCGCTGTTTACTGCACGGTGGACGATTTCCTGCCCGGACGAGCAGAAAACGCCAGAAGGAGGATCTCCGATGCGGAGGTCATCACGCTGTGTATCGCCCAGGCAATGATGGGCATGCCCTCCGACGCACGGTTCCTGCGGGCCTCTCGCCGTCAGCTTGGCCACCTGTTCCCCCACTTGCCCGAGCGGACCGCCTACCACAAGCGCCGGCTGCGCTTGTCCGGGACGATCGAGGCGCTGATCCGGGAGTTCGCGCAGCACTGTCCCGGTTTCTATGACGATCTCCTGCTGGTCGATTCCACACCCGTAGAGTGCGCTCGGAGCCGTGAGACCGTCAAGCGTGGCGGGCATTCCAGTCTCGGGGACGCGCTCGCCAACGCCGCCGACTACGGGTATTGCGCCAGTCACAGCCGCCATTTCTGGGGTTTTCGCCTGCACGCTCTTTGCGCGTTGGACGGCACCCCCAGAGCGCTGGCGCTGACCTCGCCAAAGATCGACGAGAAGCTCGTATGCCTGCAACTCGTCGAGCGCTGTGAGCGACAGCCCGGACAGATGCTGATCCTGATCGGCGATAAGAACTTTCGCGGTAAGGACTTCGAAGCCGAACTCGCCAACCTCGACGCCGCGATCATGCGTCCCCGGCGCAAGGATGAGCCCGGTCATGGTCCGCACCTCGCGCCGATACGCCAACGCATCGAGTCGATCTTCTGGACCTGCAAGGACATCCTCACACTCGAGCGACACGGCGCCCGCACCCTGGAGAACCTCCGAGTCCGCCTCGCCAGCCGCTTCGCGGCACTCGCCGCAGGCATAGCGCTCAACCACCACCTCGGCCGCCCCAGCCGATCCCTCGCCTGCTACACCGCCTGACAGCCGTGGCACTACTCATCTGATATGGAGTGTGGTTTGTCAAGTGGGGGTTGGTGATGTGGCGCATTTGGCGGCGGGTTCTTGGGGTGGGTGTGTGGTCGGCTGGGCTGGTGGCGGTCCGGCAGGCTGTGCGCGACGCGCGGTCAGACTGATATACGCGGGTTGGGTGCCGCAGGACCATGGTTCGTCGTGGGGAGCCGCTGTCTAGAATCGGGCGTGGCCAGCCTGTTGGGGCGGGTTGCTCATAGGTCAGTCGCGGGTTCCCCGCGCGTTGCCGGGCCGCCACCGGCCCAGCCGACGGGATGAAGTTGTGGGTTGCAGGCGATTTCACTCGATTTGGGTGATCGCCCAGCAGAAGCCGCTCAGCTCGCGCGCGGCAGCGACCGCGATGATCGTGCGGCGCTTGGCGCGTGCTTCCAGTCGTGTCCAGGTGCGGTGAAGGCGCCGCTGAGCTGACCAGGCGACCGCGACCGCCTCCGGGGGCTGGCCGTCCTGGCGGTCGGTCAGCGCCCGGCCGAGGTTAGGACGGGCACGGTAGTGCCATGCGGCCTCGACGAGCAGCCTGCGCGCGTGAGCGGAGCCGGTCTTGGTGATCGAGCCGAGCCGGCGCTGTTGCCCGGTCGTGTTCTCGCACGGGACGAGCCCGACGTAGCTCATGAGCTGCTCAGCGCGGGCGAAGCGCTCGAAGTCGCCGATCTCGGCACACAGCCCGACCGCAGTGAGCGTGTCGATGCCGCGCAGGCAGCGCAGCCGGCCGACCTGCCTCGTCCACGGTGAGGTGGGGAGCATCCCCACGATCTCGCGCTCCAGCGCGTCGCGGCGGTGCGACAGCGCGTCGATCGCGCCGCGGCAGTCCAGCAGGGTGGCCTGTGCGGCCGGCCACGGTAGCGTGACCTTGACCAGCCAGTCGCGGTGACGCTGGGTCCACGCCGCGCCGTCCTCGAAGCGAATGCCGTGGCGTAGCAGCAGCTTGGAGAGCCGGTGACGGGAGCGCATCAGGTCCACCCGCACGGCCTCGCGGGCGCGGACGAGGTCCCTGAGCGCCTCCTCCTCATCGCCCGGAACCCTGACCGGATGCAGCTTGCCGGCCATCAGCAGCCGGGCGAGCAGCTCCGCGTCCCGCCGGTCGGTCTTCACACGGTCCCCCGCCGCGCGGGGAATCTTGCTCGGCGCCGCGACCACGCACTCAACACGGCGCTTGACCAGCTCGCGCGCCAGGCCGTACCCCGTCGGGCCCGCCTCATACGCGACGCGGACCGGCCCGGCGAGCTCCGCGCAGAACCCGGCCGCCTGCACGCTCTCACCGCCCATCGTGAACGTCTGCAGCTGCCCGGTCTCGGCGTCCAGGACCGCCGCGACGATCTTCGTCGCGTGCACGTCCAAGCCGACCAGGGTTCTAGCCTTCGCCATGGCTGGTTCCTCCTATGCGATTGTGGTCGCCGCGCGGGTTAGAGCCGCGCAGCACGAACATCACCCCACGAACAGCGTGGGGGAACCGGCCTCTTCTATACCGCCGGCCGGACAGACCAGCAATCCATATTGTCTAGAGCGCGTTGCCTTCCGAACCGACATTCGCAACGAGCGCTCGCAGCAGGCGATCGAGCGGCTGGGAGCAAGCAAGGAGGGTGTGCATCGCCACGAGATGCGCCGTCGAGACGGAACCTGGCGCGACAGCGTCCACTACGCCATCCTCAGTTCGGAGTGGCCCCTCGCAAAGGCCCGCCTACACGAGCGACTCGGGGCGCGTGACTGACCGCCGCTTCACATGAGCAAGTCACCCCCAACCGTCGAGGCAGCCCTGACTGAGCTGCGGCGGCTCGTACGCCTGCCGCCGCCAGCCGAGGCTGAACGTACCGTCATGCATGGACCAGTGCCTGACGATCTGGCCACCGTCGAGGCGCGAACGCTCCATCTTCAACCGGGCGAGGCGCGGGCGTTGACTGAACTGCGATGGCTCCTCTCCGAGGATCAGCGCTTCGAGTACATGGATGAGCGGGAGGTCAAGGAGTCCACCTGGCGGTTCGTCTGCCTGGCCAACCTCAAGCCCGACGAAAGCCACGTTGAGGACTTCATCGCCACGTACTCCCGCGAGCCGATGCGGCTTACCTGCTTCTTTCCCGTTGCGCATCTGACCGTGACCGAGGAGCTGAGCTTCCAAGGTGCCCGGCTCATCCCTGCGGCTGAGGCCGAGCCGCCGGGCATGGTCCTCGGCCCAGACCCGCGGCCCACGATGGCATCGGTCATCGCTGTCGAGTGCACGGGTACCGACCACAAGAAGATGAACAGCCGCGCCGTCGAGGTCGCTCAACACGCCCTGCGCCTGCTACGAGCGGGACTGCGCGAGGAGCGGTTCGTCCCCGACCGACAGCTTCGCTTCCGACTGGGCGAGTCGTTCTGGTTCAGCGACGGGATCAGCGGCTGGCAGGCCGAGCCGGCGGTGGGCTGGGATTACGAGCCCGGCGGGGAGGTGTTGCGTCGGGCGACATCGCAGCCGATCTCCGCGCTGCCGTTGGTCGGCGGGAACGACCTGGAGCGGCACGCCAACTTGGCCGTTCAATGGTTCGAGCAGGCCCAGCTCGCCATCGATCCGCTCATGGAGTTGCTGTTCGTATTCTTCGCGCTAGAGGCGATCCTCGGCAAGAAGTCGGAGAAGAACAAGGCGCGGGGACTGGCGCTCCGGCGCGCGGTCCTTTCTCACAAGACCACGGAGCATTTCGCGCACCCCGGTCGCGTCTACGGCCTCTACGAGCAGGTGCGTTCAGCAGCTGTTCACGGCAGCGAACCGCCGAAGGTGCCAAAAGACGAGCTGGATGCGTTCGCGTGGGACGCACGGCGCGCGCTCAACGAGTTCCTCGCATACGCGCGAGCCGAGGGACTCGTCAAGCGCGCACGAGTCCTAAGGGCACTCGACAGCGACCCGGCTGTGCCCGAGCTGGTCGAACGATTCTTGCCCGACGAGACGTAACCCGCCGATTTATCACAGCTCGTCAGCATGTATGAGTCGTCCCTTCGTTGTGGGTGCCCAACGACGCGAGCTGGTGACGATCCAATCTCCCCCGACGATGAGCGCGGTACAGGGCCGCCGACGCACCGCGCCACGCTCGGAGCGGTAGCTCCGTCGCGTGAGTGCCACTGACCGGCCCCCGTTTGTCGGTCCACCACGAGTG
>CAVSPS010000010.1:0-222725 GCA_963729925.1 uncultured Solirubrobacterales bacterium | reverse complement strand
CCGGCGACGAAGCGCACGACGCTGTACGAGATCAGGGCCGCTATCCACTGAAAGGATCGCCACGTACCGGTTGCGGCGTAGTCGTACAGCCGATCCGGAGCTCGATCTCCAGCGGCGAGCCGTGCTCGAACCAATGCGATGCAGCTCGTCGATCTTGGCGCGTGTCGGCGTCCGCTTCGTGGAAGGCGCACTCGACGTAGTCGAACGGGTTGATCGTCTCGCAGAACGTATCCGCTGCCCGCTTATCTCCTCAGGTCTCCAGCTCCGTGCCACACGGCGAACGTGCCGCCCCGGATGCGCAAGCGCATCGTGGTCGGCGCGAATGTTCAACAGCCACGCCGAGATCACTTTGGCCTCGATCGCGGCCTCTGTGGGCGAAGCATGACGATGTATGCCTTTTCGCCCTGTCGTACCACGTGGATGCACTTGCGTCGTGTCTTCCCAGTCTTGCGGCCGTGGTGGTGAGCACGCGACCCCGGCGGTGGTCGAGGAAGGAAGACGGAAGCATCATCGCGCTGAGGAGGCGTTCCCCGTGCACCTCCTTCATCGAACACATGAACGGGTCCCCTTTGTGCTCCACGACCGCGCCTGACTGTCCTCCGCTTCCGCGTGCGCCCGCTCATGCGCTTGCGAACTGGCCGTGGAAGCTGAACGGGATGTGATGGGGCGCCTCGGCTCGCGCCAGCTCGCTGAGATCCTCGGCGTCGAGCACCAGCAGGAAGGAGCGCCGGCGGCGGCGTCGAAGACGACCGACAGCAGCACGCCGTCGTCCTCGCGCGTCGGCGGTTGAGCGGGGCGACGAACACCGGCTCGCCGGGGTAGCAGTCGGGCTGCGACCACGACGGATGGAGCGCTCGGCGATGTCGACCCTGACGATCTGCTCGAGCCACCCGTTGGGGCCGTCGCTGACGCCCCACACGTAGCGGTAGGGGCGCTCGTTGCAGCGCGCGTAGTTGATGCGCGGCAGCTCGAGATTGCCGTCGGTCGAGGCTGTGGACGACGGAGCGGTCCGCCAGGCGCAGTCGAAAGCGGGTCAGCGTGGCGTCGGCGATCGGCTTGCCGGCACGCAGGCGGTCGAGGTACAGGTCCTCGATGACGCCCGCGTCGGGCAACGTGCACAGGTCGACGACGACCTCGTCGCCGTCCTCGTAGGCGTTGACGTGGTGGAAGGCAAAGCACGCGTCGGTCTCGAAGCCGTCGATTGTCTCGCCGGTGGCGCGGTCGACCAGCGTGAAGCGCGTGCCGAGCTCGGGCTTCCACCGGTAGTTCTCGATGTACGGGCGTCCGGACAGCGCGAGCGCCAGCGGGTTGACGACGAGCGGGAACTCGGCGAGCACGATCCAGCGTTCGGTCAGGCCGAACGAGTGCATGTAGGAGGGCTGCTTGACCGGCAGCGAGGCGATCACGCGGGGCTCGAGCTCCTGCGGGTCCACCGTGAAGAACCTGTAGCTGCTGCGCGTGCCGAGGTGGGCGGCGTAGTTGAGCGCCGACCGCTCGCGCGATCCAGGTGCGGATGCGCGGTCGTGAGCTGCCCCGGGGCTCTGTACGGGTGCACGTCGGCGGCCTTCAGGGTGCGCGGGTCGAACTGGACCTGCATCGGCGTCTCGGTCATCGCGACGAAGCGCTCGCCGAGCTTCATCACGTTGACGTTGGCGTTGTCCGGCAAGACCTCGTCCACGCGCGGGAGAAAAGGGTCTGGACGCGCTTGAACAGCGAGCGGCACGGGTCGGTGGCGAACTCTCCGTAGACGATCCGGCCCTGCTCGCGCGCCGCCCGATAGGAGCGGCTTTCGAGGAAGCGATTGCCATAGGAGACGCGGCCGTCCTCGATCGTGAAGCGGTGCAGCATCGCCAGGCCGTCGAACCAGTGGTTCATCGGTCTGTGCCCACCTCGAACTTCGCGGGGCCGGTTCGCAGCAGCGAGCCGGTGAGCCACTGCGGCAGCTCCCCATTCAGCGGAAGCTCGTCCACCACCGTCTCCTGCGCGAGCGTCGAGAAGCCGATCATCGGGTCGTGCTTCGAGGTTGGTGTGGTGTGGTGTGGTTGAGAGTGGAAGGGGAGGCGGTGGCGGTGCGCATAAATGATTCCTCCAGAATGGTTCGGATCGAACGATTCACACCGTAGTATAGTCTGCCGTCGATGTCAAGCATCCGCCTAACCGAGACCTCCTACATCGTGTTGGGCCTGCTCGAGCAGGCCCAACCGGCCACCCCCTACGACCTCAAGCAGCTCGCCCAGGTGAGCACGGTCAACTTCTGGGCGCTGCCTCACACGCAGCTCTACACCGAGTGCGCGCGGCTCGCCGACGAGGGGCTGCTCTCAGAGGAACGCGAGCAGACCGGACGGCGTCGACGGATCTACCGCCTCACTGACGACGGGCGCAAGGCGCTCGACGAATGGCGAGCCGAGCCGGCGCGCGAGACCTACGAACTGCGCGACGCGGCAACGCTCAAGCTCTTCTTCGGCGCCGATCCGGCGAAGCTCGCGGCTGCCCAGGTCCAGGTGCACGAGCGGCGGTTGCGGGGCTGCGAAGCGTTGCTCGCCAACCTCTCCGAGGCGCCGTCGGGGTGGCGTCTGGCACTTGAATGCGGTCTCGGTCACGAGCGCGAGTTCATTCGCTTCTGGAGTGGCCTGCTCTCCCAGTCAAGCGATCTGAGCCCCCAGCCGGACGACTGACCGCCCCTAGGCTCTGCACCGCGGAGGCGATAACCGCCGTATGCTCGTAGGGCTGCATGTGCCCGCCGTAGACCATCACGAGGCGAGCGTCGGGCAGCGCGGCGGCGAGGCGACGGCCGTAGATCGGCTTGACGAGCTGATCCTCTTCGCCCTGGATCACGACAGCCGGCACGTCGATCGCTTTCAAGCCCCTGTCTATCTGTGCGACGACGCCGCCGGCGGCGAGGTACTCGCCGGCGAGCGCTTCGAGGTTGCCGGTGGTCATGTTGATCGCGAGGATGCGCTGCTCGTGAGCCGCTGCGACCGGCTTCGGATGGAACGCTTCGCTGTCGCCCATTTCAGCTGACACCTTGCGCAGCAACTGGGAGAAGGTGGCGTCGGCTACCTGCTTGATGACCGGAAGCTGAAGGAACTGGATCGTGTGTGCCTGGAGTTCTTGGAACGTGCCTGGATGAGTCCCGGCGGCGGCAGCGTCGACGAGCACGAGGCCCCGCGCTTCGCTCGGATAGCGCTCGGCGAATCCGAGCGAGATCGTGCCGCCGTAGGAATGGCCGACGAGGATCGGCCGCACGACGTGGAGCTTGCCGAGCAGTTCGTGGATCGCTTCCAGCTGCCGGTTGAACGGCACATAGCCGCCGGTCGAGTAGCCGAAGCCGGGCCGGTCGATCGCGATCATGCGATGGCCGGCCAGCAGCGGTGTGACGTCTTCCCAGTCCTCAGCCGTCCCCGGCAGGCCGTGGATGAGCACCACCGGGGTGCCGCTGCCCGGGTGTTCGATGTAATGGATGCGCAGGCTGCCGACCTGCATGAACGAGCCGGTCGGCTTCGGCTCGGCCGGCAGCTTGCCGTATGTCCAGTTGAGGACGACGACAACCACCGCGAGCGCGGCCACGACGGTGAGCAGCAGCCGCTTGATGGAGATTCGCCCGTCCACGGTGCGTAAGGCTATACGCTGAGCCGGAGCCTCGATGCCCTACGCCGGCAGCAGCTCGAGTGGCGATGTCAGCCGGGGTTGGGGCCTTTCTCTGTACGGGAGATCAGCCAGCATGTGGAAGTAGTCCTCGGAGTATGCCCGGCGGCGAGCGCATCGATTGCTTGTGCGAGGTCGGCTTGTGAGCAGGTGGTGCGCCAGCCGTGTTCTCGAGGTAGAGGTCCATCATCAGCAGGGCGACTCGCTTATTGCCGTCGGGGAGCGGGTCATTGCGCACGATGCGGGAGGCGAGCACGGCCGCGCGCTGGATCCGGTGTGCGGTAGAAGTCGTGGCCGCCATAGGTCGGCGAACGGGGCACCGAGCGGCTCGGCGGAGCCGATCTTGGTGGCTATCTTTAGGCGGTCGGCGTCGATCCCGAGGACGGCTTCGGCGGCTAGCAGGAATTGCTCGATCGAGAGCACCTGTATAGCGTAGCACAGGTGGCTATCATACGCATAGTCGGTTGCAGTAGTGCAGGATCTTGTGCTACAGTGGCGATGGTTCCTGAAAAGAGGAGCCCATCCCAACCGAACGAAGGAGCAGTGGACCGATGCCCGCCAAGACCATGAGTCTGCGCCTTGATGAGGCCCAGGCGCGAGCGCTCGACGCTGTCGCGATGGCCTGCGAGACCACCGTCTCTGAGGTCGTGCGTGACGCGATCTCCGAGCGCATCGAGAAGCTTCGTAAGGACACCGACTTCAAGGCTCGCCTACAGCGAGCCGTCGAGCGCAATAAGGAGGCGCTCGACCTACTCGCCAAGTAAGGATGAGAGCCCCGCAGCCTTTTGAAGGGCTGCGGGGCTCTCTCGTGAGCGGTGTGTCATGAGGTCACCTTGACCAGCAAACGGGGGCCGGTCAACGTCAGCGGCGGCTGAATCTGCTCCTCATCGGGACCCAGCTCATGCCGCATCGCGTCACGGCAGAATTGCGAAACCGAGACTCCGCGCTGAGCAGCGCTGAGCTTGACCCGTTGGATCAGCTCGGGCTCGGCCCGGATCGTCAAGCGTTGCATCATGGTGTATTCGCCACAATAGCGTCGCTCGTCTGTCGCGACGCTCTACCGGAACAGGTCCTCCTCCAACGGCCGCAGCAGCGCCGCGGCGCCCGGGCCGTCCTCCTCGGTGACGAAGCGCTCCAAGCCCTCGACGATCACGACCGGCTCGCGCGAGTCCTTGGCGCGCGCGAGGTCGGCGGCGGCGGCGATCGCGTCGGCGACCGCGAGCCACGTGGCGCGCAGCTCGAGCCCTGCGCTGTCGCGTCGCCCGCGCCAGTCGTCGAGCGGCGCGATGCCCGCGCAGCCGATCGCCACGTCGCACTGGCCGTGACGCCACGCGCGGCCGAAGCTGTCGGTGATCGAGCACGCCGACGCCGACGCCGGTCAGCTCGCGCAGGCGCGCGCGGATGCGCGCGGGCGGAGGCGTCGGGGTCGCGGGGGAGCACGATCACCGTGTCTGGCGTCGGCCGAGTTGGAGGCGTCGACGCCGGCGTTGGCGCAGACGAAGCCGTGGTGGGTGCGGCACGATCAGCACGCCGCGCTCGGCGCGCACGATCTCGGCGGACTGGTCGAGCACGACCTGGACCGCGCGCGGGTCCTTGGCCTGCTCGCCGTCGGCGCGCGCCAGCTCCCGCGCGCGCGCGGCGGGCTTGACGCCGCGAAGGTCGACGACCGCGCCCTCGGCCTTGGAGACGACCTTGTGGGCGATCGCCACGATCTGGCCGTCGCGCAGCGGGCGCTGGGGCAGCTCCGCGTCCGAGTCGCGCGGCGATCAGCTCGGCGAGGTCGTCGCCCGTGGACGACCTCCGGGAGGCCGCTCAGGCCGCGGGCCGCGAGCTCTGCCAGATGTCGCTCGCACGAGGCCGAGCACGGCGCGCGTGCGCGGGCGCGTGCGCGCGCTCGCCGGCGAGCCGCTCGCGCAGCGCGGCGAGGTCCTCGCCCGTGTCGATGTCGAGCAGCAGCGACGCCGGCCGCTCGATCCGGCAGCGCGCGCCCGCGGCCTCGCGCGAGCTCGCCGTGGCGCTCACAGCTGCCGGGCCGAAGCTGGGGGCGATCGCGTCGGGCGGCGTCAGCAGCAGGCCGTTCGTGCCGGTGCCGTGGCGGTCGGGCACGATCGCCACCGCGGCCGCGCAGGCGCGGCGCGCGTCCAGCAGGCGAGTCGAGCTCTCGGGGTCGAGCGCGGGGCAGTCGCCGGGGATGCACAGCACGCGCTCCGACTCCCTCGGCCAGGGCGCGCTCGATGCCGAGCGCGACGGCCGCGCTCTGGCCGCTCCTCGGCCGTGTCCGCGACGACGATCGCGCCGGTGTAGCGCGGCGACGGCGGCCACCGACGGCTCGCGCGTCACGACGATCGTGAGCTCGATCGGCCGCGGATTCGCGCAGAGCGCGGCGAGCACGTCGCCCGACCATCGCTCGGGCGAGTTCGCGCCGCAGCGGCTCGGCGACGCTCTCGCCGAGGCGCTGCTTGGCGAGCGAGAAGCGCTTGACGGGGAGGATCGCGGCGGTGCGCATGGACGTCCAAGCCTACCCCGAGCGAGCGAACGCGCGGGCGAGAACTGCGATCACCCGGCGAGCGACTGCGCGAACGCCAACGTCCGCTCCGCCACGCGCGCGCGGGACGCCGCATCGGACATGAGCGTGTCCAGCTGAAGCGTGGGCAGCTCGGACAGCGGCTCGTCGGCGACGATCCCGTCGAGCAGCTCCGCCGTAGAAGTCCGCGCACGCCGCTCGGCGCTGCAGGTGGAGCGCGGCGAATGCCATGAACGCCTGCGGTGGGGCCCTTGAGCACCTCCCCGCCGACGACCGGGCTGACGCCACGACCGGAGCGCGTCGCCGCCGAGCAGCGCCTCGCGGATCCCGGGCACGGCGAGGATCGGGCCGATCGAGATGACCGGGTTCGACGGGCCGATCACGATCGCGCGCGCGGCGGCGATCGCCGCGAGCACGCTCGTCGCGTCGGCGCGCGGCCTGCTCGGCGCCGCGGAACTCGAGGCCCTCGACCGGCCCCTCGGCGCGCTCGCGGATCATGAACTCCTGGAAGTCGCGCCAGCCGCCGCGTCGGTGCGCACCCACGTGCGCACCGGCTCGTCGCTCATCGGCAGCACGCGCGCGCGCACGCCGATCGCCTCGTTCAGCCGCGCCAGCGCCTCGGTGGGGCGCAGCCCCTCGTCCTCCATGCGCGCGGCGCTCCAGGCACCAGGCGAGGTCGCGGTCGCCGAGGTTGAACCACACGTCCGCGCCCGAGCTCGCGCAGCGCGTCCATCACCGCGAACGTGTCGCCGCGCGAGGCCCCAGCCGCGCTCGTCGATGAGGTCGGCGAGCCAGAACGAGACGAGGTCCGGGTCGGGGGAGACGTGGGCGCCGTAGATCTCGATGTCGTCGCCGGTGTTGGCGATCACGACCAGCTCGTCGGGGCCGACGACGTCGAGCATCCCGCGCGCGAGCTTCGCGCCGCCGGTGCCGCCGGCGAGCACCACGACGCTCGATGCCCTACTCCCACACGTCGTCGGGCAGGCCCGTGATCCTGATGCCCGCGTGCGTCTTGTGCGCGCGTTGATCGAGATCATCAGCGCCGTCAGCGACTCGGCGATGCGCGCCATCTCCAGGCGTCCGCAGTCCACGCAGCGCAGGCCCTCGATCCGCTCGATCAGCTGCGCCGCGCGCGCTTGTCCTCGCGCGAGTCGCCGCACACGAGCACGTCCTGGTCGAGCTCGTGGTCGAGGTCGGTGAGCGACGCGGCGCTCACCGTGTGCAGCGCCGACACCACTTTCACGCCCTCGGGCACCATCTCCGGGCGCCTGCCTGCGCGGCCGAGCCCTGCCACACGCCGAGCATCCGCGTCGCGCGTGCCGCTCACCGCGGCGGCGAGCGGCACGGTGGCGTCGATCAGGAGCTGGCCCGGGCGCAGCGACTCCTTCAGGTTCTTGAGCGTCTCGGACTGGCTGCGGAAGGGCACGCTCAGGATCACGGTCTCGGCGCCGCGGCCGCCTGCGGCGTTCTCGGCGCCCGTGAACGATCGCCTCCGGGCACGGCCTCGCGCGCGCGCGTCGGCGGCCTCCTCGGCGCGGCCGGCGTCGCGCGAGCCGATCACGACCGGCACGCCGGCGCGCCCGAGGCGCACCGCGAGGCCGAAGCCGAGCGCGCCGGAGGCGCCGATGATCGCGACGGGGTCGGTGGGGGAGGGCGCCACGGCGGCGGAGTATAGGCTTCAGCGCCATGAGACTCGAGGGCAGGACGGCGCTCGTCACCGGCGGCGCCTCCGGGATCGGCGCCGCGACCGCCCGGCGGCTCGCGGCCGAGGGCGCGCGGGTCGCGATCGGCGACGTCAACGAGGACGGCGCCGCGCGAGGTGGCCGGCGAGCTCGACGGCTTCGGCTGCAAGCTCGACGTGACCGACACCGCCTCGGTGCGCGCCGCGGTCGCCGCGATCGAGGAGCGGCTCGGGCCGATCGACGTGCTCGTCAACAACGCCGGCACCGACCTGTTCTCCTACTTCGTCAACACCGACGAGGGCATGTGGGACTTCGTGCTCGGCGTCAACCTGCGCGGCGTGCTGGCCGTCACCCACGCGGTGCTGCCCGGGATGCAGGAGCGCCGCGCGCGGCGCGATCGTGAACGTCGCGAGCGAGGCCGGCCGCGTCGGCTCGCAGGGCTCGGTCGATCTACTCGGCCGCCAAGGCCGGCGTGATCGGCTTCACGAAGGCGATCGCGCGCGAGTCGGCCCGCTACGGCGTGCGCTGCAACGCGGTCGCCCCCGGGCCCGATCGAGACGCCGCTGCTCAACGCCGCCCCGAAGCTGCTCGGCGAGCTCGGCGAGCGGCTCAAGCAGGGCATGGTCAACCAGACGGTCATGCGCCGCTCCGGCGAGCCCGAGGAGGTCGCCGCCGCGATCGCGTTCCTCGCCTCCGACGACGCCTCGTACGTGACGGGCCAGACGCTGAACGTCAGCGGCGGCCTGTCGATGTGGTGATGGCCGACCTGCCGGCCAGCGTGCAGATCCGCGAGGTCGGCCCGCGCGACGGCTTCCAGAACGAGCCGGAGATCGATCCCCACCGAGCGACAAGGTCGAGCTGATCGACATGCTCGCGCGCACCGGCCTGCGGCGGCTGGAGGTGACGAGCTTCGTGCGCGCCGACGTGATCCCGCAGCTCGCCGACGCCGCCGAGGTGCTCGACGCGCATCGACGTGCCCGAGCGAGGTCGTCGGTCAGCGTGCTCGATCCCGAACGAGCGCGGGCCTCGACCGCGCGCTCGAGCTGCGCGACGCGCCGCTCGCGCGACGGCCGGCGTTCGACGAGATCAACGTCTTCCTGTCGGCGTCGGAGACGCACAACCGCAAGAACGTCAACCGCTCGATCGAGGAGTCGCTCGACGGCGCTGGAGGCGGTGCTCGACGCGCGCGCGCGCGGAGGGCCTGCGCTGCGAGGGCGTGATCTCGACGTCGTTCGGCTGCCCCTACGAGGGCCACGTGCCACCCGAGCGGGTGCTCGAGATCGCCGACGCGCCTGCGCGACGCGGGCGCGCAGGAGATCGGCTTCGGCGACACGACCGGCATGGCCAACCCGCGTGCAGGTGCGGCGAGTTCTTCGCGCGCGCCGCGCGAGCGGCTCGGCGAGGAGGTCGAGCTGACCGCGCACTTCCACAACACCCGCGGCCAGGGCCTGGCGAACGTGCTCGCCGCGCTGCAGGCGGGCGTCACGAGCTTCGAGTCGAGCTTCGGCGAGCTCGGCGGCTGCCCGGTGCCCGCCGGGCGCGACCGGCAACATCGCCACCGAGGACCTCGTCTCGATGCTGCACGAGATGGGCGATCGAGACCGGCATCGACCTCGACGCGCTGCTCGCCTGCGCGCGCCGCGTCCAGGAGATCCTCGGCCGCCCGCTCGGCAGCCACACGCTCGTGGCCGGGCCGGTGGACTGGTCGCAAAGTGTAGTCGAGTAAACAATAGGCAACTACGCTTAATGTCCTGCCTGACCGCGGGCTCAGACGGGCGTGATTACGCCTGACGCGCCTGCTCGCGGATCATCGCCACGCAGTACTCCTGCACCGACACCTCCATCTCGAGCGTCTGTGCGAGCGCCGGACGGGCGGAGGCGTCGATCACGCGCTTGGCTCTGCCCACGGCCACGTGCGAGTTCGCCAGCAGCTCATCCACGAGCGCCTCGGTCGCCTGCTTCCAGCTCCTCAGGCGCCACCACCCTGTTGACCAACCCGATGCGCTCGGCCTCGGCCGCGTCGATCGTGCGCCCGGTCATGATCAGCTCCTTGGCTCTCCCGAGTCCCACGACGGCCGGCAGTCGCGACGATCCGCCCACGTCGGGGATGATCCCGAACTTGACCTCGGGCAAGCCGAGCTGAGCGTCGCTGGAGGCGATCCGCAGATCGCATCCGAGCGCGACCTCGAGCGCGCCGCCGACGCACGTGCGGTGGATCTGGCAGATCACGGGCTTGGTCATCTCTTCGCACAGGTTCGGGCACTCCAGGAACGTGTTCCTGAACGGGCGCAGCCTGCCCGGCTCGCCGGAGGACGCGGCGAGCTCGACCAGGTCCACGCCGGCCGAGAACACGGGTCCTTCGCCGCGCAGCACAACGCAGTGCACCGACTCGTCGGTCGGCGGCATCGCGCAGCGCATCCGCGAGCGCGCGCAGCAGCTCCTGGCTCATCGCGTTGCGCTTCTCCGGGCGGTTCAGCACGATGTGGCGGACCGGCCCGCGGTCTTCGGTGACGACGATGCTCACGGCTTCTCCTCCGATACAGGGATTTGCCCGGAAGCCGCGGTTTCGCGGCTATCGGTCCGGGTGGGGTGAATGTGTTGCGAAAAGGGGTGCCCCGCGCGCGCGTAGGGGCTCTACGGCACAAGCTTACGCGTACCGTCCGGGGTCTACCGCTAGGCTCAGCGGCCGATGAGCAACCTGGGTGAGGCAACAGGGCGAGCGCTTGCGGGTGGACCGGAGCGCCACCGCGAGAAGGCCCTGGAGCAGGGCAAGCTGCCCGTGCGCGAGCGGGTGGGCCTGCTGCTGGATGAGGGCTCGTTCTCGGAGGAGGCATTGCTCGCCAACTGGAACGAGGACGGGCTCGGCGCCGACGGGGTCGTCACCGGAGTGGGCGCGATCGACGGGCGTCCCGTCGCGCTCATGGCCAACGATCCCACCGTCAAGGCGGGCTCGTGGGGGCCGAAGACGGTCGAGAAGATCCTTCGCATCCAGGAGCGCGCGCTCGCGCTGCAGCATCCCGATGGTCTATCTCGTCGACTCCGCCGGCGCGCGCATCACCGAGCAGGTCCAGATGTTCCCCGGAAGGCGCGGCGCGGGACGCATCTTCTTCAACGAGGTGCGCATGTCCGGCGTCGTTCCCCAGGTGTGCGTCCTGTTCGGACCGTCCGCCGCCGGCGGCGCCTACATCCCCGCGTTCTGCGACATCGTGATCATGCGCGACGGCAACGCATCCATGTACCTCGGCTCGCCGCGCATGGCCGAGATGGTGATCGGGGAGAGCGTCACGCTCGAGGAGATGGGCGGCGCGCGCATGCACACCTCCGTCTCCGGCTGCGCGCATGAGCTTGTGCGGAGCGACGAGGAGGGCATCGCGCTCGCGCGGCGCTACCTCTCCTACATGCCGAGTAACTGGGAAACCCACCCACCCTCATCCCACCCACCCTCATCCCACCCACCCTCATCTCACCCACCCTCATCTCACCCGCCCTCATCTCACCGCTCATCCCGCCCACCACGCGGCTCCCCCGACGGCCCCGCCCACCGCTCCGGCGGCGCGGACGGAGGCGCGCGGCGCTGACGCCGACCCGGCGAGCGCCCCCTCCGGGGCGTCGTCGATCGCCGAGCTCATCCCCTCCGACGAGAACAAGCCCTTCGACATGCTCTCGCTCGATCGACGCCATCGTCGACGAGGGCTCGCTTGCTGCAGGTCCACTCGCGCTGGGCCAAGGAGATCGTCGTCGGCTACGCGCGCCTCGACGGCCGCGCGATCGGGATCGTCGCCAACCAGCCCAAGCACAAGGGCGGCGTGCTGTTCTCCGACTCCGCCGACAAGGCCGCCCGCTTCATCTGGACGTGCAACGCGTTCAACATCCCTTTGCTGTTCCTCGCCGACGTGCCCGGCTTCATGATCGGCACCCAGGTCGAGCGCCAGGGGATCATCCGCCACGGGGCGAAGATGATCAGCGCCGTGTCGGAGGCCACCGTGCCGAAGATCTCGGTGATCGTGCGCAAGGCCTACGGCGCCGGGCTCTACGCGATGGCCGGTCCCGCCTTCGACCCCGACTGCTGCATCGCGCTGCCGAGCGCCTCGATCGCGGTGATGGGCCCGCAGGCGGCGATCAACGCCGTCTACTACAACCAATTGCAGGCGATCGAGGACGAGGGTGAGCGGGCTGCCAGGACCGAGGAGCTGCGCCGCGAGTACGCCGAGGACATCGACATCCTGCACCTCGCCTCCGAGATGATCATCGACGCGGTTGTCGAACCCGACCAACTGCGCCCCGACCTGATCCGCCGCTTCGCGCACGCGTCCGCCAAGCGCCGCGACCGATCGGGGCACACGGCCCGGAGGGCTGGGTCGGCCAGCCCGCCAAGCGCAATCCCGTCACGCCCGTCTGAGCGCGCTCGCTCACCGCGTGTTGCCACACGGCTTTCTCGCACGGACGTCGCACACCGCTCTGCACTAGATTCCCCTGCGATGGACGCCACCGACCTCGCCTACGCCGGGATTGCCAAGCAGGCCGAGCTGATCGCCGCGGGCGAGGTCTCCTCACGCGAGCTGGTCGAGCTCTACCTGAAACGCATCGAGCGCTTCAACCCCCGGCTCAATGCGTTTCGGATCGTGTTCGCGGAGCGTGCCCTGATGGAAGCCGACCAGGCAGACGCGCGTCGCGGCGCCGGCGGGGAGCGTCAGCTGCTGGGGGTGCCGATCGCGGTCAAGGACGAATTCGACGTGGCCGGCGAGGTGACGACGTGCGGCACGAACGCCTACGGCGAGCCCGCGCGCGAGGACTCGGAGATCGTGCGCCGTGCGCGCGCGGCGGGGGCCATCGTCATCGGCAAGACCCACATGCCCGAGCTGGGCGCCGTCCCCTGGACCGAGTCCCCCACCTGGGGGGTGACGCGCAACCCGTGGCTCCTGGAGTACAGCCCCGGCGGCTCGAGCGGGGGCAGCGCGGCGGCGGTCGCCGCCGGTCTGGTGGGCGCGGCGCTGGCGGGCGACGGGGGCGGGTCGATCCGCTTTCCCGCGGCCTACTGCGGCCTGTTCGGGCTGAAGACCCAGCGCGGGCGCGTGCCGTTGGCGCCGCACGTGGATGCGTGGCACGGCCTGGTCGTCAACGGTGTGCTGGCGCGCTCGGTGCACGACACCGCGCTGTTCTACGACGCGATCGCAGACGGGCCGAGCGATCCCGGCGCCGCGCCGGTACCGCCGAGCTCGTTCCTGGGAGCGCTTGGGCGGATGGGAGACCAGGCGGCGGGAGGATCGTCGTCGCTCTCGTCCAATGGTGGCCAAGCTGCGCGGCCGCTGAGGATCGCGCTGGCGAGCAAGCTGCCGCCCTCGCCGCTGACGAAGCTGCACCCCGAGAACCGTGCCGCGCTCGATGAGACGGTGGCGCTGCTGCGAGGGCTCGGCCATGAGGTGAACGAGCGCGAGATCGACCACGGCCCGCTGGCGCCACCGCTCGAGTTCACCGCGATCTACCTGCGCAGCATCCACGAGGAGGCCGCCACGTTCGCTGCGCCCGAGCGCCTGGAACGGCGCATCCGCACGCTCGCCCGCCTCGGGGGGATGCTTCCGCCGGGCGCGGTCGACTGGGCGCTCGCCCGCCAGGCGCGGTACGCCGCGCGCCTGAACGAGCCGCTGGCCGACCATGACGTGCTGCTGATGCCTGTGACTCCCGCCCCCCCGCCAAGGATCGGCGCCCGTGAGGGCTGGGGCTGGCTGCGGACGACAATCGCGGCGTCCGCGACCGTCCCATACGCGGCTCCCTGGAACTTCACCGGTCAACCCGCGTGCTCGGTGCCCGCGGGCTTCGCCGCGGACGGCCTGCCGCGCGCGGTCCAATTCGTGGGCAAGCCGAACGACGAGGCCACGCTGCTGTCGCTCGCCGCTCAGATCGAGGCGGAGCGCCCCTGGGCGCAGTGCCGGCCCGCCGCGTTTTCGTGAGCGCCGCGCCCGAGTCGGGGCATCCACCACCCAAGCTGCCCGTGGCCGGTGACGCGCGGGCGCAGGAGGACTTGCTGGCCCTGGCGGTCGATCTCGCCAGGCGCGCCGGCGCGCTGCTGCTCGAGCGCTTCGACGGCGGCGGGGAGCGGGCGCTGGCGAGCAAGAGCTCGCCCACCGATCTGGTCAGCGAGGCCGATCTCGCCTCCGAGCGCCTCATCCGCGACGCGCTTGCGCAGGCACGGCCCTCGGATGGCTTCCTCGGCGAGGAGGGCGGGGGAGAGGACGGCTCCAGCGGCCTCACCTGGGTCGTCGATCCGCTCGACGGCACCGTCAACTTCCTGTTCTCCATCCCCCAGTGGTGCGTCAGCGTCGCCGTCCGCGATGCCCGGGGGGTGCTCGTCGGCGCCATCTTCGACCCCTGCCGCGACGAGCTGTTCTCCGCCACCCGTGACGGGTCCCCGCTGCTGAACGGCGCCCCGATCGCGCCCTCCGATCGCGCTGAGCTCGCGACCGCTATGGTCGCGACCGGGCTCGCCTATGACGCCGACGTTCGCGCCGCCCAGGCCGAGGTGCTCGCGCGCGTAATCCCGCGCGTGCGCGACATCCGCCGCTTCGGCTCCGCCGCGCTCGACCTCGCCTGGACGGCCACCGGGCGCTACGACGCCTACTTCGAGCGCTCGGTCAAGCCCTGGGACATCGCCGCGGGCACGCTCATCTGTGAGCGGGCCGGTCTCACCGTGCTGGAGTTGCCCGAGCGCGAGCGCCTGCCGCCCGGCGTGCTCGCCGCCGTGCCTGCGCTTGCGGAGGCGCTGTTCGAGCTCGTGGGCTGAGATCGCCCCGAGCATCGCGAGGCGGCATATCGTCCTTGGCCGTCGGTGCTCCTATCGATCGTATGCGGCGGGTGGGAGTCGAACCCACACGCCCTTTCGGACAATGCCTTTTGAGAGCATCGCGTCTGCCATTCCGCCACCGCCGCAACGACTCTGAATATTACGCGGACCCGGCGAGTGCTACGCGGAACCGGCGATCGCGCCTGTGTCGGCGCCCGGGTCGAGCTGCTCGAGCTCGACGTTCCAGCCCTGGGAGAAGCCGCGCATGGCGAACGCGATGAGCAGGATCTGGACCGGGATGATCGCGAGCGTGATCACTCCGAGCAGGCCCGCGGGGAGCGTCGGTTCGGCGAAACCGGCCTTGTCGCGCGCGAACCAGCTCGGGGCGGCGACCAGCGCGAACACGAACATCAGGAGCGCGAGCGCGGCCGCCATCGGCAGCACGCCGCGGCTCCAGCGTGCCGCGAAGAACGCCATCAGCAGGTAGACGGCGGCCCACGCCAGCAGGATCGGGATGTCTCCCGAGAGCGTTCCCCAGCCGCCGATCGTCACGATCAGGATCAGGGCGGCCGAGGCGAGCAGCAGCAGCACGACCGTCGCGCGGGTCGCCTGCACCACCGGCTTGCCGCGGTTGGGGTGCGTCACGATCACGCCCGTCCGTCCCGTTGTGCCCGAAGTTGAGGACATCGCGCCATTGACCATACAATCTGGGGCGGTCCTTTGGGCGCTCGCCTGGCAAGAGCCCCCACGCAACCCGCGGGCGTGGTGGAACTGGTAGACACGCCGGCCTTAGGAGCCGGTGGGCTTACGCCCTTGGGGGTTCGAGTCCCTCCGCCCGCATATATCGCTGTCCGATCTCGTGGCATCGACCGCTTCCGCAATCCCGACCTCTGTGGTAGAAGTTAGGGATGCCTAACGAGGGTTCCCGACCGTTGCAGCGTCGATGAGCTTCGCCGAGACAGCCTTCCTTGGAGCGATCGCGGGCTTCACGATCTACATAGGCCTGCCGCTGGGCCGCATGGAGCGCGTCAACGACCGCATGCGCGTCGGCCTCGCGATGTTCTCGGTGGGCATCCTCGCGTTCATCTTCATGGACGTCACCACGCACGGCCAGGCGATCATCTCGGAAGCGCTCTCCTCGTTCAAGGACCACAAGGACAGCTTCGGCCACGTGCTCGGCCTGTTCGCGCTGCTGGCGGTCGGCTTCACCGCGGGCGTCGCCGGCATATCGGCCGTCGAGCGGCGTCTGCGCGGGCGCCCGAGCGCGGCCCCGCCGCCGATCGCGGGCGCCGCCGCCGAGGCCGCCGTCGCGTCCGCGGGCACGATGCCCGCCATGCCCGCCGCGCACGCCGCGCTCTCGACCCCCGACCAGGCGGCCGTGGAGGCGCGCCGGCGCGCGCTGCACACCGGCATGGTGATCGCGGTTGCGATCGGCCTGCACAACTTCGCCGAGGGACTGGCCATCGGAGTGTCGGCGAAGACCGGCGCGATCGGGTTGGCGACGGTGCTCATCATCGGCTTCGGCCTGCACAACGCCACCGAGGGCTTCGGCATCGTGGGACCGCTCGGCGGGGTGCGCCCGACGTGGAAGTGGCTCGGGCTCGCCGGCCTCGTCGGCGGTGGCCCGACGTTCCTCGGCACGCTCGTCGGCTACCAGGTCAGCTCGAGCTCGCTGGAGCTGATGTTCTACGCGCTCGCCGGCGGCGCGATCCTGTACGTGATCGGCGAGATCTGGAACGGCATGCGCCGCTACGGCCACCGCACGCTCGGTCTGTACATGCTCTCGGCGGGCTTCCTCTTGGGCGTGGCTACAGACCTCGTAGTGAGCTACGGCGGAGCCTGAGGGGGCCCCTCAGGGGCAATGCCTTCAGACGAGCGCGGCCGGGCGGGCCAGCGCGTTTTCGGCGGCGCGCACCGACTCGACGAAGATCTCGATCCCCGTGAGCAGCAGCTCGCGGGTGATCACGAGCGGGGGCAGGAAGCGCGCGACGTTGCCGTAGTGGCCGCCCACCTCGATGATGACGCCCTTGCGGAAGCACTCGGTGCGGACCTGCGCCGCCATCTGTGGCCACGGCTCCTTCGTGTCGCGGTCCCTCACGAGCTCGATCCCGATCATCAGCCCGCGCCCGCGCACGTCGCCGACCGACGGCAGCGTCTCCTGCGCCTCGCGCAGCAGCCCCAGCGTGAGCTCGCCGAGCGCCATCGCGTGACCCGGCAGGTCCACTTCCTCCATGAACTCGACAGCGGCGAGTCCGGCCGCCATCGCGACCTGGTGTCCGCGGAACGTGCCGATGTGCGCGCCCTGCTTCCACGTGTCCAGCTGCTCGTCATAGGCGATGCACGAGATCGGGTAGCCGATCCCTCCAAGCGCCTTTGACAGCGTCATGACATCTGGTGTGACCCGGTCGTGTTCGCACGCGAAGAACGTGCCAACCCTCCCAAACCCAGTCTGGATCTCGTCGACGATGAGCGGCACTTCGTGCTTGCGCGTGATCCTGCGCACCTCCGCGAGGTAGCCGTCCGGGGGCACGATCGTGCCGCCCTCGCCCTGTATCGGCTCGATCAGCACCGCCGCCGGATGGGGGATGCCGCTGTGGGGGTCTTCCAATGAGGTGTCGAGCAGCTTGGCGCACGCCGTGTCGCACGACTCGGGCTTCAAGCCCAGCGGGCAGCGGTAGCAGTAGGCGTAGGGCATGAAGTGCACCGGGGAGCTCGCCGGCCCGCCGAAGCCGACGTCGCTGGTCACCGACAGCGCGCCGGTGGTCATGCCGTGGTAGGAGCCCTGGAACGCGATCACCGCCTCGCGGCCCGTGTGGGCGCGCGTGAGCTTCAGCGCGGACTCGATCGCGTCCGATCCGGTGGGGCCGCCGAAGTGGAAGCGGGCGCTGTCGCGCAGCGCTCCGGGCAGCAGCGAGCTTGAGCTTGCGCATCAAGCGCAGCTTCGGGCGTGGTGGGGAAGTCGAGCGCGTGCACGAGCTTTTGCTGCTGCTCGCTCGCGGCCCTCATCACCGCCGGATGGGAGTGGCCGACGTTGAGCACGCCCGCGCCGCCGAAGAAGTCGATGAACGTGTTGCCGTCGACGTCGCGCATCGTCGCCCCGCGCCCCTCCTCGATCGCCACCGGCACGCTGCGGGGGTAGGAGCGGGCGCTCGACTCGAGCTCGTCCTGTTCGGCGAGCATCGCGCGCGAACGCGGCCCCGGCACCTCGCCGTCGAGCGCCGGGGCGGGCTCGAAGTGCAGATCCTCGAAGTTTTGCTCCCCTTGACTCATCGCTCAGGCCTGTGGCGACTATAGCCTCCCGCGAGCCCGCGCCTAGTCCGATCGCTCGGACGAGAAAGGGGGGGCGTCGAGTGTGGGATGGTTGGGCGTGCCCGTGGGGGTACGGAGCTCTCGCATCACCGGGAACGGGGCGACCTCACGAAGCGTCTCGTGTCCGGTGAGGATCATCAGCAGGCGGTCGACCCCCATACCGCCGCTCGCCGACGGCGCGAGCCCGTACTCCAGCGCGCGCACGTACTCCTCGTCGTGAGGGTGGGGCGCGTCGTCGTCGTCGGCGCTGCGCTCCCTGCGCTGCGCCACGAAGCGCTGCCACTGCTCGATCGGGTCGGTCACCTCCGAGTCGCCGCTCACGAGCTCGATGCCGCCGATCACCGCGTCGAAGTGCTCGGCGATGCGGGGGTCCTCGGCGTGGGCCTTCGTGATCGGGAAGGAGTCGAGCGGGAAGTCGTACACCATCGTCGGCTGCTTGAGGGTGGGCTCCACGAGCTTCGAATACACCGCCTGCACCGCCTGCGCCCAGCTCGCGTCGGGGTGGACCCTGCCGCCGATCGGCGATCGAGGGGATCGCCGATCGTCCAGCAGTCCCGCGAGCGCGTCGCGGTCGGCCTCCAGGAAGTCAACGCCGGTCACGCGCTCGATCTCCGCCCGCATGGTGGTCTTGCGCCACGGCTTGCTCAAATCGATCCGCTCGCCGCCGCGCTCGATCAGCGTGCGTGCCGAGCACCCGCTCCGCCACGTACGCCACCATCTCTTCGGTGAAGCGCGCCACGTCGGTGTGGTCGGCGTAAGCCATCAACCACTCGAGCATCGTGAACTCGGGGGAGTGGCGGTAGGAGATGCCCTCGTTGCGAAAGCACTTGCCGAGGTCGTACACGTTCTCCAGGCCCCCGATCAGGCAGCGGTTGAGGTACAGCTCGACGGAGATCCGCAGCGACATCTCCTGGTCCAGCGCGTGGTGATGGGTCAGGAACGGTCGCGCCGAGGCGCCCCCCGCGAGCGCCTGCAGCACGGGCGTTTCGACCTCGATGAAGCCCCGCTCGGCCATGAACGCCCGCAACGCGTCGATCGTCCTCGCGCGCGTCACGAACAGCTCGCGCGTGGTCTCATTCGCGAGCAGATCGAGCTCGCGGTAGCGGTAGCGCGTGCCGGTGTCGCCGAGGCCGTGGTACTTGGCGGGCGGAGGGCGCAGCGCCTTGGTGAGCAGCGTGCCCTCGTGCACGCTCAGCGCGAGCTGCCCGCGCTGGGTCACGTACACGCAGCCGCGCGCTTCCACGATGTCACCGACGTCCAGATCGAGCATGCGCTCGTAGGCGTCCTCTCCGAGCGTGTCCTCGCGCACGCACAGCTGGATCTGGCCGGAGGCGTCGCGGAGGTCCATGAACGTCGTCTTGCCGTGCCCGCGTCTGGAGATCAGGCGTCCCGCGAGACGGTAGGCGAAGCGCGGGTGCTCGCCCGCCTTCAGCTCGGCGGGGTCGTGCGCGGCGTGCAGCGCCGCGATCTCGGCGCGCTCCCCGGAGCGGATGTGCGGGAACGGCTCGACGCCCCGCGCGCGCAGGCGCTCGGCCTTGGCGATGCGCTCGTGGGTGACGGCATCGTCGAGCGTCTCATCGAACATCCCGGATCACCCCGAGAAGGTACCATCGAGCCGCGCGCGCGGGCCGCTTGTGTTTTTACCGTGGTGTTTCTGTAGGCGAGCGTGGATGATGAGCTCGTTGCGCCACACCAAGGACCCCGAGATCGACGATCAGGTGCGCGCGTTCGGCGAGAACATGCGCGCCGCGCGCGCACGTGCGGGCCTCTCTCAAGTGGCCCTCTCACAGGCCACGCGGCTCGACCGGGCGGCGATCAGCTTCCTCGAGCGGGCGGAGCGCAGCCCGGACCTCTCCACGCTCGTGCGCGTCGCCCGAGCGCTCGCGGTCACGCCCTCCGATCTGCTCGAGGGCGTCGGCTCGGGCGGCTCGGGTGGCCTGCGCGGGTTCGAGCCGCCGTCCGGCAAGGGGACGCCTGCGACGCCTGCGACGCCCGCGGCGCGCCTGGGAGCGAACCTCCGCGTCGCGCGCCTTCATGCCGGGCTCTCGCAGGAAACGCTCGGCTACGAAGCCGACGTCGACCGGGCCGCGATCAGCGTGTATGAGCGGGGAGGACGCGGGCCGAACCTGCGCACGGTGCTCAAGCTCGCGCGCGCACTCGAGGTGCGCCCCGCGGCGTTGCTCGGCGGGGTGGGATAGAGTCTCAGAAGCTCAGCTCGCTCGCGCGCAGCGCCGATCGGGTGGGCCGGAGCACGTCGCCCTCGCGTCGCGCCAAGCCATCCTCGAGCAGGACGTCGATCGCCGCCTCGATTTCCCGCATGTGGGCACGATCGGCCGGGTCGCGCTCACAGGCGCTCGCCACATCTCGCGCCGAGATGCCCCGCGGGCCCTCGCTCACGAGCGTCTGCAGCACCACCGCCGCAAGCAGATCCGGGTGCTGTTCGCCAGGCGCGCTCTCTTGTGTTTTCGACACTTGTGGAAGCTACACGACCGATCGGTCGCGTGCGTTGCGGGTGGGGCTCAGCAGCCGGTCTGCGGGCTGGCCGAGCTGTTTTCAGGCGTGCATTCCTCCCACGAGGAGCGGTAGTAGTTGCCGACGGTGCCGGTTTGCACTCCTTCATCGCGACTGTCCCATTCGAAGGTGAAGTTGTTGCCGAGTTCGACTTCGTTGCCGGCGATCGCTCCGTGGACGGTCGCATTGTTTTCGATTTTCACCTTCGATTGTGGCGCGTAGATGGTCCCGTACAGGTCCCCGTTGTTCTTGAGGTAGACTTCGCCGCCCGAGCCGTCATAGACGTAGATGATCAACGCGGTGGGGTCGTGCGACGGGTTGATGATTTCAGCGTTGTTCCAGACTTTGAATACGCCCGAGCCTACTTTGGGGCAGCCCGATCCCGCTCGGTTGGCGGAGTCGATGTAGATCACGACTTTGGCTTCGGCGGCGAGCTGGATCTTGGCGTTGTTCTTTGCTTCAAAGCTGCAGAAGTTGTACGTTCCTTCCTTGAGCGTCAGCAATGTGTTGTTTTCCATGTTAAGCTTGACGCGTCGCTTCATTGAATGTGACTTTTTCCGCGGTGTCGTACGGTTCGGTCGGTTTTGTGGGATTTTCCAGGTATTTCGTTATCAGGCAGTCGGAGTTCCCGCTCGTGACTTTGCCTGCGACGATCGTGCATTTTTCGGCGGAGTTGCCCGGTTCGACGGCGCCGAGCGTGAGCGGCCCTTCGGCGGTCGTGCGCTGCTTCACCGCCGTGCATTTGGCGTTGTTCGAGAGTTTGACTTTTCCAGACGGCCCGAGTTCGCACACTTCCGACACGTTGCCGTTGTTGCTCACTTCGATTTCCCCGTTCGAGCCGGCCGAGCCTTTGTCGATGGTGTTGTTCGACATCGAAACCTTCTTCAGGCCAGTGACGCCGTGCACGGGGAACAGCGGCTTGGCGACGAACGCCGCGATGCGCTGGCTGACGCGTCGTTTGACGCCGTTGAAGACGCCTTCGGCCACGACGCACCGCTGTGTCAGCGATTCCTGGCTCGTGATGTTCTGTCCCACGCAGCTGGCAGATGAGCCGAGCGCTTCGCTGGTCCAGTAGCTGTAGCTCGCTTTGTTGCCGAGTTCTTCTTTGACTTCTTTGCAGTATCCACCGGTCAGAGACGGCGCTTCCACAGTTTCCCGTCCTACGCAGTTTTTTTCTCCGGTTTCCTTGGGATGCAGGATGTCGAGACGGTAGGTGGCCGTTTCAAGCCCCGCTTCGGCCGCCGCCAGCGCCGCCTTGACGTTGTTGTCGCGCTGAGTCGTCGAGCTGGTCTGCACCGACACGGCCACGGCCGCCGCCGTGAGCGTGAGGACGATGAACAGAACCATGATCGCGACAGGCAGCGCGATGCCGTCCTGGGTTGCGATGTGCTTGCGTAGCGTGGACATGGTCCTCATTCCGTATTGAGTTGCAGGAGCGAGCTGTAGCCCTGTTTTTCGATTGTTTTGCCTTCAACAACTTCACTGGTGCCGGTCGTGTCGTAGGCGATGCTGATCGAGCCGGTTGACGAGGTGGCCGGCCAGATTCGCAAGCCTATGTGGTGTTTGGCTTCGACGGTCACTGTTTCACCGGCTTTGAGTTTTTCTTCGGTCAGGAAGGAGAACACGAACGAGAGGCTCGTCAGCGAGCCGGCCAATGGCGTGGTGGGCCACGTCGCCGGAGTGTATTTGGCGACGATCCCAACGAGTTTGGGCGCTTCAAAGCTCGGAATCGCTTCTGGAACGTCGTAGATCCCAACGCACAGCGTGACCGTCGCGGCGACGTTGCCAAGGGCCTGCGTGAACAGCGTAAGACCCCCGTATCCGGTCAGCTTGGTGGCGGTCGTTAGCTTCGGAGTGACCCACATCTCGCCGCCCGAGTTCCCTGGCGTGCCGGAGCATTCCGCTTCCTTGTGCAGCAGGCGTCCCCCGTGTTCGGTTGTGCCGAGCGTGAAGCCTTCACCGTCGAGGTTTTCGGAGTAGTCGTAGAGTGTGGTGATCGTCGGATGAGTGGGGTCCATGAGGTCGGGCACGGGGCAGCCGCCCGTTTTTCCTGATTTGCATTCGCCGGTGGCCGCTATGGTTGTGTGGACTGCATGGGATTTGCTCGGTGCTGTTGGCGTTTCGCTCGAAGCATAGGAGTCGTGCAGGTACGAGATCTGCGGGTTGCCTTGTTGGATGCCCGTTATGCATTCTTTCGTTCCCCCGCACTTTGTCGTCGGGTTTTCCAGCGGGCTGGCTTCCGAGACGGAGTGCGGATCGGAGACGATCGTCGCGGTCCGTACCTGGGGGTGCGAGGCGCTGCCCGCCGGCACGTTCACAGTGGCGATCACCGTCAGGCGCTTGTCGCTCTGCGTGCTGCAGACTTTTTTGCCTTTTTCTTCGACTTTGCAGACGACGTCGTTGTGCCACGTGACGAAGTCGTACAGAGCGCCGCTGACCTGCCCGTCTTTCCATTCGCACGAGCCGATCGCGTTGGTGGCGCAGGAGTGGCCCGTAGGCGAGGCGTAGATGATGGAGCATTTTTCTTCTTCGCCCGCTTTGCACGCTTTTTCGACCACGTCGAGCGGCTCTTCTTCTTGGCCGGCCTTTTCGGCGTTGGATGCGTAGCAGCCGTGGGCTTCGACTTCCGTGCACTTGACCGTGCTGTTGTAGTCCACGTAGTAGTCGGGGCTCGTCGATTCGCTCAAGTGTGTCGGGACCGAGATCATCGCGAGCTCGCCGTACGGCTGAGCCGTGAGCTTCTCGATCTCCCACTGCGCCCTGTGCGCCGCGGCCGCGCGCCGTTCGGCGACGAGCGTCAGCTTGCGCGCGCCGTCGAAGGTCGCCATCAGGCCGACGATGCCTACGGTCAGCACGAGCATTGCCATCATCACCTCGATCAAGGTGAAGCCGCCGTTTGCGCGCAGTCGTGCCATCTCAGCTCCCCAGGTTCATGTCGCGGATGTACGCGTTGTCGGTCAGGATGACCTGGTGTTTGAGCGTGCTCGCGCCCGCCAACTTCAGCGTGCCCGAGGCGGGCAGCACGAGCTTGACGGTGACGAGATCCGGGGCGATCGCGTTCGGCGAGTATTCTTTGAAGATCGGGTCTTCTTTGTCGGCGGAAGTGTTGTTGAGGACGTCCTTGATAATCACGGCGCCCGTGCTGGGCAGCGATTTCCCGACTTCCGCCTGCTTGCGCACGCACTGTTCGAATTCGGTGCCCGACTGTTTTTCTTTGCAGTTGTAGTCGATCTCGTAGCTCTTGCCGGCGAACGTCGCGTAGAAGTCGAGTTCGCTCGGCGTGTCCCAGCGGATCGAGTACGCCTGCCTGATCTCGCGCACCATCCGGGCTAGCCCGCCCCGGCCTTCCTCGATCACCTGCGCCCATTCGGCGTCGCGCGACTGCGCGTTCTGGCCGGTCTCCAAGGCGCTCATGGCGGCCCCCACCACGATCGTGCTCAGGGCGGCCGCCATGAGCGACTCGATCAGCGTAAAGCCGGCCTCGGAGCGGGCTCGAAGGCGTCGACCCACCTGACCCGGCAGAGTGGTTGTGCGAAAGGTTACAAGCATGTGCGCATACCGACCTGATCTCAGTGTCGGCATGCCTGCTCGCGTGCTTGAGGCTGCGGGCGCTCAGCGCCGCGGGTGTCCTACGGGTGTCCAGCCCCGCGGGTGTTGAGCAGTCGATCTCGCTCGCGACGACCGCCGCCCACGCGAGCGACGGCTACTGATCCAGCGCGAGCGTTTCGAGCAACATGTTCCAGTCGGCCTGGCCCCTGCTGAATTCGAGTTCTTCGAACTGGGTAGCGAGGCGTTCGACCCGCGCGCGCAGGCCCCTGTCGGCGGGCTGCACAAAGGGCGCCAGCAGCTTCCGGGGGATTTCTTTGACGTCGATCGCTTCCACGTGCCGTACGTATTGCTGGGTGGAGGCCGGAACCGCGTTGAAGCCGCCGGCGCCCCAGGCGCGCACGTCACCGCACAGGTCGGGCACCGGCAGGACGACCATTTCGCGCAGCCCCCTGGTGAACCTGCGCGCGCTGCGGGTGATCGCGGGGTTGGTCCATCGCAGCGGGCCCACCGCCTTCACGAACGCCCTCACGATGTTCGCGTCCGTGCGGTAGCCGGTCGCCCACAGCGACCCCGCCACCTCGTAGGCCAGCTTCTGCTCTTCTTCGCTCTGCGGCGAGCCGGCGCCCACGTCGGGGCATTCCGCTTGGAATCGCCGGTCGAGCTTGTGGATGTTCGCTTCGACGCCCGACCACGTGGAGACGGTGGCGTGCAGGGCCGCGTAGCCGGCCACGAGGTAGGCGTGCGTCGAGGCGACATCCCGCGGCGCAGCGCTCGCGCTCGCCGGCATCAGTCCGACGGCGAGCACAGCCACCACGATCCCCAAGCGCCCGAGCATCCCTCCCCAGGGTATCCTAAGAGCCGGTGCGTGGCTCGGGTATCGAGGCCCGGCCCGGCGCGCTTCGCATACAGTCGGACGCGCGCGCGGGGCAAGCGTCCCGCAAACAACCGGAATGGCCTGCAAATCAGGACATTTTGGGGGACTGGTGTAACGGTAACATGGGGGTCTCCAAAACCCTTGCTCGAGGTTCGATTCCTCGGTCCCCCGCTTCTCGCAACTCGTCCATCTCACAAGCCTGGTGAGCGACGGTCCTCGCTCCCGCTCACCGAAGCGAAGCAGTCGCCGCGTCCTGCGTTTGGCGAGGAGCAGGTCACTTGGATCTATGACCTGTCAGATCTGCTTCTGCCGTGAGGCAAGCGAGTCAGTGGCCGATGCGGTAGCGAACGTGCGTCGCCAGAGGCGAGTCGATCACCTCGATCCGCTCGAGACCGGGGTCCTGCACGCCTTCGAACAGGCGCTCGCCCGAGCCGAGCAGGACGGGAACGATGTCGAGCATCAGCTCGTCGATCACGCCCGCTGCAAATGCCTGGCGGACAGTGGAGGCCCCGCCCGCGATGTCGACGCCGAGGTCGCCGGCCGCCGCCTCCGCCCGCCCAAAGGCGACGTCGAAGCCTTCGGTGATGAAGTGGAACGTCGTCCCGCCCTCCATCGCGATCGGGCTGTGCGGGTAGTGGGTGAGAACGAACACAGGAGCGTGATAGGGGGGCTCATCGCCCCACCACCCGCGCCAGTTCATGTCCCACGGGCCCCGAACCGGGCCAAACATGTTGCGGCCCATCACGTACGCTCCGCACGGCTTCATGAGCTCGTCGCGCGCGCGGGCGTCAGCTTCGTTGAAGGGCTCGTCCAGGTGCCAGTGGTGGAGCTCCAGGCCGCCGACGCCGAGCGGGTTGTCGCGGCTCTGATCGGGGCCGGCGACGAAGCCGTCGAGAGAGATGGACATGTGACATGTGGTTGGTGTCATGTGAACCAAGACCACCGAATCGACGAGAAATCATCGGTGGGGGACGCCCTCGCGAAAGGCTAGCGGCTGCCCGGGTACACGGCCGACCTGGGCACCTCGCGCCGCGTGGCCGCCAAGTCGGACCTGCCCCGGTTTCCTGGGTACACGGCCGACCTGGGCACCTCGCGCCGCGTGGCCGCCAAGTCGGACCTGCCCCGGTTTCCTCGCGCGACGAGTACCCGCACGGCCACCAGCCAGCGACCCGCTACGCGCGGTTTGCAGGCTCGCCCGGCCATCTCGCTCGCGCCTGGCTGGCGTTAGGCGGTCTGGATGCCTTCGCGCGTGGCGGCCTTCAGGATCTTCTGATCAAATGACGAGACAGCGGAGTTCGTATGCTTCGCGGTTGCGAGGCAGTAGGCGTCGGGCAGGCTGATCGGGTGCCGTCCTCGCAGGCGCGCCGCTTCGACCCCGATCGCCTCGTTCGGCTGGTGCACGGTGATGCCGAGGGCGGCGATCGCCTCCCGGGCGGCGGCGAGCTTCGACACGTCCGCCGAGGGAGCGATCAGCACCTCGGTCAGGTTCACGACGCTGACCGCGCAAGCGTCTTGGTTGTCGCGCCATTTCGTGAACAGCGTGCGAGCGCGACGATGATGCGGGTCGTTGCCGTCAAGCGCTCCGATCAGAACATCCGCGTCGAGGAGCAGCTTCACCGCAGGTCATCTTCGGCGTCGAGCTGCTCGAGATAGCCGGCGGGGTAGGTGCCCGTCAGCGTCCCGAACGCATCCTCGAAGGTCGTGGACGTGCGGCGGATCCGCAACTCGCCGTCGCCGGCCGGCTCGACCGTGATCTGCTCGCCGGCGTGCAGCCCGACCTCGTCGAGGGCTGCGACGGGGATCGTGATCTGGTTCTTGGTAGAGATTCGCGTCATCCCTTTACTCTAGCAGTAAAGGGGCAGTGGGTTCAGCCCCCCCGGGAGACCTGCTTCCGCTAAGGGCCTATCCCTATAGGGAGGCTGCCGTCCGCGCTGCGTGCGCTCGCTTGAAGGCGATCAGGCCGCTGGCGAGTTGTAGGAAGGCGAGGTGGTTCTCGTCCTTCTTGGACCAGCGAATGAGGACGCCTCGGTTGCGGTTGAGCCATGAATGACAGGCCTCGACGACCCAGCGGCGCGCCCGCCAGTCGGGATTGCGCTGCTTGAGGTCGATCTCCTCGCCACGCGCGCGGATGTGTGGTGTGAAGTCGCGCTCGCCGAGCAGCTCGCGGACGACCGGGAAGTCGTATGCCTTGTCCAGGCAGAGACCCTGGGGGTCCTCCTCGGTTGGTTCGGGGCGCTCGATCGGGATCGAGTCGAGCGTTTCCTTCAGCAGCTTGTGGTCGTTGCGGTTCGCACCGTCGTGTGCGAGCCCAATCGGGATTCCCGCAGCCTCGACCAGGAGCGAGCGCTTCGCCCCCCCTTGGCTCTATCAGTGGGATTGGGACCGGTCTTCGGCCCGCCGAGCGGTGCCTTGGTCATCGCCCCGTCGGCCGCCAACCAGGACCAGTCGATACCGACCTGCTCGTCGTAGTCGAGCAGGCCCTGGCGCCAGATCTCATGGAAAACCCCCGCCTGCTCCCACTCCTGAAAACGCCGGTGCGCCGTAGAGGAATTGCACACCCCGGCCGTATCGAGCGCGTTCCACTGCATCCCCGTACGCAACACCAGCAAGATCGCGTCCATCACCTGACGCTTCGGCAGGCCCCGGCGGTGAGTTCCCAACGGATGCTCGGGCGGAGGCGGCAACAGGGGCTCGACTCGCTCCCACAGCCAGTCCGGCATACGCCAACCATCGTCACGATCGACCAACCCCATCTCCAGCCTCCTATGTCCGATCAACAGATCGGCTCAAGAGTTCGCCGGGGACGGGCGGGAATCCTCCCTATAGGGATAGGCCCTAAGCGCGACGTCGAGCTGCCCGGCGGCGATCGCAGAGGCGGTGTCGTTGACGAGCAGCTGCGGACCCTCGCCGCCGACGGCGGCGCTCTGCACCGTCTCGCGGGGATGGGCGCCGAGCTCCTCAGCGAGCAGCGCGGCGGCGTCGCGGTAGTGCCAGCAGATCACCGGCACGCAGCGAACGGAGTCGGCGCGGCGCAGCAGCCGCTCACCGGTCCCGCTGTCCTGCCCGGCGCGGCGCAGCGCCTGCACGATCAGCGCGACCGGCTCGCAGGACCGCTCCTCGGAGCAGTCGTGGCTGAGCACCTGACCGGCGCCGACGATCACGGGGGTGTGCGGGTCGATCCTCACGCCGCGCGCTCCACCCATCCGGCGTGGCACACACGCTCCAACCCCCACATCGCGGGCTCGGCGGGCCTCACCACGCGCCCGGCACGAGTCGCTTGCGCTCCGCCGCGAAACGCTGGTACTCCGCTCCAAGCGCTTCGATCAGCTGTCGCTCCTCGGCGCGGATACGCACCGCCAGCGCCGTCCCGCCGACGATCGCCACCGCCAGGAGGCTCAGCACGTCGCCACTTGCCAGCGCAAACCCTACGAGGGTGAGCGCCATCCCGCTATAGGAGGGGTGGCGCACGTACCGGTAGGGGCCCTCGGTGATGACACGATGTCCGGCCTGGACTTCGATTCGGTATTGGAAGAAGCGCCCCAGCGTGGCGATCGACCAAGCGCGCAGTCCAATGCCCGCGGCGATCAAGGCAAGGCCGGCGACGGCGGGCCAGACCCGCCCGCCCGGCCACGGCAGCGCACCCTCGCGCCCGAGCAGCTCGGCCGCGACGACCGATCCCGCGCTGCAGGCCAGCATGAGAAAGGCGGTGCGGTCGCGCGCGGGCGGACCCTGTAGGAGCCTACGCTGGCGGATCGTCATCGCAAGCTCGAACGCCAGCCACGCTCCAGCGATGACATCGAATGCTGCTGCACCGTGCTGGAAGAGGAGTGGCTGGGTCATCTTGTCAGTACAACAGCACGACGACCCTCCGCGTGTCCCGCCACGGTGCGAGATGACCACGTTGGACGGGCGACGATCGTCCGCTTAACGACCGGCCGATGCCTGCTCTCCCAGGAGAAGCAGCAGCCCATCCACAGCGCGACCTCGTTCTTGAGCTTGGTCCAGAGCGACCGTCTCGCGCTTGATCGTCAAGGCGCTTGCTCGCAGCCGAAAGCGGGAGCCGCGCGACCTGCTCCATGGAGCTACCCGCAGCTACGATGCAAGGAAGCGTTCGATGTCCGCAGTCTCGCGGGCGAGCGCCGGAGCGGGCGTGGGCCGCGCGAACCAAGCTGGCTTGGGGTGCCCGTTCTTGATGGACCAGGTACCCGTTGCTGCTCCGCGATTGAGTACGACGGGTTTGAGCATCCCGCCGCCCCTCAGGATGTGATGGTCGTGCTCGGCGACGACGAATGGCTCGCGAGTGCGGTAGCCGAGCATGAGCGTGTCGAAGGCGGCGAGCAGCAGACAGGGCGGTGTGTCATCGGTGGGCAACAGGTCAACGTCGCTCGGCGCTCCGGCGGCTTCGAGCGCCCGGCGCGCCTGTGTGATGGGCAGCGAGGACCACTTCGCGAGGTCGGTTGCGTCGCAGGGGCCGTAGCCTGCGCGGTAGCGGGCGCCAAGGATCGCGAGTGCCTCGTCGGGGTCGACCGCCGGGGGCGGATCGGCCGCGTGCAGCAGGCCGGCAGTGTCGGTGACGATGAGCCCCTGCGTCGAGAGCCACGGAACGAATGTGTTGATCGGACCCTGCGCGAGCGACGGGTGGCCGCGCTCGATGAGCGCGCGCAGCAGTGACGGCCGGTCGCGGGGACGCTCGCCGCAGAGCTCAACGACGTCCCCGCGCATCGCGTTTACCTCCTCCACGATGCCGAAGCGCTCGAAGCGCGCGCCGAACACGCGGGCATTTCGCGTGGCAAATAGCGCGTGCAGCCAGGAGCGATCGGACGCCGCGATCAGATGCACCGTGCCGCGGACCGTCCACGTGCGCAGGAGCGGCGCGGCGCGGACGGCGCTTCGGGTGAGGCCGGGCACGCGCGAGCGCAGTGCAAGAGCCGCGGCGCGCAGATCTTGCGCCTGGACACCGATCACGGCCAGTGCCGCTTCCTCGGCACTATTGCACGCCGTTGCCGGCGTCAGCCGCTGCGCCGCCAGACGACGGGCACGCAGGCTCTGGTACACGTCCATGGGAAATCCTTGCATGCAGATCATAATCCGCAGCGCGTGTGAGCTGCCTCTGTTCGCCGCTCTCGCATTTATCGGCGAGCGGGGGCCTCTGTGGCCAAGTCGAGCACGAGCGCAACGGACGACGCCCAAGCGTCTTGGTCGGCTCGCAGTCGATGCTCGCTTTGCGCGACGATGCAGGCATCCACTGGGCTGTGCCCAATGCGCTCACGCAGTCCCGGCCTTCGCCAGAGTGCTACATAAGAGTGCTACCATCCTGGTATGGCTTCTCGTCACCCGCGGCTGGGAGTTGAACGCGACCCGGAGGTGCAACGCGCATTGACCCTCACCGAGCCGTTGCTCGACCCCGCCGAGACGCGCTCGGCGGCGGCGCAGATCCGTGCGCTGACGCTGCGCGGCGCGCAGGCCGTGCTCGCCGGTGCCGGCTCGAAGTCCCAGCTGCAGGCCCGGCTGGCGGAGCGCTATGGGGCGAGACCCGGCCGGGGAAGCCTGCTGGAGCTGGACCCTCCGCCGGGCGAGCCGGACCCCGCGGGCGCCGCGCCGGCGTCTGCGGCGCTGCAATGGGTCCGCGGCGAGTGAACGCCGCCTACATCGACGCGTCCGCGCTGGTCAAGCTGTTCAAGGCCGAGCACGAGACAGCCGCCTTCCGCGCCGCACTCGAGGACTGGCCCGTGCAGGTCGCAAGCGAGCTGATCCGCGTCGAGGCCGTCTGCACGGCACGACGCCTCGGCGGCGAGGACGTCCTACAGCGCGCCAATGCCGCCCTTGAACGGATCAACCTGATCCCGCTGTCCCCGGAGATCATCGAGCTCGCCACCGACGCCCACACCCCGCCGCTACGTGCGATGGACGCGATCCACCTCGCCACGGCGCTGACCATGCGCGAGGACATCGGGGCGGTGTTCGTCTACGACAGCGACCTGCACGCCGCCGCACTGGCCCACCAGCTGAACCCGCTCGCGCCACAGTGAGCCCGCCGGTGAGCGCTCGGGGAAGGAAGCCGGCCGGGCCGCGAGCGTCGGGCGCTCAAAGTCGGATGTGTGTAGCGGTCGTCGGTGATCGAGCCGCGCCCGCCGTCCGTGCTGGCGGTGCTGGAGTGTCCCATGAGCACGCTCCGTGTCGCAGTGTCAGGCGTTTGCCTGGATCTGGATGCCAGCGGCTTGCGCCAGTGCCGCTTGGCGCGTGTCGAGCGTGTGCAGCACACGGCCGGTGGCTGCCGCCGTGGCGATGATCAGCAGGTCGGTCGCCTTGGTGGTGCGCCCGGCGGAGCGTGCGGCGGCGAGCACGTCGCCGTAGTGCTCAGCCACCATCTCATCGACGGGGATCGGCTCGAAGACGTTACGAACCGCGATAAGGCGTCTCTGACGTGCGGCGCGCACTGAGGAATCGCCAGCGAGCCGCACACCCGCTCGCAGCTCGCCCAGGGTGATCACCGAGATCGCCATCGTCTCCGGCACGTCGATCTGAAACGAGGCGATACCCTCGATGACGACGGACGTATCGAGCAGCGCTGCGCTCAAGGACGATCCCACGGGTCGCCGAGCGGTTCCTCCTCGGCGCGTGCCCTGGCGATGTCTGTAGCGAAGGCATCATCGACCGGCGTGTCTGCGAGGATCGCACGGAACGTATCGCGATCGACGTCCAGCCGGCGCTTGCGGGGGTGATCGGCGGGGCCCAGGTGCGCGACAGGGCGGCCGCGCACCGTGATCGTGAACTCCGTGCCGGCCTCGGCACTGCGGAGGATCTCCCCGATGTTGTTGCGCAGCTCTCGCTGTGGAATCGTACGCCCCGCCATGGTTGCTACACAGCGTAGCAGTCGCGGGCACGCGCAGCAAAGCGCTGAGCCAGGGGCTCTCTGTGAGCCGTCTATCGGGTCGATCGCTTGTTGGGGTGTTGGGCGGTCAGATACGCCTCGAACCGCCGGGGAACCCATTAGCGTGCAACGTCACACCCAGCCGGATCGGTCAGTCTGGCACGATCTCGAACCGGCGCCGGCCGTTCAGCCGGTAGATGTGGAAGTCGGCATCGAGGGTGAAGATACGTGTGATCTGGCGCTCCTCGGCGAGTGCGACGAGGCTCGCGTCGGCCAGGTCCATCGGACGGTCGGCGTACTTCTTCATCAGCGCGGCGGTCCGCTCGATTGTGCGCGTCGACGGCGCGACGATCTCCAGGTCGCCGCGCAGCACGAGCCGCCACAGCGCCTCCTGGCCGCGCATCCCGCCGGCCCGAGCGACTAGGTACATCGCCTTGGTGAACGCCGGCCAGGTGCTCAGCAGCGGCAGACGGACCGTCTCGAGCGCCGCGCGGCAGCGCTCGTGGTCTGGCTCGTCGGCGTCGATCAGGGCGATCAGCGGCCCGGCGTCGGTCAGCATTTCGCTCGGGACCTTCGGTGGTCAGGAGCGCTTGCGACGCTCTGTCAGCAGATCGGCGAACGCCTCGCCGCTGTGGCGTGCGCTACCGGCGCGGCCACCGCGAACCGCGCCGATCACGTCCTCCAGGCGTCCGCTCGCATCGCTGGAGAGTGCTCGCTCCGCACGCTCGGCTATCGCTCGACGCATGAACTCCGACATCGAGGCGCCTTCCGCCGCCGCCGCCTTCCTGGCGAGCGTGTCCAGCCGATCGTCAAGCCGTACCGTGAGCACGCTGCCACTGTATCACATCGTGCTGAGCTTGTAATACGGACCCGATCACGCGTTTGTGATGTCTGCTCGAGGTTCGATTCCTCGGTCCCCCGCTTCGCTGACCGGGCCAAATCCCAGCAATGCCGCGGTTTGGTGTGGTTTGGGGTCATTCTGCCGAGACGCGCTGAGGCGCGTCGAGTCGTGCAGAACGAGAACGTAAGGCTCGCCCGTCCCGCCGGCGGAGCCGATATGATGGCTTCATATGTCTCGTCTACTCTCAGTGTCCGTCCCTGATGAGCTTGCCGCCGAGGCCGAGGCGCTTGCCCGCGCAACCGGCAAGACCAAGAGCGAGGTGGTGCGCGATGCGCTGCGCCGTCACGTACAGCACGAGCATTTCGTCGACCTCCAGCGTTACGGGCGCGACCGAGCCGAGGCTCGGGGAATCGGGCCCGAAGACGTCGAGGGGATGATTGACGAGCTGCGTATCACGCGCGCGTGACCCCGCGCGTTCTCTGCGACACGAACGTTCTGGTGTCGGCGTTCATTGCGGGTGGACCTCCAAGTCGGGTGATCGAGGCTGCGATCGATGGTCGTATCGAGTTCGTGCTGGCAGACCCCGTCCTCGGCGAGCTGGAGCGAGTGCTGACTGTGAAGCTCGGCTTCGAGCCCGAGCGAGTACGTGAGCTGAGAACGCTGCTGATCGATCTCGCGAGTGAGCGAGTCGAGGCGCCGGGTGAGGCGCCGGAGGCGATCACGGGCGACCCCGACGACGACGTGATCTTGGCGTGCGCGGTGGCTGCCGCCGTCCAGATTGTCGTGTCGGGCGATCGCCGGCACCTGCTGCCGGTCGGCGAGCACCAAGGGGTGCGGATCGTCACGCCACAGGCGCTGCTCGCGGAGCTGGCGATGGACATCCACACGGGCTGAAGGTGGGCCAGTCAGTCGGCTCGTCGGGGCGACTGTCCGAAGTGCTGCTCGAACTCCTCGGGTGCCGGCTCGCGCTCGCCGTGGGCGAGGTGGTCTGCAGGGCCGTCCGCCGGCCGCGACAGAATGCGCGCGTGATCGCTCTGCACGCCGTCTGGTCGCGGGACTCGCGGCTCTGCGTGTGGGGAGAGGACTCGGACCTGCCCGCGCGAGCCGCGAGGCGTCGTGGGCGCAGGCCGGCGAAACCGCGGGCGCGCAAGCATCCGTTCGCCTGCGCGGCGCGGGATCTGGCCGGCGCGTTCGATGCCCTCGGGGTTTCGCTCGAATCTGACACGCTCGTCGAGCGCGAGCTCCACTTGATGCTGCCCTCCTCCGACGACGGCCCGCAGCATTCGCCACAGCTGTTGCGGGGAGACGAGGAGCGGCGCCAAGGAAACGCAAAGCTGCTTGCCCCCTGGGTCGTTTCGGCGATCGGGCTCGGGCCGCTCGCCGCGCTCGAGCTGTTGCTCGCGCTGCCGGCCACCGGCGCCGGCGGTGTCGCCCTCAACCCCGCGGGCGTGGCGCTCGGCGATTCGCCGCGGTTCCTGGCCGAGGCGGGCAAGCTCGCGCTCGAGCTGGTTGCGCGCGGCCGGCTGCTCCCCGGGTTGGCGCGGCGTGAGGAGGGATGGGTCGCGTGGTGGCGGGCGATGCCCGGCGATCCCGAGGACGTGGAGCGCGTACGGATGCTGGTCGCGGCGATGCCGCCGCTCGTGCGGGCGGAGATCTCGTCCTCCGAGGAGGGCAACGCGCCCGAGGCTGTCGTGGGCGATCTGCTGGGGACCGTCGTCGATGCTTGCGCGCGGAGCTTTCTCGCCGGCGGACTCACCGGGCGGCGAACGCGCCGGCGCTCCAAGCGCAGACTCCCGGTCATCGACGCATGGGTTGAGGCGCTGAGGGACCCCAATCCGGTCGTTATCGATGCGGATGAACGAGAGCTGTCGTTGCTTGCCGAGGAGATCGACGAGTGGCGGCAGGCGGGGGAGCGGTATGCGGAGCACCGCATGTTCCGGACCTGCTTTCGGCTGTGTGAGCCGGAGGAACCGGCGGATTGGCGTGGTGGCGAGCTCGATGCGGACTCCGACGGCGGGGACGACTCAAGCGGGGACGGCGTGGACGAGTCAAGCGGCCGCCCCGGCCTGGACGTAGACGGCGAGCGGCCTCTCACCGATCCCTGGCGTGTCGAGTTCCTGCTCCAGGCCAAGGACGATCCGAGCGTGCTCGTCCCGGCCGAGCAGGTGTGGGGCTCGAACGGAAGCGGGCTGAAGGCGCTCGGCCATCGGCTGGCGGATCCGCAGGAGCGCCTGCTCGGCGGGCTCGGTCACGCGCTGCGGCTGTGGCCCGACCTGGAGCCGGCGCTGCGCGAAGCCGCCCCGACCGGCGTCGATCTGACCCCGGAGGCCGCAATCGCGTTCGTGCGCGACGCCGCTCCGGCGCTCGAGCAGGCCGGCTTCGGTGTGCTCGCGCCCCCGTGGTGGAACAAGCGGTTGCGGCTCAGTCTGAAAGTGGAGCCGTTCGATGAGATCGAGGAGGGCAGTGGCCTGTTTGGCCTGGATGGCCTGTGCGCGTATGAGTGGAGGATCGCGGTCGGTGACGCCACCCTCACGCTTGCGGAGCTGCGCGAGCTGGCGGCTTTGAAGCTGCCGCTTGTGCATGGCCCGCGGGCGCTGGATCGTGCTGCGTCCGGAGGATGTCGAGGCGGCGCTCGCGTTCTTCGAGCGTCGCGCCGAGCGGGGCAAGGCGCCGGCGGGGGAGCTGATCCGCGAGAGCCTCGAGCTCGGCGCCGGCGCCGAGGCCCAGGCCGACACGCCCCCTGTCGAGATCGAGGCCGGGGGGTGGCTGAAGGAGCTGCTGAGCACGAACGGCGATCGCAAGCTGCAGGAGATTCCCACCCCGGCGAGCTTCGAGGGAGAGCTTCGTCCCTACCAGCAACGCGGGCTCGCGTGGCTGTCGTTCCTGTCAAGCCTTGGCCTCGGCGCGTGCCTGGCGGACGACATGGGCCTCGGCAAGACGGTGCAGCTGCTGGCGCTCCTGCTCGCCGAGCGCGAGCACGCCGAGGGGCGCTCCAATGGGGGGCGCCCTGAAGGGCACAGGCAGTCCAATGGGTCAACCCGAGGGACTGCAACCCGAACTCCAACGGGCGCTGTCAAGCGCCGGCGCAAGCGCCTCGCGCCGACGCTGCTTGTCTGTCCGATGTCGGTGGCCGGCAACTGGGAGCGCGAGGCGCAGCGGTTCGCGCCGGGCCTGCGCGTTCACGTGCACCATGGTCCCGAACGGTTGGCGGACAAGGAGTTCGCGCGCGCGGCGCGCGCGAGCGATCTCGTGATCACGACCTACGCGCTCGCGACCCGCGACCGCGACACGCTCGGCGTCGTGAAGTGGGAGCGGATCGCGCTGGACGAGGCGCAGAACATCAAGACGATCGACACCAAGCAGACGCGCGCGATCCGCTCGCTGCCGGGCCGTCACCGCGTGGCGCTCACGGGCACGCCGGTGGAGAACCGCCTGACCGAGCTTCACTCGATCATGGACTTCCTCAACCCGGGGCTGCTCGGCCCGGCCGCGACGTTCAAGCGCTGCTACGCGACGCCGATCGAGCGCTATCGCGACGAGCACGCCACCGCGCGTCTGCGCCAGGCGACCGGCCCGTTCATCCTGCGCCGCCTGAAGACCGACAAGCAGATCATCGGCGACCTGCCCGAGAAGATCGAGATGCGCGTGGACTGTCACTTGACCAAGGAGCAGGCGAGCCTCTATGAGGCGGTCGTCGAGGAGATGCTGCGGAAGGCGGCGCTGGTCGAGGGGATCGAACGCTCGGGGATCATCCTGGCGGCGCTGATGAAGCTCAAGCAGGTGTGCAACCACCCCGCCCACCTGCTCAAGGACCGCTCCGACTTGGACGGGCGCTCGGGCAAGCTCGCGCGCCTTCGAGGAGATCCTCGCCGAAGCGCTCGCCGAGGGCGACCGCGCGCTGTGCTTCACCCAGTTCGCCGAGTTCGGGCACATGCTGCGCGCCCACCTCCAGGAGCGACTCGGCCGCGAGGTCATGTTCCTGCACGGCGGCACTTCCAAGAGCGCTCGCGACGAGATGGTGCAGCGCTTCCAGTCCGAGGACGGACCCTCGGTGTTCGTGCTGTCGCTGAAGGCGGGCGGCACCGGGCTCAACCTGACCGCCGCCAACCACGTGGTCCACTTCGACCGCTGGTGGAACCCCGCGGTCGAGGACCAGGCGACCGACCGGGCGTTCCGGATCGGACAGAAGAAGAACGTGCAGGTGCGCAAGCTCACGTGCGTGGGCACGCTCGAGGAGCGCATCGACACGCTGATCGATCGCAAGAAGGACCTGGCCGATCGCATCGTCGGCACCGGCGAGGCCTGGATCACCGAGCTCGACACCGCCCAGCTGCGCGAGCTGGTGACGCTCTCCGCCGACGCGGTGGCCGACTGACGATGGCCTCGTTCGACCGCCACCCCTTCTACGAGCCCTCGCGGCCGTTGCCGGCCGAGGGCGGCATCGAGGCGCGCAGCCGACGTGGGGCGATCGGCGAGACGTGGTGGTCGAGGCGCTTCATCGAGCTGCTCGAGTCCTTCGGCGTCGGCTCGAGGCTGAAGCGCGGACGCACCTACGCGCGCGCCGGCCAGGTCACAGAGCTCGAGGTCGAGCACGGGGTGGTGTTGGCGAAGGTGCAGGGGTCGCGCTACTCGCCATATCGTGTGCGCATCCGTTTCAAGGCGCTCTCCGAGGCCCAGTGGCGTCGGGCGGAGAAGGCAATGGCCTCACAGGCCCTGCCGCTGGCGAAGCTGCTCGCGGGCGAGATGCCGCACGACGTCGAGGAGCTGTTCGCTGCGTGCAAGCTGACGCTGTTCCCGCGCTCGGCGAGCGAGCTGACCGCGACCTGCACCTGTCCGGACTGGGAGAACCCGTGCAAGCACATCGCGGCCGCCTACTACATCCTCGCCGAGCGCTTCGACGAGGACCCCTTCCTGATCTTTGCCTGGCGAGGACGCGACCAGGACGAGCTCCTGCAGCGCCTGCGCGCGCGGCGCGTGCCCTCTGGGCGCGGCGCCAAGACGAGCACGACGTCGGCAAGGGCCTCCGAGGCGCCCGAACCGGGAGTGGCACTGTCCGCCGTGCTCGACTCGTTCTGGTCATGCGGGCCCGAGTTGGAGACCTTCCACGTGAGCCCGCTCGCCGGCGAGGCGCCCGACGCGCTGCTGCGCCAGCTCGGCCCCGCCCCGGTCGAGGTCGGCGACCACAACCTCGCCGAGGTTCTCGTGGGCGCGTATGCGACCCTGGCGCACACGGCGGAGCAAAGAGCGCTGTCCGGCTAGCCCCATTTTCCGCAGTTGAGTGCGGGTAAGCGGTGCTGGTCTTGCTGGTGGGATAGGGGTTTGTGGGGCGTTCGTTGCTGCGACAGCCGGGGGCTGTTGTGGCAACAGAGGGCGTATGCTGGCTGTTGTTCCGTCCGATGGAACGGTTATGGTTGTGGCAACATGTTCGTCAAGGAAACCGTTGTCCGGCGTGGTGCTCGCGCGTATACGTACCTCCAAATGGTGGAGGGCTATCGCGATGAGCGTGGCAGGGTGCGCCATCGTGTTGTGGCAAACCTCGGCCGCAAGGAGGCGTTGAAGGACTCCGGCCAGCTGGAGGCGCTCGCTGGCTCTTTTGCGCGTCTGGACCCACCGCTGGCGGGCACCCGCCGCGATGTCGGGCCGCTGCTGCTGGCGTGGCGGTTCTTGCGCGAGCTCGACGTCGCTCACACGATCGATGGTGCGTTGCCGCGCTCTGCGCGCTCGTCGCTGTCGGTCGGGGAGGCGGTCTGCGCGCTGGTGGCCAGCCGTCTGTGCTCGCCCTCCCCGCTCTATGACATCGCGGGCTGGGCTTCGGGCGCGGCGGTGCACGAGCTCTTCGGGACTCCGGCCGAGCTTCTCAACGACGATCGCCTGGGCCGCGCGCTTGAGAGCTTCGCTGTCTACGCCGAGCATGTGCGCGGGCTTCTGGCCGCCAGGGCGATCGAGCGCTTCGGCGTGGACGCCGCCCGCCTGCACGTCGACCTGACCACGGTGCGAGTGAGCGGCGCCTACGAGGACTCGGCGCTGATCGCCAAGGGGTGGGGCGCGGATCGTCGTGTGGAGCGCCAGGTGCGCACGCTGCAGGCATCAAGCGCCGATGGCGTCTCGCTGTATCTGCGCCCCGATCCCGGTAACGCTTCTGAGCTTGCGCTGGTCGGAGCGTCGCTACAGCGGCTGCTCTGCTTCGCCAAGCCGGGGATGCTGATGGTCTGCGATTCGGCGCTGGGGCAACCCAAGCCGCTATGTCAGATCGAGCGCGCCGGCCTTGCGTTCATCGTGCCGCTGAAGGTGAACACCGGCTTCAGAGAGCGATATCTCACCGAGGGCGCAGAGCAGATGCTCAGACCCCTGCGCTACGTGGCTGAGCGCGAGCGCGGACTTCAGAAGAGGCTGCGCACTCGCTACCGCGGCGCGCTACGCGACTGGGACGTGCAGGACCCCGAAACCGGCGAGCACCGCCGCTTCCGTGTGGCCTACATCCACTCCTCCGAGGAGCATGAAGAGGTCGCCCTGGCCCGCGAGCGTGCGCTGTCAAAGGCCGAAGAGGCCCTACAGCGCGTGGAGCGCGGGCTCGGCGGGCGCTACTACAAAACCAAGACCCAGGTGCAGCGGCGCGTCGGACAGATCGTCACCAAGAACATCCAGGGTCTGATCACGGTCACTGTCGGCCAGCGCGCCGGCAAGCCCACGATCGGCTGGCAGCGCAACGAGACCGCGATCGAGCAGGCCAGCCTGACCGACGGCGTCTACGCGCTGGCGAGCAATCTCAAAGGCCGCCTCTCGGCCGAGCGCGTGCTGCGCCTCTACAAGGACCAGCAGATCGTCGAGCGTCGCCACCGCGACCTCAAGCAAACACTGAAGGTCCGCCCGATCTTCCTGCACAACGATGACCGCGTCTACGCGCTCATCAGCATCATCGGGATCGCGCTCCTCATCTTCGGCCTGATCGAGTCACAGCTACGCCGAGCGCTCGCCGCCGAGGAGCAAAAACTGCTCCCGCTCCTGCCCGAGGAAAGGCTCGCCAAGCCCACCGGCCGCAACATCCTCGCCGCCTTCCAAGGACTCGGCATCACCTACACCACAAACGGCCCACGGCTCGACCGCCTCACCCCAACACAAAAACGAATCCTCGAGCTACTCGAAATCCAGCCACCCTGGCCAGAGCAGGAGAGGTAGCACTACCGAACTGCGGAAAATGGGGCTAGCCCACGCCGGGTCTTGTCTCCATCGTCGTCCCACGATATCGGACCAAACGGTCCCTTCTCGGCAGACGCACCTACATGCAATCCCCGAATGGCCCCGGTCTGCAAACGCTTTCACCCCCGCCGGCCCGGCACGACGCCGGAGCGCGCGAGGTCGAGGCCGACCGCGAGGATGAGCGTCGCCGTCCATGCGTTCACAGGGTCGAGGATCAGCGCTTCGTGGCCGGCGATGAACCAGATCAAAAGCCACAGCAGGGTCATTGTGATCTCCTTCGCTTCGAGCTATCGCGTCGACTGACGCGCTTCGAGCGTAGACTGCCCGGCGGGATGGTTCGAGCGATCTGCAGGCACGAGCTCGTCGGTGGAGAGGGCGAGTGCGCGGTCGAGGAGTGCGGGGTCGAGAGCGGAGTTGGCGGCGGCGCTCTCGCGAGGTGCGCGTGAGCTCGCTTCCGGCCGAAGGGCACCGCCTCGGAGGCATCTCGTCGAAGGCCTACGAGCATCCCGCGGACCGCGCGGCGACGGCCGCGCTGAAGTCGATCCCGTATCTCGACACGGTGGTGCGCAAGCTGATCGAGCTCGGCTACGAGCGCGCGTTGCGCCAGGCCTACCTCGGCTCGTCGGTAAGGCTGGGCGAGGACCAGCTCGCGGACGTGTGGCTGGCCCATACGCGCGCCTACATCACGCTCGACATCGAGCCGGCCCCGGACCTGTACCTGACGCAGATGCCGATCGCCAACGCGATGACGATCGGCGCCGGCAAACCGATCGTCGTCGTCCAATCAGGGCTGGTGCAGCTGCTCGACGTCGAGCAGCTGCGCGCCGTGTTCGCGCACGAGGCCGGGCATGTGCTCTCCGACCATGTCCTCTACCGCACGGCGCTCGTGATCCTGCTGCGGCTGAGCTCGCTCCCGGGCATCCCGCTGCCGCTGCTGCCGGTGAGGGCGGCGCTGATGGAGTGGTTCCGCGCGGCCGAGCTGAGCTGCGACCGCGCCGCCGCGCTGGTCACGCGCGACCCGCTCGACGGTCTGCCGCACGCTGATGGTGGTGGCGGCGGGCGCCGAGGCCGAGCGGCTCGACCTGAACGTTTTCATGAGCCAGGGCATCGACTACCGCGAGAAGGGATCGGGCCTCGAGCGCCTCTCGCGCCTGCTGCTCGACCTGAACATCACCCACCCGATGCCGGTGCGCCGCGTGCACGAGCTGATGGAGTGGGTCAAGGGCGGCGACTACGACCGCATCGTCGGCGGCGACTACCAGACGCGCGACGAGCCGGTGCGCCCGAGGGAGGAGGCGAGCGACGCGGTCGCGCACTACTCCGAGCGCTTCAAGGAGATGTTCCGCGAGGCGGGCGAGTCGGTGGGCGACGTCGGCCAGCAGCTGAGCGACTGGCTGCGGCGCACGCGCGACGGCGAGTAGCGTCCCGAGTCAGGAGGTCGCTGTACCTACGGGCCGTAAGGCCCGATACCGCCGGGTCTCCCAGACCCATGCTGAGGTTCGATTCCTCCGTCCCCGCTTCGCTCGGGTGGCGAAAGGCGTTACGCCGCCGACTGTGCGACTCCGGCCTGCCCCTTCGGCTGGATGCTGCCGAAGAGAACTCTCGCGAGGAGCGCAAGTGCACGCGTCTGGTGTTCGGCGAACTGCAGTCTCATGAGCGTGCTCCCATCAGCGAGGACCTGTCGGCCTCGCTCCTCGGCGAAGAGCGTTATCTGGCTGCCGGCGCGCTCCAGTTCGATCCTCAGCGGGGCCGGACAAGGCTCTATGGGTCCGTCACAGCGAATCAAGGCGCCTCCCATCGAGATGTCCATCAGGTGGGCCGCCCGACCCTCGACGCTTGCGGCCCCCTCGACTTGAAGCCGGGCGGCCGTGCGGCGCTCCGATGCGAACCTGTCGGAGCGAATCCGCGACAGGGCCCCTATCAGGAACCCCATGTTCAGGAGGGCCCAGAACGCGGCGCCATAGACCGTCCACCGGACCTCATAGGTGACTGGGGTCAGTCCGGCGAGGGTGAAGCCAAGCCACACGAGCGCAGCTACGGTGAGGCCGATCAGGATCCAGAGCATCCAGGGCGCCTGGATCCGGCGGCGCTCGTCAACGCCGTGCTTGGCGGTTACACGGAAGGGCCGCTCGCCTCGGCGGAGGCAGGTGAGAGTGGCTCGAAGGTTGCTTTGCAAGCGCACGAATTCGAACAGCGCCGCCATCCCCTGAGGCGCGTATCCCCTCGAGAGCAGAGCCATCGCCAGCCGCTGGAGGCCGAATGTCACGCCGAAGGCGCTTGCGAAGAGGGCAAGCGGCGCTTGTATCGGCGTTGCGCCGCTGAAGAGCACGGCGATCGGGAGCAGTACATAGCCCAGCGTCCGCCAGGCGTCGAACCATCCGAGGATGGTGGCGGCGTAAGCGACCCGCTGGCCCAGGCTGAGCCCTTTGCGTGTGAGCGGATGCTCGAGACGCAGGATCTGCATCGCGCCCGTGCCCCAGCGCAGGCGTTGGGCCTGGTACTCGGCCGCGTCGCGAGCGGCGAGCCCGTGGGCCAAGACCTCGTTGTGGTAGACGGTCTTCCACTTCTTGCGGTGCAGGCGGATCGTCGTGTGCATGTCCTCGGTCACGGTCTCACAGGCGATGCCCCCGATCTCGCGCAGCGCGCTGACCCTCACCACGGCGTTTGTCCCACACCAGAATGCGGCTTTCCACCGGTTCTTGCCGGGCTGGATCGCCCGGTAGAAGAGACGCTGCTCGTTGAACGAGATCGATCGCCGCCCGCGCCAGAACCACGATCTGTTGCGATCGTGCTCAAACGAATCGAGGTTGTAGAAGTCTTGGGGCGTCTGCAGGACGGCCACGCGCGGATCCTCGAAGTAGCCGAGGGTATGGGTCAGGAAATCGGCTGTGACCACATGATCGGCGTCGAGAACGCCGATCACGTCGAGGTCGAGTTGAGCGAGGGCATGATTGAGATTGCCGGCCTTCGCGTGCGTCCGCTTCTCGCGGGTCATATAGCGCGCTCCCAGCGAGGCGGCCATCGCCCTCACCCAAAGTCGTTGTCCGTCGTCCAGCACGACCGTTTCATGGCGGGGCTCCAAGGCGACCGCCGCCGCGACCGTCGGGAAGAGGACCTCTATCGGCTCGTTGTAGGTCGGGATCAACACGCCCACGCGCAGGTCGGTTCGCTTTACGGGCGCCGGGATGACCTGTCTGTCGAGGTCCCAGAGGGAGAACGCGAACAGCCCGAGGCCGACCGCGGCGTGGATCTCCAAGATCCAAAGCGGTATGGAGATCCAGAGGCTCCCCCCAAGCGTGAAGCCGACCCTCCAACCCAAATAGACGGCGCTCGCCAGGAGCGCGAGGATGGCAACGAGATGGATTGACCTGCGCCGAACGGCCGTCTCCGGTTCCGGAAGGGCGCCCCCTGCGAACAGCCAGTCCTCGCTCGGCTCTCGCGATCGTTCGTCAGTGACCCTCGTCTCCTCGCTGAGCATGTGCGTACATCGGCACGCCGTATGCAGGGGTTGAGCGGCAGCGGTCTTCGCGAACGGCGATTTGCAAGCCTTAGCGACATGTACCACGTCGAGTTGCGCCAGTTCCCGCACAACTTCTGCCGCTTCAACCTGAGCGAGCAGGAGTTGCGCGAGGTCGTGCTCGATGCGTGGGCGCGCGAAGAGTGGTTGGAGTTCGGCGAACGCAAGTGGAACCCGCACGAGGCCAGCCTCACGGTCCTGGAGGGCCCGCCCTTGGCGTTGCAGGAACTGGCGATGGGTCGCGGCTGGCGCAACGCGCAGCGGCGCGGCGAGGATGTGACCGAGCGGATCGTGGCAGCGAGGCGCGCGGCGTTGGCGGCGGAGAGGGCGCCGGCGGCGGCGGGGGCGGGGAGCGCGGAGGCCATGGCGAGCGCAAGCCCGGCGGTGATGGGGGGCGGGCTCGGCCCCGCCGGTGCGGGCAGCGCCCAAGCCCTTGCGGCGGAGCTGGTCGCGCTGCTCGGCGAGGACCCGGCGTCGCTGATCCGGGCCTGGCAGCTGGCCCTGGAGCGCCATCCGGATCGGAGCCCGAGCGAATGCCTGGCGCTGGCCGAAGACCTCGTGCGGCGGTGAGCGGCCGCTACACTCAGCACCGACCTGGTGGGCGTAGCTCAGCTGGTAGAGCTCCGGGTTGTGGTCTCGGCGGTCGCGGGTTCGAATCCCGTCGCTCACCCTCTTTCTTTAGGTCGTTCCCCGGAAAGTCGTTCGGGATAATCGCGGGCGCCGTCGAGTGGCCGGGCGTCAGCGGATGCCCGTTGGCGTCTTCGCGAAGACGGGTCGCCAACCAGCTGCCCGCTGTCGTCGTAGGTAATGAGCGCGACATCCTCGGCGGTCTCTGCGATGTGGCGGCCGAGACGAGGCCAGCGTAGAGCCGTGGCGGCTGCCATCTCTCGCTCCAAAGCGTGTGCAGGGAGAGCGCCATGCTATCCTACATTTGTACGACTACTTGTACGAAAGGACTGGCAGATGGGACGAGGCGCGAGGCGCGCAAAGACGACGTTGACGACAAGTGAGGCCAGGAGCGTCCTACCGGAGCTCGCACGGACCGCCGCCAGGCGCACCAGACCAAGCAAGAGCCTGCTGGACAACGCGGTCGAAATCCAGCCTCGGGGCGAGGAGCGCAGCGCTTACCTGGTTCCGGGGGTGGACATAGAGAAGGCTTCGCTTCGTATCGAGGAATTGGAAGATGAGCTGGAGGATGTCGCGCTCATGCGGCTGCTCGAGCAGCGAGCCCTGGCCGATAGCGGCAATCTCACCTCCGTCGATGACGTCATCGAAGAGTTCGGCTTCGAGGATCTGCTTGACGAGGCTGTGAGATAGTCAAGTATGGCCCTGGCGCAGTTGACCGACGGCGCCAAGGAGGACATCCGGACGCTCGTCGCAGAGGGTGATAAGGACGTTGCGCGAGAGGGCCTTCGGATCGTAAAGCAGCTCGAAGACAATCCTTACCAAGGCGAGCGACTGCGCGAGAAGAGCAACCTGAAGCCGTTGGCGCAAGCGGAGTCGCGCAAGGTCAAGTTCGATCTCCCCAACCGCCGCCCGACGGCCCGACCCCGCTACCGCTACCGGCTCGTGTACCGCATCGAACCACACGAGGGATCTCAAGAGGTGGTCGTGGTCATGGCAATCGGGATCAAGCCACGCGTCTATCGCGACGCAACGACGCGCGTCGCGCATCGACTGCGAGAGCAAGCCCAAACGCGACGCCGCCAACGTTAGATCCGGCGTTCCTGGAGAGAGCCGCAATCGGCCGTAAAGGAAAACCTTTACGCCAGCTTCTCAACAAGCTCTACGTCTGTTATGGCACGTTCGGCTCCGCTACGCCGGCAGCTCGCGCCCCAGCCAGCCGCGGTAGAAGCCCTCGACGTCGGGGAGGAACTCGTGCACGACGGGGTAGCCGGGTGGCAGCGCCTCTACCTCGAGCTGGCGCGCGCAGGAGGGGCAGTAGTACTCGCGGATCTGCTGGAGCGTCGGGTCCGGGCCGCCCATCTTCGGATAGACCTCGAGTATCGCCTGCTCGGTGTCGCGCACGTGCACGACCGCGTCCATCTTCCAGTTGCGGTCATGAGCGCAGAAGTCGTGCCCGCAGTCGCAGCGGTGGACGAGCTGGCCGTCGGAGCGCCGCCGCACGATGTTCAAGCCCTCGCCGGCCGGCAGCACGATCGGATCGTCGTAAGGGACGCGCTCTCCCAGCACCGAGACCCACTTCTCGAAGCGGTCGGAGTCCTTGAAGGCGGACTGTATGTCCTTGACCTCGCGCCGCGAGAGCTTCTCGTCGAGCAGCGCGCCAAGCGTCTCGCGATCGAGCTTGCTGGCGGTGGCGAAGGGGACGCCGTCCTCGCCGGCATGCGGCCGGCTGACGGCCAGGAAGGCGTCGGCGGCCTCGTCGGGGTGGACCTTGCCCGGCGCGGAGGCCTGAGCGGTGACCGTCGGCGTGGCGACGTCGAAGTCGAACTCCTCGGGCAGATCCCAGAAGCCGCGGAACTCGGCCGCCCAGCGCGGGGAGAGGCGCATCGACTCGGCGTACATCCGCTTGACCGGCGCGGCTAGATCCTGCGCGAGCACGCGCTCGCGCTCGGCGGCCACCCACTCTCGGACCGGCACCGCTCGCTCCAGCCGCCGGCGGCGGAAGGCCTCGCGGTCACAGACCCCGTAGACCGACTCGGCGAAACGGGGGAGCAGGTGGCCCTCCTCGATGTCCCGCTGCACGGCCTGCGGCGGGCGCAGCAGCGGATCGCCAAGGCCGGCGCCGCCCTTCATCACCGACAGGTAGAGATCGCCGTTTGAGAACGGCTCGAGCATCGTCATGCCGTCGTTGCAGTATTCGCGCGAGCTGCCCTGGATCTCCATGAGAGCGGGACTCTCGAAGTCGCCGTCGGCCACCGGGTAGGCCTCGCCCCGCCGCGCCCGCTCGATCAAGTCGGCGCCGTGGATGTTGTGGATGTAGGCCGTGGCCCCCGGATAGCCTCCAAACAGCCCGGTTGAGGCCAAGACCCGGCCGGTGCCGATGTTCTGCAGCTCCCAGAAGGGGGTCATGTTGACCATGAACAGCGACTCGAAGCTCGAGCCCCCGCGATGGCGACCGGAGCCGCCGGAGGAGGCCTTCACCCGTCGCGAGAGGTACACGAACGGCGAGATCAGCTCCCACATCTCCACGTCGCCCATGTCCCCCTCGGGGTTGAACATCGCCGCGCAGTAGTCGGTGCCGTCGAGCACGTACTTGGCCCCCATGCCCTGGGCGGAGATCTCGAAGTTCATGATCGCCGAAGAGTTGCCGTACTGGTCGATGCCGCCTCCCTGCTGGACGTTGCCGGAGACCGCGTAGGCGGCGAGCACCTCCTCGATGAAGCCGCGTGACTGAAGCGCGCGGGAGATCGTGCGTGGGAATCCGGTGAACGACGGCTGCAGAAACGCCCAGGCGATCGCGGTCGAGCCCTCGGCGTCGCCGATGTTGGCGATCGTGCCCTCCGGGAAGTTCGTCTCGATCGCGAAGTAGGCGCCGTCGTTGACCTTGTCGTTGCAGATCAAGGTCTGGGTGAACATCACCCAGATAGCGCCCTGCATGCCCGAGGGGGTGCAGTTCATCGAGTGCCAACCCCACGCGGAGGCGCCGTCGAGGTCGAGCTCGTAGGTGCCATCGCCGCCGATGCGCACCTCGAAGGGCGAGTGCATCACGATGTCGGCGCGCGCTCGCGCGGGCAGCCGCTGCTTGTCGGCGAACTCCGCGTCGAACACCGCCGGTGAGCGATAGCGGCCGGGGACGGTCATCTCGCGGATGCGGGACTTGAAGGAGCGCCGCCCCTCCTCGATCACCTCACGGCTGAACCGCTTGAAGCGCTCGACGCCCTCCTCGACGATCAGGCGCTCGACCGCGTCGCGGATCATGTGACAGCCGGCCAGCCGTGTGCGCTCGTCCAGGAGGTAGTAGGCCGACGCGCGCGTGCGCTTCTTGCAGCGCTCGAGATGCCAGCGCGCGAGCTCGTCGCGTTCGCCGATCTTCATGCACGGCAGGTCGATCCCGTCCTCGTAGCGCATCGTGGGCCCGACGGGGACGCCCCCCGGCGTTGAGGCGCCGATGTCGAGCACGTGCGTGACGCCGCCGGCCCACGCGATCAGCTCCTCGCCCCAGAAGATCGGCACGAACGTCTGCACGTCGGCGTTGTGGACGTCGCCGATCGTTGGGTCGTTGTTGGCGAAGACGTCGCCCGCTCTGATGCCGGGGTTGTCCTCGTAGCCGTTGCGGACCATCCACTTGATCGCGTCGGACATCGTGTGGACGTGGACGATGATCCCGGTGGACAGGGCGAGCGAGTCGCCCTCGGGCGTGTAGAGGGCGAAGCAGAGCTCGCCCAGCTCGCGCACGATCGGCGAGGCCGAGATGTTCAGCGCCGTCTCGCGCGCCGAGACAAGGCCTCCGCGAAGCCGCGAGAAGAGCTTCTCGTAGCCGATCGGATCGGATCTCATCAGCTCGAGCTCGCGCAGACCGCCGTAGTGGCCGGTCTCTGCGAACAAGCGCTCGGACTCGCAGAGCATCTCGTCCAGGCGCTTGCCCTCCCAACCGATCGCCCGGCCTTTGCGCTCGAACTCGCGTGTCGCGTCTACGATCGCCATCTCTAGATCTCCTCCGTGCTCGTGAGGTGGAAGATGTGGTGAGCGTCGAGCGTCGCTCGGCGTCCGGGCGGGATCGCGAAGGTGGTGGCCGAGTGCTCGACGATCGCCGGCCCGTCGATCGAGTTGCCGGCTCCCACCGACTCGAGCTGGAAGATCTCGGTCTCGACGAACTCGTCTTCGCTTGAGCGGCCCCAATGGACGGGCCGTGTGGCCTTGAGCGGCGGCTTGCCCGGCTGCTCGGAAAGCTGGGGCAGCGCCGGCTTCTCGACCTCGGCGCTGCCGTGCACGATCGCGTGGGTGATCAGGTAGCCGAACTCCGGTGAGCGGGCAGAGGAGGCATACATCTTGGCGTAGGCCTGCTCGTAGGTCTCGATCAGGTCGTCCATCTGCGAGGCGTCGGCGATCTGCTCGTGCGGTGAGACGAGCTCGATGTCGTTGAGCTGACCGTAGTACTGCATGCGCACCGCATGCGTGAAGCGGATGTCCTCGCGCTCGACCCCGGACTTCTGAAGCTCGGATGCGACCCGGTCGCGCAGACCCAGCCAGGCGGCCGTGAGCATGCCCCCGATTCCCGCCTTCTCCCCCTCGCCGAACATCGGCAGGACCGGCAGGTCGACCGTCTGGTCGTAGCGGTAGTCGAAGTCCGCGCACGCGCATCCGAACGCCGAGAAGCCGGCGGCCCACGCCGGTACGAGCACCTCTTGGTATGTGACGCCGTCGGTGTAGCCGGCGACGTGCAGCGGCCCGCCGCCGCCGTAGCAGAGCAGGGTGTAGTCGGCCGGCGAGTAGCCCTTGCCGAGGATGCGCCCGATCGCCTCGTTCTTGAGCGTCTGCTCGAACAGCTCGATCACGCCGGCCGCCGCCGCCTGCACCGGCAGGCCGAGCGGCCGCGCGATCTGCCGATCGATCGCGGCGCGCGCGAGCTCGACGTCCAGCTCGACCTCGCCGCCCAGGAAGTAATCGGGGTTCAAGCGTCCCAGCACCAGGTTCAAGTCCGTGACGGAGACCGTCTCCAAACCGCCCTGTGCCCAGCACACGCCGATGCGCGAGCCGGCCGAGTCGGGCCCCAGCTCGGGCCGGTTGGAGTTCGGGTTCACCCTCACGAAGGAGCCCGTGCCGGCGCCTATCGAGTCGATTCGCACCAGCGGGATGTTCAGGACGAAGCGCGCGATGTCGGGCGTCTGGGTGATCTCGAAGCGACCGTCGGTGATCAGCGCGATGTCGAAGGAGGTGCCGCCGATGTCGGTGCACAGCACGTTGGGAAGGCCCATCTGCTGGGCGAGCGCCTGGCCGCCGACCACGCCGCCGATCGGGCCGGAGGCGAGCGTGCGCGCCAGCTCCTTGGCCTCGATCGAGATCGTGCCGCCGTGGGCGGCCATCACACGCAGCTCGAAGGGGGCCCCATTCGCCTTGGTCGCCTCGCGTACCGCCTTCAGCGTGGTGCGCGAGGGCTCGGCGGCGTAGGCCTCGATCACCGTGGCGTTCAAGCGAGGCAGGTCCCGGCGCATGGGATAGAGCTGGGATGAGAGGAACAGGGGCACCTCGCCGTTGAGACCTCGCTTGGCCTTCTCCTGCTCGACGAGCTCGCCCACTCGAAGCTCGTGCTGGGGATTGCGGAAGGAGAACAGCAGCGAGATCACGATACCCTCCACGCCGCCGTCCAAGAGCTCGGCGGCAGCCTCGCGCACGTCCTGCTCGCGCAGCGGCAGGACCTCCTGGCCGAACACGTCGATGCGTCCGCGCACGCCCTTCATCCGCTCGCGTGGCACGAGCGGCTCGTTGTGGAAATGGGCGGCGATGTGCAGGCGGTCCGAGTAGGAGTAGCCCAGGTAGGTCTGGATGGCGCGCTCCATGCGCAGGCAGTCCTCGTGGCCGGCGTTGACGATGCAGCCGACAGTTCGTCCCTGGCGCTGGAGCAGCCGGTTGAGCATCGCGGTGCCCGAGTAGATGCCCGAGACGATCGCGGGGAAGCCCTGCTCGGGAGTGGAGTCCCACTGCGCCAGCGCATCGCGCGCTGAGGCCATGAAGCCGACAGACTCGTCCTCTGGAGTCGTCTGGGCCTTGCCGACGACGAACGACCCGCGCTCGTCCACGATGAACGTGTCGGTCATCGTGCCGCCGGCGTCGATCGCCAGGACACGGGGAACTCGTGCACCGTCCTCAGACATCCGACCTCCTCACCTCATCCGTTCAATCGAAGCTATCAGGCGCGAGCTCTCAAGACGCAGGCGCGAGCTCTCGAGACGCGCGCCTCACCGTCGCGCAGGGAACTCAAAGCGTCACGGCGCCGACTGAGCAGAGCGTCACGGCGCCGACTGAGCAGAGCGTCACGGCGCCGACTGCTCTACTTTGAAGGGTGCACACGATGCGCACGAATCGGGGGTGAGCGCCGGTGCTGTGGAATGGATGGAACGAGCGTCGCAGGGGCCGTGAGGCGAAGGAGCTGCTGGCCGCCGCGGGTGGCGTGTTCGATCGATCGCTCGACCCCCGTCAGACGATGCGCGCGATCGCGGGCATGGCGGTGCCGAGGATCGCCGAGATGTGCGTCATCAACCTGTTCGGCGAGGACGGCACGATCAGCGACACGATGGCGGTGGCGGCGCGTGAGGAGGTTGTCAGCAGGCTCGAGGAGCTGCGCGCCAAGCACCCACTCGACCTGAACGGCGAGCACCCCGTGGCCCGTGCGATCCGCTCGCGTGAGCCGGTCGTCGTCCACGACCTCACCGATGCGTCCGTGCTCGAGCGGATCGCTCCCGAGCCGGAGCTCCGCGAGCTCATCGCGTGGAGCGGCTACCACTCGATGATCGCGATGCCCTTGGTTGCGCGCGGCCGCCTGTTGGGAGCGCTGTCGTTCTTCCACCTGCGCGATGGCGCTCGCTACGGCGAGGACCATTTGGCGTTGATTCGCAACCTCGCCGATCGCGCCGCCACGGCGCTTGACAACGCGAACCTCTACGCGGCGCGCACGCAGCTCGCGCGCACGCTTCAGCAGAGCCTGCTGCCCGAGACCCTGCCCGTGCTCGACGGCGTGGCGCTCTCCTCCGCATACCACCCGGCCGGCGAAGGCAACGAGGTGGGAGGCGATTTCTATGACGTGTTCACCACCCCTTTCGGATGCTGGCTGGTGGTGGGCGACGTATGCGGCAAGGGCCCCGAGGCGGCGGCCGTGACGGCGCTCGTGCGGCACAGCATCCGTGCGTTCGCGTTCGTGCGGCCGAGTCCCGCACAAGTCCTCGGGGCTGTCAACGAGGTGATGCTCGGTCATGCGCTCGCCCAGCGCTTCGCGACGGTCGTGGTGGCGCGTCTTGACCTGAGCTCCGCGCCCGTCAGAGCCACCGTGGCGGGAGCCGGTCACCCGCCGCCCGTGCTCTTGGAAGCGGACGGCCCGGCCCACTGTCCGCGCGTGCGCGGGACGATGCTCGGCGTACGCTCCGGCTCAAACGTGGTCGATCTCGAGGTCGAGCTTGGGCCGGGGTCCACGCTCGTGCTCTACACCGACGGCCTGCTCGACGCCGGCGCCCCCCGGCGTGGCCTCACTCCCAGGGAGCTGTGCCGCCTGCTCGCCGAACATGCGGGCTCCGCGCCTGCCCTGCTCGTGCAACAGCTGGAGCGGCTCGCGCTGTCCACCGGCGCCGGACGCCTGCGCGACGACGTGGCGATCGTGGCGGCCCGCGTGAACGGTTGACCGCGCCGGCTGTCCCGCCCCTGACGCTCATGTAGCCCCCGGCGCCGGACGCCTGCGCGACGACGTGGCGATCGTGGCGGCCCGCGTGGATGGTTGACCACGCCGGCTGTCCCGCTGCGTGAAAACGGTCGGATCAGAGTGGGTTGCCGCCCACGCTCACCCTCCCGTGCTTTCCCGCCCCGATCCCCACCGCGGTCATCGACATCGCGATCGCGGCGGCAGCCTTCGCGCTCGCGATCCTCCTGGCCCGCCTGCGCGCGCGCGGGCGAAGACGGTACGTGCGACTCAGGGTGATCCCCTATCGCGGTGACGACACCACGGCGGACGGGATCGTCAGCATGTTCGAGGCGCTCCACAAGCGGCTCCTGCGCCGCTGGTGGCGACGGCTCCTCAGCGGTCAGCCGTCCGTCGCCCTCGAGGTGCACTGCGATCGTGAGGCTTGGCTGTCGCTCACGTGTCCCGCGGAACTCGAGCCGCTGATCCAGGCAGCGCTGCGCAGCGCCTACCCGAACGCTCTGGTGGAGGATGCCGCACGCGTACCGGGAACGCCCCCCTGCGTAGTGCGCTTGAAGAAGCACGCCGCGTTCACCAAGCGCTCAAAGCGCGTCGACCGCTTCGAACACGACCGCGCGCCGCCCGTCAACCGTCTCATCACGACGATGGCGGCGTGCAAGGCGCCGGCGTTCGTGCAGATCGCGCTCACGCCGACGCCGGCCACCTTCGAAGGGCACGCCAAGCGTGCGTACAAGCGCCACGAGAATCGCCTCTCCCGTGTGCGCAAGCTCAAACTGCCTCCGCTCGACCGCTCGATGGTGGAGGACGCCGAGCTGACCGGCGGCCTCGACGTGCAGCATCGTCCGCTGTTCTTCACCGAGGTGCGCGTCGTGGGGCCGAGCCGGAACGTGTGCGAGCGGATCGCCTCGGAGTTGCGCGCGACGAGCGCGGAGAACCGGCTCGTGGAGCGCGGCACCGCCGTGCGCCACGGCTGGTTGGGCCTCTACACGCGGCGGGTGATGCGGGGCGAGGGCAACCCGCTGCCGTCGATCCGCCGGGGCGTGTTCGCCTCCACGGAGCTTTCGAGCCTGTGGCACACGCCCTCGCTCGACTATACAACCGTGCCGTTCGCGCGCCATCCGCTCCCGCTGGCGCCCGCTCCGCCGGCGATCTTGCGCCCGCACGAGGGAATGGGAACCCTGCGCGACGCCCACGGCCCGGTATCGATCCACCCGCAGTTGCGCCGCCAGAACACCGCCGTGCCGGGCACCGTGGAGCAGGGCAAGTCAAGCTATCTGGTGGCGACGGTCGCCGAGGACCTGCGGCGCGAGCGATGCGCCGTGATCGTGCTCGACCCCAAGGGCGACGCCGCCGAGGCCGCGGTGAGCCTCGTTCCGCGAGAGCGCACCTGCACGCTGCTGGACTTCTCCCGTCCCACCTGCGGCTTCAACCCGCTGGCGGTGGACGCGCCGGCCGACACGATCGCCGACTACGTCGTGTCAGCCATGACTAATCTCTTCAGCGAGGGCGACATCCGGGCGTCGTCCGACCGCTATCTGCGCAACGCGATCATCGCGGTACTCGCATACGACCGTGAGAGCACGCTGTGGGACGCGGCGCGTCTGCTCTCGGTGGGTGAGGAGGGCTATGCCTATCGCACGCGCGTGGCGAGCCGCCTGCGCACGCAACCGGAGTTCAAGGAGATCTCGGAGTTCTTCACAAACGAGCTCTCCGCCCAGCTCGCGGACGCGCGCGGCACCACCACGGCGAAGCTCGACGCGCCGGTGAACAAGCTCGCGCGGCTGCTCAACTCCCCGTCGATCAAGCGCGTGCTGCTGAACGACTCGCTGCGGGTGTCCCTCGACGAGGTGATCGCGAACGGGGAGGTGCTCGTCGTGAAGGGCGCCCTCGGAGCGATGGGGGCGGGGAACACGAGCGTGCTCATGCAACTGCTCGTGGGGATGCTCGACGCGGCGCTTGCCCGCCGCCAGGACGGTGTGCCCGCCGAGCAGCGCACCGCGGTCGCGCTGAAGGTGGACGAGGCGCCGCTGGTGCTCAACCGTGGGTTCGCCGAGACGATGGCGCTCAAGCGCTCCGCCGGTCTGGAGACCGTCGCCTGCTGGCAGACCGATGCTCAGTGGACCGATCGCGATGTGCGGGGACAACTCGACGCGCTGTTCGCCCACCGCGTGTACTTCGCCACGGCATCGGTCGAGGACGCGCGCAACGCGGCGAAGCTGATGATGGCCGAGTTCTCCGACATCGTGCGTCCGGACGTCCGCAACCTCTCCGCGCTCGGGCGCCCCGACGTGCGCCTGCACCTGCCCAGGCACTCCGCCATCGTGAGCTGGGTGACACCCGAAGGTCGTCAGGCGCCGTTTGTGGCCCGCACGCTTCCGCTGCGCCTCGACGCGCAACGCTTGGCTCACCACGCCGCCCGCCAAGCCGAACGAGGAGGCCGCTACCGCGAGGACCTCAGCCAGCCGCATTGGGAGCGCCGCGCGGAAGCGGTTGTGGAGAAGGCTCCGGCAGCGATCATCTCCACGAGCCAGGCGCCCCCCGACGCGCCGGCGTCCGAGCCTGCGGAGAGCTACCGCGAGCTGGTGGACCTGAACGCCGCCCACAGCGTGCGCTGGGCAAAGCCCGCGACCTCCATCCTCGCACTCGACCCCGAGCCCCTCGACATCGAGATTCTGGCGCTCATCGCTTCCATGAGACACGTGCTCAGCAGTCAGATCCACCGCCGCTTCAACGAGGGCCGCGCCGCGACGACTACGCAACGGCGCCTGAAGCGGCTGTCCGACGCGGGCCTCGTGGCACGTTTTCAGTTCCACCGCCGCGACGGGGGAGGCGTGCCGATGTGCTACTCCATCACGCCTTCGGGACTTCACCTCGCCGAGGGGCATGGTGGTTCGACACTCAACGAAATCCTCACCGGCGAGGGCTCCACCCAGAACGACCAAACCATCCCCACATCCAACAACCCCTCTTCCGGCGACCGCCTGCTGCGCCAAGCTCGCCACGACGTGCGCGCCGCCGGTTGGGCCCTTGCGGTCGAGCGCACGCTCGGCGGAGGCCCGCTCGGGCTCGTTGGCCCCGACCACTCGGCGATCTCACCCCAGTCGCGCTCGACGCCCGATGGTCCACGGATGCTCGCCCCGGGCGATCTATCTCTGCCCGGGGGTCGCACTCCGCACGACTTCCTGCGCACCGTCGAGTCCGGACGGAGGGTTGCGGTGGAGCGCTTCCAGAGCATCCGACCCGACGCGATCCTTCGTGCGAAGGATGGGCGCGAGCTGATCGTCGAGCTCGACGACCGCCTGCCCGAGGGAGCGGGGGCGGCGAAGCTCGAGCGCTACGACCACTTCCTCGCGGGTTGGTCTGTCCATCTGAAGCGCTACTCCCGCTCCGAGGCCGCCCGGCCGCTTGTCGTGTTCGTCTGTCGCGACCGCTCCCGCGCCCGCGAGTGCGCGCGGCGCGCCGACCGCGTGTTGACCGCGTGCAGAGCCTATGCGGGCGAGTATCCCTCTGCCTGGGAGTACCCGGGACGCGAGCGCATCGTGTTCGCCTCCGAGCGCGATGCCCACGAAGGGGTGCTGTGCGCATGGGGTGTCACGCGCCTTCCGCCGGACGTCCGCACGGCCGCCACGGGAGGCGATCCAAGGGGGCGAGATCCCGTCATCGAGTCGCGCGACATAACCACCGGGGAGAAGCTCCGAAACGGGCCGCAGGGCGTGTAGCGAGACGCCCTGCGGCCACTTCCCGCGAGTTGGCGCGATACCGATTGCGAATCTACCTGCCTTCAGCTGCTTTCGGCCCGTACCTGCATGCAGTCGCCCCGTGTCTATCCGATCCTGTGCTGCAGTCGGCCCACCGCAAACAGCACACGAGACTGCGACCGGTTCAGCGGATACTTCAGGCGCCCCGGCGAGTAGGGGCCGGAGGCGGAGGGCGACTGCCGCGCAGGCGGGCAGACGCCACCTCGCGTGGGGGAGCGCCTCCGCGTTGAGCGCTAGGCTCCGACCTTCCTTTTCTTCGCACCCTTGAGCCGTTACGGACGCCGTCAGTCCCCACAACTCGCGTTCGAGAGAACCAGAGACAAAGAAGGCCCCACTCGAACCACATCTCCTGGTGCGCCTTTTCCTCATCCTGGGTTCGCGGTGTCTGGCTCGCCACCCATCCAGCCTCGTTCCACCCGATCTCCTCATGAGCGATTCTCGGCCAGCTTCTGCTGACGAGGCGCGCCGAAAGCTCGACTTCCGAGACCCCCTTTAGGGGGCCTCGGACATGCTTGACGTTGCCGTCTCCGTCCGCGTCCGCGGCTTGACGGTCTCCTCCAGCGGCCCTACAAGCCCCTCCACGTCACCCATCCAGGCCCGCTTCGAAATGGCGCGGCCTCGACCGTCAGGAGCCAAGCCATGCCGCCTGTCGTCTCTTCCCCACCGCCCACCCGGCGTCGACGTGCATCGCGACGTGCCTCACACGCGCGGCCGCTCTCGCACAGCTCGAACACCCCACGTCGCGGCAACGAAATGCCCGCCGGCCGTCCGCTCGCCGGCTACCTCGACGACGCTGGCCGTCGACGCGAGCTGCTCGCGCTCCCCGGCCACGGCGGCAGCGTGCTCGTGCTCGATCGCGACGCCGCGACGCTCTGCGATCGCCGGCTCGTCGCACACCTGGCCGCCGATGAGCCATCGGAGAACGCGACGCTCGTCTGTGCGCGCTACCTCGAAGACGCAAGTGGACGCTGGTGCCGGCACGTGCGGCCCGAAGACCTGCTCGTCGCTCCTCTCTCCGACGGCGCGCACAGCCCGCGGGCATTCGATCGGCCCGACTCGGCAGGCGACCTGGTGGACAGCAACGGCGACGTCTACCGCCTCGGATTGCTCCCCGCAGAGCGCTCCACCGCCCAACTGCGCTGGCGTCGACGTCGCTGCGCCGCCGCCGAGTCCGCCTGGGAGCGGGTGGGCCTGCGCGACGTTGTTGCAACGTTCGAAAGCTACGAGCCGATGCGTACGCTCACAGAACACGCCCTCGCCCGCCATCGCGACGATCCGCACCTCCTCCTCACCCGGCTGTCCAGTGAGCTCGAACGGTTGTGCAGCAGCCCGGTCGTCCTCAACCGCGGCCTGCGCGAAGCGGTGCTCGACGCGATCGACCGGCGCGGTCTGACGATGAGCGAGATCGCCCTTCGCTGCGGCGTGGTCAAGCGCGACCGTCGCGGCAAGCCCAGCGGCGAGACGAGCTGGCTGTCGCGACGCATCGGGATCATGCCCGAAGGAGGGGAGAAGGCGATCACGCCGTGGGTCCACAGCGACGTGCTCGCCGTGATCGCCCGCAAGGGTCTGGGTGTCAGCCCCCGCGAGGTCGAACTCCAATGAACGTCTGCCGTGCCGGCCGCGCGGCCCGCATCGTCCTCCCATGAACCCCCGCCACGCCCCATCGGCGGCGTTCGCGAGCGTTGACGCCGACCGGCGCGACGCCGCGATCCTCGTCGTCGAGTCAAGCGCGTCGCTCGGTCGCGAACTTGTGGAGCAGCTTTGCGCCGATCGCTACTTGGCGGTACACGCACACACAGAGGAGCACGCCCGCGTGCTCGCCCGCGCTCAAGCGATCCGGGCGATCGTGCTCGGGGCCCTCGACACTCCCCGCGGCCCTCTCGACCTGCTCGAGGAGATCCGCCGTCCAGCTGTCCCTCGAGTGCCCGGCCGGCATGCATGGGAGGAGGGTCTGCCGGCGATCCTGCTCAGTCCCGGGGCCACTCAGCTCGATCTTCTTCGCGCGTTCGAGACCGGCGCCGACGATTTCATCGCGCATCCCGCTCCGTATCTGGAGCTGCGCGCCCGTCTGAAGGCGGTGCTGCGACGCGTGGAGAACGCCACACCCATACGACTCCTGCGCGTCGGTGCGCTGGAGATCGACACCGGTGCGCACCGCGTGCGCGTCGACGGAGCGGCTGTCGAGCTCTGTCGCCTCGAGTACGAGCTGCTCGTACATCTCGCTCGCGACCCCGTCACCGTCTGCTCCAAGCGGGAGCTGCTGCGCGCGATCTGGGGCCAAAGCCCAGGGTCGGGAGCTCGCACCGTCGACAGTCACGCCAGCCGCCTGCGCCGCAAGCTCGACGCGGCCGGAGCAAGCGGGCTCGTCGTGAACGTCTGGGGCGTGGGCTACCGCCTCGTCTGAACCCATCTTGACGGGTCCGAACGGCCCCTCATGCAGCACACCACAGCGGCGAGCCCTCGGGTTCGCCGCTTCTCGTTAACCACCACGACCGGCCTCGCCGGTCCACAGAAAGGAGCGGCTCATGCCGTCGTCCGAATACACCACCGAACACCCGGTTGTCAACCCGCTGGCGCCCCTGGGCGAACTGGTTGGCTGGCTCACCTCAACCACGTTGCACATAATCATCGGAGTCCTCGTCGGGATGATCGCGGCGCGCGTCATGCGCAGCCGTCATTTGCGCTGGACCTGGGCCGCGTCGGCGCTCGTCGTCGTCGTGCTCTCAGGCTCCGAGCTCGCGGGATGGGCCCCCACGCTTGACATCGCCGCCTTGTGCGCCGCCGTTCGTGGACGGCGCTGGCATCGCGAAGACCTCATGGCTGGTGGCGATCTGGCTGACATAGCCGCCGCCCGACGTGGACCGCTCGCTGCGCTGCGCACCCTCTCACTGAAGCTCTCCGAGCGCTTCGGCCCCTCGCCGTCGCACAGCGCGCTGTGCGACGGGCGCATGATCGTGGGACGTACGGAGATGGGCGAGGTCGTGTCGATCCCCCTCAGCGCGACCGACGGCGGTAGGCACACGTTGGTCGTCGGCGCCACCGGCTCCGGCAAGACGGTCACCGAGACCTGGATCGCCGCACGTGCGATCGAGACGGGGCTCGGAGCCGTCGTCGTCGATCCCAAGGGCGACGCTCGCATGCGCGAGCATCTCGCCGAGGCGGCTTCTAGCGCCGGCCGTCGGTTCTTCGAATGGACCCCCCAAGGTCCGTCGGTCTACAACCCGTTCGGCCACGGCTCCGCCACTGAGATCGCCGACAAGGCGCTCGCCGGCGAGCGCTTCACCGAGCCCCACTACCAGCGCCAGGCCCAGCGCTATCTCGGTCACGCCGTACGCGCTCTGCGTGGCGCCGAAATCGAGGTGAGCTTGGCCTCGCTCGTCCGGCACCTCGACCCATCGCGGTTGGAGGTGCTCGCCAGGAGCCTGCCCGAGCAGCAGGCCCAGGCGACCTATGAGTACCTGGACTCGCTCACGCCGCGTCAGCGCGCCGACCTGGGCGGCGTACGCGATCGACTGGCGATCATGGCCGAGTCCGACGTGGGGCCGTGGCTCGACCCCGCGACGCCCGGCGCACAGACGTTCGACCTGCTGAGCGCCATCAGAGAACGGGCTGTGGTCTATTTCGACCTCAAAGCGGACGCCTGGCCGCTGCTCGCGCAGATGCTGGGTGTGGCGATCGTGCTGGACCTGCAGACGACGACGGCCGCACTGCAGGGCTCTCCGATCGCCACCGTGGTGGTGATCGACGAGTTCGCGGCGATCGCCGCCGGGCAGATCGTGCACCTGTTCGGCCGGGCCCGATCGGCGGGCTTCAACCTGGTGCTGGGCGCCTTGGAGTTCTCCGACCTGCGCCCGGACTCTCGCAAGCAGTTGCTGGAGCAGGTGCTCGGCAATCTCTCCGCATTGATCGCCCACCGTCAGGTGGTCCCCGAGTCGGCCGAGCTGATCTCGCGGCTCGCCGGCAGTCGAGGTGCGTGGCGCACCTCGCAAGGCAACGAGGGCCGCTGGACGCGCACGCGTTCCACCAACCCGTTGCTCCCACCAGAGGAGATCTGCGACCTGTCCCCGGGCTGGTCCGCCGTTATCGAGCTGGGCGGGAGCGCCTCGGCGCGCATCGTCCAGGTCTTCTCCTCCGTTCGCCGCCGCGACCCTCACATGCCGGTCCTCTCGCGGCTCATCTCGCGCCTGGCGACCGTCGTCGCCTTCGCGTGGACTCGCCACCGCTGAACAGCTCCGGGGACCGGCATCGTCGCCGGTCCCCGAGCTGCGCCGGTTCCCGCACCAGATAGCCAATCCCATCCCCAGAAAACAAGAAGGAGAACCACATGACCCGCCAGACCCAACCACTCACGCCCGAGCAACTCGACATCCTCCGCTGGACGGCTTCGCTCGGCGCCGTCACCGCCGACGCGCTTGCCCTGCGACTCGACACGAGCCGTGCCTCGGCGCGGGCGCGGCTCACCGTCGCGCAACGTCGCGGCCTGCTCTCGCGGGAGCGACCGCTCGCCGGCCATCCCGCGCTGTTCACCCTCACCCGAGCCGGTTTGCGAGCGTGCGACGCGCGCGGCATCCAGGCATCCAGGGTGAGCGCCTCCAATGCGAATCACCTGACCGTATGTGCCTCGGTCGCCGCGGCGCTCGAGTGTTGCTATCCGCACCATCGCATCGTCGGCGAGCGCGAGCTTCGCCGCGACGAGCGTGAGCACGGCAGTCCGCTCGCGAGCGCTCAGCTCGGCGCGCTGTACGAGGGCGAGAGTGGTCTGCACCGCCCGGACCTCGTGCTGTGGCCGAACGATCCTCACGGCGGGTTGCCGGTGGCCGTCGAGGTGGAGCTCACGATCAAGGCGCCACGACGGCTCGTCGAGATCTGTCGCGCCTGGGCGCGCTGCCGTAAGGTCGCGGGCGTGATGTATCTGGCGCCCTCGGACGTCCAGCGAGCGCTTTCGCGAGCGGTTGCCGAGGCGTGCGCGTCCGACCAGGTCGTCGTCCTGCCGCTGGCTGCCCTGCCGGGTGTCGGTGTTTGACGACGGAGGGGCCCCGTGTGTGCGCGCGTGAGGGAGCGGGTTGTGCCCATCCAAAGCGAGGGACTCGCGCGCGCCCGCGCACGAGGGGTGTCGGGTCGCGACCATCCAAAGCGAGGGACTCGCGCGCGCCCGCGCGCGAGTCGCCCATTTGCGAACACCCAAGCCCAACGCCCCCACCGAGATGGTCCTGGCTTGAGCGCGGATGTGCATCGGATTCAGCCCGTCAAATCAGGCCGAAAGGCGGTTTTGAGGGCTCCGCGCCGAGAACCGTCCCAAGCGCGGGGTACCTTCGATGAGGGGCGAGCCAAACACCAAAGGAGAACACCATGTCCTACTCGAACATCAACCGCGTCGTTCTTGTCGGCCGTCTCACCAGCGATCCCGAGTTGCGGGCTCTGCCGTCCGGTACGAGCGTTTGCGGCCTGCGGCTCGCCTGCAACACCACCCGTAAGAACTCCGACGGCGACTACACCGAGAAGCCCAACTTCTTCAGTGTCAGCGTCTTCGGAGCCGCCGGCGAGTCCGTTCACCGCTACATGAGCCGCGGCCGGCGCGTCGCAATCGACGGCCGCTTGGACTGGCGCGAGTGGGAGACCCCTGAGGGTGGCAAGCGTCAGGCGGTGGATATCGTCGCCGAGAGTGTTCAGTTCCTCGACGGACGCGGCGACCACGGTGACCACGGCGGCTCTGACGGATCCTCGGGCGACGAGGATTTCACCGATGGCGCCCAGGATGGGGGCGAGCGTGAGCTGGTTGGCGTCGGCTCCGGGATCGAAGACGATCTCGTCTTCTAGCGCTTCACGATGACGCCTCCTAAAACGGCGGGATGTCCACAGCGACATCCCGCCGTTTGGCGGCGTGAGACTTCTCGCACAACAGGGCGCCAGGGGCGTCTTTTTGCGTTTAAGGGCTCGTATGCATTCAACCGCCCAGGGCTCGCATGAGACCCGGCGGCTCGAAGGCACGTACCCGGCGGCTCGAAGGCACGTAAACTGCTCGGCTGCGGCCTCGCCAACAGGCGCGTGGGTTCGCGCGAGCCCGACCACCCTCCGAGTCCATAAGGAGCCCTTCCCGGTGCCAGTCAACACCAAAGCGATCGGAAAGACATATGCGCCCACCACCTATGCGGTGGGGCGAGAGAAGATCAAGGAGTACGCCCGGGCGGTGGGCGAGACCAACCCCCTCCATCTCGACGAGCAGGCCGCGCGCGACGCAGGCTACGCCGACGTGGTTGCCCCGCCGATGTTCGCTGTCGTCTACAGCTCGCCGTCGGTGGCCCCCTCGCTGTTCGACCCCGACGTGGAAATGAACTTCGCGATGATGGTCCACGGCGGCCAGGAGTTCGAGTGGGGGCCGCTCGTGGTTGCCGGCGACGAGGTCACCACCACCGCATCCGTCAAGGACATCTCAGAACGCGATGGCCGCGGCTACTACGTGTTCGAGTCCATCTCCGTCAACCAGCGCGGCGAGCAGGTGTGCCGCGGAACCTGGACGAACATCGTCCGAGGAGTTTGAGTCGCTATGGCCGATTTGACAGCAGGAGCCCAGATCCCCGAGGTGCGGGTCACGCCCGACAAGTACCTCACCGCCCGCTACGCGGGCGCCTCGGGCGACTTCAACCCGATCCACATCGACGAGGAGTTCGCGCGCGCGGTGGGCCTGCCCGGCCGTATCCTGCACGGACTCTGGTCGATGGCCCAGGTGGCACGCGCCCAGACCGAGGCCGCCGGCGGGCCCGCCGCCCTGAAGCGGCTGTCCGTGCAATTTCGCGGCATGGGCGTGCCTGAGCAGGAGGTCGTCGTCAGCGGCACCGTGCGTGAGGCATCGGACGGCCGCGTGATCGTGGACACCGTCGCCGAGCAAGCCGGCAACCAGATCATCCGCAACGCGGAGGCCGAACTGGACGTTCGCTGAGCGGCGCGAGGCTGTGTCCTCGGTCGCTCATGTGCGTAGCACACTTCGCGAACTGCCTGCCCTTAGGGTACGTCCGTGCCTCGCTTGCTCAGCGAACGTCCAGACGCGTATTTCAGACCCGGCCGGCGCTGGGGCGCCGCCTACAATCAGGTCAATGGTGCTCACTTCCCGACAGGAGCTGATCCTGTGCAAGGTGGTGGAGGACTATCTGCAGAGCGGCCAACCGGTGGCGTCCAAGACGATCGCCGCCGAGGAAGGCCTCGACTGCGGGCCCTCCACCGTCCGCAATGAGCTCGCGCTGCTCGAGGAGCATGACCTGCTCGCCCACCCGCACACCTCCGCGGGGCGCGTGCCCACCGACGCCGGCCATCGTTACGTGGTGGACAAGCTGCTCGGCTCCGGCCGCGGGCTGGCGCCCGCGCGTTCGCTCGCGCTTTCGCTCACGCGGCGCGAGGTCGAGGAGGCGATGCGTGTGACGAGTGCCGCCATCTCCCAGGTCACGAGCCTGCTCGCGGTGGTGTCGGCGCCCTCGCTCAACACCGCCACGATTCGCCACGTCGAGGTGCTGGCGCTTCAACCGCAGGTTGTGATGGTCGTCGTGATCACCTCCACCGGCGGCGTCTTGAAGATGCTGAGCACCTTCGACGGACCCGTCGACCAGGGACTCGTGGGCTGGGCCGGCGAATACCTCAACGAGCGGCTCGTCGGCTACGGTCTCGGCGCCCGGATGCTCTCCAAGCGCCTTGACGATCCCGGTCTCGGTGTCAGCGAGCGGGCTTTCGTCGAGCAGCTCGCGCCCGCCTTCGGCGGTCTCGCGTGTGAGACCGAGGACACGCTCTACGTTGACGGCGCCGCCCACCTGCTCTCCGACCGGCGCCTGCACGAGATCAGCGAGATCGACGAGCTGATGGGATTGCTCGAGCGCCGCGCGGCTCTGCTGCGCGTGCTGAGCGCCGCGCTCGGCGAGTCCGACGTATATGTGCGCATCGGGCGCGAGAACGAGATCCCCGCGATGCGTTCGCTCGCGCTCGTGGCGGCCGGCTACGGCCTCGCGCGGCGCAAGCTCGGCACGGTGTCGGTGATCGGGCCCGTCCACATGGACTACGCGGGCGCGATCGCAACCGTGCGCGAGGCCGCCCACGAGCTCTCGCGCTTCGTCGAAGACGCCTACGCCGAGCGCTGATGAGCACCACGAGAACCCAATGAGCACCACGAGAACCCAATGGCGTGAGCCATAATCGCCGGCGCCGAGCGCGACAGCCACGAGAACCCAATGAGCCCTACGAGAACCCAATGAGCACCACGACCCCGCGTGACCCATACGAGGTGCTCGGCGTTGCCCGGGATGCCACTGAGCAGGATGTCAAGAAGGCATTCCGCAAGCTCGCGCGGGAACTTCACCCGGATGTCAACGCCCACGATCCCCAGGCCGAAGAGAAGTTCCGCGAGGCTGCCGAGGCGAACGAGATCCTGTCGGACCCCGAGCGCCGTGCCACCTATGACCGCTACGGGCATGAGGGGTTACGCTCTCGCGGCTACGCACCCAACTTCGACGCGTTCGGGTCGATCGGAGACCTGTTCAACGCGTTCTTCGGCGGCGCCTCCGCGTTCGGCTCCAGCGCGGGCCCCGCGCTGGGCGGCGACATCGCCATCGCCGTCGAGATGACGCTGCTCGAAGCGGCCGCCGGCGCCAAGGTCGACGTAGCCTTCGAGGCGATCGACCGCTGCGAGCACTGCCACGGAAACGGCGCCGAGCCCGGCACTCCGATCGAGCGCTGCTCGCGCTGCGACGGCGCGGGCCAGATGCAGAGCGTCACGCGCACCCCGTTCGGGCAGATGGTGCGCACGGTGCTCTGCGACGCCTGCCACGGCGATGGGCGGCTCCCCACCGACCCGTGCCGCGAGTGTCGCGGGCGCGGCCAGCGGGCGGTGCGGCGCAGCGAGCAGGTGTCGGTCCCCGCCGGCATCGCCGACGGCCAGCGCATTCGCGTCAGCGGGCGTGGCCACGCCGGTGAGCGTGGCGCTCCCCCCGGCGACCTGTACGTGCTCGTGCGCGTCGCGCCCGACGAGCGCTTCGTGCGCGAAGGCGACGACCTCATAACCGCGCTCGACGTCGCCGCCCCGCTCGCCTCGCTCGGCGTCACCCTCGAGGTCCCCACGCTCGACGGCTCGACGGCGTTCGATGTGCCCGCCGGCACGCAGCCGGGCGAGGTGCTCAGCGTGCGCGGCAAGGGGATGCCCTCACTGCGTGGCGGGCGCCGCGGCGAGTTGCGCGTGGTCGTCAACGTCGTTGTCCCGCGCCGTCTCAGCGATGAGCAGCGTGACCTGCTCGGCCGCCTCAACGACACGCTCACCGACGAGAACCTGCGCTCGGACGAGTCTGTCTTCGCCAAGCTGCGCCGCGCCCTGCGCCACCAGGCCGCGTGATCGTCCTCGGGGCGCCACCGGCGGTCGGCGCGACTGCGCACGGGCTGCGGAGGCGCTTCGCGTGATTCGCCTCGCGTTGCGCGTCAGGCGCGCCGACGCCGAGCTCGTGCTCGCCGACTTGCTCGAGCTCGCGCCCTCTGGCGTAGAGGAGATCGAGGTGCCCGCGCACGACGGGGGAGAGGGCCTCGTCGAGTACGCGGTGTACGGGGCCCCCGGCGAGATCCCCGACCTGCCCGACCTGCGGGCCGCCGTGGGCGACGCGCTCGTAGAGGTCTCCACCAGCGAGGTTCCCGACGACTGGTCGGAGCGCTGGAAGCGCTTCCACAAGCCGGTGCTCGTCGAGGCCGGCGGTGGCGATGTCCATTTGTCGGGCGACCCTGCGCACACGCGGGGCCTATCCGACGGCGGTGGCGATGTCCGCTCGTCGGACCCCCCTCGCGGGCACACACGCGCGCGGGGCCCCTCCGATGATGGTGATGTCCACCCGGCGCACCCCGCCCGCGCGCGCGTGCCCTCCCTTCACGTGAGGCCCCCGTGGGAGGCGCCCAGCGACCGTTCCGATGCGCTCGAGATCGTGATCGACCCCGCCCAGGCGTTCGGCACCGGGGCGCATGCCACCACCCGACTTTGCCTGGAGCTGCTCCTGGAGCTCGCGGCAAGCGAGCGGGCGCGCGGCGGCGTGCTCGACGTGGGCGCCGGCTCGGGCGTGCTCGCGATCGCGGCCGTCAAGCTCGGATACGGTCCGGTGCTTGCGCTCGACAACGACCGCGAGAGCGTGCGCGCGGTCCTCGCCAACGCCGCGGTCAACGACGTGAGGATCGACGCCCGCCGCTTCGACCTGCGCCGCGAGGAGTTGCCATGGCTTGCCGGGAATGGGGATGGGGATGGCGTGCCCGCGGTGTTACGTACCCCCGTCAACAGCGACCAGCGGGAGCACCGCTCGGCGCGCACGGTGGTGCTCGCAAACCTGCTGAGGCCCCTGTTGCTCGAACTTGCAGACACGATGCCCGCACCGGCACGGGGCCGTCGCGTCGAGGTGATCGCGAGCGGGCTGCTGTGCGAGCAGGCCGACGAGGTGGCGCAGGCGTTCGCTGAGCGCCTTGGCCTGCGCGAGCGAGCGCGTCGCGAGCGGGGCGAGTGGGCCGCGCTGTGGCTCAGCCGCGACTGACCGGGGCGCTCGCAAGGCCCGTCGCGCCGTCCGGTGGGCCGGCGATCGCCGGCGCGGGCAGCCGCTCGGTCGCCGCGCGTGCCATCGCCCTGAACAGCAGGTCGATCGCGGGGCGCGCGCCGCCCTCGGTGTCGAGCAGCGCACGCGCCGCCACGAGGGCCGCGCCGATCGCGTCGAGCGCCTCGCCCGCATCGCCCGGGTCGGGGTCGCGGCACACGGCGATCGCGAGGTCGAGCATCCCCTGGGCCTGTTCGACGGCGCCCGCGAACAGGGCAGGACCGGCGAGGCTGCCATAGCCGTATGCGCGTGCCAGGCGGCCTTGGATCGTCAGCGACGACCGGCCGCGGGGCGGGGTGGCGGGTCGCAGCCCCTCCTGTTCGACCACGCCGGCCATCGTCTCGCCGAGCATGCCCCGCGTCGCCCGCTCGTCGAGTCCCACATACGCCGCCACGCGCAGCGCCAGGTACAGGCCGCTTGAAGTGAGCCCGTACGGCGGGTCTGAGGCGAACACGACCCGCTCGGCCGGCACGCGCGCGAACAGCTCGATCACGTCTATGGGGAAGAAGCAGGATGTGTCGTACAGGACGCCCGGATGGTCGGCCAGCCGCGACGTGAGGATCCCCTGGTCGCAGATCGCGCCGTGCGCGAGGATCAGCACGACATCGGGGTGGCGCAACGCGAGATCGGCCAGGCCGTCGGCGATCGGCGGCATGCCGCGTCCTGCGTGGATCAGGATCGGCACGCCCGCTTCGCTCGCGAGCCTGAAGATGCCGTCCATGTCGGTGCCGCCGAACGAGAACTCCTGCGCGCGCGGGTGCAGCTTGATCCCGCGCGCCCCCTTCGCGAGGCAGCGTTCTCCCTCGGCGACCGGCTCTTCGGCGGGGTCGAGGCGGCAGAAGGGGATCAGCCTGCCGTCGCTTTCGCCGGCCCACCGCAGCACCCGGTCGTTGGGGACGCTGTAGGAGGGCTTGCGCTCGGGGTCGTGCAGCGGGAACACGCATGCCCTGCGCGCGCGCGCGTGGTCAAGCTGTGAGAGCAGCGTCCTCAGGTCGAGCGAGCGGCCGTCCTCGTCGAGCCCCAGGTGGGTGTGCGCGTCGAACGCCTCCGCGCCCGCCGGCCTCAGGCGCTCGTCTTCCGCGAGGAACGGCACGAGGGCGTCGGCATAGAGGGATGCGCTCACAGCGACCCATTCTGCCGAATCGACACAAAAGTCTCGCCTCCTCGGCGTATCCTGACCAGACGATGGCAATCGTCGATCAGGTTCAAGTCGATCTGAAGAGCGCTATGCGCGCCGGTGAGAAGCCGCGCGTGGGCGCGCTGCGGATGATCCTCTCCGAGCTGCAGAAGGCGTCGAAGGAAGGCTCCGAGGACGAGCTTGCGGTGCTCCGGCGCGAGCGCAAGCGACGGATGGAGGCCGCCAGGGCGTTCCGTGACGGCGGTCGCGACGAGCTCGCCGCCGGCGAGGAGGCGGAGGGCGAGTTGATCGCGACCTACCTGCCCGCGGAGCTCTCCGACGAGGAGCTGCAGGCGATCGTGAAGCAGGCTCTCGCCGACAGCGGCGCCCAGTCTCCGAAGGACATGGGGGTGGCGATGAAGAATGCGATGGCGGCCGTCGCGGGCCGTGCGGACGGCAAGCGGGTTTCGGGTCTTGTCAAGGCGGCTCTCGGCGGATGAGCGGGGCCTCCTCACGATGAGCACCCCGCGCCCCCTCACGATGAGCGTCGCGGGATGCCGCGCACAGATCGGACGGCCGCGGCCGCGGACCGGCCGATGAGGACCCGGCTCGAGCTGCCCAACGAGGTCGCCGCGGAGCTGGCGGGCAGCCAGGATGCCGTGCTTCGCGCCCTCGAGGGTCACCTGGGTTGCAAGGTGTTCCTGCGCGGCAACCTGCTCACGCTGGACGGCTCTGAGGATGACACGCGCACGGGAGAGCGGGTCGTGCACGAGCTCTCCGAGCTGATCTCTCGCGGCCACCAGATCGCCCCCGGCACGATCGCGGCCGTCACCGGCGCGCTCGACGCGCACGAATCGCCGGCGCAGGTGCTCGAGGATGTCGTCTGGCGTCACCGCAGCTTGCGCGTGGCCCCCAAGACGGTCAATCAGAAGCGCTACGTCGACTCGATCCGCTCTCACACCGTCACGTTCGGCGTCGGTCCGGCCGGAACCGGCAAGACGTTCCTGGCGGTGGCGATGGCCGCCGCGGCGCTCTCGCGCCACGAGGTCAACCGCATCATTCTCACGCGCCCGGCGGTCGAGGCGGGCGAGCGGCTCGGCTTCCTGCCCGGCGATTTGATGGCGAAGGTCGATCCCTACCTGCGTCCCCTGTTCGACGCGCTGCACGACATGCTCGACCCCGAGAAGGTCTCCTCGCATCTCGAGCGGGGCGTGATCGAGATCGCGCCGCTCGCGTTCATGCGGGGACGCACGCTGAACGACTCGTTCGTGATCCTCGACGAGGCGCAGAACACCACGCCGGAGCAGATGAAGATGTTCCTCACCCGGCTCGGGTTCGGCTCCAGGATGGTGGTCACCGGCGACATCACCCAGGTCGACCTGCCACGCGAGCAGCGCTCGGGGCTGGTGGCCGTGGGGGAGGTGCTCGACGCGATCGAAGGCATCGAGTTCGTGCGTTTCGGCGGTGAGGACGTGGTGCGCCACAAGCTCGTGCAGCGAATCGTGGAGGCCTACGACGAGCACTCCCGGCGCGAGGCCCCAGACCGATCGAAGATCGTCCAGCGTCCGGCCGAGCGCGACCGGTCCGTCGCGGACCGCCGTGCTTGAAGTAGAGGTTTTCGGCCGCGAGTTGACCGGGGGCTTGGGCGGCGAGAGTGAGGGCTCGGGTCAAGAGACGGAGGGCTTGGGCGGCGAGAGCGAGGGTTCGGGTCAAGAGACGGAGGGCTTGGACGGCGGGTTGACGACGACGACGACGACGGTGGCGCTGCCGGCAGTCGAGATCGAGCGGCTGTGTGTGCGCGCGCTCGCGAGCGCGGGCGTCGAGGGGGGGCACCTCGCGGTCGAGTTCGTCTCCGCCGAGCGCATCGCCGAGCTGAACGCCGAGCACCGTGGCAAGGACGGCCCCACTGATGTGCTCTCCTTCCCGATCGACGGAGTCGAGCCCCTGGGGGATATCCTGGAGGGCACGGGCCGCGACGGGATGCCGCGTGAGCTCGGCGACATCGTGATCTGTCCCGAGCACACGGTCGACCTGCGCGAGGCGATAGTGCACGGCGCGCTTCACCTGGTTGGGATGGACCACGAGACCGACGACGGCGAGATGCTCAGCCTGCAAGCAGAGATCTTGCGCCGGGAGGCTTGATGAGCGGCGCGGGCGAGGGGTCTGGCGCGCGCGCGACGGACACGGGCGACACGCCCCTTGGGCAGGGAGTGTCGGATGAGCGGGCACGACGGGATGCGGCTGAGGACGCGGCGACACGCAGCGGCTTCGTCGCGCTCGCGGGCCGCCCCAACGTGGGCAAGTCGACGCTCATAAACGCGATCGTGGGGGGGAAGGTGGCGATCGTCTCCGACCGTCCTCAAACGACGCGGCGGGCGATCCGCGGGGTGCGCACCGACGGGCGACGCCAGATCGTGTTGGTGGACCTCCCCGGCGTGCAGCGTCCCCGCGATGCCCTCACCGAGCGGATGGCGGGGCGTGTGCGCCAGGAGCTCGAGGGCTCCGATGCGGCGTTGCTGGTGTTGAACGGAGAGCAGGGGGTGGGGCCCGGCGACCGCTTCATCGCGGCGGCGCTCGCAGACGCTCGCAGCCCGACGGCGATCGCCGTCAACAAGGTCGATCGCCTCGACCGAGCGGCCACGGTAGCCGTGCTGCAGGCGGCGGCCGACCTCGACGTGGGCGAGGAGATCTTTCCGATCTCCGCGCGCACCGGCAAGGGCGTGTCAGCGCTCGTCGAGCACCTCTTCGAGCTGATGCCGGTCGGCCCGTTCATGTTCTCCCCGCGCGAGATCTCAGACCAGCCGCTGCCGGTGCTGCTCGCCGAGCTCGTGCGCGAGGCGGTCATCAGGCGCACCTTTCAGGAGCTGCCCCACGCGGTCGAGGTGATGGTCGAAGAGGTGGAGCGTCCCCGTGAGGATCTCGTGCGGGTGCGCGCGCTCGTCTGGGTGGAGAGCGAGTCCCAGAAGGCGATCGTGGTGGGCGCGGGCGGGCGCATGATCAAGGCGATCGGGTCTGCCGCGCGCAAGGAGATCGAGCGGGAGCTCGACTGCCACGTCCATCTCGACCTGTCCGTGCGCGTGCGCCGCGACTGGCGCGGGGACGAGGGGCTTTTGGATCGGCTGGGTATTACCTGAGGGACAATCGACCCCGGTGGCGTGCGATCGGCGCCCGACCCGCTCGACGGCGCTACAGCTTGCGCTCCAGGAGAGTTGAGATCGTTCTAACGGCTGAAAGATCAAGCTCCGGAGTAAACGCGAACGGGACGGTGAGCACCGCCGCCGGCCGTCCCTCGGCGAAGCGCTGGCGGCGCAGGCGCGCGATCTGGCTCTGCTGGACGCGCGCTCGCTCGTGGACGGTGCGCGCCGCGTGGGCAGCCGACCTTGCCAGCGGCGCCTGCTCGTCGCTTGTAGCCTGGGAGCCGTCGGCGGTGGCGTGGGCGATACGGGCGAGCTCCTCGCGGGTGAACCGCCGTGGCACGGTGCCGTTGACGACGATCGCGTCGAGGTCGCGGTCGAGCGTCAGGCGCAATCCTTCCTCCAGCTCGAGCGTCTCGGTGACCGCCATCTCGGTCGCGTGCGTCACGGCCACGTAGCCGCAGCGCGCCGGGTCTTCGAGCAGCTCCCGCACCCGCCCCGCCTGCTCGGCGAGCGGCCCGGCGCGTACGATCGCGGAGAACGTCTGGGGCGAGCGCAGCATCGCCAGCGCGTGGCCGGTGGCGGGCGCGTCGAGGATCACCAGGTCGTAGGGTTGGCCGGCGCGCGCTCTCTGGCCACGTGCGCTCTCGCGCGTGGGCTTGCCTTCGCACAGTTCGCGCACCTTCATCAGGATCACCAGCTCCTTCCCGCCCGGCGCGGCCGCGGCGAAGTACTGGAACGTGCTGCTCGCCGCGAGCAGGCGCGCCGAGATGCGACCCGTGAGCGTCTGCAGCCACTCGATCAGCGCTCGCTCCGGGTCGATGGACACACCCCAAAGCCTCTCCTGCAGCTCGACCGCCCCGGCATGGTGACTGCGATGGTGGCCGCGGCCGGCACGCTCAGGGTCCTCGGGATACTCGACGCGGCCGGCGTGCTTGTGATCGTTGGGATGCCCGGCGTGCGACCCCTCGGCGGCAAATAGGGCCGGGATGAGGTGCTGGTCGCCGAGCTCGGCGACCACCGTGCGCAGCCCGCTGCGAGCGGCGAGCAGGCCGAGAGCGCAGGCCACGGTGGTCTTGCCGGCGCCACCCTTGCCCGTCACCACGATCAGCTTGCGTTCCAGCAGCGAGGTCATTGTTGCTGTGCAACCTACAATCCGGTGGGTGAGCACACCGGTCGGCAGCCCAGTGGAGCAGCTGCTCGTCTACGACGAGCGCGGCCTGGTGCCGTGCGTGGTGCAGGATTGGAGCACCGGCGAGGTGCTCACGCTCGCGTACATGAACGAGCCGGCGCTTGCGCGCACGCGCGCCACCGGCGAGCTGCACCTGTGGAGCCGCTCGCGCGAGGAGCTGTGGCACAAGGGCGCGACGAGCGGCAACACGCAGGCCGTCCGCGCGCTGCGCGTGGACTGCGACGGTGACGCGCTGGTGGCGCTCGTGGAGCCGGCCGGCCCGGCCTGCCACACGGGCGAGCGCACCTGCTTCCACCGCGGCGAGCTCGACGTGAGCGCGCCATACGAGACGCTTCCGGCGCTGGAGCGCACGCTGAGCGAGCGCGCCTGCGAGCGGCCCGCGGGCTCCTACACGGTCGAGTTGCTCGACGATCCACGTCGCATCGGCGAGAAGGTGATGGAGGAGGCCGAGGAGGTTGCCCGCGCCGCCCGCGAGGAGAGCGATGAGCGCGTCGACGAAGAGGCCGCCGACCTCCTCTACCACCTGCTCGTGCTGCTGCGCAGCCGCGACCGCTCCCTCTCCGACGCGGAGCGTGTGCTCGATGAACGCCGCCGCTGACGCGCTTGGAGCGCACCCGATGGACTTCGCCGCTGACGCGCTTGGAGCGCGTACCCCGATGAGTGCCGCCGGCAGCTTGCACGGAGCTCGCCGATGAACGCCGTCGCTGACGCGCTTGGAGCGCGTACCCGATGAGTGCCGCCGGCAGCTTGCGCGGAGCCCGCCGATGAGCGCCGCCGGTAGCGCATCGGCGGAGGTGTCCGCGGGCGCCCACAACCTGATCCCGCTGCGCGAGACGTTCATCGCCGACTGCGAGACGCCCGTGTCCGCGTTCCTGAAGCTGCGCGCACTCGCGCCGGGCGAGCCGGCCTTCCTGCTGGAGTCGGCCGAGCAGGGCCAGCGGATGGGGCGCTACTCGTTCATCGGATTCCGCCCGCGCTCGGTGTTGCGCTGGTCGCTTGGCGATCCCGGCGACCCCTACGCGCTGGCTGCCGCCGCGGTGGCCAGCTGCCGGCAGGCGCAGCTACCAGACGGGGTGGGTGGGTCACCGTTCAACGGGGGCGCCGTGGGTTACTTCGGCTACGACCTCGTGCGCACCGTCGAGCCGCTCGGCGAGCCCAATCCGGACGCGCTCGGACTGCCTGACATGGCGCTGATGCTCACCGACGCGCTCGTCGCGTTCGATCACCTCAAGCACACCATCACGATCCTCGCGAACGCCGACCTCGACGCCGAGCCGGACCTCGAACGGGCGCACGCCGCCGCCGCCCGCACGATCGCCGAAGTGCGCGCATGCCTCGCCGGGCCGGTCCCGCATGGGGCCGACGCCGCGGGCCCAGGTGGGTCGGAGGCTGCAGGCCGCGCCGACGCTTCAACCGCTGGGCCGGGCGGGTCACAGGTCACCGACGCCGCGCCCGTGGGCGCGGGGGTGCGCGAGGCGCCGCGCTTTGAGTCGAACATGTCCCGCGAGCGCTTCGAAGCGATGGTGGCGCGAATCGTGGAGTACATCTATGCGGGCGACGCCTTCCAGGTGGTGCCCTCGCAGCGCTGGTCGGCGGAGGTGCCGGTCGAGGCGTTCTCCATCTACAGGGGCCTGCGCGCCGTCAACCCGAGCCCCTACATGTACTTTCTGGACTTCGGCGACTTCCAGGTGGCGGGCGCGAGCCCCGAGCCGCTGCTCACCGTCACCGGCCGCCACGTATCGACGCGCCCGATCGCCGGGACGCGCGCGCGCGGCGCGAGCCCCGAGGAGGACCGCCGCATCGCCGGGGAGCTGCTCGAAGACGAGAAGGAGCGCGCCGAGCACGTGATGCTCGTGGACCTTGGCCGCAACGACCTGGGCCGGGTGTGCGAGTACGGCAGCGTCACCGTGGACGAGCTCATGGAGATCGAGACCTACAGTCACGTGATGCACATCGTCTCCTCCGTGTCGGGCACCCTGCGCGAGGACGTCGGCGCGATGGACGCGTTGCGCTCGGTGCTTCCCGCGGGCACGCTCTCGGGAGCGCCGAAGGTGCGCGCGATGCAGATCATCGACGAGCTCGAGTCAACCAAGCGCGGGGGCTACGGCGGCGCGATCGGCTATCTCAGCTACACCGGCGATCTCGACACCGCGATCCACATTCGCACCGTCGTCGTCAAGGACGGGGTCGCCCACGTGCAGGCCGGCGGCGGCACCGTCGCCGACGCCAAGCCCGCCTACGAGTACGAGGAGTCCGTGAACAAGACCAAGGCGGTGCTGCGCGCCGTCGAGCTCGCCTGCGAACAGGATGACTGGGCATGATGATTGGGAGGGATTTCGTCGTGCCGGTTGGCTTGACCTGGGCGACTGTAAGCCTGTCCGCGCGTGACGCGGAGACGCCGCTATGAGGGTCCTCGTGATCGACAACTACGACTCGTTCACCTACAACCTCGTCCAGTACCTGGGGGAGCTTGGCGCCGACGTGCGCGTCGTGCGCAACGACGCGGCCACGGTCGACGAGCTGTTGGGAGACGGATATGAGCGCTGCGTGATCTCGCCGGGGCCCTGCACGCCCGACCAGGCCGGCATCTCCCTGGTGCTCGCGCGACGGATGCCCGAAGCCGGTATCCCCACGCTCGGGGTATGCCTCGGGCACCAGTCGATTGCTCAGGCGTTCGGGGGACGGGTGAAGCTGCACGCTCCCGTCCACGGCAAGGCCACCACCATCGAGCACGACGGGCGCACGATCTTCCAGGGGCTCTCCTCGCCGCTCACCGTCGGGCGCTACCACTCGCTGGTCGTGGAGGACGAGCTGCCCGACTGCCTGGAAGAGTCCGCGCGCGGGGGCGGCGTGCTGATGGCGCTGCGCCACCGCGAGCTGCCCGCCGAGGGCGTCCAGTTCCATCCCGAGTCTGTGCTCACCGAGGAGGGCAAGCATCTGCTGGCCAATTTTCTCACCGAACGGGCTCGGCTGGGCGGGGGCGCCAGGGCAGATGTCGCACACAAGATATAAGAAATACCATTGTATGTTCAATCGTATTCACTATCGCAAAATTTCAAAACAGAGAACACACCAGCCCGGCCCGCGCGCGCGCAGGCTGGACGGCAGATCGTGCGCGCGCAGACCGGGCGGCGCCGCATCGTGCGTGTGCGGACCGGGCGGCGGCCCGTGCGCGCGCAGGCCGGGCGGCTGCCGCGTCGCGACAGGCGAGGTTCGAGATCGGGTCATGGTCGACTGATGCCCAACCCGGTCCTCACCAGGGCGATCGACGCGCTCGCCTCGCGTCGCGACCTCAGCTCGCAGGAGACCTCCGAGGTGCTCGCCGAGATCATGCACGGCGAGGTCTCCGAGATCCAGATCGCCGCGTTCCTGATCGCGTTGCGCACGAAGGGTGAGACGGTGGACGAGCTCGCCGGGCTCGCCCGCACGATGCGTGAGCTGGCGGCCCACGTGTCGACCGAGCGCGGCGAGCTGCTGGACACGGCGGGCACCGGCGGGGGACGGCGCACCTTCAACGTCTCCACCACCGCGGCGCTCGTGGCGGCGGGCGCCGGTTGCGCGGTCGCCAAGCACGGCAACCGCTCCGCCACGAGCTCGTCGGGCTCGGCCGATCTCCTGGAGGCGCTCGGGGCGCGCATCGACCTCGATCCAAGCGGCGTGGCGAAGTGCATCGAGGAGGCCGGCTTCGGCTTCATGTTCGCGCCCTCCCACCATCAGGCCACGCGCTTCGTGGTGCCCGTCAGGCGCGAGCTCGCGGTGCGCACGATCTTCAACCTGCTCGGCCCGCTCACCAATCCCGCGGGCGCCACCCACCAGCTGATCGGCGTGGCCGACGCGAGCTTCCTGGAGACGATCGCGGGCGCGCTGGGGCGGCTCGGAGCGCACCGCGCGCTCGTCGTGTCCGGTGAGGAGGGGCTCGACGAGGTATCCACCTCGGGCGCCACCCATGTCGTCGAGGTCAACGGCGAGGAGATCTCCCGCTACACCCTCACCCCACAAGATGTCGGGATCGAGCTTGCCGACCCGTCCGACCCGCTGCTCGGCGGCGGCTCGCCGCTCGAGAACGCCGAGGTCACGCGCGCCGTTTTCGCGGGTGAGCGGGGCGCTCGCGCCGATCTCGTCCTGATCAACGCGGGCGCCGCGATCTACGCCGCGGGCGCCGCCGACAGCATCGCGGCCGGCGTCCAGGCGGCGCGCGAGGCGATCGCCTCGGGCAGCGCGGCCGCCGCGCTCGATCGCTACGTGCAGGCGAGCCACAGGCACGCGCCGATGGAGGTCGCGGGATGACGCCGTCCCAACCTCCCGCATCGGTGGTGTCGAGCCGACCGACCTTGCTCGAGCGAATCCTCTCCGAAACGCGTGCGGAGATCGAGGAGCGTAAGCGCGGCGTGCCACTCGACGCGCTCGAAGCGCAGGTTGCGGCAGATGAGGCCCGGCCCCCGAGCGGCGGAGGAGAACACTTCCGCGGCGTGCCGGGTGTGGACGTCGGGGCGCGGTCCTCGACCGGCGAGCCGGGACGCTTCCATGAAGCGCTCGCGCGCCCGGGGATCGGCGTGATCGCCGAGTTCAAGCGCCGTTCTCCCTCGGCGGGGGCGTTGCGCGAGCATGCCGACGTCGCGGCGATCGTCGGCGCCTACGAGCGTGGTGGGGCGAGCGCGCTGTCGGTGCTCACCGAGGGCCCCAACTTCGACGGGTCGCTCGAGGACCTGCGCACAGCCCGCGCGGCGTGCGGGCTGCCGATCCTGCGCAAGGACTTCATCGTGGACCCCTACCAGCTGTATGAGGCGCGAGCGGCGGGCGCCGACGCCGTGCTCTTGATCGTGGCGGCGCTGCACCAGGACGCGCTCGCCTCGCTTCACGAGCTCGCGACGGCGCTCGGCCTCGACGTGCTCGTAGAGGTGCACGACCGCGAGGAGCTCGCCCGCGCCGCGAGCGTCGGGGCGCGGCTGATAGGTGTAAACAACCGCGATCTGCGCGACTTCACAGTGGACGTGGGGCGCACTTCACGGCTGCTCGGGGAGATGCCAAACGGCGCGATCGTGGTGTCCGAGTCGGGGATCGCCGACTCCGAGCAAGTGGCCGAGCTCGAGCGCCAAGGGGTATCGGCGGTGCTCGTCGGAGAGTCCCTCATGCGCGCCCCCCACCCCGACCAGGCGCTGCGCGCGCTGCTCTCAGGCGCCGGCGCATAGGACACGCCTGGGTGCCCCACGCGCACGCGCGTGGATTCCCCAACGGCGATGACCCATTCGCGCCCAGCGCGCGAAAGCCAGGATGCACGCCCCAAATCCTCCATACTCTCGCCCCGGACACCCCACCAACCTTTTATAGAGTCAGATGGCTTTCTTTAGTTGACGTTGATCGCAGCCCGTAATCCTCACTCTCGATGAAGCGCATGTTCGCCATTCCCTTCGTGTCCGCCCTCCTCGGCGGGGGGGTGGTCGTCGCCGTGATCGCCGCCACGGGCGGGCTCGGCTCCTCGCAGAAGACGGTCACCGTGTTGCAGCAGTCGACGCCGATCGCGCCGTCGAACGCCTCCCGGCAGAGCACCGGTCTCACTCCGCATGAGATCTACGTGAAGGACGCCCCCGGCGTCGCGTTCGTGACATCGACGATCGTGCGACAAACCGAATCGCCGTTCGGCTTCTTCGGCGGCGAAAGCCAGCAGCAGGGCACCGCGACCGGGTCGGGCTTCGTGATCAACAAGGACGGCACCATCCTCACCAACTACCACGTCGTCGAGAACGCGGTCAAGGTGAATGTGAGCTTCGAACACGGCAAGGTGGTGCAGGCGAAAGTGATCGGCAAGGATCCCTCCAACGATCTCGCCGTGCTGCGCATCCCAACCGAAGGGCTCACCTTGCACCCGCTCGCGCTCGGAGACTCGAGCAAGGCGCAGGTGGGTGACCCGGTGCTCGCGATCGGCAACCCGTTCGGGCTCGACCGGACCCTCACCACAGGCGTGGTGTCGGCTCTACAGCGCCAGATCACCTCTCCGAACGGCTTCACGATCGACAACGTCCTGCAGACCGACGCGCCCATCAACCCCGGCAACTCCGGCGGACCGCTCCTGAACGCCGCCGGCGAAGTGATCGGCATCAACTCGCAGATCGAGACCGGCGGCAGCGGCGGCGGCAGCGTGGGAATCGGCTTTGCGGTCCCCATCAACACCGCCGAGAAAGAGCTCGCCCAGCTCGAGAAAGGCGGCACCGTGCGCGGCGCCTATCTCGGCGTGAGCACGCTCACCGTGGACGGCTCGCTCTCGGCGCTCAACCTGCCGGTGAAGAGCGGCGCGCTCGTGGAGACCGTCGAAGCCGGCACGCCCGCCGCGAAGGCGGGCATCCACGGCGGCAACCTCGAAGCGCAGACGGCCGGCGGCAAGGTGGCGGTTGGCGGGGACATCATCGTGAAGGTCGACGGCAAAGCGATCACGAGCGCCGAAGACCTCTCCAACGTGATCGCCTCGAAGAAACCCGGCGACACGATCTCCGTCGAAGTCGACCGTGCCACCGGCAGCGGCGGTTACGAACGCAAGACGCTCAAAGTGACGCTCACCGGCCGGCCCAACTCGGTGAAGAGCGCCAACACGCCCGAAGGGTAGGCCCCGCCTCGCCCGGGTCGCGTGTCGGCTCATCCCCGTTTGCCCCGCCCCGCGCGTGCGGGCGCGCGGGGGCAGGCAGTGGCTTATCCCCGTTTGCCGCACCTCGCGCGCGCGCGCGAGGCAGTCCTTCGCGGGGCGTTGGGGGCCGCTACCGTTGGAGCATGACCGGAGCCCCAACGCAAGTGAAGATCTGCGGGATCACGCGGCTGCAGGACGCCGAGCTGGCGGTCGAGCTGGGGGCGTGGGCGGTCGGCATGGTCTTCTACCAGCCCAGTCCCCGCCGCTGCTCGCTCGTCGAGGCGCAGTCCATCGCGGTGACCCTGCGCCGCAAGGTCGAGCTGTGCGGCGTGTTCGTGAACGCGCACATGGAGGAGATCGTCGGGGTCAGCGAGCAGCTGGGGCTGACCTTGATCCAGCTGCACGGCGACGAGGGCCCTTCGTTCTGCGGGGAGGCGGCGCGCCGCACCGGCGCGCGCGTGGTCAAGGCGCTGCAGATATCGGGCCTCGCCGACATCCAGGACGCGGCCCGGTACCACACTGACTTCCATCTGCTCGACGCGCGCTCCGCCGTACCGGGTCGCGAGGGGCTGAGGGGCGGAACGGGGGAGACGTTCGACTGGAGGCTGCTCGCCGCCCGGCGCTCGAAGATCCCGCTGATCCTCAGCGGCGGTCTCGGTCCGGAGAACGTGACCGAGGCGATCGAAAGGGTGCGGCCGTTCGCGGTGGACACCGCCAGCGGCACCGAGCTCGCGCCGGGACGCAAGGATCCGGCGAAGCTGCGCGAATTCTTCGCGGCGGTCGAGCGCGCGGCGTTCGCCCCACCCGGGGCGGTCGCGGTGTCGCCCGCCGAGGCGACCACACCGTCCGAGCCCACCGCCGAGGGGGCGCCGCCGGTAGGGTCGCCGGCGTGAGCGCGAGCGACACGGCCGGCAGGGCGCCCGACGCGGGCGTCGAGCACCGGTTTGGGCGATATGGCGGGCAGTATGTGCCCGAGACGCTCATGCCCGCGCTCGGAGAGCTGGAGCAGGCTTGGAGGAAGGCGCGCGAGGACCCCGGCTATCGCGGCGAGCTGGAGCTGCTGTTGCGCGACTTCGGAGGGCGCCCCACGCCGCTGTACCGCGCCGAGCGCCTCTCCGAGCGCGCGGGGAGACCCGTGTATCTCAAGCGCGAGGACCTCAACCACACCGGCTCGCACAAGCTCAACAACGCGCTCGGCCAGGCGTTGCTCGCAAAGCGCATGGGCAAGCGCCGCATCATCGCCGAGACCGGCGCGGGCCAGCACGGCGTGGCGACCGCCACGGTGTGCGCGCTGCTGGACCTGGAGTGCGTGATCTACATGGGCAGCGAGGACACCCGCCGCCAGGCGCCGAATGTGCAGCGCATGGAGTTGCTCGGCGCGCGCGTGCACGAGGTGGACGCCGGCGCGAGAACGCTCAAGGAGGCCACCTCCGCGGCGATCCGCGACTGGGTGACCAACGTGGGGGACACCCACTACATCATCGGCTCGGTCGTCGGCCCGGCCCCCTATCCCGCCCTGGTGCGCGACCTGCAGCGCGTGATCGGCGACGAGGCGCGCGCCCAGATGCTCGAGCGCGAGGGACGCCTGCCCGCGCGCGTGGTGGCGTGCGTCGGGGGCGGATCCAACGCGCTGGGCATCTTCACCGCGTTTCTCGCCGACGAGCAGGTGGAGCTGATCGGCGTGGAGGCGGGCGGCGAGGGGATCGACACCGCGCGCCACGGCGCCCCCCTGACGGTGGGCGGACGCGCGGGCGTGCTGCATGGGGCGCTGTCGGCGGTGATGCAGGACGAGGAGGGCCAGATAGTCGAGGCGCACTCGATCTCGGCGGGCCTGGACTACCCGGGCACGGGCCCCCAGCACGCCTTCCTGCGCGACAGCGGCCGGGCCCGCTACGAGGCGGTCACCGACAGCCAGGCGCTCGCCGCCTTCCGCGAGGTGTCGCGCCTGGAGGGCATCATCCCCGCGCTCGAGACGGCCCACGCGCTCGCCTGGACGCTCGCCCAGCCCGAAGGCGAGCTGGACCTCGTGTGCCTGTCCGGGCGTGGCGACAAGGATCTCGCCGAGGTGCTCGGTGCGAGCTGAGGGTGTTTTTGGGAGACAAGCTTCGCCGGCGCCCTTGAGACTTCGAGTGAGGCCGGTCGCCGCGCCCTTCGCTGGCCCCGTGGCTCTTATTGTCGGGGGACGGGAGCCGTGAGCGCTACCGCGACCACGGGAATCGACAGGATCGCGCAAGCCTTCGCCGGCAGCGGCAAGCGGGCCGCGTTGATGCCCTATCTGATGGGCGGCTTTCCGACGCTCGAGGAGTCGGTGAGGATCGGACATGCGTGCGTGGCGGCGGGCGCGGATTTGCTCGAGCTGGGCGTGCCCTACTCGGACCCGCTCGCCGACGGCCCCGTGATCCACGAGGCTGGCACGCGCGCGCTCGCGGGGGGCGCGAGCCTCGCGGGCGTGCTCGAGGTGGCGCGTGCGCTGTCGCCGAGCGTGCCGGTGGTGCTCATGTGCTACGCCAACATGGTGCTGGCGCCCGGCGTGGACGCTTTCGTCGAACGCCTCGCGCAGACGGGCGCGAGCGGGCTGATCGTGCCGGACCTGCCGCTCGAGGAGGCGCCGGAGGTGTTGAGGGCATGCGACGCGCACGGGATCGCGCTCGTGCCGCTGGTGGCGCCCACCACGCCGCCCGAGCGCCTCGCCGCGATCGGGGCGCGCGCACGTGGCTTTCTCTACACGGTGTCGGTGGTCGGCACCACCGGCGAGCGCGCGGCGCTGTCAGACCGGTTCGCCGAGATCGTGGCGGGCGCGAAGGCGAGCACCGAGGCTCCGGTGGCGCTCGGCTTCGGGATCTCCACACCCGAGCAGGCCCTTCAGGCCGCACAGGCCGGGGCGGACGGGGTGATCGTGGGCACGCGCCTGGTGCGCGCCGCCGCCGAGTCGAGCGATCCGGCGGGGGCCGTCGGCGAGATCGTCGCCGAGCTCGCGGCCGCGCTGTCGCTGTAGGCGGCGTCCGGCGCGGACCGCCTGTTATAGGATTGCGAGCGCTATGGGACTGGTACTCACCGTCACCGCCGGCCTGATCATCTGGATCGTGCTGTGGGCGCTCGGCGCGAAGGGATTCGACTCGTTCATGCTCGCCACGCTGATCATCGTCATCGGGGCGTCCGTGAAGATAATCGCCGGCTACCTCCCGGGCCGTCACGGCGACTAGCAAGCGGGTGCGCGCGCGCTGGCTGTGCCCTGGGGTCCTGGCCGCATTCGCCGTCGCGCCCGCGTTGGCAGGGTGTGGAGGCGTGGGGGCCTCGCCGGCAGCCGACAAAGTCGGCAGGCAGCTCACGGTCTACTCGGGCCTGCCGCTCCAGGGCCCCTCGGCCGCGATCTCCCGGCAGATCGTCGGCGGTGAGAAGCTCGCGCTCGCCGACGCCGGCGGGCGCGTGGGCACGCTGACGGTCAGCTACGTGTCGCTCGACGACTCCAACCCCACGAACGGCGAGTGGGACCCCGGAGTGACCGCCGCCAACGCGAAGGCCGTGGCTCAGGACCCGACCACGATCGCTTACATCGGCGACTACAACTCGGGCGCGACCGCCGTGTCGCTGCCCCTCGTCAACGCCGCCGGCATCCTTCAGGTGAGCCCGGCGAGCCCCTACGTCGGACTGACGTCCTCGCTCGACGCGGGCCAGGACGAGCCCGAACGCTTCTACCCCACCGGCAAACGCACCTTCGGGCGCGTGGCGCCCGGCGATCCGGTGCAGGCTGCCGCGCAGGTTGAGCTCTTGCGCCGTGAGGGCGTGCGTCGCCTGTATGTGCTCTGCGACCAGGACCCCTTCGATGCGCCGCTCGCACAGATCGTGGTGGGCGACGCACAGCGAGCCGGCATGCAGGCGCGCGGCGATGACACGATCACGATCGGCCCGGGCGCCAACTTCACCGGCGAGGTCGCGAAGATCGCCGAAAGCGGCGCGCAGGCGGTGTTCGTAAGCGCCACCGCCACGAGCGAAGCCGCACGGCTCTTCCGTGAGCTGCACGCCGCCGATCCGCGCCTTGCGCTGCTCGCGTCGAGCTCCATGCTGAACCCCCTCTTCACCTCCAGCCTCGGGGCCGCCGAACGCGCGAGCACCGTCGGCTCGCCGGCGCTCCCGACGCACCTCTACCCGACCTCGGCGCAGCGCGTGCTCGCCGACTACTCGCGTCGCTTCGCGGGGGCGCGCCCCGGACCGTATGTGCTGTACGGCTACGAGGCGATGAGCGTCGTGCTGGCCGCCGTACGCGCAGCGGGCGAGAACGGAGACGACCGTCAGGCTGTGATCGACAAGCTCTTCGCAACCCACGATCGTCACTCCGTGCTGGGCGTCTACTCGATACAGCCGAGCGGGGAAACGACGCTGTCGAGCTACGCGATCGACCGCATCGCACACGGCGCGGCCGTCTTCTGGCGCGTGTTTCACGCGCCGGCCTGAGCAGGCCCGGGCACACTTTTCGTCTGCGCTCAGCCGTCGCCTGGGGCTCACCCTCGGCCTGCTCACCCTCAGCCCGGGCTCACCGTCCGCCCGGGCTCACCCTTCGCCGAGCGCGGCTTGCAGCGCCGAGTCCAGCTTTGGATAGTGGAACTCGTAGCCGAGCACCAGCGCCTTCGCGGGCAGCACGCGCGCGCCGGTCGTGACGATCTCGGCCATCTCGCCGTAGAGCAGCCGCAGCGCGGCGCCGGGGACCGGCAGCAGCGAGGGACGGCGCAGCGCGCGTCCGAGCGCCTTCGAGAAGTCCCTGTTGCGTTGCGGCTCGGGCGCCGTCGCGTTCACCGGTCCCCGCCACTGCTCACCGTCGACGGCGGCCATCAGGATCCCCACGAGATCGTCGGTGTGGATCCATGAGATGTACTGGCGCCCACCGGCAACGGGTCCTCCGACGCCCAGCTTGAAAGGGGGGAGCATCTTGCCGAGCGCTCCGCCGTCGGGGGCGAGCACGACTCCCGTGCGCACCCTCACCACGCGCACCCCGAGCTGCTCGGCCGCCTGCGCCTCGGCCTCCCACGCGGCGCATGTCTGCGCGAGGAAGTCCGTCCCGGCGGGGGCTTCCTCGTCGATCGGCTCCTCGCTGTGCGCGCCGTAGTAGCCGATCGCCGAGGCGCTCACGAGCACGCGCGGACGCTCGTCCCGCGCCACCGAAGCGAGACCCTGCACGAGATGCCTCGTGCCGGTCACGCGACTCTCGCGGATCGCCCGCTTCGCGCTCGCCGTCCAGCGCTGCGCGACGTTCTCGCCGGCCAAATGCACCACCGCGTCGGCTCCGGCCAGGGCGGCGCTCGGCGCCGGTTCGCCCGCCGGGTCCCACCGCACCGCCTGCAACGCGCCGGTGCCGCCGGGCGACGAGGCGGGTGGGGAGGTGGAGGGCTCCAGGCTGCCTCGCGCGCGCCGCGGATCGCGTGACAGCAGTGTCAGCTCGTCCCCTCGCGCTCGCAGCGAGGCCACCAGCTTTGAGCCAATGAGGCCGGTAGCCCCTGTGACCGTTACCCGCATGGACGGTCCGCCGGGTCCCTCAGCCGTTCGTTTGTGCTCGCTGCTCGCCCATCCCGGTCAGCGTATCGCCCTGCGCGAACCCCACCTCCTGCCCGGCCAGCGCGGTGCCGCTCGCGCGCGCCTGCTCGGCGACGGCGGCGGCCACCGCCGGGGCCACGTCGCGGTTGAACACCGACGGGATGATGTAGTCGTCGCGCAGCTCCTCCTCGGCGACGATGTCGGCGATCGCCCTCGCGGCCGCCATCTTCATCTCCTCGGTGATCGCCTTTGCGCGCACGTCGAGCGCCCCACGGAAGAGTCCCGGGAAGCACAGCACGTTGTTGATCTGGTTGGGGTAGTCGGAGCGGCCCGTGGCTACGATCCGCACGTACCGCGCGGCCTCCTCGGGCGTCACCTCGGGGTTGGGGTTGGCCATCGCGAACACCATCGCGTCGTCGTTCATCTTCGCGAGCGCCTCCGCCGGCAGCGCGCGGGCGCCCGACACGCCGACGAGCAGGTCGGCCCCGTTGATGACGTCCGCCGGCGCTCCTGTGTGGCCCTCCTTGTTCGTGGACTCCGCGTACCAGCGCTTCATCGAGTTCATCGTGCCGTCGCGGTAGTCCTCGCGCTCGGCGCTGAGCGCTCCGCGCGAGTCGCAGCCGATGATGTCGCGCACGCCCGCGGTGAGCAGGATCTTCGTCACCGCCACCCCCGCCGCGCCCAGGCCGATCACGAGCACTTTGAGGTCCGCCAGGTCGCGGCCCGTCAGCTTTGCGGCGTTGAGCAGCGCCGCCATCACCACCACGGCGGTGCCGTGTTGGTCGTCGTGGAACACGGGGATGTCGAGCTCTCCCTTGAGGCGCTCCTCGATCTCGAAGCAGCGCGGGGCGGAGATGTCCTCGAGGTTGATGCCCCCGAACGCCGGCGCGATCAGCTTGACCGTGCGCACGATCTCATCGGGGTCCTTCGTGTCGAGGCAGATCGGGAACGCGTCCACGCCCGCGAACTCCTTGAACAGGCAAGCCTTGCCCTCCATCACCGGCATCGCCGCCGCTGGGCCGATGTCGCCCATGCCGAGCACCGCCGTGCCGTCGCTCACCACCGCCACGGTGTTGCGCTTGATCGTGTACTGGAACGCCTTGTCGGGATCGTCCTTGATCGCCGTGCACACGCGTGCCACGCCCGGCGTATAGGTCATCGAGAGGTCGTCGCGCGTCTTCAGCGGGTGCTTGTTGTGCTGTTCGATCTTCCCGCCCACGTGCAGCAGGAAGGTGCGGTCGGTTGTGTCGATCACCTCTGCCCCCGCGAGCGAGCCGATCGCCGAGAGGATGCGGTTCCAGTGCTCGCGGTTGGATGCGTCCACCACGATGTCGCGCACGCTGTGGCCCGCGCCCGCCTCCACGAGGTCCACGGCGATCACCATCCCGCCCTGCTCGCCGATCATGTCGGTCACCTGGCCCAGCATGCCCTGCCCCTCGTCGATCTTGACGCGGATGGTCAGGCGGTACTGCGCGCTGGGGGTTGCGCTGGATGGCATGAAGCTCCTAGATTTGGCCAACGACGTCGGCGGGGCGGCCCGGCATGTTATTTGCTTCTCAATAAAGTGCTCCGCGTGGAGCGCCGCCTGTTCCTGATCGACGGTCCGAGCCTGGTCTACCGGGCCTTCTACGCGCTGCCCGAGTCGATCGCCACGTCCACCGGCGAGCCCACGAACGCGATCTTCGGGTTCGCCTCGATGCTCGTCAAGATCGTCACCGACTACGGCGTTCAGCCCACGATGGTCGCGTGGGACGCCGGCAGCTCGGGGCGCACCGAGCTGTTCGCCGACTACAAGGCCGGACGCCGCTCGCGTCCGGACCTGCTCAAGGCGCAGTGGCCCGCGATGGAACCGCTGGTGGAGGCGTTCGGCTACCGCAACGTGAAGCTCGAGGGCTTCGAGGCCGACGACGTGATCGCCTCGCTCGCCGAGCAGGCGCGCAACGCGGGCGTTCCGGTCACCATCGTCACCGGCGATCGCGACGTCTTCCAGCTCATCGACGAGCAGGGGCTCGTGCAGGTGATGGCCACCGCGCGCGGCATCACCGAGACCAAGCTATATGACCGTCAGGCGGTGATCGACCGCTACGGCCTGCCGCCGGAGTCGATCCCCGACTTCTACGGGCTCAAGGGCGACACCTCCGACAACATCCCCGGCATCCCCGGCATCGGCGAGAAGACCGCGAGCGAGCTGATCCAGCGCTTCGGGTCGCTGGAGGGGGTGCTCTCGCACGTGCGCGACATAGGCGGACCCAAGCGCAAGCAGAACCTGATCGACCACGCCGAGGACGCGCGCATGTCAAAGAGCCTTGCCACCGTCCAGCGCGACCTGCCGGTCGAATTCGACCTGAAGAGCGAGGCCGCGCGCGAACCGGACCGCTCGCAATTGCGCGAGGTGTTCCGTCGCTGGGAGTTGCGCGACCCGTTGCGCCGCGTCGAAGAGGCGCTCGGCGAGGTCGAGCTCGCAAAGACGGCCTCGTCGGACGAGGTGACGCTCACCGCGCGCGTGCGCGCCGGCGTCCCCGCCGACATCGCCGCCCTGAAGACCACGAGCGGCGTGTCTCCGCAGGAGCTCTATGTCGTCGTGCGCGCCGCCGAGACGCCGGAGGGCGTGCTGTTCGACCCCGCCGTCGCGAACGCCACGGGCTCCTCGTGGCGGTTCGCGGTGAGCGCCGACCCGCCGCCGGCGGGCATCGCGAGTGAAAAGAAGCCCGCGGCGTCCCCTCCGCGCGCGACGGTGCTCGTCGGCGACTGCGCCGGCCCCGAGCAGGTGGTGGCCGCGTGCGGGGAGCTTGCGGTGGTGGCCCACGACGCCAAGGCGCTGGGCACGGTGCCGCCCGGGCTGGCGCACGACACGCTGCTCGGCGCCTACCTGCTCGAGCCCGCACGGCGCGGCTATCCGTTCGCCGAGCTGTGCGAGGAGCGCGGGCTCGTCGCCGACGTCGAGGACCCCGTGGCGGGCGAGGCGCTGCTGCTCGCCGCGCTCGCCGCCTGGCAGCGCGAGCAGATCGCCGAGCGCGGGCTGGAGGGCGTCATGCGCGACATCGAGCTCCCGCTCGTGTCGGTGTTGCGCGACATGGAGGTGCTGGGAGTTCGACTCAACGTGGAGCGCCTGCGGGAGATCACCGCGCGCGTGCGCGAGGAGACGTCGAACCTCGAACGTCGCATCCACGAGCTCGCCGGCGAGGAGTTCACGATCGGCTCGCCCCAGCAGCTCGGCGAGATCCTGTTCGTGAAGCTCGGGCTCTCGCGCAAGCGGCGCGGCAAGACCGGCTTCTCCACCGACGCGCGCGTGCTGCAGGCGATCCGCGAGGAGCACGAGATCGTGCCTGCAATCGAGCGCTGGCGCGAGCTCTCGACGTTCATAAAGACCTACCTCGACGTGCTCCCCCAGCTCGCCGACGAGCGCTCGCGCATCCACACCACCTTCCTGCAGACCGTGGCGCAGACGGGGCGCCTGTCCTCGACCAACCCGAACATGCAGAACGTCCCCATCCGCACACCGCTGGGACGCGAGATTCGAGGGTGCTTCGAGGCAGAGGACGGGTGGGTGCTGATCTCCGCCGACTACTCCCAGATCGAGCTGCGCGTGCTCGCCCACGCCGCCTCCGAGCCCGTGCTCGAAGAGATATTCAAGCGTGGCGAGGACGTCCATACGGCGACCGCCTCGCAGGTGTTCGAAGTGGCGCCCGAGCAAATCGACCCGGGGATGCGCTCGAAGGCCAAGATGATCAACTACGGGATCGTCTACGGGCTCTCCGACTATGGACTCGCAGACCGCCTGAACATCCCGATCGAGGAGGCAAAAACGTTTATCGACGCCTACCTCGAGCGCTTCCCGCGCGTCGCGCAGTTCATGGCGGACACGATCGAGCAGGCCAAGGAGGAGGGTCACGTGAAGACCCTCTGGGGCCGCCGCCGTCAGATCCCGGAGCTGCGCGCGCGCAACTTCCAGGTGCGCTCCCTCGGCGAGCGGTTGGCGGTCAACACCGTCATCCAGGGCACCGCCGCCGACGTCATCAAGCTGGCGATGGTGCGCTGCCACCACGCCCTCCGCGACGGAAGCTTCGCCACCCGGCTGATCCTCACGATCCACGACGAGCTGCTCTTCGAAGCCCCCCCCGAGGAGCGCGAGGCCGCGTGCGTGCTGATCGAGGAGGAGATGTGCGGCGTGTGGGAGCGCTCGCCGCCGATGGCCGTCGACATCGGCGTCGGCCACAACTGGCTGGAGGCGAAGTGACGCGCACGCTGGCTGTCTCGCTCGCGGCGATGGCTGGCGTGCTGGTGGGTATGCAGGCCCCCGTGAACTCGCGCCTGGGCAAGAGCCTCGGCAGCGTGCAGGCGGCGACGTTCTCGTTCGTGATCGGGACGATCGGCCTCGCCCTCGTGGCAACGCTCTTCTACGGCGGTCTCGGCAGCTTCGGGCAGGCGGTCAAAGCGCCGGCCTGGGCCTGGGTCGGCGGGCTGCTCGGAGCGGTCTACGTGACGGTCGCGATCCTCACCGTGCAAACACTCGGGGTCAGCGGCCTCACCGCGCTGGTGATCGCCGGCCAGCTGACGGCTGCGGTAGTGATCGACCGCTTCGGCCTGCTCGGCATCGCCAAGCAGCCGATCGGCGCGTCGCGGGTGGCCGGGCTGGTACTGCTAGCTGTCGGGGTGGCGCTGGTGGTGCGGCGGTAGGTCTGCTCAATGGTGTATCTTCTACACATGGCACGCACCAACGTCGACATAGACGAGCCGCTGGTGAAGCGGGTGATGAGTCGCTACAGCTTGAAGACCAAGCGAGCGGCGATCGACTTGGCGTTGCGCCGACTCGATATGGAGCCGATGAGCACGCGGGAAGCGCTTGACATGCGCGGCAGCGGCTGGGAAGGCGACCTGGGCAAGCAGCGCTCGGATTGGCTGCCTCGCGCTTCGTGATCCTCGTAGACAGCTCCGCGTGGATCGAGTACCTGCGCGCGACCGACAGCTCCATCGATCGATATCTGCGCGCGTCGCTGCGGGACAAGCGCTCGCTGGCCACGACAGGGGTCGTGATGCTCGAGGTGCTCGCCGGTGCGCGGGACGAGTCACACGCGCGCAAGCTCGCGCGCCTGCTCGGTCGCTGCGAGCTCCTGCCGGCGCAGGAGCCCTCCGACCACGAGGCGGCAGCGTCGCTCTATCGCGCCTGCCGCCGCGAAGGAGTCACGATCCGCCGTCCCCCCGACCTCCTGATCGCGACGATTGCGATCCGCACGGACACGCCTCTGTTGCACCTCGACGCCGACTTCGACGCGATTGCCGCCCAGGCTCCGCTTCGCGTGATCGACGCCTCGCACTACCGAGCCTGAGCGTAGGCCTCCGCCAGCAGCCGCACCCCCTGCTCGATCGCGGGCTCTGCCATCGCGGCGTAGCCGAGCAGCAGCGCAGGCTCCTCCTTGGCCGCATAGCGGTGCAACGCGAGGCCCTCGACGCCCACGCCGCGTTCGGCGGCGGCGCGGACGAGCGCCGGCTCGCTCGTCTGCGCCGGCAGGCGCACGAGTTCGAACAGGCCGGCGCCGGCCTGGCTTGGCCTCGCCTGCGGCAACCATCGCCGCAAAGCGCCGAGCAGCGTCTCGCGGCGGCGCTCGTAGCGCAGGCGCGTGCGGCGGACGTGGCGGTCGAGCTCACCGCGGGCGATGAAGTCGGCCAGCGCCAGCTGGCCGAGCACCTCCGAGCCGCCGTCCTCGACGGTCTTGCCGGCGCTCAGCTCCCAGGTCAACCATGAGGGCAAGAGCATCCAGCCGAGTCTCATCCCCGGCGCGAGGCGCTTGCTGGCCGAGCCGATGTGGGCGACGCGCTCGGGGGCCAGCCCCTGGAGGGCGCCGACGGCGACGCGGTCGTAGCGGTACTCGGAGTCGTAGTCGTCCTCGACGATCAAACGCTCCTCGCCCGCCCACTCGATCAATGCCGCGCGACGATCGGGGGCGAGCACGGCGCCCGTCGGGAACTGGTGGGCGGGAGTTACCAGCACGGCCGAGGCCTCGCTTTGGGCCAGCACATCGACCTGTATGCCCCCCGCGTCGACCGGGATTGGCACGACCCGTATGCCCGCCTCTTCGACTATCAGCCGATGGACATGCCAGCCCGGATCCTCCACCGCCAGCAGCTCGACTCCGCGCTTGCGCAGCGCACGGCAGAGCAGCGAGAAGCCCTGCATGAAGCCGGCGCACACGACGATGCTCTCGGGGTCGGCGTCGGCGCCTCGCACCCGCCCCAGGTATGCCGCGAGCGCTTCGCGCAGCGTGGGGGCTCCGCGTGGGTCGCCGTACCCGAGACCGTCCAGCGGCGAGTCGCGTAGTGCGGCGCGTAGCGAGCGCAGCCACGCCTCGCGCGGGAAGCCCGCCAGATCCGGCAGTCCGGGGTGGAAGTTGTAGGAAAAGCTCCGCACCAGCGAGCGCGCCCGCGGGCGCTCTGCGGCGGCACGCACGGTTGTGGCGACGCGCACCGGCGCCCCCTGGCTCGTCGTCAGGTAGCCCTCGGCTGCCAGTTGGCCATACGCCTCGGACACGACTCCGCGCGAGATGCCCAGCTCGCCCGCCAGGCCGCGCGTGGAGGGCAGGCGCGCGCCGCCCGGCAGGCGCCCGGCGCGGATCTGTCCGCGTAGTGAGCGCTCGATCTGCTCGTGTAGCGGCAGCTCCCCGCCGCGGTCGAGCTCGACGAGCAGGTCCGGGCCACGGTCACGCGCAACTGCCTGAGTCTGCGGTCCGCCGCTGCCGCGTGCCCGCCCGGAGGAGGCAACTGGTCCTTTCTTAAACACAACTACTGGAACTGTAATACAGGCCAGTGGATGGGTAGCTTGATCACACACGATCACGCCACCACGCCCGTCGGGCGGCGGGGCGGGCGGGATCTCCCCTCAAGGAGGCACACCATGAGCACCCACAATGGCAACGGCAACTCCCAGATCACAATCGTCGGAGCGGGCATCGCGGGACTCGTGGCCGCGATCGCCTGTGCCGAGGAGGGCGCCTGTGTACGTCTCGTCGAGGCTCACGAGAGCGTCGGGGGACGGGGACGCAGCAGCGACGGCCCATATAAGGCCAACCTCGGTCCGCACGCGATGTACAACGACGGCGCGTTCTGGAAGTGGATGCGCGAGCGCGACATCCTTCCCGCGCATCGCAGCGCGCGACTGACCGGAGTTCGGCTGCGCCTTGGCGGCACGCTGCGACGCACACCGCCGCTGGGCACGTTGCCCGCGATCCTCCGCCTGCGTGGCCGTGAAGCACCAGTGGCCACCGACTTCAGGACGTGGGCGGCGAGCCACACCGATGAGGACACCGCCGCGATGGCCGCCTCGGCGGCGGGCGTATTCACCTTCTACCACGACCCGGGCGAGCTCTCGGCGGCGTTCGTGTGGCCGCGTATGGTCCGCCTGCTGTTGACCGCACCTTCGATCGTGCGCTACCCGGTCGCGGGTTGGAGCACGCTGGTGGCCGCGCTGGAGAAACGCGTGCGCGAGCTGGGCGTCACGGTCGAGATGGGCACACGCCTCGACGCACTGCCGGCGCCGCCCGTGATCGTGGCGACCGAGCTTGAGCAGGCGCGCGAGCTGCTCGGCGACGACAGCCTGCGTTGGGACAGCGGGCACACCCTCTGCCTGGACCTCGGCGTGCGCCACCGCCGCGGAGACCCCACGATCGTTTCCGACCTGGACGAGTCGGGCTGGGTGGGTCGCTATTCCGGTGCCAACCCGTCGATCGCTCCCGACGGCGAGGAGCTGATCCAGGCGCAGATGCCGATCCGCCCCGGCGAGAGCGCCGACCAGGCCGCCCTGCGCTTGGAGCGATTGCTTGACGTGTCCATCGAGGATTGGCGCGAGCGCGAGACCTGGCGCCGACGTCAGGTGATGGACGGTCGCTCCGGCGCTCTGGACATGCCCGGCTCGAGCTGGCGCGAGCGACCCGCCGTGGATCGCGGCCACGGAGTGTTCCTGGCGGGCGACATGGTGGCCGCCGACGGCATGCTCGCCGAGGTCTCCTGGGCGAGCGCCGTCGAGGCATCCCGCCTCGCGCTCAAGGCGCTCAACACCACACGTCCACGTCTGCGCGAGGTGGCTTGAGTTGTTGGTTGAGTGACGGGGTGCCATGCGCGCACGCGCGCGCGAGGCGCCCGTTTTCGTAGATGCGGACTTCAGGCCGTGGCGGGACGGCCACATGCGAGCGCTGTGACAGTGGCGAGGCTCAGGTGACGGTCGACACAGAGACACGCGGCGGCGCGGCGGCGCGCTCGTGCCCCGCGCCCACGAACGACGGCGGGGCGATGTCCAGATAGTGGTTGAACGCCCAAGCGCAGAAGCGCTCGGAGGCGAGCGTGCGCGCCATCACCGTGATCGCGCGGGTGGGCGTGAGGCGCCCCACGGCGCGCTGGGTGTTCAACAGCCAGCGGTACTTGCGCTCATGGGAGTGCGAGAACGCGCCGTAGCGCGCCAGCGCCTGCTCGCGCGTGGCGTGGCCTTCGAGCACGGTAAGCAGCTCCCGGGCGCACGCGAGGCCGAAGTAGAGGGCCGTGCGGATGCCCTCGGCGGTGAGCGGAAGGCAGTGCCCGGCGGAGTCGCCGGCGAAGAACACGCCGTCCTCGACGGCGGGGCGCAGCTGGTGGGGGATCCAGTTTCCCTGGTAGCCCTCGGCAGGCAGGCCGAGGTCGTCGGCGAGCCGCACCGTGGGTTCCTTCACGCGATGCGACGGCCAGAACGAGCCCACGCCCACGCGCAGCTCGTCGCCCGCGGGGAAGCTCCACGAATAGCCCGCCCTGACGTACCCCGGGTCGATCCACAGCTCGAGCTCCTCGCCCGCGCTATGAGGATGGACCTCCAGCCCGCGCGAAAGGCGCGCGTTGGGCGGCTGGATGGCGGTCTCTTTGGAGAGCACCCGCCGCCAGCCGAGCGCGTCCACGATCAGCGGCGCTGTGAGGTCTCCGCGGTCGGTGTGCACGGTGTGGCCGCTGCGGCCGGTCACCGTCGCCGTCTCGAACTCGGCGTCGCTCGGGTGGGCCTGGCTCCACAAGAGCGCGCACAGCTCGCGGTAGTCGAACGTGGAGAAGCTCCACGGCAGCCGCCAGCGGGCGGTGGTCCACGGCGTGTGCACCACCAGCTCGTCGAAGGTCTGGCGCAGCGAGCCCTTGAGGGCGAGCGCCTCCAGCCAGGTCGTGGGGATCGCGCACGCGGAGGTCTGGCGCTCGCCGATCTCGTAGCGATCGACCACGAGCACCCGCGTGCCCGTCTCGCGCAGCTCGCGCGCCACGGCCAGTCCGGCGAACGAGCCTCCGCACACCAGCACGTCGCAGTCGCGCCGCAGTGGAGTGCGCTCCGCGCCGCGCTTGGTGGCCCTGACCGGCATTGCGCGAATCATAGGCGCGTGCGGGGGCGGCTCTGTCGATTTGGGGTGCCATGCGCGCGCGTGAGAAGAGAGCTTTCTTCGTGCGCGCGTGCGGGGGCGGCTCTGTCGATTTGGGGTGCCATGCGCGCGCGTGAGAAGAGAGCTTTCTTCGTGCGCGCGTGCGTGGCCCTCCTCAACGACGTACACAACCCGACCCCGAGGGAGCAGCCGCTCCACATCCGACGGTGCCCCTCGAGCGGTCCGGCTCACGAGCCAACTGTCGTCGCTCCGTGAGACTTCGCTACGCTTCGACCGGTGCAAACACTGATCGAGAATCCCCTGGCCCACGTGGTCGAGGGGTCCAACGGGCTGCTGCTTGAAATCGACGGGCAGATAGTCCCCAACTACGACGCCACGATGCAGCCCTTCGAGGAGGGCGAGGTCGTGACGGGCAACGTCGTTCGCATCGACAAGGACGAGGTGCTCGTCGACATCGGCTACAAGTCCGAGGGCGTCATCCCCGCCAACGAGCTCTCCATCCGCAAGTCCGTGGATCCCCGCGAGGAGGTGTCGCTCGGCGAGGAGGTCGATGCGATGGTCCTCACCAAGGAGGACCAGGACGGACGTCTCATCATGTCCAAGAAGCGCGCTCGCTTCGAGAAGGCGTGGCGTCGCATCGAGGCCGCCGCTGAGTCGGGCGAGCCGGTGATGGGCTCTGTGATCGAGGTGGTGAAGGGCGGTCTCATCATCGACCTCGGGGTGCGCGGCTTCCTGCCCGCCTCGCTCGTCGACATCCGCCGCGTGCCGAACCTCGACGAGTACCTCGGCACGCAGATCGAGACGAAGGTGATCGAGCTCAACCGCTCGCGCAACAACGTGGTGCTCTCGCGCCGCGCGGTGCTCGAGGAGGAGCGCAAGGAGGTTCGCCAGCAGATCCTCGACCGCCTCGAGCCCGGGCTCGTCGTTGAGGGTCAGATCTCCAACATCGTGGACTTCGGCGCGTTCGTGGACCTCGATGGGATCGACGGCCTGATCCACATCTCAGAGCTTTCCTGGTCGCACGTGAACCATCCGAGCGAGATCCTCAACATCGGGGACACCGTGCAGGTGAAGGTGCTCGACATCGACCGCGACCGCCAGCGCATCTCGCTTGGGCTCAAGCAGACCCAGGAAGACCCGTGGCAGCGGATCATGGACACCTACAACGTGAACGACGAGCTTGCGGGCAAGGTCACGAAGGTGGTTACGTTTGGCGCGTTCGTCGAGGTCCTCGACGGCGTCGAGGGGCTCGTGCACATCTCCGAGCTCGCCGGCCACCACGTCGAGAGCCCGCGCGAGATCGTCCACCCGGGCGATGAGATTCGCGTGAAGATCCTCGAGATCGACTCCGAGCGCAGGCGCCTGTCGCTGTCGGCCAAGCGGGTCGAGGACCAGATCCTGCCGCTGCACCGCGCGGAGTCGGCGGCTGCCGAGGAGGCTACCGAGCAGCCCGCCGCAGAGGCGCCGGCCGACCAGGCCTCGGCCGAGCTCCTCGCCGCGCCGGACGCCGGCGAGGAGTCCGCAGCCGAACAGTCGGCGGCTGAGGTCGTCGAGCAGCCGGCCCCGGAGGTGGCCATCGAGCAGCCCGCATCGGAGGAGCCTGCCGCAGAGGAGCCTGCGGCCGAGGTCGCGGTTGAGCAGCCCGCGGCTGAGCAACCGGCGGTGGAGGAGCCGGTGGTCGAGGTCGCGGTCGAGGAGTCCCCGGTCGAGGCGCCTGCAGCGGAGGAGCCAGCCGCCGAGCAGCCCGCTGCCGAGGTCACCGCCGAGGAGCCCTCGGTCGAAGAGCCAGCTGCCCAGCAGCCCTCAGCCGAGCGGCCCGTCGGCGAGCAAGCACAAGACTGACGGGGTACGGGCCGACGCCGGTGGTGCCGTTCGTCGGGTTGACCGGTGGCATGGGGGCGGGCAAGTCCACCGCCCTGCAGGCGCTCGCAGAGCTCGGCGCGCAGGTGCTCTCCACCGACGATGTGGTGCACGAGTTGTACGCCGACGAGCGAGTGCGGGACGCCGTGGTGGAGCGCTGGGGCGCGGAGGTGGCGCCCGGCGGAGTGGTGGACAGGCCCGCGGTTGCCGCCAGGGCGTTCGCGGGCGGCGAGCAGGAGCGCAAGTGGCTCGAGGGCCTGTTGTGGCCACTCGTGGGGGCGCGCATCGCCGGATGGCTCGAGCACGTGCGCGCGCTCAGACCCGCGCCGAGGGCCGCCGTGGTGGAGGTGCCGCTGCTGTTCGAGGCGGGCATGGAGGGCGGCTTCTACGCGACGATCGCCGTCGTGGCGCGCGAGGACACGCGCAGAGAGCGAGCCGAGGGACGCGGCCACGCGCTCGCCGACGAGCGCGTGGCGAGGCAGCTCTCGCAGGGCGAAAAGGCGCAACGTGCGACATTTGTCGTGCACAACGACGGCAGCATCGAGGATCTGCGGCGCGAGCTGGCCGGGGTTCTTGCCAAGCTTCCTCGATGAGCTACACCCGGATGGGGTCACGCCTCCTGACGGAGGCGTGGGTTGGGGGAGGGGGATGAGCACGCGCTATTCGGCGGGGCCCCGCGCGAGCGGGCGCACGCGCGGGGGTCGCGCGGCAGGGTCGTCTCCCGGCCGCTCCCTGCTGCGCATGCTCGGCGCGACAGGCGCGATCGTCGTGCTCGTCGTCGTGGTCGTCACCCGCGTCCAGCACGATCACTCAAGCGGCGGGCTGCCGCTCAGCGACGCGGTCGTGATCCGCGAACAGGCTGCTGAGAAGCACCTCGATCCCGCCCTGATCGCCGGGGTGATCTACGCGGAGACAAAGTTCGAACCGCGCACCTCCTCGGCGGGCGCGCTCGGGCTGATGCAGATAGAGCCCGCCACCGCCGAATACATCGCCCACCTCTCGGGGGGTGTGCGCTTCACCACGGGCGACCTCGCCACGCCGAAGATCAACGTGGCGTACGGGAGCTGGTATCTGCGCTATCTGCTCGACCACTACGAAGGCGACGAGATGCTCGCCGTGGCGGCGTACAACGGGGGATTGGCGAACGTGGACGCGTGGGTGGCGAAGGCGCGCGGAGAAGGCAGGGCGCTGACGGTGGCGGACATACCCTTCCCCGAGACCCAGGCTTACGTGCGACGGGTTATGCGCGCGCAGGGGGAGTATCGCTCCGTCTACGCCCACCAGCTCGGGCTACCGTAGGAGGGCGATGCCAGAGTTTAAGCTCGACACGGCGTTCACCCCGACGGCCGACCAGCCGAAGGCGATCGCGCAGCTCGCCGAGGGCGTGCGCGCGCGGGAGCGCTTCCAGACGCTGCTGGGGGCCACCGGCACCGGCAAGACGATGACGATGGCGGGCGTGATCGCAGAGGTGCAGAAGCCGGCGCTCGTGATCGCCCACAACAAGACGCTCGCGGCGCAGCTGTGCAACGAGTTCCGCACGTTCTTCCCCGAGAACGCGGTGGAGTACTTCGTGTCCTACTACGACTACTACCAGCCCGAGGCGTACGTGCCGAGCCGGGACCTGTATATCGAGAAGGACTCCGCCATCAACCAGGAGGTGGACCGTCTCAGGCACGCCGCCACCGCCGCGGTGTTCGCGCGGCGTGACGTGATTGTGGTGGCGTCGGTGTCGTGCATCTACGGACTCGGGTCGCCCGAGACGTATGAGATGAACATGCAGATATTGCGCAGGGGCGAGGAGATCGATCGCGAGAAGCTGCTGAGAAAGCTCGTGTCGATCCAATACACGCGCAACGACACGGTGCTGGCGCGCGGGACGTTCAGGGTGAAGGGCGAGACGCTCGAGGTGTTCCCCGCGTACGCCGAGACGGCGTTCCGGGCGACCCTGTTCGGCGACGAGGTGGAGCGATTGCAGCACTTCGATCCGCTCACCGGAGAGCTGATCGCCGACGATTTGGAGCACGTGGCGATCTGGCCGGCCACTCACTACAACGTCAAGGAGGGCACGATCGAGGACGGCGTGGCGGAGATCGGCAGAGAGCTGAACGAGCGCTGCGAGCAGCTCGAGGCCGAGGGCAAGCAGCTGGAGTCCCATCGTCTTCGCCAGCGCACGCAGTACGACATGGAGATGCTGCGCGAGATGGGATTCTGCTCGGGGATCGAGAACTACTCGCGCATCCTCGACGGGCGGGGGCCGGGCGAGCGGCCCTACTGCCTGATCGACTACTTCCCGGAGGACTTCGTGTGCTTCATCGACGAGTCCCACCAGACGGTGCCGCAGATCGGGGGGATGTTCGAGGGCGACCGATCGCGCAAGCGCACGCTCGTGGACTACGGCTTCAGGCTGCCGAGCGCGATGGACAACCGCCCGCAGACGTTCGAGGAGTTCCTCTCGATCACGCCGCAGCTCGTGTTCGTGTCGGCGACGCCCGGGGAATACGAGCGTACCCGCTCGGGGAGGATCGTCGAGCAGATCGTGAGGCCGACGGGCATCGTGGACCCGGAGGTGGAGGTGCGCGAGACCCGTAACCAGATCGACGATCTGATGAACGAGATCCGCAAGCGGGTGGATGCGGACGAGCGAGTGCTCGTGACCACGCTCACGAAGAAGATGAGCGAGGATCTCTCGCAGTATCTGATCGAGATGGGCTTCAAGGTGAGATACCTGCACTCGGAGATCGACACGCTCGAGCGCATCCAGATCATCAGGGACCTGCGGCTCGGCGAGTACGACGTGCTCGTGGGGGTGAACCTGCTGCGCGAGGGGCTCGACCTGCCGGAGGTTTCGCTCGTGGCGATCCTCGACGCCGACAAGGAGGGGTTCCTCAGAGGAGAGACCTCGCTGATCCAGACGATCGGCAGGGCGGCGCGCAATGTCAACGGCACGGTGCTCATGTACGCCGACAAGGAGACGAAGGCGATGCGGGCCGCGCTCGAGGAGACCGACCGGCGGCGGGAGATCCAGCTCGCATACAACGAGCAGCACGGCATCACGGCGGCGACGATCGTGAAGGGCATCTCCGATATCGCGGAGTTCCTGCAATCCGAGTCGAAGGTGCCGAAGGGAGGGCGCCGTACCCGCAGGGCACAGGCAAGCGCCACGAGGGCGAAGGCGAAAGAGATGCCGACGCACGAGCTGGAGCGCATGGTGGTGGAGCTCGAGGAGGAGATGATCGCCGCGGCCGACGATCTGAGGTTCGAGTACGCGGCCCAGTTGCGCGACGAGATCAGGGAGCTGCGGCGTGAGCTGCGCGACGTGCACGCCTCTGAGGCCCCGGCGGGCGAGGTGGCATAGGATGAGCGCCGTGGAACTGGACCGTCAGGGGATCGAACGGCGCGACTTCCCGATCGTCCGCCGCGGATACGACCCGGCGAGCGTGGACGCCCACCTGCGGGCGCTCGCCGCGGACGTAGAGGAGCTGCGCCGCGAGGCGGGCAGCCGCGGGCGGGAGTCGCTGGCCGCCACGGCGGGCACGCAGGTGCAGGGGATCCTCGAGGCGGCGCAGGCGACGGCGGAGACGATCGAGCGTGAGGCGGCCGAGCAGGCGCGTCAGGCGCGCGAGGCGGCGGATAAGGACGCGAAGCGCACGCGCGAGGAGGCGGTGGCGCGCGCGCAGGAGCACGTGGCGCGGGTGTCACAGGCCACCGAGGCGGTGCTGGTGCGTGTGGGATCGATGGACGGGGAGACGCGCGCGCTCGTGGAGAGCCTGCGCAGTGGCGCGGGGCGCCTGGCAGGGGATCTGGCGGCCGTTGAGACTGAGATGGAGGCGCTTTACGACGCCGCGGCGGGGCGCGCCGGCACGGGCGCGAATGCGGGGCCGGGCGAGGGCGCGGGCGGGGCGGAGGATGTCCTGGTGGTGGCGCCGGCGGAGGAGCGACACGACGAGCCGTTCGTGGAGCCGCTCAGCGAGTCGCACGGTGGGATGCAGGGCGATCCATACGACGAGCTCGATGGCGAGCCACACACCGATGCGCACGCGGGGTCGCCGTCGGGTGAGCTCGCGCGCGAGGAGGAGCCATTGCGGGAGGACCACGGCGGGCGATCGTCAGCCTCCGGCGACCTCGACGGCGCGCGCCTCGTGGCGCTCAACATGGCGCTGAACGGCGACTCGCGCGAGGAGACCGGGCGGTATCTGGCCGAGAACTTCGAGATCGCCGACCGCGACAGGCTGCTGGACGAGGTTTACGCGGCGATCGAAGGGTAGGGAATCGGGCCGGGAGGAAGGGCCGACCTCACTCGACGACTCACGCGGTCTGGCGGCGTAGCGTGACCGCGCCGATCGCCACGGAAGCCACCGCGAATGCGACCACGATCGCCAGGTCGCCCCACAGAGCGGGTGCGACTCCGCGCTCATGGCTGATGTGGTGCATCGCATCGACCGCATAGGACAGGGGCATCAAGTCGGAGAGAGTATGAAGCGCCCCGGTCATGCGCTGGCGCGGAATGAGCAGGCCCGCGAGCAGCATCTGCGGGTAGATGGCGGCCGGGAAGAACTGTACGACCTGAAACTCGGTGTGGGCGAACGCGCTCGCCAGCAGGCCGAGCCCCATGCCGAGAATCGCGATGGCGACGCACAGCACGAGGACCATCGCCGTGGGTCCGGCCACGTGCAGGCCGAGCACGCCCAGAGTGAGCGCGGACACGGAGACGGCCTGGATGGTGGCCAGCAGCGCGAACGCGATGGCATAGCCGCCGAGCAGCGCCAGCCGGTTCAGCGGCGTGGTGAGCAGGCGCTCCAAGGTGCCGTTGGTGCGCTCGCGGAGCACCGCCACCGAGCTGACCACGAACATCGTGGCCAGGGGAAAGACCGCCAGCAGCGGGGCGCCGACCTGGTCGAACACGCGCAGGCGGTGCTCGTACACCAAGCGCAGGATCGTCATCAACACCCACGGCACGACGAGCACGAGCGCGATCGTGCGGGGGTCGTTGCGCAGTTGGCCCATCACGCGCCGGGCGGTTGCACGGGTTTGACCGGTCATGCGCTCACCACCTGCCGCGGCGGCTCGAGCCCTTCGGTGGGGCGGCGGCTGCGCTGGTCCGCCCTGTGGCGCCCATCCCTGCGGTGGATTCGACGAGCGTGAGGAACGCGTGCTCGAGGTCGTCGGTGCCCGCGCGCGCCGCCAGAGCGCTCGGCGTGTCGTGAACGAGGACGGCGCCCTCGCGCATGAGCAGCAGCTCGTCGCAGTGGCGAGCCTCGTCCATCACGTGACTTGAGACGATCAGCGTGGCGCCGCTCCCCGCCAGCTCTTTGAAGAGGCCCCACAGGCGCTTGCGCAGGACCGGATCCAGACCTACGGTCGGCTCGTCGAGGACCAGGAGCTTTGGTCCCCCGAGCAGCGCGCAGGCGAGCGACACGCGGGCGCGCTGGCCGCCGGAGAGCGTGTCCACGCGACGGCGGGCCTCCCTGGCAAGGTCCACCATCTTCAGCAGCGGATCGATCTCCGCGCGTGCGACGCCGAGCACGGCGGCGAAGTAGACGAGGTTCTCGTATACGGTGATGTCCCCGTACACCGATGGGGCCTGCGTCATGTATCCGACCCGTCGTCGCAGGGTCGGCGCCCCGGCGGGCTCTCCCAGGACCTTCAGTTGCCCGGACACGTGCGCCTGGACACCCACGAGCGCGCGCATGAGCGTCGACTTGCCGCAGCCGCTCGGACCGAGCAGACCGGTGATCTGGCCGGGGACGATCGTGAACGAGAGCTCGTGCAACACCTCGATCCCGCCGCGCACCACCGTCAGCCGTTCGGCCACCACGGCGTGCGCGTCGTGGCTGATCTCCACCGGCATCGCCCCGCATCTTGTCCCATGGGGCGGTCGGATCGAAAGCGCTCAGCCCGTCGCTCGGGGTCGGCCGGCGAGGCGCAACGGACCGCGTTCGCTAAAGACAAGCCGCTAGTGGGTGCGACATAGTGGTATGATAGTGGGCATGGCTTACGTGGTGGCGCGCCGCAACGGGCGATTCGAGGTCCGGGAATCGGTTCACACGCCGAAGGGTCCCCGTGCGCGCACGCTCGCCGGCTTCGACGTCCTGACCGACGAGGTGCTCGCGGCGGCTGCCCGGCGGGCGAGGCGGCCGTTCGAGGTCCAGGCGGTGCTCGCCTCGGGCCGGCGGGCAGGGGCGCGGGTGCCGGCGGGGACCGGCGCCGGCCCGGGCGACCGCGATTCGGCCCGCGATTCGGCCAGCGATTCGGCCGGCCGCTTCGTGGAGACGTCCCGGCGGATGGCCTTGGCCTTTCAGCGACCGCCCGCGATTCGGCCGGCGGACCCGGGGGTGGTGCTCATCGACCTGCTGGGCTTCGCGGACGCCGTTGCCGCCAGCCAGCCTCCGAGGCCGTTCGAGCCGCTTGCCTTTCCCGCGCTGGGCAGGCTCGTCGAGCGGCGGCGGGCTGCGAGCCCGGGCGGGACATGAGTCTGGGCAGGCTCATCGAGCGGCGGCGGGCTGCGGGCCTGGGCAGGACATGAGCGGCACGGATACGCGCAGGCTGGGCGGTCTCGTCTCCAGGATCGTGGCGGTGCACGAGATGCTCGACTCCATGAGGGTGCCACACCAGTTCGGCGGGGCGATAGCGCTGGCCTGGTATCGCAGCCCGCGCGCCACCACTGACATCGATCTCAATGTGACCGTCACACCCGAGCATGCGGACCCCGTGCTCGGCGCGCTCGCCCATCTGGGCGTGACGGTCTCGCGATCCGACCGAGCGGCGATCGAGCGCGACGGTCAGGCCAGGCTGGACTGGGATGGCTCGTACCTGGATCTCTTCTTCGCAACCCTCCAGCTCCACGAGGAGATGGCGGCACGCTCGCGCGAGGTGAGCTTCGGTCGCGTGCGGATACCGATCCTCTCCCCGGAGGACCTGATCGTGTGCAAGGTGGTCTTCGACCGGCCCAAGGACTGGGTGGACGTCGAAGAGATGGTGAGTTGGGGCACGGAGATCGACGCGGGAGCGGTTTTTCGTTGGGTCGATGACATGCTCGGGAAGGACTCCACGCAGCACGCTCGCCTGGCGGAGCTGCTCGGGGCCGGCGACGTGAGCACGCCACGGTAGCGTTGCTGACCGCGGGACACGCGCGCGCGCACGCACGCACGCACGCGCGCGGTGCAGCCGAATCGAAGAACAACAACCATCACCGCGACCCCGCCCACACGCGCACGCACGCACGCACGCGCGGGACAGCCGAATCGAAGGACAACCACCACCGCGACGCCGCTCCACCGCCCCACCGCGTCGGCGAGTGAGCGCGCGTGAGCCTCCGCCGCGGCGCAAAGCTGGGCACGAACATCTGTTCGCCCGACTAGAATGCCCTTCGAGATGGCCTGCACCGAGAAGACCGCCGTGCCGAGCGGACCGCGGCGATGAGCACCTCCGACAAGATTGTCGTCTCCGGCGCCAGGGAGCACAACCTGAAGGACATCTCCTTGGAGCTGCCGAGGGACGCCCTGGTGGTGATCACGGGCCTGTCGGGGTCGGGCAAGTCGAGCCTCGCGTTCGACACGATCTACGCGGAGGGGCAGCGGCGCTACGTGGAGTCGCTGAGCGCGTACGCGAGGCAGTTTCTCGGCCAGATGGACAAGCCCGACGTGGACTCGATTGAGGGACTCTCGCCGGCGATCTCGATCGACCAGAAGACCACTTCGCGCAATCCGCGCTCGACCGTGGGGACGGTGACCGAGATCTACGACTACCTGCGGTTGCTGTGGGCGAGGGTGGGCAAGCCGCACTGTTCCTTGTGCGGGCGTCCGATCGTGGGGCAGTCGGCCGAGCAGATCATCGACCAGACGATGGAGCTGGCGGAGGGCACGCGCTTCATGGTGTTGGCGCCGGTGGTGAGGGGGCGCAAGGGCGAGTACGGCAAGCTGATCGAGGAGCTGCGCGCGGACGGGTATGCGCGCGTGAAGATCGACGGGCGCGTGAGGATGTTCGAGGAGTCGATCGTGCTCGACAAGCGCTACAAGCACGACATCTCGGTGGTGGTGGATCGCCTGGCGATGCGCCACGACATTCGCAAGCGGCTGGCGGACTCGATCGAGACGGCGGTGGGGCTCGCGGACGGCCTCGTGGAGATCGAGATCGTGGGGTCCTCACGCGGCGAGGATGATGGGGGAGGGGGTGGCGTGCGAAATGCAGGATCGGCTCATTCGCATTCGTCGGGCGCTCTCGGCACGAAGGCGCCTTCCCAGCAGATCGTCCCCGGCGAGAAGCCGCGGCCGGGCTCGGTGTTCACGTTCTCCGAGAGGTTTGCGTGCCCTGAGCACGGACCGTCGCTCGTCGAGCTGGAGCCGCGCATCTTCTCCTTCAACTCTCCCCACGGGGCGTGCGAGCGGTGCACGGGGCTCGGGTCTCAGATGGTGATCGATCCGGAGCTGGTGGTGCCCGACCCGAGCCTGTCGGTCGCCGAGGGGGCGATCGCGCCGTGGGCGAACAGCGTGTCGAACTACTACGAGCAGGTGACCGAGGCGATCGCCAAGCGCTACAAGGTCGACCTCGAGGCGCCGTGGGAGGAGCTCCCTGGAGAGCACCGGGACCTCTTCCTGCATGGCACGAACGGCGAGCCGCTGCAGATCACTTATAGAAACCGCTACGGGCGCAGCCGTTCGTACGGGACGCGCTTCGAGGGTGTGGTGGCGAACCTGCAGCGCCGCTACCGCGAGACCGACTCGGAGTGGACGCGGGAGAAGATCGAGGAGTTCATGTCCCTGCGGGCGTGTCCGGAGTGCGGCGGCGCGCGTTTGCGAGCGGAGTCGCGCGCGGTGCTCGTGGCGGGTACGCGCATCGAGGACTTCTGCGCGCTGTCGGCGCGCAGGGCGCTCGCGTGGCTGGGAGAGGTGGAGCTCTCGGAGACCGACAGGCACGTGGCGCGGCTCGTCCTGCGGGAGATCTCCGAGCGGCTGCGGTTCTTGGAGAACGTTGGGATCGGCTACCTCTCGATGGACCGCGCGGCGTCCACGCTGTCAGGCGGCGAGGCGCAGCGGATAAGGCTGGCGACGCAGATCGGATCGTCGCTCGTGGGGGTGCTGTACATCCTCGACGAGCCCTCCATCGGGTTGCACCAGCGCGACAACGCGAAGTTGATCGGAACGCTCGAGCGGTTGCGCGACCTCGGCAACACGGTGATCGTGGTGGAGCACGACGAGCAGACGATGCGCAGCGCCGACCATCTCGTCGATCTGGGACCGGGCGCGGGGGAGCACGGCGGGTGGATCGTGGCCGAGGGCACGGCGGCGAAGGTGCAGCGGGTGAAGGAGTCGCTGACGGGGCAGTTCCTCGCGGGGACGCGCACGATCGAGCTGCCCGCCGAGCGGCGCACCCCCACGGGGTATGTGGAGATCTTGGGCGCCAAGCAGCACAACCTGAGAGACGTCGACGTGCACGTGCCGCTCGGCACGCTCACGTGCGTGACGGGGGTGTCGGGGTCGGGCAAGTCGACGCTGGTCAACGAAGTGCTGTTCAAGGCTGTGGCAAATCGCCTGCACAGGGCCCGTCAGCGGCCCGGCGCGCACCGCGCGATCCATGGGTTGGACCAGCTCGACAAGATCATCGCGGTGGATCAATCGCCGATCGGGCGCACTCCGCGCTCGAACCCCGCCACCTATACGGGGCTGTTCGACGTGATCAGGGATCTGTTCTCAAAGACCCAGGAGGCTCGCGCGCGCGGGTATAAGCCCGGGCGCTTCTCCTTCAACGTGAAGGGCGGCCGTTGCGAGGTGTGCAGAGGGGACGGGCAGATCAAGATCGAGATGCACTTCCTGCCGGACGTGTACGTGCCGTGCGAGCAGTGCGACGGGAGGCGCTACAACCGCGAGACGCTGGAGGTGAAGTTCAAGGGCAGGAGCATCGCCGAGGTGCTCGGCATGCCGGTGGAGGAGGCGCTGAAGTTCTTCGAGCACATTCCCAAGATCCGCCGGCGGTTGGAGACGCTCGACGCGGTCGGGCTCGGATATATCCGCCTCGGTCAGCCCGCGACGACGCTGTCGGGCGGGGAGGCACAACGCGTGAAGCTCGCCACCGAGCTCTCGAAGGTGGCGACGGGGCGTACGCTGTACATCCTCGACGAGCCCACCACCGGGCTGCACTTCGCCGACGTGCAGCGCCTGTTGGAGGTGTTGCAGCGCCTCGTGGACGCGGGCAACAGCGTGGTTGTGATCGAGCACAATCTCGACGTGATCAAGTGCGCGGACCGTCTGATCGACATGGGACCGGAGGGCGGCGAGGAGGGGGGAATGGTTATCGCCGCGGGGACCCCCGAGGAGGTGGCGGGCGAGCAGGGGTCGCACACCGGCGAGTTCCTGAGGGAGCTGCTCGCGCCCGAGCGCAAGCCCGCTCCGCGCAAGCGCCGGGCCAAGGTGGCCGCGTGACGACCGATAGAGGATCGACGGGATCCTCTATCGGTCGGCAGGCCCGTCTCTGGGCCGCCAAGTGGAGATGGTATGAGCGCAACTCGCTGCCTTGGAATCGTCTGGCGATCCACCGCGAGATGGCAAAGCGCGAAGCGTTCGTGCGCTGGCCCGTTCACGGCAACGTGCTGGAGGCGATGAGGGAGGGGCGCCTTCAGATCGGTCCGCACGTCCTGTTGGAGCCGAACGTGTGGATAACGATGCCCGGTGATGCGCGCGTGATGATCGGCGAAGGCACGTTTTTGAACATGGGCGCGATGATCGCCGCGGAGCAGCTTGTGGAGATCGGCGATCACTGCATGTTGGCCAATGGCTGCTTCGTGTCGGACTCGAGCCATCGCTACGACGATCCGAATAGGCCGATCACCTGGCAGGGCTTCGAGAGCAAGGGGCCCACCAGGATTGGGGACAACTGCTGGCTCGGCGCCCATGTTGTGGTCACGAGCGGCGTGAGCATCGGCGAGCGCTGTGTGATCGGCGCCAACAGCGTGGTCACCAAAGACATCGAGCCCTACTCGATCGTCGCGGGAGCGCCCGCGAAGCTCCTGCGCAAGGTCGAATAGGAGCCTGCCTCACCCGCTTGACGGGCGCGTGTCCTCCACTGCGCACGCACGTCGTGGCGACGGAGGTTCGTGCAGTCGCGGGCGTCGTCGCGCCGCGAGAACGCCCCAAATCCAAAAAACGCCTACCCCAGCAGCGCGTGCAGCTCGGCGAGCTCGCCCGCGTCGATCGAGTAGCCGTGCTCGGGACCGGGGTAGCGTCCACTGCGCACGTCCTGCGCGTAGGCCGCCACGCCCGCGTTCATCTCCCGCTGGAGATTGGCGTAGCGCTTGACGAAGCGCGGGCCCAGGCCGTCGCGGATGCCGAGCAGGTCGTGGAACACGAGCACCTGGCCGTCGGTGTCGGGGCCCGCGCCGATGCCGATCACGGGCACCTCGATGTGGGGCATGAGCTCCTTGGTGACCGCGCTCGGGATCGCCTCGAACACGATCGCGAAGCAGCCGCTGCCCTGGAGGGCCATCGCCTCGGAGGCGATCCGCGCCGCGGCCCGCGCGCTGCGGCCCTGTGCCTTCCAGCCGCCGAGCGCGGTGGAGCTCTGCGGCGTGAGGCCCACGTGCCCCATGACGGGGATCCCAGCGCCCACGATCGCGCGTGCGCGGCCGGCGGGAGCGGGGCCGCCGCCCTCGAGCTTGACCGCGTCGCAGCCCGCTTCCTTGACCATGCGAATCGCGCTCGTCACGGCCTGCTCGTCGCTTATCTCGTACGAGCCGAACGGGAGGTCGCCGATCATCAAGGGTGTCTTCAGCCCGCGACGTACGGCCCGCGCGAGCACGAGCATGTCGTCGAGGTCGACAGGCGTGGTGGAGTTGTAGCCGAGGATTGTGGTGGCCGCCGAGTCGCCGACGAGCACGAGGTCAACCCCGGCGCTCTCCGCCGCGCGGGCGCTGGGGTAGTCATAGGCGGTGACCATCACGATCGGCTCGCCGAGGCGCTTCTTCTCGGAGAGCAGCGGCAGCGTCATCGGCAGCCGGCCGGGGTCCGAGGGGACGCCGAGTCCCGCTTGGCCGGGCGTCGTGTCACCGGGATGACCGGATGTGGCATTGCTGGGATGGCTTGACATGGGTGCTCCTCTCTGGCGCTGGTTGACGCCTCAGCGCTCACTCGGCAAGGCCCCGTCAAGCGGGTCCGATACCGAGCTCAGCAGGGTCGCCACCGCGTCGTCGACGGTGATGATGCTGTTGGTGTTCGCCTGCACGTGAACTACGCGAGGCTCGTAGTGCTCCATCTCCGCGCGGTCGTACTGGCCGTAGGAGATGACGATGACGGTGTCGCCGCGGTGCACGAGTCGCGCGGCGGCCCCGTTCACCTTGACGTCACCCGAGCCGCGCTGCCCGGCGATCGTGTAGGTCTCGAAGCGGGCGCCGTTGTCGATGTCCACGACGTGGACCTGCTCGTGCTCGAGGATGTCGGCCGCTTCGAGCAGGTCGGGGTCGACCGTGATCGACCCCACGTAATGCAGGTCGCAGTCGGTAACGGTGGCCCTGTGGATCTTGGACTTGAGCATCACACGCTGCATGTGGCTATCGGCTCTCCTGAGTAGTTGATTTTGGGGGAGGGTTCGAGCATTACGTTGTCGATCAGCCTCGTGTTCCCGATGTGCGCGGCGACTGTCAGCAGTGCGGAGGCGTTCAGGCGATCGATGGGCTCCAACGTGCTGGGATCGACGAGCTCCAGGTACTCGGGCTCGACGTCAAACGGCCTCATCGCCGAGCGCGCACGTTCGACCAGCACGGCGGCCGAGCGCTCGCCCTTGGCCACGAGTTGATCGGCGGCGTCAAGCGCACGATGCAGCGCCACCGCGCGGGCGCGCTCCTCGGGGCTCAGGCGGGCGTTGCGGCTCGACATCGCAAGGCCGTCGGGCTCGCGCACGGTGGGGCATGTCTCGATGCGCACCGGCATATCGAGGTCGGCCACGAGCCGCTTGATCACGATCGCCTGCTGGGCGTCCTTCTGGCCGAAGTAGGCGACGTCCGGCGCCACCATGTTCAGCAGCTTGGTCACGACCGTCGTCACGCCGCGGAAGTGCGATGCCCCGCGCACGGCCCCCTCCAGGCGATCGGTCAGGCCGAGCACCTCGACCGAGGTCGCGAAGCCCGGGGGATAGACCTCGTCGGCGCTGGGCGCGAACAGGAGTTCGGCGCCGGCCCGCTCGGCCAGCTCGCGGTCGCGCCGCTCGTTGCGCGGGTAGCGGTCGAGGTCGGAGCGCTCGTCGAACTGGGCGGGGTTCACGAACAGCGACACGACGACGATCTCGCACCGCAATCGGGCCGCCGCCATCAGCGACAGATGGCCCTCGTGCAGGGCGCCCATCGTGGGGACGAGGCCGATCGTGCGGCCTGCCCGCCGGGCCGGCTCGAGCGCCGCCCGCAGATTCCCCACGGTGCGCAGCACCCTCATGGCCTGATCGATGTCGGCAGATCGATGGCGAGTTCATCTGGCTCGGTCCAGTTCCCGAGGGATACCGGTCGCGACTCGCTTAAGCATACCGATGCCGCCGGGGCACGTGTGTGACTACCATCTCGGGTCCGGTGCCCCACGCAGAGATCCACCAGCCGGCCGAGCAGCGCCGCGAGGCGCTCAAGCGGGTCTTCGAGCAGACCCAGCGTTGCGTGCGCTGCCAGGAGCTGCCGACGACGCGCAAGAGCGTCGTGTTCGGCGCAGGCAACGCCGACGCCGATCTCATGTTCGTCGGGGAGGCCCCGGGCGCCAGCGAGGACGAGCAGGGGCTGCCGTTCGTGGGCCGCGCGGGCAAGCTCCTGGACACGCTGCTGGGAGAGATCGGGCTGGCGCGCGCGGACGTGTTCATCGCGAATGTGCTCAAGTGCAGGCCACCGGGCAACCGCGACCCGCTCCCGGTGGAGATCGAGAATTGCAGCGAGTATCTCTACAGCCAGGTGGAGCTGATCCAGCCGCGCGTGATCTGCTCGCTCGGCAACTTCTCGACGAAGCTGCTCAGGGACGATCCGACGGGGATCACGCGCCTACACGGCCGGCCGGAGGTGCTTACGCTGGGTAGGCGCGCGGTGCGGCTCTACCCGATCTTCCATCCCGCCGCGGCGCTCTACACCCCGCGCATGCTCGAAACCCTGCGCGAGGACTTCTCGCGTTTGCCCGAGCTGCTGGCGCTGGACCCGCCCGAGCAGCCGGCGGAGGAGATCGAGCCGATTCCGGAGACTGACGTGGCGGAGCCGGGTCCGTCGGCGGCGAACCCGTCGAGTGGGCAGCGGGCAGGGGATGTGCCGCTCGCGCAGTCGCACGACGCGGCGAACCAGCTCGACCTCTTTTGAGCTCGGCGCGCTCGGAGGCAATGGGTGTAAGGGCTTGACGTGGGTTCGACGTCCGTCGTGACAGCCGAAGATAAAGGAGGAGGGGTCAATATTTTTTGAGATTTTACCATCATAGATACATTACGTATATACCATCGCAAAATTTCACAAATGAACATCCACTCCCCCCTTGGTTCCCTGAACACCACTCTGCGCCGGCCTGAAGCCCTCGTGCAATCGCTAAAGCAAGCGATGCGGCTTGCCGATAGGGAAGTCATCTCCATCCTCCCAAGCACCACGGCCGGCTCGCGCTCCCCTCTCGCGCGAGCCGGCCGTCTTTTGCGGTAGACCACCGCGAGCCGACGCCGTTTTCCCGGTAGCCCAGGGCATTGCGCCGATAGGCCCTACGCTTCTGGAGTGGCGACACGCATCGTCGAGACCTCGGATCGGCGTCAAACCGAGGCGTTGGGCACCGAGCTTGCCGCTGCGCTGAAGCCCGGCGACATCGTGCTCGTGAGGGGCGAGCTGGGCGCCGGCAAGACCACGTTCGTGCGCGCCGCCGCTAGGGCGCTCGGCGTGTCGGACCCTGTGACGAGCCCCACGTTCTCGATCGGACACCGCTACGAGGGCTCTCACGTGACCGTCTCGCACCTGGACCTCTACCGTCTTGCCGGCCTTGCCCAGGAGGAGCCGGACCTGCTTGGCTGACTATGTCGGCGAGGGCCGTATCGCGTTCGTGGAGTGGCCGGAGGAGGCCGGCGCCGAGCTGCAGGGCGCGTGCATGCGCGTGACCCTCACCCACCTGGGCGGCGATGGGCGACGCATAGAGGTGGAGGCGATCGAGCGCGACGAGCAGGCGCTCGCCGCGGCGCAGGGAAGCGCCTCGCGCGAATCCGAGCGGCCGCGGCGGGCGGAGGCGGGGCGATGATCGTGCTGGGCCTCGACACCTCCACTCGCGCCACCGCGGTTGGCTTGATGCTCGTCGACGGGCGCGTCCTGCAAGCGCGCGACGACCCCGAGGGCGAGGAGCGACCGGGTCATGCCACGCGGCTGCTGCCACTTGCTCACCGTCTGCTGGTCGACGCGGGGCTGGGCTGGCCAGAGATCGAGCGGATCGCCGTGGGTGTGGGACCGGGAACCTTCACGGGCCTGCGCATCGGCGTGGCGAGCGCCCGGGGGCTTGCGCAGTCGCTCGGGGTGGGTCTCGTGGGCGTGTCGAGCCTGCGCGCGCTCGCGCACGTAGCCGTGCGCATCGGTCTCGACGAGCATTGTGGGGCGGCCGAGGCTGATGAGACGGGCGGGGTAAAGGAGGCGGGTGGGGTCGAGGAGACGGAGGGGGTCGAGGAGGCGGGCGGGGTGCTGGCGGTGATCGACGCGCGGCGGGGCGAGGTGTTCGCGGCGGCATACAACGGCGACGTCGAGCTCCTCGCGCCCCAACCGCTCGCCCCGACAGAGCTTGGCGAGCTGCGCGACCGCGCGGAAGTCCGCACAGGCGTGCGGCGCTGGACCGCGCTGGGCGACGGAGCCGTGCGCTATCGCGACGAGCTTGTTCAGGCGGGCGTGCTCGTGCCCGACGACCGCTCGCCGCTGCACAGGGTGAGCGCGCGGGCGATCTGCGAGTTGGGGGTCTGCGGCGACCCGGCGGAGAACCAGGTCCTGCCGGACTACAGGCGCCGGCCCGACGCAGAGCTCGCCCTGGAGGGAGCGCCCTCGTAGTGGCGTCGATGGCTGAGATCGCGACCGAGGGGTCGTTCTCGGTGGAGGTGAGGGAGCTCGCCTATGCCGACCTGCCGCGCGTGATCGCGATCGAGCGGCGCGCCTTTCCCACCCCGTGGTCGCTCGCGATGTTCGTGCTGGAGCTCTCCAAGTCCTCGGGCATCTGCCTGGCGGCGGTTCACCAGCGGCGGCTCGTGGGCTACCTGATCTGCTCGCGCTACGACACCGTGTGGCATGTGATGAACGTCGCGGTGGACGTCGACCATCAGCACAAGGGCGTTGCCTCGGCGCTGCTGGCGGAGCTGTACGAGCGGGTGAACGACGAAGCCGCTCGCTTCACGCTCGAGGTGCGCCGCTCGAACGACGTCGCGATCCACCTCTACGAGCGCGAAGGCTTTCGCGCCGCGGGCCTGCGCAGGCGCTACTACCAGGACAACGGCGAGGACGCGCTCGTGATGTGGCGCACTCCGGGCACGCTCGCGGGATCGCTCCACGACGTGCCCAATCCGGGTCGGGTATGACGGTCTTCGTTGTGCATGGGCGCGCTGACGGCGAGCCATCGAGAGGCCGCCGTCCTCGAGGCATCTCCGCATGACGATTCTCGCCCTGGAGACGAGCTGCGACGACACCTGCGCGGCTGTGGTGGACGGCGACGGCACGATCCGCTCGAACGTCATCTCCTCGCAACGCGCCCACGACCGCTTCGGCGGCGTCGTGCCCGAGATCGCCTCCCGCCACCACCTCGAGCTCGTGAACGTGATCGTCGAGCAGGCGCTCGCCGACGCCGACGCGACTCTCGACGACATCCATGCCGTCGCCGCCACACAGGGCCCCGGGCTCGTCGGCGCGCTGCTCGTGGGCTTCTCCACCGCGAAGGCCCTCGCCGCGGCCCGCGAACTGCCGTTCGCCGCGGTCGACCACCTCCAGGGCCACGTGGCCGCCAACTTCCTCGTCCCGAGGAGGACTGGGGGGCGTGAGGCGTTTGAGCCGCCGTTCCTCTGCCTCATCGCGAGCGGCGGCCACACGCTGCTCGCCGCACGTGCGCGAGCACGATGGCTTTGACACGCTCGCTCGCACGCTCGACGACGCCGCCGGGGAGGCGTTCGACAAGGGCGCCAGGATGCTCGGCCTCGGCTACCCCGGCGGGCCGGCCTTGGAGCGGCTCGCCGCGGAAGGCGACCCCGAGGCGTTCGAGTTCCCGGCGCCGGGCTCGCGCTCGCCGGCCGATCGTCGATCCCGTCGATCGACGATCGGTGGGCGCGGAGCGACGCGGCCGTTCGCCCAAGGTCTCGACTTCTCCTTCGCCGGCCTCAAGACCTCGCTGCTGTACCGCATCCGGGAACTGGCCGACGCCGAGCGCACCCTGAAGGGCACACCCTGTGGGGCGCGCCCTGAAGGGCATACCCAAAGGGCACGGCAGGCAGGCAGGCGAGCTGGAGGACGCCAGGCGCACCCCGAGCGGCACAGTCGATCGCCGTGGCGCCGACCTGGCGGCGTCCTACCAGGCGGCGATCGTAAATCATCTGATGCTGCGCGCCGAGCAGGCGCTCGAACAGACGGGGCTCGACCGCCTGGCGGTCGGCGGCGGCGTGGCCGCCAACGGCGAGCTGCGACGGCGCCTCGCGCTCCTCGGCGCCACCGTGCATGTGCCTCCGCCCGTGCTCTGCACCGACAACGCGGCGATGATCGGCTCGGCCGCGCGCTTCGCGCCGAAGCTCACCTATCCCGACTATCTCGCACTCGACGCCTACGCCACGGGGGAGCGTCCACGGTGAGTCTCCGGCCCTATCCCCACCGGAGAGCGCTTCCGGTCAACTGGGCGCCCCGGGCAGCCACCCTCGCCCGCCTGCGAAGGAGTCCGTCGTGGCCGTCGTAACTCTCTACTCCAAGCCCGACTGCCATCTCTGCGTGGAGGCTCGTGCCGCGCTGGTGGGGTTGCAGTCCGATCTGGGGTTCTCCATGTTCGAGGTTGACATAACGACGGACGAGGCGCTGCACCGAGCCTATTTCGAGCGTATCCCCGTCGTCGCGCTCGACGGCGAGGAGCTGTTCGAGTATTTCGTGGACGAGCCCACCCTCAGGGAGCGTCTCGGGACCATCCTCTAGAGTCACGGGCCATGGTTCTCAACGAGTTGACAAACCCTATGGACGCGACCTACGACGGCGAATCGAACTCCGCTGAGCGGCTCTCGCTGGGAGTGGCCGCCCGCCTCTCGCGCTACCTGCAGGTGCTCACGCAGGCCAAGAAGATGGGCAAGGAGACGATCTCCTCGCAGGAGCTCTCCGACTACACCCACGTCAACTCCACCCAGATCCGCCGTGACCTGTCGGGCTTCGGGAAGTTCGGCAAGCGCGGGGTGGGCTACAACGTCGAGTCGCTGGTGTCCCAGATCCGCAAGATCCTGCGCACCGCCGGACAGCACAACATCGCGCTGCTCGGCGCCGGGCACCTCGGCAAGGCGATCGCCTCCTCGGACATCTTCGCCGACCACGGCTTCAAGGTCGTGGCGATCTTCGACGTCGACCCCTCCAAGGTCGGCACGAAGGTGGGCGCCCAAACGGTGCGCCACACCAGCGAGCTTCACCAGGTCGTGGAGGACGAGGACATCGTGGTGGGGGTGCTCGCCGTGCCCACCAAGGCCGCCCAAGGTCTCGCCGACGAGCTCGTGGCGGCCGGCGTGAAGATCATCTTCAACTACTCCGAATCGCTGCTTGCGGTGCCACCGGAGGTGACGGTCCACACATCGAGCCCCGCCGTCGACCTGCTCTACGCGCTCTACTTCTATCTCACCTGAAATCTCGCTCCGCCCGGCACGCACGCCCTACGATCGTAAGCTGAGACACAACCGCCGAGCGAGCTGAGCCCGCATCGCACGCCCATAATCATCCCCAATGACCAGCCTCGATCTCGACAAGGCAGTTGACGTTTTCGCGCAGGCCACCGATCTCACGGTCGGCTTGGAGGAGGAGTTCGCGATCCTCGATCCTTCCACGCTCGACCTCGTGCCGCGCTTCGAGGAGCTGCGCGACCTCGCGTTCGAGCGCGACCCCCTGCTCGGCGAGTCCATAACGGGGGAGCTCATCTCCTCGGAGATCGAGATCGTGTCCGGACGCGGCTCGAGCTTCGCCGAGGCGCTCGCCCTCCAGCGCGAGCGCCGCCTCCGCCTGTTTGCGCTCGCGGGACGCGCGGGCGCGAGTCTGGCGGCCACAGGCACGCACCCGTGGGCCGACTACCGCGAGCAATCCATCATCGACACCGACCACTACAAACGCGTCGAGCAGGGCCTGAAGTACGTGGCGTGGCGCAACAACACCTTCAGCCTCCACGTGCACGTGGGCATACGCTACATCGACCGCGCGGTGCGCATCTGCGATCGGCTGCGCCCGGTGCTGCCGCTGTTGCTCGCCGTGTCCGCCAACTCGCCCTATCTCGACGGACGCGACTCCGGTCTGCACTCGGCGCGCACACAGAGCTTCACGCGCAACTTCCCCCGTTGCGGCATACCCGACGCCTTCGGCGGCTGGCCCGCCTACCGGGAGTACATCGAGTTCCTGTTGCGCACCCGCTCGATCGTCGAGTTCACGCAGGTGTGGTGGTCGGTGCGCCCCCACTTCGAGTTCGGCACGGTCGAGGTCCGCATCTGCGACGCCCAAACCACCGCCCCCGAGTCCGAGGCGCTCGCCTCGCTCATCGTCGCCTGCGTCGCCCAGGCCGCCCGCGACATCGACGACAACGTCCCCTTCGCCGATCCCCCGCCGCGCCTCGTCGAGGAGAACATGTGGCGCGCCATCCGCTTCGGCCTCGACGGGCTCATGGTCGACATCGATCGCGTCGAGGAGTACCCCGCCGCCGCCATCGTCGAGCGGCTCCTCGCGTGGACCGCGCCCGTCCGCGCCGAGCTCTTCCTCGACCCCACCTTCCCCGAGCACAACGGCGCCCAGCGCCAGCGCCGTCTCATCGACGCAGGCGCCGCCCCCGAGGAGGTCTACTCCGCCTCCGTCCGCGACACGCTCAACACCTACTCACAGGAGGTCACAGTCTGAATGCCCGACCCTCATGACCACCCGCCCGGCGGCGCCACTCCCGCCCAGCCGAGCGACGAGGAGATGCGCGCCGCCTACGAAGCCGAGCTCAACCGCATCACCTCCACCGAGATGATCCTGCAAACCACGGTCTCGCTGCTCAACATCGGCGGCCGCCGGCTGGGCCTGGAACGCACATCTGACCCCGGCTCCCCACCGCCGGGCTCACCGGCCGCAAGCCAATCCGCCGCGGGCGAACGCGACCTCGAGCAGGTGCGTGACGCGATCGACGGCGTCCGCGCCCTCATGCCCATCCTGGAGCGGCGCATGCCCCGCGAGCTCGGCCCCATGCGCGACGCCGTCTCCCAGCTGCAGATGGCCTACGCCCGCGAGGTCCAAGCCGCTCGCGAGCCCACTCCCGCTCCCGCTGCTCCCGCCGCTGCCGGGCAGGCGTCCCCGGGCGAGCCCGCAAAGCCCGACTCGAACGCCCATCCCGGCGCGGCCGGTGAGAAGCCCGCGACGCCGGGGCCCGCCGAGTCCTCCGGGCGGCTGTGGGTTCCGGGGCGCTGACCGCCGGCTTCGGGGGTGCGGAGGGTGTTGTGTTGTGCCTGTGGGGCCTCCCTGTGGAGGCGTTGTTCCTGTGGAGGTGGTGTTCCTGTGGGGGGTGACTCGCGCGCGCACGCGCGAAGTAAGGCTCACTTCGCGCGCGCGCACGCGTGGTCGCCGTCCGTGAAGCGCGCTTCACGGTGAGCTCACTCTCGCCCGCGCCCGCGCAGTCGCCGCCTGTGAAAGCGCGCTTCGCGGTGAGCTGCACGGCTTTCCGCGCCTGCGCACGATAGACTGCGCGCGCCTTTACGCCGGGCAATGGTTCACAGCGAGCCTGTCCGTGTGAGAACTGTGCGCGCGAACATCCTCGCGCTCCACGCCAACCAGACCGCGGAGGATTTCTGTTGAGCAGCTTTCTGACGAACCATGGGGTCGTCGTCGCCCTCGTATGCGCCGCCTGCGCCGTGACCTATGGCCTCCTCACCACGCGCGCCCTGCTGGCGCTATCGCCTGGAAACGAGCGGATGCAGAGCATCTCGCGGGCGGTCCAGGAAGGCGCCCGCGCCTACCTGAATCGTCAGTACACCACCATCGCCGTCGTCGGCGTGGTGCTGTTCGTGGCGCTCATCTTCGTCCAGAACATCGCCGTCGCCTGCGGCTTTGCGATCGGCGGCATCCTGTCGGGCTCGGCCGGCTACATCGGCATGAACGTGTCCGTACGCGCCAACGCCCGTGTCGCCGAGGCCGCCAGAGGCGGCGTCTCGCCCGCGCTGAGCGTTGCCTTCCAGGGCGGCGCCATCACCGGCATGCTCGTCGCGGGCCTCGCGCTGATGGGCCTCGCCGGCTACTACGGCCTGCTCACCGCAGTGTTCAACGAAAGCCAGAAAACGGCGGTGGTCGCGCTCATCGGCCTCGGCTTCGGCGGCTCGCTCATCTCCGTGTTCGCTCGACTCGGCGGCGGCATCTTCACGAAGGCCGCCGACGTCGGCGCCGACATCGTCGGCAAGATCGAGGCCGGCATCCCCGAGGACGACCCCCGCAACCCGGCGGTCATCGCCGACAACGTGGGCGACAACGTGGGCGACTGCGCCGGCATGGCCGCCGACCTGTTCGAGACCTACGCCGTCACCGCCGTCGCGGTGATGCTGCTCGGCGTGCTCACCTTCCACGAGGCCACGAAGGTCGTCATGTATCCGCTCATCCTCGGCGGCGTGGCGATCATCGCCTCGATCATCGGCACCTTCGCGGTGCGCTCGCGCGCGGGCAATGTGGAGCGCGCCCTCTACCAGGGCCTGATCGTCTCCGGCGTGATCGCCGCCGCGGCGTTCGCGCCGGTCACCTACTGGCTGATGCGCGGATTGACCTTCAGCCAGGTCGGCAACGTCGTCAACCCGCCCTCGTGGGGCAAGTTCTATCTGTGCGCGCTCATCGGCATCGGCGTCACCGCGCTGCTGTTCGTCATCACCGACTACTACACCTCCACGCGCTTCTCGCCGGTCAAGAAGACCGCCAAGGCGTCCGTCACGGGCCACGCCACCAACATCATCCAGGGCTTCGGCTCGGGTCTGCAGGCCACCGCGCTCCCGGCGCTCGTGCTCGTGTTCGGCATCTTCGGCGCCTGGAAGCTCGCGGGCGGTGGCACCACCGGAATCTACGGAGTCGGCGTGGCGGTCATGGGCCAGCTCTCGCTCACCGGTCTGATCGTCGCGCTCGACGCGTTCGGCCCGATCACCGACAACGCCGGCGGCATCGCCGAGATGGCCGAGCTCCCCGAGGAGGTGCGCAACGTCACCGATCCGCTCGACGCGGTGGGCAACACCACCAAGGCGGTCACCAAGGGCTATGCGATCGGCTCGGCGGTGCTGGCGGCGGTGGTGCTGTTCGCCGGCTTCCGCCAGGAACTCGCCGACCGCAGCCACCATTCGATCGAATCCTTCACCTTCGGCATCAACGAGCCGCAGGTGCTCATCGGCCTGCTTCTCGGCGGCCTGATGGTGTGCCTGTTCGCCTCGTTCTCGATGGAGGCCGTGGGCCGTGCCGGCGGCGCCGTGGTGGAGGAGGTGCGCCGCCAGTTCCGCGAGCACCCGGGCATCATGGAGGGCACCGAAGAGCCCGACTACGCCACCTGCGTGGACATCGTCACGCGTACCGCCCAGCGCGAGATGATCCTGCCTTCGCTACTGCCCATCGGGCTGCCCGTGATCGTCGGCCTCATCGACCAGAAGGCGCTCGGTGGACTGCTCATCGGCGTGATCGTCGTGGGCTTCTTCTTCGCCGTGCTCATGACCGCGGGCGGTGGGGCGTGGGACAACGCCAAGAAGCTCATCGAGGACGGCGCGTTCGGCGGCAAGGGCTCCGAGGCACACGCCGCCTCGGTCACCGGCGACACCGTGGGCGACCCCTTCAAGGACACCGCCGGGCCTGCCATCAACCCCATGATCAAGGTGGCGAACATCGTCGCCATCCTCATCATCCCGCTGATCACCTAGAGGCTTGATGGTTTCCCTGGAAGGCTCAGAGTGTTGAGAGGAACCCAAAGGGGGAGATGTGGGGTGTTCTATTTTGAAATTTTGCGATAGTATATACGTTTTGTATCTATAATGGTAAATTTTCAAAAAAGTATATTGACCCACTCCTCCCTTATCTTCGCCTTTGGTCCGTCCTCCACGACGGATATCGAGCTCATATTGAGCCTCTAGAGGACTCAGGTCCTAAGCTCATTGAAGAGATGAGATGAGCGGCAAGCAGGTTCATCGCACTGGCACTACTGTGCTGTCGCTGGCGATGGTCGCGATCGGCATCGCGCTTGCCGTCGAGGCGATCGGCGGCGAAGGCGTGCTGTCGGCTCGCCTGCTGCTCGGCGTCCTGTTCGTCGTCGCCGGTTCGGGACGCCTCTACCTGGAGGCCAGGAGGGGGCGCGGGACATGAGCCCTGGCGAGGATCCGAGTGTGGGAGGGCCCGCGCCGGACGGCGCGGGGCGCTCCGACGGGGCGGCGCGCTCAGACGGCGCAGGGCGTTCGGATGCGGCAGCGCGCTCGGACGACGCGGGACGTTTGGACGGCGCGGGGCGCTCCGACGGGGCGGCGCGCTCAGACGGGCACGCCGCTCATCCGCGAACGGCCGAGCTCGGCGAGAGCGCCCGCACGACGCTGCGCCACAGCCTTGGCTCGCCGATCCTGTTCGCGGTGGTCTACACGTCGCTTGCGAGCGCCGTGTTCTTCTCACTCGGCGTGGTGGCCGACCACGCGCTCGGTCTCACCCCCGTCGTGTTCCTGATAGCCGCCGTCATGTTCGGAATCACCGCCATGACCTACGTCGAGGGCGCCTCGCTGCACCCCGAGCCGGGCGGGTCGACAGTGTTCGCCCGCTATGCCTTCAACGAGCTCACCAGCTTCGTCGCGGGCTGGGCGATGCTGCTCGACTACGTCATCCTCATCGCGGTCACCGCATTTGCGGCCACCCAGTACCTCAGTGTGTTCTGGGCGCCGCTGGGGCACTCCGGCGAGGCGCTGCTGCTCTCGATCGCGATCATCGCGTTCGTCGTGTTCACGAGCGTGCGTGGCTTCAGTTGGCGACGCGAGTACCGCATCGGGCTGATCGTCGTCGGGGCGCTTGCGCTCGAGCTCGTGTCGATCGCGATCGGGCTGGGCCAGTTCTTCGACGCGCACAAGCTCGTCTCCCAGGTTCATCTCGGGACGGCGCCCACGTGGTCGGGCCTTATCTTCGCGCTCACCATCACCGCCATCGCCTTCACGAGCGTCGAGTCCGCGTCGGGCTTGGCGGGCGAGGTGAAGGCCGGGCGTGGCTCGCTGCGAAGGCTCATCGCGAGCGGCACCGCCACCGTCGTGCTCGCCTACGTCGGTGTCGCCATCGTCGCGGTCACAGCGCTTCCGCTGCCGGGCGCAGGCGTCCCCGGACACAACTTCACCGACGCTCCCGTGGTGGACATCCTGCGCCAACTGCACCCGCACCTGCTATCGCAGACGCTCGTCTACCTGATCGGCGCGGTGGCGGCCGGCACGTTGATCGCCGCGGCGGACTCGGCGATGCTCGGGCTCTCGAGGCTCGCCTACTCGCTGTCCACCAACCGTCAGATTCCCAGCGGGCTCGGTCGCCTGCATCCACGGAGATCGACGCCGTATGTGCTCATCCTGCTCGCCGGACTGCTCGCCGCGACGCTCGTCATTCCCGAGAGCCTCGACTTCCTTGTGGGGATCTACGCCTTCGGCGCGATGCTCGCGTTCACGATCGCCCACCTGTCGGTCGTGAAGATGCGCTACTCCGAGCCCCAGAGCGACCGCCCCTACCGCACGCCCTTCTCGGTGCGGCTGCGCAGTGGGGAGCTGCCGCTGCTGCCCGTCTTCGGAGCCCTCGCGTCCTTCGCGGGCTGGATCGCGACGATGGTCGTGCACGAACCGGCCCGCTATGTCGGGCTCGGTTGGATGGTTGCCGGGATCGCCCTCTATGTGATCTACCGGCGTGCCGATGAAACCTCGCTGCTGCGGCGCGTCACGGTCTCCGCGGAGGCGCTGCGCGCTATGCGGCCTGCCGAGCGCGAGTACGGCTCGATTCTCGTGCCCCTGCGCGGAACGCGCCTGGACGAGGACATGATCCAGACAGCCGCGCTGCTGTGCGCGGGGGGGCCGACCGACGAGGCCGAGATCGACGGCTCCACGATCGAGGCCGTATGGATCTTCGAGATGCCGATGTCGCTACCTCTGGACGCACGCCTGCCGGATGCCCAGGTCAAGCAGGCCCGCCAAGCGCTCGCGAGGGCCAAGGCGGTCGGCGAGGAGTATGCGGGCGTGCAGGTGGCGACCGCCACGATCAGGGCCCGACGCGCGGGCCAGGCGATCCTCGAGGAGGCTCGCCGGCGGGGCGTGGAGGCGATCGTGCTCGGAGCCGAGGAGCCCTCGCGCATTCGCGGGGGCTCGCGTTTCGGGGGCCGGGGCGGGCCGCTCGAGAACTTCGTTGGGGAGGCCACGAAGCACGTCGTGAGCAAGGCCCGCTGCCGGGTCATCGTGACCGCCCCGGCGGAGCGCGATGAGGCTGCGGCGGACGGCGAGGGCGCCGCCTCTGAGGGGGCCTCCAAGCTTTCCCCGGCCGCGCCCGTCGCCGGGCCGCCCATCGTCTAATCTCACCGCCATGTTCGCGTCGAGCGCCGGAGCGCCATGTTCGTCCTGATCGTCGGAGCCGGTCGTGTGGGGTCGGCGCTCGCCAAGTCGGCACTCGCCGCCGGCCACGAAGTGTCGGTGCTCGACGAGGACCAGCTCTCCCAAGAGCGCCTCGACGCGGGACAGACCCACAGCTGGGAAGAATCGGACGGCCTGTTCACCCTCGGCACCGCGCTTGAGACCGACGCGCTCATCCAGGCCGGCATCGAGCGCGCCGACGTGTTCATCGCCTCCACCGACGGCGACAACACGAACCTCATCATCGCCCAGATCGCCCAGCGGCGCTTCGAGGTGCCGAAGGTGCTGGTGCGCGTCATGGACCCGGCACGCGCGGCGTGGTACGGCGAACAGGGCATGCACACAATCTCCCCGACCAAGCACGCGATCGAGATGTTCGAAAGCGCGCTCACCGCAGACCCCGCATAAGGCATGCGCGAGGCGTCCCAATGTATGTGATCATCGTGGGCGCCGGCAAGGTCGGTCGCAACCTCACCCGCGAGCTGATCGGCAAGGGCAACGAGGTGACGCTCATCGAGTCCTACCGTCCACGTTACCTCGCGATGGAGGAAGAGTACGAGCATGCGGCCCAATACGGCGACGCCACCGAGCTGTGGGTGCTCGAGCGCGCGGGCATCCAGCGCGCCGACCTCGTGATCGCCGTGACGGGAGACGACGAGGACAACATGCTCGTCTGCCAGGTCGCCAAGGAGAAGTACCTCTGCGAGCGCATCATCGCCCGCGTGAATAACCCGCGCAACTACGACCACTTCAAGCTGCTCGGGATCCAGCCCGCCGTATCCGCCACCGACCTGATCCTGCGCCTCATCGAGCATGAGGTGCCGCGCTACGGGCTCGTGCACCTGCTCGCGCTCGAAGAGGAGCGCCTGGAGATCATCGAGCTGGAGGTTTCCGCCGACGCGCCCGTCGTGGGCGAAAGCGTCTCCTCGATCGCCCTTCCCGAAGGCAGCCTCATCATCTCCGTGCTACGCAACGGCTCCGGCTTCGTCCCCAAGCCCGACACCGTCATCGAAGCCGGCGACGAGGTCCTGCTCGTGCTCGACCCGGGCCTGGAGCCGGCCATCACGGCGTTCTTCGCGCCGGGTGGGGCGCGGGCGGGGGCCTGACGCTCCGCTCCGGGACTACCGCCAAGCGTCGTCTGCTAGAAGCCTGTCGAAGTCAACAAGCTGACGCAGCCTGCGAAGTGCAATGCGTTGGCGGATGCGACGGTTGATGTAGCGAGGGCGCGATCTCATTAGCTCCGGGACAGGGACTCGAACCCCAAACTCGTGCTCCAGAGGCACGCGTGTTGCCAATTACACCATCCCGGAACGGCACCGGGAAGGATAGTGAAGCGAGCCGCTACGCCACCGCGTGAACCGCCCAATCCCGATACAGATCGTAATACCGCCCCTCGGCGGCTATCAGCTCGTCGTGCGTGCCCTGCTCGGCGATCCTGCCGTGCTCCAGGACCACGATGCGCCCGGCACGGCGGATCGTCGAGAGGCGGTGGGCGATCACGATCGCCGTGCGGCCGGCGAGCAGGCGGCGCAGGCCATCCTCGATGCGCCCCTCGGTGTGGAGGTCGACGTTGGAGGTGGCCTCGTCGAGGATCAGCACGCGCGGGTCGGCGATCAGCGCGCGCGCAAACGCGATCAGCTGCCGCTGGCCCGCCGAGAGCTGGGCGCCGCGCTCGCCCACTTCGGTGTCATACCCGTGCTCGAGCTCTGAGACGAACGTGTCGGCGCCCACGGCCCTCGCCGCGGCTTGCACCTCGTCCTTGGAGGCGCCGGGCTTGCCGAAGGCGATGTTCTCGCCGATCGTGCCCGAGAACAGGAACGCCTCTTGGGGCACGATGCCCATCTGTGAGCGCAGCGTTCCGCTCGCCACGTCGCGCAGGTCGTGGCCGTCGATCGTCACCCGTCCCCCCGTCGGGTCGTAGAAGCGGGCGGCGAGCTTCGCGAAGGTGGACTTCCCGGCGCCTGTCGCGCCCACGAGGGCCACGGTCTGACCGGGGGGGATGTGCAGGTCGATGCCGTCGAGCGCAAGCGCCTCCCTCGGCCCGTCGCCGGAAGCGGGCGCGCCCGCGCCGTGACGGCGGTAGGCGAACGACACCCCCTCGAAGCTCACCTCTCCGCGAATCCGCTCGAGCTCGGTCGCGCCGGGCCGGTCGGTGAGGTCGGGCTTGACGTCCAGCAGCTGGAAGATCTTCTCGAGCGCCGCCATGCCCGACTGGTAGGTGGCGTACAGCTGCGAGAGCTGCTGGATGGGGTCGAACAGGTTGGCGAGCGCCGCGATGAACGCCACGATGGTGCCCACCGTGATGTGCCCTTCGATGGCCTGGTAGCCGCCGTAGAGCACGATCGCCGCCACCGCCACTCCCGAGAGCATTTCCACGGCGGGGAAGTAGTTGGCGTTCAGGCGTACGGTCACCATGTTGGCCTCGCGGTTGTCCTCGTTGAGCTCCGCGAACGCCGCCTCGTGGTGGGGCTCCTGGCCGAAGGTCCGCACCACCCTGATCCCCGAGAGCGTCTCCTGCAGGTAGGCGGTGATCGACCCGATCGTCTCACGCGTGCGCCGGAAGGCGCCCGCGGAGGCGAGCCGGAACCACAGGCTCGCGGCGGCGAGGATCGGGAAGATGCAGAAACGTGAGCAGGGCGAGCTTCACGTCGAGGTAGAGCAGGATCCCGATCGTGCCGAACAGGATCAGGCTCGACTGGAAGAGCGTCACCACCGAGTCGGTCACGAGGCTGTCGAGCGCCTCCACGTCGTTGGTGATCCGCGAGATCAGGACCCCCGCGGGCCGGCTCTCGTAGAAGCCGATCGGCAGCGTCTGCAGGTGTTCGAAGATCTTGATTCTCAGGTCGGCAAGCACGCGCTGGCCGACCCACCCGACGAGGTAGGTCTGCACGTAGGTCATCACCCAGAACAGCACCGCCGCGGCGAGGAAGGCGATCACGATCAGCACGAGCGCCGTGGTGTTGTGCTTTTCGATGCCGCTGTCGATCGCGGCCTTGGCCAGCAGCGGCGGCGCGAGCGAGGCGCCGGTGCCGACCAGCAACGCCACGAACGTGATCGCGGCGCGCGTCCGGTATGGCCGCAGCAGCGCGATCAGCCCGCGCAGGTTGCGCCCGCGCGTCCCCTTCTGCGCGCTCGCTCGCCGTCCCAGGTCACCGGTCGGCCCGCGCCCCGAGATGATCCGTCCGCCGTGCGCGCTCACAGGCTGCTCACCTCGCGCTCGCGCGTGTCGGTCGTCATGAACACGCTCTCGGGCAATCCCTTCTCGACTATTTCGCGGTACAGCTCGGAGGCCTCGAGCAGCTCTTGGTGGTTGCCGTGGGCCGCGATCCTGCCGTGGTCGAGCACCGCGATCTCGTCCGCGAGCGCGATCGTGGACAGGCGGTGGGCGATCACGAACGTGGTGCGTCCCGCCATCGCCTCCGCGAGCGCCAGCTTGATGGACTGCTCGGTCGAGGCGTCCACCGAGGAGGTCGCGTCGTCGAGGATCAGCACGCGCGGATTGGCAAGCAGCGCGCGCGCGATCGCAAGGCGCTGTCGCTGACCGCCGGAGAGCGTCAGCCCGCGCTCGCCCACGCGCGTGTCGTAGCCCTTCGGCAGGCGCTCCACGAACTTGTGGGCCTGGGCGCGGCGGGCCGCCAGCTCGATCTCCTCACGCCGCGCGTCAGGGCGGGCGTATGCGATGTTCTCGGCCACCGTCGCGGAGAACAGGAACGGGTCGTCGCTCACCACCGCTATCGCCCGGCGCAGCGAGCGCACGCTCACCGTGCGCACATCGGCGCCGTCGAGCAGCACCTGTCCGTCGCTCACGTCATACAGGCGCGAGATCAGCGACACGAGGCTCGTCTTGCCCGAGCCGGTGGCGCCCACCAGCGCGATCGTGCGGCCCGCGGGCACGTCCAGGTCGATGCTCGCTCAGCACCTCGCGCGCGGAGGTGCGCGGGTGAGGCTTCGGCTGCATCGCGCGTCGATCCGTTGGGGGAGGGCCGACGGCCGAACCCTCGTGAGAGCTGTCGAATGCGCTGTCGGGAGGGCCGTCGGGAGAGCTGTCGGGAGGGCCGACGGGTGACCCCATCTCCTGGTCGCTGTCATAGCGCAGCGTGACAGCGCGCAGCTCCACGTGGCCGCTGCCGGCCGGCAGGTCCGGGGCGCCCGCCGGCTCTGTGAGACGCGGCTCGCGGTCGAGCAGCTGGAAGATGCGCGCCCCCGAGGCGGTCGCCCGCTGGGCGAGGCCGAGCGTCACGCCGAGCGAGCGCATCGGCGCGATGAGCATGTTCAGGTAGAAGTAGAAGGCGATGAACTGGCCGAGGCCGAGGCTCTGGTGGATTACCGCCTGTCCCCCGATCAGCAAGACCGCTGCGAGCCCGAGCTGGGGCAGGAAGCCGATCATCGGGTTGTAGCGGGCCTCCAGGCGCGTGGCCACCATCGCCTGATCGAATACACGCCCCACGCTATGGGAGAAACGCTCGAGCTGGCGGGGCTCGCGCGCGAAGGACTTCACCACGCGCACTCCTGAGATGTTCTCCTCCGCGTCGGCGGTGAGCTCGGCGATGCGCTGCTGGATCTCCTGAATCGCCGGCCGCGCGCGCCGGCCGTAGCGTTGTGAGATGACCACCACCAACGGCACCGGCGCGATCGCGATCGCTCCGAGCTCGGCGTTGGTGGCGATCATCGCGATGCCCGCCAGGACGAGCGTGAGGGCGGACTGCATGATGAACACAAGCCCGTAGCCGAGGAAGAAACGCACCGCCTGCAGGTCGACGGTGGCGCGCGACATGAGCTGGCCGGTCTGCTGGCGGTCGAAGAAGCCGAGCTCGAGGCTCTGGAGGTGGTTGTAGAGCCGCTCGCGCAGGTCGTACTCGATCCCGAGCGACACGTGCCCGGCGATGATGCGCCGCCAGTAGGTGAATCCCCACCGCACGAGCACCGTGACGACGATCGCCCCCGCCAGCAGCATGAGCGTTTCGCGGTTGTGCGCCACCGCGGAGTTTTCATGGCGCTGGGAGTGGGAGGCCCCTTGGTGGATCGCTTCTCCCGCCTGGCCGGTGAGGTAGGGGATCGCGACCGTCATCACCATCGCCACGCTCGCCAGTGCGCCCGAGGCGATCACGCCGCGGCGGTAGGGGCGCAGAAAGCCGAGTAGTCGGTAGAAGATCCTCATAGTTGCTTAGTCAACGATTATTGCACCGGGCTCGAGACCATGACTTCACGGGATCCTCGCGCCGGTCGTGAGGGGCCGCGTTCCGCGCCCTGCGCGGCTGCGGCGAGGCGGCGCGCCCATTAGCCTGGTCCCATGCCCTTCGGCGCCGCGCCTCCCACCGGTTCGCGCGGTCCGAGCGCGGGTCTGTGCGAGACGTGCATTCACCGTAAGTTCGTGCCCAACACGCGCGGCTCGGTGTTCTCGCTGTGCAGCCGATCGCGAACAGATCCATCTTATCCGCGCTATCCGCGCCTACCGGTGTTGGAGTGTCCGGGCCACGAGCGGCGGGTGGGGTGGCGTTGACCGCCCGGTTTGAAACCTTGATTCAGCGTGCGCCGACGCGCTGCGGCTCTTCGCGTGCCGGGATGCTCTCCGCTGCTCCCGCCGGTGCATGGGAGACCACAAAGTCGCGTTGGCGCACCAGCGCGAAGCCTGCCAGCGCGCCCACGAAGGCGATCGCGGCGGCTATCTCGAAGATGGAGTTCAGCGCCCCCACGAACGCCACCCGGTGGCTCTCTCCCAGCGCCAGGCCGTGGGCGATGTCGTGCTGGAAGACGGCGCCCAGGCCGGCGATGCCGGTGGCGATCCCCACCTGCCTGAACGTGGAGTTAGCGCCCGAGGCCATGCCGCTGCGGTTGTGGGGTACCACGCCGATCGCGGCGGAGGCGAGCGCCGGGTTGACCAGTCCCACCCCGGCGCCCTGCAGCATGAAGCCGGGGATGAGCGCCGTCCAGGAGGAGGTGGGGGTGATGGCCGTCATCGCGAGCATGCCGGCGCCGACGAGCAGCAGGCCGAAGCCGAGCAGCAGGCGCACGGGCATGCGGGCGGACAGGCGCCCGGAGATCGGCGCCACCGCGAACATCAACAGCGTGTTGGGCAGGAAGCGCAGGCCGGCCTGCAGCGGGGAGTAGTGGAGCACGTCCTGGATGTAGAGAGTGAGGTAGAGGAACATCGCGAACGCCGAGGCCGACAGCGTGAGCGCCACCAGGTTGGCGCCGGCGAACGCGGGGCGGCGGAACAGCGAGAGGTCGAGCATCGGGCGCTCCTGGCGCAGCTCGGCGACTGCGAACAGCGCGAACAGCACGCCCGCCCCGGCGAGCATCGAGACGATCTGGGTGGAGCCCCAGCCCGCGTCGTTGCCGCGTACCAGCGCGAACACGAGCAGGAACAGGGCGCCAGAGAACGTGACGAGGCCCGCCCAGTCCACGCCGGTGGCGTGGGGGTCGCGCGACTCGTGCACGCGGGTGAGCGTGAGCGCCACGGCGAACACCCCGATGGGCAGGTTCACGAAGAAGATCCACTCCCAGCCGATCCCCGAGGTGATGATCCCGCCGATCAGCGGCCCCACCGCGACGGCGATGCCGGTGACCGCGCCGAACACGCCGAAGGCGGTGCCCCTGTCGCGGCCGTGGAACGCCTGGGCGATGAGCGCCAGCGAGGTGGCGAACATCAGCGCCCCGCCGATTCCCTGGGCGCCGCGCGCGAGGTTGAGCTCCAACGGCGTGGAGGACAGCCCGCACAGCGCCGAGGAGGCGGTGAACACGACCAGCCCGATCGTGAACAGGAGGCGCCGGCCGAACAGGTCGGCGAGCGCTCCGCCGGTGAGCAGGAAGGCGGCGAGCGTGAGCGAGTAGGCGTCCACCACCCACTGCAGGTCCTGGAAGCTCGAGTGCAGCGAGCGCTGGATCGCGGGCAGCGCCACGTTGACGACGGTGATGTCGAGCAGCAGCATGAAGATCGCGATCGACACCGCGATCAGGGTCCACCACTTGCGGTCCATCAGCCGAGCGTAGCGGCCTTTGGATCGATTCCCGGCGCCTCCCCTGCGTGCCTGGCACCGGGGTCATCGGCATCCAGCTCGCGGAGCTTGCGGCGGACGCGCTTACGCGTGTCGCACAGCTCCTCGCGCAGCTTGGCGAGCTCGGCGGCGCGGTGATCGACGAGCTCGAGCTGACGGTCGAGGTGGCCGAGCGCTTCGAGCAGCAGCTCGCGGCGGCGCTCGGGGTGCACGTCGTCGCGGCAAAGCTGCGCGCGCACGGCCGCGCGGGCCTCCTCCGCGGTGAGCAGGTCCTTGAGCTCGTCGAGCGTCACGCCGAGCAGCTCCTTCAGGCGTATCACCTCGCGCAGGCGCTCCACCTCGGCAGAGGTGTAGAGGCGGTGACCGCCGGACGGGCGCTCGGGAGCGTCGGGGAGCAGTCCGATCTCCTCGTAGTAGCGGATCGTGCGCGGCGTCGTGCCGACGAGCTTGGCGATGTCGCCGATGCGCAGGCTGGTGGCGGTCATGGGGGGGAGGGGGTTGTATTGCGCTTTTCGCGATGCCCTGCGCGCGCGCGCGCGAAGAAAGCCCTCTTTCGCGCGCGTACGCGCGCGCACACGCGCGGGGCACCCAAAAACGAAACACACATCACACCCGCACCCCCTGCAGGGCCGGCTCGTGCTCGACGGCCTCGATCGCGGCGCGGCGCGGGCGCAGCAGGCACACGAAGGCGCCGACGAGCGACGTGACCACGAGCACCCACAGGGCGATGTGCATGTTGGAGATGAACGGGTCGAGCTTCTGCGCCGACAGCCCGCGCGTGACGCCCGAGAAGACGGCGAGGAGCGTTGGCTTGGGGACCGCCGAGGTGACGATCGCGAGCACGAAGGCGATCGACAAGACGGCGCCGGTGTTCTGCAGGAGCATGCGCGCCCCCGCCGCCACGCCGCGGCGCTGGGCCGGCACCACACCCATCATCGCGGCGGTGTTGGGGCTGTTGAACATGCCCGAGCCCACACCCACGAGCGCCAGCCAGATCATGCTCTGCCAGTAGGGCGTATGGACCTGCAGCGTGGTCATGGCGGCAAGGCCCGCAGCGGTGACGAGCATTCCGGCGGCGGCCAGGCCGCGCGAGCCGTGACGGTCGGCGTGGATGCCGGAAAGGGGGGAGGCGACGAGCATGCCGAGCGCGAGCGGGATGAGCTTGATGCCCGCCGTGATGGGATCGTCGGACTGGGCGCCCTGGTAGTAGAAGACGAACAGGAACATGAGCGCGAAGCGAGCCAGGCCGTTGATGAACGCAGCGGCGCTGGCAGCGGCGAACAACCGGTTTGAGAAGATCGAGAGGTCGAGCATCGGCGCGCGGGTGCGACGCTCGATCGACACCCACAGTGGCAGCAGTACGGCGGCGCACGCCAAACCCCCGATCACCACAGGGTTGGTCCAGCCGGAGAGGCCGCCCTTGGAGACGCCGAGCACGAGCCCGGTGAGGCCGAGCACGAAGGCGCTGGTGCCGAGCGTGTCGAAGCCCCTCACCTGGTCGGGCTTGGCGAGCTCGCGCAGGATCAGCGCGCCCCAGGCGGCGCCGAGCAGGGCGAGGGGGACGTTGAACCAGAACACCCAATGCCATGACACCTCGACGAGCACGCCGCCGAGCACCGGTCCGAGCACGAGCCCGATCGCGGCCACCATCGTGTTGGCGCCCATCGCGAGGCCGAGCTGCTCCTTGGGGAACGCGTCGGTGACGAGCGCCGCGGCGTTGGCGAACAGGAACGCGGAGCCGATGCCCTGCAGCACGCGCCAGCAGATGAGGACGGTGGCGTCGGTCGAGAAGCCCGCGCCCAGCGAGGCGAGCGCGAACAGCAGAAAGCCGCCCACATAGGCGCGCTTGCGCCCGAACAGGTCGCTGAGCCGCCCCGCGGTGAGCACGAGCACGGTGGCGGCGATCAGATAGGCGAGGATCACCCACACGAGCGCGAGCAGGCTCGTGTGCAGGGAGCGCTCGAGGCTCGGCAGCGCGATGATGAGCGTGCCGGAGTTGGTGGCCGCGAGCAGCATCCCGAGACTCGTGCAGGAGAGCGCCCACCACTTGTAGCTTGCGTGGCCCGCATGAACCCCAAGGCGTGTCTTAGAACTTGACGTGAACGTAAGGATTAGGATAGCAGCGTGTCGCGGGCTGCTAGAACGCTGGTGTGGCCGAGGAGAACGTCTCAGACGAGCAGTGGCGCGAGCGATTGACGCCTGAGCGCTACGACGTGCTGCGCCGCGCCGGCACCGAGGCGCCGTTCACGGGCGAGTACGTCTACAACAAGGCGTCCGGCATGTACGTGTGCGCCGGTTGTGGCAGTGAGCTGTTCGGCTCGGACACGAAGTTCGAGTCGGGCACCGGGTGGCCGAGCTTCACCGAGCCCGCGGTGGCCGAGGCCGTCGAGCTGCGTCCCGACAACAGCCTCTTCATGCGCCGCACGGAGGTTGTGTGTCGCCGTTGTGGCGGGCACCTGGGCCACGTCTTCGACGACGGGCCGGGCCCTGCCGGCCGGCGCTTTTGCATCAACTCCGCGGCGCTCGCGTTCGAGCCCGAGTCGTAAGCTTTAGGCATCCAATGGTGATGCAGGAACAGGCCAAGCGGCTCTCGGAGCCGCTGCGCTGGACGCGTGGCGGGCGGCTTGCCGTGATCGCCGTGAGCGCGCTATTGCTGGTGGCCATGGCGACGGTGGCCGTGATCGCTTTGACGAGCGGCTCCGGCAGGCGCGCGGGGTGCATCGAAGTGACGTTCGCGAGCAGCCTCGGCGCCGCTGTCATCCACCCCTGCGGCGCCCGCGCGCGCACGTTGTGCGCCGATCCGGCTGAGAATCCGGCCGCCGCGGCCCACTACGCGCTCCGCGAAGCCTGCAGGCAGGCGGGCCTGCCCTACGGGCGCTCCGGCGTCGCGGGCTAGCGTTTCCCGGCGACGCGCCTGCACGGGCCGGCGCTCCTTGACCGGCGCTCCTTGACCGGGCTCCTGGACCGGCGCTTGCCGGCCGGCGTCCCCCGCTCCCGCCGGCTGGCCTTCGGACTGACCTCCATCTCCTCGGCCGACCTCCTCGACATATGTCCAAACGCAGGGTGCCAACTGTTGGCCATGTCTCCCTACTCGCGCCACGGCTGTGCCGGTTTCATGATGCGACTCAGGGAGCGTGCCTCGGCCGGTGACGGCCGATGGCGCTCGGAACGTATTCAAACACAGGAAATGGAGGCGTATGTCCATCTTGGCCACAACCGGCGAATGGCTGGCGTACCCATCGTGGCTCAACCCGGGCGACAACGCCTGGCAGCTCACGGCCGCGACCCTCGTCGGGCTGATGAGCGTCCCAGGGCTGGCGGTTCTCTACGGCGGAGTGATGCAGAAGCGCTGGTCGGTCAACAGCATGATGCTCACGTTCGTCGCGTTCGCGCTCGTGCTGGTGGCGTGGTGTTTGTGGGCGTTCAAGATGGGCTTCGGCACGCCGATCGGGAAAGGCACCGGCTTCCTCGACACGTTCTGGGGCAAACCCGGAAGCGTGCTTGGTCATGCCGCCGAGGAGGGCCAGGCGGTCATCCCGTCGATCACCTCGGGACCGCCGTTCCACTTCCCGCAGGCCTCGCTCGTGTACTTCCAGTTCGTGTTCGCCGCGATCACGCCCATCCTGATGCTCGGCTCGGTGCTGGGCCGCATCAACTTCAAGGCGTGGATCCCGTTCGTGCTGCTGTGGATCACGTTCGTCTACACCGTCAACGCCTTCCTGATCTGGGGCGGCGGCTTCTTTGCCGCGCACGGCGCGCTCGACTACTCGGGTGGCTATGTCATCCACCTCTCCGCCGGCATCTCAGGCTTCGTGGCGGCGGCTGTCATCGGGCCGCGCCTGCAGCGAGACAGAGAGGTCGATGCGCCGAACAACCTGTTGATGGTCGCCGTCGGCGCGGGTCTGCTGTGGCTCGGCTGGAACGGCTTCAACGGCGGTGATTCCTACTACGCGGGCGCCAACGCCTCGGCGGCGGTTCTCAACACGAACCTCTGTACCGCGGTGGCGATGCTCGTGTGGATCGCCTGGGATTACATCTTCCGCGACAAGCCGTCCCTGATCGGCTCCGTCAACGGGATGATCACAGGCCTCGTGGCGATCACTCCCGCGGCCGGCTTCGTGAACGGCTACGGCGCGCTCGTGATAGGCGTGGTGGCTTCCACGATCGTGTGGATGGCTATCCGCTTCCTCAGCCGCGCACCGGTGTTCCGTCACGTGGACGACACGCTCGGCGTGATCTACACCCACGGGATCGCAGGGCTCTGCGGAGGACTGCTCGTGGGGGTGCTCGCCGATCCTAATGTGATCGAGTACATCGGCATCAAAGGCGCGGAAAGCCTGCCGGGCTTCGCGGGCGCCATCCACGGCAGCTGGAAACTGCTGCGCTGGCAAGCCGAGGCGGCCGCGTTCGTGATCGCGTTCAGCGGCGTGGTGACGTTCATCCTGCTGAAGCTCGTCGGGATCTTCGTGCCCCTGCGCCTCTCTGACAAGGAGCTGGAGATCGGCGATCACGCGATTCACGGCAACGAGGTCTACCCCTCCGACGTGCCCACGCTCGGGGGCCCGCACGCCCCGGGCTGGGCACCTCCGGCTCCGGCGCCGGCGGGAAGCGGGGTGTAGACATCCGTCTGAAAGACGCTACAATGCGACTGATCGCTTCGGAATAACGGTTATCAGTCAGGCGACGCGGCCCGCTTCGGCGGGCCGCGCTGCTTAAAGAGCGGCTCAGTCGCCGCCCTCCGTCCGACGGCTTGAGTACAATGCAGTGCAGGAAGGTGCAGTGACGTGGTCGTCACAGAGGGTTGATAACCATTCTTCCGGAGTGATCCTTCGGATGGGTTCGATTCCCACACCTTCCGCCAATTGGCCGGGCGACATGAGCAGGCAGCTACGATCATGCGCCGAGACGGGTTCATCGCCGTCGCGCTCTGTCGCCCGTCCGTCTGCTAGTCTTTAGGGTGGTTATCAGCCTTCTGTGACGCCCGGCCCGCCTCGGCGGGCCGCGTCGTTTAAGGACCCGTCAGGATGCCGTCAGGCCCACGGGGCACGCCACACCCGTGCCGCCCAGTCCGCAGTAGCCGTCCGGGTTCTTCTCTGCATCAACCGTGGCGAGCGCTCTGTTCGCGCCGATCCCGGTGGGAGATTGAGGGCCGATGCGCGAGCTCGTCGAGACCCCGAGAGCATCGAGCACCACGGTCGGCGGCTATCCGCTCGCCGTCGTCGCCCGCCGGCTGCACGATCCGTCGACGTGCGTGTCCTGCGGGACGGGCGCGTTCCTGTGGCGAGCGGGCCTTCGGATAGGCGAGGCACTAGCGCTCACGCTCGCAGACCTGGACATGGACGCGCGCGAGATCCACGTCCGCAAGGCGAAGACAAAGGCCGGAGTTCGCTGTGTGGGAATCGACGCGATGGCCCACGAGGCGCTAGAGCTCTGGCTGGAGAACCGGCCAAGCGGAACGCAGTGGGTTTTCGTGTCATCGACGCATGGCGGCGGCGGCGGCGGCAAACGTCTCGCGTACACGACGGTCGCCGACATGCTCAAGCTGATCGGCCGCCAGGCCGGCGTGAAGAAGCGCATTCATCCCCACGGGTTTCGTCATACTTTCGCCACAGAGTTCCACCGGGAAGGCGTCCCGGTCGGCGTGCTGTCCCACGCGCTCGGCCACAAGAACGCCGAGATCACGATGCACTACGCCGCCCACGTTCTCGACCGTATGGAAGTCAGTCAGGCGATGCAGCAGCGCACTGCGCCCGGCAATGGCGGCGCCAGGGCAGCGCAGCCGGACCTCAACGCGATCGCCGCGCAGGTGGCGGAGCTGAGTGCGATGCTCGCGCAGGCGACAGGCGCGGGATCATGACGGCGCTCTACACCGCATCGTGGAGCGCGCTGTGGGAGGCCAGCAAGGCTGGCCCGCTCCCGGTTCAGCCGGTGCGCATCAGCCGCGGCAAGCCGAAGTTCTGGCTGGCCGTCTTCCCCGCCGTCGAGGAGCTGATGCCGCCCGGCTGGATGTTCAACTCGACCGACCGCGAGAAGAACGAGCGCGGCTACCGCCACCAGCTTGACCGCATCGGCCTCGAGCGCATCAGCGCGCGCCTCGACGAGATCGCCGCCGAGCATGAAGGCGCGCCTCTCGCGCTGTGCTGCTTCGAGGCCGCTCCCGCCGACTGCCACCGCTCCTGGGCGGCGAGCTGGCTGCACGAGCAGACCGGCGAGGCCGTGCTCGAGGTCGAGCCGCCGGTCGATCCGGCCACAACAGCATCATCGCGACCTTCTGGCCACCAACTTCAACTCGCAACCGCGGCGGGAGCCGCAGAAAGGCAGGACACACCATGACCAACGAGGAGAACAGCCAAGCAAAGAGCGCGCTCGAGTCGGCTTTCGTAGCCGGAGCCATATGGGCTGCTGACTACTACGGCAAGCCGGAAGTCGACATCGCGCCGAGGGTCAGGGCTCACATCGAGAAGGCGGACAAGGAGCGCCAGGCCGCCGCCGACAAGTACGACTCCCTGCTGGGGCAGCGGCGATGAAGGCCGTCATCTACGCAGCCAAGTCGACCGAGGACGTTCACGGGTCGATCGAGACGCAGATCGCCGACTGCCTAGCGTTGGCCGAGCGCGAAGGCTGGGAGATCGTCGGCGAGCCGTTCAAGGACGAGGCATTCAGCGCCTATCACGGGAACAGGGGACCCGATCTCGAGCGGGCCAAGCAGTCTGCTGTTGCGGCGGCCGCAGAGCACGGTCAGTGCATCCTCCTCGCCCAGGACTCGGATCGGTTCGCGCGTGGTGCGGGTGACAAGCCGGGAGCGGCGGACCACCTCGGCGAGGTCTTCTTCGCAATGAGACGGCAGGGCGTTGTGCTGTGGACCGTTCGCAAGGGCCACCTGGACACCGTGCGCGCCGTGCTTGATGGTGATCGGGCGACCGAAGAAAGCGCCCGCAAGTCCCAGGCGGTGAGCAAGGGCATGAAGCGCAGGGCTGAGCGTGGAGGATGGGTCGGCGGTCATCCGCCCTACGGGCTTCGGCACCGCGACCGCCGGCTCAAGAGCCCAGACCTCGACCCCGACGACTCCGAGAGCTATAGCCCGACCGGGCCGCTTGTGGCCGAGCCTTCGCAGGCGGAAGTCGTGCGGCGTGTGTTCACCGACTACGCGAGCGGGCTGAGCCAGCGGGCGATCGTGCGCGCTCTCAACGGCGAGGGAGTTCCGACCGTGACGGGCAGGCCGTGGCAGCAGTCGGCGACCTCGCGGATGCTCGCCAACCCCGCCTACATCGGCAAGGTGACGCTGACCCGACGGGACGACGACGGGACGATCGTCGAGACGCGCGTGCTCGACGGTCAGCACGAGGCGATCGTCGATGACGAGCTGTGGAGCCGCGTGCAGGCGATCCGCGCAGGTGGCTCACGGCGCAAGGGGACGACCCAGCCTGACGGCTCTCACCTGCTCACGCACGGCACGCTCCGGTGCGTCTGCGGCTCCGCGATGCTGCCTCGCAAGGCACGCCCAGGGGTCGAGCGCGAGCGCTACGTGTGCCGCGGTCGTATCGAGCACGGCTCCGGCTTCTGCTCACAGCCCTCGATTCGGCGTGAGGTGATCGACGAGCCGCTGTTGGCGAAACTGCTCGACGGGTACATCGACCTCGACGCCACGCGCCAGCGCATCCAAGACCGCGCGTCGTCGGCGTTGGTCGCCGCACGCGAAGCGCTCGAGCAAGCCGAGCGCGAGTCCACGACCGCAGAGACGAAGCTGGCGCGCGTCCGCGGGCACTACCAGGCGGGCAAGATCGAGGCTGACGACTGGGCCGAACAGCGCCCGCAGCTCACGGCCGAGCTGGACGCGGCCAGGGAGGCCGCTCAACGCGCACGGGAGCACGTGCAGCAGGTCGAGCAGGGGGGAGTGCCCGGCGACGCCGAGCAGGCCCTACTCGACCACCTGGCGGCGCTCAAGCGGGCCGTAGGCGACGGCATCGGCGCCGCTCCCGACCTGGGCGCGCTCCGCAACGTCATCGGCGACCTGTTCGCATCGATCGACCTCGTACGGCACGACGACGGGAGCTATCTCCTACTGCCCTCGCTGCGGGTGGGCCGGCTCGCGGATGGGCGCTGGGACTTCGAGTCGGCTGGTCGGCCTCAAGCGCTGCCGGTTGACGAGAGCGCGATCCCGGTGGGCTGCAAGCCGCAGTATCCGCCCATCCCTGATGCAGACACATTCTTCTCGAGGTACTGCTGGTGGTAGTCCTCGGCGTAATAAAATGCCCGCCCGCCCCGGTCAGGGTCGGCGGGCACGATCTCGGTCGTGATCTGGCCGTGGCCACCGGCGGTGAGCACGCCTTGGTAGGCGTCGCGCGAGGATTCGGCGGCGCGTTGCTGGGCGTCGTCGGCGCACAGCACGATCGAGCGGTACTGCGTGCCGACGTCATTGCCCTGGCGCATCCCCTGCGTGGGATCGTGTCCCTCCCAGAACGACCGCAGCATCTCCTCGAAGCTGGTTTGGGCCGTGTCGAACGCCACGAGCACCACCTCGGCGTGTCCTGTGCGTCCGCTGCATACCTCCTCGTAGGTGGGGTTCGGGGTGATCCCGCCGGCATATCCCACGGCCGTGGTGTACACGCCGGGAGCCTGCCAGAAGATGCGCTCAGCGCCCCAGAAGCAGCCCATCCCGAACACCGCGCTGCGCACCCCCTCGGGGATCCCGTCACCGTCCAGCCGCAGGGGAGCACCGAGCACGACGTGGCGCTCGGCCACCGCGACGGGCCGCTCGCGGCCTGGCAGCGCCTCGGCTGCGTCCACTACGCTCGTTTGACGCGCTTTGAAGAGGAGCACCGCCGCTCAGCGTAGCGCGCGGTCGGTTTGTCGTTCCAGGCGGGCCAAGGTTCAAGCGAGCGCCCGTTCAGACCGAAGAGATGTGCAGGTGATCGCCACGACCACGCCACGTCCTTCAGCATCGGCGGCGCTGCTGCGCTCGCTTCCGCGCCGCTTCACGGCACGTCGCCCGGCGATCGTATGGTCGCTGTCGCTGCTCTTCCTCTTCAAGGGGCTCATCGCGCTGGCAACCACGGCGTTTCCGATCAGTCCCTTGGAGCCCACCGCGCTGATCGCCGCCGTAGGCGTCATGGCCATCGTGGGCGCCTGCGTGGTGTGGCTCCTCGGGCCGAGCATCCCGCTGTTCGGTTTCGAGCTGTTCGCCGCCGCCGGGTCGTTCACCGTCAGTTGGGCGGTCGCCCACGCCGCCACCCACGGCGGCATGATGATCGCCGCCTTCTCCTACCCCTGGATCGCGATCTACGCGGCTCACTTCTTCCCTCGCCGCGCCGTGATCCTCCAGGGTGTGCTCATCTCCGTCGGCTTCGGCGCCGGCCTGCTCGTCGGTGGACTGTCGCACGTGTTCGTCTACTGGGTGATGGTGATCGCCACCATCTGGTCCATCTGCCTCGTGCTGGGCCATCTCAGCGAGACCCTGCGCCTCCGGGCCGACACCGACCCGCTCACGGGACTGCTCAACCGCAGCGGCTTCCTCATCGCCGCCAACCGCGAGCACGCGATCGCGCAGCGCACCGGCAGCCCGCTCGCGCTCGCTGTGCTCGACCTCGACGGCTTCAAGCAGATCAACGATCTCCAGGGGCATGCCGTGGGAGATCGGGTGCTCGCCGATCTCGGCCGCTCGCTGCGCGAACGTCTGCGCGCCGGCGACATCCTCGCGCGTCACGGAGGCGACGAGTTCGTGCTCCTGATGCCCGCCACATCGGCGCAGAGCGCCGCCACCGTCATCGACCGCCTGCGCGACGACCGTCTTCCGGTCGCGTGGTCGGTGGGGATCGGCACATGGTCGGCGGGCGAGAGCCTCGGCGAGTGCCTCGCGCGCGCCGACACCCATCTCTACACCGTCAAGAACGCCCTGCGCCTGCGCGATGCGCGCGGCGCCGTCGCGCCGCTGCTCGGCGCCACCTGATCCGCGGCGAGCAGATCCGCGGCGTTTCAGAACCTGTCTCAGAACAGGCGGCGCCTGTCGATCGTCTTCAGGCATCTCAGGTCCACGTTTGACATCGGGCGCTCCGGGCAACACTCGTGTACGAGGGCATCGTTTCTCCCTCGTTCCCTCCCCGGATCGGCCCGCCTGAGAGCGGGTCGATCTGCGTGAGAGACCGGCGCGGCGCGGGTCTGCCTCACGGCGGGTCTACCTTACGGCGGGTCTGCCTCACGGCGGGTCTACCGCACGGCGGGACCTACGGCGCGGGGGGAACCTACAGCGCCGCGGGCGCACCCACCGGCGCGAGCCAGGTCTCGATCGGAGCGGGCCTGCCGAGATGGAAGCCTTGGAGGTAGTCAACGCCGAGCTTCCTCAACGTGATCACGGTGGCCTCGTCGCCGACGAACTCGGCGATCGTGCGCTTGCCGAGACCGCGGGCGAGATCCACCACAGCGCTGATCACGAGCCTGTCGGTGTCGTCGTCGACGAGATGGCGCACGAACTCCCCGTCGATCTTGATGAAGTCGAACGGGAGGTGCTTGAGGTAGTAGAACGACCCGAACCCCGCCCCGAAGTCGTCGAGCGCGAAACGGCAGCCAAGCTCGGCAAGCTGCTCGGCGAAGTGCTGGGCCGCTTCGATGTTGCCGATGGCGGCCGTCTCGGTCACCTCGAAGATGAGCTGCGTCGGGTCGACCTCGGAGCCGCGCAGTTCGCCGTCGATGTGCTTTGCGAGATCGGGGTCGCCGAGCGAGTGGCCCGACAGGTTGACCTCCACCTTCGGGCGCACGCCGAGCCGAGCCTGCTCGCCGAGCATCCGGATCGTCCTCGTCACCACCCACCGGTCGATCTCGCCGATCAAACCGAAGCGCTCGGCGACCGGCAGGAAGCTCCCCGGCATAACGAGCTCGTCGCCGGGCCCGGTCATGCGCAGCAGCAGCTCGAGCTGGGTGGTCTCGCCGGAGGCGGCATCCACGACGGGTTGGGCGTGCAGCGTGAAGCGATCCTCCTCGAGCGCCGTGCGGATGCGCTCCACGCACTCCAAGCGCGCCTCGATGCCGGCCTTGCCGCCGCTCGAATCGCCGTAGGTCTCAAAGCGGTCGCGTCCCGCCTCCTTCGCGTCATACATCGCGAGATCTGCGCTGATGAGCGCTTCCTCCGCGCCGATCCCCTGCGAGCCGGCGAGCGGCGCGACGCCGATGCTCGCGCTCACCGGTCGCGCGCGACCTTTGGGTCCCCGCGCCGCGCGCTCGGCGCGGATCGTGTCCAGCAGGGCCCCGGCCACGTGCTCTGCGTCCGCGCGGTCTCCCCTGGGCAGCAATATCGCGAACTCGTCGCCGCCGAGTCTCGCCACGGTGTCCGTGCCGCGCAGGCGCGCCGCCAGCGCCCTGCCGACGCGCACGATCAACTCGTCGCCCGCGCTGTGCCCGAGCGTGTCGTTGACCTGCTTGAACTCATCGAGGTCGAGCATCAAGACGGCGCCCTCGTGCCCGTAGCGCTCCCCCCGGGCGAGGTGGTCGCTGAGGATCCGCTCGTAGGCCCGCCGGTTCAACAGACCGGTGAGCGGGTCGTGGTCGACCATGTACAGCAGCTTCGCCTCGGCCGCCGCACGCGCTCGATCGGCCTCTTCGCGCTCGCGCAACCTGCGTTCCACGAGCGTGCGCGCATGGCGCTCGCGGCGTGTCGCGCGCAGGCTGAGGCCCCCGAGCACGATCGTCAGCGAGGCGCCGACGAGCATGGTGGTGTTGAGCACCGCCAGGTCCGACTGGGACACGAGCGCACCGAGCGTCGCGACCAGAACGCCGGTCAGGGCGCCGAGCATGATCCGCCATCCGCGCGGGTTCCACCAGCTGGGGCGCGTCCAGGTATCACCGGGCTACGTATCGGCTCGAATCCGCTTCTCCTGAAGGTCGCCCCCAAAGACGCCCATTTCCAGGGCTTGTACGCGTTGAAGCTCGTCCCATCGATACGCTCCGCCCGCGCGCGATGATAGGTTCGTCAGCCGATGTCAGCTCCGCGAGTGTCGCCGCGCACACTGGTTCTCAGCGCCCTCGCGCTGGCCGCCGTGGCGGCGTTCGCGGTGTTCGGGCTCGCCGGCAAGGGGCCCCCCGCTGGGCGCGCGGCTCCGGCGCTCCCGCGCGAACGACTCGCGGGCAGCGAGGTCACGCTGGCCTCCCTGCGCGGGCATCCGGCGCTCGTCACCTTCTGGGCGAGCTGGTGCGAACCGTGCGCCCAGGAGGCGCCCGCGCTCGAGCGCTTCTCCCAGGGCCTACACGGCCAGGCCACGCTCGTGGGCGTGAACTGGGGCGACACCTCGCTGTCGGCGGCGCGCTCGTTCATAAGGCGCTACCGATGGACCTTCCCCAACCTGCGCGACCCCGAAGAGACCGCCGGACACGACTACGGCGTCACGGGACTGCCGACGACGTTCGTCATCGACGCCTCCGGGAGGCTGCGAGCGACCCTGCGCGGTCCGCAGACCCAGCAGACGCTCCAGCGGGCGCTGGCCACGGCGCGCGGGTGACATCGCGAGCGACGCTCACCGTGCTCGCAACGCTCGCGGCGCTGTGCTGCGGGTCGTGGGGGAACGCCTCGGCGATCGCAGCCCCGCATCACATCCCCGAGTTCCCCGTCTCCCGGGGGGTGATCTCCGCCGCCCACTATCTCGCCGCCCGCGCGGGCGTCAAGGCGTTCGCCGTGTACGACAACTGGCACAAGCTGTCCGGCGTCGACGTCCACACACGCTTTCACTCGGCGAGCGTGGTGAAGTCGATGCTGCTCGTGGCCTACCTGCAAGACCTCGCCTTCCAGCGCCGTGGGCTGGACACAGCAAGCCAGGGGCTGCTGTATCCGATGATCCACTCCTCCGACAACGCAGCGGCCTCGGCGGTGTTCGCAGCCGTGGGCGACGGCGGATTGGAGCGTGTGGCGCGCCAGGCCGGGATGGTGGACTTCGAGCCGTCCGTCGGCTGGTGGGCGTTCACCGAGATATCCGCGGCGGACATGGCGCGCTTCTTCTACGTGCAGGACCAGCTCATCCCGGGGCAGTTCGACGGGTATGCGCGCTGGCTGCTCTCCACGATCCAGTTGAGCCAGAGCTGGGGGATCCCGGCCGTCGCGCGGAATGGGCGGTTCCCATTCCAAGTGTTCTTCAAGGGCGGCTGGCTGCCCCAGAGCGAGGGTCTCGTCAACCAGGCGGCGCGCCTGGAGCGCGGCCACGACACGTTCGCGATGGCGGTGCTCACCAGGGGCGACCCCTCGATGGCCTACGGCGAGGAAACCATCGCCGGGGTCGCGTCGCGGCTGCTCGGGAGCTAGTCCACCTCGCTGCTGTGCTCTTCGTCGGCCTCGCCGTCCTCTCGCCTCGTGTTCTCCTCCTCGCTGCGCCCTTGATCGTGGAGGATCGCGTGGGCCGATTGCTGGTCGCCGTGCGAAGCATGGTCGATCAAGGCGCGCTCGGTGTCCTCGAATCCCTCCGCCTCGCCGCCGCCCGCCTCTCTCACCGCACGCTGCGCGGGATCGCGCTCCTCAGATCCTCCGCTCCCGCCGATTTCCGAGGCTTCCCTGGCGGCCTCGTCTGTTTCCTGCTGCTCGTAAGGCGGGTCGGCGTCCATGTTGGGGCTCCCTTGCTTGGCTTCGCTGGAGATGACCTACCCTGCCACGGTAACCGGCAACCGTCCAGGGACGCCGCCGACCGCTCAATGCAGCGGCCCCCTCCCGCGCGAGAGGCGACGACCGGAATCGAACCGGTGTAGACGGCTTTGCAGGCCGCTGCGTAGCCACTCCGCCACGTCGCCATTGCTGTACTTCAAGCGTACCGGGGTCTTGATCGGAACGGGGTAGAGGCTCGGATCGGCCGCGTCCGCCGGCGGAGCCTTTCGAAGCGATCCCCGTTGATAGGCTAGAGCGGTTCCCAGGGCGATTAGCTCAGCTGGGAGAGCGCCGTCTCGACAAGGCGGAGGTCACTGGTTCGAGCCCAGTATCGCCCACTGGTCGTCCAGGCCTGGGCCTCGTAACTCCCGCGAGGGCCTCGGTCAGGCGCCCGACGTAGGCGGCGAGGTGCTCGCCGGTGAGGGATTGGATTCCCTGCCGCCCGGCGACGAGGTCGGCGGGTGTGCCCTCGAAGACGATCCGCCCGCCGTCGTGGCCGGCGCCGGGGCCGAGGTCGATGATCCAATCGGCGTGCGCCATGACCGCCTGGTGGTGCGTGATGACGATGACCGACTTGCCGGAGTCCACGAGCCGGTCGAGCAGGCCGAGTAGAGGAGATCATTGAGTTCCTTCTTGGTAAACTTTTTGATCGGCTTGTCCGGGTCGAAGAAGCCGCAGCCCATGAAGATTCGCCCGTACCAGCCGTCCATGCTGTAGCCCGGGATCGTGAGGGCGCCCTCGCGCAGCGACTTGTGCTCGTCGTAGAGCTGAGTGAGGTCGATGTCGTTCGCCGAGCCGCGGCCTTCGCAGCGCGGGCACATTCCGCCGTGGATGCTGAAGCTCCGCGCCTGCCCCATAATCCCCGGATGTCCGGATCGCGGCGAGCGAACTGCGCAGCCGGCGCGACCACGGTCGCGTTGCTCCTCGCGGCCGCACTGACCGCGGGCTGCGGCGCCTCGACCCCGACCGCCGGCGTGCCTGGCCCGCAGACTGCGGGCATGTCCGCCCCGACCACACACTCGGCGGTTGCCAAGGGGAGTTCGCCGGTCGCCGTCAGAGCCCCGTCGGCGGCGGGTTCCTCGACGGTGGTCGCTCCCACGGGGCCGCACTCGCCGCGTCCGGTCGCGCCCGCCCATCCGGTCCCAGCCGCATTCCGGCCCGCACCCGGTGCGTCCTCGGACGCCGAAGTTCGGCGCGAGCTGGCGCAAGTGGCCGCCGTCCAGCGCCAGGAACACCAGCAGGCGCTCAGCGCGGCGGCCGCCGACCTGGCTGGACTGTTGCCGTGGTCGCTGGAGCCCAAGGCGGGAACCCAGGTGAGCGTGGCGTCGGTATTCACCGACTACGGCCTTGGGCTCGCGTGCGGTGGCGTACTCGGCCGCGACCAGCTCGGAGTGGCGCACAAGACGGCGCCGTGCGGCACGCTCATCACCTTCACCTACGCCGGCCGCAGTCTTACCGTGCCGGTGATCGACCGCGGCCCTTACGTCGCTGGTCGGGAGTGGGATCTGACCGGCGCTACGGCCGCCGCGCTCGCCTTTCCGGGGCTGGGACACATCCAGTGGTCGCTCGCCGGCTGAGAGGTCAGGCACTCGGGGGCTCGATGCGCTTCGGCGACGTGGCCCGGTCTGTGCGGCCGTCAACCTCCCGAGCGATCGTCCACAATCGGTCGATCCCGTGATCGACCTCCACTGCCACATCCTCCCTGAGCTCGACGATGGCGCGCTGAGCGTGAAGGACAGCGTCGCGATGGCACGGCAGGCGTGGGAGGACGGGATCGAGGCGGTGTGCGCCACCCCGCACATCCGCCACGATCACGACGTCCACATTCCCGAGATCGCCTCGCGCGTGGCGAGCCTGCAGAACGTGCTCGACGCCGAAGGCGTCCCCCTCCAAATCCTGCCGGGCGGCGAGCTCGCGCAGACCGCGGCCCGGGCGCTCACCCCCGCGGAGCTGCATTGCGTGTCACTTGGCGGGGCCGGTGGCTGGGTGCTCTTGGAGCCCGCGCCGGGGCCGCTCGGCGACGAGCTGTCAAGCGTGGTCGATCATCTTGCGGGTCTCGGCGCGCGGGTGATCGTGGCCCACCCCGAGCGCCACGCGGGCGCCGACCTGGAGGATCGCCTCACCGCCCTCGTATCGCAGGGCTGCCTCATTCAATGGACCGCCGAGTTCGTCGTGCAGGCGGCTCCTGAGGATCTCGTGCTGCGCTACGCCCGCGACGGCCTCGTGCACCTGCTCGCAAGCGACGCCCACTCCTCGCTCGCCGGCCGCCCGCTTCGCCTCTCCGCGAGCTTCGCGCGCCTGGTGGAGGTGTGCCCCGCCGAGTGGGTTCATTGGATGGCCGAGCAGGCGCCGCGCGCGATCGTCGCCGGCGAGCCGGTAGCTCCTCCCTGGTGAGCGCGACTTGCAGCCGACCCCGGCCATCCTTCCCTCATGAGCGCCGTGCGAGGCGCCGCCTCGCGCTCACTGCTTCGCGGTGAGCGCCACCTCCGGCCAGGGCTCGAGCGTGACGCTGTGAACGAGCCGCTCCACCACCTCGCGCGAGGCGCTGCCGAGGCCGTGGCGCAGGAAGTTGGCGGCGCCCGCCGCCGCCCCCACGGCCAGTGCCTGCTCGAAGCTTGCGCCGAGCGCCCACGCGGCGGTCATGGCGCCCATCATCGAGTCGCCGCAGCCCTCGCGATAGCCGTGCTCGAAGCGGGGTGGAATGAGCCATGACGGACCGCGATCGTCGAGCACGAGCGCGGGGTGCTCGCCGCGTGTGGCGATCACGGTGCCTGCCCCCATCTCGCGCAGGCGCTCCGCCGCCGCGAGCAGCCGCTCCGGCTCGGACACCGGCCCGCGTACCATCTCGGCGAGCTCCCAGTCGTTGAGCTTCGCCACGTCCGGCTTACCGCGCAGCGCGCTGTCCATGCGTGGCGAGGAGAGGTCCACGAGCGTGCGGCAACCGTTGGCTTTCGCGTCGGCCACCAGGTCGCCGTAGATCTCGAGGGGGAGCGCGCTGCCGGGCATAGGGTTGGTGACGATCAGCCATCCGCACGCGATCGCTTCGGCGCAGGTCAGCGAGAACAGCTCGTCGAGCTCGTGGCGCGAGGGCGGCTCGCTGAGGGTCATAGCGAGCAGCTTGCGCTCCCCGTCACGCCGGTCGGTGACGTAGCAGCCGCTCGCGGCGGAGCTCTTCACGATCCGCATCTCTCCGGGGCTGATCGCCTGCGTAAGCAATCCTTCGAGCAGAGTGCCGGTCTCTCCGCCGAGAAATCCGCAGAGCACGGGGGTGGCGCCCATGTGGGCCGCCATGCGCGCCGCCCACGCTCCCTGCCCGCCTGCGTGGAAGTGGATCCGTTGCCGCTCGCTGCCCTCCAGCTCGATCGTGACGGTAAGCAGCGGATGGGGGGCGAACAGCGCCACACGCGCGCGAGGGGGCGTCTCACTCATGAAGTTGACCATCGCGTCGACCGCTCGCCCATGCCGTCGGCCCATCGCTCGTGAGGTTCATCGCCTCACTCATGACTTGGCTCTTGCAGCCGCGGGGTGCCGTGTGCGGCGCGTGGGTGGCACCTCCGCCAGCGCCTGCAGCTCGCGTTCGAGCTGCGACGCGATCTTGTGTGGGTCGGGGACGAGCTTCGCGTCGACCATCAGCCCGACGGTCACCTCGCCGCGATAGCTGAAGATGGCGAGGCTCATCCCGACATGACCGGACGTGGGCCCCCAGAACAGGACGGTGCGCACGGGCACGCCCGCCAGGTAGATGGTCTTGCGCGGCCCGGGCACGTTCGTCATGACGGCCGTGCCCTTCCCGGAGAACATGTCCACGATGCGCTTCTCCACACCCACCGGCGTCACGCCGATCGCGCCGAGAATGCCATACGACACGGGTCCCTCGCGCGAGGACTTGATCGCGTCCATGCGCTGGTTCACGGCGAGCAGTCGCCGGTAGCTCCCGCTCGTGCCGACGGGCAGCGGCAGGAACACGAGCCCGAAGCGGTTGCCCAGCTCGCGCGGAACCGGCTCGTCCAGCGGGCGCAGGTTGAACGGCACCAGCGCCTGTATCTCGGGCACCGCTCCGCCGCGACCTTGCAGGTAGTGACGCAACGCGCCGCTCACAGCCGCGAGCAGCACGTCGTTGACGGTCGCGTCGTGGTCGTGGGCGATCTGCTTGACGAGGCTCAGCGCGATGGGATCGGTCCAGGTGACTCGGCGGCTGATGCCGGGGTCCCCCTTGATAGCGCTTGCCTGGTCGGCGGGAGTGAGGACGAGCTTTACGAACGTGCTCGCGTCGCGCGCGATCGCCCCCGCGAGCTCGCCCCCGTGGCGCGGGTGGGTGGCGATGTCGATGCCCTGCCTAATCAGCGCGCGTCCGGCCCTTTGCCCGAGCGAGACGCCGTCCAGCAGCGGGCCCGCGATCGAGCGCCAGCAGTCCGTCGCCGTCGTGCTCGGACGCGTCCGCTGACCGCTCTTCCCCGGCGATTCCGGCACGGCGCGTGGTGTCTGTGAGCGAGAGCATCACCCGTCCCAGCGCGATCCCGTCGGCGATGCAGTGGTGCATGCGGGCGATCACCGCGCAGCCCGAGCCGTAGTTCTCGACGAGGTACAGGTTCCAGAGCGGCTTCGCGCGGTCGAGCGGAGTGGCCATCATGTCGCCGATCAGCTCGCGCAGCGTCTCGTCGTCGCCGGGGGCCGGCAGCGCGCGATGGTGGATGTGGTGCTCGAGCGAGAAGTCCGGGTCGTCCTCCCAGGTGGGGACCAGCAGCGGCAGGCGGCTCTCCACCACGCGCTGGCGGAAGCGCGGATAGCGGTCGACGAGCCGGCGCTGCACCGTGCGGCGCAACCGCTCGAGATCGACCTGCTCGTCGAAGAGCAGCACCGAGTTGATCACCATCAGGTTCGTGGGGCGGTCCATGTGCAGCCACGCCGCGTCGGCGCTGGTCATGCGGCTCACGGCGGCGTCTCGGTGCGGTAGAGCCCGTCGAGGAGATCGGCGTAGCGGTCGTACACGATCGCGCGCTTGACCTTCAGGGTGGGCGTGAGCTCGCCGTCGGCCTGCGTGAGGTCGTGGTCGAGGATCGCGAAGCGCTTGATCTGCTCGATGCGGGCGAGGTTGGAATTGACTTCGTCGACGACCCCCTGCACGGCGGCGTGGACGCTCTGGTCGTGAGCCATGGCGGGCGTGTCGGCGGGCACGTGCAACCGCTCGGCGAGCTTGTGCTGCTCGTCGCGGTCGAGCGTGAGCATCGCGACGAGATAGGGGCGCTCGTCGCCGTACACCACGGCCTCTGAGATCCAGCGTGTGTCGCGCAACGCGTTCTCGATGTTCACGGGCGTGATGTTCTTGCCGCTGGAGGTGATGATGAGGTCCTTCTTGCGCCCCGTCACCACCAGGTAGCCCTCGTCGGTGAGCTCGCCGAGGTCGCCGGTGGCGAGCCATCCGTCCCGCAGGGCCTCGGCGGTGGCGGGCGCGTTCTTGTAATAGCCCTCGAACACGTTGGGACCGCGCAGCAGGATCTCTCCGTCGGCGGCGATCTTCACCTCGGTGCCCGGCAGCGGCCGGCCGACCGTGCCGAGGCGCATCTCCTGCGGCGTGTTGAGCGTGGCGGCGGCGGTCGACTCGGTGAGGCCGTAGCCCTCGAGCACCGTGATTCCGCAGGCGTCGAAGAACTCGAGCAGCTCGCGCGCGACGGGCGCGGCGCCGACGAGCGCAAGCTGCAGGCGCCCGCCGAAGATGCGCCTCACCTTGGAGAGTACGAGCGCGTCGACGAGCCGGTGGCGGGCGAGACGCACCGGACCGGGCGATACGCCGTGCGCGCGCATGCGGCTCAGCGTGCGCCCCTGGGTGAGCGCGCGCTTGAAGAGGGTGCGCTGCAGGGCCGGCCCGTCTTCGATGCGCCCCACCACCGCGCTGTGGATCTTCTCGTAGATTCGCGGGACGGCCGGGAAGTGAGTGGGCTGCAGCTCGCCCAGCTCCTCGACGATCTTGGCGGGGTCGCCGCTCCAGAAGCACATCTGCGCGCCGGTGTCGAGGATCACGATCTGGGCCACCCGGGCGAGCACATGGGCGAGCGGCAGGAACTGGTAGAGCGTGTGGGTGTCGTCGATGCGCAGCCGCTCGGAGTACATGCGCGCGGTGACGAGCATGTTGGCGTGGCTCAGCATGCAGCCCTTCGGTGGACCGGTGGTGCCCGAGGTGTAGACGAGCGTCGCGGGGTCATCGGGGGCGACCGCCTCGACGCGGTCGCGGACGGCGTCCTGGGGCACCTCGGCGCCGCGCTCGCGCAGCTGATCGAGCGTGATCGCGTTGGGCGCCTCGCCCTCGATCACGATCACCTCGCGCAGACGCGGCAGATGCTCGCGGACCTCTTCGATCTTCTGCAGTTGCGAGGCGTCCTCGCAGAAAATGGCGCGAGCCTCGGAGTGGCGCAGCACGTAGGCGCACTCCTCGGGCGAGTTGGTGTGGTAGACGGGCACCACCACCGCGCCCGCGCATAAGGCGCCGCAATCGGCGAGCGTCCACTCGGCGCGCGTGGAGCTCAGGATCGCGACGCGGTCGCCGGCGCCGATCCTGAGCGCGATCAGGCCGCGCGCGATCTCTCGGCCGATGACGCCCAGTTCGCCGTAGGAGAGCGACACGGCTTGGCCGTCGCGCGGGAAGCGCAGCGCCACGGCTCCTCCGCGGCGGGCCGCCGCGAGCACCATGCCGCCGAGCGTGCCGGCTTGGGGAGCGCGCTCGGCGGCCGGTGAGGAAGGCCCAGGTGGCTCAGAGGTGGATCGCATGTCCGGCTCTTGTCAGTTGTGCGTCGGCTTCGGTGACAACCGCCTCCATTGGAGCCTCCGTTTGGACTGTGCATTCAGGCTCTCACGCGCGGTGGTGGGCGTCATCCGCAGTAGGCCGGCCGAACGCGGTGGGTAATTGCTGATCTGGCGGCAACCGCGCGGGCACCGCCGGCCGGTAGCCTGCAACACGATGTCCAACATCGTGACTCTTCCCGACGGCAAGGCCCTCGAGCTGCAGGACGGGGCGACCGGCGCAGACGCCGCCGCTGCGATCGGACCGGGGCTGGCGAAGGCGGCGCTGGCGGTGCAGGTGAGCCAACCGGAGGAGGCTGGGGAGGCCCCGGAGGTTCGCGACCTGGCGAGGCCCTTGCCCGACGGCGCGCGGATCGCGATCCTCACCGCCAAGAGCGGGGAGCGGTCGCTCGCGTTGATTCGCCACGACGCGGCGCATGTGCTTGCGAGCGCTGTGATGGAGCTGTGGCCGGGCGTGAAGATCTCGATCGGGCCGGCGATCGAGAACGGCTTCTACTACGACTTCGAGTTTCCCGAGGGCGTGTCGGTGTCCGAGGCGGACTTCCCGGCGATCGAACAGAAGATGGCCGAGCATGTGAAGGCGGCGGAGCGGTTCGAGCGCGAGGACGTGCCGGTGCAGGCGGCGCGCGAGCGGTTCGTGGAGGAGCGTCAGGACTACAAGGTCGAGCTGATCGACGATCTCGTCGCGGGCGCGCCCGCGGGAGAGCCGCTGCGGACCGTGTCGCTGTACACCAACGGCCCGTTCACCGACCTGTGCAGGGGGCCGCACGCTCCCACCACGAAGACCGTGGGCGCGTTCAAGCTGCAGTCGGTGGCGGGCGCCTACTGGCGCGGCGACTCGACGCGTACGATGCTCACCCGCATCTACGGCACCGCCTTTCACACGAAGGCGCAGCTGAGCGAGCACTTCGAGCATCTCGAGCAGGCCGCTCGGCGCGACCACCGCAAGCTGGGGCGCGAGCTCGGCTTGTTTCATTTCTCAGACGTCTCTCCTGGCGCCGCGTTCTGGACGGGAGCCGGCACGAGCATGTACAACGCGCTCGTCTCCCTCTCGCGCGAGATGGGCTCGCGGCGCGGCTACGCCGAGGTGAAGACCCCGCTGATCTACGACGCCGAGCTGTGGAAGATCTCCGGGCACTGGGGGAAGTACAAGGAGAACATGTTCACCGTCAAGGCGGAGGAGCGCGAGATGGGCGTCAAGCCGATGAACTGCCCCGGGCACGCCCACCTGTTCGCGAGCACCCGGCGCTCCTACCGCGACCTCCCGGTGCGCTACTCAGAGCCCGGGCTGCTGCACCGCAACGAGCCCTCGGGCGTCCTGCACGGGCTCTTGCGCGTGAGGCACTTCGCCCAGGACGACGCCCACATCTTCTGCTCGGAGGACCAGGTCCAGGAGGAGGTGGCGGGCTGCCTGGAGTTCGCGTTCGCCACCTATCGCCTGTTCGACTTCGACGTGCGCTTGGAGCTCTCCACTCGCCCTGAGCAGCGGATCGGGACGGATGAGATGTGGGACCGCGCCGAGCAGGCGCTCACGAGCGCGCTCGATGCGCAGGGGCTCGCCTACGAGCTCAACCCTGGCGACGGGGCGTTCTACGGGCCGAAGATCGACATGCACATGACCGACTCGCTCGGGCGCTCCTGGCAGCTGGGGACGATCCAGCTCGACTACTCCACCCCCGAGCGCTTCCAGCTGGCGTACACCGGCGCCGACAACTCAGAGCACCGCCCCGTGATGATTCACCGCGCGCTGTTCGGCTCCTACGAGCGCTTCATCGGCATCATGATCGAGCACTACGGCGGGGAGTTCCCGCTGTGGTTGGCGCCGGTGCAGGCGATTGTGCTGCCCATCTCCGACCGCCTGAACGAGTACGCGCAGCGTGTGAAGGAGCGCCTGCGGGCGGCCGGCGTGCGCGTCGAGCTCGACGATCGGGACGAGTCGGTGGGGCGCAAGATCCGCGAGGCGGAGTTGCGCAAGATCCCCTACATGCTGATCGTGGGCGACCGCGAGGTTGAGAGCGACAGCGTGTCGCTGCGCCGCCATCACGAGGGCGACGCCGGCGGCGTGTCCGTAGCGGACCTGATCGAGCGGCTCCTCGGCGAGATCGAGGCGCGCGGGGAGCCGGAGCGGGTCGCATAGGGGATGGTGGGCGCGAGCGGCGCCCCCGTGCGCGTGCGGGGTGTGCGAGTTGGTCAGGAACACCCGAGCCGCCCCACCGCAAAAAACTCTTGCGCGCCGCTTTCGGACCGCTATACTCGGCCGCCTTGAAGCTCGGAATCCATTCACGGCGCAGCGCGTAGCGACGACTTGACGCGCACCCACACAAGCTAGTGGCCGTTCCACGCAGGTTCGACAGGCGGCCGCCCGAGCGGGACCTCACGAGGACCAACGAGCGCATCCGGGTGCCCGATGTGCGCGTGATCGATGACGAGGGCAACCAGGTCGGGATGATGAAGACGTCCGACGCGTTGAAGTTCGCCCAGGAACGCGACCTGGATCTCGTGGAGGTGGCCCCCGAGGCGAAACCGCCCGTGTGCAGGGTGTTGGACTACTCGAAGTACAAGTACGAGCAGGCCCAGAAGGTCAAGCAGGCGCGCAAGCATCAGCAGCAGATCACGATCCGCGAGATCAAGTTCCGCCCGAAGATCGCCCAGCACGACTACGACACCAAGAAGCACCACGTGGAGCGCTTTTTGCGCCACAAGGACAAGGTGAAGATCACGATCATGTTCCGCGGACGCGAGGTCACCCACCCCGAGCGCGGCGTGGCGATCCTCGACCGTCTCGCCGAGGAGCTCGCGCAGTTGGGCGTCGTGGAGCAGCGCCCCACCCAGGACGGCCGCAACATGACGATGATGCTGGCCCCGTCGAAGGCTGTGCTGGCCGGAAAGGCTGATTCGGAAGTGTCGGCGTTTCCGGCCGGAAAGGCTGATTCGGAAGTGTCGGCCTTTCCGGCGGGCAAGGCCGACCTCGCCGACGGCGTGGTCGAGGCCCCGGGAGCGGATGTCTCGCCCGATGGCCCCGTCGAGGCATCTGGAGCTGATGTCTCGCTCGAAGGTCCCGTCGAGGCATCCGGAGCCGACGTTGCGCCCGACGGACCCGTTGCGGCCTCTGACGCCGAGGTCTCCTCAGGCGGCTCCGTTGAGGCGGCCGATGCGGCGGTATCGCCGAACGGCGCGGTCGAGCAAGCCTGAGGTCCCGCCGGCTCGGCAGGCGAAGGCCTCGCGCGGGGTGCGGCGGTATCGCCGAACGGCGCGGTCGAGCAGGCCTGAGGTCCCGCCGGGCTCGGCCGGCGAAGGCGGCGCGCGGGTTTCGCGCGGGGTCTGCCATAATCACCGCCTCGCGATGCCCAAGATGAAGACCCACAGCGGCGCGAAGAAGCGCTTCAAGGTGACCGGCTCCGGCAAGGTGAGGGCCAGGCACGCCTTCTCGAGTCACATCCTCGAGAAGAAGTCGCCCAAGCGCAAGCGCTCGTTGGCGCAGCCGATGATGCTCTCCGACCACGACGTGCCGCGCGTGAAGAAGCTGCTGGGGGTGGGCAAGTGACCAGGGTGAAGCGGTCGGTGCACGCGCGCAAGAAGCGCAGGGCGACGCTCGAGCTGACGAAGGGGTTCCGCGGCGAGGCGCACTCCAACTACAGACGCGCCAAGGAGGCGCTGATGAAGGCGGACGCCTACGCCTACCGCGACAGGCGCAACCGCAAGCGCGACTTCCGCAGGCTGTGGATCACCCGCATCAACGCCGCCGCCCGTCAGAACGGGATGAGCTACTCGCAGTTCATGCACGGATTGGCGCTCGCCGGCGTGGAGCTCGACCGCAAGGTGCTCGCGGACATCGCCGTTCGCGACGCCGACACCTTCCGACGTTTTGCCGAGACCGCCCGCGAGGCGTCGGCTGCCTGATCCGGCAACCGACACTGTGAACCTCTCGGGCGCTGCTCCTTCGGGACCGGTGCCCTTTTTTGTGCCGAAACAGACTCATTCCAATCAACAATCGCTGACAACACACGAAAGACCTCACACCGTCCCCACCGCCGAGTTGACTACGTCCACGACCCGATGACCCTCATCACCTCACCCCACAACCCCCGTTTGAAGGAGCTGCGCAAGCTGCGCCGCAGGCGCGAGCGCGAGCGCAGCGGTCTGTTCGTGGTCGAGGGCGAGGACCTGATCGCGGCGGCTGCTGTGGCCGGCAGGCCGGCGGTGCGGGGGTACCGGGTGGCGGACAGCGCTATCGGAGGATCGGGCTTCGAAGACGTCGAGGAGGGCGTGCTCGCCGGCGTGTCCACGCTCGGCTCGGGGACGCGCGCGATCGGGGTGTACGAGCAGCGCTTCGGCGAGCCGGTGGGGCCGCTGTGCGTGTGCCTTTACGGTGTGGGTGACCCGGGCAACGTGGGCACGGTGCTGCGCGGGGCGCTCGCCTTCGGAGCGTCCTCGGTGGCGCTCGGGCCGGGCTGCGCCGACCCGCACTCGCCGAAGGCGGTGCGCGCGAGTATGGGGGCGATCTTCGCGGTGGCGCTGGCGCGTGTGCACGACGTGAGCGAGCTGCCGGGGGAGCGGGTGGCGCTTGTGGCGGGCGCGGGCGAGCCTGTGCAGACACTCTCCACAGGCGGTCCTGTGACATTGCTCGTGGGCGCCGAGCGCGAGGGGCTGCCGGAGGACGTCGTGGGGGCGTGCGAGCGGGTGGCTCACATACCGATCGCCTCGGAGTCGCTGAACGCCGCGATGGCGGCGACGGTGGCTCTGTACGAGATGAGGCGCGGCTCGACTAGGGTCCCAGCGTCATGATCGAGCGGATCGAAGAGCTGCGCGCGAAGGCCCAAGGCGAGATCGAGGCGGCGGGCAGCAGCGAGGTTGTGGAGGAGCTGCGCGTGCGCTACCTGGGGCGCAAGGCCGAGCTGCCTCAGATGCTGCGTGGAGTGGCGTCTTTGGAGCCCGAGCAGCGCGGGACGGTGGGCAAAGCCGCAAACGATGCGAGGAAGGCGCTCGAGGAGCTGATCGAGGCGCGTGCGGCGCAGCTCGACGCGAGCGAGCTCGAGGAGCGTTTGCGGGCAGACGCGGTGGATGTGACGCTCCCCGGCACACCCCCCGAGCCGGTGGGCCGGCTGCACGTGTTGACGGCGACGATGCGCGAACTGGAAGACATCTTCCTCGGCCTCGGCTTCACCGTGCTCGAAGGCAGGGAGGTGGAGACGGTGCACTACAACTTCGACGCTCTGAACCACTCGCCGACGCACCCTGCGCGCGCGCGGACCGACACCTTCTACCTGCGCGACCCCTCGGCGGGCGGGGGCGAGGGCGGCGGACGCGCAGGCGAGGGGACGGCTCGGTTCGGCGAGCCTGAGGATCTCGTCCTGCGTACGCACACCTCGCCGATGCAGATCAGGGCGATGGAGGCGCATCCGCCGCCGCTGTACGTGGTGATACCCGGGCGCGTGTACCGGCCGGACAGCGACGCGACGCACACGCCCCAGTTCCACCAGGTGGAGGGGTTGGCCGTGGACGAGGACATTACCCTCGCCGACCTGAAGGGGACGCTGCTGGCGTTCGCGCGGACGGTGTTCGGGAATACCCCCGAGGGCACAAGCGAGCGTGAGGTGCGGTTGCGCCCGCACTTCTTCCCCTTCACCGAGCCGAGCGTCGAGGTGGACGTCTCCTGCTTTCACTGCTCGGGGAAGGGCTTCATGGGGGATGGGTCGCGCTGCGCGCTGTGCAAGGGCGAGGGCTGGCTGGAGGTGCTCGGCGCGGGGGAGGTGGACCCGAACGTGTACTCGTATGTGCCGACCAACGAGCGCAACGCCCCCGGCTATGACCCCGAGAAGGTGCAGGGGTTTGCATGGGGGATGGGGGTGGAGCGGATCGCGATGCTCAAGCACGGCATCCCGGACCTGCGGCTGTACTACGAAAATGACCTGCGATTCCTGGAGCAGTTCGGCTGATGAACGCGCACACCCCTCCGGGACCCGTCACCGTGCGTCCTACCGATCGGAGATCTACGGGATCCCCGATCGGCCAGCACGCGTGCGAAGCACGCCACGCGGGGAGGGCGGGCCTCTTCATTCTTGTCTGGCTTGGCCTGCGCGCCCATCAGCGGCTCACGGTGTTCAACTGGAGGGCGAAATGAAGGTCCCGCTGAACTGGCTGCGGGAGTACTGCTCGCCGGAGCTCGACACCGCCGGGATCGAGGAGCGGTTGACGATGACCGGGACGAAGGTGGAGACGATCCTCCATCACGGCGTGCCCTCCACCGAACATTTCGTCGTGGGGCGTGTGCTCGCGGTCGAGCCGCACCCCGACGCCGACCGCTTGAAGGTGTGCAGGGTGGACGTCGGCGACGGCGAGCCGGTGGGCATCGTGTGCGGCGCGCCGAACGTGGCGGAGGGGCAGACGGTCGCCGTGGCGTTGCCCGGCGCGAGGATGCCGGACGGGACCGAGATCAAGGCCGCCGAGCTGAGAGGCGTGCCGTCCAACGGCATGATCCTGGCGGCGGACGAGCTGGCGATCGACAGCGACCACAGCGGGATCATGGTGCTCGCCTGTGCCCGTGAGGGTGACGAGCTGGTGATTGCCTGTACCCGCGAGGGTGACGCCGAGCCGGCGCCCGGCACGCCGCTTGCGGACGTGCTCGCGATCTCGACCGACGTGCTCGAGCTGGAGGTGACGCCCAACCGGCCTGACTGCCTGGGGGTGTACGGGGTGGCGCGCGAGCTGCACGCCGCCACCGGCGCGCCGCTGGCCGAGGCGCCGTGGGCGGAGGACCCCGGGAGCGGGGGGGAGGTTGCTTCCGCAGAGGGGGCTTCCGCGGAGGGGGCCACGCGCGCGCGTGCGAAAGAGGGCTTTCTTCGCGTGCGCGCGCGCGAGGCCCCCCAAAACGAAGACACACCAACCAACCCCGAGGCCCCCCAAAACGAAGACACACCAACCAACCCCGAGGCCCCGGCCGATCGGCAGGACGCGCAGAGCCCGGCAGCTGCCGCATCGGCTCACACAGTGGGGCTAGCCGCGGAAGTGGTCGTCGAGTGCCCCGACCTCTGCCCCCGCTTCACCGCGAGGGTGTTCGAGAACGTGACGATCGCGCCGTCGCCGTTGTGGCTGAAGGCGAGGCTGAGCGCGGCCGGGCAGCGGCCGATCAACAACGTGGTTGACATAACCAACTACGCGATGCTGCTGACCGGGCAGCCGTTGCACGCCTTCGATCTCGACCGCGTCGCCGGCGGGAAGCTGATCGTGAGGCGTGCGAACGACGGCGAGCAGGTGAGGACGCTCGACGGCCAGGTGAGGGTGCTCGACAAAGAGATGGTGGTGATCGACGACGCGCGCGGGCCGACGTCTATCGCCGGGATCATGGGCGGCGAGCGCTCAGAGGTGGGGGTGCAGACGACGCGGGTGCTGATGGAGGTGGCCAATTGGAGCGGGCCGAACATCCACCGCACCTCCTGGGCGCTCGGATTGCGCAGCGAGGCCTCCGGGCGCTTCGAGAAGGGCTTGGCGCCCGAGCAGTGCATGCACGCCCAGGCGGTGGCGAGCAAGCTGATGATCGAGTGCTGCGGCGCCACCGCGCTGGGGGGGACGATCGACGTGGGCGATGAGCTCGAGCCGCCGCGGACGATCCACCTGCGCGAGGATCGCGTCGAGGCCATCCTCGGGATGCCGGTGGGCAGTGAGCGCCAGGCCGAGATCCTGAGCGCGCTGGGGTTCGGCGTGAGCGGCGCCGACGCGGGTCTGGACGTGACCGTGCCGGCGGTGCGCCGCGAGGACGTCACGCGCGAGTCCGACCTGATCGAGGAAGTGGCGCGCATCAACGGGCTCGAGCGGCTGCCGGCGACGCTGCCCGCGCGCCGGGGGGCGTACGGGATGTTGTCTGCCAAGCAGCGCTTGCGCCGCCGCGCGGTGGATGCGCTCGTCGGCCGCGGACTGTACGAGGCGGTCGGCTGGACCTTCACGGCGCCGGCGCTGCACGACAAGCTGCGCCTGCCGGCCGAGGACCCGCGCCGGCGCGCGCCCGTGCTCGAGAACCCGCTGTCCGAGGAGCAGTCGCTGTTGCGCACCACGCTGCTCGGATCGCTGCTGGACGTGGCCGGCCACAACTCAGCGCGCGGGATGGCTGACCTGCGGTTGTTTGAGATGGGGACTGTGTTCGCGCTCGGCGGCTCTCCGGAGCGATCTGACGGCGGCGGCAGCTCCGCCGCCGCAGCGGGCCTGGAGAGGACCCGCGCGGGGGGCGTGGGCGAGACCGGCGTGAGCGAGCACAGTGCGCTGGCGGTGCTGTTGGCCGGACGCGTGGCGCCGGTCACCTGGGGCGCCGGCGAGCCGCCGAAGGCTGATCTGTTCGCGGCGAAGGCGGTGCTCGAGGCGCTGGGGGAGGCGCTGCGCGTCGAGATCGAGTGCGCGCCCGGGGCTCAGCCGTTCCTGCACCCGGGGCGCGCGGCCGGCGTCACGTGCGACGGCAGGGAGATCGGCTGGCTCGGCGAGCTGCACCCGCTCGTGGCGCGCGAGTGGGGAATCGAGGGGGCGGTCGCGATGGAGCTCGACCTCGACCCGTTGCTCGACTTGGCCGTCGGGGAGAGGGGCTATCGCGACGTGATCTCCTACCCTGGGCTGCGCCAGGACCTGGCGGTGGTGCTGCCGGACGACGTGCCCGCCGCGCGCGCTCTCGAGCTGGTGCGCGCGGCCGGCGGCGAGTTGCTCGACGACGTCGCCGTGTTCGACGTCTACAGCGGTCCCCAGGTCGGCGAGGGAAGGCGCTCGCTGGCGCTCTCGCTCTCCTTCCGCGCGCACGACAGGACGCTCACCGACGCCGACGTGGTGCCGCTGCGCGAGCGGATCGTGCAGGCGTTGGGCGAGCTGGGTGGTGAGCTGCGTGGCTGAACAGCGCTTCGTCGAAGGCTCCCCGCGCGTGCTGGTGGCCGGCGCCACCGGCTTTGCGGGAGCGCTCGCCGCGCACCTGATCTGGCGTCACCCTCGGTTCGAGCTGACCACCGTCACCGGTCGCGCCGAGGCCGGTCGGCGGCTGGACGAGGTCTATCCGCGCTACCGCGTGCCGCTGCGGCTGGAGGAGCTCGACATCGACCGACACGCAGACGTGGGCGCGGCGATCGTCGCCTACCCACACGCCGCCGCGGCGCCGGTGGTGGCCGCGCTGCGCGCGCGGGGCGCGCGCGTGTGCGACCTGTCGGCCGACTTCCGCCTGCGCGAGCTCGCCACCTACGAGCGCTGGTATGGCAAGCACCCGCATCCCGAGCTGCTGCCGGGCGCCGTCTACGGCTTGCCCGAGCTGCATCGCGAGGCGCTGCGCGGAGCGGAGCTGGTGGCGACGCCCGGCTGCTATCCGACCGCCTCGCTGCTCGCGCTCGCGCCGTTGGCCCGGGCCGGGCTGATCGCCGACGTCGTGATCGACGCCAAGCAAGGGCTCTCCGGGGCCGGGCGGGCCGCCACCTGGCAGACGCACTTCTCCAACAGCGGCGAGAACATCCTCCCCTACAACATCGTCCACCACCGCCACACGCCGGAGATCGAGGAGCAATTGGCCGCGCTCGGCGCCGATCTGCCCGTTCAGTTCACGCCGCACCTGGTTCCGCTCGACCAGGGGGAGCTGGTGGACTGCTACGTGACGCCCACCCGCGCTGTGGAGCAGGACGAGATTGACGTGATGTACGAGGATGCCTACGCCGGCGAGCCGTTCGTGGAGATCGCGCCGGCGCCGGCGGAGGTGCGCGACGTGCGCGAGACCAACGTCTGCCGCGTGCACGTGGCCGTCAGCGAGCACACCGGCAAGATTGTCGCGCTGTCAGCGATCGACAACCTGTGGAAGGGCACCTCCGCGCAGGCGGTGCAGTGCCTGAACCTGATGTTCGGCTTTGACGAGGGCACGGGATTGCGATGAGCGCGATCGTCCGGCATATGCGCGGGTCGAGGGAGCGGACATGAGCGCCGGCAGAGACGTGTGGGGCGACCGGTCGGCCGCGGGGCCGCCGCAGCCTTTCTTTCATTCGCGCTGGGTGCAGTGTCCCGAGCACGTCAGCGACCTCGGCCCCGGCGCCGGGCTGCCGGCCGGCTTTCGGGCGGCCGGGGTGGCGTGCGGGATCAAGCCCTCGGGCAACCCCGACCTCGGTCTGCTCGTGTGCGACTCACCCGAGCCGGCGAGCGCCGCGCGCTTCGCCGACACCGGAACGCCGGCGGCGCCGGTGATGCTCAGCCGCGAGCGCTGCACGCTCGCTGGCCTGCGCGCGATCCTCGCCAACTCCGGCTGCGCCAACGCGGCCACCGGCAAACGCGGGATCGACGACGCCGCCAAGACGCAGGGGGCCGCCGCGATGGCGCTTGGGATCGAGCCCGGCGCTGTTCTGCTCGGCTCGACCGGTGGCATCAGCGACTACCTGCCGGTGGACAAGATGCTGCGCGGGATCCTCGACGCCCACAAGCTGCTCGGCCGCGACGGCGACACGAGCTTCCAGCAGGCGATCCAGACGACCGACGCCTTCGAGAAGCGTGCCAACCTCTCCGTCTCGCTTCCCTCGGGCGAGGTGCGGCTTAGCGCGCAGTGCAAGGGTGCGGGGATGATCTCGCCGCGCTTCGCGACGATGTTCTGCTTCGTGCAGACCGATGCCGCGCTTGCGCCCGAGACGGCCGAGCTGCTTCTCTCGGTCTGCCTGAAGCGCTCGTTCGACCGCTGCTCGGTGGACGGGCAGCTCTCGACCAACGACACCGCCGCGCTGATCTGCTCCGGCGAGAGCGGGGTCGAGGTGGCGCCCGAGAGCGAGGACGAGCTGCGGCTCGGCGAGGCGCTGGACGCCCTGATGCGACAGCTGGCGATCCTGATGGTGGCCGACGGCGAGGGCGCGAAGAGGATCGCGCGCGTGGTGGTGCGCGGCGGCGAACAGGAGCGCGTCGAGACCGCCGCGCGGGCGGTGGCCAACTCGCCGCTGGTGAAGGCCGCGCTGCACGGCGGCGACCCCAACTGGGGGAGGATCGTGCAAGCCGTGGGCGGCGCGCTCGGAGGAGGCGGCCTCGGTGGGGGGCACCTGCCGCTCGAAATCTCGATCGAGGGCGTCCAGGTCTGCTCGGCCGGCGTCGCCGTGCTCGGCGACGACGAGATTGAGGCCCGCCTCAGGCCCGCGCTCGAGCGTGCGGAGGTCGAGTACGAGATCGCTCTCCCGGGCGATGGCGCGGAGACCGAGGTGTTCTTCTCCGACCTCTCTTACGAGTACGTACGAATCAATGCCGAGTACACGACATGAAGGGGACACGACCATGCGCGACGTAGCGACGCTTCTGGAGGCGCTCCCCTATATCCGGGAGTTCCACGGCAAGACGGTCGTCATCAAGTACGGCGGCGCCGCGATGGAGGACCCCGATCTGCGCGAGGAGTTCGCGCGTGACGTCGTGCTGCTCAAGTATGTCGGGCTGAACCCGATCGTCGTGCACGGCGGCGGCCCCGACATCACCGCCTACATGGAGCGCCTCGGCATGCCCGTCGAGTTCGTCTCCGGCCTGCGCGTCTCCGATCCGAAGACCGTCGAGGTGGCCAAGATGGTCTTGGTCGGCAAGGTCAACAAGGAGATCGTCCTGCGCCTCTCCCGCCACGGCCAGCCTGCCGTGGGCCTCTGCGGCGACGACGGATCGCTCTTTCGCATCGCCCGCCGCACCGCTCCGGGAGGCGAGGACATCGGCTTCGTCGGGCAGGTGGAGCGCGTCAACGTCGACGTCCTCCACCACATCGCCTCGGACTACATCCCGGTGATCGCCTCGGTCGGCGCCGACCGCGAGGGCAACTCCTACAACGTCAACGCCGACGAGGCCGCCGGCGCCGTCGCCGCCGCCTTGGGCGCCTACAAGGTCGTCTTCCTCACCGACGTTCCGGGCTGGCTCGCCGACGCCGAGGACCCCGGTTCGCTGATCGGCCAGGCGAGCACGCGCGAGGTGCAGGACAAGCTGGACGACCTGCAGGGCGGTATGCGCCCCAAGCTCGCGGCCTGCGTGCAGGCGATCGACGGCGGCGCCGGCGCCGCGCACATCGTCGACGGCCGCATCCCGCACTCGCTCCTGCTGGAGCTGTTCACCGACGCTGGGATCGGAACCAAGATCCAGGCAGCGTCATGATCCCATCGGCGCCCGTTGCATGCGGGCCCCACTCGCGCCTCGGGAACGCCAAACGGCGGAGCGGAGCGGAGCCCATCCCCCAAAAACGGAGCCCCAGGTGCTGAGCGAGCTGCAGGACATCGAGCGGGCCTCGGTCGTCCCCACCTACACGCGCTTCCCGGTCGAGTTCGTGCGCGGCGAGGGCTCGCGGCTGTGGGACGACGAGGGCAACGAGTACCTCGACTTCCTGGCGGGGCTCGCCGTCGCCAACCTTGGACACTGCAACCCCAGGGTCGCCCACGCGGTGCGCGAGCAAATCGGGCGCCTGGTGCACGTGAGCAACCTGTTCTACACGGAGCCGGCGATGCGGCTCGCGCAGCGCCTGTCGCGTTCGAGCCTCGGCGGCAAGGTGTTCTTCTGCAACTCCGGCGCGGAGGCCAACGAGGCCGCGATCAAGCTCGCGCGCAAGGCGTGCCCCGGCGGGGACATCGTGGTCGTTCACAATGCCTTCCACGGCCGTACCTACGGGGCTCTCTCGGCCACCCCCCAGGAGGCCAAGCAGGCCCCCTTCGCACCGCTCGTCCCGGGCTTTCGCGCGGTCGCGCCGCAGCCTGAGGCGCTCACCGCCGCGGTTGACGATCACACCGCCGCAGTACTGCTCGAGCCGATCCAGGGCGAGAGCGGCGTCAACGTGCTCTCCCAAGAGCTGCTCGCCGGCGCGCGCGAGGCGTGTGACCGGCACGGCGCCGCGCTCATCTTCGACGAAGTCCAGTGCGGCATGGGCCGCACCGGCACGCTGTGGGCATACGAGCAGACGGGCATCGTCCCCGATGCGCTCACGGCGGCGAAGGCGCTGGCCGGCGGCCTTCCGATGGGCGCGCTGATCGCCGGGCCGCGGCTCTCTGACGTGCTCGTTCCCGGCGACCACGCTTCGACCTTCGGCGGCGGGCCGGTGGTGGCCGCGGCGGCGCTGGTCGCGCTCGAGCTGACCGAAGACCCGCAGCTGCTCGCCGGCGTGCGTGAGCTTGGGGCGTACCTGTCCGACGGGCTCTCCCAGCTGCCGCACGTCCTCTCCGTGAGGGGCCGTGGCCTGATGCTCGCCTGCGAGCTGAGCGTGTCGGCCCCCGATGCGGCGCGCCGCGCGCTGCTCGAGCAGCGGCTGGTGGCCAACGCGACGGGTCCCACTACGCTGCGACTGCTTCCGCCGCTCACGATCGAGCGCTCCGACGTCGACGAGGCCCTTGCGCGGCTCGGCCGGGCGCTGGCCGGATAAGGTTGCGCGCCGTGCGTTCCCTTACGATCTTCGCCCCGCCTGTCCTTTCCCGGCGCGCCGGCCTGCTCGGATGAGCGATCCCGGCCACAGCTTGCCGCCGCGCACCGCCTCCTACGAGGCCGACCCCGAGCAGGTGTCGCGCGTGCTGCTGCTCTACTCGGGCGGCCTCGACACGAGCGTGATGCTCAAGTGGATCCAAGATCAGTACCACGCCGAGGTCGTCTGCCTCACCGTCAACCTCGGCCAGCCCGGCGAGGACTACGCGGTGATCGCCGAGAAGGCACGTCGCCTCGGCGCGCTCGACTGCCACGTCGTAGACGCGCGCGAGGAGTTCGCCCGCGAGTACGTCTCGCGCGCGATCAAGGCCAACGCCCTCTATGGGGGCGGCTACCCCTTGTTCACGGCCCTGGGGCGCCCGCTGATCGCCAAGCTCGCCGTCGACTACGCCCGCACCACCGGCTGCGACACGATCGCCCACGGCTGCACCGGCAAGGGCAACGACCAGGTCCGCATCGAGGCCACGGTGGCGACGCTCGCGCCCGAGCTGAAGGCGATCGCGCCGGTGCGTTCCTGGCAGATGGGCCGCGAGGAGGAGCTCGCCTACGCGCGCGAGCACGGCATCCCGGTGAAGGGCGGGACCGAGATCGCGCCCTACTCGATCGACGACAACCTCTGGGGCCGCTCCTCGGAGGGTCGCTGGATCGAGGATCTCCGCCACGCGCCCGAGGACGACGTCTTCCAGCTGGTCACGCCGCCCGAGCGCGCGCCCGATCAGGCCGAGATCGTCGAGGTCGAGTTCGAGCAGGGCGTGCCGGTGGCGCTGAACGGCGAGCGCATGGAGCTGGTCCCGCTGTTCGAACGCACGGCTGAGATCGCCGCGCGGCACGGCGTCGGCATCGTCGACCACATCGAGGATCGCATCGTCGGCCTGAAGGTGCGCGACATCTACGAGGTCCCGGCGGCCGCCGTCCTGCTGCCCGCCCACCAGGAGCTCGAGAAGCTCGTCTGCACGATCCACCAGAACCAGTTCAAGCCGCAGCTCGACCGCCACTGGGCCTACCTCGTCTACGCCGGCCTCTGGTGGGAGCCCCTGCGCGAAGACCTCGACTCCTACATGGAGAGCGTAAACGTTTATGTCTCAGGCAAGATCGGCGTCAAGCTCTATAAGGGGCACGCGCGCGTGGTCACACGCTCCTCGCCCAACGCCGTCTACGACCAGGCGCTTGCCTCCTTCGGCGAGTCCGGCGGGCTCTTCTCCCAAGCCGCCTCACCCGGCTTCATCGAGCTGTTCTCGCTGCAGTCGCGCATGGCCTGGCGTTTGCGCAACGGTTAGCGGGAGCGTTTGCGGGAGCGCTTCGTCGCATTCCCGCCGCGCCGTCCGGGCGCCCCTCTAGGCTCAGGGTCGATGATCGAGGAGAGCGAGACGCCGGGCATCGACTCGCCTGTGGAGACCCCCGGAGACGTGCTGGCCGAACGGCGCGCACGGCGCGCCCAGGAGGGCGATCCGGCGGTGATGCGCAGAGCAGAGGCCGCCGAGGCGGTGGTGCGCAACCTCGAGACCCACCTCGCCGCGCTCGAGCAGCGCCTCGGGGAGGTCGGCCGCGAGCGCGAGCGCATCGCCCAGCAGCTCGCGCAGCGCGAATCCGACGTGCGCGACATCAAGCAGAGCGAGTATGCCGCCCAGCAGCTCCGCGTCGAGGCCGAGGAGCGCGGCGAGCGCCTCCAGCGCGAGATGCGCGGCGAGATCGAGGCTTTGAGCGCGCGCCTCCAGGAGACCGAGCGGCACGTCCGCGAGCTCGACGCCGAGCTCACCGAGTTGCGCGAGCGGGACGCCCGGCTCACCCCGATCGTGCGCGAGCTGATGGAGGTCGCCGCCGGCCTGCGCGCCGGCTTCGAGCGCGAGCTCGCGGCGTTGCGCGACGAGCTCCAGCAGCAGGTGATCTGGGAGCGCGAGACCTACGTCCGCGAGCTCACCGCGATGGGCGACAGGATGGAGGATCTGCGCTTCGAGCTCACCCGCACCGCGGACGACCTGCGCGCGCAGCTCTCCGCCGAGCCGCCCGAGGCCGCGCTGCTCCAGCACACCACCGAGCCGGAGTCCGAGCGCGAGGCGGCCCACCGCCGCGAGATGGCCGACGCGCTCGTCGCCGCCGTCGAACGCCTCCGCGCCCGCGTCGCCGAGGTCAAGGCGGTCGAGGAGGAGCAGGCCGCCGAGACGCCCGTCGAGGAGCCGCCCGTCGAGGCGCCGCCCGTCGAGGAGCCGCCCGTCGAGGAGCCGCCCGTCGAGGCGCCGCCCGTCGAGGAGCCGCCCGTCGAGGCGGTGTTGCCCGTCGAGGGTGCCCCGCCCGCGCCTGCGCCCGCGCACGAGGCGCCGCCTGTGGAGCAGCCTGTCGCGGTCGAGCCGCCCGTCGAGGTGGTGTTGCCCGTCGAGGGTGCCCCGCCCGCGCCTGCGCCCGCGCACGAGGCGCCGGTCGGCGATCTCGGCAAGGGCGGTGCTGTTACGACGACGGCGATCAGCTCCGAACCGGTCGCGTTGCAGGCACGGCCTCTGTCGGCGCAGAAGCGCATCTCGTGGCTTGCGCCCGCGATTCGCCGGCTCGCCGCCGAGCGCGACGCGAAGCTCGCCGCGGAACTCGTGATCGAGTTGATACCCGCGCAGGCCGACCTCGTCGAGGGTCCGGTGAGCTACGAGATCGACATCAACGAGCTCGGCGCCTTCTACGTCGCGCTCGATCCCGGTCACGCGACGATCTCCAGAGAGCCCGCCGGCGCCGTCGACTTCTCGCTGGAGGGCTCCGTCGCGGCGTTCAGCGAGCTCGCCGCCGGCGGGGCGTCGCGCAGGCACAAGGGGCTTCGCGTGCGCAAGGGCAGGCGCGCCGCGCGGCGGTTCTTGAAGCTGCGCCGCCGGCCGATCGCGCTCGCCGACCTCGCGGCCGCGGGGGTCGACGTGTGGCCCGGTCTGCTGCTGCTGGCGGTCGCCGAGGCGATCGACCCCTCGTGGACCGCCGGTCGCAGCTTCGAGCTGGCCTTCGAGATCCAGGGAGCCCCCGGGATGGTCATCTACGTTCGCGTCTGCGACGGAGAGCCGCTGTATGTGAGCCGTACACCCTCCGCGCAACCGGCCGCGACCGTGGCGCTCGGCGACCACGCGCTCGTCTGCCTGCTCGCGGGCGCCCCCGACGCCGAGCACACGGCGCTCGTGACCGGCGACGCGGGCGCCGTCGACATGTTCCTGCAGTGGACGGCCCGCGCGCAGGGCCTGTCCGCCGCAAGCCTGTAGGACGGTCTTCCCAGGCCCGAGCGGCCGGCGGTCGGTCCGCCGCCTCGGGGCATACCATCCAACATCGGTGACCGTCCCCGCCTGCGCCCATCTGCACGTCCACTCCGAGTACTCGCTGCTCGACGGCGCGTGCAAGATCGAGGCGCTCGTCAAGCGCGCCGCGGAGTTCGGCCAGCCCGCCCTCGGGCTCACCGATCACGGCGTGATGAACGGCATGGTGGAGCTCCACCGCGCTTGCGCCAAGCACGGTGTCAAGCCGATCTTCGGATGTGAGATCTACCTCGTCGAGGACCACGCCGCGCGCGGGAGGAACGAGTCCCCGCCCGGGGTGGGTGGGGGCATCAAGAAGGAGCGCAACCACCTCACGCTGCTCGCCTCGAACGACGCGGGCTACCGCAACCTCGTGCAACTCTGCTCGGCGGGCTTCCTCGAAGGACTGCACCGGGGCAAGCCCACGCTCGACCTCGCCCAGATCGAGCAGCTCTCCGAGGGCATTATCGCGCTCACCGGATGCCTCGCCTCGCGCTTCTGCCGGCGCCTGCTCGACGACCGGCCGGGAGACGCGCGCGCTCACGCCGACGATCTCGCACGCATCTTCGGCCCGGAGAACCTCTACTTCGAGGTCCAAAAGAACGGGCTCGCCGAGCAGGACAAGTGCAACGAGGGGATCGTCAGGATCTCACGGGAGATGGGGGGCCGGCTGGTGGGCACCGGCGACGTGCATTACCTGCGCCGCGAGGACTACGACCATCACACCGCGCTTCTGTGCGTGCAAACCAAGAGCACGCTCGCCGCGCCCAAGATGACGTTCGACACCAACGAGTTCTACCTGCGCGACAGCGCCGAGATGGCCCACGCGTTCGCCGAGTGGCCCGAGGCGATCGCGAGCACGATCGAGATCTCCGAGCGCTGCAACGTGAAGCTCGAGCTCGACAAGCAGCTCATCCCCAAATACCCCACGCCCGACGGCGTCTCAGAGCGCGACCATCTGTGCGCGCAGGTCGAGCTGGGCGTGCGCGTCCGCTACGGTGACCCGCCGCCCGCGGAGGCGCTCGAGCGCATGGAGATGGAGCTCGGTGTGATCGATCGGATGGGCTTCAACGCGTACTTCCTGATCGTGTGGGACTTCGTGAGGTTCGCCAAGGAGAACGGCGTCGCGGTTGGGCCGGGACGCGGCTCGGCGGCCGGCTCGATCGTGTCCTACTGCCTTGCCATCACCGATGTCGACCCGCTCCGCTACGACCTGCTGTTCGAGCGCTTCCTGAACCCTGAGCGCGTGTCGATGCCCGACATCGACATCGACTTCTCCGTGCGCGGACGCGAGCGCGTGATGCGTTACGTCACCGAGAAGTACGGACGCGAGTCGGTCGCCCAGATCGTCACGTTCGGCAAGATGTTCCCGCGCGCCGCCACCCGCGACGCCGCGCGCGTGCTCGGCTACGACTACGGCTCGGGCGACCGTCTCGCGAAGCTCATCCCCGACCCCGTCATGGGCCGCTCGCCGTCCTTCGAGGACTGCTTGAAAACGGGCGAACCCTTGCGCAAGGTCTACGACGAGGAGCCCGACGCGCGCAAGATCGTCGACGTCGCCAAGGGCCTGGAGGGGATCGTGCGCAACTCCTCGATCCACGCCGCCGCGGTCGTGATCGCCGACCGGCCGCTCACCGACATCGTGCCGCTGCAGCTCGCCGACGCCGGTACCAACGAGGACGGCGAGCGCTCATACCGCACCGTCACGCAGTTCTCGATGAAGCCCATCGAGGAGATCGGGCTGCTCAAGATGGACTTCCTCGGCCTGCGCAACCTCGACGTGATCGAGGACGCGCTCGACATCATCGAGCGCTCGAGCTCGAGCACCGGACGCCTCGACATGTCCACGCTGCCGCTGGATGACGCCCGCACGTACGAGATGCTCACCCGCGGCGACTCGATCGGCGTGTTCCAGTTCGAGTCTGAGGGCATGCGCGAGGCGCTCAAGAAGGTGCGCCCCGACGAGTTCAACGACCTCGTCGCGCTCAACGCGCTTTACCGCCCGGGGGCGATGGACCAGATCCCCGTCTACGCCAAGGGCAAGCGCAACCCCGAGCAGATCTCCTACGCCGACGAGCGCCTGCGCGCCATCCTCGAATCCTCCAAGGGCGTGATCCTCTACCAGGAGCAGGCGATGCAGATCTCCAAGGAGATCGCTGGCTTCTCGGGCGCCAAGGCCGACGATCTGCGCAAGGCGATCGGCAAGAAGAACCGCGCGGCGATGGCCGCGCTGAAGCCCGAGTTCGTCGAAGGCTGCCGCGCCTCGGGCACCAGCCCCGAGGTGATCGAGTTCCTCTGGCAAACCAACGAAAAATCGGCCGACTACTCGTTCAACAAGTCCCATGCCGCCTGTTACGCGCTGATCTCCTACCGCACCGCCTGGCTGAAGGCCAACCACACGTCGGAGTACATGGCGGCGTTGATCTCCTCGGTGATGTCCACCAAGGACAAGGTCCCCTTCTTCGTCGCGCGCTGCGAGGAGATGGGCATCGAGATCCTGCCGCCCGACGTCAACCTCTCAGACCACGAGTTCACCGTCGGAACCTCCGAGCAGCCGGGACGGGAGGGGGGCGCCGGCAACATCCGCTTCGGCTTGGATGCCGTCAAGGGGGTTGGCTACCAGGCGGTCGAGGCCATCAAGCAGGCCCGGGAAGGATCCCCGCCCGCCCGGCCGTTCACCTCGCTGTGGGACTTCTGCGAGCGGGTGGACAGCCACGCTGTCAACAAGAAGGCGATTGAGGCGCTCATCAAGTGCGGTGCGCTCGGATCCACCGGCGCGACGCGCAAGGGAATGCTCGAAGTCCTCGAAGCCGCACAGTCTGCCGGTCAGAAGGCCCAGCAGGACGCGCTCGTCGGTCAAGGCTCCATCTTCGACCTCGAGCCGGCCGCGTCTGCGGCGCCGGGCGCCGCTGGGAGGGTGGGCGGGGGGGTGGGACTCGGCACAGGTCTGCTCAGGCCGAGCCATCCGCCGATCCCCACCGAGGAGTTCGACCAGCCGCAGTTGCTCGCCGTCGAGAAGGAGGCGATCGGCCTGTTCATCTCAGCCCACCCGCTCAAGCCGATGCGCGAGGCGCTGCGCGCGCGCGCGGACTGCTCGCTCTCCGCGCTCGCCGACCGTCGCGACAAGGACTGGGTGACCGTCGGCGGCATCATCACCGAGTCCAAGCGCATCCGCACCCGCAACGGCGACCACATGATGTTCGCCACGCTCGACGACCTCGAAGGGTCCGTCGAGATGCTCGTGTTCGGCAAGGCGCTCGCCGAGCACGAGGCCGCCCTGGCGGTCGACCAGGTGGTGCTCGTGAGGGGACGTGTTGACCACAAGGAGGCAGGCAAGACCTGCCTGGTGGTGCAGTCGGTCGACACCTTTGCCCCCACCGAGCAGGAGATCGAGCACGCTGAGCGCAACGCGAAGGCGGCCTCCGTGGCGCAGGCCGCCGCGACGGCCCCCATGCGCCTCCAGGTGGACGCGGCGCGCCTTCCGGCGAGCGCCATCGAGGACGTCAAGGACATCATCGAGACTCATTCCGGCACGGCGGAGGTGGTGCTCGAGATGATCACGAGCGCCGGCACCCGCATGCTCCGCCTCGGGGAGAGCTACCGCGTACAGCACACCCCCGTCGTACGAGCAGAGCTCGAAGCCGCGCTGGCGCCCACCGCCGCGCTGGCCGCGACGGGCTAACGCTCCTTCTTGCGCTCGCGCAAGCCCCGCTCGCGTAGCGTCCTTGCAAGTTGGACCTCCTCGCGCGTCGTGCCCGAGCGGTGCTCCCCGGGGGTCTCCAGAACGCACGGCAGATCCTGCAGCGCGGGCGCCGACAGGAATGCCGCGCAGCCGGTCTCGCCGAGCTCGCCCACCCCGACGTTCGCATGGCGATCGCGGTTCGAACCGAGCGGGGTTTGCGAGTCGTTGAGATGCAGCGATCCCACCCGCTCGATCCCGATCTTCTCGTCGATCTCGGCGACAAGCGCGTCCATGCCCGCGTAGGTGCGGATGTCATAGCCCGAGGCGAACAAATGGCAGGAGTCCAGGCACAACCCGAGCCGCTCGCCGCCGCCCGCCGCGTCGAGCAGGGCGGCGAGCTCGTCGATCGACCGTCCAAGCGTACCGCCCGCCCCCGCGGTGTTCTCGAGGTGAAGCGGGCACACCTCGCTCTCGGCGAGCGCCTCGGCGATCGTGTCTCCCGCGCGCGTCACCGCCATCGCTGGATCGCCCGTCTTGGCGGAGCCCGGGTGAAGCACCACGCCGTGCGCGCCGATGGCGTGGCCCACCCGCAACGAATGCGTGAGCGACACGAGTGACTTCGCGCGGATGTCCGGATCGTCGCTCGCGCAGTTGAGCAAGTAGACCGCATGGATCAGCACCGCGTCGATCTGGCTGTCCGCCATCGCCTCGCGAAACGCCTCCACGTCCGCCGGGGGGTACACGGTGGGACGCCACATGCGCGGCGACTGGTTGAAGATCTGGATCGCCCGGCAGTCGCGCTCGACGCCCCGCTCGATCGCCTTCGGCAACCCGCCGGCGGGCGACACGTGGGCGCCGATCAGCATTTCGGTACACATCCACGCGCCCGGCACACGTATGCCCCGATCGGCATCGCCCCGTGTGAACACCGGATTTCGCGCGTTGGGCCGGCTGGTTTCGCGCGTGGGGGACGGCCGACTAGCATGGCGGCGATCCTATGAGAGTTCGCTTCGCTCCATCGCCCACGGGCGCGCTGCACATCGGCGGCGCGCGCACCGCGCTGTTCAACTGGCTGCTCGCCAGGCACAGCGGCGGCACGTTCGTGCTGCGCATCGAGGACACCGACCGCGAGCGCTCAACCCCCGAGAACGTCGAGCAGATCCTCGACGCCCTGCGCTGGCTGGAGCTCGACTGGGACGAGGGCCCGATCTTCCAGAGCGAGCGAGCCGACCGTCACCGCGAAGCGCTCGACGCGCTCCTTGCAAGCGGACATGCCTACCGCTCGAGCGCCACCGCCGAGGACGTCGCCGCCTACAAGCGCCTCCACGGCGCCGAGCGCGGTTTCCGAGGCGAGGGGTGGGTGGGAAATCAGAAAGAGGGAGCGGTGCGTTTGCACGTGCCCGAAGGCGAGGCCACGGTCGTGCACGACGCCATCCGCGGCGACACCCGCTTCGAGCACGTCCATCTCGACGATCCTGTGATCGCGCGCGCCGACGGCTCGGTGCTCTACAACTTCGCGGTCGCCATCGACGATCTCGACGCCGCCATCACGCATGTGGTGCGCGGCGAGGACCATCTCTCGAACACGCCCAAGCAGCTGCTCGTCCTGCGGGCCGCCAAAGCGGTGGGCTTCGGCGAGGACGCGCCCGAGCCGCTCTACGCGCACCTGCCGTTGCTGCACGGCCCTGACGGCAAGAAGCTCTCAAAGCGCCACGGCGCCGCCTCCGTGCAGGAGCTGCGCGACGCGGGCTACCTGCCCGAGGCGGTGCGCAACTACCTGGCGCTGCTCGGCTGGGGCTCGGGGGACGACGCCACCGTGCTGTCCACCGCGAAGCTCGTCGAGCGCTTCGAGCTCGGGCGCGTCAGTCGCAACCCCGCGCGCTTCGACGAGGTCAAGTTGCGCTGGCTCGACGGGATCTACGTTCGCGGCCTTCCCGTCCCCGAGCTGGCCGACCGCATGGTGGAATTCCTGCGCCTCGTCGATCCGTCGGCCGCGGGCGCGGTCGAAGCCGACCGGGCGCTGCTCGAGGGCGCGGTGGCGATCAGCCAAGAGAAGATCCAGACGCTCGCCGACTTCTGGCCGCTGGCGCGCTTCTTCTTCATGGGGGTCGCCGAGGACAAGGCCGCGCGCGAGCGCTGGCTGGGGGAGCGGGGGGCGATCGTGCTGGGCGACGCCCGTCGGGAGCTCTCCGCGGCGGCGAGCTTCGAGGAGGCGGGCGTGGAGGCGGCGCTCTCGAACGTCGTCGAGCGCCACGCCGTCAAGCCCCGCGAGGTCTACCAGCCCGTGCGGGTCGCCATCGCCGGCACCACCGTGTCGCCCGGCATCTTCGAGAGCGTGGCGCTGCTCGGCCGCGAGGAGACCCTGCGCCGCATCGACGTGGCGCTCGCCCGTTGACGATCGGGCGAGCGGGTGACCGTGACGCCCACGTTCTGCGGGCGAGGGCCCGCGACAGGATAGATGGTGGGTTGAGGGGGTCGGGCCGTGGATGGGATGCGCCGCACGCGATGCGTAGGCGTGCTGGTGGCACGTCGAGCATCGCGGGTGGCGCAGCACGCCGCGGAACGGCCGCCTCAATCCCGTCAGATATTCTGTCGCGGGCCCTAAGCGCCTGAAGATGCCCGCGCGTCTGCGAGCGATCTGCGCTCAACCCTCTCCTGAAAGCTGCCGATAGGACCTCTGACGAGACTCGGACGGCTCGGATGCCGTTCATGTCGAAGCAGGTGTAATGCGAACGCAGGCCACAGCGACAAAGCCAACGCACGGAAGCGACGAGGAAAGCCCCTCGCTTGCGGTCGAACGCACGGCCCCGCCGAACGGTTCGGGCGAGCGCCATCAGAACGAGGGCCACGGCCGCCGTTTGATGCTCGCCTTCGAAGCGCTCGACGCGTTTCCCGCATTGTCTGAGTCGCGCGCGCGCCTGCTGTCGGTGATCTCCAAGGACAACGTCGCCACCGCCGACATCGTCTCGGCCGTCGAGTCCGACGTGGCGCTGATCATTGCCGTGATGCGTCTCGCCAACGACGCGCAAGGTCCCGCGGAACGCGTTGAGACCGTCGTGGCGGCCGTCGAGCGACTCACTCCGCAGGCGGTGCAAGGGCTCGCGAGCAGGGTGCGCACCTTCGACTTCTTCGAGCGCTCCAACGGGTGGGACACCGCGCCGGAGCGCTTCCGCCTGCATGCGCTCGCCACCCAGCAGGCCGCCGACCGGCTCGCGGCCGAGGTGGGCTACGAGCATCGCGATCGGCTCACCGTCACGAGCCTGCTCCACGACGTGGGCAAGCTCGTGCTCGTGCGCGCCTACCCCGGCTATGTCGCCGAGGTCCAGAAGGGCGGACAGACGCCCGAGAAGCGCATCCACCAGGAACGCCGCGAGCTCGGCGTCGACCATGCGCTGGTGGGCGGCGTGCTCGCTCGCCGCTGGGGTCTGCCGCCGGCGATCGCCACCGTCATCGAGCGCCACCACAACGCCGACGCCGGCGGGGAGGCGGCGTTCGTGCGGCTCGCCGACATGCTCGCCCACTACGCCCACGGCGCGCCCGTGGCGCCCGCGGAGATGCTCGCGTGCGCCCGCGCCCTCGGTCTCGGGCCCGAGGAACTGCGCCGTGTGATGTACGAGCTGCCCAACACCCCTGGCCAGCGCCAGCGTATGGTCGACCCGTGTCCACTCTCCGCACGCGAGCTGGGCGTGCTGCAACGGCTCGCCGAGGGCAAGGTCTACAAGCAGATCGCCCACGAGCTCACGCTCTCCACGAGCACGGTGCGCACGCACCTGCACAACATCTACGGCAAGCTCGGGGCGGTCGACCGCGCGCAGGCTGTCTTGATCGCCACCGAGCGCGGCTGGCTGTAGATCCGTAGCATCGCGCCTGCGCGATGATCTCGATTACCAGCAAGTCCCCCTACGCGGTGGCCGCGCTCGCGGAGCTCGGTCGCTCGAGCGGCGCCGACCCGGTGCCGATCGGCGAGCTCGCGCGTCGCCGCGACATGCCGGTGCAGTTCCTCGAGCAGCTCTTCGCGGTGCTCCGTCGTGCGGGCGTGGTCAGCTCGCAGCGTGGCGTGAAGGGCGGCTACCGCTTCGCCCGCGAGCCCTCCGAGGTGACGGTGCTCGAGATCGTGGAGCTGCTCGACGGGCCGCTCGGACGCGACGCCGAGGGCGTTTTCGGCGACGCCTCGAAGGCCGCCCGCGACGTGCTCGCCTGCACCACCATCGCCGGGGTCATCGAGCGCGAAGCGCGCGAGGCGGGCGCCTCCATGTACCACATCTGAGGGCACCCGCCGCGCGCGGGGTGTAGCGAGGCACAGCAGGTCCAGCATTCAAGGCCCATGCGCGCGTGGGGCGTCACCGTGGGCGTCGCCAAAGCCCATCCCGTCTTCCGGGTCACTATTGTCGTGAGGCATGGTCTCAATCCCGATCAACATTGCCCAGCTTGTCGGCGGCACGCCGATCGTTCAGCTGACGCGCATGCTCCAGGGGACGGTGGCGCAGGACAGTGGGGTGGAGCTCTACGCGAAGCTCGAGGCGTTCAACCCGGGGGGAAGCGTCAAGGACAGGATCGGCGTCGCGATGATCGAGGCCGCCGAGGCCGAGGGGAGGATCGAGCCGGGGCGCACCACGATCGTGGAGGCCACCAGCGGCAACACGGGGATCGCGCTCGCCTTCGTGTGCGCCGCCAAGGGCTATGACCTCGTGCTCACCCTCCCACAGGGCATGAGCCGCGAGCGCGAGATCCTCCTGAAGCTGTACGGGGCGAAGGTGCAGATCACCGAGTCGCTCGGAGGCATGGGCGAGGCGGTGCAGGCCGCCCAGGCGATGGCGCGCGAGCCCGACGTGTTCCTGCCCGACCAGTTCTCCAACCCCGCCAACCCCGAGGCCCACCGTCGCACCACCGGTCCTGAGATCGACCGTGCGCTCGACGGGCGCGTGGACGTGCTCGTCGCGGGCGTGGGCACCGGCGGCACCATCACCGGCGTGGGCGAGTATCTGCGCGAGCGCAACCCGCGGCTGTGGGTTGTGGCGGTCGAGCCGCGCAGCTCGGCGGTGCTCTCCGGCGAGCGCGCCGCTCCGCATCGCATCCAGGGCATCGGCGCCGGCTTCGTCCCGCCCGTGCTCAACCGCGAGCTGATCGACGAGGTGATCCCCGTATCCGACGACGACGCCATCCAAACGGCCTGGGCGTGCGCGCGGCGCGAGGGCCTGCTCGCCGGGATCTCCTGTGGCGCGGCGCTGTGGGCGAGCCTGCAGGTGGCCGCGCGCCCCGAGTATGCGGGCAAGCGGATCGTCACGATCATGCCCGACTCGGGCGAGCGCTACGTATCGCAGGCCTTCTTCGCGCCCACGTAGCCCTTCGCGCCCGACGCTAGCCCTTCGCGCCGCTGACCGGCTCGCCGTCCGCGCGGGCGCGAGGGTGACGCCCCGCTACGCTTTCTCCATGCTCGGCATCGGCACTGTGGCGCGGGTCGCAATGGAGCTTCGCCGTGACGTCGCCGCGGCGCGCGACCGCGATCCGGCCGCGCGTGGCGTCGGACAGGTCGAGATCGTGGCGACCTGGCCGGGCATCCAGGCGCTGCTCGCCCACCGCGTCGCCCACGCGCTGCACGCATCGGACATCCCGCTGCTGCCGCGCTCGATCGCGCTCGTCTCGCGGGCGCTCACCGGCATCGAGATCCACCCGGCCGCCGTTATCGGGCGGGGCATGTTCATCGACCACGGCTCGGGCGTGGTGATAGGGGAGACCGCCGAGATCGGCGACGATGTGACGCTCTACCAGGGCGTGACGCTCGGCGGCACCGGCTTTGCCACCGGCAAGCGCCACCCCACCGTGCAGGACAACGTGACGATCGGTTCCGGCGCCAAGCTGCTCGGGCCGATCACGATCGGCCACGGTGCGAAGATCGGCGCGAACAGCGTGGTGATAACCGACGTGCCCCCCAACTCCACCGTGGTGGGCAACCCCGGTCACCCGGTGCGAATCGACGGGCGCCGTCCCGAGGGGCCCGACGCCGACTGGATCCATCTGCCCGACCCCATCGCCGAGGCGATCCAGGGGCTCGCGAGTCGCATCGGCGCACTCGAGCGCGCGGTCGCAGAGCTCTCCGGCGGGGAGGCCCAGGAGCCCGCCGAGGTCAGGCCGTTGCGGACCGTCAAGGGGCCGCAACCCGGCGGGGGGCTAGTAGAACACCGTGCGGCAGCGGTGGCGGGGGCGCGCCTTGTACTCTGGCGCCTGCCCGCGGCTCCACAGCCATGTGTCGATGCTTCGCGCAGGTACGCCCGTGCGCTGTGAGATGAGCTCGCAGGCGTGTACGGCGCACGCGCGGATCTCGCGCTCGGGGCCTCCGAGCGCGAGGCGCTCGCCGGCGTCGATGCGCCCCGCGAGCTCCTCGTCGTAGACGAGCACCCCGTCGCAGCGCAGCACGTGCGGCACGAGGTTGTCGGCGAAGATCGTCAACCTGTCCAGGTCGCGGAACTCGGCCACGCCCGCCAGCGCGAGGTCGTTGGCGACGATCTGCGCGCGCTTGTAGAAGCCGCGGTCGTCGAACATCGCCATGCCGCGTGCCAGCATCTCGGCAAGGCGCTCCGCGGAGCCGCCGGATCCACCCGCTCCGCCCGACCCACCCGCTCCGCCCGACCCACCCGCTCCGCCCGACCCACCCGCTCCGCCCGACCCGCCTGATCCGCCCGACTCGCCTGATCCGCCCGACTCGCCCACCAGATCGAGCGTCCGCCGGGCGGGCGGGCCTGCCAAGAAGCGCCCGAGCGAGCGTAGCGCCTGCGCGTAGAGGCTCATCAGCTCGTTGTCGGGGGGCTGATCGAGGATCGCGGCGATCTCGGGGGTGCTCACGCGCGCAAGCCACGCGCTCGTGGGCGGCCCGTGGGAGCGTACGTGGTCGGCGAGGTTCCATGACACCGTGAAGTACCCGCTCACCGGCGCGCCGTGGGAGGTGCGCTTGCGCAGCGTCGGAAACCAGCCCGACCCGAAGTTGATGGCGTCGAGCGCGAGCATGTAGTCGGCCACGTCCGCCTTGGTGCCCTCCAGGTAGTGGCGCTCGGGGTCGAGCGCGGGCGGGTCGGCCGGAGCGAGCTCGGCGGCGGCGTCGAGGTCGATTCGCACATGGCGCGCCTGCGCGGCGACACGCGCGCAGGAGGCACGCACCTCGTCGGTGAGGGTCACGGTGCTTGCCCCCGGAGGGCCACGTGCGCGCGCGAGGCTCGCACCTCGTCGGTGAGGGTCACGAGGGTCATCGTGCTTGTCCTCGGGGTACCCCGCGCGCGCGAGGCCCCTTCATTGGCGATGGTCACGCCCCAAACGTTAGGGGGCCGACCCCGCTTCTATGCTCCCGGGGATGGCTGACAACGACCACTCCGAGCGCGTGCAGGCGCTGCTAGAGGGCCTCAACGAGCCCCAGCGCGAGGCGGTTACGCACGGCGAGGGGCCGCTCCTCATCCTCGCGGGGGCGGGCAGCGGCAAGACGCGCGTGCTCACCCACAGGATCGCGTTCCTGCTCTTCACCGGCCAGGCCAACGCGAGCGAGATCCTCGCGATCACGTTCACCAACAAGGCGGCCCAGGAGATGCGCGGGCGGGTCGAGCGCCTGCTTGGGGCCCAAACGCGCGGGATGTGGCTGATGACCTTCCACGCCGCCTGCGCGCGCATCCTGCGGGCGAGCGGCGAGCGGCTCGGGTATACGCGCCGCTTCACGATCTACGACCAGGCGGACGCGCGGCGCATGGTGAAGCGCTGCATCGAGGAGATCGGCGTCGACCCCAAGCGCTTCGCGCCGGCGGCGGTACACAGCCAGATATCCCAGGCCAAGAACAAGCTGCTGTCGGCCGCGGAGTGCGCGGAGGCGATCGGCTCGCAGTTCGAGCAGATCGTCGCTGAGGTGTACCAGCTGTATGAGAGCGAGCTGATGCGCATGAACGCGATGGACTTCGACGATCTGCTGCTGCGCACGGTCAACCTGTTCGAGCTCTACGAGGAGGTGCGCGAGCGATACGCCCAAGCGTTCAAGCACGTGCTCGTGGACGAGTACCAGGACACCAACCACGCGCAATACCGGCTGTTACAGCTGCTCGTGGGGGGCGGCCGGAGGGCTCCCACGCGCGGCGAGCGCGTGAACATCCCCGGCCATCGCAACCTGGCGGTGGTGGGCGACGACAGTCAGTCGATCTATTCGTTCCGAGGCGCCGACGTGCGCAATATCCTCGACTTCACCGACGACTTTCCGGACGCGAGGGTGGTGAAGCTGGAGCAGAACTACCGCTCGACGCAAACGATCCTGTCGGCGGCGAACGCGGTGATCGCCAACAACCGCGGGGGCATCGCCAAGCGGCTGTGGAGCGAGCGCGGGCAGGGCAGCCCGATAAGGGTGCAGGGCCTTGAGGACGAGCATGCCGAGGCGCGCTTCGTGGTGGGGGAGGTGGAGCGTCTCGTCGACGAGGGCGCCTCGCGCGCGGAGATCGCGGTGTTCTACCGCACCAACGCGATGTCGCGCGTGATCGAGGACACGCTCGTGCGCCGCGAGATCGCCTACCAGGTGATCGGCGGGACGAAGTTCTACGAGCGCGCGGAGATCAAGGACGCGATCGCCTATCTGGGGTGGATCGCAAACCCGTTCGACGTGGTGAGCTTTCAGCGCGTCGCCAATTCGCCAAGGCGCGGACTCGGCCAGACCTCGCTGTCGCGGATCGTGGCTCACTCGGCGAGCGTGGGGGAGCCGGTGTGGGAGGTGGCGGGCGCCGCGGAGCGCATCCCGGGCCTCGGCGCGGCGGCGATCAAGGCGCTGCGGCGTTTCATGGCGACGATGGAGGAGCTCGCGGCATTGGCCCGCGACGGCGTCCCGGTGGGTGACCTCATGGAAGCCGTGCTCTCGCGCAGCGGCTATGTGGAGGCGCTGGAGACGGAGTCGGTGGGCAGCGGGGAGAAGGCGTTCGAAGCGCAGGGCCGCATCGAAAACCTCCAGCAGCTCGTGGAGGTGGCGCACGAGTTCGACGCGTCCACCCACGCCGAGGAGGACACGCTCGAGCTCTTCCTGCAGGAGCTCGCGTTGAAGTCCGACGCCGACTCGCGCACCGACGAGGAGGGCTTGGTGACCCTGATGACGCTCCACAACGCCAAGGGCCTGGAGTACCCCACCGTGTTCGTGGCGGGTTGCGAGGAGGGCGTGTTCCCCCATCAGCGCGCGCTCGACGAAGGAGGCCTGGAGGAGGAGCGCCGCCTCTTCTATGTCGCCGTGACGCGCGCGATGCGCGAGCTCTACTTCACCTATGCCCGCCGACGTTCGGTGTTCGGGGCGCAGAGCTATGGCTCGAGCAGCCGCTTCCTCGACGAGATACCCCCCGAGCTCACCGAGCGCGACGAGCTCCCCGCTCCACGCCCCGGAGGCGCGCGCGTGGGCATGGGCGTCGGAGGAGTCGGTTTCGGCACCGGCGGTTTCGGCACCGGCGGTTTCGGCACCGGCGTTGGGGGCATTGGCGCTCGTGTCGGGAGCGTGGGCGCCGATGTTGGGGACTCCGTCAATGGGCTGACTCGTGTGCGCGCGCGTGGGGGCGCGCCCGCGCGCGCGAGGCCCTCCGATTCGCGAACAACAACCTCCCTTTCCTTCAGGCTCGGCGAGGACGTCGTGCACGCTGCCTTCGGCGAGGGTGTGATCACCGGCGTCGAGCCGGGAGGCATCATCGTGGTGCGCTTCTCAGGCGACGGCTCCGAGCGCAAGCTGATGGCCGACTACGCGCCGATCAGCCGCCGCTGAGAACCCATACGATCTCGCGCGATGTCCGCCACCATCATCGACGGCAAGACGATCGCCGCGCGCGTGCGCGGCGGGGTCGCTCGCGAGGTGGTCGAGTTCGTGCGGCGCGGCGGGCGCGCGCCCGGCCTGGCGACGGTGCTGGTAGGAGAGGACCCGGCGTCCGCCGTTTACGTGGGCGGCAAGCAACGCGCGTGCGCCGAGGTCGGGATGACGCCCTTCGACGTGCGCCTTGCAGCGAACGCCGGCTTCGAGGAGGTGGCCGAGCGTCTACAGGCGCTGAACGAGGATTTGGACGTGGATGGCGTGCTGCTGCAGCTCCCACTCCCCGCTCATCTCGACGGTCCCTCCCTCACCGGGCTCATCGACCCCGGGAAGGACGTCGACGGTCTGACACCCGTGAACGCGGGTCTGCTCTCCCTTGGCCGTCCCGGCCTGCGGCCGTGTACGCCCTTGGGCGTGATGGAGCTGCTCGCGAGCGTGTCCGGGATGGGCGAGAATTGGCTCGAAGGCGCCGAGGCGGTGGTGGTGGGCCGCTCCAACCTGTTCGGTAAGCCGATGGCGCAACTGCTGCTCGAGGCCAACGCCACCGTCACCGTCTGCCATTCGCGCACCCGCGACCTGCGCGAGGTGTGCGTCCGCGCGGACGTCCTCATCGCCGCCGTCGGTCGCCCGCGCCTCATCGCACGCGAGTTCGTCAAGCCCGGCGCCATCGTGATCGACGTGGGGATGAACCGTCTCACGCCCGACCAGGCCGACCGATCGAAGCTCGATACCCCATTCGGGGCACACGGCGGGAGCTCCGATCGGCCGGCGAGCGGCCTCGTGGGGGACGTCGACTTCGAGGCCGTCAGGGATGTCGCATCGGCGATCACGCCGGTGCCGGGCGGTGTCGGGCCGATGACGATCGCGATGCTCCTGCGCAACACGCTGCAGGCCGCTCGCGCCCGGCACGAACAGAATCCCTCGTCAAGGCTTCAGATGGAAGAGGGGGCGCGATGACTCAAATGGAAGAGGCCGGATGACTCAGATAGAAGAGGCCGGGCGCTGATCCAGATGCAAGAGGGGGCGCGATGATCCAGATGGAAGAGGGGGCTCATGATTCGGATGGAAGACAGGACGTTATGAAGATCTCACGAATGCGGCTCGGAGAGTCGGCGGTGCTGGTGGGCGCCGTCTGCATGATCGTCGCGCTCACGCTCCCGTGGTATGAAAACCTCGAAGGCAAGCTCGACGCTTGGAGCACGTTCGGACCGTCGGTCGTCCTGCTCATGCTCGCCGCGCTCGCCGGGCTCGCGCTCGTCTTGGCCACCGTCACAGAGCGCTCGCCCGCGCTCCCCGTCGCGGCGGCGGTGTGGAGCACGCTGTTCGGCATCGTGGGCCTCATAGCCGCGGTGGTGCGCGTGCTCGAGCGGCCCCACAACGCCACCTCGCTGTGCGCGGGCGCGTGGCTCGCGCTCGCCGGCGCCCTCCTGATCGCGGCGGGCTCGTGGCAGTCGATGCGCGACGAACGCGCCGGCCGCTATCCGCCCGCGGAGCCCCACCCGCGCGATCTCGGCGCAGGAAATCCGCAGTAAGCGTAGAAATCTTGTGACGAGAGTTGCAATCTCGGTGCAAGCGAGGCATGGTGCGCCTGGATGTAGCCCAATGAACAACCTCCGGGGGGAGTAACCCAAATGAGCTTCGATGTCAGCCGTTTGCGCCGCAGCGACTGGATGGTCGGCGGCGGCGCCGTCGCATTGTTCGTGTTCCTGTTCTTCTTCGACTGGTACGGCGGAAGCTACAAAGGCAGCGTGCCGCTCGGCGGCTCGTTTGGCGCCAGCGCGAGCTCGACCGGCTGGGACACATTCACCAACAGCCGCTGGATCTGGCTGATCACGATCATCGCCGCGATCGGCGCGGTGGTGCTCGTCGCGGGCCAGCTCAAGCTCGAGCTTCCCGTGCGGCCGAGCGTCATCGTCCTGGGACTGGGAGCCCTCTCGACGCTGCTGATCCTCTACCGCATCATCCACCACCCCTCGGGCGGGGCCTCGTTCGGAGGCGCATCCTTCAGCTATGGCATCAAGATCGGTATCTGGCTCGGCCTGATCGCAGCCGCGGTCATCACCTACGGCGGGTACCTCATGATGAGCGAAGAGGGCGCCTCGCTGTCCGACGTCGGCCGCCATGTCACCGGTGGCGCGGGCGGCTTCTCCGAGAGCGCCGGCGCCCCCGGCTCCTCGCCGGGCGCCTCCACGGCGAGCTCCGAGTCCTCCTCCGCGACGGCTCCGCGGTGCCGCCGCCGCTGTCGTCATCGTCCGCGCCGGCATCCGAGCCGCCGCTGCCACCGTCCGGCGGCGGGGGCCTGTAGTCGCCGCCGTCTCGGGCCTTCGCGTCCCTGGCCTCCGCGTCTCGGGCCTTCGCGTTCCGGGCCTCCACTCACTCGCCGCCCATCTACGGAGCGTCCCGCGCGGCGCTCCGTAGAATGCGGCCTTCATGATCGACCGCGACGAAGTGCTCCACGTTGCGCGCCTCGCGCGCCTGCGGCTCGCCGACGAGGAGATCGAGCCGATGGCGCGCGAGCTCTCCGCCGTGCTCGACCACGTCGCGAAGATCGCCGAGCTCAACCTCGACGGGGTGCAGCCCACCACGCACGTCGCCGAGCTCACCGGCCGCCTGCGCGCAGACGAGCCGCGCGAGTCGCTCCCGCGGGAGGTGGTGCTCTCACAGGCCCCCGCCGTCAGCGCCGAGGGCTTCCTGGTTCCGAGCCCGCAGGCATGAGCGCCACGGACCTGCTGGGCCTGACCGCCACCGCGGCCACCCGGGCGCTCGTTTCCGGGGAGATCGCCGCGGGTGAGCTCTACGAGGCCTACCGCGCGCGCGCGCGTGCGGACGAGCTCAACTGCTTCACGTGGGTCTCCGACGGCGACCCGCCCCTCCCGGCGGCCGGCTCGCCGCTCGGTGGGGTGCCGCTCGCGGTGAAGGACCTCTTCTGCACCGAGAACGTGCCTTCCCAGTCGGGCTCGCGCATCCTGGAGGGCTACCTCCCTCCCTACACCGCCACCGCCGTCGAGCGCCTGCAGACGGCCGGCGCCTCGCTGCTCGGCAAGACCAATCAGGACGAGTTCGCGATGGGCTCCTCCAACGAGAACTCCGCCTATGGGCCCGTCCTCAACCCGTGGGACCCCGCGCGCGTGCCCGGCGGCTCCTCCGGGGGCAGCGCGGCGGCGGTGGCGGCGGGACTCGCGCCGTGGGCGCTGGGCACCGACACCGGCGGCTCGATTCGCCAGCCCGCCGCGCTCTGCGGGATCGTCGGCCTGAAGCCCACCTACGGCGCCGTCTCGCGCTACGGGATGATCGCGTTCGCCTCCTCGCTCGACCAGGCCGGACCGCTCACGCGCGACGTCACCGACGCCGCGCTCATGCTGCGCCACATGGTGGGCCGCGACGAGCGCGACGCCACCTCTCTGCAGTTGCCGCAGGCGATCTCGCTGCCCACCGCCGAGCGCCTGGACGGCGTGCGGCTCGGCGTGCCCGAGGAGCTCGCGGGCGAGGGCATCGACGCGGGCGTGCTCCGAGCGTTCACCGCCGCGCTCGAGCAGGCGGAGGCGCTCGGCGCGAGCGTAGAGCGTGTGCGCCTTCCGCACGCCCCCCACGCGCTGTCGGCCTACTACGTGATCGCCCCCGCCGAGTGCTCGTCGAACCTCGCCCGCTTTGACGGGGTCCGCTACGGGCTGCGCGCCCAAGATGCGCGTGACCTGGTGGGCATGTACACGAGCACCCGCCACGACGGCTTCGGGGCGGAGGTGAAGCGGCGCGTCATGCTCGGAACCTACGCGCTCTCCTCGGGCTACTACGACGCCTACTACGGCCGCGCCCAGCGCGTGCGCACGAAGATCGTCGAGGACTTCCGTACGGTCTTCGAGAAGGTCGACTTCGTCGTCACGCCCACAAGCCCCACGGTCGCCTTCGAGCTGGGCGCCAAGACCGGCGACCCGCTCTCCATGTACCTCAACGACTTCTGCACCGTCCCGATGTCGCTCGCGGGCATACCCGCGATCTCGATCCCCTGTGGCCTGGCCGGTGGCGAGCAGGGGCTTGGGCCGAACGGGGCCGGCCTGCCCGTCGGCCTGCAGCTCGCCGGCCCCGCCTTCAGCGAGAACGGCCTGCTCGACGCTTCCTACGCGCTCGAACAGGCGATCGGCTTCGACTCGACCCCGGCGCGCGCATGACCGGGGTTGTTTGTATTCAAAAAAGGGGTGACTCGCGCGCGCGTACGCGGAGTAAGCCTCTCTCCGCGCGCGCGCGCGAGTGGGGTGCAAAACGATGACCACCACCTACGAGCCGGTCATCGGCCTTGAGATCCATATCCAGTTGGCGACCCGCACGAAGATGTTCTGCGGCTGTGCGCTCTCCTTCGGCGAGCCCCCCAACACCCGCACCTGCCCGGTCTGCCTCGGCCTGCCCGGCGCGCTGCCGGTCGCCAACGCCCAGGCGATCCACTATGGCCTGATGATCGGCCTGGCCGTCGGCTCGCGGCTCGCGCCGCGCTCCATCTTTCACCGCAAGAACTACTTCTATCCCGACCTCCCCAAGGGCTACCAGATCTCCCAGTACGACGAGCCCCTCTGCCTCGGCGGGCAGCTCGCCGACGTGCGCATCCATCGCGTCCACCTGGAGGAGGACGCCGCCAAGCTCGTGCACGTCGGCGCCTCCGGGCGTATCCACGCCTCTGACGCCTCGATCGTCGACTTCAATCGCGGCGGCACCCCGCTCGCGGAGATCGTCACCGAGCCAGACCTGCGCTCGGCCGAGCAGGCCGGCGAGTGGCTGCGGCTGCTGGCCGCCACCATGCGCCGGCTCGGCGTGAGCGACGTGAACATGGAGGAGGGCTCGCTGCGCTGCGACGCCAACATCTCGCTGCGCCCCGCCGGCGCCGGGGAGCTTGGAACGAAGACCGAGCTGAAGAACATGAACTCCTTCCGCTTCATCGAACGCGGCATCCGCGCGGAGATCGCCCGCCAGGAAGCGATCCTCGCAGGCGGGGGCCGGGTCATCCAGGAGACGCTCCACTTCGACCCGAGACCAAATGCCCACCCACCCATCACAACGCTTCGCTCCAAGGAGGAGGCCCACGACTACCGCTATTTCCCCGAGCCCGACCTCGTGCCGGTGGCCGTCGACGAGACGATGATCGAGGCGGCCCGTACCGCGATGCCCGAGCTGCCCGCCGCGCGCGCCGAGCGCTTCGAGCAGGCGAACGGCTTGCCCGCCGAGCTCGCCCGCCGGCTCGCGTTCCGCTCGGAGCTCGGCGATTACTTCGAGCGGGCGCTCGCCGCCGAGGTCGACCCGCCCGCCCCGCCGCAGGCGCTCGCCAACTGGATCCTCGCCGACCTGCTCGGGCGCCTCGGCGACGTCGAGGGGGCGGGCGGGGATCCCAATCTTTCACTCGTCACCCCGGTAGCGCTGGCGGCGCTGTGCGGGCTGACGGCGGCCAAGCGCGTGAGCGTCGGCGCCGCCCGCCAAGTGCTGGACCGTCTCGTGGCGGAGGGGGGCGATCCGCTCGCGATCGTCGAGGCGGAGGGGCTCGCCGCGCTCGACGGGGGCGATGAGCTGGCGGCGGTCGTTTCCGCCGCGCTTGCCGCCAACGTCGGCGCCGCCGAGCGCGTGAAGGCGGGCAACGCCAAGGCGATCGGACCGATCGTGGGCTACGTGATGCGCGAGACCAAGGGACGCGCCGACGGCGGCGAGGTCACGCGGCTCGTACACGAGCAGCTCGGCATCTGAGTCAAAGGCTCCACCCACATTTTGGACGTTGGGCCAAAGGCGGGAGGCGCGTCCAGCGCCAATATGTGGACCATGAACAGGCCGATCTCAAATTCGATGGCTTCTCCCCGGCGGTTTCTCCTGCTGCCGGAGGATGCCGGGGACGTTCCCGGCCAGGGGCTCCGCATCCGCCGCTACCGACTCACCAGCGTCGGACGCTCCCATGGACTGGATCGTCCTCCGGCGCCCTGCTCGGGCAACGTGCCACGGGTCATGTGAGCAGAGCGGGTGGCGTGTAGGGCCAAGACCTCACCGCGAGTCCCCTCCTCGGGGTGAGTGAAGTCCCACCCACCCGCGGCCGGGCAGGGTTTCTCAGCCTGCCCGGCCGCGCGCCTGCCGGCGCCGATCGCGGACCGCTTCCAGACACGCCCTCCAGACACGCCCCTCGGATCGGTTCGTACACGCCCCCAACTGAGGTACGCTCTCAGCATGGCTCAATCGCGCACAGAGAATGACTCGGGTATAGGGCGGTTTGGCAAGCATGTCTTGGCGGTCTTGGTGCTGCTGGTCGCGGCGTGGATCGTGGTGAAGCTCGTCGTTGGAATCGTGGCGGCGCTCTTCGTCCCGATTCTCGTCATCGCGGCGATCGTGGCCATGATCTGGGCGTGGCGCGTCCTCTTCTAGCGGACGGTTTCGCGGACGGCGCGGCGATGGCCGGCTTGCGAGCGGTCCGATGGCCTATCTAGCCATCGCCTTCTGCTTCGGCCTCGCCGGCGGCATCGTCGGCCGCATCAAGGGCTCTTCGTTCGTGCTGTGGTTCTTGATCTCGGCGGCCGTGCCGTTCTTCGGCCTGATGGCCGCGATCGCCTACCGCTTCGAGCGTGACGAGCCGCGTCGTCAGTGCCCGAAATGCGGGCGCGTGACAAAGGCATACGACACGCTCTGTACACGCTGCGGCGAGGACCTTGAGTATCCCGAGCAACTGCTCGCGCCCGAATCGGGCGCCAAGGTTTAGGCCGTCCTAAGCCGATCCTTGACATAGGCTGTCCTCACGGCCATGAACACCGAAGTCAAGACCGCCCACCATCCCGGCGGCTCGCTGATCGCGCGCCTGGTACATCGCGCGGGCTTCGAGAACGAGCGCTCGTTCGTGCTGCGCGTCGTGCAGCCGGCCCTCGTCGGCATGATCGACGGCACCGTCTCCTCGATCGCCCCGATCTTCGCCGCGGCGGTCTCCTCGAACTCGCACACGGCGTTTGTGGTCGGACTCTCGACCGCGCTTGGCGCGGGTATCAGCATGGGCATCTCGGAGGCGCTGTCGGACACGGGCGAACAGACCGGACGCGGATCGCCGCTCGTGCGCGGCACCATCACCGGCGGCATGACCGGGCTCGGCGGGATCTTCCACACGTTGCCGTTCCTCATCCACAACACCCACAACGCCCTGATCGTGGCCGGCATCGTGGTGGCCGTCGAGCTGTTCGTGATCGCCTGGGTGCGCGAGCGCTTCCTGAAAGTTTCGCTGCGCTCCTCGCTCGTGGTAGTGACCCTCGCCGGGGTGATCGTGCTCGCCATCGGCGTCGCCATCGGCAGCTCCTGAAGAACGCGGAAAACCCGCTGGTAGACTGCGCCTATGCGAGCTGTAGATGCGGTAATGGAATGCCTGAAGGCGGAGGGCGTGGATGTCGTCTTCGGTCTGCCCGGCGGCGCCAACCTCCCGACCTACGACGCCTTCGTGGACGCCGGCATCCGTCACATCCTGGTACGCCACGAGGCCGGTGGAGGCCATGCCGCCGAGGGCTACGCCAAGGCCACCGGCAAGGTGGGCGTCGCATTTGCGACGAGCGGTCCCGGCGCCACCAACCTGATCACCCCGATCTGCGACGCGATGATGGACTCCGTGCCGGTCGTGTTCATCACCGGCCAGGTGCGCACCGAGTTGCTCGGCACCGATGGCTTCCAGGAGGCCGACACGATCGGCATCACGATGCCGATCGTCAAGCACTCCTTCATGATCGGAGATCCGCTGGAAATCCCGCGTGCGATCCACGAGGCGTGCCACATCGCCCGCTCGGGCCGTCCCGGCCCGGTGCTGGTGGACATACCCCAAGATCTTTCGAGAGCCGACATCCCCTACGAGCCGGTCGCCGACGTGCGCCTGCCCGGCTACCAGCCCACGCTCGAGGGCAACCAGAAGCAGATCCGCCAAGCCGCCAAGGCGCTCGTCGTCGCACAGCGTCCCGTCATCTACGCGGGCGGCGGCGTGGTGAACGCCAACGCCGCCGAGGAGCTCGTCGAGTTCGCGACCGCCGACCGCTTCCCCGTGACCTGCACCTTGATGGGCCTCGGCGCCTTCCCGGCGCGGGTGGGCGGGGCGGGCGGGGCGCCTCATCCGCAATGGTTGGGGATGCTCGGCATGCACGGCACGCGCGCCGCCAACTACGCGATGGACGAGGCCGACCTCATCTGCGCGGTGGGCGCCCGCTTCGACGATCGCATCACGGGCAAGCTCTCGGAGTTCGCTCCGCGCGCCAAGTTCATCCACATCGACGTCGATCCGGCCGAGATCTCAAAGAACGTCCCCGCCCACATCCCGATCGTGGGCGACGCCAAGCACGTGCTCGCGAAGCTGCTCGTGGAGTACCGCGCCCTGAGCGGCGACCCCGCGCGCATGAGCGAGTGGTGGGAGCGCATCGAAGGCTGGCGGGAGAAGCACCCGCTCGGCTACGAGGACTCGACCGACAATGAGATCAAGCCGCAGTACATGATCAAGGCGCTTTACGAGGCCACCGGGGGGGAGGCGATCGTCACGAGCGACGTCGGCCAGCACCAGATGTGGACCGCCCAGTACTACGACTTCTCCGAGCCGCGCCGCTGGATCAACTCGGGTGGGCTCGGCACGATGGGCTTCGGCCTGCCCGCCGCGATGGGCGCCGCCGTGGGCTGTCCCGACAGGACGGTCTGCTGCGTCGCGGGCGACGGCTCCGTGCAGATGAACGCCCAGGAGCTCGCCACCTGCGCCCAGGAGAAGATCCCGATCAAGGTGTTCATCATGAACAACGGCTATCTCGGCATGGTGCGCCAGTGGCAGGAGCTCTTCTGGGACGGCCGCTACAGCCACGTCGAGATGGGTCCCTACCCCGACTTCGTGAAGCTCGCCGAGGCCTACGGCGCGACCGGCATGCGCTTCGAGGACAAGAACACGCTCGTGGAGGACATGAAGCGGGCGATCGACACCGACGGCCCCGTGGTGGTCGACGTGAAGGTCACGCGCGAGGAGAACACCTACCCGATGATTCCCGCGGGTCAGGCCGCCCGCGAGATGGTGGGGTGAGCATGTCCCGATGCGCAACCAAGGGTAGGCCCATCCCCGGTGATGAGGGTGCGTTCACGATGGAGGTGCGGTGATGGGCGAGCCGGCCACCAAGGAGCCTTTGAGCCTCGAGGAGCTGCAGGCGTCGGGCAACCTGCGCTCGGGGCGCAAGCATGTCCTGTCGATCCTGGTGGAGAACAAGTCGGGCGTGCTCACCCGCATCGCCGGCCTGTTCGCAAGGCGCGGCTTCAACATCGACACGCTCACCGTCGGGCCCACCGACGACGAGCACATCTCGCGGGTCACGCTCACTGTCGACGGCGCGATCCACCCGATCGACCAGGTCACCAAGCAGCTGCACAAGCTCGTGAACGTCCTGAAGATCAGGGATCTCGAGCCGGCCGACACGGTCGCCCGCGAGCTCGCCCTCTTCAAGATCTCGGCCGACGGCGTGCAGCGCGGCGAGCTGATGCAGATCACCGAGATCTTCCGCGGCAAGGTCGTCGACGTCACCAAGCGCTCGGTGATCATCGAGGTGACCGGCACCACCGAGAAGGTCGAGGCGTTCGAGAGCATGGTGCGGCCGTTCGGCCTCATCGAGATGATGCGCACCGGCGAGATTGCCATAGCGCGCGGCCGGGGCGAGACATAGGGGTCCCGAGGGGTGCAGGCAGGGTCCCTTCAAGAGGGGCGGGGGTCCGGAAGGGTCGAGGCAGGTGCCCCATGGGGTGGAGGTGGAGTGTTAATTTCCGAAATTTTGCGATAGTCTATACAAAACATATCTACAATAGTAAAATTTCAAAAAGTATAGTGCCACCTTCGTCTCTTTATCTTTCCTCCGCCTCCATCAGATTGAGTCTGTGACCCTCGCCACCGGCGAGCGCTCGCCGTTCACGCTTACCGAGTCAGACCAGGAGCGCCTGCGCGCGCGACTCGACCTCGCGCTCCAGCGGGCGCGCCGCTCGGGCGGTCCCACGCTCGCCACCGTCACATGCGCGCTCCCCGACGACGTCGACCCGGCGGCGGTGGCGTGCGCATCGCGTCGCGCAGGCGAGCCGTGGTTCCTCTTCGAGCAGCCCGACCGGGGCGGCTCGGCGCTCGCGGGGCTCGGGCAGGTCGCATGCCTCGAGGACTCCGGACCCGATCGTTTCGCCACCATCGCCGACCGCTGGCGCTCGCTGTCGGCCGCCGCCGTGGCCGACTCGCCGGGCGACCCGCAAGGGGGCGGGCCGGTTGCCGTGGGCGGCTTTGCCTTCGCGCCCGAGGGCGGCTCCTCGCCGGCCTGGAGCGGCTTCGAGCCGGCCTCCATGCTCGTCCCGGAGGTCGCGCTCGCCCGCGAGCAGCGCGGCGGCGAGCGTCGCGTGCGGCTCACGCTGTCCGCGCTCGCCCAGCCCGACGACACGGCCGAGGATCTGCTCGCGCGCCTGGACCGGCGCGTGCGGGAGCTTTCGCACCGCCCGCTGCCGTTGCTCGATCCCGCTCCCACCGGTCGCTTTCTCCTATCCAGCGGCATGCCCCCCGAGCACTACGAGGCCGCCGTCGCTCGCGCGGCGGAGACGATCCGCGCCGGGCGCATCCAGAAGATCGTGGTGGCCCGCGAAGTGCAGGTGCATGCGCCCTGCGAGTACGACCCGGCGGCCGTGTTCGGCGTGCTGCGCGACGCGTTCCCCTCGTGCTTCGTGTTTTGCGTCGGGCGCGGCGACGCGACGCTCGTGGCCGCTTCCCCCGAGCTGTTGGTGCGCCGCGAGGGTCAGCGCATCAGCACGATCGCGCTCGCCGGCTCCACCCGTCGCAGTGCCGACCCCGCCGTCGACGCTCACCTCGGCGAGCGTTTGATGCGCGACGAGAGCTACCGCGAGGAGCACGCGATCGTCGTACGGCGGATAGAGCGCACCCTGAACCGCTACGCGATCTGGGTCGCCGCCGCGCCCGAGCCGACGCTCGTGCGGATCGCCAACATCCAGCACCTCGCGACGCCCATCCGCGCGCAGCTCGCCGCGCCCGTCGAGGCGATCGAGCTGGCGGGCCTCATGCACCCGACCCCGGCCGTGGGCGGCGAGCCGTCCGCTCCCGCCCTCAGGCTGATCCCGGCGCTGGAGGGTCTCGACCGCGGCTGGTACACGGGCCCCGTCGGCTGGACCGACGCGGCCGGAGACGGCGAGTTCTGCGTGGCGCTGCGCTGCGCGCTGCTGCGCGGAAACCTCGCGCGCTGCTACGCCGGCAACGGGATAGTGCGCGACTCCGTTCCCGCCGCCGAGCTGGGTGAGACGGAGATCAAGTTGGCCGCGTTGCTGCCGCTCCTCAGTTCCTGATCGCCTCCGCGGTGGCGCTCCACACGCGGCGATGCAGCTCGACGTTCGCCGCGCGCTCGGTGCGGACTTCGATCATCGACGAGCGTGGCGCCGCGAGCGCGCGCTCGAGCGCGGCGCGGAAGGCGGCGAGGTCCGCGACGGCCTCGTGCTCCAGACCGTACAGCGCCGCCGCCTGAGCGAAGTCGAGCCCCGTCGGCGTGGCGATGTGGCGGGTGTAGATGTCGTCATGTCCATCCCCGGTGCCGGCCGTTTCGCCGGCGACGGTCCGCGGCTCGAGCTCACGCGCGCTCGCCGCATGCGCGACCGCCAAGAAGTCGAAGATCCCGCCGCCTTCGTTGTTGAGCAGGACGATCGTCAGCTTCAGGCCGAGTCGCTTCGCGGCGAGCAGGCCGCCGATGTCGTGCGCAAGCGCCACGTCGCCGATCAGCAGCACCACCGGGCCGCCCGCCTGCTTGTGCCCTTCGGGGTGCCCCCCGTATGGGGGGCCGGCGGCAGCGCCGAAGGCGCTCGACACGGTCCCGTCGATGCCGTTCGCGCCGCGATTGCACAGCACGCGCGGGGGGTCCGCACGCACGGGCCAGAAGGTCTCGACGTCGCGCACCGGCATCGAGGACGCCACGAACAGCGTCGCCTCAGCCGGCAGCAGCACGCCGAGCTCGGCGGCGATCGCGGGCTCGCTGAGGCCGCCCGTCGCAAGCACGCCCAGGATCGCCTCCGCGGCGCGCTCGTCCGCGCTGCGCCAACCGCCGAGCCAGTCGGGATCGACGCCGCCTGTGCTCGTCGTGCTTGTGTCCTCCGGCCTCGCGCTCGTGTCCCGCGGCCTCGCGTTCGTGGGCGCCTCGGCCGGCCCCGCGCTCGTGCCCGCGTCACCGGGGCCGGGCTGCGCGGAGGACGCTTCGAGCATCCGCGTGAGCGCGCTCAAGGTCGAGGCGGGCTCCACCGCGAGTGAGTCGCACACGACGTTCGCAGGGTCCTGCCACGCACCCTCCGGGTCGAGCGCGACCTGGCGTGTCCCATCGAGCGTCGCAAGCCAAGCGCGCAACGACTTGGACACCGGCAGATCCCCGACCCTCACGACGACATCGGGCGTGTGCTCGCGCGCGAACGCCGACTCGCGCAGCAGCGCGTCGTAGTGGGCGATCGCCGTGTCCCCGCGCCTGGCGCCCGACATGGGGTCGGCCAGCAGCGGCCATCCCGCCGCGGCGCAGAACGTGGCCGCGGCCGCTCCAAGCGGGGTATCGCGCTCGTGGCGCCCCGCCACGAGCACTCCCCGTCGAGCCGCTCCGATCAGCTCGCGAAGCGCGCGCGCCGCACCGGTCGCGTCTGAGGTGCGCGGCGGGCGGCTGACGAAAGGCACGCCTCCCGGCCGTCCTCCCTCGCGCGGCGCCGGAAGCTCGTCGCACACCAGCGGCTCGCGCAGCGGGAAGTTGAGGTGCACCACGCCTGGCCTGTCCTCCAGCGCCGTCCAGACCGCGCGACACGCCAGCGAGCGCATCCAACGCGTGCGCTCGGGCGTCGCCTCGTGCGTGCCCACCTCGAAGAACCACTTCGCGAAGCCGCCGAAGATGTCGAGCTGGTCGATCGTCTGCCCGGCGCCCACCTCGCGCAGCTCCGGTGGGCGGTCGGCGCTCAACACGATCAGCGGCACGCGCGCCTCGCGCGCCTCCACGACCGCGGGCAGCAGCTCGGCCACCGCCGTGCCAGACGTGCAGGCGATCGCCACCGGAAGCGCGGACGCCTTCGCGAGTCCCACCGCGAAGAAGCCGGCGCAGCGCTCGTCCACATGGGAGTGGCAGCGCACCCGGGGATCGTCGGCGAGGCTCAGCACCAGCGGCGTCGAGCGCGACCCGGGCGAGGTGCACGCGTCGCGCAACCCGCAGCGCGCGAGCTCGTCCACAAAGGCGCCGAGCAGGCGGTAGGTGTCCTCCGCCGAGCTCACGGAAGGACTCGCCGGGACCGACCTGCGCATGCGCGAAGGCCACGTGTCGCGCGCACGCGTGTGGGGGGGCGTGTCGCGGGGCAGCTCATAGGATGCGCATGTGGTCGAGAGCGTCGTCTTCTTGCACGGGTTCGGCGGGACTCGTCGCGCGTGGGACGGTGTGATCGCGCGACTGCCCTCAGAACGCTACAGCGCCGTGGCGTTGGACCTCCCGGGACACGGCGAGGAGGCCGATGCGCCAAGGCCGATCACGTTCGACGGGTGCGTAGAGAGCGTGCTCGAGCGCGGCCCCGAGCGTTTCGTGCTCGCCGGCTACTCGATGGGCGGGCGCGTCGCCCTGCATGTCGCTCTCGCCGCTCCCGAGCGAGTCGTGCGGCTCGTGCTGATCTCCACCACCGCCGGCATCGACGATCCACTCGAGCGGGGCCGACGGCGCGAGCGCGACCATCGCCTGGCGGAGGACGTCGAGCGTGGGACGATCGGGCAGTTCGTGGCGCGCTGGCGCTCCCAGCCGATGTTCGCCGATGACCCGCCGGAGGTCGATGCGCTCGCCCGGGCCGACCAGTCGCGCAACCGTCCCGACGGGATCGCCGCGGCGCTGCGGGGCATCGGGACGGGCGAGATGCAGCCGCTATGGGGGCGCATGAACGCGCTCACCATGCCCGTCGCGATTGTGGTGGGGGACCGTGACACGACGTTCCACGCGCTCGGGCGGCGCATGGCCGAGCTGCTTCCACACGCCACGCTCACCATCGCGCCCGGCGGCCATGTGCTGCCGCTGGAGAATCCGGCGGCTGTGGCCGAAGCGATCTCATAGCGGCTCCACCCCGAGTCCGGGGCCATCCGGGACGGCGATCTCACCGCGCACGGGTTCGAGCGGGTCGGCGAGACCATCGAACAGGCCGAGCGTCGCCAGCCCGCAGGCGGGGATCGGTCCGCGCGAGGCGAGCGCCGCGGCTGCGTGCACGCCCGCGGCGACCCCGAGCGGGCCGTCGAGCGTCGAGGCGACGTACGCCTCCGCGCCCGACGCCCTCACAAGCGCCGCCGCAGCCAGCAGCCCCGAGATGCCCCCGCAGCGTGAGATCTTCAAGCACACCGCGTCCGCCACGCCCGCGGTGAGCGCTCCGTGCTCGGCGGCGGTCTCGTCGATCGCCACCCTCACCGCCACGCGCTCGCGCACCGCGCGCACCGCCGCGAGCCCGTGCACCGGCTCCTCAACCAACTCCAACCCGCACGACGCCAGCGCTTCGATGTTGCGCACCGCCTGCTCCACGCTCCACGCGCCGTTGGCGTCCACGCGTATCGCGGTGTGCGGCCCCGCCGCCGCTCTCACCGCGGCCACCCGTCCCGCGTCATCGCCCACGCCGACCTTCACCTTCAGGCAGGCGAAGCCCTCTTCGACGGCGCGCTGCGCCTGCGCGGCGGCGCCGGTGCGGTCGAGCGCCGAGAGGGTCGCGTTCACCGGCACCCCCCGCGCCGGGCTGTCCGTCACGAGCGACGCCACCGACCGGCCCATGCGACGCCCCGCGCGGTCCCACAGGGCGAGGTCGATCGCCGCGAATGCCTCGGGCAGGTCGTCGGTGCGCCTGCACACGTCCACGATCTCCGCGCCGTTCATCCCTGCCGCGCCCTCCACCACGGGTCGGTAGCGCTCGAGCGCCTGCTCGACGCGGGCGATGCTCACGCCGTCGTACGGCTGAAGCGGAGCCGCCTCGCCGTACCCCGTCACGCCGTCCTCGTCGGTGAGCGACACTGCCAGCAACTCGCGCTCGGCCACCGTCCCGTAGGCGCTCTGCAGCGGCTGGCGCAGACGCAGCGCGTAGCGCCGCACCTCCATCTTCATGGCTCGGTCTTCATGGCTCGGAACACTGGAGGCTTGACGTGGGTTCGACATGCGCCGCGGAGGACCGGCCGAAGATAAAGGAGCTCAGGGCGCGATCCCGCCGCTCGCGAGGATGCCGGCGGAGAACAGCAGGCAGAACACGAGCTGTAGCGCCCCGGTCTTGGCGAGCGCTCCGTTCAGCGTCGGCCCGTCGACACGCGTCCTCACCACCTTCACGAGTGGGACGGCGAGCGGAATCGCACACCATGGCAGCAGCAGCCACGCCGTCATCGACCCGAGCAGCCACGGCAGCGGGGCGAGCACGAACGCTCCCCCCACCATCGCGGTGTAGAGCGCGCGCGTGCGCTCCCTCCCGAGGCGCACCGCCAGCGTGCGCTTGCCCGCGCGGCGGTCGGTCTCCAGATCGCGCACGTTGTTCACCACCAGGATCGCGCTCGCCAGCAGTCCCACTGGCACCGCGCACGCGAAGGCCTCCCACGGGAGCTCCTGCACCTGCACGAAGTACGACCCGCTCACCGCCACGATCCCGAAGAAGAGGAACACGAACAGCTCGCCGAGACCCTCATATCCGTAGGGGCGCGGCCCGCCCGTGTAGAGCACGCCGGCGAGGATCGAAGCGCCGCCGACCGCGATCAGCTCCCAGCCCGCCACAGCCACCAGGTAGACGCCGCACAGCACCGCCAACCCGAACGTCACGTATGTCGCGAACAGGACCCTGCCGGGCGGCACGAGCCCGCCGGCGGTCACCCGCACCGGTCCGAGCCGATCCTCGGTGTCCGCGCCCCTGCGCGCGTCGGAGTAGTCGTTCGACAGGTTCGTTCCCACCTGGATGAACACCGCGCCGAGCAGCGCCGCAAGGAATGCCAGCGGGCGGAAGCGCCCGCCGCCGAGCGCCAGCGAGGTGCCCACGAGCACGGGCGCCACCGCAGCCGGGAGCGTGCGCACGCGCGCCGCCATCACCCAGATGTGCACTGTGCTGGACGCCTTCGTCGTAGGCGCCTTCGGCGCGACGGTCTCCAGTGCACTCATGGCGCTCACGGCCTTCTTGGGAAGCGACCGAAGTCGGGCTGGCGCTTCTGCCTGTAGGCCTCGCGTCCCTCTCTGGCCTCCTCGCTGCCGTAGAACAGCAGGTTCGCGTCGTGGGCGAGCTGCTGGATGCCCGCCAACCCGTCCTCGGCGGCGTTGAAGCTCGCCTTCAGCAGCCGCAGCGAGAACGGCGAGAGCGCGAGCATCTCACGGCACCACTGCACCGTCTCGGCCTCCAGGCGCTCGAGCGGCACCACAGTGTTCACGAGCCCCATCTCGAGTGCTTCCCGCGCGTCGTACTGGCGGCAGAGGAACCAGATCTCCTTGGCCTTCTTCACGCCCACCACATTCGCGAGCAGGCCCGCGCCGAAGCCGCCGTCGAAGGAGCCCACGCGCGGCCCCGTCTGGCCGAAGCGGGCGTTGTCGGCCGCGATCGTGAGGTCGCATACGAGGTGCAGCACGTGCCCGCCGCCCACCGCATATCCCGCCACCATCGCCACCACCGGCTTGGGCAGGCGGCGGATCTGAACGTGCAGGTCGGTCACGTGGAAGCGCCCGACGCCCGGGTGGGCGGGACTCCGGATCCCCTCGTCCTCGGCGAGATAGCCGGAGTCGCCGCGCACGCGCTGGTCTCCGCCTGAGCAGAACGCGAGCGGACCCTCGCCGGTGAGCACGATCGCGCCGACCTCGGTGTCCTCGCGCGCCTGCTCGAGCGCCTGTGAGAGCTCGATGACGGTCTGTGGACGGAAGGCGTTTCTCACATCCGGCCGGTTGATTGTGATCTTCGCGATGCGCGGCGCCTGCCCGTCCTTTTCGCCGTCCCCGCCCGTCCGCTCATCCTCGCCCCTTCTCCCGACGCCGATCTTCCCGTCCTCTCCGGGCTCGGCGGACTTCTCGTAGCGGATGTCGGTGTAGCTGCCTGCTGCGATCCAAGTCGTGCTCAAGGTTCTCCAACGCTCCTGTCCTGGCCCCAAGGAGTCTGAGGGCATTCCGAGCGCCCCGTCATGGAGCGCGTGCTGAGGTTTCCATGCGAAGGCTAGCCTGTGGAGGATGCAGGTCGAGGCATGGCTGCCGCGCGCCGCCCGCTCGGCGCCGATGCTCACAGCGGTTCAGACCCCGGAGGCGCGACTGTCCTACGCCGATCTGTTGAGCGCGGCCCGCTCGGGGGCCGTCGAGCTGGCGCGACGCGGCGCGCGCGCGGGCGAGCGCGTGGCGATCGCGCTGCCGCCCGGCATCGAGTTCGTGCAGGCGTTGCACGCGTGCTTCCTGCTCGGCGCCGTCGCGGTGCCCGTCGACCTGCGCCTCACGCTCGCCGAACGCGAGCGGATCGTTACGGGGGCGAGCGTGCTCGTCGAGGCCCCACTCGGCGTCATGTCGGGGAGGGGGCCGCTTCGGGGGGCCCCGCTTCAGAGGGAGCCGTCACTGAGAAGCCCAACTTAGAGAAGTCCGGCTCAGCGGAGTCCGGCTCAGCGGAGTCCGGCTCAGCGGAGTCCGGCTCAGCGGAGTCCGGCTCAGCGGAGTCCGGCTCGGAGGCGTTCGCGAGCGGCGCCACCCACGACCTCGACGCCGTGTGCGTGGTGATCCACACCTCCGGCACCACCTCGGCGCCGCGGCCGGTGGAGCTCACGTACGGCAACTTCCTGTGGAGCGCGCTCGGCTCGGCCGTGGCGCTCGGCGTCGACCCCAATGAGCGCTGGCTGTGCGCGCTGCCGCTCTCCCACGTCGGCGGCCTGTCGATCCTCGTGCGCAGCGCCATCTACGCCACCACCGCGGTTGTGCACGAGCGCTTCGACACGCAGCGGGCGCTCGGCGCTCTGCTCGACGAAGACATCACGCTCGTGTCGCTCGTCTCCACCACGCTCGCGCGCCTGCTCGACGCCGGCCTGCGCCACCCGCCGCGGCTGCGCTGCGCGCTCACCGGCGGCGGACCGGTCCCGGCGGCACTCGTCGGCGCGCGCATGACGCGGGCGTGCCGGTCGCCGCGACCTACGGGCTCACCGAGGCCTGCTCACAGGTCACCACGAACGGACCGCCGCTGTTCTGCACGCGGGTGCGCGTCGACGAGAACGGTGAGATCTTGGTCGCGGGTCCCACCGTCGCGCGATCGGCGCTCGCCGGCGACGGCCGCCTGCATACCGGAGACCTCGGATACATCGACGAGCATGGCGCTCTGCACGTCAGCGGACGAGCCTCCGACACGATCGTGAGCGGCGGGGAGAACGTTGCGCCGAGCGAGGTCGAGGCGGTGCTCGAGACGCATCCGGCGGTGTCGGAGGCGGCGGTGGTGGGACGCGAGGACGCGCAATGGGGGGAGGCGGTGGTCGCGATCGTGCTCGCTGCGCCGGGAGCGAACGTCGAGGAGGATGTCCTGCGCGCGCATTGCGCCGCCCGGCTGGCCCCGTTCAAGGTGCCCAAGCGCGTGGAGCTCGTCTCCACGCCGCTCCCGCGCACGCGCTCTGGCAAGCTTCTGCGCAGGGAGCTGTGAGGGATTCTGAGATGAGCATCGTTCAACCGGAGCGACGAACGCGGCGACGAGGCCGGTGGCGACGAGGTGGGCGGCGACGAGATGGGCGGCGACGAAATGGGTGGCGATGAGGCCGGCGGCGAGGGGGCCGCGCGTGCGCACCGCGACGCGAGCCTCACCCACTGGGAAGAGGCCGCCTCCGGCTGGGTGACGCGCCAGGAGGCGATGCGCGAGCTCTCCGCGCCCGTCTCGCATTGGATGATCGACGCGGTCGACCCGCAGCCCGGGCAGCGCGTGCTCGAGCTCGCCGCCGGGCTGGGCGAGACGGGCTTCCTGGCGGCCGAGATGGTGGCCCCCGTGGGTGGCCTCATCACGAGCGATCAGGCCGACGCGATGCTCGACGGCGCGCGCAGGCGCGCGAACGAGCTCGGGCTCACCAACGTCGAGTTCCAGGTGCTCAACGCGGAATGGATCGATCTGCCGGTGGCGAGCGTCGACGCCGTGCTCTGCCGCTGGGGCTACATGCTGATGGCCGATCCGTCCGCCGCGCTCGCCGAGACGCGGCGCGTGCTGCGACCCGAAGGACACGTCGCGCTCGCGGTGTGGGACGCGCTCGAGCACAACCCCTGGGCGCTTCACCCGGCCGTCGAGCTGCTCGAGCGCGGCCTGACGCAGCCGCCGCCTGCCGGGGCTCCCGGTCCGTTCGCGCTCGGCGAGGAGCAGCGCGTGCGCGACCTGCTCGAACGGGCCGGCTTTCAGGAGGTGTGGGTGGAGCGGCTCGACCTCGCCCAGCGCGTGGCGAGCTTCGACGAGTTCTGGGATACGACGCTCGACATGGCGCGCGTCTTCCACGACGCGGTGCTCGCGCGCGCCCGAGCCGGAGATCGCCGAGATCCACGCCTCCCTCGCGTCGCGCCTCGCGCCACTTCACCGCGGCCGACGGCTCGCTCGAGATACCGATGCGCACGCTCGTCGCAGTCGGTACCGCGTAATCGGATACCCTGCGCGGCCATGCTCTACGACGACGACGCAGACCTCACGCTCCTTACCGAAGCCGGGGGACACTCGCCTCCCGGGACCGCTCGCGCTCGCATCCCCGTTTCGGCCCACCTCTCCTCGACGGCAAGACCGTCGCGATCATCGGCTACGGCTCTCAAGGCCACGCCCACGCGCTCAACCTGAAGGACTCCGGCGTCAGCGTCGTGGTCGGCCTGCGCGAGGACTCCTCCTCCGTGGAGAAGGCCCGCGCCGAAGGCCTGGAGGTGCTCTCGCCCGTCGAGGCCGCCTCGCGCGGGGACCTCGTGATGATGCTCGTCCCCGACGAGCTGCACCACCAGGTGTGGGATGAAATCTCAGACGGCATCGCCGAGGGCAACGTGCTGCTGTTCGGCCACGGCTTCTCGATCCACTACGGCGAGGTCGTGCCCCCGCCCGGCGTGGACGTCGCGATGGTCGCGCCCAAGGGGCCCGGGCACCTCGTGCGCCGCCAGTACACCGAGGGCAGCGGCGTGCCGGGGCTGATCGCGGTCGCCCAGGACGCCACCGGCAACGCCCGCGCGCTCGCGCTCGCCTACGCCAAGGGCATCGGCTGCACGCGCGGCGGGGTGATCGAGACGACCTTCAAGGACGAGACCGAGACCGACCTGTTCGGCGAGCAGGCGGTGCTCTGCGGCGGCGCCTCAGAGCTCGTCCAGGCCGGCTTCCAGACGCTGGTCGACGCGGGCTATGACCCGGAGATGGCCTACTTCGAGTGCCTCCACGAGCTCAAGCTGATCGCCGACCTGATGTACGAAAAGGGCCTCGCGGGGATGCGCTACTCGATCTCCAACACAGCCGAGTACGGCGACTACACGCGCGGCAAGCGCGTCATCACCGAGCAGACGCGCGAGGCGATGCGCCAGATCCTCAAGGAGATCCAGAACGGCGACTTCGCGCGCGAGTGGATCGCCGAGAACCGCGCCGGGCAGGAGAGCTTCAAGCGCATGCGCGCCGAGCAGGCCGACACGCAGGTCGAGCACGTCGGCGGCGAGCTGCGCAGTCACATGGACTGGATCAAGCCGTCGTTCTAGATGGCGCCGAGCGAGTCCCCGCAGGAGACGCTACTCGTCATCCCGTCTGAGCTGAAGCCCGCCGACGGGCGCTTCGGCTGCGGTCCCTCGAAGGTCCGCCCCGAGGCACTGCGCGCCTGGCCGGCGAGGGCGCCGCGCTGATGGGCACCTCTCACCGCCAGCCCCCCGTCAAGGGGCTCGTGGGGGAGATCAGGGCCGGGCTGCGTGAGCTGTTCGCCGCGCCCGAGGGCTACGAGGTGGCGCTCGGCAACGGCGGCGCCACCGCCTTCTGGGACGCCGCCGCGTTCGGTCTGATCGAGCGTCGCGCGCTGCACCTGAGCTTCGGCGAGTTCTCCCAGAAGTTCGCCACCGTCACGCGCGAGGCGCCGTTTCTGGAGGACCCCGTCAGGTGAAGCTGAGCCGGCAGCGCGCCGGGCGCCGGCGTGACGCGGCCGCGGCTCGAGGGAGACGCGGGACCATTGGGCGGGAGCGCGGCGGGGATGCGACCGGCGGACGGCCGGCGCGAGTTGACGCGATCGCCTGGGCCCACAACGAGACCTCCACGGGGGTCATGGTCCCGGTCGTGCGACCCGCGGGCGCCGGCGAGGCGCTCGTCCTGATCGACGCCACCTCGGGCGCGGGCGGCCTGCCGGTCGACATGGCCCACGCCGACGCCTACTACTTCGCTCCACAGAAGAGCTTTGCCGGGGATGGGGGGCTATGGGCTGTGCTGCTCAGCCCCGCCGCGCTGGAGCGGATCGCGCGGATCGCAGCCTCCAAGCGTTTCACGCCCGCGTCCCTCTCGCTCCCGATCGCGCTCGAAAACTCGATGAAGGACCAGACGTACAACACGCCCGCGGTGGCGACGCTGTTCCTGCTCGCCGACCAGATCCGCTGGATGCTCGACTGCGGCGGTCTGGACTGGTGCGTGTCGCGCACGCGCGAGTCCTCCTCCCATCTGTACGACTGGGCGGAGCGCACGGGATACACGGCGCCATTCGTGGCCGATCCAGCCAAGCGCTCGCTCGTGGTGGGGACGATCGACTTCGACGACGCGGTCGACGCGAAGCTGCTCGCGTCCATCTTGCGCGCGAATGGAATTGTGGACGTCGAGCCGTATCGCAAGCTCGGGCGCAACCAGCTGCGCGTCGGCATGTTCCCGGCGGTCGATCCCGCCGACGTGCAGGCGCTCACGACGTGCATCGAGTGGGCGGTTGAGAGGATCGCCTAATTGTCGGATGCAATAGTATTTATAACTGTATCTATTATGGCAAAATTTCAAAATGGAACATATACACCGCACCCGGAAGAGGGCGCTATGAGTTGCGAAGCGGCTGGAGCAAGGAGTGCCCATGAGCGGCGAGCGGCCTGGTAAGGAGCGGCCATGAGCGAGCGGCTTAGAGTGCTCGTCAAGGAGAAGGTCGGCGATTCCGGCGTGGCGCTGCTGCGCGAGCACTTCGATGTGGACCTCGGCATCGACTGGTCTGAGGAGGAGCTCGCCGAGAAGATCCCCGCCTACCACGGCATCCTGATTCGCTCCGCCACGAAGATGACCGCCGAGCTGATCGACCGGGCCGCCAACCTGCGCGTCATCGGGCGCGCCGGGGTGGGGGTCGACAACGTCGACGTATCCGCCGCCACCTCCCGCGGCATCGTGGTCGCCAACGCGCCCCAATCGAACGTGGTGACCGCCGCCGAGCACACGATGGCGATGCTGCTCGCGCTCGCGCGCAACATTCCCCAGGCGCACGCCTCGCTCACGAGCGGCAAGTGGGAGCGCTCGAAGTTCTCCGGCGTCGAGCTCTATGAGAAGACGCTCGGCATCCTCGGCTTCGGGCGCATCGGCCAGCTCGTCGCCCACCGCGCGAAGGGCTTCGGCATGAGGGTGCTCGCCTTCGACCCGTTCGTCTCCGCCGAGCGCTACCGCGAGCTGGGGGTCGAGAAGGCCGCGAGCTCTGAGGAGGTGTGCGAGCAGGCCGACTTCATCACGATCCACCTGCCCAAGACACCCGAGACGGAAGGGTGGATGGGCGCCGCCCAGTTCGCCAGGATGCGCGACGGCGTGCGCATCCTCAACGTGGCCCGCGGCGGCCTCATCGACGACGCGGCGCTGCAAGCCGCGCTCGACTCCGGCAAGGTGGCGGGCGCCGCGCTCGACGTGTTCCCCTCCGAGCCCATCACCGACTACCCGCTCTTCCACGGCTACCCCAACGTCGTGGTCACCCCCCACCTCGGCGCCTCCACCGCCGAGGCCACCGACAGGGCGGGCTTCCAGAGCGCCGAGCAGGTGGTCGCCGCGCTCACGGGCGGCGTGGTCTCAACGGCCGTCAACATCCCCGCGGTGGAGGCGGAGGACATGGAAATGCTCGCCCCGTTTCTGCCGCTCGCCACGAAGCTCGGGCGCCTGGCGATGGAGCTCGCCGCGGGCAGCTCGGTCGAGCGGATCGAGGCCGCCTTCATGGGCCGCATCGCCGACTTCGACACGCGCATGCTCTCGCTCGCGGTCGTCTGCGGAGCCCTGGAAGGCCGCACCGAGCAGCAGGTGAACCTCGTCAACGCGCTCACCATCGCCCAGCAGCGCGGCATCGTCCTCGAGGAGAAGTCGGTCTCCGAGGCCCAGGACTTCAACGAGCTGATCCGCGTGACGATCGTGGCCGGCGGTGAGCGCGTCGCGGTGGCCGGCACGGCCATCGGCCCCAACCGCGTGCCGCACCTCGTCGAGGTGCATGGCCAGCGCGTGACGGTGGAGCTGGAGCCCGAACGTCACCGTGTTCCGCTACGCCGACGTCCCCGGCATGATCGGTCGCGTCGGCGACGTGTTCGGCCGCCACGGCATCAACATCTCCTCGGCCGCCGTCGGCCGCGCCCCAGACGGGGCGCCTGCGGGCGAGGCGAAACTGGCCGTGATGGTCGTCACCACCGACGCGCCCGTCCCGAAGGACGTCGTCGAGGAGATCGTCGCCTCGGAGGGCTTCGTGGACGGCCGCACAGCCACCCTCGGCTGATCGGATAGGCTCCTCACCCGATGCGCGCTGTCGTCATTCGCAAGCATGGCGGGCCCGGCGTCTTGGAGGTCCAGGAGCGCCCGGACCCTCATCTGGGCGCCGGAGAGGTGAGGGTGGGCGTTGCGGCGTCGGGGGTGAACTTCGCCGACGTGATGGCTCGCCTCGGTGTCTACCCGGACGCGCCCAAGACACCCTGCGTGATCGGTTACGAAGTGGCGGGCACGATCCTGGAGCTGGGGGAGGGTGTGCACGGCCTCACCCACGGCCAGCGGGTCATCGCTCCCACGATGTTCGGCGGGTACTCCTCACAGGTCGTTGTCCCGGCCGGTGACGTCGTTCCGCTGCCCGATCGGCTCACCTTCGAGCAGGGCGCAGCCATCCCGGTCAACTACGCCACGGCATGGGCGGCGCTGATCGGCTACGGCAGCCTGCGCCCGGAAGAGCGCGTTCTGATCCACTCCGCAGGTGGCGGTGTCGGGATCGCCGCCACCCAGATCGCTAAGCGCAGTGGCGCTGAGGTCTACGGCACGGCCTCACCGTCCAAGCACGAGAGGATCCGTGAGCTGGGTGTCGACCACCCTCTCGACTACACCAGCCCGGGCTGGCGGGAGGGCCTGCCGAAGTTCGACCTGATCATGGACGCGATCGGCGGCAAGAGCCTGCGAACGAGCTACGCGATGCTGCGCTCCGGCGGTCGCGTCGTCGCATTTGGAGCTTCGGCGGTGGTCTCGGGCGACAAACGCAAACTCGTCTCCGCGCTGCGCACGGTGGTGCGCATGCCACGCTTCTCGCTCATCAAGCAGATGTCCGAATCGAAGGCAGTGATAGGACTCAACCTGCTCAGCCTCTGGAAGGACCGCCAGACGCTGGAGCCCTGGATGGAGCCGCTGCGCGAGCTGCTCGACGACGGGACGATCGACCCGGTGGTGGCAGACACGTTCAGTTTCGAGCAGGCGGGAGCGGCGCACGAGATGCTCACTCAGCGGCGCAACATCGGGAAGGTAGTGTTGATTCCGTAGGGCGCGCGCGGGTGCTAACCTGCGTCGAGCATGTCGTTTCAGATCTCGCTTGCACTTCTCCTGCCTGTGCCCGTCAGGGTGCTCCCCCCCCGGGGGGAATAGCGCGTGGCGGCCGCGTAGCCGCATACCCACAGGAGAATCGAGCAGGCGAGAGAAAGAAGGAGCAGGAGCGACATGAGTGAGCAGACGGCAGCGACCCAGGTAGATGAGAACCGCGTCCGGATCTTCGACACGACCCTGCGCGACGGCGAGCAGTCGCCGGGCATCTCATTGAACAGGCAGGAGAAGCTCGAGATCGCACACCAGCTGGCGCGCCTGGGCGTGGATGTGATCGAGGCGGGCTTTCCGATCACCTCACCCGGTGACTTCGAGTCGGTGCAGGCAATAGCGCGAGAGGTCGAAGGCCCTGTGATTTGCGGCCTGGCGCGGACGTCCAAGCAGGACATCGACGCGGCGTGGGAAGCGGTTCGGGACTCCGAGCGGCCGCGGATTCACACGTTCATCGCCACGAGCGACATCCACATCGAGCGCAAGCTGCAGACGACGCGCGAGGATGTGAAGGGCCAGGTGCGCGCCGCGGTGGCGCACGCGCGCAGCTACACCGACGACGTGGAGTTCTCTCCTGAGGATGGGTCACGCTCGGATGTGGAGTACATGGCCGAGGTGATCCAGATTGCCCTGGAAGAGGGGGCGAGCACGATCAACGTGCCCGACACCGTCGGCTACACGATGCCAGATGAGTACGCCGCGATGTTCACGCGCCTGTACGAGCTGGTGCCGGGCCTGCGCGATGTGGTCGTCTCGGTCCACTGCCACGACGACCTGGGCCTGGCGGTCGCCAACTCGCTCGCGGGAGTTCAGGCCGGCTGCCGCCAGGTGGAGTGCGCGGTAAACGGGATCGGCGAGCGCGCCGGCAACGCCTCGCTGGAGGAGATCGTGATGCTGCTGCGCACGCGCGAGCCCGCGCTCGGTCTGTGGACCGGGATAGACACGACAGAGATCGCCAAGACGAGCCGGCTGGTCTCGCGCCTGACCGGCTACCCCGTGCAGCCCAACAAGGCGATCGTCGGTCGCAACGCGTTCGCGCACGAGGCCGGCATCCACCAGGATGGGGTGCTCAAGGAGCGCCGCACCTACGAGATCATGGACGCCACCACGGTCGGCTTGAAGAGCAACGCGATCGTGCTCGGCAAGCATTCGGGCCGCCACGCCCTGCGCGAGGCCTTGGAGGAGATGGGCTTCAAGGTGGACGGCCAGGCGCTCAACACCGCCTTCAAGCGCTTCAAGGAGATCGCCGACCGCAAGAAGCAGATCACGGCGATGGACCTGGAGGCGCTCGTCACCGACGAGCTGCGCGGCGGGGAGCTCGGGGCGTACGTTTTGGAGAGGTTCCGGGTCAGCGCTTCCTCCGAGGAGCTGCCCGAGGCGGAGGTTGAGCTTGCGGTGCCAACGGACGATGGCGGCGAGCGCAAATCAAAGGGCTCGGCATCCGGCGACGGGTCGCTCGATGCGATCTTCCGCGCAATCAACGCGGCTGCGGGCGTGGATGCGGCTTTGCGCGAGTTCCATGTCGACGCTGTCACCGAGGGCCAGGACGCGCTCGGCGAGGTGTCGGTGGTCGTCGAGGTATCGGGCCAAACGGGCGCTGGACAAGGCGTCTCGACCGACACGATCGAGGCGGCCGCGCGCGCATATGTGCGGGCGCTGTCGGTTGCAAAGGCACGGGCGCGTGACGGTGGACAGGCAATCGGCCTGCCGGCGGGCGTTGAGTGAGGCGTTAGGGCCGCTCTCTATCCGGCAGATCGAACCGCGCGTCCATCCGCTGCCTCTCTCATCGCCCGCAGGTCGAGCTTCTTCATCGTCATCATCGCTGTCATCGCACGCTGCGCCCTCTCCGGATCGGGGTCGCCCAGCACCTCAAACAGACCCTCGGGGACGATCTGCCACCTCAGGCCATAGCGATCCTTCAACCATCCGCATGCGATCTCCTCGCCGCCATCGGTGAGGGTCGACCAGTAGTGATCGAGCTCCTCTTCGGTGGCGCAGTTGATTACGAAGGAGATCGACTCGTCGAAGCCGTAGTGCTCTGGTCCGCCGTTCAACGCAACAAATTCGTTGCCCGCGAGGCTGAACCGCACGGTCATTATCGAGCCGGTCGGTCCTGGGCCGGCCTTGCCGTACCGCGTCACCTGCTCGATTCGCGAGTCCGGGACCACGGATACGTAGAAATTCGCAGCCTCCTCAGCCTGGTCGTCGAACCACAAGAAGGGTGTGATCTTCGGCATCTCGGCTCCTTTCGATGAGTGTTCGAAGATGAGACCATCACCTGGACGGAAAATAATCGCAGCACCGGGACAGTTCTTTGGAGTGTCTGTGATAACGTACATTCGTATGACGCACACGAACGTCAAGTTGGATCGAACGGACTCACGGCGCGTGGAATACGTGAGCGCAGGTGCGCCGTCGGCCGCGGTCATCGGTGCGCGCGTGCGAGCGCTGCGAGAGGCGTCATCGCTCTCGCTGCGCGACCTGGCCAAGCGCAGCGGTGTGAGCGCGCCGATGCTCTCGCAGGTCGAGCGCGGCGAGACCAGCCCGACGCTCACGATTGCCGCGCGGATCGCCGCCGGCCTCGATCTGCGGCTGTCGCAGCTTCTGCGTCTTGACGAGGACGGTGCAGTCACGATCGTGCGCGCCGTCGATCGCCGCATGGGGGGCAACGCCAAGCGCGGGCACAGCTTCCAGGTCATGACATCTGCCCGACCCGGTCAGCGCGCAGAGCTCTCGCGTCACACGCTTGCTCCCGGCGGCGCAACGGGGGCGCCCGACGATCCGCCGATGCACGAGCCGGGCTCCCGTGAGACTGCGCTGGTCGAGCAGGGCGCGGTCGTGCTCGTCTGCGACGGGCAGCGCCACGAGCTCGCCGCGGGCGATTGCGTCACCTTCGACGCCGATCTTCCCCACCATTTCGAGAACCCCACCGACGCCGAGGCGGCGTTTCTCGCGGTCGTCTCGGCCGGACTGAGACGTAGTTGACCAGCCGGCAGTTGAGATCGAGACAGCACACGAAAGAGCTATGACCATGCCAAAGACCATGTTCGAGAAGATCTGGGAGGCCCACGAGGTCGCAGACGGGCTGCTGTACATCGACCTGCACCTCGTCCACGAGGTCACCTCCCCGCAGGCGTTCGACGGGCTGCGGCTAGCCTCTCGCAAAGTGCGTCGCCCCGACCGCACGCTCGCCACCGCCGACCACAACACGCCCACCGACGGCACGCCCGTGGCGGCTCGCATCAAGGACGAGCTCTCGCGGGCGCAGGTGCAAACGCTCGAGCGCAACTGTGAAGAGTTCGGCGTGCCCATCTACTCGCTCGGCTCCGACCGCCAGGGCATCGTGCACGTGATCGGCCCGGAGCTGGGCGTCACCCAGCCGGGCATGACGGTCGTGTGCGGCGATTCCCACACCGCCACCCACGGCGCGTTCGGCGCGCTTGCGTTCGGCATCGGCACGTCCGAGGTCGAGCACGTGCTCGCCACGCAGTGCATGGTCCAGCACCGCCCCCGCTCGATGCGCATCCGCTACGAGGGCTCCCTCGGCTTCGGCGTCACCGCCAAGGACCTGATCCTCGGCACGATCGGCCAGATCGGCGTCGGCGGCGCCACCGGGCATGTCGTCGAGTACGTCGGCCCCGCGATCGAAGCGCTCTCGATGGAGGGTCGCATGACCGTCTGCAACATGACCATCGAGGCCGGCGGGCGCGCGGGCATGATCGCCCCGGACGACACCACCTTCGAGTGGTTCACGCAGCCACCGCCACGCAGTGGACGTCGGGACGGCCAGGAGTCGGCCGGGGGAGGGGGAAACGTTTGGGGCGGACGCCCGGGCGCGCCCAAGGGCGCGGAGCTGGAAGAGGCGATCGCGCGCTGGCGCTCGCTGGCCAGCGACGATGGGGCCTTCTACGACGGTGAGGTCGTGGTCGACGCCGCGGCGCTCTCGCCGCAGGTGACCTGGGGCACGACGCCCGGCATGGTCGCGCCGGTCGATGCGACGGTGCCCTCGCCCGAGGACTTCGACTCGCCCGCCGACCGCGAGGCGACCGAGCGCGCCCTGCACTACATGGACCTGCGCGCGGGAACCCCGATCCAGGAGATCGCGATCGATCGCGTCTTCATCGGCTCGTGTACCAACTCGCGCATCGGCGACCTGCGCGCCGCCGCCGAGGTCATTGCCGGGCGCAAGGTCGCCGCCGGCGTCAACGCGATGGTCGTGCCGGGCTCCCAACAGGTCAAGGCTCAAGCCGAGGCCGAAGGGCTCGACAAGGTGTTCCGCGCCGCCGGCTTCGACTGGCGCGTCGCCGGCTGCTCGATGTGCCTCGGCATGAACCCCGACATCCTCGCCCCCGGCGAGCGCTGCGCCTCCACCTCCAACCGCAACTTCGAGGGTCGCCAGGGGCGGGGCGGGCGCACTCATCTCGTGTCTCCACAGATGGCGGCCGCCGCTGCGATCGAGGGTCATTTCACCGACATCAGGGACTGGAGCTGAGCATGGAGCCGATCCACACGATCGCCGGCAAGGTCACGCACCTCGACCGCGCCGACGTCGACACGGACCAGATAATGCCCAAGCAGTTTCTCAAGAGGGTGGAGCGCACGGGCTTTGGGGAGTTCCTCTTCTACGACTGGGCGAAGGAGCCCGGCTGGGACTTGCCCGCCACCCCGATCCTCGTGGCGGGGCGCAACTTCGGTTGCGGGTCCTCGCGCGAGCACGCGCCCTGGGGGCTGCAGGACTACGGCTTCCAGGCGGTTGTGGCGCCGAGCTTCGCCGACATCTTCTACTCCAATTGCACGAAGATCGGGCTGCTGCCGGTTGTTCTCTCCGAGGAGGACTGCCACGCGCTCGCGCGCGCGGGGGAGGGGGTCATCGACCTGGACACTCAGGAGGTGCGCTTCGCCGGGCGCTGGCCGATCGGGGATCCCATCGATCCCCGATCGGTTCCCTTCGAGATCGACCACGAGATCCGCCGGCGCCTGCTTGCCGGTCTCGACGACATCGGCGCGACGCTCGGGCGCGAGCAGGACATTGCCGTCTACGAACGCGACCGCGAGCGCTCGGGCCCGGTCACGACCGCGCTGTGAGCCGCGCGCCGCTTGACTGGGACGCGGCCACCTACAACCGGAACCGGGTCGCCGATCCCCAGGAACAGTGGGCGCGCGAGATCATCGCGCGGCTCGATCCGCGGGATGGGGGGGTCGTGCTTGACGCCGGCTGCGGGAGCGGGCGCGTCACCAAGCTGCTGCTGGAGCGCCTGCCGGCCGGACGCGTGGTGGCGGTTGACGCCTCGCCGCGGATGGTGGAGCTGGCGCGCGAGACGCTGGCCCAGGATTGCGAGGCCGGCCGGGTCGAGGTCCAGCGCCAGGATCTGCTCGAGCTCGATCTGGCAGAGCCGGTCGACGCGGTCTTCTCGTGTGCGGTCTTCCATCACATCCACGACCACGATCGCCTCTTCGCCAAGCTGAGGGCCGTCCTGCGTGACGGCGGCCGGCTGGTCGCGCAGTGCGGGGGAGCGGGAAACATCGACGGCTTCCGCACCCTCGCCGAATTTGTGGCGGCACGAGCACCGTACGCCGAGTACCTTGCCGGCATGCATCCCCCGTGGAACTACGCGTCCGTCGCTGACACCGAAGCGCGGCTTCGTGTGGCCGGATTTGACGAAATCGACTGCTGCACTCAGCTGAAGCCGACGACCCCGGCAGATCCGCGCGGCTTCGCCGAAACGGTGTTGCTCAACTATCACCTGGGACATATGCGCGCGAGCGCGCCGGCCGAGCGCGCCGAGGAGCTTACGGGGGCATTCGTCGACGACGTCCTCGCCAACGCGGGCGACCCACTCGAGCTCCAGTACGTGCGCTTGAACATCCAGGCGCGCGCCGGCTCGGCCGGATGCAGCGCGGGTGAGCTCTGATGGCGTGGCATATCGTCACGCTGCCCGGCGACGGGATCGGCCCCGAGATCATGGCGCCCGCGCTGGAGCTGCTGCGCGCCTTGGGTGAGTTTGAGTTCGAGGAGCATCCCTTCGGCGGCGCCTCGATCGACCTGTACGGCGCCGCTCTGACCGACGAGACGCTTGCGGCCTGCAAGCGCGCTGACGCGGTGCTGCTGGCGGCGGTGGGCGGGCCGAAGTGGGACTCCACCAACTCGTCGGCCCCGCGGCCCGAGCAGGGGCTGCTCGGGCTGCGCAAGGGCCTCGGGCTGTATGCCAACCTGCGTCCCGTCAAGCCACTGCCGGCTCTGTATGACGCTTCACCTTTGCGACGGGAGCGCATCGAGAAAACCGACCTGCTTGTCGTGCGCGAGCTCACCGGTGGGATCTACTTCGGCGAGAAGACCCGAACCGCGGACTCTGCTTCCGATGTCTGCGCCTACACCCGCGATGAGATCGAACGCATCGCTCGCGTCGCGTTCGGCGCCGCGCGGGCGAGAGTGTCGAGCGTGGACAAGGCCAACGTCCTGGAGACCTCGCGCCTCTGGCGCGAGGTCGTCACGGAGGTTCACTCGCGCGAGTTCCCCCACATCGAGCTTCAGCACGTGCTCGTCGACAACGCCGCCATGCAGCTCGTCTCCGCACCCCGTCACTTCGATGTGATCCTCACGGAGAACATGTTCGGCGACATCCTCTCCGACGAGGCGGCGATGATCACCGGGTCGATCGGGATGCTGCCGAGCGCATCGATCGCCGTTTCGAACGTCCCCGCCGCGCAAGCGGCCATCCCCCAGGAAGATGGCCCCGACTCTCCCTCGCCTCGGTCCCCGGAGCCGGTGTCAGGAGCAGATGGGGCTCGCTGCGCCGGTCTGTTCGAGCCGGTGCACGGCTCCGCGCCCGACATCGCCGGCCACGGAGTCGCCAACCCGCTCGCGATGTTCCTGTCGGCCGCGATGATGCTGCGCCATGGACTGCGTTTGGACGATGAGGCGGCGGCTGTAGAATCGGCAGTCGAGCGTGCGCTCGACGAGGGGTTGCGGACTCCCGACCTTGGGGGGGACGCCACCACCGATCAGGCCACGCGCGCCGTGCTCGATCACCTCTAACGCGATCGCTTGAGCTGCGGTGTCAGTTTCGGATCGTGTCCCTTCTCCGCGATAGTCTTAAGTCATGAGCTTTACAAGGATCACGGTGCGAGATGACCAGATGGGCGGAGTGCCGTGCATACGTGGACTGCGCATTCCTGTCGCCACGGTCGTCGGGATGCTCGCCGATGATATGAGCACCGCAGAGATCTTGGATGCGTACCCGGATCTCGAGGCTGAGGACGTGCGCGAAGCGATGCGCTACGCCGCCGAGGCGGTTCGTGAGCGCGAGCTTCCGCTCGCCGCCTCTGCGTGAGGTTCCTCGTCGACAACGCGCTCTCGCCGGTCGTTGCCGAGCGGCTTCGATACGCCGGGCATGATGCAGTGCATGTTCGCGACTACAACTTGCAGGCGGCGAGCGACGAGGAGATCCTTGATCGCGCCCAGCAAGAGCAGCGCATCGTGATCTCCGCGGACACCGATTTCGGCACGTTGCTTGCGTTGCGCCGGGTGAAGTCACCCTCTGTGGTGCTGTTTCGACACGGCACACAGCGGCGACCGGAGCGGCAGTCCGAGATGCTGCTTGCCAACCTAGTCACGATCGACCGCGATTTGGCCGACGGCAGCATCGTCGTCTTTGAGCCCGACCGCATACGGGTACGAGCGCTTCCGCTGATCCCGTAGCCCCGCTTGGGAAACCAACACGCTCCCTGTAGAATCGGCCGGACACCTAGGCAGTCGGGAGACGAGAACGTGGACAGCAGCGAGCACATATGGATGAACGGAGAGCTCGTTCCATGGGAGGACGCCAAGGTCCACGTGCTCACCCACGGCCTGCACTACGGCACCGGCGTGTTCGAGGGCATCCGCTGCTATGACACCGAGCTCGGCCCGGCCGTGTTCCGCGGCGCCGAGCACATGGAGCGCCTGCTGCGCTCCGCCGAGCTCTACTACATGCCCGTGCCCTACACAGCGGCCGAGCTGCAAACCGCCGCGCGCGAGCTGGTGGTCGCCAACAACCTGCGCTCCTGCTACATCCGCCCGATCGTCTATCGCGGCTACGGCTCCATGGGCCTGAACCCGATGGACGCGCCCGTCGACGTCACCATCGCCTGCTGGGAGTGGGGGACCTATTTGGGCGAGGACGGCATGGCGAACGGCATCCGCGCGAAGGTCTCCTCGTGGCGGCGCATCTCCCCCGACTCGCTCATCCCGCACGCGAAGGCCTCCGGCCAGTACCTCAACAACGTGCTCGCCAAGGTCGAGTCGATGAAGGCCGGCTATCAGGAGGCGATCCTGCTCGACGACCACGGCCACGTGTGCGAGGGCACCGGCGAGAACATCTACATCGTCGCGGGCGGCGAGATCGTCACGCCCGGCCACCACAACTCGATCCTCGACGGCATCACACGCCGCTCGATCATGCAGCTCGCCGCCGACCTCGGCTATACGGTCGTGGAGCGCAATATCGCGCGCGCGGAGCTCTACCTCGCCGAGGAGGTGTTCATGTCCGGCACCGCCGCCGAGCTCGTGCCGGTGGTGGAGGTGGACGACCACAAGATCGGTCCCGGCAAGCCCGGCGAGGTCACGCGCCTGCTGCAAAGCGCGTTCGACGATGCGATCCACGGCCGCTCGGAGCGCTACCGCGAATGGCTCGACGTCGTGAGCGCTCCAGCGCCGAGCTCCCCGCTGTCGGGGGTCCCCCTTGGGGGGAGCCCCACCGGCTGATGACCCACATAGAGCTCTACGACGCCACCCTGCGCGACGGCATGGGGGGGGGCGGCATGAGCCTCACCGCCGAGGAGAAGCTGCGCGTGGTGCACGCGCTCGACGCGCTCGGCGTGCACCTCATCGAGGCGGGCTTCCCCTCGTCCAACCCGAAGGAGCTCGAGCTCTTCGGGCTGCTCGCGCGGGAGACGCTCGCCGTGTCTGAGATCGTTGCGTTCGGCATGACCCGCAGGCGCGATCTCGCCGCCGACGCCGACGAGGGCCTGCGCACGCTCGCCGAGTCCTTCGCGCCCGCCTGCACGCTCGTCGGCAAGAGCTCGCTACTGCACGTCGAGAAGGTGGTGCGCGTCTCGCGCGAGGAGAACCTCGCGATGATCGGCGACTCGATCGCCTTCCTCGTGCGCGAGGGCAAGCGCACGCTTTTCGACGCCGAGCACTTCTTCGACGGCTACGCGCTCGACCCCGGCTATGCGCTCGACACGCTGCGCGCCGCCGCCGCCGCGGGGGCAGAGCGGGTCGTGCTGTGCGACACCAACGGCGGCTCGCTGCCCACGCGCGTCAAGCAGGTCGTCGAGGAGGTTCGCGCCGCGCTGCCCGACGTTGCGCTCGGCATTCACGCGCACGACGACTCCGGCTGCGCGGTCGCCAACACGCTCGTCGCCGTCGAAGCGGGCGCCACGCAGGTCCAGGGGACGATAAACGGGATCGGCGAGCGCACCGGCAACGCCAACCTCGTCACGATCCTCGCCGACCTGCAGCTCAAGATGAGCTGCCACATCCTCGCCCCCGAGCGGCTCGCGCGCCTCACCGAGACCGCGCACCTCGTCGACGAGCTCCTGAACCGCACGCCCGACTCCGCCCAACCGTTCGTCGGCAAGCACGCCTTCGCGCACAAGGCCGGCCTGCACGCCGCCGGCATCCGCGCCGATGTCGCCACCTTCGAGCACGTCGATCCCGAGCTCGTCGGCAACCAGCGCGACGTGCTCATCTCAGAGCTCGCGGGACGCGGCACGGTCGTCGAGAAGGCCGAGGAAGCCGGCATCGAGCTGGACGCCGCCGCCGCCCAGCGCACCGTCGAGCGCGTCAAGCGGCTCGAGCACCGCGGCTTCCAGTTCGAGGCCGCCGACGGCTCCTTCGAGCTGCTCATGCGCAAGGAGTCCGGCGACTACGAGCCGCTGTTTCGCCTCGAGTCCTGGCGCGTGCTCGTCGAGAAGCGCGCCGACGGCAAGGTCGAGACGGAGGCCACCATCAAGATCTGGGCCCCCCCGGGCCCCGACGGCGAGCGCTACGTTCGCACCGCCGAGGGCAACGGCCCCGTCAACGCGCTCGACCGGGCGCTTCGCGACGCGATCGGGGAGACCCATCCGCATCTGCGCGACATCGATCTCGTCAACTTCAAGGTCCGCATCCTCGACGAGGCCAAGGGCACCGGGGCGGTCACCCGGGTGCTCATCGACGCCTCGGACGGGCAGCGCGTTTGGGGGTCGATCGGGGTTTCCGAGAACGTCATCGAGGCGTCTTGGGATGCGCTTGTGGACTCGCTTGAGTATGGGATCCAGCAGGTGAGAGAGCGAACCCCTTGATACCGCTGGCTCGCCCCGTGCTCGGGGCGCAGGAGGAGCGGCTTGTGGCGGGGGTGTTGAGGTCAGGGCAGCTGTCGCTTGGACCTCGCGTGCCTCTCTTCGAGCGGCTTTTTGCCGCTCGAGTGGGCAGCCCTTTCGCCTGTGCGGTCTCTTCAGGCACCGCCGGCTTGCATCTTGCTCTTCGGGCGGTTGGGGTTTCCGACGGCGACGAGGTGATCACGAGCCCCTTTTCGTTCGTGGCCTCGGCGAATGTGGCGCTCTATGAGCGGGCTCGGCCCGTCTTCGCCGACATCGATCGTCTCACGCTAAATCTCGATCCTCGGGCTGCCGAGGCGGCGGTTACTGAGCGCACTCGAGCGCTCCTGCCCGTCCACATCTTTGGCTATCCCGCGGATATGGTGGCTTTCGAGGAGATCGCCGCTCGTCGCGGGCTCGGGATCGTGGAGGACGCTTGCGAGGCGCTTGGGGGCGTCCATGCCGATGGGACACCGGTCGGTGGGCGAGGAAATCCTGCCGTGTTCGGGTTCTACGCCAACAAGCAGATCACCACCGGCGAGGGGGGGATGGTGACGCTTGGCTCAGAGGAGGCGAAGGCTCGGATCGACTCCGAGCGCAACCAGGGGCGCGCTCCCGACATGGGGTGGCTGGACCATGACCGGCTTGGGTTCAACTACCGCTTGTCTGACATCGCGTGCGCCGTGGGGATCGCGCAGCTGGAGCGCCTCGACGGGATGCTTTCCGACAGGGCTCGCGTCGCCGCGCTCTATCGCGGGGCGCTTGGCGGGATCGAGGGGCTCGAGCTTCCCTGCGAGGATCGCGCAGGCGAGCGGCGCGGGTGGTTCGTGTTCGTGGTGCAGCTTCCCCGCGGCGTCGACCGCGATGGGGTGGTGGGGCGGCTGCTCGAGCTGGGGGTTCAGAGCAAGCCCTACCTGCCCGCCATCCACCTGATGAGCTTCTACCGCGAGCGCTTCGGCCACCGCGAGGGGGAGTTTCCGGTGTGCGAGGACGTCGCCGCCCGCTCGCTCGCGGTGCCGTTCTTTCCCGGGCTCACGGAGGGGCAGATCGGGCGTGTGGCCGAGGCGTTGGCCACGGCGCTCGGCCGCTGACGCGGGGTGCGCGACCCCGCCGAGGATCATTCGCGGACGGCTCTGCTTTTTCCGCCCGCGCGCGTGTCTCTACCTCGTGGCGCTCAAAACGCCGTCCCCGCGAACCGCTTCTGAGGCTCGAGCTCGACCGTCCACGCCTCCGGCGAGCCGGAACCCGTGACCGCGCGCGCGATCGCCGCCATCGGGGCGCGCGCCTTCAGCAGCATCTCCTCGAACTCCTCGTCGGGGTCGGATTGCGTCACGATCGCGCCGCCCGCGCCGATTGTGGTGGTTTTGGCGCCCCCACCGGGTGGGCGGGCCCCTATCACGATCGTGCGGATCACGATGCTCAGGTCGAGGGCGCCGTCGAGGCCGAAATAGCCGATAGCGCCGGAGTACACGCCGCGGGCCTCGCGCTCGATGTCGTCGATGATCTCCATCGTGCGGAGCTTCGGCGCGCCGGTCATCGAGCCGCCCGGAAAGCATGCGCGCAGGCAGTCGACCTGAGTGCGACCCGCCTCGAGCACGCCGGTGACGTTCGAGGTCATCTGGTGGACAGTGGCGTAGCGCTCGATCGCCATCAGCTGGGGCACGCGCACCGTGCCGACCTCGCACACGCGCCCGAGGTCGTTGCGCAGCAGGTCCACGATTATGAGGTGCTCGGCGAGCGTCTTTTCGTCGCGCTGCAGCGCGGTGCGGATCGCCGCGTCGCGCAGGGGGTCCTCCGCGCGCGGCGCGGTGCCCTTGATCGGGCGCGCTGTCACGCGGCGGTCGCGGTCCACCGAGAGGAAGCGCTCGGGCGAGGAGCTCACGACCGCCAGCTCGCCGAGCTTCAGGTAGGCGGCGAACGGGGCCGGATTGGAGCGTCGCAGCCCGCGGTAGAGCAGCCACGGGTCGGGCGCGGCGTCGGTGTGGATCTGATCGGTGAGGCACACCTCGTAGGACTCGCCGGCCGCAAGCGCGCTCTTACAACGGGCGATGTCAGCGAGGTACTGCTCGCGACCGCGGCCCACGCGGAACGTGACCTGTTGATCGGGGGGATTTTCGTTCGTAGTGGTCGGTATCACGTCGGTGGGCGGTGTAGCGAGCGCTTCGCGCACCGCCGCCTCCGCCTGGTCGAGCCAGCGCTCGGCGTCGGGCTCCTCGCCGACGGTGACGGCGATCGCGTAGGTGTGCAAAGTGGCGTGGTCGATGGCGATCGTGCGGTTGGCGAGCATCTGCACGGCGTCGGGCGCGTCGGAGCGGTGCGCTGTGGACGCTCCGCAGTCGGCCTTGCACTCGTAGCCGAGATAGCCCACGAAGCCGCCTGTAAGGCCGCGGGCGGGCTCGTGCGGCGAGTCGATCGCGCGGTCGCGGAGCTCGCGGTCGAGCGCCTGGAAGATCGATTCGTTCGTGGCGCTCGTGCCGCTCGCGTCGTGCCTGCTGAGGATCCCCCGCTCGACGTCGTATTCGAGCACCAGGCGGTGCTCGCCCATCGTGGCGCCGAGATACGAGCACTGCCCGAGTTGCGTGGGGTGCTCGGCGCTGTCCAGCCAGAACGCGTGCTCGGCGTCACTGAAGAGCCGTTCGAACAGCAGCTCCGCGTTGGCCTCGCCGTCGAATGCACGCACGTGAAGGCGCGTGTCGGAGCCGGCGGCGGCTTGCGTGTCGGCTGAGCCGGCGGCGGGGCGTGTGTCGGAGCCTGCGGAGGGGCGCGTGTCGGAGCCGGCGGCGGCGTGTGTGTTGAAGCCGGCGGGGGGGCGCTTGCGGGAGCGCCGGGGCGGCACGCTCGCCCGGTTCAGGCGGTCCCCGCGCGGCGGCTTGCGCGTTTGCGCGAGCCTGTAGAAGTTCTCGAGCAGCTTGTGGCCGTATTCGGTGGAGATCGACTCGGGGTGGAACTGCACTCCCCACATCGGCCGGTGGGCGTGTTCGATGCCCATAACCACCCCGTCGGCGGTCCAGGCGATCTCGCGGCCCTCCTCCCCGAGCGAGCCTGTCACCGCGAGCGAGTGGTAGCGCACGACCTTGAAGTCCTGGGGGATGTCCTCGAACAGGCCGCCGGCGGTATGGCGTACGCGTGAAAGGCGGCCGTGCATGGCCGTTGGCGCCGTCGTGATCTCCGCTTTGAGCACGTGCCCGAGACCCTGATGGCCGAGGCACACGCCGAGCACCGGCGCGTCGCTGAAGCGCAGGATGTCCGAGCACACGCCGAAGTCGTGCGGGCGGTCGGGTCGGCCCGGGCCGGGGGAGAGCACGATCGCGTCGAAGTCCCGGCGTGAGAGCGCCTTCCAGGAGACCATGTCGTTGCGCACAACCATGGGCTCCTCGCCGGAGACCACGGCGAGCAGGTGAAATACGTTGTAGGTGTAGGAGTCATAGTTGTCGACCAGCAGGGTGCTCATCGCCCCGAGCTTACGCGGTCCGAGGCGCCCGTTCGGCGGCCTGCCGCAGGCCAACCACCTCGACCACCATCTATTCTGACGCGAACCCGTGTCACGCTTCCACGAGCCACAGCACCCCGACTTCGTGCGGATGAACGCGTCGATTGGCTTCGATAGGCGCCTGTGGCCCCAGGACATCGCCCAGTCGCGTGCGCACGCGACGATGCTCGCCGCGCGCGGCATCATAGCGGCAGAGGACCGTGACGCGTTGCTGCGCGGGCTCGAGCAGGTGCGATGCGAGCTGGAGGAGGGGCGCTTCGTGTTCTCCCAGGACGACGAAGACATCCATATGGCGATCGAGCGCCACCTCACCGAGCTCGTGGGGCCCGTCGGCGGCAAGCTCCACACCGCCCGCTCGCGCAACGACCAGGTCGCCACCGACCTCGTTATGTATACGCGGGAGCGAGCCCGCCACGCGCAGCAGGCGATTGTGCGGCTCATGGGCGCACTGGTGGAGCGCGCAGAACAGCACCTCGACTGGCCGCTGCCGGGCTACACCCACCTGCAACGCGCACAGCCCGTGTACCTCAGCCACCACCTGCTCGCCTGGTTCTGGATGCTCGCGCGCGACCGCGAGCGGTTCGCGTTCGCCGAGCGCCAGTGCTCACGTCTGCCGCTCGGAGCGGGCGCGCTCGCGGGCGTGAACTTCGACACCGACCGCGAGCTCGTGGCGCGCGAGCTCGGCTTCTCGGAGCCCGCCCCCAACTCGATCGACGCGGTAGCCAATCGCGACTTCGCGCTCGACTACATCGGCGCCGCCTCCACCTGCGCCACGCACCTCTCGCGCCTGGGGGCCGAGCTCGTGCTGTGGTCGACCGCCGAGTTCGGCTTCTGCGAGCTTCCCGACGCGTGGAGCGCCGGCTCCTCGATCATGCCCCAGAAGAAGAATCCCGACGTGGCGGAGCTGCTGCGTGCCAAGGCGCCACGCGTGGTTGCGCATCTGAGCGCCCTTCACGGCGTGATGCACGCCCTCCCTCTCACATACAACAAGGACCTCCAGGAGGACAAGGAGCACCTGTTCGACGCGGCCGACACGATCGACCTGGCGCTCGAGGCCGCCTTCGGGATGGTGTCGGGCGTGAGCTTCCACCGCAAGCGCCTCGAAGAGGCCGCGGGCGACGAGCTGACAGCCGCCACCGACCTCGCCGACCTGCTCGTGCGGCGCGGCATGCCCTTTCGCGAGGCCCACGGTGTGGTGGCGGGGCTCGTGCGCACCGCCGTCGACGGCGGCCGCCGGCTCTCGCAGCTCACCTCCGATGAGCTCGCCGCGCACAGCGAGCTGCTCGACCAGGAGTACTACGCGGTGCTGGCGCGCGACTCGTGGCTCGAATCGAAGGTGTCGATGGGCGGCACGGCGCTGCCCCGCGTGCGCGAGCAGCTGGAGCAGGCCCGCGCGGTGCTGGAGCAGGCCCGCGCGGTGCTGGAGCAGGCCGGCGGTGGCTGACGTGGCCGCAAAGCAAGCGCCGGCGGGTGCGATGTTCAAGAAAAGAGGGGACCTCGCGCGTGCGCGCTTACGCGCGCGCGAGGCGCGCGGGGCATTGCCGGTGGAGTTCTATGCACGCCCGGTGCTGCGGGTCGCCCGCGAGCTGATCGGCTGTGTCGTCGAACACAACGGTCTGTCCGGAGCGATTGTGGAGACGGAGGCCTACCACGAATGTGAGCCGGCCTGCCACGCGTTCGCCGGTCTGACCCCGCGCACGCGCACGCTGTTCGACGAGCCGGGCCTCGCCTACGTCTACCGCTCCTACGGCATTCATGCGTTGCTCAACGCTGTGTGCGAGCCGCGCGGGGTCGGCGCGGCTGTGCTCATCCGGGCGCTGGAGCCGCTGGTGGGGGTCGAGCAGATGCGGGAGCGGCGCGGGCGCGCGCGCGAGGAGGACCTCTGCTCGGGCCCCGGCAAGCTCACGCAGGCGCTCGGCGTCGAGCTCGCCCAGAACGGCGCCAGCCTGCTCGACGGCCCCATCACCATCCGCGCCGGCGAGCGGCGCCGGCGGGACACGCGCGTGGTGGTGGGCACGCGTATCGGTATCACCAAGGCTGTGGAGCTGCGCTGGCGCTTCTGGGCCGCGGGCAATCCCCACGTCTCGCGTCCGCGTCTGCAAGACGTGGCGACGGCTCGAACCTGACCGCCCCTCAGCGCTGGGCTCGCCCCGCGGCGCCCAGCTTGGTCCGTGAACGCGCCGAACGCACCGCGGGTTCCAGACACGTTCTAACCGCCGGGGCTCACGCCGCCCGTGGCGCCTGTCCCACCCGATTTCGTCGCGGGTGCGTTCCCGGTTGAAGGGCTCCCGGGCGCGGGCGTGGCGGGCGGCGTCGAGGGCGCCGGAGTTGGCGTGGCGGGGGCCTGTTCGACGTGTGGCGAGCCGCCCGCTTCGCCGGCGCCGTGCGTGGCGGGAATATTGCCCTGAGCTTCGCCGCCGCCCGCGTGCTTGGCGCCGCCGGAGGTCTGGGCACCTGTGCTTTCCGTGCCGGAGCTCGATTCCGGCTGAACGCCGCTCGCGCCTTCCTTAGCGGCGGCCGGCGTGAGGTGGTTGGCGCGGTCCTGTTCGACCTGCATCGCGGCGAGCATGAAGTCGTGCCAGATCAACGCGGGGTATGTGCCGCCGAACACGGGCTTGCCGCCGAAGTCGGTGGTCATCGGCACGAGGCGGTCTGGGTAGCCGACCCACACCGCCACCGTGTACTTCCTGTCCCATCCGACGAACCAGGCATCGCCGAAGTTGGTGGTCGTGCCGGTCTTGCCCGCCGCGAACTGCCCGATCGAGGCCGCCTTGGCGGTGCCGTAGGCGAGCACCGTCTCGAGCATCGATGTCTCGGTGCTCGCCACGCCGGGCGGCAGCACGCGCTTGGTATGCACCTGGTTGACGTCGCGCCGGCGCCCGTCCTGCAGGGTGCGCCCGCCCGCGTCCACTTCCTGGATGCCCACCGGCTGGAAGTCCGAGGCGAGCGACCCGCTCACGCGCTGGCCGCCGTGCGCGATGGTCTCATAGGCGTGAGCCATGTCGAGCGGCGTGACGCCCACGTTCAAACCGCCGATCGTCATCGCCGGGTTGGTCGAAATTGGCGTCGTGATACCCATCAGGTGGGCGAGGTGCGCGATCTTCTTCGTGCCCACGCTCAAACCCACTTCCGCGTAGATCGAGTTGTCTGAGAACGCGGTGGCGCCGGTGAGCGTGTTCGAGCCCGTGTAGGCGCCTTCGTCGTTGTGCACCACGAACTTTTCCTTGCCTCCCGTGTTGGGCACCGTGAAGATCTTCAAGCGCGACGACCACGTCGATTCGGGCGATATCCCGTGCTCGAGCGCCGCGGCGAGGTCGAACGCCTTGAAGGACGACCCGGGCTGCCGCTCTCCCTCGGTGGCGAGGTTGAAGGGGGTTTCGTTGTAGTCGCGCCCGCCCACCATTGCGCGCACCTCACCCGTCGAGTTTTCGATCGCCACGAGCGCCGCGGTGGGGCCCGACGGTCCGGGGAGGTAGCCTCGCACGGCCTGTTCGGCTGAGCGCTGCAGGTCGAGGTCGAGCGTGGTCTCCACGCGCAGGCCCCCGTCGAAGGCGCGCGTGGCTCCGTAGCGTTCGATGATCTGCTGCGCCACCCAGCTCGTGAAGTAGCCGGCGTCCACGCCTTCCACGAGCGTCTGGTGGGGTGGCTGAATGTCCACGGGCGCCGGCAGGGCCTGACTGACGCTTTCTTCGTAGTCGGCGCGCCGGATGTAGCCCTGCTGGAGCATCTGGGCGAGCACCACGTTGCGCCGTGCCCTGGCCGCTTCCGGTTTGGTGATCGGGTCGTAGAAGGTGGGCGACTGGATCACGCCGGCCAGCAGCGCCGCCTCCCATGGCTCGAGTCCTTCCACGCACAGCTTGTGCCCGGGGGTGCCGCAGCCGAGATGGTTGACGTCAGAGCCGAAGTAGGTGCGCGCGGCCGACTCGATCCCGTAGGCCCCGTTGCCGAAGTAGATCGTGTTGAGGTACTCGGTGATGATCTTTTCCTTCGACCACTTGTGGGCGAGCTGGTATGCGAGCGCCGCCTCGCGAAGCTTCTCGAAGAGCGTGCGGTGAGTTTGCGCCTGGAGCGCGTTCTTGACGAACTGCTGCTCGATCGTCGAGGCGCCCTGGACGGCGCCTTTGTGGAGGACGTCCTGGAAGAACGCGCGCGCGATTCCACGGATGTCGATGCCCGGGTTGCTCTCAAAGCGCTTGTCCTCGATCGCGATCACCGCCTCCTTGACGACCGGCGGTATCTGGCTGGGGGTGAGCAGGATCTGGTTCTGGCGGCTCAGCACGCCGAGCTGGCGGCCCTGGTCGTCGAGCAGGACCGAGTTGCGCGCGTTGTCGAACTCGGCGCGGTTGTCGAGCGAGGGCAGCGTGGACGTGACGGCCATGAACATGCCGAACACGAATGAGATGAGGCCAAGCAGCAGGACGGCGAAGAGGATGAGCAGGAAACGAAGCCTCTTCAGACGCGGCCGGCCGCGGGCAGGCGATGCGGCTAGCTCCACCGGGACGCGAGAGTCTAGCATTGGGCCTCATGCCGAATGCCTTTGACACGGCGGCGCGGTTGAGCGCGAACGCCGTTGACAGCCTGCCGTCGGGGGCTCTTGCGGAGAAGCTCGCAAGCGCCGCCGCACAAAGTCGTCCGCTGCGCGTGAAGCTGGGCATCGACCCGACGGCGCCCGACATCCACCTCGGCCATGCTGTGGTATTGCGCAAGCTGCGCGAGTTCCAGGACGCCGGTCATCTGGTGGTGCTCATCGTCGGCGACTACACCGCGCGCGTGGGCGACCCCTCCGGACGCTCCACGCTGCGCCCGATGCTGAGCGAGGCGGACATCGAGGCGAACGCCGCGACGTTCCAGGAGCAGGCGCTGAAGATGCTCGACGCCGACCCCGAGCGATTGGAGGTGCGACGCAACGGCGAATGGTTGGACATGCCGATGGCGGAGCTGCTCGCCCTCGTGCGCACAACGACGGTGGCGCAGCTGATGGAGCGCGACGACTTCGCCCGACGCTGGGGCGCCTCGGAGCCGATCTCGATGCTCGAGCTGATGTATCCGCTGCTGCAGGGCTACGACTCGGTGGCGGTGCACGCGGACGTGGAGCTGGGGGGGACCGATCAGAAGTTCAACCTGCTGCTCGGCCGCGATGTGCAACGCGCCTACGGGCAGCCCGAGCAGGCGATCCTCACGATGCCGATCCTGGTCGGCGTCGACGGGCGGCAGAAGATGTCCAAGTCGCTGGGCAACCACATCGGCGTCACCGACGAGCCGGGAAACATGTATGGCAAGACGATGAGCATCCCCGACGAGGCGATGGGCGACTACTACAGGCTGCTGCTCGGACGGCAGCTCGACGGCGAGGAGGCGCCACGGGAGGCCAAGCGCGCGCTCGCGCGCGAGATCGTGACGTGGCTGCACTCGCGTGAGGCGGCCCATGAGGCGGAGCGACAGTTCGACCGCGTGTTCGTACAGCGCGGGACGCCCGAGCAGATCGACGAGTTCCTGTTCGGGGCCGGCAACGGGGTAGTGCACGTGCCCGCGCTGATGGCGGACGCGTTCGGGATGTCGCGCTCGGAGGCGCGCCGCCTGATCGACCAGGGGGGGGTGTCGCTCGACGAGCGGCCGCTCGCCGCCGGCGAGCACGACCTCGCGACGGCGCGCCTGGACGGTGCGGTGCTGCGCGTGGGCAAGCGCCGCTTCCGCAGGCTGCGGGCGATCTGAAGACGCCCGTCCGCAGGATGCCCTATAGTGCAGCGCACAGCAGCTCGGCTCTGCGAACCGAGACGATGGGTTACGTTCCCGTCACGGTGCAGAGCGGAGCGCTATACTGTACGGTTGGCCCGCAGGCGCCCCTGGGCGTCGGGCTGAACGGTCTCCTCTCACGAGAAGTCCTCTCGAAGAGGCTACGACGGTCTTTGAAAACTCAACAGCATGCGCACCTACGATCGACCTAGATCGTGGTGTGCGTCCAGGTTCGACCCGCCGCCGGGCGGCGCCGTAGGCGCCTGTGCGAGCATCGGCTTTGCCGAGGTAAGGACATTCAGTCCGGTTGGTGGACAAAGAGTCAAGTAGGAAGTACCCCGTCATGGAGGGGACCACGGTGTATGGGTCCCTACCACCC
>CAVSPS010000009.1:0-280676 GCA_963729925.1 uncultured Solirubrobacterales bacterium | reverse complement strand
CGAGCTGCTCGCTGACCGGCAGGCTCCCCGGTCCCATGCCGAGGTGGGCGTACGCGTCGGTGAGATGTATCGGCGTGGGGTAATGGACAGCCGAGGCGATCCCGCGCTCCGTCGAGGTGCTCCCGCAGCTCGTCGCGCGCGTCGGTGCGCACCACGAACAGGTGGTACACGTGGTCGGCGTCGGCGAAGGGCAGGCCGGTGAGCTCGATCGCCCGCTCGCCCGATCCCCGCTCTAGCGCGCTTGCGAGCTTGGCCCGCAGCGCGGAGCCGAGCTCGCGCCGCTCGCGTGTTCCAGCCGTCGAGGCGGGCGAGCTTGCGCCGCAGGACCGCGGCTTGAAGAGCGTCCAGCCGTGCCGTCGTCCCGACCACGCGGTGGTTGTAGCGTGGCCGCTCGCCGTGAGAGCGCAGCAGCTGCACGCGCTCGGCGAGCTCCGGGACGGCGGTCACGACTGCTCCCCCATCGCCCCACCCCCCAAGGTTCTTCGTCGGGTAGAAGCTGAAGCAGCCGAGCACGCCGACCGTGCCGGCCCTGCGGCCGCGGTAGCGGGCGCCGTGTGCTTGACAGGCGTCCTCGATCAGGTGAATTCCCGCTTCGCGCGTCAATGCCAGGATCGGATCGAGGTCGACGGTGGCGCCGAACAAGTGCACCGGAATCACGCAGCGCACATTCGGTGTGAGGTTGGCGGCGACGATCTCCGCCGTGATCAGGTGCGAGTCGGGATCGACGTCCACGAGCTTCGGGGTGGCGCCGACCGCGCTTACCGCCTCAGCCGTCGCGATGAACGAGTTCGTCGGCACGATCACCTCGTCGCCGGGGCCGATCTCGAGCGCTCGCAGCGAGAGCGCGAGCGCCTCGGTGCCCGAGGAGACGCCGACGGCGAAGTCTGTCTCGCAGTAGGCGGCGAACTCGCGCTCGAAGGCCTCGACGTGCTCGCCGAGCGTGAAGGCGCCGCGCTCGGCGACTTCTCCTACGGCTCCCATCAACTCCTCGAGCAGAGCGGGATCGGCGCAGTCGAGCCGCGTGAACGGCACCGGCGCGCTTGCCTCGGCGGTGCTCGCTCGGCCGGCGGTCAACATGCGGCGCTCACGGCACTGCCGGCGGTGGCCGGCGCTGAGCCGAGACGGCGCAGCTCCTCTTGGAGCGCCCGGCGGCCGCGGTGGTGCAGACCGTGGATCGAGCTCTCCGAGCGACCCATCTCCTCCGCGATCTCCCCAGGCGAGAGCCCGACGACGTGGCGCATGATCATCACGTCGCGCTGCTCGTCGGGCAACGTGGCGAGCGCCGCGTGCAGGTCGCCCGCTCGCTCGCGCACGCTCTCGTCGGCGTGTGCGTCTGCGCCGAATACCTCTTCGGTCGGAGTCGCGCGGCGTCTGCGCAGGTGGTCGAGCGCGACGTTGCGCGCCAATCGCAGCAGCCAGCCCGAGAATGGGACGCCGTGATCTCGATACTGCACGATCACGGTGATGAGCTTCATAAAGACGTGCTGGGTGAGATCCTCGGCCTCCTGCTCGTCGCGCACGATGCTGCAGATGTAGCCGTACACGTTGTCCGAGTAGCGCACGTACAGGAAGCGCAGCGCATCGCGGTCCCCGGCCTTGGTGCGAGCGATCGCCAGGCGTATTTCGCGAGCCGTCTCCGGCGACTCGTCCAGCGTGGTGCGGCGACGAAAGCCTACGTGTCCATCCGTGACATTGAGGCGGTGCATATTGTTCCCCGGTTAGGCGGTGAAAGTCCCCTATGAAGTCCTCACGGATAATGGGTAGCCTCTCCGGTCGCCGCAATCGCCCGAGTGTCGCTTTCTACGTTCAATCGATGAACGTTTTTCTCCACCATGTGACGGGTGGCATCGCTTGATCGCGGTCTGTGCTCCCGATGACGAATTCCATACGGGCACTGAGCTTTTCGCGCATCGAGGGGGCGTTCACATGTGACATGTGATGCTTGTCGACGACGGGTTGCGACTCATGTGCACGGATCGCGGGCTGATGCCCGCGATGAGCGGAGCGCGGAATATCTCCAATCCGGTTCGCGGCTCAGTGTGCCGAGGCGGCAACCGCGGGCTGCGTCGCGCGATCCACGACGCCTCGCTCGCCGAGACTGGCTGAACGGCGCAAGCTCTAGCTCGGCGGCCAGTCGATCCGCCCGGCCAGCTCGACTGGCCCCAGGTCGACCAGCTTGCTGCGCTCGAGGGGGCGGTACTCGCCGTCTGCGAGCTCGAGCCAGTGAATGGCACGCTCGGCGGGATCGACGATCAGCACCTCGTCCACTCGGTGAGCGGCGTAGAACGGCAACTTCTGCCAGGTCTCATCGCCAGGCGAGATGATCTCCACCACGAGCGCCGCGGTCGGATGCCAGATGCCGCGCGGGCGCGTTCGGTGAACACCGCCGTCCGGCACGCGAAAGTCCTCTTCGGAGTCGCCGAGGTTGAACTCCCCCATCGCCGGAGCCAAACCCGCCGCGCGCGCGGCGGGTCCCAGCAGCTCGGCAAGCTGTTGCGAGATCTCTGCGTGCTCGCCGGAGGGCGCGGGAACCATGTGGTAGACACCCTCCCATATCTCGTCCAGCCGGTCCAGGCCTGCGCGGCGCCGGCGCGCCAGCAGCGGCTCGAGCCCGGCTGTCGGAGGGTCCAGCACCAGCGTTCGCATACACCGGAAGGGTACCAGCGCGTCGCAGGGGTCCCGCTCGCTCGGCCCCATCGCGCGACGCTCGAGCAACCAGAACACGACGTTTCGGGAAGCCGGCCGGCCGCGTTCCGTCCGGTGCCGGCACGAACATATGTTCGATGAATCAGCCAGCAAGCGGACATCCTCCCTATGGGCGCTGTGGCATCCGGGCATTCGTACCGGGCTCAGCCAACGTGGGCTTGGCCGCATGACACGCCGCCGACGCCATGGAGAGGCGGACTCTGGACTCCTGTCCAGGCTGCGTGTAGATCTTGCCGCCTGGCAGATCGGCACGATCTTCGTCCTCGCGGGCATCGGCCTGCTCTATCTATCGTTCGTGCTCGAGGGATCGCACGGCCCCAGCGCACCCGATTCTGCCCTCCGTGAGATCGGTGCGCTTCTCTTCGTCACCGGCGCTTTGGGCGTTTTCTGGGACCTCCGCGGACGCCGTGCCCTCACGAGGGAGCTGCTTGCGGCGGCGGCGCTGTCCAGCGACATCACCAACGCCGGACTCAGGCGCATCGCGACGCACTATCTCGACGTCGAGTGGGACAACCTTCTGGAGGGAGCCGGTCACGTCGATCTCTTCTTCGCCTACGCTCGAACGTGGCGCGCGGCGCATGCGACCGCGCTTCGTCGTCTCGTCGCACGTGACGGGACCCGGCTCCGCGTGATCGTGCCCGACCGCGATAACGCCGGCTTGATGGAGCAGCTTTCTGCGAAGTTCCGCTACTCAGCAGCTGACCTCGTCAGACACATCGACGATGCCGAAAGCGACGTTGCCAATCTGCAGAGGCAGGCGGCAGGCCAAGCAGTCGTTGAACTCCGACGTACGGCTGAGTTTCCGGTCTATACGTACTATCGATTCGATCGCAGCTGCTTCGTCGTGCTCTACTCGCAGGCGCCTGGCCGTGTAGAGGTTCCAGCCTTCGAGTGCGAACAAGGTGGGTTTCTATGCGGATTTTTCCGCGGCCAGTTCGAGGCGCTCTGGACCGAGGCATCCGTCCGCCCCTTAGGGCAATATGAGACCCCATGAGCATAATGCTGGCCGAGCGCTCGGGGAACACACAGCCGCTCCAAACGTTCGAGGGTGACCTCGATGAGCAGGCGTTCAACCAAGCGCTAGGAGCATCCGTTCTTGCTTGGGACATCGAGACAACCGGCCTGGACTGGCGTACCGACCGGATCGGGACTGTCCAGGTTCAGGTCGGGGACGTGACCTATGTGGTCCGCGCCAGCGCGCACGCGCCACATCGCCTCAAGGCCCTCATGGAGGACCCGACGATCCTGAAGATCCTGCACCATGCCATGTTCGATCTGCGTTTCCTCGCCTACCACTGGGATGTTACGCCGGCCCACGTGGCATGCACAAAGATCGCATCCAAGCTTGTCGATCCCCAGCTTCCCTGCCAGGATCACTCGCTAGCGCCCCTCGTTCGTCGTTACCTGGGCATCGAGCTCGACAAGAGCCCGCGAACCAGCGACTGGACAGGCGAGCTCAGCCCATCGCAGCTGAGCTACGCGGCCAATGACGTGCGGCATCTCTGGCGGCTGTACGAAGTCCTGGACGAGAAGATCCGACGCAAGGGCCTGCTTGATCTCCGCGAACGGTGTTATGCCCACTTGCGTACACAAGTAGAGCTGGAGGTCGGTGGCTTTCCCGACGTTTTCGCGTACTAGTCAGTTCGTCGGTTCAGACGATCTGCGCCAACACGCATATCCCGAGGCCGACGGGGCCTCGCCGGTTGAATCTGCGGGATCTCGCAGAAATTTGCTGAAACGCAACATTATCGGCTAGAATCTGCGTTATCACGCAGATCAAAGAGCAGACTATGCAGGAAATCGCCGGGCGAGTCCGCGAGGAAAGACGGCGCCAGGGAATGGACCAGAAGACACTCGCGCTGGTGGCGAACGTCGGCGTGCGCTCCGTGCACCGCATCGAGAGCGGCGAACAGACCATCCGGTTGGACATCCTGCTGCGCGTACTGACCGCGCTCGGCCTGCGAATCACCCTTCGCTCCCGGGCGCAGTCGTGAGCCTGGGTGTGTATTGGGACGGCGCGGAGGTCGGCCGCCTCGACCGCGTCGATGAAAGGTCGCGTGAATACGGTTTTCACTACATCGACTCCTCGCGGGCGATCTCGCTCTCCCTGCCCACGAGCCGCACGTCGTTCACGCCGGCCGAGAGCCGGCCTTTCTTCGAGGCTTTGCTGCCAGAGGGGGCCCAGCGCGAAGAGATAGCGGTCCAGCTGAGGCTCGCGGCCAGCGACTCCTACGGGCTGCTCGCCGAGCTCGGGCGGGACTGCGCCGGCGCGCTCCAGATCGTCGAGACCAAGCGGCTCTCCGAGCCGCCGCTTGTGCGCTGGCTGAACCACGATGAGCTCGCGCAACTGATTCGAGAACTGCCGCACCGGCCGCTGGGGATCCGGGCCGAGGACAAGCGCCTGCGACTCAGCCTTGCCGGAGTGCAGCGCAAGGCCGTGCTTGTCGGTGATCGCGAGGGGAGCTTCGGCGAGCCGCTGAACGGGATGCCGAGCACACACATCCTCAAGCCCGAAGCGCAAGACGGCGAGTATCCGGGTCTCGCGATCAACGAGTATTTCTGCATGCTGCTCGCGCACCGCTGCGGGCTCGACGTGGCAAGGGTCAAGCTGATCACAACAGCGGAGCGCCCTTGCCTCGCCGTCGAGAGATTCGACCGCGACCTTTCGACGTCGCCCGCCCGGCGTCTTCACCAAGAGGACCTCTGCCAGGCGCTCGGGATAACGCCCGACTTCAAGTACCAGCAGCCCGGATGGAGCCTGCCGTCGTACGCCGCGCTGGCCGAGCTCTTGGACGAACACTCCCTCCAGCCCGGCGTTGACCGACTGGCCGCCGCGCAGGCCGCGGTCTTCAACTTCCTCATCGCCAACGCCGACGCGCACGCGAGAAACATCTCCCTCCTGCACGTTCCCGGCGGCGTGCGCCTTGCGCCGCTCTACGACATCGTATGCACCGGCGCCTACCCCGATCTCAACACGGACCTCGCCCTGAGCATCGGAGACGAGCTCGACCCCGGCAAGATCGGGGCGGCACACTGGAGCGACCTCGCATACGACTTCCGCCTCAGACCCACAGCGTTTGAGCGCATCCGCGCGCAACTGGCCACCGCCGTGCCTGCCGAGGCGAGGACGCTGCGCCACCAAGCACGAGACCAGGGCTGGCACGACAGCGTCATCGACACGATCGTGGACAGCATCGCAGCACGGGCAAAGCAGCTTCGCTGACCGGGCCCGCCAAGAACGCGAAGTCCTCGACGAGCCGATCGTCGCGGGCGAGCGCCTGCGCGACGCCTTCACCCGTTCAGGCGCGGGTGCGAGCTCAGTAGCGCCAGATCGGCCGTGTCCCGACACCTATTGACGGCCTGCCGAGGAGCTCAACCCGAACGCCCGCTGCGCCTCGTCGACCACGTGCCGGCCGATCGCAAGCGAGGAGGTGGCCGCCGGCGAGGGGGCGTTGCGCACGTGCAGGGCGCGCTCGGTGGCAGAGAACACGAAGTCGTCCACGAGCCGCCCGTTACGTCCCAGCGCCTGGGCGCGCACCCCGGCGAACGCGGGCTCCACATCGCCGAGGCGCAGCTCGGGCACGTAGCGGGCGGCGGCCCGCACGAACGCCGCGCGTGAGGCTGCGTGGCGCGCCTCGCTCACGCCTGTGCGCCACCAGCGGCGGAACATCCTCCACGACCCCGGCCAGCGCAGAGTGTCGGCCAGGTCGCGAGGCCTGACCCGCCGGAGCTCGTATGCGTCCCTGGCGCCCGCGAGCAGCGCTGTTGGTCCTATCAAGACCTCGCCATCGATCGTCCTCGTCAGGTGAACGCCGAGGAACGGCAGGGCCGGATCGGGGACCGGATAGATGAGCGAGGAGACGAGCTGACGGCGCTCCGGGCGCAACCGCAGGTAGGCGCCGCGAAACGGCACTATGCGCGGATTGGGGTCGGCGCCGCAGGCCACCGCCAGGCGATCTGACCAGGCGCCCGCGCAGAAGACCGCATGGCCGACCTCGGTGACTCCCCCGGCGTGACGCAGGCCCAGCCGGCGCGCACCGGCCTGCACGTGCTCTACACAGCAGCCTGTGTGGACGCTGCCGCCCGCGGCAACCACATCCGCGGCGAAGGCACGCGCGACCGAGCCGAAGTCAGTGATCCCGGTCGCGGGCGAATGGATCGCGGCGATCCCCATGGCATGCGGCTCCAGCGCCCTGATCTCATCGACGTCGACGCGCCGGATGCCCGGAACTCCATTGGCGATCCCGCGACGCTCGAGCTCGGCAAGGCGCTCGAGCTCGGACGGATCGATCGCCACAACCAGCTTGCCGCAGCGCTCGTGCGCGATGCCGCGCTGCTCGCAGTACTCGTAGAGCTCGCGCGCGCCCTCCACGCACAGCCTCGCCTTCAGCGAGCCGGGCGCGTAGTAGACGCCGGCGTGGATCACGCCCGAGTTGTGGCCGGTCTGGTGTGCGCCGATCTCGCGCTCGCGCTCGAGCACGCACAGGCTCAACCGTGGATGACGGGCCAAGAGCTCGCGCGCCACCGCCAGCCCAACGATGCCGCCCCCCACGACGGCCAGGTCGCAGCGCGATGGCGGCTCGGAAGCGGATGTGAAGCCAGCTGCCGACACGAAGCTGGGACTCTAGCCCGACGGCGCGAGCCTCAACGTCGCAGGACGACGGTGCTCACGACGGTCGAGCGGTCTGTCGGGGACTGAGTGGGTCGGTCCAGCGCAGACCCGAGAAGCGGGAGAAGTCGGAGTCGCACGAGCACAGCTCGGCCCCGTGCTCGATCGCCAGGGCGGCGAGGTGGGCGTCTGTCGTGAGGTTGCCGGCGGTTCCCGAGGGAGCCAAGAGCTCCCGTAGAAGCGAGGTGTGGCGGTCGGCCGGTCCGATTACGGTCACGCACGGCTGGGCCAACCAGCCGTCGACGACATCGAGCGCCTGATCGGCGCTGAGCGGATGGTCGAACACGGCCGGACTGGTGCTGAGCCGCACGAAGGCGAGCAGGACCTCCCAGGCAAACGCGACCGTGCCGGCGCCCGACAGCGTCTCTCCTACCCAGGCATGGGCGGCGGCGTGATGCGCGGAGGTCTCATCCGCCGCGTAGAGCAGCAGGTTGACGTCGGGCAGCTTCACTTGCGCAGCGCAAGCTTGCGCACGATCTCCGCGTCTTCGGAGTCGGCTGCCAGATGCAGCGCACGGTCGAGATCGATCCCCGGCCTGACACCCATCCGCTGCGACGGCATCCGATAGCCGCGACTGCGCCGACCGCTCGGAGCGAGACCCGCCCGGACCGCACCGTTGAGTACGGCCTTGAACGACTCGCCCCGCTCACGAGCCACCTGCCTGAGCTTCGCCATCACGTCCGGGTCGAGAGTGACCGTCGTTCTCATGATAAAGGCATCATAGCGGCATAATCTGTGCTGTCATGATGTGGCATGACGCGCTACGGCCGCGCCACCTTCGAGGGGGGTTGATCCACCAAGCAATCGACACGGCCCGCGAGCGCGGATTGATCACGCGCACAGATGCATTCGAGCTCGAACAGAACGTGAGTGCCGAGGTGAGATGAGCTTCCCCAAGGACAAGCCGCCCCACAGCGTCAAGGTGCTCCATAGCTGGATCAGCGCGTACGCGAAGGAGACCGGTCAGTCGCATTGCGGAAGAAAAGTGCCTCGCATTGCGGAATAAATATGCCTCAAATAACGTAAAACAAGTGGCTCGGAATGCCTAAATAAGCTAGACTTGCGACCGATGCCCGCGTCGCTGTCAGAGATCGTCGACCGACGGATTGCCGACGTAGTGCGCTATCGCACGAGCGTGGAGTCGGTCGTCGTGCTGGAAGGGCCGCGCGCTGTGGGAAAGTCGACGCTGCTCCGCACGCTGGCCGCTTACTGGGACCGCGAGATCGTCGACCTCGACGACCTCGCAACGCGCGATGCCGCCCGCACCGACCCGGCGCTCTTCGTAAGGGGCGACGCCCCCGTGCTGATCGACGAGTTCCAGCACGTGCCAGAGCTGCTGGACGCGATCAAGGCCGAACTCAACCGCAACGGCTCGCCGGGCCGCTACGTGCTGACCGGCTCAACCCGATACGCGACGCTTCCCGCGACGGCCCAAGCGCTCACCGGTCGCGCCCATCGCGTGGAGATCCTCCCGCTCTCACAGGGAGAGATCGAAGGGCATCGCGAGGACTTCGCCGAGGTGCTCACAAACGATCCCGCTTCGCTGCTTGACGCGCGTCTGCCGGCGATCGGTCGCGACGAGTACATCGGCCGCGTCCTGGCCGGAGGATTCCCCCCCGCGCTCCAGCGCGCCCGGCCGGCTGATCGCGCGCGCTGGTTCGATGACTACATCGATCTCGTCATCGAACGCGACGTGATGGAGCTCACTCGCGTTCGCCAACGCCGGCAGCTGCCGCACCTGCTACGCCGGCTCGCAAGTCAGACCGCCCAGATCCTCAACGTTGCAAACGTCGCGGCGGCAATAGGCATGGAAAAGTCGACGGCCGAGAACTACACCAAGCTGCTGGAGGCCGTCTTCCTGATCCGCCGGCTGCCGGCATGGGGCACGACGCTCGGATCTCGGGTCGGCGCCTCTCCGAAGATCCACCTCGTCGACAGCGGACTCGCCGGGCGGCTCCTGCGACTCACCGAGGCGAAGCTCAGCGTGGCGTCGGCGCCGGCGCTCACAGAGCTCGGGCACCTGCTGGAGACGTTCGTGGTCGGCGAGATATCCAGACAACTGGACTGGCTTGACGCACCGACGCAACAGGGACACTGGCGGACTCACGACGGTGACGAGGTGGACCTCGTCGTCGAACGCGAAGATGGAAAGATCGCCGCCGTCGAGGTAAAGGCAGCCTCCCGCGTCCCGGCGCGTGAGCTACGCGGCCTTTTCAAACTGCGCCGGCAGCTAGGAAGCCAGTTCCTCGGAGGCGTGGTGCTCTACACCGGGACCCAGGCATACGCACACCCGGACGGCATCTACGTGGCGCCGATCAGCCGGCTGTGGCATGGAGGAACCACGCACGAGTGAACTCGCGAAGCGGATCACAAAACTCAGGTCGTGCGCGCTCAGGTGGTGCGGATGATCAGCACCGAGCAGGGGGCGTGGTGGGAGACCTTGTTGGGCACCGAGCCGAGCAGGAAGCGCTTGGCGCCGGTCATGCCCTTGTTGCCCACCACGATGAGGTCCGCCTCGCGCTCTTCGGCCACGTCGAGGATCGCGTCCGCGGGGTCGCCCTGGCGCGGGTAGACGTTGACCGGGACACCCGCCTCGCGCGCGACCTCGGCGGCCGCCTCCAGCGTCGCGTCTACGTCCTCGCGGGGGTTGACCGCCCACTGCAGGTCCTCGGGCATCTCACGACGCTCCTCGCGCAGGCGCTGCGCAGGCACGGGCTCATACGCGCTCACGAGCTCCAGCGCGGCGCCCACGGACTTGGCCAGATCGACCGCCTGGCGCACGGCCTGACCGGCGGTGTCCGAGCCGTCGGTTCCAACCACGATCGATCTGAACATGACCCTCCCTTAGCTGTGATTCGAGCTGCGCGGTAACGAGGCCCCGATCATATCCGTCCAAACCCTGGGATCACACGCGCGCTTCCGCTGCGCATACGGTCGAAGTCAAACGCGCATATGGCAAGTGATGATGATGGAGCGGCCATGCGGCCATGCGGCCAATACCGGCCTCCTCCGGCGCGATGGTCAAGCGAGCTTCGTGATCGCGTGGTCAAGCGAGCTTCGTGATCGCGATGACCATCCCGATCAGCACGAACACCACAATCGCGCCCTGCAGCCAGATCCAGGTGGGGGACATGCTCGGACAGCCTACTTCCGGCGCGAGCCGAGATGCCTTGCGAGTCGCGGCAAAAGCCGCTATTCCGCGTTGCGGAACAGCGCCGCGACCGTCAGCACGATGATCTTCAGGTCCAGCCCCAGCGACCAGTGGGCGATGTAGTAGTTGTCCAGCTCGATGCGCTCGGCCAGGGATGTCTGGCCGCGCAATCCGTGCACCTGGGCCCAGCCGGTTATGCCCGACTTGACCCTGTGACGGTCGCCATAGCGGTAGACGACGGGCTCGAAGCGCCTCACGTAGCTCGCCCTCTCCGGTCGTGGCCCGATCAGCGACATGTCGCCCTTGAGCACATTCCAGAACTGGGGCAGCTCGTCGACGGACAGGCGCCGCAGCAGCCGGCCGAAGCCGGTGCGACGGTCTTCGGTCTGCGCCGGCGGCTCACCGCCGGATGAGTGGGCAGCGTCGGCGCCGGTGTCGACACCGTTCGCGCCAACGATGCTCTCCGCCCAGTCGGCGTCTCCCTCGCCGTTCTGAGCCGGCGTACCCTTCATGGTGCGGAACTTGAGCATGTCGAATTCGCGGCCGTCGAGCCCGACCCTCGGCTGGCGGAAAAGGACCGGACCGCCGGTCGACAGCTTGACCGCGACCGCCACCAGCACCAGCAGCGGCGAGAGCGCCAGCAGCACGAGTCCGGCGATCGCGCGATCCAGGGTGTACTTGATCGCGAACTGCCACCCCTTGGGATCGACCATCGAGAAGCTCAGCAACGGCAGACCGCCGACCGTCTCGTAGCCGGCGCGGTGATTGATGGTGTCGAACATGCGCGGTACGACGGACACCTCGATGCCGAGTTCCTGGCAGTGCCGGATCAAGCGGCTGACGCGCGCATCGGCGACCGACGAGAACGCCACGATCAGATGGTCCACATGCGCGCGCTCCACGACGCGATCGAGCTCCTCCAGCGTGCCCAGCACCGGCACGTCTCGACCGCCGACCTCCGTGGTCGAGCGGGGGTCGTCGTCGACGAACCCGATCGGCACGAGCCCGTACTCCGGGTGGCTCTCGAGCCGCCGCGCGACCTGGGAGCCCACAATGCCGGCGCCCATGATGAGCACCGGCTTGCCGATGAGCCCGCGGCTGCGCGCGATGCGTTGCGCGTTGGCGAGCGTTATGCGCCCGAGGCCGACGGCGAGAAGCGCGAACAGCCATGCCCTGATCCAGTCGGATTGGCTGGGAAGGTCGCCGTTTACGAACAGGCCGATCATCGCCACGGTCATCGCGGCGACGGACACCGCGCTGAGAACCGGCAGGATTCCGTCGAGCACGAGCGTGCGCATGCGGGTGCGGTAGAGGCCGCGCAGGAAGAACATCGCCATCACCAGCGGCGGGAACGCCAGCAACGGGGCCTGGGCCGCTGTCACGCTCAGCCCGCCGAGGGCGACCACGACGGCCGCGCACAGCAGCACGAAGTCGACGGTCGGACGCAGGACGCGCCAGCCGGGCTCTTCGAGCAGCCGTTGCGGCAGTCCGTGGAATATGCCTCCGTCGGACGCCTGCGGGCGCGGCGCCGTCCTTCCGGCATGCCGTCCGGCGACCGGGACAGTGCTCGTATGCTGGGTTATTCGCGCTCTGGGCATGGCTGGAGGATCCTCTGACTGCATCGGCATCTAGGCGGGCGTGCTGTAGCCCACGGGGGTGACAGCACACAAAGCGCGGCGTCTCTCTAGAGGCTAGCGAGCACCAAGAAAGTCGGGGTGCGAATATTCGGCGACATCGCGGGGCTGGACCGTAGTGGAAATGCCGGAAAACACGTAGGTGCGCGAGAGTTCGTGCAGTTCCGCTAGATTCCATCCGACTGGCTACCCAGCCAAATCAACGGTTCGAAGAGGAGCGGTACATGGCGAGCACAGCAACACCGAACTCGACCGCAGGCGGCGCTGTCGAGAGCCTGCCGGTGGACGCGATCTCCTACGAGGACCTCTATGCGCGCTGGGAGCGCGGCAACTGGAGCGCGATGGACCTCGACTTCAGCGAGGACGCCAAGCAGTGGCGCGAGCGGTTCACCGACTTCGAGCGCAAGGCGGCCCTGTGGAACTACGCATTGTTCTTCTGGGGCGAGGACGCGGTGGCGGACAACCTCTCTCCCTACATCGACGCGGCGCCGAGGGAGGAGCAGAAGTACTTCCTCACCACCCAGCAGGTGGACGAGGCGAGGCACGCGGTGTTCTTCAAGCGCTTCATGCAGGAGGTGTGCGGCGTCGGCGACGGCTCGATGGACAGCGGGTTGCGGGCGATCAAGTCGCAGCTCACCCCCGGGTTTCGCAAGATCTTCGAGCGCCTGGACACGATGGCCGACGAGCTGCGCGCCGACCACTCGCCCGCCAAGCTGGCGGCGGCGGTGACCCTCTACCACATCGTGATCGAGGCGTCGCTGGCGCAACCGGGCCAGCATTTCATCTGCAGCTACCTCGAAAAGCGCGACACGCTGCCGGCGTTCAGGCAGGGCATGCAGAACATCGCCGCCGACGAGCAGCGCCACATCGGCTTCGGCGTGAAGCTGCTGAGCGACCTCAAGCGCGAAGACCCGGTGGGCGTGCCGAAGGCGGTCGCGGGACTGCTGCGCGAAGTGACGCGCTACACCGCCCAGGTGTTGATGCCACCGGATTGGGACGAAAGCTACATAACGGTGTTCGGCGCCACCTACGACGAGGTTGGGGTGGAAGGGCTCACGTCGATGACCACCAAGCTGCGTTCGGCGGGGCTTGCGGCCGAGACGCTCCCGGGACCGGCGCTCCTGCCGGCGGGGCTTGAGCCGATCGAGATCTCCCAGCGCGGTCGGATGCTCGCCAAGGCGGGTGTGATAGGCGTGCGTGAAGGGCCCTCGAACCGCGATCCGGAGACGTTGGCGCTGCTGTTCGACACGATCCGCCGCCAGGTGAACCCCGAGCACGGACTCAAGCGGGCGACGACGTTCCAGTGGGAGTTCACCGACCCGGACGTGGAGACGTGGCACCTGCGCGTGGACAACGGCTCGAGCGTGGTGGAGCAGGGCGCGGCGGCCAACCCGGACCTGCGCCTGAGGGTGGCCTACCAGGACTTCGTGGACATCGTCGGCGAGCGACTCGACCCGCTGAGGGCGATGGCGACGGGCAAGCTGCGCCCGCGCGGCAACCCCCTGGCGCTCAAGCGCCTCACGCAGGTCTTTCCGCGCGGCTGAGGCCGCGGCGGGGAACCGAAGAACCGGCTACCGATCAACCTGGAGATCCTGGCTCACCCCGGCCTGCAGAACATGCGCGAGGCGGGCGCCTGGATCTGAGTGGCTTCTCGCCGAAGCGAGCTCCGCCGCCGGGTTGACCGCGGCGTGGGAGAACCCGGCCCGCCGCAGCGCGGTCGCGGCATCGTCGGGGTCTGTGAAATGAAGGTGGACGCGGCCGCGCACGAACACCGACAGCACGGCCCTGAAGGCGTGGACGTGCGCGCTCGCTTCGTCTCCGAGCTGGATGTCCGCGAAATAGCGGCCCACGCGGAAGGCGACGAGCTGGCGCGCGAACCTGCTCCACATGCTCTCCACGACCTCCCGGCCCAGGTAGCCGAGCAGGCCCTCGGTGACGATCGCCAGGCCCGCATCGGGGTTCAGCGTCCCGGCAAGCGCCGCCAGGCTGCCGGGTCCGTCGTCGGCCAGCGCGTCGATGACCTGCACCCGGTGGTGCTCGCCCAGCGAGCCCATGCGCTCGAGCGCGCGGCGCTTGCGCTCGGCCATCCCGGGCAGGTCGGCCTCGATGTAGGTGAGCTCTGGACCGTAGCGGTTGGTGAAGCGCCAGCCGCGCGGCGAGAGGCCGCACGCCGGCTCGATCACCTGCGTCACTCCATCCTGCTCGATCGCGCGCTCCAGCAGAGCGTCGATGGCCCGGTGGCGGGCGAGCAGGTAGGACTCCAATATCGGACCGCCCAGGATGGCGCTCAGCGTCATGGCCGGGCGAAGCGCCTCGTACATCACGCGCCCCTCGCGCGTGGCGAGCTCGGGGTGGGAGAGCCCGTTGCGCGCCCACACGTATCCGGTGTAGTGGGCTGTCGAGCTGATCGCCTGCGGTCCCCGCATCCTCATGAGAGGCCATCATCCCGCAAGCGCGGCGCTCCCACACGGCTGAGGCGATGCGAAGAGCTTTTTTTTGGGGCTGAGAGGGCCCCGCGCGACGGGACGTGGGCCGGCTGGAGCTGAATGCCGGCCAGGCCCGGAAGGGCGCTATTCAATACCGAACTCGCCCGTCGCGGGTGAGGAACCGACCGGCGAAGACGCCGACGCGGGGGCCGCGGCGGATGGCTGAGCAGGGTGCACGGCGGGAGCTTCGCCGTGGACGCGCTCTGGCGTGAACTCACGCGGAGGCGCTTCGGCTGTGGAATGGGCGCCGCGCTGCAACCCCGTGCGCGCGACGTGCGCACGGGAGGCGATGGATCCCCGATCGGAGCGCCCCCCACGCGCGCGCGAGGGGGAGGCCGGGAAGTGGGCTTGCAAGAGCGCATCGCTTGCGATCGGGGGCGACGCGGGGACGACAGCGGGGGCCGCATGGCGGGCGGGCGGGCTGCCGTGGGCGCGGCTGTTGAGCACCGCATAGCCGGCGCCAATCGCCACCAGGCCGGTGACGGCGAGCTTCGCGGTGAGCGATCCCGCGCCACCGATCCAGCCCGCGCCCGCGCCGGTCCCCGCCGCTGTACTCGTGCCGGCGCCCATCCCGCTCCCGGCGCCCGCGCCAGCGCCGGTACCCGCACCAGAGCCGGCGCTCGCCGTTGTGCCGGCGCCGGCGCCCATCCCGTTCCCGGCGCCCGCGCCGGCCGCCGCGCCCGCGCCGCCGGCGAGCGAGAGCGAGAGCGGCAGCGGCGGCAACACCGCGGCGAGACCGCGCAGCGACGCGACATGGGCGCGACAGGCGGGGCACTCGCGGCAGTGGGCCGCCGCCAAGTCGTGGCGCTCCCCGTCGGGGTCGAGGATGCCGAAGGCGTAGGCGCGCATCAGCGAGGACTGCTGCTCGCACCAGCCTCCCGCCGCGATCGTTGCGAGCAGCTCTGAGACCTTCCTCGCCACGCCGATTCGCCCGCGGCCGGTGCCCTCCATCAGCTTGCGCATGCGCGCCTCGCCGATGCCCATCCGCTCGGCGGCCTCGGCGCGCGAGAGCCCCTGCAGGTAGCAGAGCGAGGCCGCTTCGCACTCGCGTGCGGAGAGTCGCGAGCGCAGGCCCTCGAACACCTGCCACAGCCGCGCGCGGTCGTCGAGCTCCGCCGCGAGGTCCGGGTCTGAGACACCCCCGTGCCACTCCCGCCCGAGGGGGGCGCCGGCGCCGGCCCTGCGCTTCTTCGGGGCGCGGTCGGCTTCGAGCGCCGCGCGCGACTCCCCGCCGACCTTCGCGCGAGCCGCCGAGCGGCTCTCGTCGATGGCGCGGCGGAACGTCACGAGCACGAGCCACGCCGCGGGGTTCTCGATCTGCTCGCCGCCGAGCACCGTCGCGTAGAGCCCGTGCCAGGCTTGCGCGTAACAGGACTCCAGGTCGGCGCGGTCGAGCGCCACGCCCTTGGCTCGCAACTGCGAGCGGACGATCGCGAGCACCTTCGAGCGCAGCCCGAGGAACTCCTCGCGCAGGAGCCGCTCGGCGCGGTAGCGTCGCAGGCCGAGCGGGCTCACCGGCTGTGAAGGTTGCGAACCGTATGGATCATCCAACGACGCTCATCGGACAGTCTGGCCGGGGAGCACAGTGGACGGGAAGGCTTTCGACCAATCTCCGGCCGGCGACAGCCATCGCGGTAGCCGGACCGGGTGACAGTCGCCGGGTAGGCTTTCGACCAATCTCCGGTCAAGCCACATCCACCGCCCCGGCGGCTCCGCCGTGCGCCGAGATCCTGGGCGTGCCGCTCGCGGTGTCCGGCTACGACGAGGTGATCCGCTGGATGGACGCGATGGTGAGGGCGGACGCGCGCGGCTGGCTGACGGCCGCGGCGGTGAACCTCGTGATGTCAGCCCGCGACGACCCCGCCACGATGCGCGCGGTGCTCGACGCCACGCTCGCGGTGCCCGACGGCCAGCCGCTCGTGTGGGCGTTGCGCCTGCTCGGCCACACGCGCGCCACGCGCGTGTACGGGCCGGAGCTGATGGCGCGCTGGTGCGCGCACGCCGCCGCCACGGGCATGCCCACCTACCTGTATGGGGGGCGCTCGGAGGAGGCGCTCGGGCAGCTCATCGAGCGGCTGCGCGCTCGCTTTCCCGGATTGCGCATCGCCGGCGGCTTCTCGCCGCCGTTCCGTCCCCTCACCGCCGACGAGTGGGAGCGAGTCGTCACCGAGATCGACGGGTCGGGCGCGCAGGTGGTGTGGGTGGGCACCGGACAGCCCAAGCAGGAGCTCTGGATGAGCGAGATGCGCCCGCGACTGGCCGCCCCACTGCTCGTGGGGGTGGGCGCCGCCTTCGACTTCCACGCCGGCATCGTCTCCCAGGCGCCGCCCTGGATGCAGCGGAGCGGCCTCGAGTGGGTTTACCGCCTCTCGCGCGAGCCGCGAAGGCTTTGGCGGCGCTACGCCTCGCAGAACCCGCGCTTCGTGGCGGCCTTCGCGCGCCAGTACCTGCGCGAGCGCCGATAACCTCTGCGCTGCCATGAGCGATTCCAACAGCACCGCCGACGTTGCCGTCATCGGCCTCGGACGCGTCGGGCTTCCGCTCGCGCTGTCGTTCGCCGACCGCGGCCTCGAGGTCATCGGGATCGACAACGACCCGGCGCGACTCGGGTCGCTGCGCGACGGCACGATGCCCTTCCAGGAGACCGGCGCCCAGGAGCTGCTCGACCGCGTCGGCCCGAGCGGGTGGGGCGCCGGGCTCGGCGAGCGCCTGTCGCTGTCCGAGCGCGCCGGTCCGAGCGGACGGTTGTCGCTGTCAGAGCGCGTCGTCGACGCTGCCCGCGCGAAGCACATCGTGATCACGCTCGGCACCCCCTCCTTCTCGCACATCGAGATCGACATGCGCGACATACGCTCCGCGCTCGACGACCTGCTCGGCGCGCTGGCGCCCGGGCATGCGCTCACGCTGCGCTCCACGGTGGCGCCGGGCACGACAGAGTTCGTGGCGGGCTACCTGGCCAAGCACCGCGGCTTTCGGATCGGAGAGGACGTCTACGTCGCGCACGCCCCCGAGCGCATCGCCGCGGGGCGCTTCCTGGAGGAGATCGACTCGCTGCCGTGCATCGTGGGCGGTGTCGGCCCCCGCTCCGGCGAGGTGGTCGCGGAGCTGTTCGGGGTGTTCGCCGCGCCGATCGTGCAGACAACGCCGGTGCAGGCGGAGCTCGCGAAGATCTGGGCGAACATCCTGCGCTACACCCAATTCGCGCTCCCCAACCTCCTGATGATGGACTGCGAGCGCTACGGCGCCAACGTGTTCGAGGTGATCGACCTCGTCAACCGAGATTATCCGCGGGGCGGGCTCGCCCAGCCGGGGCTGACCGCCGGCACATGCCTGCGCAAGGACTTCGCCTTCTCCGAGGAGCGCTCCAACGCGCCCGGGATGCTGCTCGCGGTGTCGCGCGTGAACGAGTCGGTGCCGCTGTTCCTCGTCGAAGGGGTCAAACGCAGGCTCGGGTCGCTCTCCGGGCGCAAGGTGGCGGTGCTCGGGCTCGCGTTCAAGGCCGACACCGACGATGAGCGCGACTCGCTCGCCCACAAGCTCGTGAGGCTGCTCGAGCGCGAGCTCGCCGATGTGGTGGCGCACGACCCGCACGTCCCCACGCCCACGGTCGCCTTCGAGGAGGCCGTCGAGAACGCGGACGTGGTGATGGTGGCGGCCAACCACAGCGAGTTCCGCGACCCCTCCGCGCTCGCGACGATCGCGCGGCGCGCGAAGACCGACTGCCTGGTCGTCGACCCGTGGAACTGCTGGGGCGCCGGCCAGGTTTTTGCGTACGCGAGCGAGCTCGTGGCATTGGGGGCACCGAGCGCATGACGCACGCCTCGACGCTCGCCCAGGCGCGGAGATTGGCCACCGGAGCGGCCCCCGCCCGATGAGTAGGGTCCTCGTCACGGGCGGCGCCGGCACGATCGGCGCCGCGGTCGTGAGGCGGCTGCTGGCCGACCCCGCGTATGAGGTGCGCGTCTCAGACCAGCGCCCCGCCCCGCAATGGATGCGCGAGGGCTGCGAGGTCCACACCGGTGACCTGCGCGACCTCGAGCAGGCCGCCACGGCGATGGCGGGTTGCGAGCTCGTGATCCACCTCGCCGCGATCGTCGGCGGAATCGGCAACTTCCACAAGCTCCCCCACACGCTCACCGAGGTCAACAACGGCCTCTACAACGCCGTGTTCCGCGCCGCGCTCGACCACCGCGTGGAGCGCTTCACATACGTGTCCTCCTCGATGGTGTTCGAGCGCGCCACGGAGTTCCCCACGACCGAGGCCCACCTCCCCGACTGCCCCACCCCGCGGTCGGCGTACGGCTTCTCCAAGCTCACCGGCGAGGTGTACGCGCGCGCCGCCCACGCCGAGCACGGCCTGCCGTTCACCATCTGCCGGCCGTTCAACGCCTACGGCCCGGGGGAGATGCCCGACGAGGAGCCCGGCATCGCCCACATGGTGCCCGACCTCATCAAGAAGGTGCTCTCAGGGCAGCGGCCGCTTCAGATCTTCGGCTCGGGCGAGCAGACCCGCACGCTCACCCACATCGACGACATCGCCGACGGCATCGTCACGGCGATGTCCTCGCAGGCGGGCCTCAACGAGGACTTCAACATCTCGGCGGCTCGCGAGCTCACGGTCGCCGACACCGCCCGCATCATCTGGGAGGCGTGCGGCAACGACCCGGGGGAGTTCGCGCTCGAGCACCTGCCCACGTTCGAGGTGGACGTGCCACGGCGCTGGCCGTCGGTGGAGAAGGCCAAGCGGCTGCTCGGCTGGGAGGCGCGCATCGGCGTGGAGCAGGGCATCGCCGCGACCGTGGAGTGGCTGCGCTCGCGGGCCGGCGGGCTCACCGTCTAACGCCAGCGCTCGAGCAGGTCCTCTTCGCCCACCTCGCGCACCACGCGCGCCGGCACGCCCATCACCACCGCACGCGCGGGCACGTCTCTCGTGACCACCGCCCCCGCGGCCACGAACGCCTCTTCCCCGATCTCGACACCCGGGGTGAGCACGGTGCCGCCACCGACGCGACAGGCGCGCCGCAGCGTCGCGCCGCGCAACGGCGTCTCCGCGCCATGGCGGGCCATCGTGTCGTCGTTGGTGGTGGTGGCGCCCGGCCCCACGAACACGTCGTCCTCGATCGTGGTGAACGCCGTGAGGTAGACGTTCGTCTGGACCCTCACACGCGCGCCCACGGTGACGTCGTTGTCCACCACGCTGCCGCGCCCGATCACAGAGCCCTCCCCGACCGTCGAGCGCTCGCGGATGAACGACTGGTCGCCGAGGATCGCCTCGGCGGCGATGGTGGCGCCGGCAAACACCACCGCCCCCGAGCACATCGTCACCCGCTCGCCGATCTCCAGGGCGCCTACCTCTCCCTTGGCCGAGGACCCGCGGGCCAAACGCGGGCGCTTTCCGAGCACGGCGTGGTCCTCGATCACACAGCCCTCACCGATGACAGTGCCATCATGCACGACCACGTGGGCGCCGAAGCTGACGCCCTCGCCGATCGTGACGTCCTTGCCGAGCACGAGGCCTGGCGCGCGCTCGCTCATCGGAGAGCCTTAGGTTGCAGGGGGGTGGGACCGCTCACAGCCGCACCACGTTCTCGGCGTCGCTCCCGCGGGTGACGCCGCGCAGATCGACCACCATCCGCGCGCGCCGGGCGATCAGCTCGTGGTCGACGCTCGGGTGGACTGTCACGATCACCGCGACGTCGGCGTCATCGAGCGCCTGCTCCACGCCCACGCTCTCCATGCCCAGGTCGTTCAGGGCGGGCACGTGCGGGTCGTGGTAGCACAGCTCAGCGCCAAGATCCCTCAACAGCTCGATGATCTTCAGCGCCGGCGACTCGCGCACGTCGCCCACGCCCGGCTTGTAGCTCACGCCGAACACCGCCACCCGCGCGCCCCTCACGGCCCGGCCGGCCTCGTTCAGCGCGCGCTGCACCTTGGCCACGCAGTGACGCGGCATCTGCTGGTTGACCCTGCCCGCCAGCTCGATGAACTCTGTCGTCATGTCGAACTCGCGCGCCCTCCAGCTCAGGTAGAACGGGTCCACCGGCAAACAGTGCCCGCCCATGCCCGGCCCCGGGTCGAAGCGCATGAACCCATACGGCTTGCTCGCCGCCGCATCCACCACCTCCCAGATGTCGATCCCCATACGGTCCGTCAGCATCGCCAGTTCGTTCACGAGCGCGATGTTCACCGAGCGGAAGATGTTCTCCAGCAGCTTGCACAGCTCCGCCGCCTCGGGGCTCGACACGCGCACCACCTCGTCGCACACGAGCCCATACAGCGCCTGTGCGCGGTCGGCGCAGGCGTCGGTCAGCCCGCCCAGCACCTTCGGGGTGGTGCGCAGCGTGTAGTCGGTCCTGCCGGGGTCCACGCGCTCGGGGGAGAACGCCAGGTGGAAGTCGCGCCCGGCCTTCAGGCCCGACTCCTCGAGCAGCGGCGCCACGCGCTCGCGCGTCGTTCCCGGATAGGTGGTCGACTCGAGCACCACGAGTTGACCGGCTTTCAGCACCCCTGCTAGCGCGCGAGCGCTGTCCACGAGCGGGCCCAGCTCCGGCTCGCGGTTGACGGTCAGCGGCGTCGGCACGCACACGAGCACCGCGTCCGCTCGCCCCAGCTCCTCGTAGCGCGTCGAGGCGGAGATCCGGTCGAGCACCGCACGGAGGCGCTCCGAAGGAATGTCCTCGACGTAGGACTCGCCCTCTCCGAGCGCCTGGATCTTGCGCCCGTCGACATCCACCGCCACGACGTCGCAGCCCTCCTCGGCGAACGCCACGGCGAGTGGCAGCCCGACATAGCCGAGCCCGATGATGCCCACTGTGGTCATGCTCCCGGCAGTCTAAGGGCCGCTCCCGATGGCCGCGCGTTGCCGATCGGGGTCGGCGGGAGCCCTACGCGCGTCCCGCGACGGCTCCCAGCGCCTGCAGCTCCGCCTTCACCATGCGCTCCACGAGCTGCTCGAAGCTCACCCGCGGCTCCCACCCGAGCCGCTCACGCGCCCGCGTCGGGTCACCAACGTTCGGAGTCCTCTCAGGCGGGCGCACCAGCTTCGGGTCGATTCGCACGTACGGCTCGGCCTTCAGTCCCACGCACGCGAACGCCGTCTCGGCCAGCTCCGCCACGGTGTGCCCCACCCCGCTCGCCAGCACGTAGTCCTCGGGTTCCTCCTGCTGGAGCATCAGCCACGCGCCGCGCACCACGTCGCCGGCGAACGACCAGTCGCGCACCGCGCTCAGGTCACCCAGCGTCAGCTCCCGTACGAGCCCAAGCTTGATCTGAGCCGCCGCGCGCGCGATCGTGCGCGTGACGAACCGAAGCGGGCGGCGCTCGGACTCGTGGTTGAACAGGATCCCCGAGCACACCCACAAGTCCTCGTGCTCGCGCATCGCCCCCACGAGCTGGTGCGAGGCGAGCTTCGCGATCGCGTACGGCGAGGTCGGCCGGCACGGCGTGCTCTCGCTCTGCGGGCTCTCCGGCACGTCGCCGAACATCGCCCCCGACGATGCCACGAATACGCGCGCGCCCGGGCTCTCGCCGCGAATCGCCTCCAGGAGCACCGCTGTCGAGCCGGCTATCGCCCGCAGCGTGTCCGCTGGACGATCCCATGAGGCGGGGATGAACGATGGCGAGGCGAGGTGGTACAGCTCGTGGGGACGAGCCTCTTCGATCGCCCGCCGTAAGCTCGCCGGCTCGAGCAGATCGCCGCCCAGCAGCGTCACCCGCCCGCGCAGGTGCTCGGCGCAGCCGAGCGGGCGCTCGTGCGGCTCGCCGTGCACGAAACCCGTCACCTCGTAGCCCTTCTCGAGCAACAGCTCCGCCAGGAACGACCCGTCCTGGCCGGTGAGGCCCGTGATCAGGGCGCGTCTTGGCTGCTTGTCCACGCCGGGAGCTTACGAGTTGGCGCTCGCCCGGCGCATCTCTACGCGCCGTCCGGCACTCCGTCATACACTCGGCCGAGCGCTCGCGCCACGACCTGCGGGGAACAGAGATCGCGAACGCGCGCCCGCCCGCGCTCCCCGGCGGCGGCGTCTCCCCACAGGCGCCCGATCGCCTCAGCAAGCGCATTCGCGTCGCCCGGCTCCACGAGACCGATCTCCTCCACCAGCCCCGGCAGCGCCCCGATGCGGCTCGCGACGACGGGCAGCCCGGTGGCCATCGCCTCTGCGGCGGCCATGCCGAACGTCTCGGCCGAGCGCGACGGGACTATCGCCAGCGCCGCGCCCTTGCGCAGGCGGGCCAGCTCCGCGTCGTCCACGTGCCCGACGAAGCGCACGTCACCGGCGCCGGCGCCGGTGTCCGGGTGTGGGTGTGGGTGTTCCGTTTCGGCATGACTCGCGCGCGCACGCGAAGGAGGGCTCTCTCCGTGCACCCGCGCGCGTAGGGCGTCTCGCTCGGAGCCCTCCCCGGCTACCACCAACGGCACTTTCGCGATGCGGCAGGCGCCTATCGCGACGTCCACCCCCTTCTCCGGGGACAGGCGCGAAACGACCAGTGCGTACGTGCCCGTCGCCGAGTCCCCGCCTTCCGAGATCCTCACCGGCGGTGGGAGCACGTGCACGCGCTCGAAGCGCAGCGGCGCGCCCAGCTCGCGCAGACGCTCGCGCGCGAACGCGCTCGGCACGATCACCGCGTCGGCCTGCTCGGCCAGGCGGCGCTGCCACAGCGCGAGCGAGGCGCCGTACGCCAGCGCCTCCCCGCGGCTGCCGCGACAGTTGTGGATCACACCCGGCAGCGTGTTGCGTCCGTGGCAGCGCGTGCACTCCCGCCCGCCCGTGAAGCACACCCCCGTGGCGCACACGAGCCGGTACTGGTGCAGGTGCAGCACCACGCGCGCACCCTCGCCGCGGGCGGCGGCGAGCGCGCGCCAGCCGAACTGCGGATTGAGGTTGTGCGCGTGCACCACCCGCGCGCCCGTCATGCGCACGGCCTTGGCGACGTCGCGCGGAGCGAGCCCGCCGCGCAGCAGGCCTGCCGCCGCACGCCCGGAGCCCAGCCCGGCAGAGTCGCGCGCGAGCAGCTCCGCCGGCTCGCCGAGACGCTCGCGCACGAGCGACAGCAGCTCGTCGACCACGCGCTCCTCGCCGCCGGTGGTCCTGTAGCGGTTGTGCAGGAAGAGGACCATCCCGCCTCTGAGCCTATCCCCGCCAGGAGCGCCCCGACCCGCGGGCCACCGCGGCAAACCTAGACTGTTCCCGTCATGCCCTCCGATTCAAGCGTCCCTTCCGCGGATCCAACGCCTTCCGCGTCCGCGTCCTTCCGCGGATTCAAGCGTCCCTTCCGCGGATCCAAGCGTCCCCTCCGCGTCGATCGTCGTTCCCACGCGGACACGGCTCGACTACCTGAAGGTCGCGCTCGCCTCGATCGCCCCACAGGCGGCGCGTGCCGGGGCCGAGCTGATCGTGGTCGACGACGCCGGCCCCTCGGAGGAGGGGCGCAGGCTCGCCGAACGCTTCGGCGCCCGCTACGAGCCCCACGCGCGGCCGATGGGCTTGAACGTGGCGCGCAACACGGGCGTCGAGCGCTCCGCCGGCGAGCTCGTCGTGTTCGTGGACGACGACGTCGAGGTCTGCGACGGCTGGCTCCCCGCGCTGCTCGCCGCCGCGCGCGCGCATCCCGACGTGGAGGTCTTCACCGGTCCGATCCGCCCGCGCCTGGAAGGCTCGCCCCCGCGCACCTGCGGGCGCGAGGCCCCGCCCATCACGTCACTGGATCTCGGCCCCGAAAACACGCGCGCGCGCTACGCGTGGGGAGCCAACATGGCGATCCGCCGCGCCGCCCTGCAGCGCGTCGGACCGTTCGACGTCTCGCTCGAGCACGGCGGCGACGAGCAGGAGTGGCAGGAACGGCTGAACAACGGGCACGTCCTATATGTGGCGAGCGCCGCTCTACACCATCGGCGCAACGCCACCGACGCGCGTCTGCGCTCACTGTGCCGCGGCGCCTTCGCACGCGGCGAGGCCGCACGGCGCTTCGACGCCCGGCGCGGCGAGGCGCCGTCGCCCGGACGGGAGTTTGGCACGCTTGTGGGCTGCCTCGGCCATGTGTTGCGCCGCCGCTGCCCAGCCGGACTCACGATGGTGGCGCACAGCGGCGGTCGGGTGTGGGAGTGCATTCAAATTCGGGGTGCCACGCGCGCGCGTGGGGCGCAAGTTAAAAAGCTAAGCGCGGTCCTGCGCACGCGCGCGCGCGCGTGGCCCCCACAAAACGAACACACACACCCGCCAGCGACACCCCACGCGGCTGCCTCGCACACAACCGCGGATGGCGGCCCGGCGAACGGCAGGCCTGCAGACGTGCCCAACCAGCCGCACGCGCGCCTGCCGGGCGAGAGTGCCGCGGCGACCGACGACTTCCTCTCGGGCGAGAGCGGCGCCGTCGGAGGGCTCGACTCGCTACGTCGTATTGCCGTAGACGCGGCCGCCGACGCGCTCGACCTCGCGAGCGGCCGCCGCCTGCGCCTCGACCGCGCCGCGCGCCGCCGACCTCTCACACGGCGCGTGCTCGCGCTCGGCATCGCTCGTCCCGAGCACGGCGCGCTCGCGCAGCGCATACGTGTCGAGCTCTCCTGCTCGCGCCATGACGTCGAGATGCGCTTCGCTCCGCCGGGGGACAGGGGCAAGTTCGAGAACCTCAACCTGCTGCTCGCCAAGCACCCGCCGCAGGACAGCGACTGGCTGCTTGTCGTCGACGACGACATCGCCCTGCCCGGTGGCTTCCTCGACCGCTTCCTGTTCCTCTCCGAGCGCTTCCACCTCGACCTGGCCCAGCCGGCCCATCGCCTCGCCTCGCACGCCGCCTGGCGGGTGACCCGCCGGCGGCCCCTCGACGTCGTGCGCGAGACCCCTTTCGTGGAGATCGGACCCCTGACGGCCTTCGCGCGCTCCACCTTCTCCACCCTGCTGCCGTTCCCCGACCTGCGCATGGGCTGGGGCCTCGACATGCACTGGGCCGCCCTCGCGCGCGCCCACGGCTGGCGCTGCGGCATCATCGACGCCACCCCCATCTCCCACCGCGCGGCGCCCGCCGCGAGCTCGCCTACTCGCGCGAGCAGGCGCTCGCCGAGGCGCGCGCGTTCCTGGCGCGACCGTCCCCACCTGAGCGCCGCCGAAGCCCAACAAACCCTCGCCACGCACCGCCGCTGGTGAACCGCCCACCCCTACATCTTCTGCGCCGCACGGCTCCAACCGCCGCGAGACGATCGTCGCCGCCCACGGCGGCGTGGAGGGAAGCATCGCCCTCTCCCCCAAACCCCACCGCGCCGCCGAAGGCGGCGTGGAGGGAACTATGAAGGTCGCCGTGGTAGCGGAGTTCTATCCCCGCCAAGGCGATCCGGTGCTCGGCGTGTGGGCGCACCGCCAGGCGCTCGCGGCGCGCGACGCGGGCGCGGAGGTGCAGGTGCTCGTGCTGCACCGGCTCGTGCCGCCGCGCGCCTCGTTTTCTCAGGGCCCACCCAACCTATCCAACCGACCCGGCGGTCCCGCGCGAGCGCTGCTGAGCCTTGCCCGCGAGCCGCGCAGGCAGACCCACGACGGGCTCGACGTGACCTATGTGCGCTACGTCTCTCCCCCGCGCTCGCGCTCCTACCACGCGTGGGGCGCCTGGGCCGGTCCCGCGCTCGGCCTCGCTCTGCGCCGCCTGCGCCGCTCCTTCGACTTCGACCTCATCCACGCCCACAACGCGGTGCCCGCCTGCGACGCGGCGCGCCGCGCGCGCCTCGGGGTTCCGCTGGTGGTGTCGGTACACGGCGGCGACGTGCTCTACACGGCGCCTCGCACCCGGGCCGGGCGCGAGGCGGTCGAGCGCAACCTCGCCGCCGCCGCCACGGTGCTCGCGAACAGCCGCGGCATCGCCGAGCTGGCGCGCGCGCACGGCGCTCGCGACACGCGCGTGGTTCACCTTGGAGCCGACCTGCCCGAGCCACGCGGCGCGAGCGGCCGGCGCGAGCGGCGCGCGCCCTCGCTCGTGACGGTGGGCCACCTGGTGGCGCGCAAGCGCCACGCCGACGTGCTGCGCGCGCTGGCGGTGCTCGCCAAGCGCCATCCCACGCTGCGCTACGTGATCGTCGGCGACGGTCCCGAGCGCGTCGCGCTGGAAGGGCTCGCGGCACGGCTGGAGGTCGCGGGGCGCGTGGACTTCCGCGGTCAACTGCCGCCGGGCGAGGCGATCGAGCAGGCGCGGGCGTGCACGCTGTTCGCGATGCCCTCCACCGAGGAGGCGTTCGGGGTGGCCTACATCGAGGCGATGGCGGGCGGGGTGCCCGCGATCGGCTGTCGCGGCGAGCCCGGGCCGGAGGAGATCGCGGCCGCCGGCGACGGCTTCGTGCTCGTGCCGCCCGGCGACATCGAGCGCCTCACGCAGCGCATCGACGAGCTGCTGTCCGACCCGCAGCGGCTGCGCGAGGCGTCCATGCGCGCACGCGAGACCGTCGCCGCCAACTTCACCTGGGAGCGCTGTGGCGTGCAGACCGTGGCCGCCTACGAGCACGTGCTGCGATGAAGCCCGTCCTGTTCGTCACCGGCCATGCACCCCCGTACCGCGTCGGCGCGTTCGCGCGCCTGGCCGAGCGCGAGCACGTCGAGCTCGCGCTCTTCGGCGGGCGCCTCCATCACGGCGGCGGGCCCACGGCGGCGGAGCTGCCCTTCCCGCATCGCCATGTGCGCGAGCACACCCTCAAGGGCGCGGGCGAGCTGTACGCGCTGGCGGCGAGCGGACGCTACCGGGCGGTGGTGTGTCCCACGGGGGGGCGCGTCGCGCTGGGAGCGACCTGGGCGGGAGCCCGCCGCGCGCGCGTGCCGCTGATCCTGTGGGCGTCGCTATGGGCGCACCCGCGCAGCTTCGCGCACGCGTTCAGCTTCCTCGCCCTGCGCCGCCTCTATCGCTCCGCCGACGCGGTCGTCACCTACGGCCCGCACGTCAGCGCCTACGTGCGGGCTCGCGGCGCGCGCAACGTACACGTGGCTGCGCAGTCGGTGGATAACGCATTCTGGGGCTCGCAGGAGGTGAGCGCCCCCACCGACCCTGCTTGGCCGAACGAGTCCGCCCTGAAGTTCCTGTTTGCGGGACGTCCAACCCGGGAAAAGGGTTTGGGGGTGCTCTTCCAGGCTTGGAGCATGTCGGGCCTACAGGCACCAACCGCCGCGCTCGTCCTCGTCGGCGCGGGATCCATCCCCCCTTGGGTCCCGGCCGGCGGCGCGGTGGTGGGCGCGGCCGGGGCCGGGGCCTCGGTGGTGGGCGCGGCCGGGGCCGGGGCCTCGGTGGTGAGCATCGACCGTGTATCTCCGGCAGAGTTGCGCAACTTCTATGCCGCCGCCGACGTTCTCGTTGTGCCATCGATTCCCACGCGCACCTTCCGCGAGCCGTGGGGACTGGTCGTGAACGAGGCCATGAACCGTGGATTGCCTGTGATCGCTAGCGACGCCGTCGGAGCCGCCGCGGGCGGCCTGGTGCGCGACGGGCGCAACGGGGTGATCGTGCCCGCCGGAGATCCGATCGCGCTCGCGGCCGCCCTGCGGCGGCTCGCCGGCGACCCGGCCCTGCGCGCGCGCCTTGGCGAAGCCGGACGCGCGGATGTGAGCGCCTACACCCACGACGCCTGGGCCGAGGGCTTCTCGCGCGCGCTCGCCGACCTTGGCCTCTCCCGGGGCGGGTGAGGTAGCGTTGCGTGCCTTGCAAGGGGTCAGGGCAACTCTCTGTATCGCGATCGCGCTCCTCGCCGCCGCTGCACCCGCAGAGGCCGGCGTGGGGCAGACGATCGTCGAAAAGTGCGCGCACGGCGAACCGTTCAGCGGCTACAGCCAGAACGCCTACCGCGAAGCGCTCGAACAGATGTCCACCGAGGTGCGCGAGTACTTGGACTGCGAACGCCTGATCCGCAAGGCCGAGCTCGCGGCGGCCGGCGGCGGCGTCGGCGCGGGCGCCGGGTCCGCGTCCTCGAAAGTCGCGCTGCCGCTGACGCCCGCCGAGCAGCGGGCGGTGCAGAGAGCCCACAGCCACGGCTCCGCGCCCGTCCAGGTCGGAGGCGAGACGATCCGTCCGGGGGTGGTGCACGCCAACATCGCCTCGGCGGTCAACACGCTGCCCCATTCGCTGTTCGCCGTGCTCGCGCTCCTGCTCGCGAGCGCGCTCGTGCTCGCGGCGGGGGAGGTGCGCAAGCGTGTCAACGCACGCCGACACCGCTGAGCACTCGCTCGCGCCGGTCGTCCCCGAGCCCACCGATGGCTCGCCGCGACCGCCGGCCCGGCCACTGAGGGTGGGCGCGACGCCGGCCGCGATGGTCGCGCTCGCCGGAGCGTTGTGCTTCGTCACGTTCCTCGCCGGCGGCGGACTCGACCTCGCGCCGATGACCACGCTCGAGCTGGCCCTCACGCTCGCCGCGGGTGTCGTCGTGCCGGGCGTCGTGGTGCTCGTGCCCGCCGGCGCCCGCGCCTACGGACTCTGGACGGTCGGTCTGCTGCTCGCCTTCACGGCGCTCACCGGCCTGTCGGTCGTATGGTCGGTGGCGCCCGACGCGAGCTGGCAGGACGCGGGGCGGATGCTCGCCTACAGCGGCGTTTTCGCCGCCGCCGTCGCGCTCGTGTGGATCGCGCCCGGCGGCTGGCGCGCCCTGCTCGCAGCGGTCGTGCTCGCGGCGGTGGCGGTGTGCGGCTATGCGCTGCTCACGAAGGTGCTCCCCGACCGGCTCGACGCAACCGACATATACGCGCGCCTGCAGGAACCGTACGGCTACTGGAACGCGATCGGCCTGACGGCGGCGATGGGCGCCGTCGGGTGCCTGTGGCTGGGCGCGCGGCGCGCGGGGCATGCGCTTCTCAGCGCGCTCGCCTACCCGGCGATGGGGTTGATGATCGTCACCCTGATGCTCGCCTATTCGCGCGGCGCCCTGGCGGCGCTCGCGGTGGGCGTGGCCGCCTGGATGTGCCTTGTGCCCCTGCGCCTGCGCGGCGCGCGCGTGCTGATCGTGGGCGCGCTCGGCGCCGGCCCGGTCGTCGCCTGGGACTTCTCCAGGCACGCGCTGAGCAGCGACAAGGTCGCGCTGGCCGCGCGCACCACCGCCGGCCATCAGCTCGGCGTGCTGCTCGCCGCGATGCTCGTCGTGCTGACGCTCGCGGGCATCGCGATCGGCTTCTTCGGCGACCGCGGCGCGCCGAGGCCAGCCACACGGCGCACGGTCGGCGCGGCGCTGGGCGCGCTGATCGTGCTCGCCGTGCTCGCGCTCGGCGCGGGCCTCGCGGTTTCGAAGCGCGGGCTCACCGGCACGATCTCGCACGATCTCTCCTCGCTGACCGACCCCAACGCGGCGGTGCCGAAGAACACGCCGGGACGCCTCACGGCGATCGGGCAGCGTGCGCGCGCGCTACTGGAAGGAGGCGCTGCAGATCTTCGAAGCCCATCCCGCGCTCGGAGCCGGCGCCGCCGGCTACGAAACGGCGCGCCTGCGCTACCGCACCGTGCCGATCGATGTGAGACAGGCCCACGGCTACGTGGTGCAGACGCTCGCCGACCTCGGCATCGCCGGCCTGGCGCTCACGCTCGCGCTGCTCGCCGCCTGGATGGCCGCCGCCGGGCGCTCGACGCACCCGTTCAACCGGCGCTGGAGCGCACGTTGGCCGAAACGGGGATTCTCGCCGGAGGCGAGTGTCCCCCGGCTTCGGTCGCCGCCCGCGATCGGCTGGGAGACGATTCCCGCCGCCTACACGCCCGAGCGGATCGGGCTTCTCACGATGGTGTGCGTCGTGGTGGTGTTCGGCGTGCACTCGTTCGCCGACTGGACCTGGTACGTGCCGGGCAACGCGTGCGTGGCGTTGCTGTGCGCCGGCTGGCTCGCCGGGCGCGGGCCGCTGCGCGCGGGCAATCGCGCGGCGCCCGCGGGGTCGCCGGGCGCCGCTGGGTCGCCGGAGGCGACCGTCACAGCGGGTCTTCACCCCGGGCAGGCGGCGACGGCGGCCGGGGGGTCGGGGAGCGCGGCGAGAGACCCACGCTCAAATGGACGGCCGGCCCCTCTGCGACTGCCCGCGGCGGGCGAGCTCAGCTCCGTGCGGGTGGGCATCGCGGTCGCGGTGGTGGTGGGAGCGCTGCTCGCCGCCTGGACCGAGTGGCAGCCGCAGCGCTCGGTGGACGCCTCCGAACAGGCGCTCGGCCTGCTCAAGCGCAACCCGGTGGCCGCGCTCTCCGCGGCGCAGGCGGGCGTCGAACGCGATCCGCTGTCGGCCTCCGCGCTGTTCAGGCTCTCGGCGATCCAGCACGCCACCGGCCAGAGCGCGCTCGCGCGCGCCACCCTGCAGAAGGCCGTGCGCCTGCAGCCCTCGAACCCCGAAACATGGCTGACGCTGGGCGAATACGACATGCCCACAGACCCGCGTGCTGCTGTGGAAGAGTTGCGCGCGGCCGTGTACCTCGACCCCGAGTCGATCCCGGCCCAGAACGCCTATGTGGAAGCGCTGCGCAAGACCGGCACGGCGGCCCGCGCGGGACAGAGCGCCTCGACGACCGCAAGCGGGTCGCTTCGCGCCCAGAGGCGGCTGCGCCGGCCGGCGGCGGGTGGGTCGCTTCGCGCTCAGAAGCGGCGGCGGCGACCGCTGGCGAGCAGCACGCGACGCGCCCCCGGCAGGCCCCCCGCCCCGGCGACCGTGACCTCCTCGAAGCCGAAGTCGCCGAAGAGGGCGGCGAGCGCGCGGCGCGTGTAGAAGCGCAGATGGTCGGAGCGCGGGTCGAAGCGCGCCTCGAACGCGCTGCGGCTGAGCGCCAGCCGCAGCCTCGACAGCGGTCCGTGGTCGGGAGTGGAGAGCAGCAGCGTGCCCCCGGAGCGCAACACCCGGCGCACCTCCGACAGCCACCGGGAGGTGTCGGCGACGTGCTCGATCACCTCACCCGCCCACACCACGTCGAAGCTTGAGTCCTCGAAGGGCAGCGGCCCTTCCGGCTCGAGCAGCCGCACGTCCAGATCGGGGTCGCGCGCGAGCGCGCGGCGCAACGGCTCGGCGGCCACGTCAACCGCCACCACCTCGGCGCCGGCGCGGGCGAGCGCGGCCGCGAAGTGACCCTCGCCGCAACCCACGTCGAGCACCCGCATCGAACGGCCGGCGCGCTCCGACGACGCCGCCACCCGCTCGAGCAGGAACGCCTCGCGCAGGCGCGCGTCCGGCGGAGCGAGTCCCTCGGGCACCCCCTCCCACAGGCTCTCGTGGTAGGCGTGATTCTTTTGAGATTTTGCCATTATAGATACAGGCTGTATATACTATCGCAAAATCTCAAAATAGAGCATCCCACATCTCCCCCTTCAGGTTCCTCCGAACACCATTCTGAGCCCTTCAGGGAACCCAGATCAAGTTTCATGCAACCCAGATCAGGCTCTTGGCGCGGCGCGAGGGCGCAATCGGTTGGAAACAGCGGGAACAATCCGCGGGCGCTCCGCGCACCGAGCGCCCGGAGCGACTATGTTCCCTGGCGTGCACGTCCTCGGCTTGGGACAGACGTGAAGGCGTCTCGCGGTCTGCGGTCGAGGGCTGCGCGGCCGGAGGCCATGAGGATCGCGTTCGACAGCCGCCCCGCGGGCTCGGTGCGCGGCGCGGGCTTGGTGCACCCCACGGGCTCGGTGGGCGGCGTGGAGCGCTACTCGCGCTGCCTGCTGGCGGGGCTGCGCGACACCGCCCCCGAAGGCGTCGAGATCGTGGAGACGCACCGTCCCTCGGCGACGGTTCGCGGGCGGCGCGTCGACGTGTTCCACTCGCCCTGGATCGAGGGCGCGATGCTGCGCAGCCCCTGTCCGATGGTCGTGACCGTCCACGACATCGACGTGCTCACCCGCCTCAGCGAGCGCCTGCGCTGTGGTGGGGTGCACCAGCGTTTGCGCCACCTGGCGCTTGCGCGCGCGACGCACGTCATCGTCCCCACCGAAGCCGTCGCCGACGATGCCGTCACGAAGCTCGGGCTCGATCGCGAGCGCGTGATCGTGATCCCGGAGGCGCCCGATCGCGCGGCTTACGGGACGACCACCTCGCCGGCATGGAGCTGGGAGGACGTTGCGCGCGCCACCTGGCAGGTCTACGAGCGCGCTCTCTCCGAGCCCGCGCGAGCGTTTATCAGGCCCCGCACCGCTTCGATACGGCCCGGCGCGGCTCGGTAGGCCCCGCGCCGGCGGCGTGTGGAGCGCGCGATCACAGCCGGGAAGCCGCCGGCGACGATGCGCTCACATGCGCCGCTCTGCCCACTCGGCGAGCGGCGCGTGCGTGCGACGCCCGCTAATAGGCCCCGCGCTGCATGATCACGGCGGGAACCGTCTTCAGCAGGATGGCGAGGTCGAGCGCGAGCGACCAGCGCTCCAGGTAGATGAAGTCGAGGTGCACGAGCTCGTCGAAATCGAGCTCCGAGCGGCCCGACACCTGCCACAGACCGGTGATGCCCGGGAGCACGAGATAGCGCTTGCGGTGCCAGTCCGCGAGCAGCTCGAAGTCGCGCTCGGGGAGCGGGCGGGGCCCGACGAGCGACATCTCTCCGCGCACCACGTTCACGAGCTGCGGGAGCTCGTCGAGCGAGAAGCGCCGCAGGAAGCGACCGACCGGCGTGAGGCGCGGATCGTCGCGGATCTTGAAGAGCGCGCCGTCGGCCTCGTTCAGCTCCTCGAGCGCCGTCTGGCGCTCATCGGCGTCGCAGTACATGGTGCGGAACTTCAGGCACGCGAAGGGGAGCTGGCCGATGCCGGGCCGCATCGAGCGATATACCGCCGGCCCGCGCGAGGAGAGGCGCACGGCGAGCACTATCGCGGCGAGCAGCGGGCTGAGCAACAGCAGCAGCGCCGTGGCGCCCACCACGTCGAAGGTGCGCTTCAGCGCGAAGTCGATCCCCTCGAACACGGGCGGGCCCAGCTCGAAGAGGGGCACCGATTGGCCGGGCACGAACTCGGCGCGCTGGATGAGGATCTCCATCGTGGATGGCGCGATCCGCACGCGCACCCCGCGCCGGTGACACTGGTCGACGAGCTCCACCGCGCGCTCCTGGGGGAAGTCGGGGTCGGCGATGATCACCTCGTCGACGCCCTCGCTCGCGATCACGTCCTCGAGGGAGTCGAGCGTGCCCAGGCAGCGCACGCCGTTGGGGGGCAGCGGATTGGGCGAGACGAAGCCCACGACTTCGATCGGCGAGGAGCCCGGGGCGTCGCCCAGCGCGTGGGCGACGTCGCGGATGTGCTTACCGGTGCCCACCAGCACGGCGCGGCGGTGGTAGCCGGCCGCGTGCAGGATCGCGCCGGTGGCGCGCTCATAGGCGTAGCGAAGCAACGGCACATAGAGAAGCGCGAAGGCGAGCGAGCCGTAGAAGAGGTAGTAGCTGGAGAAGTGTTCGCCGTTCACCACAGCGAACAGCAGCGCGACGAACGCGACCTCGAACAGCGACCCCACGATGCGCGAGAGGCCGGGTCGCTGCGAGCGCGTGGCGTACAGGCCGGAACGCGCGAACAGCAGCGCCGTGAGCAGGTAGGCGAACGCGAGTATGCGCCGTGTCTCGGTGAACGCCCCGCTCGCGCTCACCTGGCTTGAGAGCACGGCCGCCTTGAGGATCAGGGCGGTGAAGATCGCGGTGGCCAGGCCCAGCAGGTCGAGCGCGAGCAGCGAGAGCACCCGCAGCGCGCGGCGCATGGTGTCCATGCGCAGCAGGAACGACAGCGCCGGCGGGCGCTTGTTGCGCACGTCGCGGTCTGACCGCGGCGGTTGAAGACCCTCAGGGGACGGGCCCCCGGTCGGCGCCCGTTCCGGCAGACAGAGGTGGCCGCACCGAGCGGCTAGCGTGCGGCGCGTCCGGGGAACGCACTCCCATCTCGGACTTCACAACAACCTACATTCCCAGATGTAGCGGTCGGGAAGCCTCCAGGAGGGGGTACTCGCGCGAGCGCGCGAGTGCGCGAGTGGGGCGTTGTCCAGCGATCGGGAAGCGGGTGGGCGCCCACGCTCGGGGGCGCTCAACCGACGAGCTGCTCGATTCCGGACGTGTCGATCGTGCGCCGCAGGCCGTCGCGCAGGGACACCTCGGGGCTCCAGCCGAGCAGCTCGCGCGCGAGCGTTATGTCGGGGCGGCGCTGCTTGGGATCGTCGACGGGAAGCGCCTCGAAGAGGATCTCCGAGCTCGCGCCGGTGACCTCCTTGACCGCTTCCGCAAGCTCGAGCAGCGTGTACTCGTCGGGGTTGCCGATGTTCACCGGGTCGTGGCGGCCGGACTCGGCGAGCGCGATCAGCCCGCGGACGAGGTCGCTGACGAAGCAGAAGGAACGGGTCTGGCTTCCGTCGCCGAAGACCGTCAGTGGCCGGTCGGCGAGCGCCTGGCGCAGGAACGTGGGGATCGCGCGCCCGTCGTGCGGGCGCATGCGGCTGCCGTAGGTGTTGAAGATGCGCACGATCGAAGTGTCCACGCCCTGCTGGCGGTGGTAGGCCATCGTGAGCGCCTCCGCATAGCGCTTGGCCTCGTCGTAAACGCCGCGCGGGCCGATCGGGTTGACATGACCCCAGTAGCTCTCCGACTGAGGGTGCTCCTGCGGATCGCCGTACACCTCGCTGGTGGAGGCGAGCAGGAAGCGCGCGCGCTTGGCCTTGGCCAGCCCGAGCGTGTGATGGGTGCCATAGGAGCCCACCTTCAGCGTGTGCAGAGGCAGGCGCAGGTAGTCGATCGGCGAGGCCGGCGAGGCGAGGTGGTAGATGTAGTCGACCGGCTCATCGACGTAGTAGGGCTCGATGATGTCGAGGCCCATATAGGCGAAGCGCTCGGGGTCGCGGATGTGCTCGATGTTGGCGAGCGAGCCGGTCGCGAAGTTATCGACGCAGATCACGCGATGGCCACGAGCCAGCAGCTCATCGCACAGATGAGACCCGAGGAAGCCGGCGCCGCCGGTGACCAGACACGTTGACACGGCCTGGACGATACCGGCTTGGGCTCCGAAATATGATCTGCTGGTGACAATGACCGACGACAGATCAAAGGCCGACAGCGAGGAGCGCCTCACGGTGGCGCCGATCGTGGGAGCCCGAGGACCCACGGCGGTTCACCGACTCGGGGATCGAGATAGAGGCGCTCTACACCGACGAGGATCTCCCGCCCGACCTCGACCTCGGCACGCCCGGCGAGTTCCCCTACACGCGCGGGGTGCACCGCGAGATGTACCGCAAACAGACCTGGACCATGCGCCAGTACGCCGGGTACGCATCGGCGAAGGAGTCCAACGAGCGCTACCGCTACCTGCTCTCCAAGGGCTCCACCGGGCTGTCGATGGCGTTCGACCTGCCCACCCAGCTTGGCCTCGACTCCGACAATCCGCGCTGCCTCGGCGAGGTGGGCAGGACGGGGGTGGCGATCGACACGATCGACGACATGCGAACCGCGTTCGACGGGATCCCGCTCGAGGAGGTGTCCACGTCGATGACGATCAACGCGCCGGCGGCGTGCCTGCTGCTGCTCTATGAGCTGGTGGGCGAGGAGCAGGGCGTGGGAAGCGAGCAGCTGCGCGGAACGACCCAGAACGACGTGCTCAAGGAGTACATCGCGCGCGGCAACTACATCTATCCGCCGCAGCCCACGATGCGCCTCACCACGGACCTCTTCCAGTACTGCAACGAACGCGTGCCCAAGTGGAACACGATCTCGATCTCGGGCTACCACTTCCGCGAGAAGGGCTGCTCGGCGGTGCAGGAGGTCGCCTTCACGCTCTCCTCCGGGATCGCCTACGTGCAGGCGGCGATCGAGAAGGGGCTCGACGTGGACGACTTCGCGCCGCGGCTGGCGTTCTTCTTCAACGGCCACAACAATGTTTTCCAGGAGGTCGCCAAGTTCCGGGCGGCGAGGCGCATGTGGGCGCACATCATGCGCGAGCGCTTCGGCGCGAAGAGCGAGAAGTCGACGATGCTGCGCTTCCACACCCAGACCGGCGGCGTGACGCTGACCGCGCAGCAGCCGGAGAACAACATCGTGAGGGTGGCCCTGCAGGGGTTCGCGGCGGTGTGCGGAGGCACGCAGTCGCTGCACACCAACGGCTTCGACGAGGCGCTGGCGCTGCCCACCGAGCACGCGGCGAAGATCGCGCTGCGCACTCAGCAGATCCTTGCGCACGAGTCCGGCGCCGCCGACACCGTGGACCCGTTCGCGGGCTCCTACTTCGTGGAGTCGCTGACGGATGAGATCGAAGCGCGCGCGAACGAGCTGATCGCCAAGGTGGACGCGCTCGGGGGGTCGGTGAACGCGATCCAGTTCATCACCGGCGAGATCGACGAGTCGGCGTGGGGCTACCAGGAGCGCTACCGCATCGGCCAGGACGTCGTGGTGGGCGTCAACAAGTACGAGGAGGAGGACCTCCAGGTGCCCGACCTCCTGCGCGTGGACCCCGAGTCAGAGCGCGAACAGGTGGAGCGGCTGAAAACGTTCAAGACCAACCGCGACCAGACGCTGGTGCACAAGCGCCTGGAGGAGCTGCGCGAAGTGGCGCGCGGCAGCGAGAACCTGCTGCCGGCGATCCGCCGGGCGCTCAAGGACCGCTGCTCGCTCGGCGAGGTGTGCGGGGCGATGCAGGACGTGTTCGGCTCCTACGCACCGACGTTCTGAGTTCCGTCCCGCCCCGCGGATAGGGTCTCGACCATGACAGTCGCCGTGACCGCATACGACATCGTCCTGGCCGTGCACATCGCGGCGGTGATGATCGCCTTCGGCGCGACGTTCGCCTACCCCGTGCTGCTCGGCGTCGTGGGCAAGGCCGACGCGCGCGCCCTGCCGGCGCTGTACAGGGCGATTCACGCGATCAGCGTGAGGGTCATCGGTCCCGGGCTCGCCGTGGTCGTGATCGCCGGCGTCTACCTCGCATCCAAGGAGCACGTGTGGAGCGCCTTCTTCGTGCAGTGGGGCATCGGCGTGGCGCTCGTGATCGGCGCGGTCGAGGGCATGTTCCTGAGCCCCAACGAGAAGCGCCTGATCGCGGTGGCCGAGCGGGATGTGGTCGCCGCCGGGGAGGGGACCGTGGCGTTCAGCGCCGAGCACGACGCCCTGGTGCGCCGCATCGGCGCCGTGGGTGCCACGATGGATCTGCTCGTGCTGCTCGCGATCCTCTTCATGGCCATCAAGCCGTAGAGGCGATGTCTCGCAGGCGCGCGCGCAGGCGCGCGGGACATCGCTTTTGAAAGCAGGCCCGCCTGGACGTGTGCCGGGCCTGCCGACGGTACCCTGAACAGGTTATGAGTGAGGGCTACAGAATCGCCGTCGTCGGCGCCACCGGACAGGTGGGGACGCTGATGCTGCAGCTGCTGCGCGAGCGCGACGTTCCCCGCGCGGGAGATCGTGCCGTTCGCCTCCGAGCGCTCCGCGGGCAGGGAGATCGAGGGCGTCGGCATCGTGCAGCCGCTCACCGAGGAGACGATTCAGGGACTTCGACCTCGCGCTGTTCTCCGCCGGTGGCTCCGACCTCCGGCGAGTGGGCGCCGCGCTTCGTCCGACGCCGGGGCCGTCGTGGTCGACAACAGCTCGCGCTGGCGCATGAGCGAGGAGCGTGCCGCTCGTCGTCGCCGAGGTCAACCCGGAGGCGCTCGCGTCCCACCACGGGATCGTCGCCAACCCGAACTGCTCCACGATGCAGATGGTGGTGGCGCTCAAGCCGATCCACGACGCCGCCGGGATCGAGCGGCTCGTGATCTCCACCTACCAGGCGGTGTCGGGCACCGGCAAGAAGGCCGTCGATGAGCTGCTCGACCAGTCGCACGCCCTGCTTGCACGAGCTGGAGATCGAGCCGCCGCAGGCCTACGCGCACCAGATCGCCTTCAACGCCCTCCCCCACGCCGGCAGCTTCGCCCCCGGGGACGACCACACCGACGAGGAGCGCAAGCTGATGAACGAGACGCGCAAGATCCTCGGCGACCCCTCGATCCGGGTGAGCGCGACGTGCGTGCGGGTGCCGGTGCTCAACGCACACTCCGAGGCCGTGAACGTTCAGACGCGCGAGCCCCTTTCCCCCGAGCGCGCGCGGGAGCTGCTCCAAGCGGCATCTGGGGTAACGGTCGTCGACGACCCCGACAAGGCCCTCTACCCGCTTGCCACGCACGCATCGGGCAGCGACGAGGTGTTCGTAGGGCGCATCCGCCGCGACCCGGGCCACGAGCGCGCGCTGGACATGTGGATCGTCGCCGACAACCTGCGCAAGGGCGCGGCCACCAACGCGGTGCAGATCGCGGAGCTGCTGCACGAGCAGGGGCTCATCGCACCTCGGGGCGCGCAAGCCGCGGCATAGGAATAGCGCCGCGAGAGGCTGCGGCTATCCGCCGCCTTACTACGGCTCGGGCCAGGCGCGCAGGAGATCCTCGGGCGATACCTCGACGTCGAGCCCGGCGTCGTTTGCGAAGCCGCGGCGCGAGACTCCGACGAGACGGGCTTCGGCAGCGCCGGGTACGAGACCGCGCTGTTCGACCAGCCGCAGGGTGTCGCGCCGGGAGAACATGGCGTTCTCGCGCCACTTGATCGAGCCGACGAACGAGACCGTGCTCGGCTCGGGCTCAGGGGCTCCGACGAGGTCAACCTCGGGCACGTTGGTGCGCGTCCAGTAGCCGCCCACGTAGCGAGCGTCGCCGAAACGCGGAGCGGGCAGCATGCGCTCGAGCGACCGCCTGACGAGCGGCTCGATCGCCGCCCCCCTGAACGTGGACCAGTCGCGCTCGATGCGTGCCAGCAACAGGTCGCCGCGACCGCGATCGATCTCATCGACACCCGGGCTCACGAACCGCAGCCAGAAGCGCAGGTAAGGGTCCGCGACCACGTAGCGCTTGTTCTTGCGGCCGGGCGGCGCTGCATAGGGCAGGCGGACATCGACGATCCCCTTCGCTGTAAGCGTGTTCAGCGCCGCAGTGAGGCCCGCGTGGTTGGCGACGCCACTGCGCGCGCTGATGGCGGTGAACGTTCTCTCTCCGTGGCCGATCGCTTCGAGCACGCTACGAGCCTGCAGCTCGCCGGCGAACTCCGCGTCGAGTATGCGCATGCCGTCGACGACGAGCGGGCTGGAGGAGTCCGCGAGCGCTCGTTCCAGGTAGTGGCGCCTGGTTGAGCGATCGGGCCACGAGCGCGCGATCATCGGCAGGCCACCGACGATCAGGTAGCGATCGAACGCCCCGACCGCGTCGAGATGGCTGAGGGCCGCGAGATCGCGCGGGCTGAAGGGGTGGACCGTCATCTCGCGCGTCGGCCGGCCGAACAGCTCGGCCGGATGCTGAGTAAGCGCACGCATCATGCGCATGTCGCTACCGATGCACACGAGCAGAACGGGTCGGCGTCGCAGCTCGCGGTCCCATGCCTCCTGGACGTCGGCTGGGACGCCGGCGTCCGACTCGACGAGGTACGGCAACTCGTCGATCACGATCACAGCCGGATGCTCGCGCGTGGCCTCCTCGGATGCAAGCCGTAGGGCAGCCGGCCAGCTTTCGAAGCGAGCGCCCGCCTCTGTCAGCCTCGCGGCCGCCAGAGTCGAGTCCTCCAAGGCCACCCGAAAGCGCTCCAACCCTTCCGAGGGCGGTCGACGGGGCGCTTGGTAGAAGACATAGCGCTGCCGAGAGCCCTCCACGAACTCCTGCACGAGTCTTGACTTGCCCACGCGTCGCCGGCCACTTATCCAGACGAAGCGCCCCTCCCCCGTCGCCCGCACGTGAGCGAGCTCGCCGCTCAGGGCGTCGAGCTCGGCTCTGCGTCCAACAAAAGTGTCGCTTAGGGACATTGAGAAAACTATAGCAAACAAAACTATAGTTGAGTATACTTTTCTTCCCATCGACAGGCGCGAGGCGTTCGGCAGCGACGCAAAGCATCGTGCAGGTAGGTCGATCAAGGTGCAGCCGGCGGAAGGACTCTTGCCGCGTCGCTCGAACCAGGAGGCGATGAGCGTCTCTTCCGAGGTGCAACGCACGCTTGTGAAGTCCCCGCCCGAGCTGTGGGCGGAGCTGAGCGACCCCGAGGCCCTCACCCGTCACCTCTCCAAGCTCGGCGAGATCCGCATCACGAGCGTTGAGCCGGAGACGAAGGTCGAGTGGGAAGCCCCCGGCGCCAGCGGCATCGTGCAGCTCAAGCCGTCGGGCTGGGGCACGAAGGTGACGCTCTCGCTCACGCGCGAGGCGCCCGCGCCCGAGCTGCAGCCAGAGCCTGCCTGCCCGTCCTCCGTCATGGAGGGTCCCCGAACGGGGGAGCCGGCGGCAGTGGTCGAGCCCGAGCCGGTCGTTGAGCCAGAGCCCGAGCCTGTCGCGGAGCCGGCGGCAGTGGTCGAGCCCGAGCCGGTCGTTGAGCCAGAGCCCGAGCCTGTCGCGGAGCCGGCGGCAGTGGTCGAGCCCGAGCCGGTCGTTGAGCCAGAGCCCGAGCCTGTCGCGGAGCCGGCGGCAGTGGTCGAGCCGAGCCGGCGTTGAGCTAGAGCCTGAGCCGGTCCCCGAGTCCGAGCCCAAGCCGCAATTGAGATTCTTTGCGCGTCTATTCCGCCGACGCAAACCGAGAATGGTCGAGCCCGAGCCCGAGGTGGTGGCGCTCGCCGCGCCCGAGCCCACCTACCCGCCTTCGCCGCCGCCTCCTCCCCCGGCCGAGCCACCGGCCGAGCCGGTCGCGGACCTGGCCGCGGAACTGGCGTCCGTGGAAGCGCAGATGGTAGAGGAGACGACCGACCTGCTGACCTGCGTGCTCGACCGGTTGGGCGCCGCGCACCACCGGCCGTTCTCGCGCGGATAACATCCGCCGCCGGATGGCAACCGGCTCCCACGATCGATCGTCGAGCGCCGCGCGCGTGCAGACCGCGCGCGCCAAGGACAGGCACGCGCCGCGTCTCCCCGCTCCCGAGACCTACGAGGAGAAGCTCGCCCAGCTGACCGAGCTGCGCGAGGCGGCTGTTCACTCGGCCCCGGAGGCCGAGGAGAAGCAGCACGCGCGCGGCAAGTACACGGCGCGCGAGCGCGTCGAGAAGCTGCTCGACCCCGGCTCCTTCCAGGAGCTCGACACGTTCGTGCGCCACCGCACCTACGACTTCGACATGCAGAAGAACCGCCCGTGGGGCGACGCGGTGGTGACCGGCCATGGCACCATCGACGGCCGGCGGGTGTGCGTGTTCAGCCAGGACTTCACCGTGTTCGGGGGCTCGCTGGGCGAGGTGATGGGCGAGAAGATGTGCAAGATCATGGATCTCGCCGCCAAGATCGGGTGCCCCGTGATCGGCATCAACGACTCGGGCGGGGCGCGCATCCAGGAGGGCGTCGTGTCCCTGGGGTCCTACGGGGACGTGTTCCTGCGCAACGTGCGCTCCTCGGGCGTGATCCCGCAGATCAGCCTCGTCATGGGCCCCTGCGCGGGCGGCGCGGTCTACTCGCCGGCGATCACAGACTTCATCTTCATGGTGAAGGAGACCTCGCACATGTTCATCACCGGCCCCGACGTCATCAAGACGGTCACGGGCGAGGAAGTGGAGTTCGAGGAGCTCGGCGGGGCGATGTCCCACAACACGAAGTCGGGCGTCGCCCAGTTCGCCTCTGAGGACGAGGACGCCTGCCTGGAGGACTGCCGCTACCTGATCTCCTTCCTCCCTCAGAACAACCTCCAAACCACCCCCCGCGTACTGCCCTCCGACGACCCGCTGCGGATGGACCCCGAGCTCGACCACGTCGTCCCCGAGCACCCCAACAAGCCCTATGACATGCGCGACGTGGTGCGCCTCATCGTCGACGACGGCGAGTTCTTCGAGGTGCACGAGCACCACGCCAAGAACATCGTCTGCGGCTTCTCGCGCCTGGACGGCCACGCGGTGGGGATCGTCGGCAACCAGCCCTCCCAGCTCGCGGGCGTGCTCGACATCGACGCCTCCGCGAAGGCGGCGCGCTTCGTGCGCACCTGCGACGCCTTCAACATCCCCCTGATCACCTTCTGCGACGTGCCGGGCTTCCTGCCCGGCACCGCCCAGGAGTGGGGCGGCATCATCCGCCACGGCGCCAAGCTCCTGTACGCCTTCGCGGAGGCCACCGTCCCGAAGATCACGATCATCACGCGCAAGGCCTACGGCGGCGCCTACGACGTGATGTCCTCCAAGCACCTGGGCGCCGACTTCAACTTCGCATGGCCCACCTCCGAGGTGGCGGTGATGGGGCCGGAGGGCGCGGTCAACATCATCTACGCCGCGACATCGCCGGCTCCCCCACCCCCGACGAGCGCCGCCAGAAGCTGATGGACGACTACAAGGCGCGCTTCGCCAACCCCTACACCGCCGCCGAGCGCGGGTACATCGACGACGTGATCGTCCCCCACGAGACGCGCCCGAAGCTGATCGCGGCGCTCGACACGCTGCACACCAAGCGCGAGCCGGGCCCCAAGCGCAAGCATGGAAACATCCCCCTCTGAGGCGGCCGCGATCGCGGCTGCGCTGGAGCGCTTCATGCGCGACACCGCGCCGCGCGCGGCGCCTTTGGCCGAGGGCATGGACCCGTGGCTGCGCGCGGCTATGCTCGAAGGCGTAGGACGCGATATTCATGGGTCCCGCCCACCCGACGAGCCAGATCCTTGGATAAATACCTGAAAGTCGCTAGGCTTTACGGTCAATCCCTCTGACGTGGCAATACGATCAATCCGGGACCCGCCCACCCGCGCGGCCCGGACCAGGAGGTTTCGCTAGATGGAGCCAGTTTCGATACCCGCCGAGCGGCCCGCCAAAAAGGGCTCCCTGGAGGACCCCGAGATCCTTCAGAACGTCCCCGGGCACGTGATCCCGATCCTGCAGCGGGAGTACGACGACTTCAAGACCGAGGCCACCAAGTTCCTGGCGGGTGAGACGCCGGAAGACGAGTTCATCAAGTTCCGCCTCAAGCAGGGCGTCTACGGCCAGCGCCAGCCGGACGTGCAGATGATCCGCTGCAAGCTCCCCTTCGGCGGGATCACGCCCGAGCAGATGGACAAGTTCGCCGACGTCGTCGAGAAGTACGCCCCGCTCGGCAAGGGCCACATCACCACGCGCCAGAACATCCAGATGCACCACATCCCGCTGCCCGACGCCGAGAAGGCGATCCGCGAGCTGGGAGAGGCGGGGCTGTCCAGCCGCGAGGGCTGCGGCAACACCGTGCGCAACGTCACCGGCGATCCGTGGGCGGGGGTGGCGGCGGACGAGCTGTTCGACCTCACCCCCTACGCGGGCGCCTATGTGCGCTACTTCGTCAGGCACCCCACCACGCAGGGTATGCCGCGCAAGATCAAGACCTCCTTCGACGGCTCCCCGCGCGATCGCGCGATCAGCGGCATCCACGACATCGCCTTCCGCGCGCGTTTGAAGAAGGACCCCACCCACCCCGACGGCAAGGAAGTGCGCGGCGTCGAGATGCTCGTCGGCGGCGGCACCTCGATCATGCCGCGCGTCGCCCCCGCCCTGTACGACTTCGTGGAGATCGACAACGGCGACTACCTGAAGATCTCCGAGGCCGTCTTCAGGATCTTCGACCGCCAGGAGTGGCTGCGCGTCAACCGCGCCCGCGCCCGCATCAAGGTGTACGTCGACAAGTACGGCATCGATCAGCTGCGCGAGGAAGTCGAGAAGGAGCTCGAAGGCGACTGGGTTGCGCAGCGCGACTTCTCCCTGGACGGCCGCCTGTTCCTCGACGACGAGCGCGAGGCCGCGCCCGCGCCGCCGACCAGCTACGGCTCCCCCAACGGGGACGTCTCCGAGTTCGAGCGCTTCCAGCAGGCCAACGTCGCGCCGCAGAAGCAGGAGGGCTTCGTCACCGTCGAGGTCAAGGTCATCCGCGGCGACCTCACCCCCGAGCAGTTCCGCGGCCTCGGCCAGATCATGCGCGACTACGCCGGCGGCTACGCCCGCACGACCGTCCAGCAGAACCTCGTCCTGCGCTGGGTGCGGCAGGAGAGCGTCTACGACGTGTGGCGCGCGCTGAGCGAGCTGGGTCTCGGGGACGCCGGCTCACGAGAGATCGGCGACGTCGTCTCCTGCCCGGGCACCGACTCCTGCAAGCTCGGCATCACGAGCTCGATGGGCCTGAACAAGGCGATCGAAGAGCGCATCGAGCAGATGGACATCACCGATCCCCTGGCGCGCAAGATCCACATCAAGATGAGCGGCTGCCCGAACGGCTGCGGCCAGCACCATCTCGGCGCGATCGGCTTCTACGGAGCGTCGATCAAGGTGGGCGAGCACACGATCCCCGCCTACATCCCCCACGTGGGCGGCGTGTGGGAAGGCGGCGAGGTCAAGTTCGGAGCGCGCCTGAAACTGCGTTTGCCCGCCAAGCGCATCCCCGACGCCGTGGAGCGGTGGGTGCGCCACTACGAAGCCAACCACCATGACGGCGAGGAGTGGGGCGCGTTCGTGGATCGCGTCGGAGTGCCCGAGCTCGAAGGGCTCGTCAAGGAGCTCTCGATGCCGGTGGACTTCGGCTTGGAGACGATGAACACGTTCATCGACTGGAACCGCGACGTGCCGTTCCAGGTGATCCGCGGCGAGGGCGAGTGCGCGGTCTAGCCGACAACTCGACGCAGGCCACATCCTCTCTCCCAAGGGACGGGAACCCCCTGGGCGATGATGTGGCCAACACGCTGACCGACACCCTGCGCGAGGCGGTCGAGCGCCACGGCGAGCGGGTGGTGCTGCTGTGCTCCTTCCAGAAGGAGGAGTCGGTGCTGCTCGACGAGCTGCTGCGCCTCGGCGGCGGGACCACGCCGGTGCGGATCGCGACGATCGACACCGGCGTGCTCTTCCCCGAGACGCTCCAAACCTGGAGGGCGTTCGAGGAGCGCTTCGGGATCGCCGTGGAGGTGCACGACGCGAGCAGGGTGGGTGGGGAGATCAAACAAACGTGGAGCGGGCCCGAGCACTGCTGCTCGACCGCCAAGGTCGCGGCCCTCGAGCACGCGCTTGGTGGCGCCGAGGGCTGGATAACGGGCATCAGGCGCGAGCAGGCCGCTACGCGCGCCAAGACCCAAAACATCGAGCGAGACGAGCAACGCGGGATCTTCAAGTACAACCCGCTCGCGCTGTGGACCGAGAAGGACCTGTGGCAGCGGATCTTCGAGCGCAACCTGCCCTACCACCCGCTGCACGACCAGGGCTACTCCTCGATCGGCTGCGCCCCGTGCACGCTCCCGGGCGAGGGCCGCGAGGGCAGATGGGCAGGGACTGAGAAGACGGAGTGCGGTTTGCACGTTGATGCCCTGGATGTTCACGACCTCGGCGGTCACGATGGCTAGCTTCGCGCCAATCGAGTCTCTCGCAACAGTGGGCAGCGCCGGCTGATGCTCGGCATCTCCCCCGAGATCGTGCTGTTCGGCCTGGGAGTGGGCATCCTGATCGGCCTCACCGGGATCGGCGGGGGGTCGCTGATGACGCCGCTGCTCATCATCGTGCTCGGAATCCACCCGGTGGTGGCGGTCGGCACCGACCTGACGTATGGGGCGCTCACGAAGACGCTCGGCGGTTACAAGCACCTGCGCAAGGGCACCGTGGACCTTGGCGTGTCCAAGTGGCTGGCTTACGGCGGCGTGCCGGGCGCGCTCATCGGCGTGCTGCTCGTGGACCGCCTTCACAAGGCGTATGGAAAGAGCTTCGACCACGTGCTCGTCGGGTGCATAGCGGGAGCGCTCGTGATCGTGGCAAGCGTCGTGATCGTGCGCACCCTGCTGCTCAGCCACCTCGCCGAGCGCGAGCGCGAGAGCTTTCACTTCACAAGGCGCGCGGGCATCGCCGCGATCGCGCTGGGGTTCGCGCTGGGGCTGATCCTCGGCATGACGTCCGTCGGCAGCGGAGCGCTGATCGGGGTGGCGATGATCGTCATCTTCAAGCTCACCCCCCAGCGGGTGGCCGGCTCGAGCGTGTTCCTCGCGGCGATGCTGCTGTGGGTGGCCGGCCTCGCGCAGGTGGTGAGCGGCAACGTGGACTACGGCCTGGTGGGCAACATCCTGATCGGCTCGATCCCGGGCGTGTGGATCGGCGCGCACTTCGTGGACCGCGTGCCCGCGCAGGCGTTGCGCGTCACGCTGGCCGCCGCGCTGCTGGGCTCGGCGCTCGCGATGGTCAACAACGCCGGCGGCGATGTGCCGGTCAGCGTGATCTTCGGCGCCCCGCTCGGGGTGGGCGTGGCCGGCGTGCTCGCGCACCTGCGCTCGCTACCGCAGCGCCGGCGGGCAGCCGCCGCGCTGGCGGCAGCCGCCCAGCAGCCGGTGGCCGGTCTGACCGCCCCGGATGGACCATGAGCGTCGCGGAGCGTCCACAGCTCAGCCACCTGCGCGCGCTCGAGTCCGAGGCGATCCACGTGATGCGCGAGGTGGCAGCCGAATTCGAGCGACCCGTGCTGCTGTTCAGCGGCGGCAAGGACTCGATCGTGCTGCTGAGGCTCGCCGAGAAGGCGTTCCGCCCCGCGCCGTTCCCGTTCCCGCTGATGCACGTTGACACGGGCCACAACTTCCCCGAGGTGATCGAGTTCCGCGACCGGCGCGTGGCGGAGCTCGGCGAGCGGCTGATCGTGGCGAGCGTGCAGGAGTCGATCGACGCGGGCAGGGTGGCCGAGGAGACGGGGCCGCGCGCGTCGCGCAACCAGCTCCAAACGGTGACGCTGCTCGACGCGATCGCCCAGCACAAGTTCGACGCGGCGTTCGGCGGCGCGCGCCGCGACGAGGAGCGCGCGCGGGCGAAGGAGCGCGTGTTCTCCTTCCGCGACGACTTCGGCGGGTGGGACCCCAAGAGCCAGCGCCCGGAGCTTTGGAACCTCTACAACGGGCGCATCCGCAAGGGCGAGAACGTGCGGGTGTTCCCCATCTCCAACTGGACCGAGCTCGACGTGTGGGAGTACATCGACGCCGAGCGGCTCGAGGTGCCCTCGATCTACTTCGCCCACAACCGCGAGGTCTTCCAGCGCGACGGGATGCTCTACGCGTGGCGCGAGGACGTCGAGCTGATCGACGGCGAGAGCGTGTTCTCTGAGACGGTGCGCTACCGCACGGTGGGCGACATGAGCTGCACGGGCGGAGTTCGCTCTACCGCCGTGACCCTCCAGGAAGTCGTCACCGAGATCGCCGCCACCCGCATCACCGAGCGCGGCGAGACCCGCGCCGACGACCGCGTCTCGGAGGCCGCCATGGAGGACCGCAAGAAGGCCGGGTACTTCTAGTGGTCCGTCCTGCAAACCCGTTGTCGCCTGGATCGGCTGCAAACCGGCGCCTGCCTTCGTCCTCGGTCGGGTCCGTGGTTCTACCACTGTCCCCTCCCTGCGTCCGCGGCATGCTTGGTTTTCGCTCGACCAACACCAACGGGCTCACAGGACGAACCACGATGACGCTCGACCTGCTCGGTTCACCACCGCCGGCTCGGTGGACGACGGCAAGAGCACCCTGATCGGGCGTCTGCTGTACGACACCAAGCAGGTGTTCGAGGACCAGCTCGACCACGTCGCGCAGGCGAGCGAGCGCCGCGGCGGCGAGGGCGCGCTGGATCTGGCGCTGCTCACCGACGGGTTGCGCGCCGAGCGCGAGCAGGGGATCACGATCGACGTGGCCTACCGCTACTTCGCGACCCCCAAGCGCCGCTTCATCATCGCCGACTGCCCCGGCCACCAGCAGTACACGCGCAACATGGTCACCGGCGCCTCCACGGCCGACCTGTCGGTGATCCTGCTCGACGCGCGCAAGGGCGTGCTCGAGCAGTCCAAGCGCCACGCCTTCATCAGCGCGCTGCTCGGCATCCCCCACCTGGTCGTGGCGGTCAACAAGATGGACCTCGTCGACTACTCCCAGGAGCGCTTCGAAGAGCTCGTGGCCGAGTTCGAAGGCTTCGCGGAGAAGCTGAACCCAATCGGCACGGGAACGGGCCTGGGCCGCGACATCTCCTACATCCCGATCTCGGCGCTCAACGGCGACAACGTAGTCGACCGCTCAGAGAAGATGGGCTGGTATGACAGTCCCGACCACCCGACGCTGCTGGAGCTCCTGGAGCAGGTTGAGGTGGCCTATGACCATCCGTACCACAGGCCCGCGCGCTTCCCCGTGCAGTGGGTGATCCGCCCGTCGACGAATCGGTCCCCACCCACCCACAGCGACTACCGCGGCTACGCCGGCCAGATGGCAAGCGGCGCGCTGCGCGCCGGCGAGGAGGTCGTCGTGCTGCCCGCCGGCCAGCGCACCACCATCGCCGCGATCGACACCTACGACGGCGAGCTCACCGAGGCGCTCGCGCCGATGTCGGTCACGCTGCGCCTGGCCGACGAGCTCGACATCTCCCGCGGCGAGACCATCTGCCGCCCCGAGCAGCCGCCCACCGTGGCGCGCGAGCTCGAAGCGGACGTCTGCTGGATGACCGACCAGCCGCTGCGCCAAGGCGGACGCTACATCGTCAAGCACACCACCCGCGAGGTCACCGCGATCGTGGACGCACTCTGCGACCACGTCGACGTGCACACACTCGAGCGCGCCGGCGCGCCGTCGGAGCTGGCCCTCAACGACATCGGCCGCGTGCGCCTGCGCACCAACGCCCCGCTCGTCTTCGATCCGTACGCCTCAAACCGCCGCACCGGCGCCTTCATCCTGATCGACGAGGCCACCAACAACACGGTGGGCGCGGGGATGATCGCAAGCGCGTAGCGCTACAGCATTTCGTAGCTGACGCCGAGCCGCTTGTAGGTGCTCTCGGCGCGGTGATCCAGCGTCAAGAGGACATGCTCGTGGTGAGCGGCTGTCAGCGCTACAAGCGCATCGTAAACCGCGCCGCCCGACACGCCGCGCTCGGCTAGCCTGCCGATGATCCGGTCGTGCTCCTCGTCGGGGAGCGTCAGGCGTTTGGGCGCGAATCCGGCTTGTATGTACTCAGACGCAATGTCCTTCGATACGCGGAATGGATCGGGAAGACGCGTCAGTGCCGAGTAGCCCTCCAGCGCGACGTGCGCCGCGATTGGCTGATCGCTGTTCAGCGCGCCGTGAGCTCGCTCGAAGTTGGGATGCCAATCCGCAAACCCCGCGATGACCACGCTTGTGTCGGGCGTCAACGTTTTTCCCGCACCAGTTCCAGCGTTGCACGTATGGCCTCCTGTGTGAGCGGAGGGAAGTCGCCATCGGCGACCGCCACGAGCCGCCCGCCGCGACGCTCCAAACGCATCGGCCTCGGAACCGGCTCAATCTCCAAGTGCCCTCCCACTGCGGTCAGCTCCAGTTCCATGTTGGGCGTGAATGCAAGCTCCTCGCGCAACGCCTTGGGCACGACAATCCGCCCAGCCCGATCAATGGTAGTGTGCATGGCTAATATAGTACCATGAGCCATGGTACGATGATGGGTACTCGGTCGCTCCCACAACGACCGGCTGCGCGATCCACGGTGCCCAGAAGAGCACCGACCTCGGCTGCAAGCCAACGCCCCGCTCAACTATGCTCCCGGCCCGATGTTCTCGAAGGTCCTTGTAGCCAATCGCGGCGAGATCGCCGTGCGCGTCGTGCGAGCCCTGGAGGAGCTGGGGATCGCCTCCGTGGCGGTGTACTCCGAGCACGATCGCGACGCGCTGCACGCAAAGCGCGCGGAGGAGGCATACAACCTCGGCGAGGGGCCGCCCGCGGAGAACTACCTGAGCGTCGAGAAGATCATCGACGTGGCGAGGCGAGCTGGCGCTGAGGCGATCCACCCGGGATATGGCTTCCTGGCGGAGAACGCCCCGTTCGCGCAGGCGTGCGAGGACTCTCAGATCGTGTTCATCGGGCCGCCGGCGAGCGCGATCGAAGCGATGGGCTCCAAGACGAGGGCGCGCGAGCTGATGCAGGGCGCGGGAGTGCCGATCGTGCCGGGGACGACCAAGCCGGTGGCGAGCGTCGCGGACGCGCGGAAGATCGCCAAGAAGGAGATCGGCTTTCCCGTCGCGGTCAAGGCCGCCGGCGGCGGCGGCGGCAAGGGCTTCAGAGTGGCGACCTGCGAGGACGAGCTGGAGGGCGCGTTCGAGGGCGCGAGCAGGGAGGGCGAGAAGTTCTTCTCCGACCCCACCGTCTACCTGGAGCGCTACCTGCCGGACCCCCGCCACGTGGAGGTCCAGATCCTCGCCGACCGCCACGGCAACGTGATCCACCTCGGCGAGCGCGACTGTTCGATCCAGCGCCGCCACCAGAAGGTGATCGAGGAGTCGCCCGCGCCGGAATGGGTGGTGGACGAGGCGCTGCGAGCGCGCATCGGCGAGATCGGCGTGGAGGCCGCGCGCGCCGTGGGCTACGTGGGCGCGGGCACGATCGAGGGTTTGCTGCAGGACGGGGAGTACTTCTTCCTGGAGATGAACACGCGCGTGCAGGTGGAGCATTGCGTGACCGAGATGACCACCGGCATCGACATCGTCAAGGAGGGCATCCGCGCGGCTGCGGGCGAAGAGCTCGCCTACCGCCAGGACGACGTGGTGCTGCGCGGCCATGCGATCGAGTGCCGCATCAACGCGGAGGACGCCTCCAAGAGCTTCGCGCCCGCGCCCGGAAAGATCGGCGTCTACAGCGAGCCGAAAGGCCCGGGTGTGCGCGTGGACTCCGGCGTGGGGGCCGGCGGCGAGGTGTCGCCGATGTACGACCCGATGGTGGCCAAGCTGATCGTGTGGGACGCCAACCGCGCTCAGGCCACCAGGCGCATGCTGAGGGCGCTCGACGAATACGAGATCGAGGGGCTGAAGACCCTGATCCCCTTCCACAAGGCGCTGCTGCGGACCGACCAGTGGGCCAAGGGCGAGACCTGCCGCGACCTGCTCGATGACCGCGCTTGGCTGAAGACGCTCGCGTTCGAGAAGCCGCCCGCCAAGGTGGACGTGGAGGAGGAGCAGGAGAAGGTCGAGCAGACCTACACGGTGGAGGTGTCGGGGCGGCGCTTCGACGTGAGGGTCGTGGGAGCGCCATTCGGCGGCGGCGCAGGCGGCGGCGCGGTCAACGGCTCCACGCCGGCGGCACGGGCGCCCAAGCGCGCCTCCAGAGCCGGCAAGTCCTCCGGCGCGGGCGGTCCGGACACGCTCTCCTCGCCGCTTCAGGGAAACATGTGGAAGGTGCTCGTCAAACAGGGCGACACCGTGGCGGAGGGCCAGATCCTGTGCATCATCGAGGCGATGAAGATGGAGAACGAGATCACCGCCCACAAGGCGGGCACGATCGCGGAGCTTCCGATCTCCGAGGGCGAGCCGATCGCCGCCGGCGCCCCGATCGCCACCATCAAGGGCGAGGCAGCCGACGGCGAGAGCTGAGCCGGTGGCGCTCGCGACCTAGGCCAAGCTCACTCGCGACCATGTGAGCCGGATGGCACCCGCTAACATAGTTGGACGGACGGAGACAGTGTACGCCCTGTAGTTCGGGCGCACACTGTCAGCCTCCCGTCGAACGTGGTCGCGGCTCAGTGCTTCACTGAACCTGGCGTACCCACTCTCGTCACACGAATGGGGTGTGTGCCGTTGCTCCCGGTGTGAGTTGCGTATCCCGGTAGCAAAGCCAAGCCGATGACTGTCCACGTGACGCCAAGCACCATCAAAGGCTGTCGCTGAAGAGAGCCCTTGGCGGACAAGAACGCCCCAATCACTATCGCGGCCCCTAGCAGCGGCAGAGGGTATGGACCGACCTCCAGTAGGGGAACCGTGACCAGAACCATGGCTACGGCGATCCACAACCACCACCGAAACTGATAGATGCCGCCAATTGTGCGTTTAGCCGTCATGGCTATCTCTCACGAATGTTTCCAGCCATAGCCGCCGTTCCCGTAGACCGTGATCTGTATCCAGGGGGTCCATTGTTCAACGCAACCCAGGTAGGAAATGAAGCAAAACTTGCCTTGTGCAAAGTACCGAAAGAAGCTCGATCCGCTTCCGCCGGCCGACGACGTGCTCGTATTGCCTTCCCAATTCCATCCCGGCGCTTCGGCAACCCCCCACGCATGTTGCGCGTGGTACGTGATGTTTGTGCCGTTCTCACACCAATACATTTCCTCATAGTAGTGCGCGAGATTGTTCCCGGTTAGACCCGTTATATACACGTAAGGTGTCCATTCCCAGCACTGGGTTGCTGAGGCGGTCTGAGACGCCGCAGCAGGCCCCAGCGGGGAGTGAAGAGCGGGTGCGGGCGGGAGCCCTCCGATATGGACAGCAACGATCTGACTATTGGTCGCGGGAGCAGGCGTGCCAGATGCTAGCGCCATCCCCGGAACCACGAGCAGCGCCATACAAGCGACACTGACTACTGCTGCCACCCTGAGCCTTCTATTAACGTTAACACGGATACCGTGATGCATGTAGCCTCTCCTCCTTGTAGGTTGTACTCTATCTATGATCTGCAATCCTTTGCTACTCCCAAGAGTCAACTGCGCATCGTTTGCGGCAGGTGCTGAGCCTGCAACGCACGGTGGAGCTGTGCTTGACGCCTTAGGGCTAGTGGCCCACCGTGATCGTGCTGCCGTCGGCCTTCACCAACTCCAAGCTACCTAGTTGGTCGAGTTCGGAGACGGTGAGTTCATAGACATTGTCGGTTACCGGCGTCGATATGACCGTGATGCCTTGCGAATTGATCACCCGTGCCGACACCACACCGTCTGGTGCCACTCCCTGTACCACCGTCAGCGAGTTGGCTGCTGGTCGCATCGCCTCCAAGGTCGCCTTCGAGGACGGATAGGTGCTCGGCAATGGGCCACGCTTGGGTGCCAACGGGTTTGGCGAGAGCTTCACCAACGTCAGACGACCAGCGTTAATCTCTGTCGAGGTGGCACACGCAATCGCACTGCCGTCGGTAACCAGACAGCCGCCTTCGCTTGCCGGAACCAACGTCCAGCGACCCGCATTACCCGTACCCGGAGCCGGAATCGACCGCGCGGCACTTGTCTCTACATGCCCCACTTCAGCACCCGATTCGCTGCCTGCGAGCGCGCTCTGAACCCCTGCGGACAGAACTGCCGGAACTCCACCGTCGAATGATGCCGCCTGCGGCTTCGGCACGGTCGAGCCAGAGGCGCCGCCAGCGAACACTATGACGACGCCTGCCGCCAAGCACGCCAGCATCGGTGCTGCAAAGCCGTACATCAACTTGGATGACTTCAAGGTCCGCCTCGCCCTCATGTGTGGGTCCTCTCTAGTGGAGTCGGAACGCGAATTTCCCATGGCTCAGTAGTCCTCCCTGGCTCGCAGGTCGGCTTCCGGATATCCGATAGGGGTGCCAGCCCAGGGATAACGCAGTTCACACTGACAATAGGCATGTTCAGCGACTTCCCCGGCATAGCCCCAGGTGCATATGGCGGTGCCAACCTGTTCGAAGTTCAATGTCTCTGCTGCTGTGCATGCCACGTTTTCACTCAGGGCACGTACGGATGTGCGGGTCAAGGTGTGCCGAGGGCCAATTACGCTCGCGGTCCAGCCTTCGAAATAGACAAGAGTCGAGGCTGATGCTACAGCCGTCACAAGAGCCAGACAGGCGACGACGACCAGTGTGACTACCGCAGATGACCGCCTTTGCATCTGGCCAGTCAATCTGCCCATCCTTCTTTCAGTCGGGGCTTGCGCTACGTGTGGATCGTCCATTTCTTGTTCCTCCTCATAGATGGCGCAATTCTTCTTAGGAGAAAGGGCCACCGGATTCTCAGTCGATCATGGGTAACCAACATCCACCCGAAGTACGGTGGCGGTTGTACAACGGGTGGTGCGCTTATACAAGCGCCGTCATCAGCGCTTGGCCCGACGCAGATTATGGGGTCGTGCACTTGGCACTATTTGTATAGATGCACGTAGCCGTGATCTGTGACGAGCGCGCTATTTGGCGAGCTTACGGCCACGCGGAGCCATCCATCGCCCGGAGTCAGCCGGACGTCGGCGCCGCCTGGCTGCGGCCCGCTGCTGAGGCTCAAACCGTGATCCGCTTCCCAGAGAGGGTCGCAGCAGGGAGAGGACGCTGGCGCTCAGCGGTTCGCTCACGGGCCCGGTGGGGCCTTGCGTGCCGACAAGCTGCACCCCGGCGGGCGCATGGATGGACACCGGGGTGCCGTAGTCGCTGAAGCTGGTTGTGATGAGCAGGCGCGCCTGGTGCGACCCGTTTCGCACGAACAGACGGTCGGCACGCCGGATACGATTGGCATGGTCGATCCAGACATCCACGACTGCGCCCACCTCCCGCGCGGCACCCACGACGCTCTGCTCGTTGTGAAGGGCCAGGAATGCGGCGAGAGTGGTGGTCAAGCGGTAGTGGACTGTGGCGACACCACCTATGCGCTGTACGCCAATCCGAACCGCGCCGTGGCTCTCGCGGAGCACATGGAGCAGTCCCAATGGATCGGCAACCCCTCGACCGCCCAACGCGAGCAGCGGCTGGTGCTGCAACCGCACGCCTTGCCACGCCGTCGCGAGCAGCGCGCCGGTCTGCTTGACATAGAGCGCTCCGGGAACGACGACACGCTCTAGTCCCGGGGTGTGGCGCCCGGACGCGACAAGGATGCGATAGCTGCCCACGCGGAAGTCGATCGCCCCTCTCTCCAGCACAGTCTCTGATTCGCCGCCCACGACGGTCAGCGACGTCGTCGAACGGAAGGTCAAGGTTCCGGCCCTTTCGGCGGCGGTCGCAGCCTGGTTGACCCCTGCGGACGCAGTACCTACATGGTGTCCGCTCGCCACCACGAGAAACAGCACGACCCCGAGCGCAGAGGCAGCGGATACCACCGCACCCATGCGTTGGGCACGCCGCCGTCGCACGGCGCGCGCACGTCTGGCCTCGCGCTCGGCCAGGCATCCGAGCTGCTCGCCGAAGCGGTCAAGCGCGGGCGAGCGCCAGAGATCGTCGCGTTGATCACTCATCACACGCGGCCTCAAGACCCATCGATTGCGCATGATCGGCCAGTACCCGAAGCGCCCGCGATACCCGTGCCCGCACCACATCGTTGCTCAGATCCAAACGCTCAGCAATCTCCTGATATCCAAGTTCATCGATCACGCGCAGCTGGATCATCTCTCTGTGGGTCTCCGACAACTCGGCACACAGCTCTTCGATCGCCGGGCTCATCCGTTCGATCGTCGCCAGATCCTCGATCCGCTGCAACTCATCTCCAGCGGCTTGCGGTCGCTCCAACCCCAGCCGCACGATCGCAGCAAGCTCCACCTTCCGGTGCCGCCAGTACATCCCCAACTCCCTGTGCGCGATCGTCCACAGCCAGCCGGCGGCCTGCTCATCACTGCTCCCACGAAAGTCGCGCCTACCCTCAAACGCCTTGGCAAACGTCTCCGCGGTTAGGTCCAATGCGACCTGCGCCTGCCGCGTTTGGCGCGCAAAAAACCGCAACACGCTGGGGGCAAGCTCAACATAGAACGCTCCGAATGCCTCCGGGTTCCGCCGTGAGGCCACCAGAGCCGTTCCTGGCCCTCGCATGCTACGAGATCGCATTACCCTGGCCATGCTTCCGGCATGTACCGGGCTCGGTCACACGATCACCGCCGCATCTGCATTGCAGAGATAGTCGAGGTCGATACATCGTCGGGGTGTGCCACCATCCCTCCCCGCATCCTTACACAGCAGCTGGACCGGGCGTCGGAAAAGATCGAAATCTTCGAGACGACTGAAGCTTTCTCAATCCACGACGCGAGCGGCGTTCTCGGCGTGCAGTCGGCGCTGCGTTCTCGTGCGGCGTCCCGCGGGCAGCTCGGCGCCGACCCCCCTGTCGCGCAGGGCGCTCAGGTAGGCGACGTCCTCATCGAGAACCGTCAAGGCGCGCGTCGAGTCGAGCACCGGGCCATGACCCGGCACGACGTGCTCGGCCGCGACGATGAGCGGTCGCAGACGCTCGAGGGTCGAGAGGTAGGCGTCGAGAGAGCCGCCCGCGCCGAGCACCGGTATCTCGACCGTCGAGAGGTAGTCGCCGGCGACGAGCACCCCCGCCCAGGCGATCCAAACGGCCATCCCGTCGGAGGTGTGACCCTCGGCGGGATGCAGCGCGAGCTGATGCCGCCCGATCTCGCAGGCTCCCGGGACGTCGAGCGCCTGCACCGACCCGAGCGCGAGCGGTTTGGCGCGCCGCACGTAGTGCTGCTCGTCGAACGCGCGCAACTCGCGCTGGGGAGCGCCGGGGCTCGAGCGCATGCGCTCGGCTGTGGTGGTTGCGCAGCCGAGCGCCGCGTCCGGGAAGGCGAGGCGCCCGAGCAGGTGATCCCAGTCGGCGTGCGTCACCAGCAGACCACTCAGGGGCGGGAAGCGCGACTGTTCGAGCAGGGCCGGCAGGATCTCCAGCTCGTCGGGCAGGACCGGGGAGTCGATCACGAACGTCTCCGCCCCCGCGTCCCCCTCGCCGGCGATCCGCACCGTGATGGGACTGTCGCCGTCGCCGCCCGCTGCGGTGGCGGAGCCGCGCACGATCGTGCAGGTGGTCTGCCAGATGCGGCTGGTCGCCACCAGGACGTCGGGGTGAAGCGAGACGACGCGCACTTATCGGCGATCCCGGCCCGAAGAGAGGCGTCCGGCTGGGCCGCTCAGGATACGCCGAGCAGCTTGGCGGCCTCGCGCAGGTTCGGCACTTCCTCGGTGGGCTTGCGCTGCGAGGAGTCGAGCATCTGCTTGTTGCGGTTCACCCAGATCACCGGGATGCGCTGCTTGACGCACGGCGACACGTCGGTGTGGTGGCCGGCCGCGACGTGCACCCAACCCTTCTTCGAGCCCAGGCGCCGCGCGCACTCGACGAAATGGGCGGGTTCGGGCTTGTAGGAGCGGACCTGCTGGGCGGTGACCACGAGGTCGAAGTCCATCGGTATGTGGCGGCGGGTCTGGCCGAGCAGCTTGTCGTCGATGTTGGAGATGAGCCCGAGCTTGTGCTTCTTGGCGAGCTTGGTGAGCTGCGTTGGGGTTTCCTTGAACGGCTTCCAGCGCTGCACGGAATCCGGCAGGAAGCCCGAGCGGGACGGTTCCAGTTTCCACTCCAGCCGCTTGGCGATCTCGATCGCGGTGCGCCGCAGCACCTCGGCGTAGAGCTCGTAGGAGCCGGACTCGATTTCCTGGGAGATCTCGTGGAAGAGCCCGATCAACACGTTGCGGTCGATCTCGAATTTGTCGCGCTCGGCCTCCTTCGCGAACGCCTCGTAGATGCCGGTCTCCCAGTCGATCAGGGTTCCGTAGACGTCGAAGGTGACGAAAGAGATGTTCTTCGGAATGGGCATCGGGCGGGCATTATGCCTTGCGCGCGCCTCGGCGCGCGTCGTGACTCCGTGCAGGCATGCCCCGCGTGCGCGCGGCGTCGGAAGAGAGCAGGCTCTATTAGAAGACCGCGCGCGCACGCGGGGCACCCCAAAACGCACACCCCCGACGCGGCCCGCTCGGCGCGAGGAGCGCGCTTTCGGTTAGAGTCTCGCGCCGCATGGACCTGCTCGAGTACCAAGGCAAGCAGCTGTTCGCCCGACACGGGCTCCAGGTGTCCGCGGGAAAGGCCGTGACGACCGTCGAGGACGCCGTTGACGCCGCGAACGAGGTCGGCTACCCGGTCGTCGTCAAGGCCCAGGTCCTGATCGGCGGGCGCGGCAAGGCCGGGGGCGTGAAGCTCGCCGCCGACGAGCAAGAGGCGCGCGAGCACGCGCGGAACATCCTCGGAATGGACATCGGGGGCCATACCGTGAGGACGCTGTGGATCGAGCACGCGAGCGACATCGCGACCGAGTATTACGCCTCTGTGCTGCTCGACCGGCAGGCCAAGCAGCCGCTCGTGATCTTCAGCGTGGAGGGGGGCGTCGAGATCGAGCAGGTCGCGGAGCAGAGCCCGGAGAAGCTGGTGCGCCACCACGTGGACGCCCTACAGGGCCTCAGCCGCGAGGAGGCGATCGAGATCGCGAGGAAGGGCGGCGCCGACGGCGACGTGGTCGAGGGCGTGGCCGACGCGCTCGTGGCGCTGTACGAGGTGTGGACGGGAGAGGACGCGACGCTGGCGGAGATCAACCCGCTGATCGTCACTCCCGACCGCCAGGTGAAGGCGCTCGACGCGAAGGTGTCGCTCGACGGCAACGCGCTCTACAGGCACCCGGAGAGCCAGGGGCTGTCGGACGGCGAGAACGAAGACCCGATCGAGCGCAGAGCCAAGGAGCAGGGCGTGCAGTACGTCAAGCTCGACGGCGACATCGGCATCCTCGGCAACGGCGCCGGGCTGGTGATGAGCACGCTCGACGTGGTGGCCCAGGCGGGTGGGGCGCCGGCGAACTTCCTCGACGCGGGCGGCGGCTCGGACGCCGCCAAGATCAAGCAGGCGGTCGAGCTGATCCTCGCCAACGACGCGGTGAAGGCCGTGCTGTTCAACATCTTCGGCGGGATCACGCGCTGCGACGAGGTCGCCAAGGGCTTGATCGCCGCGTTCGGGGAGATCGGGGTGGACGGGGATGCCATCCCGTTCGTGGTGCGCTTGGACGGCACCAACGACGTCGAGGGCCGCAGGCTGCTCGCAGGAGGCGGCGCTGCCGAACGTGCACACCGCCAGGACGATGAACGAGGCGGCCGAGAAGGTCGTGGCGCTGGCCGGCGCACGTAGCGCGGGAGCCGCCGCCTGATGCTCGCCAAGACAACGCTCGCCACGACGATGCTCGCCACGCCAAGGAATATGGGAGAGACGCTCTGATGTCGGTGCTGGTCGACGAGAACACGCGGCTCGCGGTCGCCGGGATCACCGGCAAAGAGGGGTCGTTCCACACGCTGAACAACCGCCGCTATGGCACAAACGTGGTGGGCGGCGTGACGCCCGGCAAGGGCGGCCAGGACGTCGAGGGCATCCCCGTGTTCGACAGCTGGGAGCAGGCGGCGAACGAGGCGAGGCCGAACACGGCGATGATCTTCGTGCCGCCGCGGTTCGCGGCCGACTCGATCCTCGAGGCCGCCGCGGCGGGCGTGGAGCTCGTGATCGCGATCACCGAGGGGATACCGGCGCACGACGAGCTGAGGGTGTACAACACGCTGAAGCGCGACTATCCGAATACGCGTCTGGTGGGCCCGAACTGCCCGGGGATCCTCTCCCCCGGCAAGGCAAACGTGGGGATCATCCCGGCGTCGTTCTTCAAAGAGGGCAACGTGGGCGTGGTGTCGCGCTCGGGCACGCTCACCTACCAGATCGGCAACGAGATCGCCCAGGCGGGCTTCGGGTGCAGCTCGATCGTTGGGATCGGCGGCGACCCGGTGCCGGGCTCTTCGTTCGTGGAGATCATCGAGCTGTTCGAGGAGGACCCGCAGACCGAGCTGATCGTGCTGAGCGGCGAGATCGGGGGGTCGGCCGAGGAGGAGGCCGCCGAGTACATATCAGAGGCGGTGAGCAAGCCGGTGGTGGCGTACATCGCCGGGTTCACGGCGCCCGCCGGCAAGCAGATGGGCCATGCGGGCGCGATCGTGTCGGGGTCGTCCGGCACCGCCGCGGCCAAGGCGCTCGCGCTCGAAGACAAGGGCGTGCGAGTGGGACGCACGCCCACCGAAGTCGCGGAGATCGCGGTCGAGATCCTTGGCGGAGTGGCTGCCGACCTACGCTCGACGGGATCGCAGATCGGCCAGCGGCTACGCTAGGTCCGTGGACCAGGAGGTCGCAAAGACGCTGGGCGAGCTGGAGCTCAAGCTCCAGGAGCTCGAGCGCGAGCTGACCTCGATCGGGCGCCGCGACACTCACGAGGAGTCGCCCAGGACCGCTGGAAAGCTGATCGACGAGGCGGTGGAGCGCGAGCTGGAGAGTCACGGCGACACGCAGCGGCGCGCCGGCGAGGAGACTGCGAGCGAGGGCGAGGCGTTCGGGGGACCGGCGGTGTTCGGAGGCGAGGAAGTCCCGGCGCAGGCGGGCGCCACGATCGAACGCGACTGGACGGTGGAGGTGCGCGAGACCGCATACGGCGAGATACCCACCCCACCCTCGCCGACGCCGCAGCCGCCCTCCCCGGTGTCCTCTCCCCCGGCGCCGACGCCGCCGCCGCCCTCGGTGCCCTCCCCTCCGGCGCCGACGCCGCAGCCACCATCCTCGGTGTTCTCTCCTCCGGCGCCGACGCCGCAGGCGCCCTCCCCGGTGTTCTCTCCCCCGGCGCGGACGCCGCAGCCGCCGCCCTCGGCTCCGCGAGACGTGCGTTCTCCGTCATCACCCCCGGGATGGAGGCCCCCGCCGAACCCTCCGGATCCCCGCCGCCCCGATGCGGTGGAGGAGAGCCGGTCGGTGGACCTCGCCGAGCTGGTGCGGTTTCGCGACAAGCTGGCGAGCACGATGGACGAGCTGATCGACGAGTACAGCAGGCTGCTCCCGGCCGAGGCGCCGTGGCGCCGACGGTCGGACGCGTGACGCTCGCCGTTCAGGCGGGGATCGACGAATCCGCATAAGCTTGCGCGCCATGTCGACTCCGACGATCTCGTTCGCCCGTGGCGCCCCATCGCTCGACATCGTGGACGTGCAGGGGCTCAAGGACGCGGCGGTGCGCGCGTTCGACAGCGACCCGGCGGGGACCACCGCGTATGGGACCTCGATCGGGTATCCGCGGTTGCGCGCGTGGATCGCCGACAAGCACGGCGTGGAGCCTGAGCGGGTGTTGGTGACCAACGGTTCGATGCAGGCCGACGCGTTCCTGTTCGAGCAGATCGTGAAGAGCGGGGACGAGGTGATCGTGGAGCGGCCCACCTACGACCGCACGCTGCTGTCGCTGCGCGAGCGCGGAGCGAAGGTGCATGCGGTGGAGCTGCAGCCGGACGGGATCGACACCGACGCGCTCGGCGAGCTGCTGGCCGATCGGCGATCCCGCCGTGTGCCCCGAACCCCCCATCGCGGGGGGCAGGCGGGGGATCGATCGTCGATCGGTGGTGGTGAGGCGGGCGTGAGGGTCAAGCTCGCGCACATCATCCCGAACTTCCAGAACCCGGCCGGGTATACGCTTTCTCAGGCCAAGCGCGAGGCGCTGCTGAGCCTGGCGGCGGAGCACGGATTCCTCGTGTTCGAGGACGACCCTTACGTGGAGCTGCGCTTCAGCGGCGAGAGGCTGCCGACGATGCTGTCGATGGATCCCGAGCGCGTGGTGTACGCGTCTTCGTTCTCCAAGACGGTGTGTCCGGGGATCAGGGTGGGCTACCTCGTGGGGCCGAGTGAGCTGATCGCTGAGATCGCCAAACTGGCGACCAACACGTATATCTCGCCGAGCATGGTGGGGCAGTCGATCGTGTACGAGTTCTGCGCGTCGGGCGCGATCGACCGTTCGGTCGAGACGGTGAGGACGGCGCTGGCAAAGCGGGCGCTGACGCTCGGAGAGGCGCTGCGCAGGGAGCTGCCGGAGGCCGAGTGGGTGGCGCCGGAGGGCGGGTACTTCATGTGGGTGACGCTGCCCGAGGGCACCGACGTGAGCGCGCTGTTCGGGCTCGCGAGCGAGATGGGCGTGGCGTTCGTGAAGGGGACCGACTTCCTGATGGAGGGCGGCGAGAACACGCTGCGATTGGCCTACTCGGGTGTGACGCCAGAGCAGATCGACGAGGGCGTGGGGCGACTGGCCGAAGCGTATCGGTCTCTCTGAGGGCGCGAATATCGACACCTACCGGACTTGGCATTCGCGAATGTCGAGATGGGGTCGCCTATTTTGGGAGACAAGATCCGCAGGTGACCGCAGATCGGTGGACGTGACCGGTCACCACGCCCGCGACCCGAGTCCGAGCCGGCAAGCTACCGTCCGTACCTCTGACCCAATACGAGCTGCTCGGGGAGCGCGGTGCGCGGCGGCGGGGAGGGGTTGGCGATCACCGAGACCGTCTCGGCGACGGACGGCGTGAGGACGCAGCGCAGACCGTCGGCGGCCTCGACGACGACCTCCTCGGCGTCGTGGGCGACGAGCGTGCCCTTGAGGCCCGGCTCGATGCCCGACTGCTTCAGGTAGCGGAGCAGATCCTCGGCCTCGTTCTCGAAGCGGACGATGCGCACCGAGGCGCCCACCTGGACGTCGGCGAGCGGCACGCCCGGGAGACGCGCGCCGGCGGCGATGGGGTGGCCGTGGGGACAGGTGGTGGCGTCGCCGATCGCGGCGAGCATGCGCTGCTCGAGCACAGGCGACATCGCGTGCTCGAGGCGCTCGGCCTCCTCGTGGACCTCGTCCCAGGGCACGCCGAGCACGTCGGTGAGGAAGCGCTCGATGAGGCGGTGGCGGCGCACGATGCCCTCCGCGTGAGCCTCGCCCGAAGGCGTGAAGGCGATCATGCGATCCTCGCCACGCGTGATGTAGCCGTCGCGCTCGAGGCGACCGACCATCTCGTGGACCGTGGGCGGGGAGAGCTGCATCGCGCGCGCGACATTGGCGCCGGTCATCTGCAGCCCCGCCTCGTGCAGCCAGAAGAGGGTCTGGAGGTACTCCTCCTCGGCCACGGTGGCTGTCGGGGCGGGCTCCTCGCTCATCTTCAGAGCGTACCTGGTGACGCCATCGAGGCCACGTCGGGGATGCGGACATCACGGCGGAATCTTTCGAAGTCGATTATCAGATATGATAATCTTATTGACCATGAGCCGACAAGGTGAGGGGACGAGCGGGCGTGGGCGGCATGTGCCCGATGCCTCTTCCGGGGCCGACGAGCTCGAGCGCTCCGCGGCGGGCAGCCCGGAGGCCGTGGGTCTGCGCCGAGCGGTGCTTCTGGAAGTGTTGGAGTCGGCGGCGAGGTTGCAGCAGGTCCTACCGGATGCCGTGCTCGTGGGCGGCTCTGCCGCGGCTCTATGGGCGGATCACCGGGACTCCTATGACCATGACCACGTTCTCGCCGATCTTGCGGAGCGCTTCGAGATTGTGCTCGACGCGGTGGAGAGCACGGATGGGTGGGTCACCAACCGGGTCACGCCCAACAAGATCATTCTCGGAGAGCTGGGTGGGATCGAATCGGGGGTGCGCCAGCTCATCCGTCGAACCCCACTCGAGCTGGCCGAGGTCGAGCTGCCATCGGGCCACAGGCTCCGCGTGCCCACCATCGAGGAGACGTTGCGGATCAAGGGGTACCTCGTGGTGCGCCGCAACCAGACCCGCGACTACCTCGACGTCGCCGCTCTGTCAGATCGCTGCACGGTAGAGAGCGCCGCGGCGGTTCTGGCCCATATCGACGACTTCTTCGGCGACCAGCGCGGACCCGGGGCGGCGGGCGTGGCGACGCAGCTGGCGAGGCAGCTCGCCGACCCCCAGCCGGCGGACATCCGGACCACATCGCAGCTGGCGCACTACAAGGGCCTCGACCCTCGCTGGGCGGACTGGGCATCCGTGGTTGGCGTGTGCAAGAACGTCTCCGCGGCCATGGCCAGGTCCTCGTGAGCGCCCTGAGGTTCCGCAATCTGGACGTCTCCCCGGAGGACCCGGTCGAGACCTGGCCGTTCGAGGGAGTCCTCGCCGCGATCGAGCGCGGGATGTTGCCCGACTGGCACAGACTTGCGGCCGCGATCGACGCCGATCCCTGGGGGCCGGTTGCCCGGCAGGTCGAAGAGGCGCTCGCGATCTCGCGGCCCTACGGCACCGCCGCATTGCTGGAGACCCTGATCGAGACCGCTCGCTCAGCAGCCGCGGAGTCGGAGCGAGAGGCCGTCGCGTCCGAGGTCAGATCGCTCGTCCGCGCGTCCGGCCTCTCCCAGCAGGCGTTCGCCGCAAGGGCCGGCACGTCAGCCTCCCGCCTGTCGACCTACCTGTCCGGTCGAGTGGCGCCATCGGCCCCGCTCCTTTTCCGAATGCGGCAGGTGGCGAGCAGAGCCGCGGGCAGTTCCAGCCAACGGCGCGCTCCCCCGGCGCGAGCCGACGAGGTCAACGCCGGACCATGCGCAACGGCTGCGACTAGCCCGCGAGCTGGTCGATAGTGCACTCGCGCGCGGGCTTGTCATCGCGCCAGCGCCGCAGCTTCGCGCCGTGGCGGATGCGCCCGGCGGAGACGTGGTCGAAGTCGATCTCCACGACGAGCTCGGGGCGCAGCGCCACCCACTCGAGGTCGCGTCCGGCGCTCCATCGGCTCGGATCGGCCGAGCCGCGCTCGCCCGTCTCATACGGGGCGAGGAAGTCGACCAGCTCGCGCTTGACCTTCGCGGTGAGCCCGGAGCAGTGACCGACCACGCGCAGCTCATCGCCGTCGTAGAGGGCGAGGATCAGGGCCCCCACCGTGGCGGGCTCCTTGCCCGGGCGCCAGCCGGAGACGACGGCGTCGATCGTGCGGGTGCGCTTGACCTTGACCATTCCCTTGCGCTCCCCGGGCCGGTAGGGCGCGGAGAGCTCCTTGGCGATCGCGCCCTCCGCCTCTCCCAGCCAGCGCTCGGCCCGCTCGGGCGATGCGACCGACTCCATCAGCTCGAGGGGGGCCCCGTCGAAGAGCGGGTTTCCGAGCAACCGCTCCAGGGCGGCGCGCCGGGTGGCGAAGGGCTGCTCCAGCCACGAGTCGTCCTCGAAGGCGAGCAGGTCGAAGGCGACGTAGACGGCGGGCGTCTCGACCGAGAGGCGCTCGACGCGCGAGGCCGCCGGGTGGACGCGCTGTCCGAGCGCGTCGAAGTTCTCGCGCCCGCTGTCATCGCGCACGACGATCTCCCCGTCGAGCACGTAGCGACCCGGCGGGAAGCGCAGCTCGGGGAAGTAGCGGTGCAGCGGCCGCCCGTTGCGCGACTGCAGGAACTGCTCGTCGCCGTCTACGAAGGCGATGCAACGGAAGCCGTCGAGCTTGACCTCGTAGACGTAGTCCGGGCCGACGGGCAGGGTCTTGCGCGAGAGGGCAAGCTCGGGTAGCAGCGGCGGGGAGAGCGGCAGCGTCATCGCGGCTTGGCCCGACTCGGTTGGACGCGGCGCGGCTCGCCCGTTTGCTTGCGGAAGTGCGGCGGCCACGGGGCGTCGGAGAGTCCCTCGCGCTCGTCGCGCGCCGCCAGCTCCAGCAGCGAGGCGAGCGAGCCGGCGTGCTCGTCGATGGCGGCGGACGGGTCGCCGCGCTCGCGCAGGCGCGTGGGGACCGTGTCGATGCGCAGCTCGGCGGGCTCTACGTCGGCGACCTCCTCCCACTCCAGCGGACACGACACGCGCGCGTCGGGCACCGCCCGCACCGAGTACGCCGACGCGACGGTGCGGTCGCGGGCGTTCTGGTTGTAGTCGATGAACACCCCCTCGCGCTCCTCCTTCCACCAGCGGGTGGTCGCTTCGCCGGGCATCCGCCGCTCGACCTCGCGGGCAAGCGCGAGCGCGGCGCGGCGCACCTCCGAGAAGCCGTGTTCGGGGAGTGTGCGCACGAACACGTGCATTCCGCGCGAGCCGGATGTCTTCGGAAAGCCGCGGAGGCCGTGCTCCTCGAGCACATCGCCCACGGCGAGCGTGACGCGGCGGACCTGGGCGAAGTCGATGTCGGGACCCGGGTCGAGGTCGACGCGCAGCTCGTCGGGATGGTCGAGGTCGGAGCGGCGCACCGGCCACGGGTTCCAGTCGATTACGCCGAGGTTCACCCCCCACACGAGGTGGGCGGCGTCGTTGGGCACGAGCTCGCGGGCGTGGCGGCCGCTCGGGAAGGTGACGGTCGCCGTCTGCAGCCAGTCGGGCGCGCCACCCGGAACGCGCTTCTGGAAGAACGGCTTGCCCTGCACCCCGTCGACCCAGCGCTTGAGGACCGTGGGGCGCTCGCGCAGGTGGCGCACCACCGCCTGCTCGCACTCGACGTAGTAGGCGACGAGGTCGAGCTTGGTGAAGCCCGGCTCCGGGAAGAACAGCTTCTCCGGTTTGGAGACGCGCAGCTGCCGCCCGCAGACCTCGAGCGTGACGTGGCCCCCGTCCTCGCCGTTCTTACGATTCGAGCCGGGCGCGTCCGCGACGTTCTCTTCGCCGGATCGGCTAGTGGGTATGGCATTCTCGCCGGATCCGCCGGCCCCTCCCGTGTCGGCTTGCTTGCGTGGCACACCTGAAAGGATGCCAGCCGTGATCTCGACAACGGTGCTCGTGCTCGCCGAGGGCTTCGGTGAGAGGCTGGAGGGGACCCGCGTAGGGGAGGCGCTGGAGCGCGGGCTCGAGGCGGATGGACGCCTGCGATGCGACCTCTGCCCGCTCGACGGCGATTCTGGCGATCCAGCCGACGCGCGGCGGGGACAGGCGCGGGCTCCGCTCGACGGGTTGGACTTCGACCGACGTATGCGCGCCGCCAGGGCGGTAGTGATCGCATGCGCGCGCCTGGACGACCGCACGCTCGCGGGGAGCGTCGCGTTCGAGGTGGCCACCCGCGCGCGCCAGGCCGGGGTGCCGGCCTATGCCGTCGCCGGGCGCGACGAGCTCGACCCGTTCGAGGCTCGGATCATCGACCTGCAGGTGATTTTCGAGGCAAGCACGCCGCGGGCGCTGAGGGCGGCGGGCCGCAAGCTCGCGGGACTCGTGTAGCGCATTTGGCGACCCGTGCGTCACGGGGTCGCTAGGGTCAGGCATCGGATGACCGCGCCCGAGCCTACTCCGAGCCCCGCGGCCGCGCTCGCTCATCGGATGACCCTGCCCGAGCCTACTCCGAGCCCCGCGGCCGCGCTCGCTCATCGGATGACCGCGCCCGAGCCTACTCCGAGCCCCGCGGCGGCGTCGACCCAGGAGGTCCTCGCCACACCAACCGTGGCGGGCGTGGGCACGCCGGCCGCCGAGGGCATAAGCGCACCGGCGGCAGAGGCGCCGGTGCCGGCGTTGCGCGCGCCGCGCGGCCGCTCGCTCCCCAGTCCCGTGGCGCGTCGCGCGACCGTGATCGGCGCCGGCTCGTTCGGGACCGCGCTGGCGGTGCTGCTGTGCAGGGCCGGCCTGCGCACTACGCTGCAGACGCGCGGCCCTGAGCAGGCCGAGACGCTCGGGGCCGAGCGCGAGAACAAGGCCTACCTGCCCGGCGTGGAGCTACCCGCGCAGCTGCGAGTAGAGCCGGTGTCGGCGGGCGTCGCGCGCGCCGACTACGTCTTTCTGGCGGTCCCCTCGCGCGGCCTGGCGCACGCGATCGCCGCGCTGCGCTCGGGCGGGCTCGGGCGGCGCGCCGCCGTCGTATCGGTCGCCAAGGGGCTCGTCCCGCCCGACGGCCGCCCGCCGACGACGGTCTTGAGCGCGCTCTTCGGCCCGCACCGCGTCGCCTGCGTCGGCGGGCCCGCCCACGCGCAGGAGATGGTGCGCTCAGGCGCCGGTTTGGTGGTGGCCTGCATCGACGAGGAGCTCGCGCGTTCGCTCGCGCAGATGTTCACGCGCGCCGGAGTGGTGTGCGAGCAGTCCAACGACCCGATCGGCGTAGAGCTGGCGGGCGCCGCCAAGAACGCAGCCGCGCTGGCGTCCGGCGCCACCGAGGCGCAGGGCGCCAACGCCGCCGGGGCCGCCGCCGGGCACATCTTCGCCGAGGTGTGGCGCTACGCCGAGGGCTTGGGGGCGCGGCCCGAGTCAATGATCGGCCTGGCCGGCATCGGCGACCTGGTCGCGACCGCCCTGGCCCGCGAGAGCCGCAACCGCCGCGCCGGTGAGCTGCTCGCCGCCGGCGTGCCCGGCGCCGAGATCCCGGCGCGCATCGGCCAGGCCGTCGAGGCGCTCGAGTGGGTCCCCCTGCTTGCCCGCACGCTCGAGCGGGCCGGTGTGGAGGCGCCGGTCACAAGCGCGCTCGGCCGACTCATCTCGGGCGAGCTGCCGCTGGAGGAGTGGGTCGCGCTCGTGCGCACCACCGTTCCCCCGCCCGCGCGCTGGCGCCGCCGACCCGAGCCGGGCTTCTGGCGGCGGCTGTGGCGAGCGCTGTCTCGTAAGCGTTGAGCGCGCCGGCGTCGCCCGGTGGTGGTTGTTTCCATTTTGAAATTTTACTATCGTAACTACGTTTGGTACTATCGTAATTACCTTCGTAGTCACTATGGCAAAATTTTGAAAAGGAACATAGATGCCCCCTTCAAAGAGAGATCAGAGCAGGGAAGAAGCCATCTCGGAGGAGGTGGGAAGGAAGATGTCCGAGAGGTTCGAAGCCGAACTGGCAGCCGCCCACAAGCAGGAATCGCGGAGACGCAAGATCCCCAAGGAGGCGCTCGCCAAAGGCCGCACCACACCGATAGCCGTGCGCTTCGACGAATTCACGCTGAAGCGGCTGCGAGTGCTCGCCGCGCGCCGCAACACCGGCTACCAGACCCTGCTGAAGGAGTTCGTGGTCGAACGCCTCTACGAGGAGGAGAAGCGCGAGGGGCTCGTCGATTGAACGACGCAAGGCCATCGTCGATTGAACGGCGGCAAACGCGATCGTCGAGCCGGCTGGGCCGTCAGGCGCCGAGCATTGTGTTGAGCACCGCCTCGTAGACCCCCGCGCCGTGGGCCGCTTCGGTGACGCGCACGTTGTCGAATGCCGCCATCGCCTCGCGCATCGAGGGGTCGCGCTGCACCGAGTTGGCCACCAGCCAGAAGGCGCCCACGTGCTCCGCGCAAGCGAGATCCTCGCGCGAGTCGCCCACAGCGAACGTCTCCTCGCGCGCATAGCCGCGCACGCGCCGGTGGAACGCGACGGCGGCCGCCTTGGAGGCGGCCGCAGGGACCAGGTGGTAGCCGCGCACGTGCGGTAGATCCGCAAGCGCCGCGGAACGCCGGTTGACGACACCGTTGTCCACGAGGCGCAGGTGCTCATGGCCGTGCTCGGCGAGCAGCACGTCGACCTCGGCGGCGTCCACCAGGCCGCGGAACAGGTGCGACACTTCGCGGTCGACGTGCCATGGCTCGTGGTACTCGAGCCGTCCCTTGTAGCGCTCCAGCAGCATCGTGGGCGCGCCGCTGCGCTCGATCTGCTGGGCGATCGTGAGCTCGCCGGGAAGCATCCCGCCTGTGAGCCAGTGCTCCTCGCCACCGGCGGGAGCCCCGACGCGCACGCCCGACCCGGCTCCCGGCGCAACGCTCGCGGAGCCGGGCGACCCTGTGCCTGGCGCGGCGCTCGCGGAGCCGGGCGACCCTGTGCCTGGCGCGGCGCTCGCGGAGCCGGGCGACCCTGTGCCTGACGCGGCGCTCGCTGGGCCCAGCAACCCGGCGCCCAGCACCACGCAGGCGCCTGCCTCGAAGATGTAGGCGCTCTGACCGAACAGGCGCGCGTCCTCGGCCACCTGGATGCGCCGGCGCCCGGACATCAGCACGATCTCCACGCCCGCGCGCAGGCAGGCCTGGAGCGCTCGCACCCCCTCGAAGGAGACGTTTCCCTCGCCGTCGTGCACGAGCGATGCTCCACGCCCGAGCAGCGTGCCGTCGAGGTCGAGATAGAGGCAGCGCACCATCGGCACTACTATCGCAAGGCATGGCGAAGGACCCCCCGGCCCCCCGAACGCGATCCCAATTGGGATCGCGTTCGGGGGTGAGGGACGGAGTGGGGGAACGCGCGATCGAGCCGTGGAGCGCCCTCATCGACGAGGCGCGCGAGGACGGGCGACTCGTGCGCGAGGCTCGCGAAGGGCCGGGCGAGGCCACGGTGGTGGACATCCCGGCGGAGCTTCACCCCAACGTGATCGCCGGGCTCGGACGGGTGGGGATCGAGCGGCTCTACTCACACCAGGCGCAGGCGCTTCAGTCGGCGTGGGAGCGGACCACGATCGTCACCACCGGCACCGCCTCGGGCAAGTCGCTGTGCTTCAACCTCCCCACACTCGACACGCTCTGTCGCGACGCGTTCGCGCGTGCCCTCTACCTCTACCCCACCAAGGCGCTCGCCCAGGATCAGGCGCGCGCCCTGAACGCGTTCGGCCTCTCAAAGCAGGTTCGCGCCGCGATCTACGATGGCGACACCCCGCGCGACGCGCGCGGCGACATCCGCCGCCGCGCCAACGTGGTGCTCACCAACCCCGACATGCTCCACGTGGGCATCCTCCCCCACCACGGTTCGTGGGAGCGGCTCTTCAGCCACCTGCGCATCGTGGTGGTCGACGAGGCGCACGTCTACCGGGGCGTGTTCGGCTCGCATGTCGCCAACGTCCTGCGCCGCCTGCTGCGGGTGGCGGCGGGCTACGGCAGCGACGTGCGGGTGCTGCTCGCCTCCGCAACGATCGCCAATCCGGTCGAGCTCGCCGAGCGCCTCACGGGCCTCGATGACATCGCGCTGGTGGATCGCGACGGCTCGCCGACCCCGCGCCGGCAGATCGCGATGTGGAACCCTCCGCTCACCGACGAGGCGATCGGCGCGCGGCGCTCCGCGCTCGGCGAGGCCGCCGAGCTGCTCGCCCGGCTCGTGCGCGACGGGGCGCGCTGCATCTGCTTCATGAAGTCGCGCAAGGGCGTCGAGCTGCTCGCGCGCATGGTGAGCGAAGACCTCGGGCGCACCAATCCGGAGCTGGCTGAGCGCGTGGCGCCCTACCGCGCCGGCTACACCCCCCAGCAGCGGCGCGAATTGGAGGCGCGGCTGATGAACGGGGAGCTGCGCGCGGTCATCACCACCGACGCCCTGGAACTCGGGATCGACATCGGCGAGCTCGACGCCGCCGTGGTGGTCACCTTCCCCGGCACGGTCGCCGCGCTGCGCCAGATGTGGGGGCGCGCCGGGCGCCGCGGCAAGGGGCTCGCCGTGTATGTGGCGGGCGAGGATGCGCTCGACCAGTTCTTCTGCCGCCACCCCGACGAGTTCCTGGAGCGGCCCGTCGAGGCGGCCATCCTCGATCACGAAAGCCCCCAGATCTACCAGGCGCACCTCTTGTGCGCGGCCTACGAGGGGCCGCTCGAACGCGGCGACGCCGAGTTCTTCGGCCCGCGCTGGGAGGCGGGCGCGGAGGCCCTGGTGAGCGCCGGGCTCCTGCGCAAGCGGACGGCCCAACGCTCTCTGGGCGAGGCAACGCGCGCGGGCGCGCACACACGCGAGGCATCCCGCACGGAAGGCATGGATGGGGCCGCACAAGGCCCGGGCGCCAACGTCCAGGACAACGCTGAGCGAGTCCCGCGGGCCGGCGCGGAGGTCTACGTGCTGCGCCGTCCGGCCGACTATCCCGCAGCGAAAGTCTCCCTGCGCTCCTCCTCGCCCGACAGCTTCGCGATCGTGGACGTGTCATCCGGCGAGCTGCTCGGCCAGACCGAGGCCGCGCGCGCCCACTCCACCGTGCACGACGGCGCCGTATACCTGCACATGGGCCGCTCCTATGAGGTGCGCGAACTGGATCTCGAGAACCGTCGCGCGCTCGTGGCGCCGTTCAACGGCGACTGGTACACGCAGCCCAAGCGCGAGACCGACACCAACATCGAGCGCCTGCTCGACCGCCGCGAGGCGCTCGGCGTGACGCTCTCCTTCGGAGAGGTGTCGGTCGCCGAGACCGTGCTGGGCTATCAGCGCAAGCGGCTCTCCGACCACGCACAGATGGACCTCGTGATGCTCGACCTGCCCCAGACCACATTCTCCACGCAGGCGCTCTGGTTCGAGCTCGACGCCACCGTGTTGACCGGTCTCGGCGGCGGGGCGCCCGTGAGCGGCGGGGGCGGGCCGGGCGGGCGCGGAGGACTCGAGGGAAGCGGGGACGGCGGGCCGGGCGGGCGCGGAGGACTCGAGGGAAGCGGGGACGGCGGGCCTGGCGGGCGCGGAGGACTCGAGGGAAGCGATGGCGATCTGGTCGGCACGATCCCGATGGACGCGCTGCTCGGCTCGCTACACGCCACCGAGCATGCTCAGATCGCGGTGCTCCCGCTGATCGCGATGTGCGACCGCTGGGACATCGGCGGGCTGTCCACCAACATGCACCCCCAAACCGGCGGCCCCACGATCTTCGTCTACGACGGCCACCCCGGTGGCATCGGCATCACCCGGCTCGCCTACCGGCGCTTCGAGGAGCTCTGCCGCGACGCCCACCGGCTGATCGCCGAGTGCCCCTGCAAAAGCGGCTGTCCCTCCTGCGTGCAGTCGCCGAAGTGCGGGAACCTCAACGAACCGCTGTCGAAGGCGGGGGCTTTGGTGGTGTTGAAAGGGATGCTGGAGACGAGCGTACCCGCGCGCACCGGGGTTTGACGGCGCGGGAGCGAGCCTTGGCCGGCCCGCCGGGTGGGTGGGGCTGGGTGGGTGGGTCTACTGATTCCCCGCCGCGATCTTCTTCAGGTCGATCGTGGCGTCATAGAGCTTGGGGTCCACCCCCTCCTCCAGCGCGACCTCGCGCAAGGGACGGCCGGACTCCGTGGCCTTCTTGACGATCGCCGCCGCCTTGTCGTAGCCGATCGCGCTGTTCAGCGCCGTGGCGACCGCCAGCGTGGCTCCCGCCGAGGCGGCGCAGCCGGACTTGTTGACCGCGATGCCCTCGACGCACTTCTCACTGAGCACGCGCGAGACGGAGGCGAGCAGGCGCAGCGACTGGAGCAGGTTGCGCGCGATGAGCGGGATGCGCACGTTGAGCTCGAACTGGCCCTGCAGCCCGCCGACGGTGATCGCGGTGTCGTTGCCGATCACCTGCGCGGACACCTGCAGCACCACCTCGGGGATCACGGGGTTGACCTTGCCGGGCATGATGGAGGAGCCCTTCTGCAGCTCGGGCAGGAATATCTCGCCGATGCCCGCGCGCGGTCCGGAGCCCATCAGGGCGAGGTCGCCGGCGATCTTCGTCAACGACACCGCGATCACCTTGAGCGCGCCGGAGAGCTCCACGAGCGCGTCACGGTTGGCTTGCGCCTCGAAGTGGTCGAGCGGCGCGGCGATCTGCCGCAGGCCCGATTCGCGCTTGAGCCTGGCGCGCACCTTCTCGGCGAACCTCGGGTGGGTGTTGAGGCCGTTGCCGGTGGCGGTGCCGCCGAGCGGGATCTGTCCGACGTGCACGAGCGCGGCCTGCACGCGCTCTTGGCCGAGCGCCATCTGGGCGGCGTAGCCGGCGAACTCTTGGCCGAGCGTGACCGGAACCGCGTCCATCAGGTGGGTGCGCCCCGACTTCACGACGCCCGCGAAGCTCTTCGCCTTCTTGGCGAACGAGCGCTCCAGCTGCCTGAGCGCCGGCAGCAGCTCGTTCTGGGCGACGTCGAGCGCGGCGAGGTGCACGGCGGAAGGGAATACGTCGTTGGAGGACTGGCCCATGTTGACGTGGTCGTTGGCGTGCACGTTCTCGCCCGCGAGCGCGGCGATGACCTCGTTGGCGTTCATGTTCGTGGAGGTGCCCGAGCCGGTTTGGAAGATGTCGATGGGGAACTGCGCATCGTGCCTGCCGGCGGCGATCTCGGCGGCGGCTTTCTCGATGCGCCCGGCACGGCGCTTGTCGAGCAGGCCCAGCTCGCCGTTGACGGCCGCCGCGGCGCCCTTCACGCGCGCGAGCCAGCGCACGACCGACACCGGCACGGTCTCGCCGGAGATGGGGAAGTTGTCAACTGCCTTGGCGGTCTCCCCGCCCCAGAGCTGCTTGTCGGTCATCGGGTCTCCTCGGTCGCCATAGGGGCTCGTAATCTAGCGCCCACTGCGGTCCCCCACGGAGCGCCGTGGGTGGGCTGGGTTGTGTGCCTCGATTTTGGTGGCCCCACGCGCGCGCGGGCTCTTTAACAACGCTTAGCTTGTTCCTGCGCCGCCCGCGCGCGCGTGGCACCCCATTTGCGACACACATAACCCCTGCCCGGCCGCCCGCCACCCCCCGCCGACGGGGCTACCCGCAGAACGCGATCAGCTCGCGCGCGACCCCCACCGGGTCGTCGTAGGTCATCAGAAAGCCGGTGCTCGCCAGCACGCGCAGCTGACCGCGGGGAAGCAGGCGCAGGGTCTCTTCGGCCCCCGCCAGGGGATGCAGGGGATCACGGTCGGCCCACAGCAGCAGCACGGGCATCTCGAGCTGGGGGTAGAGGTCGAGCAGGTGCGTCTGGGCGCCGCGCGGCCAGCGCCGCGCGCACTTGGCCCAGGAGCGCGCGAGGTTGGGGTTGGAGGGGACGTCGGCGAACGCGTGGCGCATGAGATCGCCGGCCTCCGGAGCGTGACGCTCTGAGAGGCGCATTCCGAGCGCGGGAGTGAACATGAGCTTGGTGGCGTGGCTGAGCAGGCGGTCGAGGCCGGGGAGCGAGCCGCCGAGTGTTGCGAGCCGCCACGCTTCGCGCTTGCGCGCGTGCTCAACGGGCAGGTGCAGGCGGTTGGGCATGAGCACCAGCCGGCTCGGCCGCAGCAGGCCCGTCATGACCGCGTGCAGCAGGATCTCGGCGCCCGCGTCGTGGCCTGCCACCAGCGGGCGCGGCCCGAGCACGTCGGCGGCGAAGCCGCTCATCACCTCCGCGAACCAGTCGATCGTGTAGGGGTGGCGAGGACGGTCCTCGGAGTCGCCGTGCAGCGGCAGGTCGGGGACCACGACTCGGTGGCGCTCGGCGAGGCGACCGACGACGGGCTCCCACTCCCTGTGGGAGAGCAGCCCGGCGTGGAGCAGCGCGAGCGGCGGGCCGGCGCCGACCTCACGATAGGCGACGCGGGCGCCGTCGGAGTGGTGGTAGAGGCGAAGCCTCATCGGGGTGTCTCCTGCACGTGCAAGCGAATTCCCAGTATGCACCGTACGTTGCGGGGGTTGCGGGCGCGCTCGTCAAAGCTTGACAATCCTCCGCATGAGCGTGATCCGCACGAACGCCGCCGCTGCGCTGCTGGGCGTGAGCCCCAACACGTTGCGCAGCTGGGAGAGCCGCTTCGGCTACCCCACGCCGAGGCGCACGGAGGGGGGCCACCGCCAGTTCGACCTCGTCGAGATCGAGGCGTTGAGGCAGGCGTTGGTGGAGACAAAGGACATCTCCTCGGCGATCTCGGTGGCGCGCGAGCGCGGCGAGGGGCCCTCGACCCCCGCGCGGCTGCGCTCCGCGTTCGCGATGTTCAGTGAGGAGAAGGCCGACCGCTTGATGGAGGAGAGCATGGCGGTGCGCTCGGTGGAACGTACGGTCGAGACGGTGCTGCTGCCGGCGGTGCAAGCGTTGGCTCCCGGCGATCCAACGTCGTCCGGCGACCGAATGCCCCCCGACGAGCAGATGTCGCCCCGCGACCCAACATCCCCCGGCCACCCAACGTCCCGAGGCGATCGAGGAGAAGCGCACGGCGGCAGGCTCGCCGGATCTCCCGAGTACTGCTTCGCCTGGCGATACGCGACGGGCTGGCTGGCGGCCGCCCAGCGCGTCGCGCCGCCCTCCACCCGCGAGCAGGGAGTGCTGATCTTCGACGCGAGCCGCACGGGGGACATGGACGCACTGTATGTGCAGGCGCTCGAGCTGTTCGTGCGACGGGGGGGCTGGCGGGTGCTGACATTGCCCGTCGAGCTTGACGGAGCACGCGTGGGCAACGCGTTGCGCGCGCTGAGCCCGCAGGCGCTGGTGCTCGGCGGACGGGGCTCCACGCTGGACGCGATCGGGCGGGTGGTGTACGCCGCCCGGCAGAGCGCGGGCGAGCTCGAAGTGCTCGACTACCGCGGCGCGCTGCCCGACACCGGGGCGAGCACGGTGAAGTGCATCGGTCCGGGACCGGCCGAGGCGGTGGCGATGCTGCGCGAGAGGTTGACGAGCATCGCCGGCGCGGCACGGAGGGCATCGCCGGCGACGGCGACCGTTGCTTCCTAGGCCCTGATGTGAGTTTGGGCTGGTCGCTCAGAGTGGGGCGCTCAGAGGAGTCTGAAGGGGGAGATGGGATGTTCTCTCATCTGGCGCCGGCAGGCCCCGCCTACAATGGGCCGCCCGATGGCAGCCCGCGACAGACACCCGCTGATACCGCCGCGCGAGGTGGACGCGCGCCAGGAGCTGCCCGCGCTCGAGCTGGAGGTGCTGGAGCGCTGGCGCGAGCGCGACGTGTTCGGCGAGTCGCTGCGCGCGCGCGAGGGAGCGCAGTCGTGGGTGTTCTACGAGGGCCCCCCCACCGCCAACGGGAGACCCGGCTCACACCACGTGCTTTCGCGCGTGTTCAAGGACATCTACCCGCGTTACAAGACGATGCGCGGATACCGGGTGGAGCGCAAGGGCGGCTGGGACTGCCATGGGCTGCCGGTGGAGATCGCCGTCGAACAGAAGCTCGGGATCTCCAGCAAGACCGAGATCGAGGACCCCGAGCACGGCATCGGCATCGAGCGCTTCAACGAGGAGTGCCGCTCCTCGGTGTTCGAGTACCTGGAGGAGTGGAGGAGCCTGACCGAGCGGATCGGGTTCTGGGTGGACCTGGAGCACGCCTACAGAACGCTGGATGAGAGCTACATCGAGTCGGTGTGGTGGGCGCTCGCGGAGATCGATCGCAAGGGGCTGCTGTACGAGGGACACAAGGTGGTGCCCTACTGCCCCCGCTGCGGAACGGCGCTCTCCTCGCATGAGGTGGCGCTTGGGTACGAGGATGTGGTGGACCCGTCGGTGTACGTACGTCTGCCTGTTCACTTCCCGGCATCCGACGCCTCGGACACGTTGGTGGGCCAGTCGGTGGGGCGGACCGGCGAACCGGATGCGTCGGTGGGCCAGTCGGTTGGGCGGACCGGCGAACCGGATGCGTCGGTGGGCCAGTCGGTTGGGCGGACCGGCGAACCGGATGCGTCGGTGGGGCAGCCCGGAGGGCCGGTTCCAGTCTCCGCTCTCACTCCCGGCAAGGCATCGCCGCTGCGGGAGGGCGATGCGCTGCTGATCTGGACAACCACGCCGTGGACGCTGCCGGGCAACGTGGCCGTGGCGGTCAATCCGGATGTGCCGTACGTGCGCGCGCACGCGCGCGCACGGCCCCCCTCAAACGAGCACACAACTCGCCGCCGCCCCGCGCAGAAGACGTCCGGCGAATACGCCCTCCCCGACACAGGCCCAGACGGGCCCGTGTACGTGCTCGCCGAGGCGCTGGCGAAGGCGGTGCTTGGCGAGGACGTCGAAATCCTCGAGACCTTCCCCGGCAGTGAGCTGGTGGGAGCGCGCTACGAGGGGCCGATCTTCGCGCCAACTGGACGCGGACACGGTGGCGGCGCCCCGATTGTCGCTGGGGACTTCGTCACGACAGGAGACGGCACCGGCCTCGTTCATATCGCGCCCGCGTTCGGCGAGGACGACTTCAACGCAGCGGCCGCTGCGGGCCTCTTTGATCCGAGGAATCCGCGCACGCTCTACAACCCCGTCAAGCCCGACGGCACCTACAACGCCCAGGTGTACAGCTTGCATGGACCCGGCGAGGATCGCCACTACGAGGGCCGCTTCGTCAAGGACCCAACGCTGGCCAAGGAGTTGATCGAAGACCTGGATATGCAGGGACTGCTGTTCAAGACCGAAGCCTACGAGCACTCCTACCCCCACTGCTGGCGCTGCAACACGCCGCTGATCTACTACGCGAAGCCCTCCTGGTACATCGCCACCTCCAGGGTGCGCGAGCGCATGATGGCGGCGAACGAGACGGTGAGCTGGCACCCGCCGCACATCAAGCACGGGCGCTTCGGCGACTGGCTGTCGAACAACGTCGACTGGGCGCTCTCGCGCGAGCGCTACTGGGGCACGCCGCTGCCGGTGTGGCGCTGCGAGGAGGGCCACACGCACACGATCGGGTCGTTCGCCGAGCTGGAGCAGCGCTCGGGGCAGACGCTCGCCGACCACCATCGGCCGTACGTGGATGACGTGGTGCTCCCGTGTCCCCACTCGAACGACCCCCTCCCCATCCCATCCCCTTCGGGCGAGTCAAGCGGCGAGCCCGGCGCGTCCGCGCGCGCGGTGTGCGGCAAGCCCATGCGGCGAGTACCTGAGGTCATCGACGTGTGGTTCGACTCGGGCGCGATGCCGTTCGCCCAGCACCACTCACCCCACGAGAACGAACAGATATTCCAAAAAAACTTCCCCGCCGACTTCATCTGCGAGGCGCTCGACCAGACCCGCGGCTGGTTCTACTCGCTGCTGGCCGTGTCCACCCTGCTGTTCGACCAGGCGCCCTACCGCAACGTGGTGTGCCTCGGGCTGATCCTCGACGCGGACGGCCAGAAGATGAGCAAGTCCAAGGGCAACACGGTCGAGCCGTGGCAGGTGCTCGACTCCTACGGCGCCGACGCGTTCCGCTGGTACTTCTTCACCTCCAAGCAGCCGTGGGACGGCTATCGCTTCTCCGAGGAGGCGATCGGCGAGGGCGTGCGGCTGTTCCTCAAGCAGCTGTGGAGCACCTACTTCTTCTACGCGCTCTATGCGAACGCGAATGCCCAGAGGTTGCAGGGGGAGGGCGATGCGGATGGGAACGAGTTGGATCGCTGGGCGCTGTCGCGCACGGCGGCCACCGCCGAGACGGTCGCGGAGCGGCTCGACGACTACGACGCCACCACCGCGGGGCGAGCGATCGCGGAGCTCGTGGACGAGCTCTCGAACTGGTATGTGCGTCGCTCGAGAAGGCGCTTCTGGGAGGGCGAGCCGGCGGCGTTCGCGACGCTGCGCGAGTGCCTGCTGATCGATGTCGAAGCTGCTCGCCCCGTTCTGCCCGTTCGTGGCGGATGAGATCTACGACAATCTCGACGGGAGCCTCGCGAGCGTGCACCTCTGCGACTTCCCGGTGGGCGAATCGCTGCCGCAACGCGACAGGGAGCTCGAGGACGCGATGGCGGTGGCCCGCGAGACCGTGAGGCTCGGGTTGGGCGCGAGGGCGCACGCGAAGATCAAGGTGCGCCAGCCCTTGGCGGAGGCGGTAGTGGTGGCGGACGGGCGCGAGCGCGCCGCCATCGAGCGCCTGGCGGAGATCGTGCGCGATGAGCTGAACGTGCGGCGGGTGCGGTTCGTGGCGGCCGCCGATGAGCTGGGCGAGTACGAGGTGAAGGCCAACTACCGCACGCTGGGCCCGCTGTTCGGCAAAGACATGCCGCTGGCCGCCGAGGCGATCGCGGCGCTCGACCCCGCGAAGGTGGCCGCCGCGGTACGCGACGGTGACGGCGTCGGGATCGCCGTGGCGGGCCGCGAGCACACCCTCACCGCGCAGGACGTGCTGCTGAGCATGAAGGCGCCTGAGGGATACAGCGTTGAGCGCGAGGGAGCACACGCCGTGGCGCTCGACCTCGCGATCGACGAGAGCCTCCTGCGCGAGGGCCGCGCGCGCGAGATCGTGCACGCCGTGCAGAACGCGCGCAAGACGGCGGGCCTGGAGGTGGAGGACCGGATCGAGCTGATACTCGATGGCGACACCGCGCTGATCGAGGCGGCCAAGGCCCACCGTGACTACATCGTCGGGGAGACGCTGACGGTCGAGTTTGGCGGCCTGGCGCCGACCGCTCCGCCAGAGATGAGCTACACAGAGCAGGCGACGATCGATGGCCTCACACTCAGCATCGCCCTACGCCGCGTTGTACGCACCTGACCAAAATACGGTGCCCCGTGCGCGCGCGTGCGCGCGCGTGACGGGCATGCAATCGGAACGCCCACCCCCAAGCTCGCGCGCCCGCAGCGGGGATATGGCGCCCCACGCAACCATCCCTCCCAAACCCGCATACCCCGCGGTAGCGGGGTATGCGGCCGTTCAGGCGAGAACTGGGGCCAGCTCCGCCTCTATCTTCTTCTTCGGGTAGGCCCCCACGACCGTCTTGACGGCGGCGCCGCCCTTGAAGAGAATCATCGTGGGGATCGAGAGCACCTGGAAGGCGGCGGCGGTCTGCTGGTTCTCGTCGACGTTGAGCTTCACGATGCGCAGGTCCTCGCGCTCGGAAGCGATCTCCTCGAGCACGGGGCCCACCACGCGGCACGGTCCGCACCAGGGCGCCCAGAAGTCGACGAGCACGGGCTTCTCGGACTCGATGACCTCGGCCTGGAAGTTGGCGTCGGTTACTTCGTTGAGGGTGCCTGCCATGGGAATCTCCTATCGGGGTGACTGCGTGTCGCGGTGCCGGGGGCTTCGTCGCCAAGCCACTCAACTCACTATACAAAGTGAAGCAGCGGATTTCAGGATGCCGCGCGCCGGACCACGCCCGCCTGCCACACGTCCTCTCAACTCCCGGGCCGCGGAGTCACCTCAGCCGCCTACGTGCACGGTCCACCCCTGCCAGTAGCCCACGATCGGCGGGTGGATGCCGGTGAGCGCGGTGAACAGGTGGGGCGAAACGTACACCTCGACGAACGCGGACACGACGAGCACCGGCAGGGCGATAGCCACCGTCACGAGCGTCGCGGCGAGCAGCTGATCCCACTCGCCCCTGCGGCTCGCGATGATCCACGCGGCGAGCGGCAGGAACAGCGCGATCAGCTCTCCTAGCGCGTGCGGGAGCACCGCCAGCAGGAGCAGCGCGGGCGACACCTTCAAGAAGTGGGCCACCCCCGCGAGCGTGTGGCCGAGCAGGTATGCCTGCGCCGACAGGGAGAAGGCGGTGGCGGCCACCACGAACGCGATGGCGATGCGCCCGCCGTGCTCGTGCGCCCAGCGCGACACGCCGCTCTTGCTCTCTGCCTGCAGCGGAAGCGAGCTGCCGGCGATGAAGCCCGCCACGCACGCCATCGCGTGCAGGGCGAGCACCAGCAGGTTGTGGCCGAGCACGTTCGCGATGTCACCCCCGTCCCCCACCGCGAACGGGGGACGCAGCTGGAGCACCTGCACAACGCCGCCCGACAGCTCCGCGATGACGAGCACGGCGGCGAGCAGCCCCGCCGCCGCGACCGTCGAGCCGGCGACCCAAGCGCCGAGCACGGGCAGCGGGCGGCGCTGCCAGGCGCGCAACGTCGAGCGGGTACGGCGCACGCCGTGGTAGAGCGCATAGGAGGAGGCGTCCACGCCCCTTCTATCGGCCGCCCACCACGTCCACCTGAGGGGATTGCAGCGCGGGCGGTTGGCGGCCGAAGCGCAGGCGCGGCACCAGCCACATCGCCTCGGCGGCGATGCGCCACGACATCTTGCTCTGCCCGCGCTCGCGATCTTTGAACACGATCGGCACCTCCTCAACACGAAAGCCCGCGCGCACCGCCCGGTAGGTGAGCTCGACCTGGAAGGCATACCCCTGCGAGCGCACGCCGTCGAAGTGGATCGCCTCGAGCACCTCGCGCTTGAAGCACTTGAAGCCGCCCGTAAGGTCGCGCACGCGCAGGCCGAGCACCCAGCGCGCGTAGGTGGAGCCGCCTTGACTGATCGCACGCCGCAACAAGCCCCAGTCGACCACCCCGCCTCCGGGCACGTACCGCGAGCCGAGCGCGAGATCGGCGCCCGAGCGCACCGCACCCAGCAGCCGCGCCAGGTCGGCGGGATCGTGGGAGAAGTCGGAGTCCATCTCCATCACGTACGCCGCGCCGTGGTCGAGCGCGTAGCGAAAACCCGCCAGGTAGGCGGGGCCGATGCCGTTCTTCTCGGTACGGTGCAGCACCTCCACCTGCTCGCGCTCGGAGGCGAGCCGGTCGGCGATCGCCCCGGTGCCGTCGGGTGAGCCGTCGTCGACGATCGCGATCTTGTACACGCCGTCAGTCGCGCCGGCGAGCACATCGCCGGCGGCGGCTACTATCGCCTCGATGTTCTCAGCCTCGTTGTAGGTTGGGAGGATCAACCAGGGGGTTGCGGGCGTGTCGAAGAGATCGGCGCCGTTCATCGACGCGTACCCTAGAGCGTGGCGGGGAGCGGCGCGCGCCTGCAGCCGGACGCCAGGCAACACACCAGTGGATATCCAGCGACACAGGCCCACTCGCTCACCGGCGCCGCCCTTTTGCGCGTTGCGCGTCGGGATCGGCCTGCTCTCAGCGTTCGCCGGGCTGACGCTGCTGCTTGCCGGAACGGCATGGGGTCGTGCTCCCCAAGCGCCGGTGAGCGGGGACAGGCTCGACCGGTACACCGCCGGCATCGCCCGCGCGTGGGAGCCCTACACAACCGCCGACGGGCGCGTCGCCGACCCGCTGAACCCCGCCGATACGGGCGACAACTACGGCGTAATCATGCTCGCGGACGTCATGTTGAAGGTGGCCGCCCGCACCGGCGACACCGAGCTCGAAGCGACCGGCGCGCGCATCCTCGAATCGGCGCTCACCCTGCCGGTGCCGAACGACCCGTTCAACCTGCTCGCGATCGCCGCGACGATTCGCGACGGCGAGGACGGAGAGCTGCCCGCGGGCGTGTGGGAACGCATCTCGACACCGCTCACACGACGCGCCGGAGAAATCGGCACGCCCACGGAGGCGACCTGCCTGATCGTGCCCGGGTGCTATGACAACTGGCGCCTCGTATGGTCGGCGGGCGCGGCGCTGCTGCTGAAAGACCGAGTGAGTGGCCCGCACGGCCCGGCCGGCCGGCCCGGCTCGCTCGCGAGCCAGGGCGCCTATGTCCAAAGCCAGATCAAGGCCGATCTCGCGCTGGCCGTGACCAACGCGGGGGCGCCCTTGCGGGCGCTCGGCGCATCCGCGTTGGGGGGGCCCGCGCGCGAGCTCTCCGATCCCGGCGCCGAGCCCCCCGCCTACGAGCTGTTCTCGACATTCATGCTCGAGCTCCTCGGCGAAGTGGACCCCGGCGCGATCACCCCGAAGGTCGCAAGATTGCGCCGCCAAACCGCTCGCTACGCGCTCGACATGATGGCGCCCGACGGCCAGCTGTCACTGTCGGGGCGCTCGCTCGACCAGTCATGGGTACAGGCGGCGGCAGCCGCGCTCGGCGCCAGGCGAGCGGCGCTCGATCCCGCCCACGCGGGCGCCTGGCGCGCTTACGCCGACCGCGCCGTCTCCTATCTGCTCGCCTCATACCCGCTCGAACCGGACGGCCTGCTTCCGATCGTCCCGGGCCTGGGCCTCCAATGGGACCCGTCGATCATGGACGGCTATGCCGCGCTCAATCAATACGAGGGCTTGACGCTGTGGCTGCTCTCCGACGCGCTCGCCCGGTGGCCGCACACGGACGCCCCGCGCACGGCGCTGCCGGGCGATGACAGCGAGATGCTCTCCGACGACCTGACTTCGAGCGGACTCGTTTGGGGTCGAAGCGGGCACGTGTGGTGGGAGCTGAGCGGGCGCACCACCGGCGCCGATCCGCGCTCGGCGCAGGGGCTCATCGCGGTGAAGGTGAGCTACGCCGGCGGCTGGCACGACCTGCTGGCGCTGCGTCCCCGCAGCGGCGCACCCTCCAGCGTGTGGACGCTCCGGCTCGCGCACGGCGGCAGTGCCACTCCGATCTTCACGAAATCGCGCGGATCGGGTGGCAAGGTGGTGCTGACGGGCATCTACCGGCGTGCGAACGGCCGCTTCCTGGCGCGCGCGAGCGCGACGCTGCGAACCACCGCGACCGGAATCACGCTGAGCATGAGCGTGCCGGCGAAAACCACGCTGCACACGACGGTGTGGCTCACGGGAGCGGGCGCGTGGCATGTGTATGCCCGCGGCGCGACGACCACCCGCGGAGCCTGCGTGGTCACCGCCTCGGGACCCGCCTGCCCGGTGACGATCGACTGGGCCAGCCGCCGTGCCGCGCTGCTGGAAGTCGGCGCCTGAGGCTTGGCGTAGGTTTCCCTGGAAGGCACAGATCGTGTTCAGCGCAACCTGGAAGAGGGAAGCGTGTGGGACGTTCTCGGAGAAGGGAAGCGTGTGGGGTGTTCTATTTTGAAATTTTGCGATAGTATATACATTGTGTATCTATAATGGTAAAATTTCAAAAAGATGTATTAACCTCCCTCTCCTTTATCTTCGGCCAGTCCCCCCACGACGCACGTCCAACCCACATCGAGCCTCTAGTGTCCCGAGCGCTGGTGGCGGTGGCGGCTCCCTGGAGCATTCTCGTGGCCGTCATGGCCGCCGCGTTGAGCATTCTCGCGGTGTGCAACGCCTCGGCGGCCGGCAGCCTGCCCACCACGGGCTTTCTGGCGGCGCCCACCGACCAGATCGCGGTGCCCGGCATGATCTCCGGCGCTGAGATCACCCCCGAGGGCGACCTGTATACAGGTTGGGCGGAGTACGAGCTGCGCTTCGGCCGGCGGCTGGCGCCGTGGGATCAGCCCACGCGCACGCTGCCCGACCCGGCGCTGCCACTGCTGTCGAGCGCGCTGTCCGACGGGCCTATGCGCTACGTCCAGACCGTCTTCGCGGTCGCGGTCGCCGGCCTGCCGGTCGCCTACGACACGGTGACCGTCACCAACGGCTCTGACCGTCCGCGTGAGGCTCGGGTGGCGATGGCGGTCGCCTACACACGCGGACAGCAGCTTCCCGGCGCCCACGGTGTGATGACCGGCGCATATCGCTATGAGCGTCCCGTGACCGGTGAGCCCGGGTTCTATGACCAACCCGGGCAGCCGTTCTCGCAGGCCTTCGCGTACAGCGCGCCGGGACGCGACCTCGACCGTTCCGGACTGCTGCTCGCTCGCGGCCCTGCCACGCCCAGTCGCCCGCTTGGCGCCTCGGAAATCGCGAGGCGCGCCCGCCCGCTGGGGGCCTCGGAAATCATGGGACGCGCCCGCCCGCTTGGCGCCTCGGAAATCATGGGACGCGCCCGCCCGCTTGGCGCCTCGGAAACCACGGGGCGCGCCGCTCCCATCACGGGACGCACCGCGCCCCACGACGGGAGGCTGTTCGCCGTCCCCTTGAAGGCAGGCGGCCGGGTGAGCCTCACCTGGCAGATCCCGCTGAGCCCGCCGCCGGCCGGAGCCCCCGCCGACAGCGCCCTGGACCACATGCCCCTGAGCAGCGCCCGCGCCGAGCTCAGGCGCATGTGGAACGCCGAAGAGGCGGGCATGATGAAGATCAGCGTGCCGGAGGCCAAGGTGAGCGCCACCTACCGCGCGGCGATCACCGAGATCCTCTGCTCGCGCTTCAAGACCCCGGCGGGCTGGGTGCAGGGCGTCAACAGGCTTCAATATCAGGCGTTCTGGATACGCGACGGCGCGATCGAGACGCAGGCGTTGGACCTCGCCGGCCTGCACACGCAGGCCGCGCAGAACCTGGCCTTCATGGACACCCTGCAGCAGCCCGCCGGGCTCCTCATCAGCCGCCCCTATCAATACGACGGGCTCGGTCAGGCGCTATGGGCGATCGGACGGCACGCCCAGCTCACCTCCGATCCCGCCTACGCCCGGGCGCAGCTCACCCGGATCGGAGCGGCGGTCGAGTGGCTTTCATGGGTCACAGCCACCGATCCGCTGGGGCTGCTCCCCGCCGGCAACCCGGGCGACGACGAGCTGGCCTACGGGCACATAACCGGCGACGACCTGTGGGCGGCGGCGGGGCTGCGCTCGGGGATCGCTGATGCCGTGTTGGCGGGACGGGGAGACCTGGCCGCCGCGTGGCAGGCTCTCGCAACGCGCTTCGAAGCATCGCTGGAGCAGGCGATCACGGTCGCCGTAGCCCGCGCCGGGCATATTCCGCCTGTGCTCGACTCCCCCGACGGCCAGGACTGGGGCAACTACTACGCGGCCTACCCCGTGCAGGTTCTCCCCGCCGGCTCACCGGCAATCAAGGCCACCACGGCCTGGGCTCGGGCGCACATGGTCCAGGGTCTGCCAACCTACGCCGGCGGCCGCAGCCTGCACGACTATCTGGGGTTCCCCATCTTTCAGACCGAGCTAGCCGGCGGGGAGGCTTCGGAGGCGATCGCCGGCCTCTACTCGGAGCTCGTGCACACCACCTCGACCGACAATGGGTGGGAGTGGGGCATCGCCCCGTTCGGCTACCGCGGCTCGCCGATCGACCTGGCCCCTCATGGGACGTTCTCCGGGGACTATGTGGCGCTCCTGCGCAACATGCTCGTGACCGAAAGCCCGGGCGGCGGTGTGAGCCTGCTCGCCGGCGCCGGCCCGGCTTGGCTTGCGCCGGGAGGACATATCGCGGTCACCGCGGCGCCCACCGACCACGGAACCGTGTCCTTCGTCGAGCACTCGACCGCCCACGGGGAGACATTGACGTGGAAGAGCGCTCTGACGCCGGGCACCGCGCTGACCTGGACGCTGCCGGCGTGGGCTCGCCATGCGCGCATCTCGAGCGGGCCGGCACGGTCGGCGGACGGTCGGACGATCGCCTTGCATGCCCACTCCGGGTCGGTGACGGTCGTCTTCGGTGGTCATCGCCCCGCGCAGTCCTACGCGCTGGCGGCCGCCTCGTTGAACTCCGCATATCGTGCCCGTGGTCTCCAGGCCCCGTTGGCCCCCGCCACCCGCTGATCGCCTCAGAAGATCTTCGGGATCGATTTCTGGATGTAGCGGTGGAGTTCTCTCGCAACCACCAGCAGCGCCGGGCGCGCCCTGCCGTTGGAGCGTATGAGCCCGGAGTCCCACGTCACCCGCTTCGGGAGCCTTCTCGGGTTCCCCGGGGACCGCCAATGGTAGTAATACACGCGCGTAATCCGCGGGCTCAGCTTCGCGAGCTGGAACATGTTCTTCGCGACCCTCGCCGCATAGGCTTCGCTGTGTTGGATCAGCTTGCCTTTGAAGCGCCACCACACGACTCCCCCGATCTCGCTGAACCACACCTGGCCCGGGACCGCGGCGAGGAAGCGTTCGATCAGCAGAGGATTGCCGGTGCTCACGCTGGAGTAGGGGTTGAGGGGCCAGATCGTGGGTCGCGGGTGGGCGGTCCGCAGGAACGTTTCGATCCAAGCCTCGATGTTCCCGTCGGCGTCGAGCGTGTCCGGCGCCGCGATCTCGCAACCCCGGCAGTGGGCGGCTAGCTCGTTGTAGTACTCCGCGGCCAGCTTCGGATGGCGCTGTGTCGGCTGCGTGACGTGAGTCGCCTCGTCCCACGGGGAGAACTCCTTCACCCACGGGAACAGCTTCCTGAAGCGCAGGAAGGCCGCCAGGTACCGTGCCGGGCTGGGCGCGGAGCCGTTGTTGTCGGCGTGCTGGAAGGTTATGAAGGGCGTGATGTGGTAGGCGTGCCTCACGGCCTTCAGCCAGGCGGTCGCCTGTGAGAGGTCGCGCCGGTTGAGCGCCACGTTCCACGGGAGCACGTCACGGGCCAGGTGGACGCCGAGCTCGGCCACGCGCGGATCGGAGAACGTGCTCGGCTCGTAGTCTGATAGGCCGAAACGGAACGAGGACGCCGCCGCTGTGCCCGTGACGGCCGTGCCCCCGGCGGCGAAACAGGCGATCGCCAGGCACGAGAGCAACAGCGCGCAACGACCGACTCCGGGGGCCGGCGGGCGTGGTCGAGCGTGTGGGTGTGTGCGTGCGCGCATGGCGAAACCCCCTGCCGGCCTTTCGCGAAGCTCGCCGCCCCACACCGGCCCTGTCGAATACCCCCGAGTTATCATAGGACCCGATGAGCCTGTGGCGCGCCGCTCTCCTGGCGGGATTGATCGTCGGGAACCTCCAGACAGCCGCGTCCCGGGTCGATCGCGCCTCTGCGGCTGCGGTGAGCCTACCCCCGTTCGGCCTTTCGATCGAGTACCCGCTGCTGGATCGGGCGATGGGAAGCGGGCCGTGCCCGGGCCGCGCGCTGGTGGCTACGCTGCGAACGCTCGGATCGCCGTCGCTGCGGATCGGCGGCGACTCGCAGGATCTCGCGGGCCCGACCGCCGCCTACCACTACTTCGTGCCGGCCTCCTTCTGGCCGACGCTCGGCTGCCTGGCGCGCGAAACCGGCGCGCAGATCACGGTCGGGCTGAACTTCGCCGAAGGCCCGGTCGCCGACGAGCAGACGACCATCGCGGCGGCCGAGCAGGCGATCCCGGCGTCGCAGCTGAGCTTCTCGCTGGGCAACGAGCCCGACCTGTACGGCATCAGCCACATCCTCCCCAACGAACCGCTCTTCATCGTTCCGGTCTACCGCCGCCCGCCGTGGACGGCCGGCGCCTACGCGAGCGAATGGGCGAGGACGGCGCGCGCTGCTCGGAGCGATTCCGATCGAGGGCCCCGATCTGGCCGGGTCCGGCTGGCGCGTGCGCATCGCCCGGCTGCTCGAGAGCGATCCCCCCGACACCATAACCGTGCACGCCTATCCAACCGCCGCGTGCGGGTCGGCCGGCGCCACGACCACGCCGGCACGCCTGCTCTCCGAGCGCGCGAGCGTCGGGCTCGTCGAAAAGCTCGACTGGGTGCTGGCGGCCGCGCGCGCCGCGCACAGGCCGGCGGTCATCTCGGAGAGCAACAGCGCCTCCTGCGGCGGCAGGCCGGGGGTGTCGGACAGGCCGGTGGCGGGCGTCTGGGCGGTGCGCTACGTGCTTGCCGCCCTGCTGCACGGGTTCGCGCAGGTGCGCTTCCACTCCGCCGGCACGAGCTACGACCCGCTCGTGTTCAATGCGAATGGGACGGTCACGCTGCGCCCGCTCGGCCACGCGCTGCTGTTCCTGCACCGCTGGATACCCGTCGGCAGCCGTATCTCCTGGGCTGCCCGCCTGTGCCCGCTAGGGTGCCCCCCTTCATCGGGGGTCCCCGAACGGGGGGGCTCGCACGACCCCAACGTGCTTGCCGCGACGGTGTCGAGCGCTGCGCATACCGCCACGATCGTGAGTTCGTTCTCGAGCACGCGGGTGTCCTTCACGGTGAAGGTTGCGGGACCGGCGCAGCGCATACAGACCGAGACGCTCACGAGCGCCTCGGCGATCGAAGCGCGGGGGCAGGTGAGGGTGCGTGCCCATCGGGCGCGACTCGTGCTCGCGCCGGGCACCGTCGTCGCTGCCGTAACGCGCTGAGCGATGGCGGCTGCGCTGCCCAATGCGGCGATCGCCGACGCCCTGGAGGAGCTCGGCGACCTGTATGAGCTCGACGGGGCCATCGTGCACCGCGTGCTCGCCTATCGCGCCGCCGCCCGCTCGGTGCGCGAGGCGCCCGTGTCGGTGGCGGAGCTGGCGCGCGCGGGGCGCGCCACAGAGCTTGCGGGCGTGGGTGAGACCCTGCAGGAGAAGATCCTCGCGTTGCTCGAGGAGGGCACGATCCCGGCGATGGAGAAGCTGCGTGCGAAGGTGCCCTCCGGGCTGATCGCGATCACCCGATTGCCCGGTCTTGGACCCAAGCGCGCGCGATTGCTGCATTCCGAGCTCGGAGTCGACTCGCTCGACGCGCTGCGCGAGGCGGCGCTCGCGGGACGGCTGCGCACCGTGAAGGGCCTTGGCGCGAAGTTCGAGGCGAGCGTGCTCGACGCGATCGAGCGCGGTGTGGCGGAGCGCAAGGCGCCCCGTCTGCTGCTGCCAAGGGCGCTCGAGCTCGGGCAGGCGCTCGCCGGGGGGCTCACCGAGCGCGGCGGCGCGGGCACCGAGGTGCTGATCGCCGGCTCGGCGCGACGGATGGCGGACAGCGTGAAGGACATCGACCTGATCGCGGTCACGCGCAAGCCGGTGACGCTCGCCAAGAGCCTCGCGGCGCTGGGAGAGGTCGAGAGCGTCGCCTCGGCCGGCAGGGCGGGCGCGAAGGGTCGCAGTCACTCCGGGGTGGGCATCGATCTGCGCATCGCCAAGCCCACCCAGCTCGGCAACCTGCTCCAGCACTTCACCGGCTCGAACAGGCACAACGCCGCGCTGCGTGAGGCGGCGGTGCGCAAGGGGCTGCACGTGTCGGAGTACGGCGTCTACGACGACGCGACCGCCACCACCACGACATGCGCGAGCGAGCGGGAGGTGTATGGGCTGCTCGGCCTCGCCTACATCGAGCCAGAGCTGCGCGAGAACCGCGGCGAGCTCGCCGCGGCGGCGCTCGACTTCGAGCGCGCGGGTGGCGCGGGCGCGGGGAGCGCGGGCGCAGGCGCGGGTGGCGCGGGCGCGGGGAGCGCGGGCGCGGGCGCGGGGACGGGCGGTGCGGGCGCGGGGAGCGCGGGCGGCGCGCACGGCCTGCCGAAGCTGATCGAGCTCGGCGACATCAAGGGCGATCTGCACTGCCACACGACGGCCTCGGACGGGCACAACACGATCGAGGAGATGGCGCTCGCCGCGCGCGAACGGGGGTACGAGTACGTGGCGATCACCGACCACTCCGCCTCGCACGGCTTCGGCGACGACGTCTCCCCCGAGCAGCTGCGCCACCAGATCGAGCTGGTGCGCGACGCCGACGCGAGCATCGACGGCATCCGCGTGCTGGCGGGCAGCGAGGTGAACATCCTGCCCGACGGGTCGCTCGACTACGAGGACGAGCTGCTGGGAGAGCTCGACTGGGTGATCGCGAGCGTGCACACCGCCTTCGGGATGAGCGAACAGGCGATGACCGAGCGCATGATCGCCGCCGTGGAGCATCCGCTGGTCGACGCCATCGGACACCCCACAGGCCGCCTGATCGAGCGGCGCGAGCCGTACGCGCTCGACGTGTCCGCCCTGATCGAGGCAGCGGCGCGGACGGGCACGATGCTCGAGATCAACGCCAACCCCGACCGTCGCGACCTGAACGACCTGCACGCGCGCGCCGCCGCGCGGGCCGGAGCGACGATCTTGATCGACTCCGACGCGCACTGGGTGGAGCGCTTCGATGTGATGCGCTGGGGAGTGGCCACCGCACGGCGCGCGTGGCTGAGGGCGCAGGACGTCGCGAACACGCGCTCCTGGGAGCAGTTCGCGAAGCTAAGAAAGCAGGCGCGGCAGTAGCTCGTCGGCGACGAGCCGATCGACCTCGGCGCGGCTGAAGGGCGTGAGCGCGCGGGCGGCGCGTTCGGCGTATCCGGGCGTTGGGTCGTCGAGCGCGACGCGCAGCGCCACCCCGATGTCGTCGTCCACCAGCCGCTCGTCGAGCTCGCGTGCGAGCGGGAGCGCGGCGTAGGGACCGGGGGAGGGCGTGGTGACGAGCATGCAGCCGTCGGCGAGGGCCTCGATCTGCGCGATCCCATAGTCCTCGCGGCGCGCCGCGCACGCATACGTGTGGGAGCGGCGCAGCAGCGCACGGTACTCGTCCGGGGGGAGCATGCCCGTGACGCGCACACCGTCCGCCGGTACGTCGAAGCCGAGCGAGCGCAACTCGTCCTCGGCGACTCCGGTCACATACAGCTCCTCCCCCGCTCGCCGCACCTGACGCCAGGCCCCCAGCAGCGTGTCGAGCCCCTTCTTGGTGGGATTGGCGGCGTAGGTGACGACGGCGATGTCGCGTGGCGGGTGCGGCGCGAGCGATTCGCCCGGCGCATGTCGCGCGGATGACTCGACCCGCGCGTGCAGTCCGGACGGCTCCACCGGCACCGGCAGCACGAGCGCCCCGTCGGGGCCGAGCGAGCGGCGCACCGTGGCGGGCGTCTCGAGCAGCGCGCCCTCGCTCTGGGGGAGCAGCAGCGGAGCTTCGCGCAGTCTGCGGCGCTCGAGCGGGCGCTGCCACAGCCCGTGGCGCCCCGGCCGGTTGCCGGCGGCGGGAGCGTCGAAGCGGATCGCGCCCGGTCGCGGCCAGAGGAGCGCCGCGGTCGTGGTGGAGTAGATCAGCGCGCGCGCATGGGTGCGTCTCAGCCGGGCGCTCGCGGCGCGTCTTGCGGCAAGCGCCCAGCGCAGGTCGGTGAGCATCAGGGTGCGCACCTGAGGCTGCGGCGCGGCGCGCACGATCTCCGCGTTCGCGCCGGCGCGGCGCAGCGAGTCGAGCAGCTCCTCGTCGACCGCGCGCAGGCCCCCGGTGGAGCCGAGCGAGACGATCAGGACGTCGAGCATCTCATGGTTCGCGTCGCGGCCCTCATGTGGTCGCGCCGTTGACGCGATCCCTCCCTCACATTCACCCGTGCCACCACGTTCACGTGGTGGCGCCGTTGACGCGTTCAGGGCGGAAGGTCTTGAAGCCGGGGGTGCGCGCCAGCGCGATCGAGCGCAGCGGGGAGGTGCGCAGCACGTGGAAGCGCACCCCGTCGCGCTCCTCGATCGCGGCGACGGCCGCGTCCTGGCGGCGCCACCAGAGGGCGAGCGCGATCGCGAAGCCCGCGCCGATGCCGGGGATCTGTGGGGCCAGGAAGGCGAGTCCGCCGGCGAGGGCGCAGAACAGCAGCAGCGGCCACAGCCGGTTCAGCAGCGTCGCGCCCGGCCGGTAGTCGGGCAGGGCGGTGCTCGCCTTGGCCTCGCCGAGCAGGCGGGCGATCGGCGGGTTGACATCGGCGCGGCGCCCGAGGAGCAGCCCGATCGCGGCGGCCAACACCCACCAGCCGAGCGAGATCGGCACGATCGTCGCATCGGTGGACGGCGTGGCTGCGAGCACCGTGACGATCGCGAGCGCGGTGGCGGCGGCGGCGCTGAGCAGGACAGTCGCCCTGAGGAAGTCGACGAAGTGCACGCCCCGTTAGAGGAGGGCCTCGAGCAGCCCGCGCACGCCGCTCTGCCCGTCGATGATCAGGTCGGCCCGCTCGGCCAGCTCGGGCGGCGTCTCCTCCGAGCCGACCGCCACGCACAGCGCGAGTCCCAGCGTGCCCGCCTCCGCGAGAGCGCGCAACGCGCGGAACGCGTCGAGGTCGGTGCTGTCGTCGCCGACATACAGGGCGACCGATACCGGCGAGCCGTGGTCGCGATCGGCGGCGCTCTGCAGCAGCGCGGTGACGCCGAGCCCCTTGTCGAGCGCCACGGGCGGGCGCACCTCGAGCACCTTGCGACCCCAGTGCACTGCGAAGCCCTCCTGCTCGGCACGCCGCGCGATGTCCCGCACGAGCGCCGCGGCGTGCTGCTCGTCGGGGGCGCCGCGCCAGTGGAAGGCGGCGATCGTTTCCTTGTCCTCGCTGCGCACGCGCGCCCGCTGAACCTCGGTCGTGTAGGCGCGCTCGGCGAACGCGCGCACGCGCTCAGACCAGGCCGTCACGTCGGGGTCGACCTCTGGACGGGTGGCCCCGGGGCGAAGCAGCTCGCCGCCGTGGTTGCCGACATAGGCGATGCTCCCGATCGAGACGATCTGTCGGGCGGTGGCGGCGCGCCGCCCGCTGACGCAGCCGACAAGCCGGTAGCGTCTGGAGATCTCGATCAGCAGCGTGCGCGTCGCCTCGGGCACATGCGCGTCGGCGGCATGACGAACGATCGGGGCGAGCGTGCCGTCGATGTCGAACAGCACAGCTGCGTGAGCGGGATCGGAGCGGAGCGGCTCAAGCGCGTCCACAAGTGTGGCAGCGGGGCACACGATCTCTAGTATGGCGCTCCATGCCGCCTATGGGTCCCCGGATTCCTCACACCTTTCGCATGACCGGTAATCGGTCGCCCGGGCTCACCACCGATCGTTCGCTCAAGCTGGCGGCGATCGGGACCCTCGCGGGGGTGTTCAGCGGACTTTTCGGCGTGGGCGGAGGCTCGGTGATCGTTCCGCTGCTCATACTGTGGCTCGGCTATGACAGCCGCCGCGCCACCGCCACCTCGCTGGCCGCGATCATCGCGATCGCCGCGATCGCCGCGATCGTGCAGGGGACCTACGGCAACGTGAAGGTGGCCGACGGCATGCTGATCGGCGTGCCGGCGGTCGGCGGGGTGCTGTTCGGGACGTGGTTGCAGCAGCGCGTCCAAACGCGTGTCATCTCGCTGCTGTTCGCGGGGCTGCTCGTGATCACGGCGGTGGAGCTGCTCGTTCGATGATCGGGGCGATAGCAATAGGCATCGCCGGGGGCATCGTCGCCGGCCTGCTCGGCGTGGGGGGCGGCGTGCTGTTCGTGCCCGGTCTCGTGCTGTTCTTGAAATTGGGGCAGCATCAGGCCGAGGCGACGTCGCTGCTCGCGATCGTGCCGGTGGCGATCGCCGGCACGATCCGCCAGGACCGCTACGGCAACGTGCACCGCGTCGACGCGATCATGGTGGGCGCGCTCTCGCTGGCGGGCGCGATCGCCGGGGTGGCGCTCGCCAACGCCCTCTCCGGGCGCGCACTGCGCGTGGCGTTCGCGCTGCTCATCCTGCTGGTGGCGGCGCAGCTCGTGCGAGCCACCTTGCGGGAAACCGGCGAGAAACGCGACGATTCGCCGTAGACTGCTTGGGATGGGACTCGACAATCCCCTTCATATCGCGTTCCTCGTGGTGATCCTGCTGCTGGTGTTCGGCGCCAGGCGCCTGCCCGAGATCGGCCGCTCGCTCGGCAGCGGGCTGCGTGAGTTCAAGCAGTCCATCAACGGCGAGAGTCACAGCCCTGGCCCGAGCCAGAGCACCAATCAGGAGCGGCCCACATTGCCCGCCGCGGCGCCGCCGCCGGCCTCACAAACACCGCCGCCGCCGACACCGCCCGCGCAGGACGCCTTCGCACAGCGCGACCCCGCGTCGAGCGACCGCAGCTGAGCGGCTCCCCGCAAGCGACGCGGCGTGCCACCCGCGCCGTTGGGAGCTCGAGTCGCATAAGTACGTAAGACAGGGCCGCATGCGGCCCTGTCCCGGTCGGTACATGTACCGACCGGCCGAGCCGCACATGTGCGGCTCGGAAAATCAATGACGATGAATCCACGCTACAGCATGCTCGTGGTCAACCGCTCGATCTCGGCGATCGAGGTCTGACCGGAGCGCACCTTCGCGATTCCGTCGTCGCGCATGCGGCGCATCCCCTGGCGCACGGCGGCGGCGGCGATGTCGTCCACGGGGGCGCGGTCGAGCACGAGCGCGCGCACCTCCTCCGTGACCGACATCACCTCGTAGATGCCCATCCGCCCGCGATAGCCGGTGTTCGCGCAGCGCGAGCAACCGACCGGCTCGAACGCCTCGGACTCATACAACCCGTACTCGGCGAGCAGCGCCTCCGGCGCTTTGCTCGCCTGCTTGCAGTGCTGGCAGAGCACCCTCACGAGCCGCTGCGCGACGATGCAGTCGATCGCGGAGGAGATCAGGAACGGCTCGACGCCCATGTCGATCAGCCGGCCGAGCGCGCTCGGGGCGTCGCGTGTGTGCAGCGTCGAGAGCACCAGATGGCCGGTGAGCGCAGCCTCCACCGCGATATGGGCCGTTTCGCGATCGCGGATCTCCCCCACCATGATCACGTCGGGGTCGGCGCGCAGCATCGCGCGCAACCCGCTCGCGAACGTCATGCCCGCCTTCGGGGCGATCTGCATCTGCTTGACGCCGGCGATGCGCGACTCCACCGGGTCCTCGATCGTGAGGATCGAGCGGCTGCCGTCGTTGATCGCGCCGAGCGCGGCATACAGCGTCGTGGACTTACCGCTGCCGGTCGGTCCCGTGACGAGCACCGCGCCGTTGGGGCGGCCGATCGCGTAGGCGAAGCGATCCTGCTCGGTGCGCTGCATCCCGATCGACTCGAGCGTGCGCACGCTGACGCCTTTGTCGAGGATGCGCAGGTAGGCGCCCTCGCCGTACACGAGCGGGAGCGTCGTCACGCGCACGTCCACGCGCCGTCCCGCGACCGTAAGCGCGAAGCGGCCGTCCTGCGGCACGCGCCGCTCGGAGATGTCCATCTCGGACATGATCTTCACGCGCGAGATGACGTTGGCGGCCATCGTGCGCTTGAGCGTGGCGGTCTGCGACAGCACGCCGTCAATGCGCAGCAGCACGCGCATGTCCCCCTCGGCCGGGTCGATATGGATGTCCGATGCGCCCTGGTCGATCGCTTCGGCGATTATCGAGTGCACGAGCTTGATGATGGGCGCGTCCTTGTCGGCCTCGTCCATCACGAGCTCGGACTCCGGCTTGACTTCCTCCTCGTGCTCGGCGATCGCTTCGACCGACTGCTCCACGCGGGAAAGGCGCGTGATGAGGATGTTGACGTCCTCGATCGACGCCGACGCGGGCCGCACGCGCCGGCCGGTGAGCATCGCGACGTCGTCGACGGTGAGCACGTTCGTGGGGTCCGCCATCGCGAGCAGGAGCGTGCCGTCCTCCAGGAACCCCACCGGCACGGCCTGGTAGCGCCTGATGGCCTCCATGTCGATCAGGTTCACCGCACCCATGTCGAGCTCGTAGACGGACAGGTCGATGTAGTCGAGGCCAAAGCGCTCGGCCACCACGCGAGCGAGCTGGTCGTGGCGCAGGATGCCCTGCTCTACGAGGATCTGGCCGGTGGGCTTGCGCTGCGCGCGCGCGAGCTCCACCGCCTCCTCGACCTTCTCGCGGGTGGCGAACCCCAGGTCCACGACCACGTCTCCGATCAGGCGCCCCGGCTTGCCCTCGCCAATCGCCTGCGCCAGCGCCAGCGCATCCGATCCGATCGGGGCACTGAGGGCAGGCGCGGGCGGCGCCTCGACGGGACGCAGGAGCGAGAGCTCGCTCACGGATGCGCCGGTTGAGCTGGGTGAGTCGCCCACTCTCCGATGATCGGCATACGCGCTCCCGAACTTGACCGGCTGAGGGGTCTTTGTGGCTTTTTTGGGGGGACCCGTGTGCGCGCGCGCGTGCGCGTGCGTGCGCGCGAGGTGCTCGTCTGGGTGGGTTACCCCTGCCTCGTCCGGATCCGTTACCCCTGACGCGCCCCACGCGTGCGCGTGCGTGCGTGCGCGTGCGTGCGCGCGAGGTGCCTCGTCTGGGTGGGTTACCCCTGTCCTCGTCTGGGTGGGACCCTGCCTCGTCCGGGTGCGTTACCCCTGACGCGCCCCCGCGCGTGCGGGGGACGCGTCGCAGGCAGCTAACGGCCCAAACCCTGCTCGAAGGCGCCCTTCACGCCCGCGTCGAGCGCGTTGAGCCGTTGTAGGGCGAGCGCCTCGGCGGAGGCGGGACGCTGGGTATCGGTCCCGCCGGCCCGATCGCCGCCATGATGGGCGAGCACGCAATGCTCCAGCGCGAGGCGCCGCGTGCCCGTCAGGCCGGATGGGGCATGGGCCGCGATCAGCCGCAGGCCGAGCTCGACGTGGCCGAGCATGCGTCCCTCCTCGGTGCGGGTGATCTCGGCGCCGTAGGCGTACTCGCGTGTCTTGCCGAGGTCGTGCACGAGCGCGGCGCACAGCAGCAGGTCGCGGTCCAGGCGCGGGTGCACGGCGCACAGCTCGACGGCCATCGTGGCGACGGCGACCGTATGCTCGAGCAGCCCCCCGAGGAAGGCGTGGTGGAGGGAGGCTCGCGGCGCGCCGGAGGACGGCAGGGAGCACGGCGCGCGGCGCAGCCCGGCGCGCAGCTCGCGGTCGGCGAGCAGCCGAGCGAGCAACGCCTTGTAGGCGGGGTCATACACCTCGCGGGCCAGGTGCTCGAGGAATCCTTCGAGCTCGTCGAGGTCGCGACGCGAGACCGGCAGGAAGCGCGCGGCCTCCACGTCTGAGAGCTCGACCCGTGCGATCTCATCCACCGCAATCTGGAGCTCTCCTCGGAAGGTCTCCGCGCGGCCGCGCACGCGCACGAGGTCGCCCCGCTCGAAGCGCCCGGCGAGCAGATCGGCGTCGCGGAACGCCCTCCCCTTCGCGCTCCCGGCCTGGTCGCGCAGCTCGACCGTGAGGTAGGGGTCGCCGGAACGGGTGACGAGCCGCTCCTTGCGGGTGCAGGCGAAGATGGCCTGCACCGCGTCACCGTCGCGCAGCGTGGCGAGCGTCTGGGCGTCGCCCGCGCCTCCAGCGACGGCAGTCGGGCCCGGCGCTCCCGCATCGGCAGCCCGACCCGCGTCGCTCCCCCCACCCGCACCGGGCGCCGTACGCCCGCGGGCGGGTGCGTCGCTGCTTGGGATCCTGGCGGGCATGAGCTGTGCATGATGTACGGTGAGTCGGATGCAGCCGCTCATCTGGGATCGCCGCCCCGACGGCCTGAGGGCCCCGGCGATGGTGTGCTCGTTTCAGGGCTGGAACGACGCGGGCGACGCCGCGTCCACCGCCACCGCCTTCCTCGGGCAGGCATTGGGCGCCGAGCGCTTCGCCCAAGTGGACACGGAGGAGTTCTACGACTTCCAGGCCAACCGCCCGCACGTGCAGATCGACGAGACGCAGGCGCGCGTGATCTCGTGGCCGTCGGTCGAGATGCTCGAGGCCCGCGCGCCGCGGGCGCCGCGGGACCTGGTGATCGTGCAGGGCGCCGAGCCGTCGATGCGCTGGCGCTCGTTCAGCGCGCTGATCGTGGATCTCGCGGAAGCGCTCGACGTGCAGCTCGTGGTGACGCTCGGAGGGTTGCTCGCGGACGTGCCCCATTCCCAGCCGGTGGCGATGACGGGCTTCGCCTCGGACCCGGCGATGATCGAACGACTCGGGTTGAAGGCAAGCCGCTACGAGGGCCCCACCGGGATCGTGGGCGTGCTGCACGCCTCCTGCGCGGAAGCGGGCCTTCCGTCGGCGAGCGTTTGGGCGAGCGTCCCGCACTATGTGGCGGCCGCGGCGAGCCCCAAGGCAGCGCTCGCGCTGCTGCGCAAGCTCGAGCTGATGGTGGGCGTGTCGGTGGACGTGTCAGAGCTGGAGGAGGCGGCCGGCGAGTATGAGCACCAGGTGGGTTTGGCGGTACAGTCGGACCCCGACATCCAGGCCTTCGTGGAGCGCCTGGAGCGCCGAGCGGCAGAGAGCGAGCAGGCGACGCTCAGCCCGCGGGATCTGCCCTCCGGCGATCTCCTGGCGCGCGAATTCCAGCGCTTCCTGCGCCAGCGGGGGATCGAGAGCTGAGGATGCGACGTCCCGGGCTCAGCCGGGGACGTGTGAGGAGGTTACGAGTTGGGCAACCCCACGCGCGCGCGTGGCACGCTCCAACGAGCGCCGCCGGGCTCCCTGGTCAGCGCGAGGCGCTGCCGTTGCCGGTGGCCGTGAGGTTTTCGGGCTTGCCCTTGTACTGCTTGCAGTCTTCCATCACGTAGCCCGCGTTGCAGGTCGTGAGGCTCCGCCAGTGCGCTTGGAAGTTCTTCTCGAAGCCGGCGAGCAGCGCGCTGCGCTGCGAGGCGCTCCTGCCGGCGGTGATCTTCGCGGCGATGCGCGAGGCGAGCAGTTCGACCTTGATGCGCGCGAGCAGGTCGGCTTCGGACTCGCCTGACTTGGCGAGGTAGGCCCGCAGGGAGCCGGCCTTCGGAAAGCTCTGGTGGACGAGCTGGGCGAAGCGCCGCTTGACCTCGGCTTCGGAGACCGCCAAGTGGCGGGCGGCCGCCTCCCCGAGCACCCACTCGGAGGTGATCAGGAAGCCGAGCGCCTGGTGGCTCGGCGAGCCGGAGGCGCCAAGCTTCTGCTCGACGGACAGCCAGTGGGCGTAGCTCGTCTTGGAGATCGGTACGCCCGCGACGACCGCGACCGCGTCGGAGGCCGCCACCGTGGAGCCCTCGACCGCGGCGGCAGGCGAGCTCGGAACCGCGGAGGAAGTGGCGGTCGAGCCGCTCCCGCAGCCTGCGAGCAGGGGGAGGGCGAGCAGCGAGAGCGCGGACACCCTGAAGGGCGCGGGCACCCTGAAGGGCACAGGCAGGCAGACACGCGCACGGGCCCCTCCCTTCAAGCTACTTCCGATCATCCTCCAAAAGACCGTAATCACACTGTCTAAAGGGCAGCGAAAACTTCGAGCATGCCCCCCTACTTTCGAGCATGCCCCCCACTTTCGAGCATGCCCCTACTTTGCAATCCCCATCAAACGTATGCGGCTGGCGCCCTGATGGCGCGACTCACCTTCCATCTCTTACCGCTCCCAAGCCGGGCAGGCGATCCGGTAGTCGCACAGCGCGCAGACCGCCGGTGAGGGGGTCGGCTCGAAGCGCTGGGCCATGATCGCCTCGCCGACCTCCGCCACGACCGTGGCGATCCAGTTGGGGTCCATCTCGGCAGAGGGGACCGGCACCTTCAGGTCGTCGAGCACGTAGTAGTAGGCCAAGCGCTCTGCCTGCACTTCCCACGACTCGCGCGCGCCGACCGCGTAGAGCGAGAGCTGCACATCGTCGGAGAGCTGCGCCGCCGTCTTCGGGCGCGAGGTCTTGTAGTCGATCAGCTCGTACTGACCGTCGGGGAGCCGGTCGACGCGGTCGACACGACCGCGCAGGTGGTGGGGGCCGAGCTTGAACGAGAACGAACGCTCGAACCACACCGGCTCGGCCTCGTGGGCTTCGAGATGCTTGTGGTAAAGCACGAGCGCCGCGCGGGCCTTGGTGTGCAGTTCGCGCTCCTTCTCGCTCTCGCCGAAGCCCCCACGCCGCCAGCATGCCTCGAACAGCTCCATCATCTGCCCCACCGTAGTGTGGTCGGACGCGTGGTAGCGCTCGAGCACCTGATGCACGGCGATCCCGAAGCGCTGATGGAGGGTCTGCTCGGAGGGGATCTTCAGAACACGCCCAAACTTGTAGCGCAGCGGACAGCTGCGGTAGGTGTCGATGTCGGAGGCCGACAGCACCACACCGTCGCCGCGCCGGGGGAGGAACGCCTGCAGCGACGGTTCCTCGCGCCGCGCGAACGGGGTTTGTGCCGGCGTCGCGGCGACCGGGCCGGTCACCTCCTCGCCGTCCTTTGTGGTTCCTCCCTCGTCGGTCCCGCTTGGCTCGTTCCCACCCCGATCGCTCGCACCCCGGTCGGTGGCGTCCTGGTCGGCGGCCAGCAGCGTGTCGTCGAGCGTGGAGGTCTGGAAGATCTCGCGCTGCAACGGCGTGCAGGCCGCGAGCAGACGCTGGTTGATGTCGTCGAGCGCCTCTGCGACACCCTGGCCGGGCGGACGCTCCTTCAGGGCGGCGAGCTTCACGAGCTCCAGGTAGCGCACCACGCCATGGGAGATGTCGAGGTCGGTGTCCAAGCGCAACTCGCCGAGACGGCCGGCGATGCGCGTGGCGCCCCCGAGGACCTCCTCGCGCATCAACTCGACCGTCGCCTCGAGCGTTTGCGCGCGCGTCTCAGACATCGCCTCGCCGCCGAGCAGGCGCGTCTCCGAGGCGGCGGTCAGCTCAGATGCCAACTCCTGCGGACTGCACCCCAGGCGCGGACGCAGCGCTTCGAAGGCAACCTTCGCTTCGCTGTGCAGCGCCTGGAAGCGCTCGATCCGCTCGCGCGCCTCTGGCGGCATCTGCGGCGACTCCATGACGGGTCCGAGCGCCGCGATCATGTCGAGCTTCGCCTTGCGCGCCACCTGCACCACCCGCGCGATATCCACCTGGCGCAGCTCGATCGGGGGGCGCCCGAGGGCGCGTACGACGGCCGCCGAGTCAGCCGGGTCGCTCAGTAGGCGCACCCAGGCGAGCACGTCGCGCGCGCGCGACCGCTCGAAGAACTCGATTCGAGAGGCTGGCACAGCCGAAGCATACGAGTGCGTAGGCTCTCTGTATGGACGGCATCGACTGGAATGTGGCTCAGCGGGTCGGCGAGATGCTCGCCGGGGGGACGGGTGGGTGGGCATATCAATTCAGCTCGAGCGCGAACGGAGTGCAGTCGCTCGCCGAGGAGTTCGCCGAGCGCGTGAGCGCCTACACCGGGCTTGCGCTGGGCGGGGGGCTGCCGGAGATCGAGTCGATCGACCGCAACCGCTGGATCGCGGCGAACATCGCGACGATGCGCCCACTGCTCGAACCGCTCACCGAGCGCCTCGGCGGCGGCTCGGGTCCGCTCGCGCCCGCGATGCGCTCGATCACGCAGCTGCTGCTCGGCGCGCAGGTGGGCGCGGTCACCGGGATGCTCTCCCAGCGCGTGCTCGGCCAGTACGACGTCGCCCTGCTCGACCCGGAGCGAGCCCCGCGCCTGCTGTTGCTCGCCCCGAACATCGCCCAGGCGGCGCGCAACCTGAGACTCGACCGCGACGAGTTCACCGCTTGGGTGGCGATCCACGAGGTGACCCACGCCGTCCAGTTCGGCGGAACGCCGTGGCTGCGCGAACACCTGGCCGGGCTGCTGCGCGAGCTGATCGACGGTATGCAGGTGGGCGTCGGGTTGGGGCGCTCGTTGCGGATACCCGGCGCCGCAGACCTGCGCTCGCTCGCCCAGAGGCTCCGCGGTGGCGAGCTGCTGCGGCTCGGCCTCGGCGAGGATCGCTGGGCGCTGGTGGACCGCATGCAGGCGACGATGTCGCTGATCGAGGGCCATGCAGAGCACGTGATGGATGCGGTCGGCGCGGACGTGTTGCCCACGCTCGAGACCATGCGCGCCGCGATGACCCGCCGCCGACGTGAGCGCGGCTGGCCGTGGCGCATCGTCGAGCGCCTGCTCGGCCTTGAGATGAAGCTGCGCCAGTACGAGGTGGGGCGCGAGTTCTGCGACGAGGTGGTGGCGCGGGCGGGGCCGGGCGCCCTGACGGTTGCATGGAGCTCGGCTGAGATGCTGCCCACCACGAGCGAGCTGCAGAGTCCGAGTGAGTGGCTCGTCCGCACCCAAGCCGCCGCCGCAAGCTGAACCCCCTGCGTGGCCCCGCCGGCAACGGCCGCCCACCCGGCTCAGCCCACCCGAACGCACGTTCCATATGTCACAAGCTGGGAAGAATTCATAGCCCGTCTTTACAGGGTGTTCACCCGTTCTTGAGATTCGGGTGTAACGATCTATGCAGAGCGGGTTAGGAACATGTGTTCGGTGCTAAGCTCGCATCGACCAGAACAAGTGCGCCCCCAGCAATAGGAGACCCCCTCCAGATGCCCACAGCGAAGACAACTTCCCCCAAGCCCCGTGCGACCGCCGCTTCAAAGCGCTCCACGACCGCTCCGAAGCGCACTCCCAGCGCTTCCGAGCAGTCGAGCACGGCCGAGCGCGCCGTCCTCATCCCCGTCGGCGCCGCTCTGATCGCCCGTGAGCGGGTGCTCGCAGGCGTGAACGACACGATCGCCAACTACAACAGCACCTCCAAAGCCTCCGCCCAGCTGCGCAAGTTCGAGCGCCGCGGCGTGACCGCCCGCAACAGGCTCCAGCGCGAGGTCCGCAAGACGCGCGTTCGCGTCGAGCGCGAGCTGCGTCAGCGCCGTCGCGAGGGCGAAGAGCTCGCGGAGCGTGTCCAGGAGCGCATCCTGAGCCTCGTCTGAGCCCCCCTTCCCCCGCCCCGGACCGGAGAGGCCGGGAGCGGGAAGGTCTGCCGGCCCATATATCCCGCCGGCAGTAGAAGCACCCTCTCCTCCCTCGCCGCCGGGGCGGCCCCCTCCGCCCCGGCGGCACTTTTCTTTGACCGGGACCCTAGGTCCCGTGGTCCAGACGGCGCCTCGTCCTGACCGTCCTTCCCACACCGCCAAGCAGCCAGCCGGGGTGAGCGACAGCGGTTTGCCAGAATGCGAGCAGACATGAACGCAGATGAAGTCCTCAAAGCGCTGGAGGTCGTGATCGACCCGGAGCTGCGCCGCTCGATCGTGGAGCTCGAGATGGTGCGCTCGATCGACATCTCCGAGAACGGAGTGGTGGACGTCACCGTGTCGCTGACCACGGCCGGCTGCCCCATCAGGGGCCACTTCCAGACGTCTGTCGCGCAGGCCGTGAGCGCGCTCGAGGGCGTGAGTCACGTAAACGTTTACTTCGACGTGCTGAGCGACAGCGAGAAGGCGGCCCTGCAGCAGAAGCTCGGGCGCGCAAGCCTGCCCGCCGGAGCGCTCGCGGAGGTGTCCAACGTGATTTGCGTCGGCTCCGGTAAGGGCGGCGTGGGCAAGTCCACGCTCACCGCCAACCTGGCGGCGGCCCTCACCGCCGACGGCAAGCGCGTGGGCATCCTCGACGCCGACGTGTGGGGATATTCGATCCCGCGCATGTTCGGCCTCGGCGCGACGCGCCCACCCGTATCGGCGCAGCGCAAGATCGTGCCACTGCAGTCGCACGGGGTGAAGGTGATGTCGATCGGCTTCTTCCTGGAGGAGGACGCGGCCGTGGTGTGGCGCGGGCCGATGCTCCACAAGGCGCTCAACCAGTTTCTGCAGGATGTCGAATGGGGTGCGCTTGACTACCTCTTGATCGACCTGCCGCCCGGCACCGGCGACGTGTCGATGACGCTCGCGCAACTGCTCCCGCAAGCGCAGTTCGTGATCGTCACCACACCGCAGCCAACCGCCCAGAAGGTGGCGCGACGCTCGGCCGAGATGGCCCACAAGGTGTCGCTGGAGATCTGCGGTGTGATCGAGAACATGTCCGGCTTCACGACCCCCTCCGGCGAGCGCTACGCGATCTTCGGCGAGGGCGGCGGTAAGGATCTCGCCGACGAGCTCGACGTGCCACTGCTCGGCAAGGTGCCGCTCACGATGCCCCTGCGCGAGCACTCCGACAGCGGGGTGCCGCTCACGATCGAGAATCCCGACGATCCGGCCTCGCAGGCGATACGTCAGGCCGCGCGCGGGCTGATCGCGATGGCGCCCATGGAGCTGCCCACGCTGCCGCTCGCAGCGACCGCCGCGCCGGGCGGGGCGGGAACGCCGCCGCCACCGGCGAGCCCCAAGCCCGCCGGAATGTCCCTGCCCATGGCCTGAAGGCTTGATGCGGTTCGCAAGCGGGCCGTTCGACGACGACGATGGCAGGGATCACCGTGGTTGAAAGGCTGGATGCGGTTTGCGGACGGGGGAGAGATCGAGGAAGGGGAGGGCAAGGCAGAGGAGGGTTGTATGTACTCTATTTTGAAATTTTGCAATAGGCTCTACAAGTGTAGTTACTATCGCAAAATTTCAAAATAGAAGTATCCCCCTCCCCTCCCTTTGCGCTCCTTCCAAGGCTCCTCTGAGCCTACGGTGTGAGCTACTTGGCGTTGGCGAAGTACTCCGCGTTGATCTGGGAGTACTTCTGCCACTCCTCGGGAAGCTGGTCCTCGGCGAAGCAGGCGTCCACCGGGCAGGCCTCGACGCAGGCGTCGCAGTCGATGCACTCCTCGGGGTCGATGTAGAGCATCTCGGCCGCGTCGTAGCCGGGCTCGTCGGGCGTCGGGTGGATGCAATCCACAGGGCACACCTCGACGCAGGAATTGTCCTTCGTGCCAATGCACGGCTCAGCGATTACGTAGGCCATTCTGCTTTTTCCTGATCCTTGTTCGGGTGGGCGGTGGGAAGCGAGGCTCACATCTTACGAAAAGGCGCCCCGCGCCGAACGTCATCCTAGATGATTGCCGACTCAATTATCTCGTGGGCGCGCGGAGCCGCTCGGATGGGCTGCTCAGAAACGTGTGGGGGCACGTGCCGTTCATCCGCCGGAGCGGCAACCGATCGCGGCGACCGCTAGCTTTGGGCGATGCTCTTGCTCACCGGAGCGACCGGGCTCGTGGGTTCGGCGCTGCTGCGCCGTCTCGTGGCCGAAGGACAGCCGGTGCGCTGCCTGGTGCGCGACCCCAGGCGCCTCGGGCCGCAGCGCGTGCGCGTGCAGATCGCGCTCGGCGACCTCACCGACCCGCCCTCGTTTCGCAACGCGATGCGAGGCGTGAGCACTGTGGTGCACCTTGCAGCCTCCACCCGCGACCAGCCCCGCGGGTCGATTGAGGAGCTGGCGGCGATAGCCACGTGGAGGATGGTCGAGGCGGCTCAGCGCGCGGGCGTGGAGCGCTTCGTGTTCTTCTCCGCGCTCGGCGCCTCAGAGCACCACCGCTCGCGTTTGTTTCGCGCCAAGGCTATCGCCGAGCAGGCGGTGCGCGAGTCGGACATGCGCTCAACCGTGATCGCCCCATCGCTCGTCTACGCCCCCGGCGACCGCTGGACGGGGCTGATCGAGCGCCTCGCGCTGCTGCCGATCGTGCCGGTGTCCGGGCGCGGCAAGGCCGTGTGCCAGCCGATATGGGCGGAGGACGTGGCGGACTGCGCGATGGCCGTGCTGCGCGGCGACGAGCAGCATCCGACCGCGCACGAACGGAAGACGCATGGCGGTAGCACCGCCGGCGAGCGAGGGACGAATGACGGGAACGCGGCGCACGAGCGCTACGAGCTCGCGGGCCCGCAGACACTCACCTATGGCGAGGTGGTCCGCACCGTCCTTCGCTCGCTCGATCGCGAGCGTCCGCTGCTGCCCATCCCCACGCCGATCGCTTCGCGCGCGCTGCGTGCGCTCGAGCGCGTGATGCGCGCCAACACGCCGATCGCCTGGGACGAGGCCGAGCTGCTGGAGGCGAACCTGATCGCCAGGGACGGGACCGCCGACGCCGAAGCGCTCGGCGTTACACCGCAGCCGATGTCGGCCGTGCTCGGTGGGTGATCCACACGCAATTCCATCGCGTGCATCGGGTACCATTGTCTGCAACGGAGGGTGAAGTGGTCTGGGACCGCAGACGGCTGATACCCGCGAGTCCGGTTCGCTCCGGATGGAGTTCGATTCTCCCGCCCTCCGCCAATGATTGGCTCGGCTGGTGGCCAATTGTAGGCAGGCGCGAGGATCAGTGCGCCGGCGGATTGCGACCGCCTTGCCTCACGGCCACCGTCGAGCAGGTTTGCTACGATTATTAGTGGTATCAGCCGTCTTGGGGTAGCTCCCCATCACCCGACCCGCCGAATGGCGGGTCGAGTTGTTTAAGAAACCGGCGGCCGCCGACCCATCCACGGCGCGGCCGCTTCCACTTGCGAAGCCAACGCCAACAGCGCTGCCCTCGCCCGCGGGCCGGCCCACGAGCTGCACGCCGAGCGGCAGGCCGTCCTCGCCGTGATAGAGCGGCAGCGAGATGCCCGGCTGTCCGCTCGCGTTGAAGATGGGCGTGAACGGGCGTGAAGAGACCCGAGCGGGTGAACGTGGACATCGGGTCGGGCGCGGCCGTGTCGAGCGTGCCGAGCGGCAGCGGGCGCTCGGCGAGCGCGGGCGTGAGCAGGGCGTCGTAGGGCTCGCAGGAACGTGACGAGCTGGCGCGTGAGCGCCTGCAGCTGGATTTCGAGCCCCATGCCCTGGACGCGAATTGAGGCTCTGGGTCATCGGTAGATCGCCCAGCTCATCGGCTCCATGTCCTCGGCGATAGGCTCCCGGCCCGGCGACCATCCCCGAGTAGACGATCTGAAGCGCTATGTGGATCGAGAAGACGGCGCCGAACAGCTCGGAGACGCCGTCGATGCGCCATGGGATGTCGACCTCCTCCACCTCGTGACCGAGCGAGCGCAGCAGCTCGGCGGCGTCAGAGACCGCCTGTGCGCAGACGGGGTCGACGACCGCATCGGCCACCGGCGGAAGCGTGGTGGCGGCGATCCGCAGCTGGGTGGGCGGGCCCCCAATCTGTGCGGCGGACGCGGCAAACGGCTCGGAGGGCGGCGGCGCCCAGGTCGCGTCTCCCGGCTCATAACCCGCGAGCACATCGAGGATCGCGGCGGTGTCGCCGACGGTGCGCGTCAGCACGCCGTCGCACACGAGCGACTCTTCCCCCAGCGCGGGAGCGAGAGAGATGCGCCCGCGCGCGGGCTTCAGGCCGACGAGGCCGCAGCAGGCGGCGGGAATGCGGATCGAGCCCCCGCCGTCGTTGCCGTGGGCGACCGGGACCATCCCCGAAGCGACCGCGGCGGCCGAGCCGCCGGAGGAGCCGCCCGGCGTGCGGTCGAGATCCCAGGGGTTGCGCGTAGGGCCGAACAGGCGCGCCTCGCTCGTGGGCAGGATGCCGTACTCCGGGAGCGTGGTGGCGCCGACGATCACAAAGCCGGCTTCCCTGAAGCGGCGCGTGACGTTGTTGTCGAAGTCGACGACGTTATCGGCCATCAGCGAGCAGCCGAACGTCAGCTTCAGGCCCGCCACGGGAGTGTTGTTCTTGATCGCGATCGGCACCCCCGCGAACGGGCGGGGGTCGCCCGGTTTGATCTCATCGGCGGCGGCGAGCGCGCGCTCGCCGTCGATCTCGACGAACGCGTTCAGCCGTGGATTGAGATCCTCGATGCGCGACAGCGAGGTCTGCACGAGCTCGCGCGAGGAGATCTCCCCCGAGCGCACCATCTCCGCGAGCTCTGTCGCGGGACGGAACATCAGGTCGCTGTCGGTCACGGCGCTCCTCCTCGTGGGTGACGCGTGGCGTCGTCTCGTGAGGGACGGCGTGGCGTCGTCGTCGAATGGGCACAGTCGTCCTCGCCGGATCACCGGGCGGGCGAGCACGCGCTTGGCCGCAGCCTACCGGGGTGATTCCTGCGACGATATGAGCCTGCCCACAAGGCAGCCGGGTCGATTCCGGTGCAATCCAGCGGGATCGACTCTCAACCGGTCATCTCAAGCCTGAAAGCGAGTGCCCATGAGCGAGGTCACGACCACTCAGTCGCCTCCCGCAACACCCCCTTCCGATGAAGTCCAATCCGGCCTGGAGGGCGTCGTCGCCTTCGCCACCGAGATCGCCGAGCCCGACAGGGCCGGCGGAGCACTGCGCTATCGCGGCGTAGACGTCGAGGACCTGGTCGGCGCGGTCCCCTACGAGCAGGTGTGGGGCCTGCTGGTGGACGACCGCTTCAAGCCGGGTCTGCCGCCCGCCGAACCCCACATGCTCACCGTGCGCTCCGGCGACCACCGCGTCGACGTGCAGTCGGCGCTTGCGATGCTCGCCCCCGAGTGGGGCTTCAACGCGCTGATCGACATCTCCGACGAGCAGGCCCGCGACAATCTCGCGCGCGCCTCGGTGATGGCGCTGTCGTTCGTGGCGCAGTCGGCGCGCGAAGCGGGACAGCCTCCGGTGCCCCAGTCGGAGGTGGACAGGGGCAAGTCGATCCCCGAGCGCTTCCTGATCCGCTGGCGCGGCGAGGTCAACCCCGACCACGCCAAGGCGATCGACGCCTACTGGATATCGGCCGCCGAGCACGGCATGAACGCCTCGACGTTCACCGCGCGCATTGTGGCGTCGACGGGCGCCGACTGCGCCGCCGCGCTGTCCTCGGCCGTCGGCGCCCTCTCCGGACCGCTGCACGGCGGCGCGCCGTCGCGCGTGCTGAAGATGCTCGACGAAGTCGAACGCGCCGGAGACGCCGAGGCATGGGTCTCCGACGCGCTCGATCGCGGTGAGCGGCTGATGGGCTTCGGCCACAGGGTCTACCGCGCCGAAGACCCGCGGGCGCGCGTGCTGAGGCGCACCTGCCGGGAACTGGGCTCGCCGCGCTTTCAGGCGGCCGAGGCGCTCGAGAAGGCCGCGCTCGCCGAGCTGACCGCACGCAAGCCCGACCGCGTGCTCGCCACCAACGTGGAGTACTGGTCGGCCGTGATCCTCGATCTGGCCGAGGTGCCGCCGGATCTGTTCACGCCGATGTTCACCTGCGCGCGCGTGGCCGGCTGGTCGGCGCACATCCTCGAGCAGAAGCGCGAGGGCAAGCTGATCAGGCCGACCGCCAAGTACGTCGGACATGGGCCGAGGCCGGTTTCGGCGGTCGAATAGTCCCACCGGAGGGGGCCACGCGCGCGTACGCGCGCGCGCGGGGCGCCCCTTTTTCGAGCAATCGCACCCCCGGCCAGGCCCAATATCCCGCCGGACCCTCCGGTCAAGACGAGGGCCCAGCATCCTGCCGGGCCCTCGGCACTCCTATCGACCGAATACGCGCGCCGCTGAAGGGCGGCGCGCGCAGTGGACGATCGTGGACTACATCATCCCGCTCATGTCGGGCATCCCGCCACCGGACATGGCGCCTTCCTTCTCCGGCACCTCGGCGACGATGGCCTCGGTGGTGAGGATGTTCTTTGCGATCGACGCGGCGTTCTGGAGCGCCGAGCGGGTGACCATCGCCGGGTCGATGACGCCGGCGGCCACGAGATCGACGATCTCGTTGGTGGCGGCGTTCAGGCCTTCTCCGGCCTTGGACTTGCGTACGTCGTTGACCACCACCGAGCCCTCCAGGCCCGCGTTCTCGGCGATCTGACGCAGAGGCTCCTCGAGCGCGCGCAGCACGATGCGAGCGCCGGTCTTCTCGTCGTCATCCGCGACGTCGTCGAGGGAGATGGCCTCAGACGCCTGCAGCAGCGCGACGCCACCGCCGGGCACAATGCCCTCCTCGAGCGCGGCGCGAGTGGCCTGCAGCGCGTCCTCGACGCGGTGCTTCTTCTCCTTCATCTCCGTCTCGGTGGCCGCCCCGACCTTCACGACCGCCACACCGCCGGAGAGCTTGGCGAGCCGCTCCTGCAGCTTCTCGCGGTCGAAGTCCGAGTCGGTGTTCTCGACCTCGGCCTTGATCTGGTTGATGCGGCCCTTGATCGCCTCCGCGTCACCGGCGCCGTCGACGATGGTGGTGTTGTCCTTGCCCACCACCACGCGACGGGCGTGCCCGAGCTGAGACACCTGGGTGTTCTCGAGCTTCAGGCCCATCTCCTCGGTGATGACCTCTGCTTTGGTGAGGATCGCGATGTCCTCGAGCATGCGCTTGCGGCGGTCGCCGAAGCCCGGCGCCTTGACCGCCACACCGGTGAAGGTGCCGCGCAGCTTGTTCACGACGAGCGTGGCGAGCGACTCGCCCTCCACGTCCTCGGCGATGATGAGCAGCGGCTTGCCGCTCTGGATGACCTGCTCCAGCACGGGCAGCACGTCGCGGACGGAGCCGATCTTCTGGTTGGCGATCAGGATGTAGGGGTCCTCGAGGGTGGCCTCCATACGGTCCTGGTCGGTGACCATGTAGGGCGAGATGTAGCCCTTGTCGAACTGCATGCCCTCGGTGAACTCGAGGTCCATGCCGAAGGTTTGGCCCTCCTCGACATTCACCACGCCGTCCTTGCCGACCTTCTCGATGGCGTCGGCGATGACGTCGCCGATGTCATCGTCGCCGGCGGAGATGGTCGCGACGCGCGCGATCTGGTCCTTGCCGGAGACCTCCTTGGACTGCGAGGCGATGTTCGCGACGACCTGGTCGACCGCTTTCTCGATGCCGCGCTTGAGCGCGAGCGGGTTGGCGCCCGCAGCCACGTTCTTCAGACCCTGGCGAACGATCGCCTGGGCGAGGACGGTGGCTGTGGTGGTGCCGTCACCGGCGACGTCGTTGGTGGCGGTGGCCACCTCGCGCACCAGCTGGGCGCCCTGGTTCTCGAAGACGTCCTCGACCTCGATCTCGCGGGCGATGGTGACGCCGTCGTTGGTGATGGTGGGGGCGCCGAACTTCTTGTCGAGCACCACGTAGCGGCCCTTCGGGCCGAGCGTGACCTTCACGGCGTTGGCGACAGCGTCAACGCCGGCCTCCAGAGACTTACGCGCCTCGGAGCTGTACTTAAGTTCCTTGTGAGCCATAGTTCCTCAGATCTCCTTATGCGACCTTGGCGAGGACATCGGACTCGCGCAGCACGAGCAGATCCTCCCCGTCGACCTTGATCTCGGTTCCGCCGTACTTGCTGTAGAGGACCTCGTCGCCCTCGGAAACGTCGAGCGGGACGCGCTTGCCGTTGTCGTCCAGCTTGCCGTCGCCGACAGCCAGAACCTTGCCCTTCTGCGGCTTCTCCTTGGCGGTGTCGGGTAGGACGAGACCGCTTGCTGTGGTCTCCTCCTCCTCGAGGGCCCGCACGATCAGACGATCGCCCAGGGGCTTGAGTTTCATGCGTGAAAACCTCCGTTTAGAGATGTGCTTCCGACGGACGGCGACGCCCATGAATCGGCGGCCGTCCAGTTGGCAGTCTCATGGGGAGAGTGCCAACGACACCACCAATATATAGAAGAAACGGCGCAGCGGCGCGCATGCCTCAGTTCTGCGCGCCGCCGAACCCCTTCATCGCTTCGGTCATGGCTGTCGGCTTGTCGAGGATCTGCGAGAAGCGCACCACCGTGACCGTGTCCTGCATCGAGACCGGCCGGCCATAGATCTGTTCCAGGAAGTTGATGAGCTCCTCGTGGCGGCGGAACTCGGGGTTGTCGTGCTTGATGTCGCGGGGCGAGAGCTCTGCGACCTTCATCACCTCGACCTGGTCTATCACGGCCTCGAAGATGCGCTCGCGGGGGGAGTGCTGGTAGCCGATCGTCACCAGCACAGCCTGGTTCTTGCGGTACTTGTTGGACTTGTCGCCGAGCCTGATGGTGGCGGTCTTGCGGCCTTTCTTCAGCTCGTCGGCGAAGATCGTGGAGTAGAAATTGAGGACCTGCACGACCGGCAGGCTATCGGTCTTGCTCGCGAATGACCAGCGCGCGGGCCACCATGTCGCGCTCTCCCGGATAGCTGAGCGCCTCCGTGGCCTCGGCGAGCCCCATCCAGCGGGCCTCGGAGACCTCGTCGTCGTGATCGACCAGATCGCCGGAGAGGTAGCGGAAGAGGAAGAAATGGACGCTCTTTGCCACCCTGCGGCGGTCGCGCACATACCAGTAGCGCACCTCTCCCAGCTCACCGAGCAGCTCAGCGGTGACACCGGTCTCCTCGCGCACCTCGCGGGTGGCGGCCTGCGCGGCGGTCTCCCCCTCGTCGAGATGACCCTTGGGCAGGGCGAGCACCTCCGATCCATCGGCGGCGCGCCTGGAGGGAACGATCACGAGCACTTGGTTTTCGTGAACCACCACCCCGCCGGCCGACACCTCTCGCGCGCGCGCCACGCGCGCAGGGGCCTTGCCGATTCGCTTGGGCTCCCCGGACGTGGACTTGCGCGCGGGGACCTGGCCACCGTGGGTCTCGCGAGCGCCTACCTCGCGCGCGCGCGAGTCCCCCTTTTCAGAAGACATATCCGTCGAGGGCGGTGGGATCGTGAACCACCAAGCGTGCGCGACCTTGGGAGATGACTCCCGCGCGCTCGAGCACCGCGAGGAAGCGCGAGGCCGACTCGCGCGAGGAGCCCGCGAGCTTGGCGAGGTCGGCTTGGGTGGTGCACACCAGCACCTCCTGGCCGGGCTCCCCGCCGGCGACGGCCTGGGCGACGAGGTCGCGGAGCACGACGGCGACGCGGGACTGGACGGTTTGGAAGGACTGTTTGGCGAGGCGGTCGTTGGTTTCGCGCAGCCGCCGTCCGAGCGCTACGACGAGACGGATCGAGATCTCCGGGTGTTCGACCATCAGCCGGCGCATGTCTGGACCGAGCAGCGCAACCACACCGGTTGGTTGGACCGCCTCGACGGTCGCCGAGCGCAGCTCATCCTCGAACATGGCGAGCTCGCCGAAGATGTCCCCGGGCCCGAACGTGGCGAGCGTGATGGCGCGTCCATCGGGGTGGTTGCGCACCGCGCGGGCACGGCCCGAGCGCACGATGTAGCAAGTGTCGCTCGCATCGCCCTCGCGGAATACGATCTGGCCCGGCTCGAACGTGCGCGGCACCGCGAGCCGGCCGATGCGCTCCAGATCGTCGTGGTCGAGCGTCGAGAAGACGGGCACGCGCCCGAGCAGCTCGACTATCTCAGCCTCCTTCACGGCCGCCATGCCCTGGAGATATCACAGCGGCGGCCATGCGCCCGAACGCCCTGGCTCCCCCATGCGCCCGAACGCCCTGCTCCCATGCCGCCACCGTCTCCCATGCCGCCACCGTCTCCCATGCCGCCACCGTCTCCCGTACCGACAACGTCTCCCGTCCGACACGTCTCCCATGCCGACGTCTTCTCCCATGCCGACGTCTTCTCCCTGACCGACAACCTCCCAAACCGAAACTTGCGGGGTGGCGGCGCTATCTTCACAGCATGGGTCCCTTGAGGTCGATCGCGCCGGTGGTGCTCGTCGCGGCGATCGCGCCGGCGTCGGCGCACTCGCTGCTGCATTCGCGCGTGTTGTGGGCGACGGTGGACGTGTGCAACCCCAAGGATCAGCCCAACACGATTGGCATTCGCGGCTCGATGCCCGGCGATGGACATTCCAAGGACACCATGTACATACGCTTCCGCGTGCAATACGAGGACCCGGCCACCAAGAAGTGGGTGTACCTCAGCAAGGGCGGGGACTCCGGCTTGCTGAAGCTCGGGTCCGGCGCGGTTGCGCGCCAGGGAGGGTTCAGCGTCGAACTGGCGCCGGTGGCGGGGAGGCCCGGGTTCACCCTGCGGGGCTACGTGATCTTCCAGTGGCGCCGGGGGGCGACGGTGCTCGAGAGCGCGACGAGACTCACGACGTCCGGGCACAAGAGCCTCGCGGGCGCCGATCCGCGAGGGTTCAGCGCCGCCACTTGCGAACTGAGTTGAGGGGTGCCCCGCGCGATCCGTAGCCGAGCAGGCTACGCGAGCTTGTCCGGGGGCGAGTCTGGCGAGACTTGCGCGAACAGGCGGGGGTCGTTCGTGATGATGCCGCTCACCCCAAGCTGCGTGAGCTTGGAGATGTGGGCGGCGTCGTCGACCGTCCACACGTAGAGCTCTCCGCCCGTTTGCGCCACAGCGCGTACGAGCGCGGGCGTGACGACGCGCCAGTGGGCCATCATCGCGTCCACGGTGCCCGCCGCGAGCGCCCTTCGCGCGCGGCGCGGGAGCATCGCGCGGTAGCCGGTGAGCATGGCAAGCGCGGGGATCGCGGTGAGCATGTCGTTCGTGTAGTCGCGCCTCACGCGCGGCACCGACCAGCCGAGTCGCAGGGACGGCTCGGCAGCGCGTACGCGGGCGAGCGAGGAGGGATACATGCTGCTGAGGAGCGTCCTGTGGGTGAGATCCGCCTCGCGGAGGGCGTCCACCACCTGCAGCTCATAGCCGGGCAGCTTCACGTCGAGGTCGATGTCCACGTGCGCGAATGCGTCGCCCGCGAGGTGATCGAGCGCCTGGACGAGCGTGAGCGGGGTGCGGGAGCGCATGTCCTCGTAGTCGTGGGCCACCAGCAGGCGACCGCTGCCGTCGGGCTTCTCGGAGAGGGCGTCGAACTCGATCATGTCCACGCCGTGGGCGAGCGCCGCGTCGAAGCTCGAGAGCGTGTTGCCCTGGGCGAGGTGCGCGGCGCCCTTGTGTCCCACCCGCCGGGGGCGCGTGCCGGCGCGGATGGCTTCGTCAGTAGCCACTGCAAGCCAGGATAGGCGCTCGAATGCGTCGCTCTCGCGACGGGCGCGCGGGTTTGCGAAGGGGCGGGTTTTTTTGGATGGACGGCGGAGCCGTCGTGGCGTGCGAGCCGGTGTGAGAGCGCTCAGTGGTCGTGCCCGCGCTGCGGGCCCGCAGAGGCTGATGAAAATGCCGCAATTTGCGGGAATCTGGGGCTATTTTCCCCTCAGGTCAAACGGGATGAAGGTCAGGCGCGCAGGGTGAGCCGCCGCGGGCCTTGGCGAAAGCCGAGGTCGACCAGCATGGGCTCGAGCTCCGAGCCGATCGCGGGCTCGGAGTCCACCCGCTCGAGCGCCACCGCGTCTACGGTCCCCGCGCGCACGGCGTCCGCCAGCGCACGCAGCGCGACGCGCAGCGGCCCGGACTCCGAGGAGAGCGTCACTATTCCGCGCCCGCCGCGCTCCAGGTAGAGCGTCGGGGTGGAGTTTACGAACACCACGTATGCCCCCGCCACGCGCGCGGGGCGACGCGTTTGACCGTGCCGGCGCGGCCACGGGAGCGTGGCGCCATAGGGTTGCGCGGGATCGACCGCCGCGAGCAGGGTCGCCGAGTTCTCCGGATCGGCGCGTGGAGCGCGCAGCCGCTCGACCGCCCCGGGGAGGGCGAACTGGGCGCCTCCGAGACCCTCCACGAAGTAGCCGCGCCGGCACACGCCGAGCGTCTCGAGTTCTGTGAGCGCGGAATAGAGGGTCGAGAAGCCGCCGGCGACTCCCTCCGCCAGCACCTGCTCTCTTGTGAGCACGCCGTAGCGCTCGAGCAGCAGCTCGGCGAGCGCGCGACGGCGCAAGCGCGGGTCGTGCGCTGGGGCACCCTCAGACGCCCCGCGAGGGAGATCGCCGTGGGGAGCATTCTTGCGATGTGCATCCCCACCCACGCTGTCCCCGCGAGGGCTGTCACCGCGAGCGCTGTCCCCGCGAGGGCTGTCCTCACCGACGGCTCGCGCGCCGAAGATCTGCTCGGTGAGCGACCAGCGGCCCTGGACCTGCGCGCTCGTTCCCAGGCGCCCCCCGCGAAGCGACGGCCCGCCGAAGCGAGGGGTACCGCGAATGCCCCGCGCGTGCACGCGCTGGAGCCCTGCCGCGCGGTAGGCGGCAAGCGTGAGGCGCGGCGCGCGCAACGGCGCGAAGGCGTCGTTGGTGACCTCGCCCGCCCACACCAGGTCCCAGAGCGCGTGCGTGAGCGCCGGCGCGGGCAGGTCGAGCTCGGCGAGCAGATCGGTAAAAAAGCACGGTCCCGCCGCCAGGCGCTCGCGCAGCAGCGCGTGCTCGCGCTCCCCCGGCGGCTCCCCGCGCGCGCCGGATACAGGCCCGAGCAGGGGGGCGTCCTCGCGAAAGTAGAGCGCCACGCGCCCGGAGTCTCGACCGAGCGAGCCGGCGCCCACCCATACGATCTCGCCGCTCGCGCACAGACTGTCGAGCCAGGCGGGCGAATAGGAGCCGGTGCGGGAAGGCAGCACGTCGCGCTCCCAGGCCGCCACCGGGAGCGCCAGGGCCTGGAGGGGCACGAGCACCTCGCGCAGGCGCTCCACCCCGTCGCGCCGACCCGAGCCGGGACGCCAGCGGCCGACGTTCTGCCACGAGGGCATGAACGCCGTGAGGGCGCGCTCGCCCACCGGCTCGATCTCCCTGCGCAGCGCCGCCAGCGAGGCGCGGCGCAGGCGGCGCAACACCTCGACGTCACACCACTCTCGCCCATCCCCCTCGCGCGGGCGCGGGGGGGATGCCCCCGGAGGGTGCATATGGTTGGAAGGAGTGCGCGGGCGCGGAGAGGATGCCCCCAGAGGGGGCATATGGTTGGAAGGAGTGCGCGGGCGCGGGGGGGATGCCCCCGGAGGGGGCATGTCGGACGGGCTCTTGGGGTTGGGGCGGAGCTCGCCGCGGGCGAGGGTGCCTGCGCGCTCGAGCTCGCGCAACACCGAGGAGACGTCCACGCCATAGCGATCGCGCAGCTCCACCGTGGTGAACGGCCCGTGAGCGCTCGCCCAGCGCGCCACGAGCTTCGTAAGCGCGTCGGGCACGTCGGCGAGGAACGCATCCGGCAGGCCCGGCGGCGGCGGAACGCCGAGCGCGTCCCGGTAGAGGCCGGTGTGGTCGGCCGCGATCAGGCGCTCCTCGCCGGCGATGCGCACGCGGGCCACCCTCCGTTCGCGCTCCAGCGTGTCGAGCATCGCGCCCGCGTCGAGCCCTTCGAGCACGCGCTGCGCGAGCTCCTCGGGGCGCAGGTCGCCCACCCCGCGCAGCACGTCGCAGAGCGCGTCCGCGCTCGTCGCGCGCGTGCGCGGGGAGCGGCGCTGGAGATCGTCCTGCACCTGCGCCAGCGCGGCCGGGTCGATCAGCTCGCGCAGCTCCTCCTGGCCGAGCAGCTCGCGCAGAAGCTCCCGGTCGAGCGACAGCGCCGCCGCGCGCCGCTCGGCGCTGGGGGTGTCGCCCTCGTACATGTAGCTAGCCACGTAGTCGAACAGCAATGACCCCGCGAACGGGGAGGCGCTACGGGTCTCCACCTCCACCAGCGAGAGCTCGCGCGTGGAGAGCCCCCGCAGCAGCTCCTGAAGGTCGGGCAGGTCGAGCACGTCCTGCAGGCACTCGCGATAGGTCTCCAGCACGATCGGGAAGTCGGGATAGCGTCGCGCGACCTCGAGCAGGCCCTGGGCCTTCAGCCGCTGCTGCCAGAGCGGCGTGCGCCGGCCCGGATATGCGCGGGGAATCAGCAGAGCCCGGCTCGCGTTCTCGCGAAAGCGGGCCCCAAACAGCGCCGAGCCGCCCAGCTCGGTGACGATCGCCGCCTCGACCTCCTCGGGATCGAGCGCCACCAGGTCGGCATAAGAAGCGCGCAACCCGCCGTCTGGGGCCCCGCGCGGGGACGGCGCGAGCGGCGGTCGCCCGACGTTCGAGGACGGCCCGACGTTCGAGGACGGCCCGACGTTCGAGGACGGCCCGACCTTCGAGGACGGCCCATCGCCCGACGGCGCGCCATTCGCGTCCGCGCCCTCGCCCTCTCCTTCGAACGGGCCTTCGCGTTCGTGCTCGTCGAGATCGACGTCGGGCAGGCGCACCACTATCCCGTCGTCCGACCAGATCGCCTCGCCGTCGATCCCGTATCGCTCGCGGATGCGCGCCGAGATGGCAAGGCCCCACGCGGCGTGCACACGTGCGCCGTAGGGGGAGAGCACGCACAGCCTCCAGTCGCCGATCTCGTCGCGGAAGCGCTCCAGCACGATCGTCCTATCGCTGGGGAGCACCTGGGTGGCCGCCAGCTGCTCGCGCAGGTACTCGAGCAGGTTGCGAGCCGAGCGCTCGTCGAGGTCGTAGTCGCGCACGAGCAGCTGCTCGTCCTGGTCCACCGCCCAGCGCGCGAACGCGCCGATCGCCGCGCCGAGCTCCTTCGGGCGACCCACGCCGTCGCCCTTCCAGAACGGCACAGCGCCCGGCACACCGGGAGCGGGGGTCACGATCACACGGTCGCGACCGATCTCCTCTATGCGCCAGGAGGACGCGCCGAGCAGGAACACCTGGCCCGGTCGGGCCTCATACACCATCTCCTCGTCGAGCTCCCCCACGCGCCTGCCGTCGGGCAGCGTCACCGCATACAAACCGCGGTCGGGGATCGTGCCGGCGTTGGCGATCGCGAGCTGCCGGGCGCCCTTGCGGGCGCGAATGTTCCCGGCGAGACGATCCCACACGATGCGCGCCCTCAGCTCGCCGAACTCGCTCGAGGGGTAGCGCCCGTCGAGCATGTCGAGCACGTTCTCCAGCAGCGATCTTGGGAGGTCGGCGTAGGAGTGGGTGCGGGTGAGGAGCGCATACAGGTCGTCCACAGCCACGCCGCCGTCATGGTTGGACCCGGAGGACCGCTCCCCAACCCCGGGCGCGTCCTGCGGTGGCAAGCCCTCACGGTTGGACCCCGAAGACCGCTCCCCAACCCCGGGCGCGTCCTGCGGTGGCAAGCCCTCACCGCCGATCAACGCCCCATCCTCCGCCGATGCCGCGATCGCGACGATCTGTTGGGCGAGCACGTCGAGCGCGTTGCGCGGCACCACCGTCGGCTCGATCTTCCCTTCGCGCATCCTCCGGCACACCACCGCGCACTCGAGCAAATCGCCGCGGAACTTGGGGAATATGCGTCCCTTGCTGACGTCCCCCACGCCGTGACCCGCGCGTCCGATCCGTTGCAACCCGCGCGCCACCGACTTCGGCGACTCGATCTGCACCACCAGATCCACGGCGCCCATGTCAATTCCCAGCTCGAGCGAGGAGGTCGCCACCAGGCACGGCAGCTCGCCGGCCTTCAGCTGCTCCTCGATTACCGTGCGCTGCACCCTGGAGAGCGATCCGTGGTGGGCTCTTGCGATCTCGCGCAGCGCCACGGGCGCGGTGCCCTCCACGGGAACGCCACGCAGGCCGCCCTCCGGGGCGGCCCCATCCAAACCATCCCCACGCCCCCCTTCCTCAACGGTCGCGTGCTCCCCTGCATCCACTGCGGTCGACGCCACCTCGCTCACCGTGGCCGACTCCTCCTGCGCCGCCGCCATCTCGTTCAACCGCAATGCCACACGCTCGGCGGAGCGCCTGTTGTTGACGAACACGATCGTCGAGCGGTGCTCCCGTATAAGCTGCAACAGCTCCGGGTAGATCGCCGGCCAGATCGAATTGCGGGTGGGCTCGCCGCCCGCGACCGGCTCCAGCGGATCGCCGGGCGGGCCGAGCGGTTCGGTCATCGACTCGACCGGCACGTGGATGCGCAGGTCGAGCGGCTTGCTCATGCCCGCATCGACGATCCTCACCGCCCGCTTCGGCCCCACCAGGAAGCGACCCACCTCCTCGAGCGGGTTCTGCGTCGCCGACAGCCCCACCCGCTGCATCTCCCTGCCGGCCCGCGCCCCAGAGGGTGTCCCCGCGCGCGCCTGCTCGTCGAGGCGCTCGAGCGTCAACGCCAGGTGAGCGCCTCGCTTGACCGACGCCACCGCATGGATCTCATCCACGATCACCGTCTCCACCGTGCTCAGCATCGCTCGTGCGCGCGACCCAAGGATCAGGTACAGCGACTCGGGGGTCGTGATGAGGACGTCCGGCGGCCTGCGCGCCATCGCCGCCCGCTCGCCTTGAGAGGTGTCGCCCGTCCTGATCCCCACGCTCACGTTCGCCCCGATCCCGCGCAACGGCGCCCTCAAGTTGCGCTCGATGTCATACGACAGCGCCTTCAACGGCGACACATACACCACGCGCACACCGCCCCCCTCGCGCGCGCGAGGTCTGTCGTGTGCGTTCGCGTCTTTGCCGCCTACGTTCGCGTCTTCGCCGTGTGCGTTCGCGTCTTCGCCATCCCCCGTGCGCGCGCGGGGCTCTCCCTCGCGCGGCCCCGCGCTCAGCCGGTCGAGCGCCCACAGGAACGCCGCCAACGTCTTGCCGGAGCCGGTGGGCGCCGACAGAAGCACGTGCTCACCGCTTGCGATCGCCGGCCATGCCTGCGCCTGCGCGGGCGTCGGCGCCGCAAACGACGCCGCGAACCAGTCGCGCACCCTGGGGCTGAACGCCGACAGTGGATCGGAAGTCGAAGGGGGCACGTCGCCCGAGGCTAGCGCGCCGTGCGGGTATTCGACTAAACTCCGGCGCCACGGATAGGGGCCACAGCACAAATGCCTAGAGTAAATTCGAGTTCTTCCAAATCCGGCCGGGAAGGCGAGTGGTCGATACCGAGCCTCCGCGAGCCACGCTACTCCCAGTCGCTCGAGCGCGGGCTTGCGATCCTCGGCTGCTTCACGCCCGAGCGTCCGGTGCTCGGCATCGCCGACATCGCCGACGATCTCGGAATGAGTCGCTCGACGACGCACCGTTATGTGATCACGCTGGTGGCCCTCGGCTTCCTCGAGCAGGGCGCGTCGCGCAAGTATCGCCTCGGTCTGCGCGTCACCGACCTCGGCATGTCAGCGCTCAACTCGACCGGCCTGCGTGAGCATTCGCGTCCATACCTGGAAGAGCTGCGCCAGCGCACCTCCTACACGGTGAACCTGTCGGTGCTGGATGGCCCCGAGATCCTCTACGTCGATCGCGCCCGCAGCTTCCGTCGCGGTCAGAACAAGATCGACCTGAACCTGCGTCCCGGCTCGCGCCTGCCCGCCTACTGCACCGCGATGGGCAAGGTGCTGCTCGCCAACCTCCCCGAGGCTCACCAGCGCGAGTTGATCGGCGAGATGACCCTCACGCGCCGTGGTCCGAACTCGATCACGAGCAAGAAGGCGCTGCGCACCGAGCTCGAACACGTGCTCGACGAGGGCATCGCCGTCAACGACGAAGAGCTCGCTGAAGGCCTGCACGCGATCTCCGCGCCGGTTTGCACCGAGTCGCGGGAGGTCGTCGCGGCCGTGAACATCGCAGCTCACACTTCGATGATCGCGCTCGAGGAGCTCGTCGACGCGCTCAGCCCGCACCTCGTGGCAACCGCCGACAACATCTCCGCACGACTCGGCTACCGCCGCGACGACGAGCAGAGCTAGGGTCCTGAGACAACCTGCCGCCGTACGTCTGCGGGACTCGGCGCTTCGCCGCAGGCTTGGGGGCCTGCGGCGAAACGACCTCCACGAGCAAATTCACGGGCGAAAGCCACAATGTCGCCCAAGCCGTATCCAACTTCCAGAGCGACGCCGCCACGCGCGAAGAGAAGAAGCTCTGCCAGAACGATCTCGCCGCCACGGTCATCGCCCGCCTGCGGAGCGCCGGCGGATGTCAAGCCGTGCTGAAGAACCAGCTCCTGCAGCTCGACGCGCTCAACCTCACGATCGAATCGATCGCCGTCAAAGGCGCAACCGCAAGCGCACGCGTGAAGAGCACCTATTCAGGCAAGAACCGCATCACCACGCTCACGCTCGTCAAGGAAGGCTCGCGCTGGAAGCTCTCAGGGGTGGTCGGCTTGCTCGCTGTCCCCAGCCCCGGTATCAAGTAGAGCTGAGCCGGCGAGCGATCGCGAACGCCCGCGGCGCCGGCAATCGGTCACGCCAGCGAGCGGCCGTACTGGCGCTCGTAGTACGCCCGGTAGTCGCCCGAGCGGATCGGCTCCCACCACCAGGCGTTGTCTCGATACCAGGCGACGGTCTGCTCCAAGCCCTCGGCGAAGCGCACGCGCGGCTCCCAACCGAGCGCCCTCACCTTCTCCGAGGAGAGCGAGTAGCGACGGTCGTGCCCGGGACGGTCGGTCACGTGCTCGATCAGCGACTCCTCGGCGCCCGCGAGCTCGACGATGCGCCGTACCACCTCGATGTTGGGGCACTCGTCGGGGCCTCCCGCGTTGTAGACCTCCCCGGGTTCCCCGTGTTCGAGCACGTGCCCGATGGCACGGCCGAAATCGGTGGCGTGGATCCAATTGCGCACCTGCATCCCATCGCCGTACACGGGCAGCGGATCGCCGTGCAACGCGTTCAGGATCATCAGGGGGATCAGCTTCTCCGGATACTGGTAGGGCCCATAGTTGTTGGACCCGCGACAGATCGTCGCGGGCAGCCCGTAGGTGTGGAAGTAGCCCTGCACGAGCAGGTCGGCGCCCGTCTTGGTGGCCGAGTAGGGCGAGGAGGGGCGCAGCGGGGAGTCCTCGGTGAACGAGCCGTCCTCGATCGAGCCGTACACCTCGTCGGTGGACACCTGCACGTAGCGCAGCCCGCGCTCGCGCGCCGCCTCGAGCAGCACGTAGGTCCCCAGCGCGTGCGTCCTCACGAACGCGTCGGGCTCTGCGATCGAGCGGTCCACGTGCGTCTCGGCGGCGAAGTTGACGATCGCCTCGATCGGACCCCCCGCGTCTCCCTCGAGCGCGCCCGCGACAGCCTGCGGATCCTCGATTGCGCCGTGCACGAACCGGAAGCCGGGGTCATCGGAGAAGTCGTGGAAGTTCTCCTCTCGCCCCGCGTAGGTGAGCTTGTCGAGCACCACCACCTCGTCCTCGTGCTCGCGCAGGCGCAGGCGCACGAAGTTGGAGCCGATGAACCCCGCGCCGCCGCAGACCAAGAGCTTCATGCGCGCATCATCCCATCATGAGTGCGCAGAGCGGCGCTGGGCGGCGTCCTACCGATCGGAGGTCGACGGGATCTCCGATCGGCCAGCTTATGTGCAAAGCACACAGCGCTCGCTGCGTCCTTGCCCAGCTTGCCCTGCGCACTCATGAACGCTTGTCCTCAGCACTCATGAGCGGCTGACCCCAATGCGCGCCGCGAGGTACCCGGCCAGGCCGTCCTGCCACGGTCCCATCGGCAGGACGTCGTCGCGTTCGGTGTCGAGTACCGAGAACGCCGGCCTGGGCGCCGGACGAGCCATCTGCTCACTCGTAATCGCCTCCACCCGGCAGTCGATTTCGGCCTGGCGGAAGATCTCCCTCGCGAAGCCGTTCCAGGAGATCGAGCCGGCGCCGGTGAGATGCACAAGGCCGCTGACCCCACGCTCGAGCAGTCCCACCACCGCGGGAGCGAGATGCCCCGACCACGTGGGCGAGCCGATCTGATCGTCGACGACCTGCACCGCCTCGCGCTCACCCGCCAGACGCAGCATCGTGGCGACGAAGTTGGGACCGTCGATGCCGTAGAGCCAGGCGGTGCGAACGACGGTGTGATCGGGGGAGGCGGCCAGCACCTGGCGCTCGCCGGCGAGCTTCGTCTCCCCGTAAACCGACCGCGGTCCGGTTGGGTCGGACTCGAGGTAGGGCCGTGGCCGGCCTTTGTCGTCGAGTGGGGCTGTCCCGTCGAATACGTAGTCGGTCGATATGTGCAGCAGCGGCGTGCCGATCTGAGCGGCGGCACGGGCGAGATTCCCAGCGCCGTCGGCGTTGACCGCGTGAGCGAGCTCCCGATGAGTCTCGGCGCCGTCCACGTCGGTCCAGGCCGCGCAGTTGACGGTCGCCTCGGGCCGCTCGCTTGCAAAGAACGAAGTCACCGCCTGCTCGTCGGTTATGTCGAGCTCGGGCAGATCGACGAGGATCAGTTCGTGCCCCGCGCGCTCGCCCACACGACGCACGTCGTTGCCGAGCATTCCCGCGGCTCCCGTCACCAGTATTCGCATTGGCATGCTGACGCGATCGTAGGGCAAGCCGGTCAAGGACGCAGGGAGCGTGGCGTACCGATAGGCGATCGACGGGATCGCCTATCGGCCAGCACGCTGGCCGATCTCCGATCGGTCCGAGGACGCCGATCCGGCGCCGCCATACGGTCGTGTCAGAGGATCGAGATGTCGGAGTTGTCCCCCACCATGAAGCGGTAGGCACGAGGCTGGCGGTCGCCGCGGCGGACCGTGACGTTGCGCCCGAGCAGCGAGGACTCCATGCGCCCGTCCAGGTCGCACACCGAGGAGCCCTCCAGCAATATCGAGTGCTCGACCTCGGCATTGGAGATCCGGCAGTTCTCGCCGATCGCCGTGTAGGGGCCTATGTAGCAGTCGCGCAGCCGCGCGCCCGCGCCGACGATCGCGGGGCCGCGCACGGTCGTGCGCTCCAAGCGCGCCCCGGGCTCGATCACCACGCGGCCGTCGACCTGTGAGTCGATCAGCTCCCCCTCGACCCTCTCGGCCAGGTTGTCCAAGATCAGGCGGTTGGCCTCCAGCATGTCATCGAGGCGGCCCGTGTCCTTCCACCAGCCGCGCACGATGTGCGGCTCCACGCGACGGCCGCCGTCCACGAGGTGCTGGATCGCGTCGGTGATCTCGAGCTCCCCGCGCGCCGAGGGCTCGATCGCGCGTGCGGCGTCGTGGATGTGGGCGGTGAACATGTACACGCCCACGAGCGCAAGGTCGGTCGCCGGCTCGGGCGGCTTCTCGACCAGCCGCCGCACGCGACCCACCTCGCCGGCCGGAGCATCCGCAAGCTCTGCCACACCGTAGTTCTGCGGGTCGGGCACCTGCGTGAGCAAAATCAGCGCGTCCGGCTCGTGCTCACGGAAGGCGGCCACCAGGTCGGAGATTCCGCCCTGGAGCAGGTTGTCGCCGAGATACATCACGAACGGACTCTCGCCGAGGAAGGGCTCGGCGGTCAGGACGGCGTGGGCAAGGCCCAGCGGCTCGTCCTGAACGATGTACTCGATGCGCACGCCAAAGCGCGACCCGTCGCCGACCGCCTCCCTGATCTCCTCGCCGGTCTCCGGGGCGATGATGATGCCGACATCCCCCACCCCCGCCTCCGCCATCGCTTCGATCCCGTAGAACAGCACCGGCTTGTTGGCGACGGGCACGAGCTGCTTGGCGCTCGTATGGGTGATCGGGCGCAACCGCGTGCCCTTGCCCCCCGAGAGAATCAGTCCCTTCAGCGACTCCATCCGCCGCACAGCCTAGCCACCATCTGCTCGCGGCGCCGGGTCTGCGCCCGAGCGGGGTCCTTCAGCGACTCCATCCGCCGCACAGCCTAGCCACCATCTGCTCGCGGCGCCGGGTCTGCGCCCGAGCGGGGTCCTTCAGCGACTCCATCCGCCGCACAGCCTAGCCACCATCTGCTCGCGGCGCCGGGTCTGCGCCCGAGCGGGGTCCTTCAGCGACTCCATCCGCCGCACAGCCTAGCGGCAGGCAGCAGCTCCGAACCGTCATCAGAGTGCGGGTCGTTGAGGGAGTGGCCGGAGTTGGCATGTTCTTTTTTTGAAATTTTGCAATAGTCTATACGGCCGTAGTCACCATGGCAAAATTTCAAAATAGAGCAAACACATCTCCGCCCTCACAACACCATCTCCGCCCCTGCCCATAGCGTCGCCACCGGACCGCAAACCCGCTCCACCACTGGAATTCCGGATGAGGTTTCCGGTGGAACGTTTCTGGATGACCCATCAGTAGACGCCTCCCAGCTTGCGATGATCCCAACTCGTGCGACGCAGCTCCACGAACTCGATCGCCACACGCTTGGCGGCCTGCTTGTCCACCATCGCACCCACCTCCTGCGGCAGGGTCTTCGCGGGAGGCTCGCCGCGCGGTGAGGCGTAGCGTCTGAAGATCTCCTGCCCGAGCGCCTGCACGACGGCGACGTCGCGGTGCACGATCGCCTCGCACTCGAGCATCACTCCGCGCAGCTCTTGATAAGCCTCACCCGCCTCGACCTGCAACGTGGCGCGCGAATCCCGTTCGAGGTTGCGCACCTTCTGGGACGCCGCATATGTCCACGACCAGATCCGGACGGCCGGCCCCGCGCCCGTCGCGCCGGCGGCGGCGCCCGCGCGCGTCCCACCCGCGCCGGCGCCCGCGTCTCGCAGCACATACCACAGTGGCATCAAGTGGGGCCACCCGCGCGGCCCAATCGTCGCGCACGTCACGATCCGCTCTTCGGCCAGGAACGAGGCGATCTCGGCCTCGCTCATCTTGATCTGCTCGCGACGGCTCACGCCGGCGAAGCGTAGCGGCGGCTCATGGGCCTCTTTGGCGATCGAAGCTCGCGGTCCCGCTCGCGACGCCGCGGGCGGCCGTGGCCGCGACTCATGAGACGCCGGCAGGCGCACCCTGAGGGGCACAGGCGGGGCGGTCTGCCTGCAGGCGGTGCGCCGCGGCGAGCACCGCATCGCGAGCGTCCTCGGGCTCGAGTACGACTGCGTCGCCCGCCTCCTTGAGCACCTCCCGCACAAGCCAGTCGGTGCCGGCGAAGCTCAGCTCCACCACGATCGAGCCGTCGGCGAGCTCGTCGCTGACGCGACGCTGCTCGCGCGCCCAACGCGCCCGCTCGGGCGAGATCCACACGCGCGCGGTGCGCGAAGCCTCCACCTCGCCGGTGCGCATCCAGCCGTCCACCTCGGCGGCCGGATCGACCTCGGGTCGCGGCTCGAACGTCTCGTCGGTTACATGCGCGCGCCTGATGCGGTCGAGGCGGAAGTGGCGCATCTCGTGCTTGTCGGGGTCGAACGAAGCGACATACCAGCCCTCGCGCCCGTTGGTGAGCGCATACGGCTCTACGCGCCGCAGCGAGAACTCGTCCTCGTTCTCCTTGTAGTAGTCGAGCTCCACCAGCCTGTGCTCGACGATCGCGCGCGACACCGTCCGCGCCACCTCCGAGTCGTCGCTCGTGGCGTGGGCCACCTGGAGTCCCTGCTCCATCGGGTCCTCGCCGAGCGCCGCCACGATCTTCTCGCGCGCGCTGGCGAGCGAGCCCTCGGGGATGTGCTCGCCGATCAGGTCGATCGCGGCGACGAGCGCCTTCGCCTCGACGGGAAGCAGCCTCGCCGGACGGTCGAAATTGTCGCTGTAGGGCTCCGGGTCGACGTCGATCTCGCCCTCGTCCTCGAGGATTTCGGCATACAGCACGTAGGAGCCCCCGCCGAAGTTCACGACGTTCAGCACGTTCACGTCCTCGCGCAGCTCCTCGTCTGAGAGCTGCAGCTGCTCGCACAGCTCGGCGATCTTCACGCGCTCGCCGCGCCTGCCGGCCCGGATCAGGATGCTCGCGAGCGTCACGAGCCGCGCGAAGCGCTCGGGGCGGATCGCGGCGTCGCCGTGGGCATCGCGCTCGGCGGCGGCCGCCCTGCGGCCCGCCCGCGCGACGGACGCCCCTGCGTTCGCAGTCGCGGACTCTTCGACGCTCGGAACGATCTCCGCGAGCTCGAGCGCCTCGGAGTGGAGCTCCTCGAGTGACGCCAAACGCCGTCCGAGTTCCTCCACGAGCTCGGGAGGGCCGAGCAGCCGCGCCTGCTCGCCGAGCCCGAGCACCCACGAGACAATCATGCGGGCGCTCGAATAGCTCGTGCGCAGCAGCCTGTCGCCCTCGCTCCAGCCCCGGCCTTCGGCGGGCACGATCTCCCCATAGCGGCCGAAGTGGCGTTCGATCTGCCACGCGATGCGCTCGGATATCAGCACCTCGGCGACGCCCAGCTCCTCGCCCAACTGCCACTCGGCGCGATTGGCGTAGGCGCGCGGGTCGAAGTCGGCGGGTCGCCTGAAGTCGTGCTCGGCCTTCGTGGCATAGGACACCTTGCCGCGGATCCGCGAGAGGCGAAACACGCGAATCGCCTCTCGCTCGTGGGCGTAGCCGAGCAGGTAGAACTGGCCGCCCTGGAAGAGCAGGTGGTAGGGATCCACGCGGCGCGAGCCGAGCTCGTCGCGCGCCATCGTGTAGTAGTCGAAAGTGATCGTCTTGTTGCGGAAGATGGCCGTCTCGATCTTGGCGAGGCGCACCGAGAGCTCGTGTCCGCCCGCCGAGGCGGTTATCCCGAGCGCCACCGACCGCTGCTCGGGCGCCCGCAACGGGCTGGGACGACCCCAGGTGATCTGCTGCAGCGCGAGCCGCAACGGCTCGGCATAGGCGAACTCGCCGTCGAGCAGGTGCAGCGCGGTTTGCAGCGCCGCCAGCTCTTCGTCTGAGAACTCGATCGCGGGCAGATGGAAGTTCTCCGAGCGCAGCGAATAGTTCTCCTGCTCAGCCGCCCCGTCCGCCGGACGGTCGACGGTGAGCTGGATGCGCAGCGACTCGAGCTCCGAGCGGTCCGCGTAGAAGCGCCGCGCGAAGGCATCCTCGTTCATGCCGCTGTACCCCTCCACGTCGCGCCTTATCTCCAGGGCCGTCACCGGCCTTCGCTCGGCCATCAGGTAGGAGATCAGCGACAGCTGGCGGATCAGCTTCTCGGTGTCCTTGGCCATCCAACAAGGAACGATAGAACTCGGGGGCGAGACGTCTGCGCACGGGCGCTTCGCCGCTCGCAATTTGCGGCTTTTCTACCGGACTCCCCGCATCCATGCCCGGGAGCGCCACACCCCCGCGATCTCCCGGATGTGACCGGCGCGAGGAGCGCGGGGGTCCCGCCTCAGGCCGCTTCGCGCGCGGGCTCCTCAGACGGCCCAGCCGGCTCGTGCGCCCCAAACCAAGCGCCCGATCCGATCGCGCGGTCGAAGCCCGACCAGCGCGCCCCCGGCGCCAGCTCCTTCTCGATGCGATCGAAGCTTCCCAGGCGCCCGCCGAGGTTGTCGATCATGTGCACGAGCGTCGCCTCCCGCGTGCACGGCATCACCGGGCTGCCGTGCTCGAGCGAGCCGTGGTGGGAGAGGATGATGTGGAGCACCGCCCACTCCAGCTCCCGCGGGAAGCCGTCGATGTCCTCGATCGTGCGTCGTATGCGGTAATACCCGAGCGGTATCTCGCCGTGCAGGCGACCGAGGTCCGTGAGGTCGATGCTCTGGGGATCGTCGGTATAGGCGTCGAGCTTGCCGATGTCATGCAGCAACGCGCCCGTCACCGCCACGTCGCGATCGATGCCCGGGAAGGTCGCCGATATGGCGCTCACGCCCTGAGCGACGCCAAGGCAGTGCTCGAGCAGCCCGTGACGGTAGGCCTGGTGGTAGTACTTGGCGGCAGGAGCCACCCTGTAGCCGTCCCACAGCGGCGAGTCCTCGCCGAAGACGCGCTCGAGCAGCGTCGCGAGGTGCGGATCGCGGACGGTGGCGAGCAGCTCGCGCAGATCGGCCTCCATCTGCTCGGGCGCACGCGCCGGCCCGTCGAGCAGATCCTCGAGCGAAAAGCTCTCCGGATCGGCGGGCGCGAGCGAGCGAAGGTTTATCTGTGGGCCGAACCGCGGGTGCACGGTATAGCGTCCGCTCACCCGCACCGGGGCGCCGGGGAGCGCGAGTCGCTCCATCTCCAAGAGGTCCTCCCACACCATCGCGACCACCGCGCCGGTGCGATCGCCGAGCTGCAGGCGCAGATAGTCGCCGCCATCGCGACGCGAGCGGCGCTCGCTTGCACGCACCAGCAACACCTGGTCGATGTCTGCTCCGTCTGAGAGCTCGTTAACGAGCATGGTTTGGAAGGTAAACCGAGGGGCGGACGGTATGCGGTGGATCCCGGACACCGGTGCACCCAAATGTCCAAAGGGTGGCCGTAGATTTGGCCACCCGACCTATAGACGTCTCCATGTTCATCCCCTAGTCTGTCGAGTTGTGTAGGACGTAGTTTCAGCTTTTGTGTAGTAGGCAGTCTCCGCTCTTGTGTAGCGACTGTATTCCACGAGCCAACCAGGCGTGCCACGACCACTATGGAGAGCGCAATTGCAGCCTGACGCCACGGGATGGTGGGGCACGGAAGCCGGCCGCCCGAGCCGACCATTTGCGAGCGCACGACTCCTGAGCGCCCGCGAAAGAGCCATCGTCGCGTCCCGCAAGCTGCGTGACCGGCGACGGGGGAGACCGCACGGACGCGACGCTGCTCTCCTCTCCCAAAACTCCCACCGCCCTCACCCCTCGGGGGCGGTGGGAGTCCCCGCGGCTCCACGCGATCGGGGCCCGACCGGAGTCGCTAGGGCTCCAGGCGATTGGGCCCTCGATACAGGAACGTGACCTCGCGCACGTTGTCCTGGCCGAGCATCTGCATCAGCAGGCGCGTCAAGCCGAAGCCGAAGCCGCCGTGCGGAGGAGCGCCGTAGCGGAAGAAGTCGAGGTAGTAGCCGATCGGCGCCACCTCGACGTCCTTCTCGCGGGCCTGTTCGAGCAGCTGCTCGTAGCGGTGCTCGCGCTGGGCGCCGGTCGTCAGCTCGATGCCACGCCAGAGCAGGTCGAAGCTCTTGGTCAAGTCCGGCCGGTCCTCGTAGCGCATGTGGTAGAAGGGCCTCACCGTGGTGGGGTAGTCGGTGACGAACACGAACTCGCTGCCCTGCTCGCGCTTGACGATCGCCGACAGCGCGCGCTCGCTCGCCGGGTCGAGATCGTCGCCGGGGCCGGGCGGCTCGTGGTCGTGGGCGCGCAACAGATCCTTCGCGTCTTCGAGCGTCATCCGCGGGAAGGGCAGCTCGGGCACGACGACCTCGGCCATAAACGTTTTGGAGATCTGCTCTCCGTGCTCGCGCGCCACGACCTCGAGCACCTCCGCCAGCCAGCGCTCCTCGAAGGCCATCACGTCCTCGTGCGAGTCGATCCAGGAGATCTCGACGTCGACGCTCGTGAACTCCGTGTCGTGGCGGGAGGTGAACGACGGGTTGGCCCTGAACACGGGGCCGATCTCGAACACCTTGCCGAAGCCCCCCGCCATCGCCATCTGCTTGTAGAACTGCGGCGACTGGGCGAGATAGGCGGTGCGGTCGAAGTAGTCCATCTTGAACAGCTCCGCGCCCGACTCGCTCGCGGAGCCCATCGTCTTCGGCGTGTGGATCTCGATGAAGCCCTCGCTGCGCCAGTGCTCGCGCATCGCGTGCTCGACGGTGGACTGCACCTCGAAGATCAACCGCCTGTCGGGGCGGCGCAGGTCGAGATAGCGCCAGTCGATGCGCTTGTCCAGCGAGGACTCGGCGGTCACCGGCAATTCCGGCTCGGCGGGCGCGTCGACCGCGAGCGACTCGAGCCTCACCTCCAGGCCGCCGAGCTTCACGCGCTCGTCGGCCACCACCGTGCCGCTCACCGTCACGGCCGACTCGGGGGTCAGCGCAGAGACCGCCTCGTTGAGCTCCGACGGCCGCTCCTCCTTGCCGAGCACGAGCTGAGCAAGACCGGTTTCGTCGCGCAACACGACGAACTGCATGCGCTTCTGGTCGCGCACCGCGTGCACCCACCCGCGCAGCTGCACCGTCTCGTCGAGATGTGCTTTCAGGTCGGCTACTGCGGTGCGCGCCACGGGACGGGCAATGCTATTGCAGCGCTGCCCCCATCGGTCGGTCGGCCGACTCGTCCTCCTCCTGCGTCTCGCGCGAGTCGCGTTCGGAGCAGTGGGTGGGGCAGTACACGCCCCGCACCCCCCCGTCCTGCAAGCCATAGGCGAGCCACACGCCGGACCGCCAGGAGAAGTAGAAGAACCCCTCGATCGTGCCTTTCAGCTGCCTCTCGCGCTGCCACGCCCTCACGACCACGCTCGCCGGTATGCGCGAGCGACAGGAGCGTTCGTAGCTCGGGAAGCCGCTCCACACGCACTTGAGCGGCTCGTCCACCACGTCAAGCCTCTCCGGCTCGGTCCGGCCGGTGGATCGGAGCCGCGGCGCCTGAGAATCGTGGTGGTTGTCTAGCCGTGGCTTCATTGCCCGTTTCGGACGACCTCGCGTCGTCCGTTTATGCCTACGAGGTTCTACGCAGCTATTACGACAAATCGTAATGTAGGGATGCGTCAACATGCCCACACTCGACGATCGTTCTAGACACATTGTCGAGCCTGCCACGAGCGTCCAGACGGTGCGCTCCGAACGCATTGTCGAGTCCGCCACGAGCGTCCAGACGGTGCGCTCCGGCGTTGGCTAGGCTTCCTAAGCCCAACCGGGGCAGAGCGACCGAGGGGATCTGCATGACCGACACAGCGAAGGAGTCAGAGCCCGCCTACCACCTCTTCCTCGATCCGGACGAGGTGCCGGCGGCGACAGGCGCGCTGCGCCTGCTGATCTCCGACGAGGCCCACGAACCTCAGATCCGACGGCTGGCCCGAGAGGTCCTTGACGAGCCTTCAGGCGACGCCGGACGAGCAGCGGAAAGCTCACGGTGCCGCTCAGCCCCGAGCAGATGAAGATCACGCACAGCGCCGTGAAGCTGTTGCTCGACGACCTCGGGCGCGCACAGGCATCCGAGCGCGAGATCCTGCGGCGCATCGTGAACAAGCTCCCCGACGAGCACACAATGCGCGCGATCAGGCTGGGGTGAGCAACCCTTTCCGCGGTTGCCCTGTGCGCGCGTGGGGTGGGTCGAGGCACAACGCCCATCCGGGCCCCGTGCGCGCGCGTGTGCGCGTGGGGTATCGAGGCACAACACCCATCCGGGCCCGTGCGCGCGCGTGTGCGTGGGGTGGGTCGAGGCACAACACCCATCCGGGGGCCCGTGCGCGCGCGTGTGCGCGCAAGTCCTCCCCGACTCGTTCACCCAACCCGCTCGACCGGCGGTTCGTGACCCGCGTTTGGATTCCGTCGCCGTAGGCTGCTATCGTGCTTGCATCCAGTCGGGGCCGATCGGCCCCGAATCACGTAGTGCCAGCGCTCGTAGCCGTTGCTCATAGCAATCTCCGCGTTCGCAGCACATACTCACGCAGGAGGCAACACAATGGCTACAGGAACCGTCAAGTGGTTCAGCGACGACAAGGGATTCGGGTTCATCACGCCCGACGACCAGTCCAAGGACCTGTTCGTCCACCACAGCGGCATCGCCGGCGACGGCTATCGCTCGCTCGCCGAGGGAGCGAAGGTCACCTACGACGCCGAAGCCGGCGACAAGGGACCGAAGGCCGTCAACGTCCAGGTCGTGTAGCGTCGTTCGCGCGGCCGATCGCGCGCCGCTGCGCACGATCGCGAGCTCGGCGCGAGACCCGGCGACGCATCGACATCGATGACACCTCACCGGATCAGGCGCGAGCGACGTCGTCGCGATCAAGCACCGAGACGCTCGACCGCCTCGCCAACGCGGTCGTCACGTTCGTGCCGATCGCGCTGCTCGGGCTTCGCCGATCTGGCTCGCCTGGGGCGGCGCCGCTGCACTGGCAGGACCTCGTCGTGATGGCGATCGGCGTACGTCCTCACCGGCGTCGGGCATCACCGTCGGCTTTCACCGCCTGTTCACGCACCGCAGCTTCAAGACGAGCCGCGCCGGTGCGCGCGCTGTTCGCCGTGCTCGGCTCGGCCGCGGTCGAGGGACCGCTGATCGAGTGGGTCTCAACCCACCGCATGCACCACCGCTTCAGCGACCGCGCGGGCGATCCGCACAGCCCCCACCTCGATCACGGCGCCGGCTGGACGCGGCGCGCTGCGCGGCCTCTTCCACGCGCACGTCGGCTGGATCTTCCGCGGCGGCGACCGCGCCAGCCCGGAGCGCTACGCCCAGGACCTGCTCGCCGACCCGGTGATCCGCTGCGATCGACCGCACGTTCGTGCGTCTGGGTGCTGGTCGGGCTCGCCGTGTCCTTCGGGCTCGGCGTCGCGCTCACCGGCTCCGCTGGTCGGCGGCCTGACCGGCCTGCTGTGGGGCGGCGCCGTCCGCATCCTCGTGCTGCACCACGCCACCTTCTCGATCAACTCGCTCTGCCACTTCTTCGGCCGGCGCGCTTCGCCACCGGCGACGAGTCGCGCAACCTCGCCTGGCTCGCGCTGCCCACCTTCGGCGAGGCGTGGCACAACAACCACCACGCCTTCCCCACCTCGGCCCGTCACGGCCTCACGCGCTGGCAACTCGACCCCGGCGGCTGGCTGATCGACGGGCTCGAGTGACTATGGTCGCTGGCGGGGCAAAGGATCTGCTCGCCGGCGGACCAGTGCGCTGTCGATCGCCTCCGCGGCCGGCATGATTGCGACCGAATGGCGGCACGCCCCGTTTCGAGGCGGAGTCGCGGCATCTCAGTCGCTCGCGGTCGCAGTTGGCGTGTTGCGCCCACAGTTCGCGCAGCTTGGCAATCCCGTGGTGCGGATCACGCGGATGTGACGCTCGGCAACCTCGAGGGCACGCTCTCGACGGGCGGACCGTCGAAGTGCGGCGGGATCGGAGGCGGCACGTGCTTCGCCTTCCAGGCCCCACCCTCCACGGCGAGCGCGCTGGGGGCGCTGGGATTCGACCTCGTCAACCAGGCCAACAACCACTCCATGGACTACGGCGCCTCCGGACGCCGTCAGACGATCTCGGCTCTGAAGCGTGCCGGGGTCGCGCACACCGGCCTGCCGGGCGAGGTGACGGTGCTGCGGGTGGCGGGCACGCGCGTGGCGTTCGTCGGCTTCGCGCCGTACCCCTATGACGCCGAGCTGCTCGACATCCCGGCGGCGAAGGCGCTCGTCAGACGGGCGAAGGCACGCGCTTCGCTCGTGGTGGCGATCATCCACGCGGGCGCCGAGGGCGCCGACCGGCTGCACACGCCGCGCGGCAGCGAGCACTACCTCGGCGAGGACCGGGGAGACGCGCGCGCGTTCGCCCATGCGGCGATCGACGCGGGCGCCTCGATCGTGCTCGGCTCCGGCCCACACGTAATCCGCGGAGTGGAGCGCTACCGCGGACGGCTGATCGCCTACTCGCTCGGCAACTTCGTCGGCTACCACACGCTCGGAGGGGGAGGCGTGCTCTCCGAGAGCGCAATCCTGCGCGTCACGCTCGGCGACGGCGGACGCGTGCTCGCCGGACGCTGGATCCCGATCACGCTCGTGGAAGGGCTCCCGCGCCCCGACCCCACCGACGCGAGCGCCAAGCTCGTCGCCGCGCTCTCACGCGCGGACTTCCCCGGCCACCACTTCACGATCGGGCCGAGCGGACTCTTTCATGTGCCGCGCGAACGCTCGTCGATCTCGGCCCATGCGGCTTCGCCGGCGACATAGACGGTCATGCCCGCGAGGGGCACCCGGCGATCTGGTATGAAGCGCGGGTGACGACGATCTGCGAGCAGGTCGGCGACTGGGCGACGAGCCTCACCGCGGCCGACCTGCCGGACAGCGTGCGCGAGCGCTGCGAGCTGCAGAGGGCTTCGATCACGGCCGGCGCGGAAGCGGGCAGGCGCGAGGCCGCCCCGTTTGCCGAGGTCGCCGGCCCCGGACCGCTCGGCGAGGTGTTCGCGAACGCGGCCGCGTCGATCGCGCACGACTGGGACGACTACCTCTACATGGGCCACACGGGCCACTCGGCCGTTGCGGTGTCGCGCGCCTTCGCCCCGGATGACCCCGCGCGCGCGCTCGTCGCTCAGGTGGCGGCGAACGAGGTGGCGGGGCGTCTCGGGCTCGCCCTGTTTCTCGGCCCCCACAACGGTCAGTTCTGGGCCTCGATCCACTGCGCGTCCGCCGCGGTGGCCGCCGGTGTCGGGCTCGGCCTCGACGCCGAGCGGATGGCGCACGCGCTCGCGATCGCGCTCTACCAGCCGCCCTACGGGTTGTGGCCCGGGTTCATGGGCCCTGTGACGAAGCTGCTCACGGCCGCCGAGCCGGCGGTGCAGGGAGCGCGCGCGGCGCTGCTCGCCGCGAAGGGCGTGGAGGGAGCGCTCGACATCGTGGAGAACGACCGCGGCCTGCTCACCCACCTGTCGTTCGTGCCGCGCCCAAGCGCGTTCGGGGGTCTCGGCGAGGTGTGGTTGAGCGACACGCTCGCGTTCAAGCCGTACCCGGGCTGCGCCTACCTGCAGGCGGCGGTGCACGGGGCGCTTCCCGCAGAGGTGAGCCCCGCGGAGGTGAGCGGCGTGGAGATAGCCGGCGGGTACCTGACCGCCGGGATGGAGGCGCTTGGGGGGCGCGCGGGGCTGCGCCCGGTGGGTGTGACGTTCTCGGCGAAGCTGGCCGTGGCCGTGGCGATGCTCGCTGGAAGACTCACGCATGAGGAGCTGAGCGAGGCGTGGCTCGCGGACAACAGCGCCGCGATCCGCGAGCTGGCGGAGCGCACGACGGTGCGCCACGACTGGGAGCTCACGCTCGCCACGCTGCAGGGCGCCGCCGCGGGAGGAGCCACGTTGCGCGAGGTGCCCCTACGGGCGTGGCCCATGGTGGGACGGAGACTGCGAGAGCTGCACATGACCGACCTGTCGCTCGGCATGGGGGACATGAAGGCACTCGCTCGCGCCATGTGCGACTTGCCGGTGGCCGGCAGACCGCAGATCACGATCACCAGCGGAAGGCGGGCCTGCCATGCGAAGCGCTCGGCCAGGGCGAGCAGATCTCGTGCGATCGCGCTGTGATGGCCGTGCGCGGCGCTCGTTGCCGGCTGCTGAGCGGCTCTCAGAAGCTCAACCTTGGCGCGCACGAGCGCGCGATAGGCGGCGTAGAACGCCACCAGCCGGTCCTCTCCCGGGTCCCCGCCGGCCTCGCGGTAGGCATGAACGAGCGTCTGCGCGAAGCGTTCGCCACCGTATGCGGTGAGATCCATCACCAGGAATGCCAGGTCGTCAGCCACGTCGAGGCTGCGCAGGTCCGGGTCGAACTCGATGCAGTCGACGATCTGAGGCGTGCCGTCGAGCAGCACGTGCTCGGCGCGCAGGTCGCCGTGAACCTCCCGGACGAAGCCCCGACGCGCACGCGCGTCGAACATGCCCGCGCAGGCCACCACGAACGCGTGCGCAAAGCGCTCCAGGGCAAGCACGCGCTCGACCTCGGCTCGTTGCCCAAGCGCCGCCAGCAGCTCATGGAAGTTCTCGGTCAGCCGCCGCTCGAGCGCCGCCGCCGGCGCCCCTACGGTCGCCATGGGGCGCGCTCGTGCGTGAAAGCGCGCCAGCAGCTGCGCCACAGCCGCGATCTCGCCGCGCCCCAGCTCGCCGCGAGCGAGCTTCGCCGCCAGCGTGCAGTCCTCGTCGTAGCGGCGCATCTCCACCAGATAGTCGATGGCGCGCGGATCGTCCTCGGCCGCCAGCTCCAAGCCGCCCTCGCGCGCCGCGACCGCGCGCACCCCAAGATAGACGTCGGCCGCCAAACGGCGATTGAGGCGCACCTCCTCGCGGCACATCTCACGACGCCGCGCCGGCGTCCCGTAGTCCAGGAACGGGAGCACGACCGCCTTCTTGAGCTTGTACGCGCGGTCGCCTGCGAGGAACACCCACGAGATGTGGGTCTCACGCACCACAACACGCTCAGGACAGCCACCTGGATAGAAGTCGGGGCTGGACATGGCCGCGCGCAGATCCTCCGCCGCGCGCAGGTCCTCCGCCGCGCGCAGTCCTCCGCGGTCGCGGCTTGGCTAGGGGATTTGGCGATTGTGGAACTCATCTCGATCGCCCTCCGGGCGCCTGGGCGGTCCGCCAACCGCCGTCAGGTCTACTGGTTCCACTTGTCCGCGGTCGACTTCCCGTGCCGACTGCTCTTGGCGCGCACGCTTGTGACATCAGCCGGCGTGTGGGCGCGGTAGATCTCGCTTTCGCTGCTTGCCATCTCGCCGCGACTGCGCCTACGCGCGAACCTCGTACGGAAATCGGCCACGCTTAGACGAAGCGCCTTTCGCGAGAGCCGCGTACGGCCGGCTGCACGACCGCTGGACTCCTGCTTCTGATCGTCAGGCATGATCGCCGTCCTCCTTTATCCAGGTGGGTGAGGTCGCTCGAACGTAGCGGGGGCTGCCCGGTTGCGCATCGGGGCGCAACCTCATGCGCGCTCCGTAGTACGGCCCTGAGGTGAGCTGTCGGCCACCGGCATGCGCGCCTAACTGTGGATTTTTCCGCGACCGGTTTGCACCTCTCTACTCATGACCGGGGCGGCCGGCCTGCGTAGATTCACAAGATGCCTTCTCGCTTCACCGAGCTTGACCTGCTGGCGCTGTCAGGGCTCGCATGGGACATCATCGATCCGGAGGGCGATCACGAGGCTCAGGAGCAGGCGTGGACGGCGGCATTGCACCAGGATTGGCCGCCGATCGAAACCGTGGAGGAGCTCGCCGCGCGTCTGAAGGAGATCGCCGATACGATCGCGTGGCCGCCGCCGGCCGTCGATCCAGCGATTCTCACGGCGCTGATCGTGTTCCTCGCCGAGCATCCCGGCCGTTGCCGAATCGAGGAAGCCACGCTTTTCGACGCACTCCACGATGCCTACCCGGCTGGGCTTCCGGCCGACATCGCCAGGTGGCTCGCCGAGCGCAAGCACACACCGGCCGCGCACAGGCGAACGCACGGGGCACGTCATCCTTTGAGGCACGTCGACGCTCGTCCGCTTCGCCCGGAAGACCCCTCGACCGCCTAGTGCCACGTATCGGCTTCCTTGGCGATGTCATGCTGGGCCGCAGCGTGGGCGATGCGATCAGGAGCGGGACGAGTCCAGCCCGGCTGTGGCACCCCGACCTGCGGGTGCTCGCCGGATCGCTCGACCTGGTCATCTGCAACCTCGAGTGCTGCCTGTCCGACAGCGGAGCGCCCACGTCGCTCATCGAGGGCAAGCCCTTCTTCTTTCGCGGTCCTCCTCAAGCGGTGGCCGCGCTCCAGGCCATCAACGCGGGCGTGGTTGGGCTGGCGAACAACCACATGCTGGACTTCGGCGAGCAGGGCGGGGCGGACACCGTGGAGCTCTTGCAGGCGCACGGAATTGCCACCGCGGGCGCCGGCGCGAATGTCCTTGCGGCGCGCTCGCCCGCGCTCGTGCGGTGCGCCGGCTCACGCATCGGCGTGCTGGCTCTCTCAGACCATCCCGTGGAGTACGCGGCGACAATGGAGCGCTTCGGCATCGCCTACGCGCCGCTGCGTGCGGGGGCGCCCGCCTGGCTGCTGGAGGGCCTTGCCGCATTGCGAAAGCGCTGTGAGGTGGCCATCGTGTTCATCCACTGGGGGCCCAACATGGCCACTCGACCGATGGGCTGGCAGCGCAGGCTCGCAACAGCCCTGATCAGTGCCGGCGCGGACGCGATCGCGGGCCACTCCGCGCACGTGTTCCAAGGCATCGCCTGGGAGCAGGGTCGTCCAGTGCTCTATGACCTTGGCGACGCCCTCGACGACTACATGACCGATCCCGAGCTGCGCAACGACCTCGGCGTTCTCGCGATCTGGGACGCCGATCGCGCCACCAATGCGCTCGAACTGGTCGGTCTCGCTCTGGACCACTGCCGCACACGCCCGGCGGCGGGTGAGGAGGCCGAATGGATCGCAGACCGTCTGACGCACGCCTGCGGCGAGCTCGACAGCGAGGTGCAGCGCGTCGAGGACAATCGCTTCTTGGTACGGCCATCGGCCGCCGTGTCCACGTCTGCACCAGCAGGCGCTGCGCCTCCCACGACGGCGGAGCCGGCGGGCATCGAATCGATCGAGGGGCCCGCGCCCGCGGAGGACTCAAGCGTCCCGCCGGCGTAGCCATCGTTCTCACCGTCCTCGCCCTGCTCCTGCTGGCCAGCGCGGTCCGCATCGTCCGGGAGTACCAGCGTGTCGTCGTGTTTCGTCTCGGGCGTTTGCGCGGCGCGGTCGAGACTACCGCCGCCAGGCGAGGATCATCGCGGGCCTGCGACCCGGCCGCTGAGTCGCGCCTGCCGGATGGCCGATCACCAATGGCAGCGCGACCAGCCACCCGGGCGCGACGCCCAACGCGTCCTTGATTTCGGGCAGGTCGAGATACGGACGCGCCAAGCCGATAGGGCAGGCGCCAAGGCCGGCATCGTGGGCGGTGAGCATGAGGTTCTGAGCGGCGAGGAAGCAGTCGGAGACGTTGTCGTGATGGTCGCTGCGGGCGTAGATCACCACCAGCGCAGGGGCGCCATGGAAGATGTCGTAGCCGGGCTGAGCGAGGATTTCGCGTATCTCACTGCGATACGGCTCCGGTAGCTCGAGGGTCAGGTAGTGAGCCTTGGCGTGCTCGGCGTAGTCTTCGAGCAGAGACCGCTCCTGGATCACGACGAACGCCCACGGCTGAGCGTTCATGGCGCTTGGCGCCTGGATCGCGGCGTCGATCAGCGCCCGGAAGACCGCCTCCTCGACAGGCTGGCTTGTGAACGCGCGTACGGACCTGCGCCCGTATATCGCCTGCCTAAGCTCCATGCTCGCATCCTGCCGGCGAGCCGACAGCCGTGCATCGTGAACAACTACTCGAAAGCGACGCTGCCAGAGGGCTCGTCGCGCGCATCAGCCCGCCGGCTCGATCAAGCCGTAGTGTCCGTCGTAGCGCATGTAGATCACATTGCCACGGCCGGTCTGCGCATTGATGAAAAACATGAAGCGGTGGCTGAGCACGCTCATCTCTGAGATCGCTGTCTCCAGCAGGATGGGCTCGCTCATGCGACTGGTCTCGCGCACCAGCCCGTCGCGGGCTTGCGAACCCGGGCTCACTCCCGCGGGATGGATCAGGCCGATCCGGCCGTCGTCGCGGCGATAGACCACCGCATCGGCCCCGGTCTCCGAGTCTCCGAACAGGTAGAAGTCGTGATCGAGGTCCAGCATCTCGGCGGCCGCCCGTCGTGGGTGAAGCGCGCCAACAGCGAACGTCTTGCGGCGCACGATAGAGCGCTCCTCCACAGGCCGTGGGAAATAGCCCGGCCGCGGCGGTGACCATGCGCCGCGATGCCACTCTCCCGGAATCGACTCGGGCGCACGCTGCGCAAGCCGCAGGCGGCGGTCGGCGAAGCCGTGAAGCTGGTGCTCGATGTGAGTGGACAGCTCATCGACCGCCTCCGACATCGTCGCGGCCGCTACGTGTCCGCGAACTATGTGACCGTTGACGTTCAGCTCGGCCTCGGCCCGTGCCGGGCGCTCGAGCCTGGGGTTGCTCTCTCCCTTCAGCACGACTCGTGCGCCCAGCACCGGCTCGCCGATGTAGCGATCCAACCGGGCCATGCGCTCGCGCGCATGATCCTTTTGCCGATCGTCGACGACACCCATGGCCGTCACGGCGACATCGATCAACGCAATCACTCCTTACCGCACCGGTACGAGCGAGGCCTCGCTGGCCCCTATGTCTATGCGCAGCCGACCCTAGCCCCGTCCCCTCCATGCGAGCATCGGGGGTCTGCCGCCAAGCGCACACGGAGAACTACGTGCCAAACGCAACGGCGACGAGCCATAGCATCTGGTTGGCCAGTCACGACGTCAACCGGTCAAAACCCGGGGCGGCCCAGTGCAGGTACAACAGAGTGCAGCTACAAAGCATCCCGATCGAGCTTCTGCGCGAGCTCGGCTACAAGCTCTGAGAACCGGAGCGTGACCCTGCCCCGTGAGAGGACCACGACGCAGCGATAGCGAGCTTGCGCGGCGGGCCGTTGCGGTGCTCGGCGGACGCTTCTCGGCCGGGCTTGGCATCGACGTGGACGGCGGGCCTGATGAGGTCGAGCGTTGGGCGCTGGCCGCGACGCTGTTCGGGGCCCGGATCTCCGCCGCAATCGCAGAGCGCACCTACCAGGTGCTCGCCGAGGCTGGAGTCCGCACGCTCGCCGATGCGGGCTCCTGCGGTCAGGAAAAGCTCGTTGCTCTCCTCGACCAGGGCGGCTATGCCCGCTACGACTTCAGCACCGCGAGCAAGCTTCAGAAGCTGGCGGCCGCGCTTCGGGACCACAGCGACGGGAAGGTGTGGCTGCTGGCCCAGGGCGCGGAAACCTTCAACGAGCTGGCGGCGCGCCTGCAGGAGCTCCCGGGCTGGGGTCAGGTGACCATCGCTCTGTTCCTGCGCGAGCTGCGCGGGGTGCTCCCCCACGCTGACCCGCCACTCGATGCACGAGCACGCCAGGCGGCTGTCCACCTCGGTTTGCTGGTCGATGGATCCCCGGACGCCGAGGATCTGTCGGCGCTGCGCCGCCAAGCTGAGGATGCCGGCGTGGACCTCCGCGACCTCGAGGCAGCGCTGGTCCGTCTGGCGCTGGCCCATCGCCGCACGATGACCGCCTGCCCCGGAGGTCCATCGTGCAGCACCCTCGCCGGCCGGTGAGAACGACCTCATGAGCGTGAACAATCCCAGCATCATCGAGCGCCGCGTGCAGCTCACCTTTCTGCTTGCAGTGGAGCCCAGCCGGCTCGCCAATCATCCAGACGTGGTGGGCGAGCTGATTGACGATGAGCTGTGGCCCGCCATCCGGCAGGAGTACGGCCGCCAGCTCGCCCGGTCCGGCCTGATCCTCGCCGCGCTCGCCACCACAGGTATCGGTGCGCGCGTGTTGGCGCGTCGGCGGGCACAGGCGCCACCCCGCCTGCTCGGCATCGTGGAGCCCCTCAAGGCGCGCCGCCGCAAGGCCATGAGACGGCGCGTGGAGCGTTTCGTCAAGCGCTTGCCGTAGGACCCTCGGTCGAGCGCGATGGTGACTTCTGGCATCACAAGCTCCCTGGTCGGATGAGGGAGAGCAGACCACACCGCCTGCGCGCGGCGTTCATACGGAAACCGTTCGTCTGCCGGGACGCTTCCAAGACGGGCGCAACCGCACGGCCGATTTCCCGCGCCGGCGCGTCCTGGAGGTCGAGCGCCACAAGTCCCGCGAGCCGGTCGCGCAGCTCACTGTGAAGCGCATCTTCGACAAGCAGCTGCAGCTCACGCGGTGCGCTCACCACGAGTCGCGTGAACGGCCGGCGTCGGTGAGCACGCATCAGCAATCCGGAGAGGTGGCGCACATGCTCGCCCACACCTCGCCGCATCGCATGTCGCACGCCGACCTGCGAGAGACCGCGAGGCCCGTGCCCGCGATCGATCTCGTGTCGCACGGTCGCGAACTCGACGAGCGTCCGCGGGCCTCCCCGCAACAACCGCGTGCTGCGCCGGCCGAGGATCGCGGCGCCCCAATCTCCGGGGGTGAACATGCCGGCGAGCGGCTCGACCCATGGAACCGCCTCCAGCACCGCCATCGCCTGCACCGGCTCTGGCAACGGCACCGCCGCGGAGGCACCCCCCTCGGCGGAAGAGAACAGGGCGAGACTCCGCGTGCCATACGGGAGCGCCGGAATCATCGTGCGCAGCATCTCCCGCGTTCGCTCGCCGTCTGATTCGCTGGCCTGCGGCGCGAGGTCGGCCAGCAGTGCGTCGAGCTCGCCCTCGCACGCTGCCGGCGCCGATGGTCTTGTGGGGTCCGGGGAGAGGTAGAGGCTCAGCACCGGACGCCCCGCGGTGGGAAGCTCACCCAGCCGTTGGAGTGTTCCGAGCCCGACTGCGGGCGGGACCATCAAACGCAGCTCTCCTCAGATGAAGCTCTCACCGGGACGGGGGGCTTGGCAAGCCGTTCTTCGCCTCCGAGAGGGCATGACAACCTTGGCAAACGACCGTAAGACTCCTCAAGAGCGCTCACATCGGGAATGACTACGGCGAGCGGCGTGGGTCTTCTACCGAGCGCTGGCAAACGCGTCGCAATGCGGGCCGGTCGGGAGTCCATATGCCGGGCGCAATCCCGCCGGTCGCATCAGTAGACGTTCCTGATAGCGCGCGCGCCCGTCAGGCCCACAGCCCCGGCCGGACAGGGGAGCCCGATCCGTAGTCGCCACGGTTTCGGCTCGCTCCATGCACAGCCAGGATTTGGGACCGCGCTTTGATCGTCTTCTCTCTCCCCCAGCACCGCGCTCTGCTTCCCGAAGCGCTCCAGGGCACTTCTGGGTTGACGCTTGGCCGTTGTCGCTTCGAGCGCTTTCCCGACGGCGAGCTGTGGCTCCAGCTCGAAGACCCTGTCGCGGGCCGGGATTGCGGGCTGCTCGGATCGCTTGCCCCACCGGACGCGCAGACGCTCTCCACGCTGCTGCTGGCGGACACGCTCAGGCGTGCGGGCGCGCGGCGGATTCTCGCGGTGCTCCCCTACCTGGGCTATGCGCGTCAGGATCGCCCCGCCTCGACGCGCAGCCTGGGCGCGGCATGGGTCGGATCCCTGCTGGCCGGCGCAGGCGTGGATGAGGTGATGACCGTCGACATCCACAGCGAGGCCGCGCGAGCGTGCTATCCGATACCGGTCACATCCCTTTCGCCGGCTCGCCTGTTCGCTTCCGAGTTGCCGGGGGACTCGCTCGAGGAGCTCACGATCGTCGCGCCCGACAAGGGCGCCCGCGAGCGCTGTGCGGCGGTGGCCGATAGCGCCGGCATCGCCGCACCCGTCGCTCACCTGCGCAAGCATCGCACCGCAGAGGGCGTCGTGCATCGAGAGCTGGTGGGGAATGTCGGGTCGCGCGCGGTGCTCGTCGATGACATCCTCGACACGGGCGCCACACTGCTGTCGGCCTGCGCGGAGCTTCGGCGTGCCGGCGCGCGGGAGCTGACGGTCATGGCAACGCACGGAACGCTCAGCGGCGAGCGGTGGCGTGAGCTGGCGCAGCATGGTGTACGGCGCATCGTGCTCACCGACACGATCCCCGGCGTCAGAGAGCGGGGGCAGGGTGCGATCGAGGTATTGCCGATCGCGCCGCTGTTGATGGAGGCGCTGGAGACTGCCCTGCTCGGCGGGAGCATGTGAGCCATACCGCGGATCGGCTTCCTTGGCGATGTCATGCTGGGCCGCAGCGTGGGCGATGCGATCAGGAGCGCAGCCCTCATGACGGCTTGTTCGCGCGGACGAAGGCGCTCATGACCTTCTCGGCGACGAGCGGCGCGACCCGGTCGGCGAGCTCCTGCAGGCCCTCGCCGAGGAGGAACTCGTGCGCCTCGTCGCGGGTGAACACGCGGGTGGGCTGCACGTCGACGTCGGTGAACCCGGCGGCGGCGAGCTTGGCGCGGTATTCGCTTTCCTCCATCGCTCCGGCCAAGCACTTTGCCCACAGCGGCATGCCCTCGCGCAGCTCGGCGGGGATCGATCCGCGCACAACGATGTCGGAGACGGCGAACCTACCTCCGGGCCGCAGAACCCGGAACGCCTCGCTCAGGACGCTGTCCTTCTCCGCGGAGAGGTTGATCACGCAGTTGGAGATCACGACGTCGACGGACGCGTCGGGGAGTGGGATGCTCTCGATCTCGCCGCGCAGGAACTCGACGTTGGTAAGGCCGGAGCGCTGCTTGTTCTGCTCGGCCAGCGCGAGCATCTCATCGGTCATGTCCAGACCGAACGCCTTGCCCGTCGGTCCCACCCGGCGCGCGGACAGCAGCACGTCGATGCCGCCGCCGGAGCCGAGGTCGAGCACGACCTCTCCCGGCGCAAGCTCGGCCAGCGCGGTGGGATTGCCACATCCGAGGGAGGCCTGCAAGGCCGCCGCCGGGACGGTGGCGGCCTCGGTGTCGTCGTACAGGTTGCCGGAGACGGCGTCGGTGGGCGCCCCGCAGCAGCGCTCCGGGGCGCAGGAGACGCGGCGGGCCTCCTGCGCGTACCTGTCCCTCACGATCTCCTTCACGTCGTAGTCCGTCATGGGTTTACTCCCCCTTCGATCTCTTGACGAAATATAGGAGAATGCGCTCAGTCGCTCCGCGAGCGCAGCACGACGTGCCCGATGGCGCACGGGAGCTCGACGTCAGCGTCGATGCGTCCGGGGTGGAGGTCGAGCAGCGTGCTCAGCAGCAGCAGCGGAGTCCCCGCGGCCCAAGCCTGGGGACGCGAGGCCGTCGGGAACGCGACGGGGACCGAGGTCATCGACGCGGGATAGCCGGCAAAGACCTCGGGCAGGCGATGCTCGAAGTACGGCGCCGCGCCGAGGATCGCGGAGGCGATTGTGATCGCCGCCTCGCGGTGGCCGTAGCGCGCCAGGCCGGCGGCGATCAGCGAGTTCTCGTGGGGCCAGACGGTCCCGGTGTGGTAGCCGAGCGGGTTGTAGCCGGCCTCGCGGGCGCCGAGGGTCCGCACTCCCCAGCCGGAATAGAGCTGCTCGTCGAGCAGCCGCTCAGCGGTCGTGGTTGCCTCGCTCTCGTCCAGGATGCCCGACCACAGCAGATGGCCGATGTTGGAGCTCAGACTGTCGACCTGGCGCTTCTCGCCGTCCAGCGCGAGGGCGTGGCAGCCGCGCTCGGGCATCCAGAAGTCGCGGCGGAAGCGCTCGCGCAACTCGGCGGCTTGGCGCTCCAAGCGCTCGGCGAGCGCCTCGTCGCCCCACACCTCGCGGGCCAGCCGGGCTGAGCGGCGCCGGGCGTCGTAGACGTAGCCCTGAATCTCGCAGGTCGCGATCGGCCCCCGCGCCAGCGTGCCGTCGGCGAACTGGATCGCGTCCCAGCTGTCCTTCCAGCACTGGTTGACCAGCCCGGTGGCCGGGTTACGGCAGGCGTACTCGACGTATCCGTCGCCGTCGGCGTCCCCGCTGTCCTCGATCCAGGCCAGGGCGGCGCGGGCGTTGGGCTCCAGCGTGCGGACGAGCTCCTCATCGCCCGACCAGCGGTGGTACTCGTCCAGGAGGACGAGGAACAGGGGCGTGGCGTCTGCGGTCCCGAAGTACGGGGAGTGCGGCCGCTCCCCGCGCGCGGTGAGCTCGCCGAAGCGCAGCTCGTGCAGGATCTTGCCGGGCTCCCGCTCGTGGAAGTCGTCGCGTCCCTGCGCCTGGCGGGCCGCGAGCACGCGCAGCGTGGTGGCGGCCAATCCGGGCAGGTAGGGTAGGGCCTGGAAGCTGGTGATCAGGCTGTCGCGGCCGAAGAGCGCCATGAACCACGGCAGCCCCGCCGCGGGAAGGGTGGCGCCCTCGGCGAGGTCGGGGGGCAGCCGCAGCGCGCCGAGATCGCTGAGGCTGGCTCGGTAGGTGCGCATCAGCGCCGCGTCCTGCGCCTGCAACACCGGCGCCCGGGCCAGCCATGCGTCGAGCTCGGCCGACTTGGAAACGTTCAGCTGCGCCAGGCCGCCCCGCGCCTCGCGCCGCGCGAAGGTGGTCCCCGGCTGTGCGGCGTGGGGCGTGACGGTGAAGGTGACCGACCACTGCTCGCCGGGCGCGAGCCGGAGCGAGTAGGCGAAGCCCTGACGGGTGACCGCCGCCGCGCGGTTGGCGGCGATCGTGACCGAGCGCTGAAAGTCCGCTCGCTCGTAGGCCAGCGTGAGGGCTCGATCGTCGTGGCGGCAACTCAGCACCCGCTCGGCCACCGCGCCGTCCTTGACTTCGAACAGGTCGGCGAAGTCGGCGTCGATCTCCAGCGCCACTCGCACCTCGCTGGTTTCGTGGCGGTGATTGGTGACCGTGACCTCCTCCATCCACACGTGGTCGATGAGCCGCCGGCGCATGATCGAGCACGGCGCCTGCTCATCCGGCCCCACGCGGGGGGTCAGGAAGAGCTGAGCGGCGAAGTGCGAGCTCTGGTCGAGACCGAGCAGCTCCAGCGGCGCCTCGCCGACGCGCAGGACCCAGCGCGAGAGAAAGCGTGTGTCCTCACAGAAGAAGCCGTGCTCGCGACCCTCGTCGGCGCGCACGTCGCCGAGGCGGTCCCCCACGACGAAGGTGCTGCCGTCCAGGACGCTCAGGGTGCGCTCAGACATGCGCGACGGTCACGGCGGCGCTCCGGCGCGCCACCGACCGGTAGGTGCGCTCGTAGGCGGCGGCGACCACGTCGACGTCGCAGTGCTCGGCGACCCAGGCCCTGCAATCGCGCGCGGCGATGCGGGGCAGCCGGCCGACCGCCGCGCCCATCGAGCGCTCGTCTTCGACGAGGAAGCCGGTGTGCCCGTCGAGCACGAGCTCGCGGGCGGCGCCCTCGGGGAAGGCGATCACCGGGGTACCGCATGCCAGCGCCTCGACCATGACCATCCCGAAGGGCTCCTCCCAGCGGATCGGCATGAGCAGCGCGCGGGCGCCCGCGAAGAGCGAGCGCTTGACCGACCCATCGACCTCGCCGACGAAGCGCACGCGCTCGCCGTCGATGTGGGGAGCGACCTCGCGGTCGAAGAACGCCTGCTGACCGGGCTGGATGACCCCGGCCAAGACCAGCGGCACGTTCGCGGCACGGGCGGCGGCGATTGCGCGGTGGGGCCCCTTCTCGGCAGTCATCCTCCCGATCCACAGCAGGTAGTCGTCCTTGTGCTCGCGCAGCGGCCAGGCCCCTACGTCGATGGGGTTCGGGATCGCGCCCACCGGATCCAGTCCCGCCGGCGCCGACGCGAGCTGCGCCCGGCTGATGCCCACGAGCGCCGCCTTGTGGCCGTGGCGGGCGTAGAAGGCCGCGGTGCTCGGCGGTGAACTGCCCGTGGAGGGTGTGCACGAGCGGCGTGTCGAGGCGGTCGGCCATGGCGAGCGCCGTGAAGCCGCAGTGGTCGTGAACGACGTCAAAGCAACGTTCGTCGGCCGCGAGCTCGATCGCCTCGAACGCCCGCGCGACGTGGTCGACCTCATACAGCGAGCGCTCGATCTCATCAGGGTGGTGCTCGTCGAGCAGGCTCACCACCCGCGCGCTCGACAGCGAGCCCGGGGCGCAGAAGAGCGTCACCGCGTGTCCTCGCCGGACGAGGGCCTCCGTGAGCACGCTGACCACCGACTCCACGCCCCCGTAGCCCGGCGGGGGGACGGAGATCCAGGGCGGGGCGAGCATCGCGACGCGCAGCGGCGCCCCTGCCGGCCGTGAGGGCCTCGCGACCACGGAGCGCTCCGGCGGGCGCCCCAAGGGCCGGCGCGGAGACCCGAGCTGGACTGCGTCGCGTATGTTTAGGATGAGAACTCGGTTACCGAGTACACGGGGCGTCTGACTCGCACCGGGGCGCGCGGACCGGCGGAGGCGGTGTGCACGACAAACGCCTCCTCGCGCCCATGGTCGAGGATCGCGACCACGACATCGCTTCCGTGTGACAGCGGCCTGCCGACCTCGATCTCGCAGTCGCGCCCGTCGAACCGGCAGCTCAGCTTGAAGATGCGCCGCGAGCGCGCCGGACAGCCGGCGAGGATCTGCGAACGCTCGCGCAGCTCACTGTAGGCCGCCTCCGCGCGCTGGCCCCGCGATTCGACGCCGGCGACAAAGAACGTCGTCACCTGCGCCGTCCCTTGGACGGTTTCGGGGGATAACGCTTGCGCTCCTTCGGCGTCATCTGCCGGATCGTGAGCGACCCATCCTTGAGCTGGCGCTCAATCTCCTCCAGCCTCACGCGCCGCCGCTCGGCCACGCGATCTGCTTGAGTGAGCATAGATAGAGGTTAGCGCGCCCGCGATCGGCATCCTCGAGCTTGCCAGGGACGCTTGCCTCCCGCTCCTCCAAACTCGACCGCCTGACGCCACGATCATCGGGAAGTTGAGACGCGGCCGATCGTCCCGGAGAAGCGATCGCATAAACCTATAGGTTCGGGGGATCGAGATACGGCTGACTGTATGACTGATCGAGTCCGGTGATACCCCTTTTGCTCACTGGCCTTCTTCGAGCGTGCTGCGCAGACCCGCGAGGGCGCGATCCCCGACGCGTTTGAACGCGACCCGGAGCAGCGGGTCGGCGAGCTTGAGCGCCCCCTTGAGCGCGAGATCGGCGTCATAGGTGATTCGTGTGCCCCCGTTTGACGGCTCGAAGGTGATTCTGTCAAGCGAGACCACCGTCGAGCTCTCGCCGCGGAACGTGACGGCGCTGGGCGGGTCGTACTCGACTATGCGGTAGACGAGCGGGGTCTTTCGGCCGAGGAAGACGGCCAGGAGCCGGAACTCGCTTCCCTCGCCAACCGGCTCCTCGCCAAGACGCTCAGCTTCGATGACACCCGGGTCCCACTCCGCGGTGGTCGAGAAGTCGCTCAGGTAGGCGAACATCCTCTCGGGCGGACGCGGTGTGTCGAGGCTTGCGTTGTAGTGGGCCATCGGACTCTCCTTATCGATTGGGATCGGCGCCGGGCGGAGTTTGGGCCTATCCGGCCGACTGCCTGCCGTGTGCCCTTTGGGTATGCCCTTCAGGGTGCGACTCGTGCCAGCCGCTGAGGCGCTCGCACTCGGCCCACAGTCGCTCGCGCTCCTCGGGCGCCTCTTTGGTCCACGGCACCAGGTGGGTCGGGCGCTGGCGGCGGTCGTGCCAGAAGCCGCCGGAGCTGCCCGCCGGCTCGGCGGCGGCGCCGAGCCAGACAATCGTGTCGGCGCCCTCGGCCGGCGTGCGCAGCAGCGGCTTCATCGCGCGGTAGAAGCGCGGCAGCGAGGACTTCAACCCGGGTGTGTCCACCCAGCCGGGATGCATCGCGTGCGCGACGACAGCGCTGCGCGCCAACCGCTCCGCCCACGCCTCGGTCAGCATCACCTCGGCGCGCTTGCTGCGCGCATAGGCGGTGGCGCCGTCGAAGCGCTCGTGGGCCATCTGCAGATCGTCGAGGTGGATTCGCTGCGCGTACATGCCGCCCGAGGACACGTTGACGATGCGACCGGGGTCGCTTGCGGCGAGCAACGGGACCAGCAGGTTCGTCAGCAGGAACGGCCCGACCACATTGGTCGCGAACGTCAGCTCGATGCCGTCCGCCGAGAGCGTCCGCTCGGCCGGCAGCGCGCCGGCGTTGTTGACGAGGACGTCCAGGCGCACCGTCTGATCGCGCAGCCGCTGCGCATACCGCCGCACCGAATCGAGATCGCTGAGGTCGCACAGGTCGAGGTGGACGTCGCCGTTGCCGGTCCGCGCCGCGATCTGTGCGCGCGCGAGCTCGCCGCGCCGCTCGTCGCGAGCGAGCAGACGCACGGTGGCGCCAAGGCGCGCGAAGCCCTCGGCTGCGGCGAGGCCCAGCCCGGAGCTGGCGCCGGTGACGAGCACGACCTTCCCATCCAAGGGGGGCGGACCGGTGGGTTTGAACGTGTCCTTGCGAAGGCGATACCCGATGCGCGTGTATCCCAACACGACGGTGCGGTCGAGGATGGTGTCGAGCCATGAGACCATGCTGTGTAGACAGAATAGAATCGTTCGCAGGGGAGATCAATGAGGATCGCTATCGTCGGCGCCGGGGTATCAGGACTCGTGTGCGCACACATGCTGCAGCACGATCACGAGCTGGTCGTGTTCGAGGCCGGCGAGCGGGCCGGCGGGCACGCCAACACGGTGCATGTCGAAACCGACACAGGCGCCTACGATGTCGACACGGGCTTCATCGTCTTCAACGACCGCAACTACCCCGCGTTCGAATGCTTGCTTGCCGAGCTTGGCGTGGCGACGCAGCCGTCGCAGATGAGCTTCGGTGTAAGCGACGGGCGGGACTTCGAGTACAACGGGGCCTCGCTGAGGGGCCTGTTCGCGTGCCACCGTCACGCGCTTTCGCCGTCTTTTTACCGAATGATCGCTGACCTGTTTCGTTTCAACCGCGACGCCGGCCTGCTGCTCGCTGGCGGCAGTGAGCTTTCGTTGCGCGAGTGGCTTGCCGAGCGGCGCTATTCACACATCTTCGTGGAGCGCCTGATCGTCCCGCAGGCATCGGCCGTGTGGTCCGCCGACCCGGCGCAGATGTGGTCCTTCCCGGCTCGCTTCCTGGTCGAGTTCTTCGACAATCACGGCATGCTCGACTTCCGTCACCGGCCACGCTGGCGAACGATCGTCGGCGGATCGCGCAGTTACGTCGAGGCGCTCACACGTCCTCTGCGCGGGCGCCTGCGGCTCTCGACGCCGGTAATAAACGTTTATCGCCATTCCAGCCATGTCACGGTCACCTCGCGTGGAGGCGAGCTGGAGCGCTTCGACGCGGTCGTGATCGCGACCCACTCCGACCAGGCGCTGGCGCTGCTCGGCGATCCCAGCGAGCGCGAGCGCGAGCTGCTCGCGGCGATCCCCTATCAACCCAACGAGGCGGTGCTTCACACCGACCGCTCGCTGCTTCCGCGGCGCCGGCGCGCGTGGGCGAGCTGGAACTACCACCTCGCCGCCGGGGGGCCGGGGCGCTGCGCCGTGACCTACCACATGAACCGTCTGCAGCCGTTGCGCGCCGACCGCGAGTTCTGCGTCACTCTCAACCGTACGGCCGCGATCGACCCGGAGCGGATCATCCAGACGATCCAGTACGCCCACCCCGTCTATACGCCGGCGGGCGTCGCCGCGCAGGCCCGGCACGAGGAGATCAGCGGGCGCAATCGCACGCACTACTGCGGCGCCTACTGGGGATGGGGCTTTCACGAGGACGGCGTGCTCAGCGCGCTGCGGGTGGTGCGTGAGCTGGGCGCCCGAGCGGGGAGGGCTGTAAGCGCATGACCGCAAGCGCGATCTACGAGGGCACGATCCGTCACCGGCGCTTTGCGGTGCGCCCCCACGAGCTCCACCATCGCCTGGCGCTCCTCTATCTCGACCTGGGGGAGCTGGACACCCTGTTCGACGGCCGCTTGCTTGCCGCTCGCCCGGGCCTGGTGCGCTTCCGCCGGGCCGACTACCTCGGCGATCCCTCCACTGCACTTTCAGATGCCGTGCGCATGCAGGTCGAGAGGGAGACGGGCATCGCCCCCGTGGGCTCGATCCGTGTGCTCACGCAGCCGCGCACTTTCGGCCACTGCTTCAACCCGGTCAGCTTCTACTACTGCTTCACTCCCCAAGAGCGACTGGACGCGGTCGTGGCTGAGGTGACCAACACGCCGTGGGGCGAGCGACACGCCTACGTGCTCAGGCGCGGTGAGGAGGGCCCCGCGCTCACCGCCGGCTTCACCAAGGCGCTGCACGTGTCGCCGTTCATGGGGATGGAGCAGCGCTACACGATGCGCGTGGCGGAGCCCGGCCCGACATTGACCGTTCACATCGAGAGCCATGAGCAGGGACAGCTCGCGTTTGACGCGAGCCTCGCGCTGCGCCGCGGGCCACTCACCCGCGCCGGCCTGGCTCGCGTCACCGCGCGCTACCCTGCCGCGACGCTGCGCGTGCTCGCGCTCATCTACGCTCATGCGCTCGCGCTGAAGCTCAAGGGCGTGCCGGTTCACCCCCATCCCGTGGGGCCGGCGTGAGGCGCAACACGGAACATCGCCTTCCATTCCGGGGATCGGGTGTAACTGCGACCCAGCACATCGCCCTCCGTCCCGGGGGTCATGGTGTGACGGCGACGCAGCGCGTCGCGAGGCGCATCGTGCTCAGCCTGATGAGAGGTCTGCGCTCAGGGCGGCTCACCATCCTCGAGGGTGAGCGACGGCTGGTGCTGGGACACGGCAGGCCGCGCGCGACGGTTCAGGTCAACTCGCCGCGGCTGTGGCCGAAGCTGCTGCAGGGCAGCCGCGGGATGGCCGAGGCTTACATGCAGAGGCTGTGGGAGTCGCCGGACCTGACGGCGGTCGTGCGCGTCGCCGCGCGCAACGCCGCGAGCCTCGATCAGTGGCGTCGGCGCCTAGCCCCCGCGCGAGTCCCGCTGCAGGCCGCGCGGGGGGTCCGCGCTCGCAACACGCGCGCTCGCAGCCGCCTTGACATCGCGGCGCATTACGACCTCGGCAACGAGCTGTTCGCGCTGATGCTCGACGAGACGATGATGTACTCGTCCGCCTACTTCCCATGTCGCGGGATGACGCTCGCGCAGGCTTCGCGGGCGAAGATCGAGCTGGTGTGTAACAAACTCGACCTGCGCCCCGGCGACCACGTGCTCGAGATCGGCACGGGATGGGGCGGCTTCGCTGTCCACGCCGCTAGAACGACCGGCTGCCGAGTCACTACCACCACTATCTCGCGCGAGCAGTACGAGCACGCCCTTGAGTGGGCGCACTCCGCCGGGGTGGCCGACCGGGTGACGGTGCTGTGCGAGGACTACCGCGACCTGCGCGGTTGCTACGACAAGCTCGTCTCGATCGAGATGATCGAGGCGGTTGGGTATCGCGAATTCGACACGTTCTTTGCGCACTGCTCGGACCTGCTCGCCGGCGACGGGGCGATGCTGCTGCAGGCGATCGTGATCGACGATCGCGCCTACGCGGTCGAGAAGGCGTCGCGCAGCTTCATCCGCACCCACATTTTCCCCGGCGGCTGCCTGCCCTCGCTCGGCGTGATCGGGCGCTGTCTCGCTCGGCGCACAGACATGAGAGCGGCGCAGCTCACGGACCTGACACCCCATTACGCGGAGACCCTGCGGTGTTGGCGCGCCAACTTCGAGGCCGCGACCGCGCGCCTGGAGCGGCTCGGCTATGACGAGCGCTTCCGGCGGCTGTGGCGGATGTACCTCGCCTACTGCGAGGCGGGGTTTGCCGAGCGGCGAATCCGCAGTGTGCAGATGCTGCTGGCCAAGCCACGGTGGCGCGGGCCCATCGGACCTACTGGCGCGTACGAGGCGCCGCAGGTGGCTGGCATCCTAGACATGAGCCGCGCGCTGGTCACTGGGGCGTCGGGGTACGTGGGCGGGCGGCTGGTGCGCGAACTGCACGCACGCGGCGAGCCGGTCGGATGCGTCGTGCGCGACCCGAGCCGGGTCGACTTCCCCGGGGAGGTCACGGTGCATCGCGCCGACATGCTCGACCCGAGTTCCCTGAGCGCGATCGGCGAGGGCTACACGACGGCCTACTACCTCGTTCACTCGATGGGTCGCGGCGGGGACTCCGACTACGAGCGGCGCGACGAAGTCGCGGCAGCCAACTTCGCCCGCTTTGCGACCGCCGCCGGCATCCAGCGGGTCGTCTACCTCGGCGGCCTCGGCGACCGCCCCGCGTCCAAGCACCTGCGCTCGCGTCTGCGCGTCGGGGAGATCCTGCGCGAGCAGGGCCCGCCGCTTACCTGGTTTCGCGCCGGCATGGTGGTGGGGGCAGGCTCGGAGAGCTACCGGACGCTGCGCGCGCTGGTCGAGCGCTTGCCGGTGATGCTCGCGCCGTCGTGGCTGTCCACGCCCACGCAGGCGATCGCCATCGCCGACGTGGTGCGCTATCTCATCGAGGCTCCCCGGATTCCAGAGACACGCTCCCGCGAAATCCAGATCGGATCGGCGGAGGTGCTCACGTACGGGGAGATGCTCGACAAGATGGCCGATACGCTTGAACTGCGCCGCCGCCCACGCATTCCCGTTCCATTGCTGACGCCCTGGCTCTCCTCTCACTGGATCGGACTCGTCACACCGGTCGACGCAGGCGTCGCGAGACCGCTGATCGAGGGACTCTCCACCGACACGACCGTCACCGACCCATCCGGCATGGCGCTGTTCGACTTCCAGCCACGATCGTTCGAGCAGGCGCTGCGCGAGGCGATCGCCGAGGAGGCCGACCGTCCGCTCACGCCCTCGCCGTAGTCTGTGCTGGGCCTCCTTCGCCCACCCCGTCGCAAGCTCACTTGACCTTCGCTTGGCGTCGCCAGCTCATTTCGTCTTTCGCTTGGCGGGGACGATTTTGATCGTCCGCGTCGCGGTCTCGCTGTGGCCGCCGAGCTTCTGCGAGACACGCAGGCTTGCCTTCACGCGACCGTGATGTGCCGCCAGGAACTTTGCTCCCGCTTTGGTCAGGTGGATCGTGAGCTTCTTCGAGCCCTTGGTGCGGATCGTGAATTTTCCGGTGCCGAGCGTGACGGTCTTCGTGCGCCGGATCCTCTTGCGAGCTGCGCCTGCGCGATCCCTCGCTGCTATTACAACCACCGTTTCGGTCGCGGTGATCGTGATCGTGAGAGTGCACGGCGTGACCACGCAGCTGATCGTCACGGTCACCGTCTTACCGGTGCTCGTGCCGGTCCCGCCGATCGTAGCGGAGGCCGATGCGGCGTCGCTGGCCGCGAACTGCTGCGCGTAGACGGAGCCGTTGTCGGTCCACGCCGCCCAGCCCTGCCCGGATGAGCCGACCGAGCTGGTGAGGTTGCCGGCGCCGGAGCCCTTGTTCGGATCGAGCGCGACCGGCCCGAGCCAGCTCTTGCCGCCATCACTGCTGTAGGCGAGGGCGATCGGACCGCCGCTGCCGCCCTGCAGGAAAGTCGCGTAGATGCCACCGGCGCCGTCCTGGGAAACGGATGGGTAGAGCTCGTTCTGCTTGACGACAGTCACCTCAGAGGTGTCAAAGCTCTCGTGCGCCTGGTCGAACGGGTGGTAGACCGTCGCCCCGGTCAACTCGTCGTCCTCGAGCACGCCGAAACCGCTCGGGCCGCCGCCGACGGCCGGGTACTCCACGTTGCAATCGGCCTGCGCGACCGCCACCCTCCACGCGCTGTTGGGCAGGCCCGGCGAGACGTTGTAGTCGTTGGTCGCGCTCTGCGCGCCCGCGGCGTACGCGTACGCGGTCCCGAACGGGACCGTCTTGGCGTTCGAGCAGCCCAGGTTTCCGCTGGTGAAGTCCGTGTTGAAGACCGCAAGGATCCCTGGGTTCGCTCCGAGCTGGGAGGCGAACTGGCCGCCGGCGTTACCGATCTGGTCCGGCTGACCGGCGGGCGCAAGCGACGCGTACGGGCATCTCGGCGCGCTCGCCCCCGAGCACTCGGCGGGTGAGGCGAATGGGAACGCCGCGAACGTCGGCGGCGAGCCGCCCGCTGTGTTCCAGCCGTAGCCGAGCACGCCGGTCCCGGGCAGGATCACCGCGCTGAGCGGCGCGCTGTCGGCGTTGATGATGCCGTCCGCGACGGACCTACCGCCGTCCACGATGTTGAACGTGGCGCCGCCGTCGGTCGACTGCCACTCCTGCTCGGGCTCGTAGTCGCCGGCGCTGCCGGCCGTGGTGCCGTAGACGTCGGCGAGCAGCACGACCGTGGAGCCGTCGAGGAGCACCTGGACTCCGTCGATGTACTGGCCCGAGTCGGCGGGGGTGAGATTCCCCGCGTGCGCGCACGCGCTCGCGCCCGCCGGAAGCACGCAGTACTGGACGATGTTGGTCGTCGTGGGCGCCAAGTCCTTCGTATTCGCCCAGGCGATGTAGGCGGTGCCCGAGGAGTCGACGGCGACCGCGGGCGCTCCGCTTTGAAATGGCGTGCCGACGTTGATCGGCTTGCCACTGACCGCCAACGCGCTCGCGACGAGCACAAGCGAGAGCGCGCCGGCGATCGCACTGGCCAGCGCTGTGCGAGCAAGAGGTCGGCGCACCGCTCTCATCCCGCTCCCGGCACGGCTCCGCGCCCCCATTCGACGTAGTCCCAGTGCATGGCGTTGTTCGACTGGACGGTCTGGGCGGTCATCGCGAATGACTCAGAGGTGCGTCCGGGGCGCAGGCTGTAGTAGTCGCCCGTGAGCTGTGGCAGCCCCTCGGGCTCGGCCGTGAGGAACGGGTTGCTCGAGCCCGGCGCGAGGAAGCCGACTACGGGCTGCGGGTTCTGGCCTTCGGGCGCGGCGCGCACCACGATCCCGATGTCGCCCGCCCCGTCGACCTGCAGGGCCGGCCACGTGAGCGCGGACTTGTTGTTGTACAGCCACCGTTCTCCGGTGACGGTCCACGAGGAGACGCTGTACTGCGAGATGAAGACGACCGGCTCTTTGAACACGGGTGGTCCGATGACGGGCGATTTCGACGTGCATGCCGCCACGCAGTAGGAGCGCCCGGCCCCCTGCGCGACGTAGATCGTGCCCCCGCTGAGCGCGGCGCTGTCGACGGAGCCGGGGAAGATCCCCCAGCGGCTGTACCAGTTGCTGCCCGTGGTCCCGTTGACGACGCCGTTGTATTTCGGCACGGAGGTGTGGGCGATGACGTGCACCGTCGCCGTGGACGCCGAGTTCGGCCACGACCAGATCCGCTCGGTGCTGATGTCTTCGTTGCCGACGAAGTAGCCGGTGCTCGCGTTCACGTCCTGGGCGACGTTGACCTTCTCGTGGCTTTCGGTGATGAATCCGAAGCGGAAGGCTTTGCGCGCCGCGAGCGCGGCGAGCGAGATCCGCATCAGCACCGAGGAGACGGTCGACTTGCCCCTGAGCACGTCCACGCTCCACAGCACGTAGCGCCTGTTGAGCGCCATCTTGCTCTGATCGAACCACGTCCCCGGTCCGCCGAGGCGGCCTCCAAACGATCCCTTGGGCGTGATGTTCCAGTAGTGCCACGCCTTGCCGGGAGCTTTCGCGTTGGCGCGCAACCCGGCGGGGCTGGCGACGGCGATGCGCAGGCGGTTGGAGGCCGTGCCCGGTTCGGTGCACACGACGGTGGGCGGCGCGCTTTTGCCCTTGCCGCACCAGTACTGCAGGATCCAGACGAACAGCTTCTTCTGCGGCGAGTAGGAGACGATCTGGTCGCAGCAGAACGTTCAGGCCCTTTTCGGGGAACATCGTGGCGGGGTTGAAGTATTTGAAACTTTTACCCCCGTCGAGGGATAGGGCGACGGAGTCGTTTCCGGTGTACCACACGACCTTTTCGCCCACCGCAGCGGTCGGCTCCTGTGGTTCCCCCTGCCCCGGCGGTTCACCGAGGTCGGTGCTGACGAACCCTTTCGGCGTGAGGCTGGCGGCGAGAGCCGCGGCGCCGCTGGACCCGAACGGCAGCCCGCCGGCGAGCTCGGTTTCGGGGCCGAGCGCGGTCGGCGACTGCACCGGCCCCTGCGGTTCGAGGACTTCCTCGTCGTGCTCGACGAGCGGCGCGACGGAGGGGAGCGCCGCGAACACGCCGCCGAGGTGGGGCGGCACCGGCGCGGAGATCATCGCCTGCCGCGTTTCTTCGCACACCCGACTCGCCGGGCACTGTTCGGCCGCGTGGGCAGCGGGTGCGCCGGCCGCGGCGTGCGCGAGCAGCAAGCTCGCGAGCAGGGTCGTGGCGGCGATCGGCAGGACGCGCCGCGAGCCCGATCGGTTCGCGTTGGCTGCGACCCTCCGCAAGCGCGCCCGCCCCATCGGCGAAGACCATACACCACCCGGCCGGCTCCCTGACGGCAGTCGCGCATTCGGCGACGGCCGTCGGGAGACGGTTCGGGACCTGGTGGCTGCTGTCAGGCGGCCGGCGCTATATGCATTCAGTGCCGCATTTGAGCTTGATGGGAGGCAGCCCGGCCTGGAGGTAGAAGGCGATCGCATAGGGCGACTCACCCGCGCCCACGGCCAACTTCGGCCCGCTGACCGCGAACTTTCCTCCCCCGAACACAAACCATGACTTGAACTTCGTAGAGGGAGTACCGAGGGATTCCGAAGCGGTGATCTTCACGGCCGTGGCCGTCGACACAGAGGTGCTCGGAGATGTCCACGCCGTGGCCGGGAGAACCGACTGAATCGGCGATTCCGGCAGCACCTTATACGTGTTGAGCGAGAACGCCCAGGTCGTGACGGCGGTCGAACAAGCACCAGGACAACTGCCGCCGCCGGTGGCGAGGTACCAAGCGGTCGCCTGGAAGACCGTCCCCCCCGGCGCGATGAACGCCGCCTTTCTCCTGGGCTTGAGCACGGCGTTGACGTCCCAGAACATGAACTCGTAGACCGTCCCCGCCGCTGAGGGCGAGGTCGGGGGCGGGGGTTCGTAGATGTATGCGGGGGCTGTGAGCGTGCCCAATTTGCCGCCCGACACCAAAACGGCCCCCGACATCCCGGCGGGCAGCGGAGCGCCGCTTGGAAACACGCGAGAACTGACCTTCATGACTGAGGGCGACGCCTGTGCCACCCCCGGTGTGAACATCACCGCGCCAAGCATTACAGCGAACGCGCACGACCAGGTGACCGGCTTGAATGCTCTCATTGGATCCTCCGTTGGCTCTGGCGGCCGCTGTCCTCAGGGTCGAGGACCTGTGCCGCGGATGGTTTTGTTGTCGATGGGCAGGCCGGCTCGCATCAGAGAGGGATCAGGATCGACCCCGGCTTGAACACCCACGCCGCCCCGACGCCGCCGTTGTCGGCGTCGCCGCCGATCAGCGCGGTCTTGGCGTCATAGGACAGCGCCACGCTCCAGCCGAAGTTGGCGGCGCCGATCTCTGCGCCGGCGCCGATCGATGGGAGGCTCAGCGTCTGCTGTTCGGTCCAGGCCGTGCCCGCGCGCGTGAACACTCGCGCCGCCCCCGCATAGCTGTTGTACGCTGGGCCGCCGAGCAGCGCCGTGCTGCCGTCGGAGGAGAGCGCCACGCTGTAGCCGAACTCGGGGTTGACGGGTTTGCTTGGTTCGCCGGGTTTGACGATGACGAGGGATGGGCGAGGCGTGAGCGCCTGCTGCACGGTCCAGACGCCGCCTTCGCGGACGAACACCCACGCCACCGCGTTGCCGGGACCGCCAATCAGCGCTGTGCTGCCGTCGAGCGAGAGCGCCACGCCGGCGCCGAACTGGGCGGGGGGTATTGCGTGCACGGTCCCGGCGGTGGGGCGGGTCAGCTTGCCCTGCAAGGTCCAAGTGGTGAGCGCGCGGACGAACACCCATGCCGCCCCAACACCGCCGTTGTCGCGCTCGGCGCCGATCAGCGCCGTGTTCCCGTCGGAGGACAGCGCCACGCTGCAGCCGAACAGGCCGTCGCCGATCTCCTTCCCTTCGGCGCCGGTGGTGGGGGCGACCAGCTTCTGGCGCTCGGTCCAGGCGCTGCCCGAGCGCGTAAACACCCACGCCGCCCCAACACCCGTCGGCAGGATGTGACATGGACCGCAGACAAGGGGCTTGTCGGTGTCGGCGCCGATCAGCGCCGTGTTCCCGTCGCCGGACAGCGCGACGCTGTAGCCGAACAGGCCGTGGCCCTTCTCCTTCCTCTTGGGGCCGGTGGTCGGGGCGAGGAGCTTGCGCTGCAACTTCCAAGTGGCGCCCGTGCGGACGAACACCCACGCCGCCCCGACACCGCCATGGTCGCCGTAGCCGCCGACCAGCGCCGTGTTGCCGTCAGCCGACAGCGCCACGCTCGAGCCGAAGAAGGCGTGGCCGATCTCCTTCCTCTTGGGACCGGTCGTGGGGGCTGTGAGCTTGCGCTGCGAGGTCCAGGTGCCGCCTGTGCGGACGAACACCCACGCCGCCCCGACACCGCGATGGTCCTCGATAGCCGCCGATCAGCGCCGTGCTGCCGTCGGCGGACACCGCCACGCTCACGCCGAACATGGCGTGCGCCCTTCTCCTTCCTGAGGGGGCCCGTCGTCGGGGCGAGGAGCTTTGCCTGGCCGATCAGCGACAGGCGCGCTACGCTCGCAGCGCTTCCAAGGCTCACACCGGCGCGGGTGAACAAGCTCGACACACCGCCGCCCGAGGCGACCAGCGCCCCGGAGCGGCTGGTCACAGCAAAGCTTCGTCCCTGCGCGCCAACCGCCCAAGACGACGACGCCGCCAAAGCGGCCGGCGCCGCGGTGATCGCGCGCGCGTGACCCTCGACGTGCACAACACCCCCCAGGGAAGCCGCGGGCCCAGTCGGCCCTGTGCCGGGCACACCCAGCCAAAGCCCCGCGAGCAGCAACAACGGCCCCGCGAGCGCCAACGACGCCGCGCCGAACGCGCCGAGCTCCAGCCGCCGCGAACCACGCACCGCCTTCAGCCCGTGATCCGATCGAACAGCCGCTGCCCGGCTGGAACTCGCGGCGGCCACCAGAGTGGCGCCCACCACACCAACCCCCACCAACCGAACCGGGTCCACACGACAACCATACCCGCCACACAGGGCGACAAGCAATGACGCCGCGCGACCGTCCGCTGCGTTTTCGAAAAGCGCCCACGACCCCACAAGACGTTCGTCGCGGGGGTCACAAACGCGGGTTCATCCCTCCAAAACTGCCTTTCCGCACTTCTGGGTCGTTATTTGCGCCCCCACCGGGCAATGGGGCGTAAAGAGTACGGGAGCGACGGGACTCGAACCCGCGACCTCTGCCGTGACAGGGCAGCGCTCTAACCAACTGAGCTACGCCCCCGCGCTGGCGCACGGGATGGGGCTACGTGCGTAGCGGAGAGTATCGCAGGGTGGGGGCGCGGGCGTGTGCGCGGGCGTGTGCGGGGGCTCGCGCGTGGGCGCGCGGGGTGTGTTAACAAGCAGAGCGTGTGCCCGCGCACGCGCGCGCGCGGGGGCACCCCAAAGCGGAACAACACCACCCCGAGCAGGCCATCCCTCGCGTGCGCACGCGGGGCATGCCGACGTGACTGACATCCCGTCCGCGCCTCACACGCGCGCGAGGTATGCCGATGCGAAGAACATCCCACCAGCGCCTTCCTTCCAAGCTGGCCGGCCGGCCAAGATCGCTGGGGAGTGGGCTAGGCTTTCGCTCATGTCCCGCCGGGAGTTACGCGCGTGCCGGTCCTAGAGCCTCCTTCCCTGCGCCACGAAAACCCGTTTCGGATCCTCGCGCAGGACCTTGCGGACGAGCGCGCGGCGACGGTGCCCTACCCGCCCGGGGACACCGGCTTCTCGCTTGCGCGTACGAAGCGGTTCATGGACGAGCCGCTGCCACTCCTGCTCGAGGGGTATGAGCGCTACGGGCCGATCTTCACGATGAGGATCCTGCACAGCAACGTGGTGTTCATGCTGGGGCCGGCCGCCAACCACTACATCACGGTGTCCCACGCCTCCAACTTCCGCTGGAGGGAATCGCACTTCCGCGACCTCATCGCGCTGCTGGGGGCGGGGCTGCTGACCACCGACGACCCGTATCACCGCCGCTCGCGGCGGATCATGCTGCCGGCGTTCCACCGCGAGCGGATCGCGGCCTCGATCGACGTGATGGTGGCAGAGACCGAGCGGGCGCTCGACGAGTGGACTCCGGGCGCCCACATCGACCTGTACACGTGGACCCGGAGGCTCGCCACGCGCATCGCGATGCGCGCGCTGTTCGGGATCGAACCCGACGGGACCGCGGCCCGCACGATCGATGCCGCGGCGATGTTCGAGCAGGCGCTCGCCTTCTACGCCTCCGGCTACCAGTACCGCTTCATCCGCGGCCCGCGCTCGCCGTGGGCAAAGCTGCAGGAGGCGTCGAGCAAGCTCAACCGGCTGCTGTACGGCGAGATCGCGGAGCGCCGCGCCACCGGGAGACGCGGCGAGGACGTGCTGAGCCTGCTGCTCGACGCCCACGACGAGGACGGGAGCCGGCTCGACGACGAGCAGGTGCGCGACGAGATGATGACGCTGCTGTTCGCCGGGCACGACACGACGACCTCCACGATCGCGTTCATGTTCTACGAGCTCGCCCGCCACCCGTGGATCGCCGAGCGCATCGTGGCCGAGCAGGGCGAACTGCTGCTGGCCGATAGTCGATCCCGTCGATCGACTATCGGTGGCGCCCCCAACGCCGAGCAGCTGATGAGCGGCGAGCTGAAAGAGCTCGAGATGACGTTCGAGGAGACCCTGCGCAAGTACCCGCCCGCTTGGATCGGCCCGCGCAAGGCGGTGGAGTCGTTCGAGTTCGAAGGCCACACCGTCCCGGGCACCGCCTACGTGAACTACTGCTCGTGGGCGTCCCACCACCTCCCCGACGTGTTCGCGGAACCGGAGGCGTTCCGTCCCGAGCGCTTCGCCCCCGAGGCGAAGGCGGCGATCCCGAAGGGCGCCTACATCCCGTTCGGGGGAGGTTCGCGCCAGTGCATCGGGATGCGCTTCGGTCAGTTGGAGGTGCGCACGATCGCCACGATGATCCTCTCGCGCTTCACGCTGGAGCTGCCGAACTCCTTTGAGCTCACGATCCGCCAGATGCCCACGATCAGCCCCAAGCGGGGGCTGCCGATGATCGTGCGGGAGCGCTCGGCGCAGGGTGGCGCTCAAAGCATGCGGGAGCGCTCAGCGCAGGCTTCTCCGCAGGGACAGCCCGTGGGGGAGCGCTCAGCGCAGGGACGCGCTCAGGGACAGCCCGTAGGTGAGCGGCGTATCGCGGAGCACGCGCACGCCGATTGACAGCACCTTCAGGTGAGGGTCGGAGAAGAGCGTGACCGTCGCGATGCCCGCCAGGGGGAAGCCGCTCGGTTCGGCCACGAGCCGCCCTTCGAGCGGCCGCACGAGCGCGTCGATGGACGCTTGCACGCCGAACAGGCCGCCGCTCGCGCGCACCCGCGCCTGCCCTTCCCCGGATGCCGTGGGCTGCACGTGAAAGCCGCTCGGGAGCGCTTCGTCGAGTGCTCGCTGGGTGAGCGTGGCGCTCGCGTGGACGGCGGAGCCGTGCCTTTCCATGCGCACGGCGCTCACGGTGAGCCCGCTCGGGAGGCCCGCCACGCGCAGGCTCGCCGCGCCGGCGCTCACCGTCACGTCGCTCGCGCCGCGCGCTTCCCACAGCAGCGAGCCGATCTGGGCGGGCGTGACGGTGAGCGTGGCGGCGTGAACGGTGAGCGAGTCGGCTTTCCCCCACAACAGCTCCAGCGCCGGAAAGGCGCTCACGCTCGTGCTCCGAACGGCGCCGTAGCGCGCCACCCGGTCGCTCACGCGTTTGGCGGCGAGCGACGGGAGAAATGCCTGGGCGAGCACCAGGACGAGCGCCAGAGGCGTTCCCACGGCGAGCACGACGCGGCGGGTCGTCCGATGCTTGCTGACGTCGAGAGCCATGCCCACAGCTTCGCACGCCGGAACCCCCTACCCTTAATCCCCAGGACCCCTTTGGGGCGCGTAGCTCAGTTGGTTAGAGCACCTCGTTTACACCGAGGGGGTCGCCCGTTCGAGTCGGGCCGTGCCCATCACCCATGACCGACATCCCCATTCGCATAGCCATCGTGGGCTCGGGCCCCGCGGGCTTCTACACCGCCGGGCACCTGCTCAAGGAGTCCGAGGTGGGGGGGCGCGAGATCGAGGTGGACATGTTCGAGCGGCTGCCCACGCCGTGGGGGCTGGTGCGCTCGGGCGTGGCGCCCGACCATCCGAAGATCAAGTCGGTGACGCGCATCTACGAGAAGACCGCCGCGCACCCGCGCTTTCGCTTCTTCGGCAACGTGGAGCTGGGGCGCGACGTCTCGCGCGACGAGCTCGCCGAGCGCTACCACGCGATCGTGTACGCCACCGGCTCGCCCACCGACCGCCCGCTCGGGATCCCCGGCGAGGAGCTGCCGGGCAGCCACGCGGCGACCGACTTCGTGGGCTGGTACAACGGCCATCCCGACTTCTGCGAGCACGACTTCGACCTCTCCTGCGAGCGGGCGGTGGTGATAGGCAACGGCAACGTGGCGCTCGACGTGGCGCGCATGCTCACGCTCACCCACGACGAGCTCGCGGTGACCGACGTCGCCGACCACGCGCTGGAGGCGCTGGACGCGAGCGAGGTGCGCGAGATCGTGGTGGTGGGCCGCCGCGGCCCCGCCCAGGCGGCGTTCACCAACCCGGAGCTGCTCGAGCTGGGCGAGCTCGCCGACGCGGACGTAATCGTCCACCCGCAGGAGCTGGAGCGCGCGCTGGCGGTGAGCGACCCCCACATGGACCCCACCTCGGAGCGCAACGTGGCGGTGTTGCGCGACTACGCCCTGCGTGCCCCCGCGGGGAAGAGCCGGCGAATCGTCCTGCGCTTCCTGCTCTCCCCGGTCGAGTTGATTGGGGATGATGATGGCGTGCACAGCGTGGTGCTCGCGCGCAATGCACTCCAAACCGCCGGCGGCGCTCTGCGCGCTGTGCCCACGGGCGAGAAGGAGACGATCGAGGCGGGCATCGTGCTGCGCGCGATCGGCTACCGCGGGTTGGCGCTCCCCAGCGTGCCGTTCGACGAGCGCTCCGCCACCATCCCCAACGAGGCGGGCCGCGTCCTCAGCGATGGGAGCGACGGCGACGGGACACGACGGCGACGGGACCGACGGCCAAGAAGGCGGCGGCGGTAAGGGGGGCCGCGTGCGCGTCGGCGAGTACGCCGTGGGCTGGATCAAGCGTGGCCCCTCGGGCGTGATAGGCACCAACAAGAAGGATGCCCAGGAGACGGTTGACGCGCTGCTCGAAGACCTCGCCGCGGACACCCACCTGCAGCCGCAAGACCCCGACCCGCAGGCGATCGAAGACCTCCTGCGCGAGCGCGTGGACGCGCTCGTGACCTACGAGGGCTGGTCGTCCATCGACCGCCACGAGCAGGCCCTCGGCGAGCCCCACGGGCGCCCGCGCGTGAAGCTCACGCGCCTCGACGAGCTGCTGCGGGTGGCCGCCGGGGAGACCCCCACCGAGGAGCCGCTCGACACGCTCGGCCTGCGCTGACGCGGTAGGGCGTCAGTCGATCGCGAGTCACCGGTGCGCTCGGGAGCGCCTGAAGTGCGTGATCCAGGCCCTGGAAGTACACCTTCGGTGGGTATGCGCCGTGCGGGACTCGAACCCGCCCCGCCGGATTAAAAGTCCGGAGCTCTACCCGATGAGCTAACGGCGCGTGCGCCAGTCAGTCTGGCAGAAAGCGATGGCGGGCGGACCTCGACGGAGCACCCTGAACAGTTGGTTTTTCTCGAAGGCGTCAATTTATGTGCTAACTTGTGGCCATGCGTATGCACATAAGCCTCGATGACGATCTCGTCGCCCAGCTCGACCGGCGTGTCGGGCAGCGGCGGCGCAGCGCGTTCATCTCCGCCACGATCCGCAGGGCCCTGGATGACGAACAGCGCTGGGAGGACATCGAAGCGGGGCTGGGCGCACTGGGCGACTCACCGCACGAGTGGGACGCCGATCCCGCCGGCTGGGTAGCGGCAGGGCGCACGGGCGACGCTGCCCGCGTCGGCTAACGGTTGCGGGTCCTGCTCGACACGACCGTGCTGATCGACGCCTTGCGCGGCCGCCCCGCAGCCGAGCGCGTGCGTGGTTTGCGTGACCAGGGACACGTCCCCTGGATCTCCCCGATCAACGTCGAGGAGGTGCTGCGCGGCGCGCGTGAGAGCGAGGAGCCGGTGGTGCTGCGCTTCCTCGAAGGCATGCGACTCGTCGCGCTCGGGCAAGAGGAGGGCACTCGCGCGGGGCGCTGGCGCAGGGAATACGCGCACAGGGGCATCACCCTCAGCCAAGCCGACTGCCTGATCGCCGCCGCGGCGATGGGAATCGGAGCGCGTCTCGCCACCGGCAACCCCAAGCACTTCCCGATGGACGGGCTCGACGTGGAGCACTGGCCGGTCGGAGAGTAGGGGCCCGGGCCCCAAACTCGCAGGCGACACGCAGATCGAGCAAGGCGCAGTTTCCGTCGTATATGGGTTGAGAGATCGGCCATAGGGGTTGTATCTGATCGCAGAACCTGAATAATCGCTGCAGTGAGACCGCAGGCGGGCTTGGTGCTCGCGATCGTCGCGCTGTTGGTCGGCGCAAGCAGCGCCAGCGCCGCGACGAAGGTCGTGAACTTCGACGACCACCCGGCGGGGACCACGGTCACAAACCAGTACGAAGCCGAAGGGGTCACGTTCGTCGAAACCGAAGCGCTGCTGCCGGTGATCCGCTCGGCGCCCGCAGGACAGGCGCACTCCGGCAGCCAGATCGCGGACTTCACGACCTGCCCCCTGTGTGGGGAGGGATTCGTGGAGCCGCGGGCACGCGGAGTCCTCACCACGACGGCGACGGCGGTGGGCATGTACGTCGGCGAGCTCAGCGGCGAATTCTCGCGTCCCGCCACGATCCAGTTGACCGCCTACGACGGCTCGGACAAAGTGCTTGCGCAAACGCTGCCCACCGAAATCATCCAGGGCACCGGATTCGCGACGCACCTGGAAGTCAAATCGGCAACGCCCATCACCTACTTCGTCGTCGACGACACCTCCGGCGCCGGCGACGACGGGCTGCCGATCGGGATGGACGACCTCACCCTCACCACTCCCGACGAACCCCAGCCGCCGGACTTCACGCTTGGCCAGAGCAACAGCGTGCTCGATGCGCTCCAGGGACAGACCGCCCAGGACACGCTCAAGGTCACGCGCATCAACGGCTCCACCGGCAACATCACGATGTCCGTGAGCGGCCTGCCCGCGGGCATGACCGGGAGCTTCTCCCCCAACCCTCTCACGGGTACGGAAACAACCACCACACTCACCGTCACCGCCGCCCAGGGCGCTGCGGCGTCAACCAGTTACAGCAACGCCAAGATCACCGCCACCCCGACGCCCACCGCGGGATCGATAGCGCACAGCGTCGAAGCGGCCGCGCGCATCTCCTCCAACTGCGCCAACACCGTCACCTTCCAGTACGTCGACCTGCGCTCCCCCGGGTGCCTCATCAAGCAGGGCACGAGCCAGTACGTGGCGCTCAACACCGAAGTCCACATCGACGGGCTCGTGCTCAAGCCGCTCGACGGCGACCACGTGCTCACGATCGACACCACCGCCAAGACCATCAAGAGCGACCTCGGCGCGACCTATTCGGTGTCGGTGATCGGCAGCCCCGACACCCCGTTCTATTACGGGCCGATCGACTGGAACTTCAAGACCGAAGTCACCACCCCGGTGCCGCTCGACAAAGACCCGGTGGGCAAGCCCAAGAAGCTCGAGGGCATCGACATCAGCGGCAACCCCTTCTTCCAGGGCATCCCACTTACGGGGATCTCGGTGGTGGTGACCTCCTCCGCGAAGGCGATCGTCACCCCCACGCTCAAGCTCGACTTCTTCCCCTTCAACTATTTCGGCGCGCTCACAGTCAACACGGCGTTCATCACCGACAACGAACACGGCGCCTCCTTCAACAGCCTGGAGATCAAGGCCTCCAAGCTCAACGTGCTCGCGCTCGAACTCAAGGACGTGGACCTCAAGTACCAGGAAACCGGCACCTGGTCTGGGAGCGCCAGCGTGGTGCTCAACTTCGCCGACAAGCTCACGGTGGGCGCCGGCTTTGGCATCAAGCAGGGCAAATTCGCCTTCCTCAAGGGCAGCGTCGGCAACCTCAACACGGCGATCGGCGAGGGCATCTTCCTGCAGGGCCTGGGCTTCGAATTCGCGGTGAACCCCACCACGCTCAAGGGTCAGATCGAACTCAGCGCCGGCCCCCAGATCGCCGGCAAGACCGCGCTCACCATGGACGGGGGCGTCACCGCGGTGCTCGCCGACCCGTGGGTGGTGGAGGTCGACGGTGACGCGAAGGTGGTCAAACAGGAACTTGCCAGCGCCTTCGTGCGCTTCAACTCGATCGGGTTGTTCGAGTTCGGCGGCCACGTCCACTGGAGCCTTGACGCCATCTATGTCGACGGAACCGTCGGCGGATGGGTCGCCGGGCTGCACAACTTCGACGTCGAGGGCGGCGTCAAAGGGTGTATCTCAGTCCCGCTCCTCCCAGATCCCTGCGCGGGCGCCAAGGTGCTGGCGTCGAACCTCGGGATCGCGGCGTGTGTGGAAGCGCTCGGTGAGGGCGTCGGCGTGGGCAGCCACTGGGGCGAAGACTTCGACGCGTTCACGGGCTGTGACCTCAGTCCGTGGCGCCCCACCGAGCCGACCGGTACCGGCGCGAGGGTCGCCACGGCTTCCCAACGGTTGACGGTCCCACGCGGGCAGTCCGAGGTGGCGTGGTCGATCGACGGCCAGGGCGGCGTGGCGCCCGACGTCACTGTCGTCGGCCCCCACCACGAAACGGTGTCCGTGTCGCAGACCGCCCCGTATGTCAACAACAACACCTTCCTCGCCGTGGAGACCGAAAACGGCAGGACCTACGTTGTCCTGCGCCATCCCACCGCCGGCACGTGGACTGTCTCCGCCACAGGCGCGACGCCGATCACGCGGATCAGGCAGGCCCTGGGGCTGCCCAAGCCATCCGTGAAAGCCAGCGTCGGCGGTCACGGTCGGGCGCGAGTGCTGCACTGGAAGATAAAGCGCATACCCGGCCAGGTTGTGAGCTTCGCGGAGATCGGCTCCAACGTGCGAAGCGTGATCTCCTCGACCTCGAAGGCCGGCGGGAGCATCCGCTTCCGCCCCGCTGAAGGAGCGGCCGGGAAGCGCAAGATCGAGGCGATCGTCGAGCAGAACGGCCGCCCGCGCACCACTCTCATCGTCGCCTCCTACGTGGCACCGGGCATGCTCAAGCCAGGGGCTCCGCGCGCGCTGAAGCTCACCCGCAAGGGCACGAAGATCGTGGCCACGTTCAAGCCCCACCCCACCGGCTTCCGCCACGCCGTCTACATCCAGCTCACCGACGGGCGGCGACTGCTTCAGATCCTCAGCGCCAAGACTCACACCGCGACGTTCGCCGGCATCGCGACCTCGGTTGGCGCGAAGGTCACGGTCACCGGCATCACCGCCGGCAACAGCAAGGGACCCTCGGCGCATGCTTCGATCCGGGGCAAGCCCGAGCCGAAGCCGAAGCCGAAGAAGAAAAAGAAGCGCAAGTCCGGGCATTGACGCCGGCGGGCGCTCAGACCAGCCCGCGAGCCGCCGGCATGAAGCGAAGAGGGCGCCTGAAAGATCGCCGATAGGCGAGAATGCGGCTCACGCAACCTTCAGGAGACCCAAGCCATGAGTCGCAACCCCGCACCCCCCTTCGACGTCAACGGCCGCACCGTGTTCATCACCGGAGCGGCGCGCGGCATCGGCGCTGAGACCGCCCGCCGGTTGCACTCCAAGGGCGCGAACGTCGCGCTGGTGGGCCTCGAGCCCGAGCGCCTGGAAGCGCTCGCCGCGGAGCTCGGGGACCGCGCGGCGGCGCTGGAGGCCGACGTCACCGACTTCGACGCCCTGCAGCGTGCGGTGAGCGCCACCGTGGAGCGCTTCGGGGCGATCGACGTGGGCATCGCCAACGCCGGCATCGCCTACACCGGCCCGCTCGCCACCGCTCCCGTCGAGCAGGTGGAGCGCACGCTCGCCGTGAACTTCCTCGGCGTGTGGAGAACCGACCGCGCGCTCATCTCCCACATCGTCGAGCGCAAGGGCTACCTGCTCAACGTCGCCTCGCTCGCCGCCATCTCGCACGCGCCGATGATGGGTCCCTACACAGCCGCCAAGTCGGGGGTGGAGGCACTCACCGACGCGCTGCGCATGGAGACCGCGCCGAGCGGCGCCCGCGTGGGGTGCGCCTACTTCGGCTTCATCGACACCGACCTCGTGCGCGCCAGCTTCGCCCAGCCCTCGGCGCAGGCGATGACCGGCCAGATGCCGTCCTTCATGCGCAACCCCGCGCCGCTCTCGAAGGCGATCGACGCGATCGAGCGCGGCATCGAACGGCGCGCCGACCGCCTGTGGGCGCCGCGCTGGGTCGGCGCGATGCTGCCGCTGCGCGGTCTGCTCCAACCGCTCACCGAACGCCGGATGCTCTCCGAACCAGAGCGCCTGCGCGCGGGCGTGCGCGCCGCCGAGGCGGCAAACGAGGCCGACGCGCAGGACCCGCTGCTGGGAGTGGCGATGCAGGCGGTGTCCGACTGACGGGCGCGAGCGCTTGGCGCGCGACTATGCCCGGCTGCTTCTTCGTCTCCCCTTCTTCCTTGCCGCCTTCTGCCTGACTTTCGACGATCGCGGCGGTGTGTCCCGTTTTGCGTCGCCCGTCGGATGAGGGGACATGGGACTCACGATCGTCTCCGTTACCGCCGCTGAACGGCTGTTGCGTCACGTCGAAGCGCTGAGCGAGCCGGAGGCCGAGGAGGCCCTGCGAATCCTCGTGCGTCTGCGCGCCCGCCGGGTGCTCGCCGGCTCACCATCGCCCCGTCCCGGAGCGCCCACGACGCCGGTAGCATGAGCGCATGGCCGTCCAGCCCGCAACCGCGCTGCCGATCCACCGGCTCGACGTGGAGACCTACCACCGGCTGACCCGAGCCGGCGCGCTGGACGGCATGGAAGTCGAGCTGTTCGAAGGGCTGCTCTTCGACAAGCACTCCAGCCGCGAGGATCCCATCCACAGGATCGACGTCGGCGCCTATAGCCGCATGGTTGCCTCCGGCGCGCTCGACGGCAAGCGCGTCGAGCTGCTCGGCGGGCTGCTTGTCGAGATGAGCCCCAAGTCGGCCGACCATATCGTCGTCGTAAATGCGCTGATGCGTCATTTCGAGGCCGCTCCGCTATGGATGCAGGTGCAGGATCCGATTGAAGCCAGTTGGGATTCCGAGCCGGAACCGGATCTTGCTCTGGCTTCCAGGAAGCCTCCCCGCGGCAGGCTGCTGCGAACCGCCCTGCTCGTTATCGAGGTCGCCGTCAGCTCACATCAGGCGGACCGGGGCGAGAAGGCAACGCTATACGCGAATGCCGACATCCCCACCTACTGGCTCGTCGACGTTCCGGGCAGGACCGTCGAGGTGCGCACCGAGCCCGGCTCCGACGGCTACGCGCACTGCGAGGTCTACCGGGAGGGAAGCGTGGTGCCCTCGCCGCTCGAGGGCGTGGACGACCTCGACATTGCCGCGCTGCTCGCGGACGTCGAGGCCTGATCGGGCCGCTCGCGCGTGCCGCGCGGGCGGCTCTGGCGCATCAGGACTCGACGATCAGCGCGCGCTCGTCGCGACGTCGGTCACAGGCTTGCCGGGGGCTCAGTGCCTGAAGTGGCGCACGCCCGTGGCCACCATCGCGACGCCCGCCTCGTCCACTGCCGCCACGACTTCCTCGTCGCGCACCGACCCGCCCGGCTGGATGATGGCCGTGACGCCCGCGTCGATCGCGAGCTGCGGGCCGTCGGCGAACGGGAAGAAGGCGTCCGAGGCGAGCGAGGCGCCCGCGAGTCGATCCGATCCCCCCTCACCCTGCGCCGCGCGGGCCTTCTCGATCGCGATGTTGACGGCGTCCACGCGGCTCATCTGTCCGGCGCCGATGCCGATGGTGGCGCCGTCGCGGGCTATCACGATCGCGTTGGAGCGCACGTGGCGGCAAACCTGCCAGGCGAAGCGCATGTCCTCCCACTCTTGCTCGCCGGGCTGGCGCTTGGTCATGACGGTCATCTGGTCGGGGGTCTCGGAGACCTCGTCGCGGTCCTGCACGAGCACCCCTCCGATCACCCCCTTGGCTTCCAGGCCGCCCGCCGGCTCCGGCCAGGCGCGCAGCTCCAGCAGCCGCACGTTCTTCTTCTCGGTCAGCACGGTGAGCGCGTCGTCGTCGAAGCTCGGGGCCAGCAGCACCTCGACGAACTGCGCCGACAGCGCCTGCGCGCAGGCGAGATCGACCGGACGGTTGAGCGCGATCACGCCTCCGTAGGCGCTCATCGGATCGCACGCGAAGGCGCGCTCGTAGGCGTCCTGGGCGGTGCGCCCGAGCGCGCAGCCGCAGGGGTTGTTGTGCTTGACGATCGCGCACGCCGGCTCGGAGAAGTCCTCGACCAGCTCGCGCGCGGCGGACAGGTCGAGCAGGTTGTTGAACGACAGCTCCTTGCCGTGCAATTGGGCGACTCCCGCGAGCAGATGGGTGGGGGCGCCCACCTCGGCGTAGTAGGCGGCGCGCTGGTGGGGGTTCTCGCCGTAGCGCAGCTCGGCCGCCTTCTCGTAGGCGACCGCGCGCTGGGCGGGGAAGTCCTCATCGGCGCGCCGCGCGAACCACGAGGAGATCGCGGCGTCGTAGCGAGCGGTGCACGCGAACGCCTTTCCCGCCAACCGCTCGCGCGTGGCCATCGAGAGGCGCCCGCCGGACTCGCGCAGCTCGGCGAGTGTCGGGGCGTAGTCGGCCGGGTCCACCAGCACGGCCGCGAACGCATGGTTCTTGGCGGCCGCGCGGATCATCGTGGGGCCGCCGATGTCAATGTTCTCGAAGACCTCCGCCTCGGAGGCGTCGCCGCGCGCGACGGTCTGCTCGAAGGGGTAGAGGTTGACGCACACGAGGTCCACCGGTTCGATCCCGTGCTCGTCCGCCGCCTTCAGGTGGGACTCGTCGTCGCGCACCGCCAGCAGGCCCGCGTAGAGGCGCGGGTGGAGCGTCTTCACGCGCCCGTCCATCATCTCCGGGAAGCCGGTGAAGTCCTCGATCGCGCGCACCCCCACGCCCGCGTCCGCCAGCGCGCGCGCGGTGCCGCCGGTGGAGACGATCTCCACGCCGAGCTCAGCGAGGTCTTCGGCGAGCTCGACGATCCCCGTCTTCTCAGACACCGACAGCAACGCCCTGCGCACGCGCACCCCACCGGGCCCGGCGCGCTCGCATGGCGGGCTCGCTCGCTCACGCCGCGCAGATTATCCGGCGAGGGTTGTCGGGGTCAGGACGCAGCGCCCCTCGCGCGAACAGCCGCACCGCTTCGGGCAGGAGGGCATGCTCGATCGGCCGCAGCGCCGCGAGCACCTCGTCGGGGTCACGGGGGTCGGGGAGCTCGACGGAGCGCTGCAAGATCACCGGACCGCTGTCCACGCCGGCGTCGACGAAGTGGACGGTCACGCCGAAAACCTTGACACCGTAGGAGAGCGCCTGCTCGATCGCGTGGAGGCCCGGGAAGGCCGGCAGCAGCGAGGGGTGGACGTTGATGACGGCGCCGGGGAAGCGTTCGAGGAAGGCGGGACTCAAGAGCGCCATGTAGCCGGCGAGCACCACCAGGCGCGCGCCGCGCTCCTGCTAGCCAATCTGCCATCGCCAGGTCGCGGGCCTGCGGTCGGCGTAGTCGGAGCGCTCGAAGACGCCCGTCTGCACCCCGCGCGGCGGCGCGCGCGAGCGCGAGCGCGCGCGGCGTGCCCGACGCGACAGCCACCACCTCGGCCTCGTGGCCGTGCACGGTGTCCAGCAGCGCCTGCAGGTTCGTGCCGGCGCCCGACACGAGCACGGCTATCGGCAGCGGCTCAGGCACCGGGCCTCCTGACGGCCGAAGGGCAAGCCGGCCCGGACGGCGTGAGCGTGGTCGACGTACCCCTTCGGGCACAGGCAGATCGCGAGTGTGCTTATTGCACATGAGCGACTGAGGACACAGCCAGGCGCAGCCATTCGGTCGTCAGGCGATCTCTAGGGCGTACTTGCCCTGGGCTCCATCGCTGCCCTTGACGGGGTACTCGCCCGTGAAGCAGGCGTCGCAGTGCGTGGCGCGCGTGGCGCCGACCGCCTCGTAGACCCCGTCGAGCGACAGGTAGGCGAGCGAGTCGCAGCCGAGCTCGGCGGCGATCTCCTCGACGGAGCGCTCGTGGGCGATCATCTCCTCGCGCGTGGACATGTCGATGCCGTAGTGGCAGGGGTGCTTGATGGGCGGGGCGGAGATGCGCATGTGCACCTCGGAGGCGCCCGCGTCGCGGAGCATCTGCACGATCTGGCGCGTGGTGTTGCCGCGGACGATCGAGTCGTCCACCACCACGAGCCGCTTGCCGCGCACCACCTCGGGCAGCGGGTTGAACTTCAGGCGCAGCCCGTGCTTGCGCAGCTCCTGGCCGGGCTGGATGAAGGTGCGCGCGACGTAGCGGTTCTTCACGAAGCCGTCGTCCTGCGGGAGACCGCTCGCGCGCGCATAGCCGCGCGCGGCGGCGTTGCCGGAGTCGGGCACGGGGATCACGAGGTCGGCGTCGGCGGGGGCCTCGCGCGCGAGGATCTCGCCCATGCGCCCGCGCGCCACCTGCAGCACCTGACCGTTCATACGCGAGTCGGGACGCGCGAAGTAGATGTACTCGAACACGCAGAACGCCTTGCGCGCGTCCGGAAGCACGCGGCGGCTCTCGATCCCGTGCGCGCCGAGCGTCACGATCTCGCCGGGCTCCACGTCGCGCAGGAGCGTCGGCGCCGATGATGTCGAACGCGCACGACTCGGACGCCACGCAGTAGCGCAGCCGGCTCGCCGTCCGGCGCCCCGAGCGCCAGAGCACGAGCGGGCGCAGGCCATGCGGGTCGCGGAAGGCGACGACACGATCCTTGGTCATGACGACGATCGAGAAGGCGCCGTTCAGGCGCGGGAGGACGTCGGCGATCGCGTCCTCGATGCGCTCCGCCGGATGGGTCGCGAGCAGGGCCGCCACGATCTCCGAGTCGGACGTCGAGCTGAACGTGACGCCGCGCTCGATGCAGCTCGTCGTGGAGCTCGACGGCGTTGATGAGGTTGCCGTTGTGGGCGAGCGCCAGCTCGCGGCTCGACCCGTTCGTGCCCTCCGAGCGCTGCACCGGCTGCGAGTTCTCCCATGCGTTGGAGCCGGTGGTGGAGTAGCGCACGTGGCCGATCGCGAGCTCGCCCTGGAGCGTGCGCAGGTCGTTCTCGCTGAACACCTGGGAGACGAGGCCCAGCTCGCGGCGGGTCATGATGTTGCCGCCCCGGTCGGCCGCGGCGATCCCGGCCGACTCCTGCCCGCGGTGCTGGAGCGCGTACAGGGCGAAGTAGGACAGCCGCGACACCTCGTGGCCAGGCGCGTATATGCCAAACACACCGCACTCGTCGCGCGGTCCGTCGCGGTCCTCCGGACGAGGGCTCCCGGCCCTTCCATAAGGCATTGCTTGCCTCACGGTAGCAGCGGTCACGCGAACAGCCTCGACCGGTGGCGATCGTCCACGTCCGCGGACGATCGTCTGGATGTCGGTGACGATCACGCGAACAGCTCCGCGAGGGCGCCGTGCGCGCGGGCCATCTCGGCGAGCGTCAGTTCGATGCCCTCGACCTCGCCCTCGCCCTCGCGCGCGCGCACGGGCCCCTCGATTTGCAACACATCGCCACCCACGCTTCCCACGATTCGCACCGGCGTCAGCTCGCCAAGCGTGCGCAACTCCACCTCGTCGCCGCTCACCACGAACGCGCCCGAACCCTCGCCGAAGAGCGCTGCCGCGGTCGTTTGACGGATTCCGCTCCAGATCCCCTCGCGTCCCGTCGCGCCGGCCTCCTCAGCCCCAAACACGATCCCTCCCCGAGTCGCACCCGTGCCCCAAGGCCGCCGGCCAGGCAGCACTCCGCCAGCGCGACCGCCAGCCCGCCCTCGGCGATGTCGTGGCGCGCTCGACAGGGCGCCGCCGCGCACGCCGTCGCGGACGGTCGCCTGCGCGGCGAGAACCGCCGCCAGGTCGATCGCGGGCAGGCCGTCGGGCAGAGGCTCGCCGCGCAGCTTGGCCAGCTCGCTGGCGGCCAGCGACGGGGCGAACGGCCCGACGATCGCGATCGCGTCACCGGCGCGGACGAAGCCGCTGCGGCCCGCGCGGCGCACGTCGGGCAGCTTGCCGACCATGCCGACAACCGGCGTCGGGTAGATCGGGCCCGCGCCCGCGCGGATGGGTGGGCTCTCGTTATAAAGCGAGACGTTGCCGCCGACGATCGGCGCCGCAAGCGCGCGGCAGGCGTCGCCCAGGCCGCGCACGGATTCGGTCAGCTGCCAGGCGATGTGCGGCTTGGAGGGGTTGCCGAAGTTGAGGTTGTTGGTCGTGCCCAGCGGCTCGGCGCCGGCGCAGGCGAGGTTGGACGCGCACTCCAGTGCGGCCGCGACCGTTCCGGTGTAGGGGTCGGCGGCGACGCGACGGCCGTTACAGTCGATCGACACGGCGATCCCCGGGATCGGCCCACCGGTCTCCGCCTCGCCCGCGCCCGTCCCGCCCTCGCCCGTCCCGCCCTCGCCCGCGCCCGCCTCGCCTGCGCGAGACCCCGCCTCGCTGCGCCCGTCCCCCCGGCGGGAGGCGGCGCGACGCGCTCCCCAAGCGGGTGGATCGCCAGCACCGCGGCGTCGGCCTGCTCGGGACGGCGCACCGTGCGCGACTGCACGATGGCGTCGTACTGCTCGAACAGCGGGCGACGCGAGGCGATGTTCGCCGATGACAGCAGCGCGCGCAGCAGCTCGTCGCCCGTCCAACCGCGCGGGGCGCTCGCGTCGCGCGCGCCCGCCGCGTCCCCTCTTGGGGGGTTTTGGGGGAGGAGCGCCTTCGGCGCCGGGTATGGCGTGCTGGTCGGCTTCACCGGCTGCAGGTCATAGAGGGGACAGTCATCGACGAGCGCCCTCACCGGCATGTCCCCGACCAGCTCGCTCCCGTCGAACACGCGCATGCGGCCCGTGTCCGTGACCGTCCCGATCGCGGCGCCGCCCACCTCCCACTTCTCGCACAGCTCCATCACCGCGTGCACGTTGCGGGGCTCCACGACGCACAGCATCCGCTCCTGGGACTCGGAGACCATGATCTCGAACGGCTCCATGTCCGCCTCGCGCAGCGGCACCTTGGCGACGTCCACGTCGATGCCCACCTCGCCCTTCGACGCCATCTCAGACGCCGAGGAGGTGAGTCCCGCCGCGCCGAGGTCCTGCAGCGACACGAGCAGCCCCCGCTCGAGCAGCTCGAGCGAGCACTCCATCAGCTTCTTCTCCTCGAAGGGATCCCCCACCTGGACGGTCGGTCTCTTGTCCACAGAAGCACCCCCATCCAGATGCCCCCCTTGGGGGGTATCGCCCCACGGAGTGTCCTTCACATCCTCCCTACCCTGATGCCCCCCTTGGGGGGTATCGCCCCACGGAGTGTCCTTCACATCCTCCCTACCCTGATGCCCCCCTTGGGGGGTATCGCCCCACGGAGTGTCGGCTGTGCCGAGCTCAGCGGAGGCCAAGACCGAGGCGCCGCCGATGCCGTCGCGGCCGGTGGAGGCGCCGAACAGCACGACCGTATTGCCCACTCCGGCGGCCGCGCTGCGCACCAGCTTCTCGCGGGACGCCAGCCCGAGCGCCATCGCGTTCACGAGGCAGTTCTGCTCGTAGGGCTCCTCGAAGTACACCTCGCCGCCCACGGTGGGCACCCCGATCGAGTTGCCGTAGTGGCCGATGCCGGCTACGGCCCGGTCGAGCAGGTAGCGGGCTCGCGCCCCCTCCCCTTCCTTCCCTCATCCCCCCGAACTTCGCGTCCCGTCGATCCCCCCATCTTCGTCGGGGGATGGGCGGCTTCAGTGGGGCTCCCCGAACCGCAGCGAGTCGAGCACCGCGATCGGCCTGGCTCCGATCGCGAAGATGTCGCGCAATATGCCTCCCACGCCGGTGGCCGCTCCCTGGAAGGGCTCGACGGCGCTGGGATGGTTGTGCGACTCCACCTTGAACGCGCACACCAACCCGTCGCCCACGTCCACCGCGCCCGCGTTCTCGCCCGGGCCCATCACCACGTGCTCGCCCTCCGTCGGCAAAGTGCGCAGCAGCTTCTTCGAGTGCTTGTACGCGCAGTGCTCGCTCCACAGCAGCGAGTACATCGCGAGCTCCACCTGGTTCGGAGCCCTTCCCTGCTTATCGCAGATCAGCTCGTACTCGGCCCGCGTCAGCCCGAGCGCGAGCGCATCCTCGACGGTGGGCAGCGTCGCAGCCTCAGACATGGGTGGATGTGTATTCGTTTTGGGGGGACTCGCGCGCGCGTACGCGCGCGCGCGCGTGAGGCGGGGGGACATGTATTCGTTGCGGGGTGCCTCGCTCGCGTACGCGCGCGCGCGTGAGGCATGCCATTTTGGAGACCTCACACACGCGCGCCCTCCACCGCCATCCGCATCGAGGCGAAGATGCACAGGCCGTCGGTCGACCCGGTGAGCTCGTCCACCGCGTGCTCGGGGTGGGGCATCAGGCCGAACACGTTGCCCGGCTCGTTGCGCACGCCGGCGATGTCCTCGATCGAGCCGTTGAAGTTCTGGCCGGGCGCATAGCGCAGGACGATCTGACCGTTCTCGCGCATCGCCGCGAGCGTTGCTTCGTCCGCGTAGTAGCGGCCCCAGGAGTGCTTGGCGGGGATGCTCAGGATCGACTTCCCTACCCCCGGACCCCCACTCACGCTCGACCCCACGCCCGCTCCGCAGGCGCACGTGAAGGCCGTATCCCCCTCGACCACCTCAAGCTCGACCTGGCGAAAGGTGAAGCGCAGGTTCGTGTTTCCCAACAGCGCCCCCGGCAGGAGCCGAGCCTCGCACAGCACCTGAAAGCCGTTGCAGATCCCCAGCACCAGCCCGCCGTCGTTCGCGAACGCGATCACCGACTCCATCACGGGCGAAAAGCGCGCGATAGCCCCCGCGCGCAGGTAGTCGCCGTAGGAGAACCCCCCCGGCACGACGATCGCATCGACCCCTTTGAGGTCACGCTCCCCATGCCACAAAAGCTCCGCATCCCCCACCCGCCGAGCGGCGTAAAGCGCATCGGCCTCGTCGCAGCTGCCGGGGAAGCGCAGAACGCCGAATCTCATCTGGAGCTCAGCGCGGCGACCGCCCGGCCGTCCGCCGGATCGATTCGTTGCAGGCCGTCGACGCCATCGAAGTCCCGGTCGGCGCTGAGGATCGCGTCGATGCCGCGATTCAGAGCCTGCGCAGCGAAGATCGCGTCGCGCATGTCAAGTCGCTCGTGCTCGGCCCACAACTCGAGAGCACGCTCAATATCGGCGCGGCAGACGGCGTGCAGGCGCGACGTGGCCGCGATGTTGCGAGCGTCAGCGACTGCCGTGGCGCGCGTCGCCATCCGCCTCGCCCGCACGTGCACAAACTCGTGCAGCAACTCGATGCTCGCCTCCCCCGCGAGCCGTCCCTCGACGCCCATGCCCATGATCGCTCGACAGGGGTCCCGATAGGGGTGCTCGCCGCCGAGCGCGTAGATGAACACGCTTGTATCGAACAGGAAGCGGCGCACAGCAGACCGCTACTCGTCCTCGCCGTACAGCTTCTCGACCTTGGCGTAGTGGCTGTCGAGTATCTCCTTCTTCATCACAGGCCAGTCCTCGACTGGCATCGGCTCGGCTTCGAGCAACCGCTTGAACGCCTCGCCGCGAGCGTCCTGTACACGGGTGAGCTTTTCGGCGATCGCCTCACGGATGAGCGCGCCGAGCGACACGCCGCGCTCGTCGGCGATCCGGCGCAGACGCTGGTGCAGGTCGTCGTCGAGCAGGAGCTGGGTACGTCGTGTCAACTGAGCCACATGCACATGTTAGCAGGTGCATGTGCAGACGCACTACTGACGCGGCCCGGCAGAGCCCGGCTGCTGCCGTCCCAGCACGACAACCTCGTAGTCCTCGACCAGCGGATTGGCGAGCAGCTTCTCGCACATCGGCTCAAGCTGCGCCGGATCGGTGACCTCCAGCTCGACCATGCGGCCGACGTGCACGTTCTCGACACCCTCGAAGCCGAGGGCGGGAAGCGCGCGCTGCACCGCCTCGCCCTGCGGATCGAGGATGCCCGCCTTCGGACGGATCAGGACGCGCGCACGCACGTTCACGCCGCCGCCGGACCGGGATCGCCGGAACCGGCTCCTTCAGAACCGGCTCCGTCAGAGCCGGCGCCGTCGGCCTCGTCGTCGGTCTCGCCATCCGCATCGCCCTCAACCTCGGCGCCGGTGCGCTCCAGCCAGGCGCCGAACGGCTCGCCCACGATCAGCTCGTACGCCTCGAGGTACCGCGCCCTCGTGCCCGCGACCACGTCGTCGGGGATCGCGGGCGCGGGCGGCGTCTTGTCCCAGCCGCTCCCTGCCGCCCAGTCGCGCACGTATTGCTTGTCGAAGCTCGGCTGGCCCCTGCCGACCTCATATCCCTCCGCCGGCCAGTAGCGCGAGGAGTCGGGCGTCAGGACCTCGTCGCCCACCACCAGCTCGCCGTCCTCGTCGAGCCCCAGCTCGAACTTGGTGTCGGCGAGGATCACGCCCCGCTCGCGCGCGTGCGCGGCCGCGTGGGAGTAGAGATCGATCGAGATGTCCCGCGCGCGTTCCATCAGCCCCCTGTCCCCCACCAGCTCGGCCGCCCGCTCGAAGTCGATCGCCTCGTCGTGGCCCACCTCCGCCTTCGTGCTCGGCGTGAAGATCGGCTCCGGCAGCTGCTCGGACTCGCGCAACCCCGCCGGCAGCTCGATCCCCGACACCCCGCCGGTCGCCTGATAGTCCTTCCAGCCCGAGCCGGTGATGTATCCGCGCACCACGCACTCCACCGGCAACATCTTCAGCTTGCGCACCACCAGCGCCCTCCCGCGCGCCTCTTGCGGGACGCCTTCGGTCGCGGAGATCATGTGGTTCGCGACGATCCCCTTCGTCTTCTGAAACCAGAAAGCCGACAGCCCCGTCAGCACCTTCCCCTTGTCGGGGATCGGCGTGGGATGAACCGCGTCGTAGGTGGAGATGCGGTCGCTCGCCACCATCAGCAACCGCCCATCCTCCGGGCCGTTCAGGCGATACAGCTCGCGCACCTTCCCGCTTGCGATCAGGGGCAGATCGGCGAGGGCGAGGGTCACTTTCGGCGATGCTACCAACGAGCGAAGCGGACTACACGTCCTGACGTTCGGAGGGCAAGCGATGCAAGGACGCACCGACCGCCGTGTGCTCTGCACACAAGGGAGGGAGTACGCAGCAGCGCGCCGCCATCCGAGCGTCAGGTCAGGCCGCGAGGATCTGGGCCGCGAGGATAGCCGCGTTGCGCGCGTTGTCCAGGCCCACGCACGCGACGGGCACGCCCGGCGGCATCTGCACGATCGAAAGGATCGCGTCGAGTCCGCCCGCGGCCGTGAGACGCCCGGAGAGCGGCACCCCGATCACCGGCAGGTCGGTGTGCGCCGCGATGGCGCCGGGGAGCGCGGCGGAGATGCCGGCGCCGGCGATCACGACGCGCACGCCACGTGCCTTGGCGCTCTTGGCGTACTCGGCCACGACGTCCGCCTCGCGGTGTGCCGACATCACCTTCATCTCGTGCGGGATGCCGCGCTCGCGCAGCTCGTTGGCGGCCTGCTCCATGGCGTCCATGTCGCTGGAGGAGCCCATCACGACGCCGACGAGCGGTCCGTCGACGTCGAACTCCTCGAGCTGTGCCTGCAGCTCGGCCTCAGCGAGTCCGGCTCGTATCGGGGTGGGGGCGTCGCTCACAGGGACGCTATGAACTCGTCAACGGGTATCGCGGCAAGGGTCTCGTAGCGGCCCGTCCCGCGTGAGCCGAGCTCGAGCGACACGCGCGCCATCGTCTTCTCGTCGGGGGCCTCGACGACCGAGATGAAGTCAACGTTTCCGAGTGTGGCCCACTGCGCCTTCACGGTGGCGCCGAGCTGCTCCACCTCCTTGTTGACCTCGCGGATGCGCTCGGGGTTGTTCTTGACCGTCTGCACGCCCTCCGGCGTCAACGTCGAGAGCATGATGTACGTGGGCATGTCTCCTCCGTTCCTAGCGGCGTTCGCGCCGAGCGGCGCGCTCCCTTCGTTGTACAGGATCGGCGGGCGGCGGGCCTGCCGGTGTGGGAGCGCGAGCGGTTTGTTCGTTTTCGGGGTGCTCGTGCGCGCGCGCGGAAGAAAGCCAACTTCGCGCGCGCGCACGGGCACCCCTCAGTCGCTCACCACGACCCCGACGGGCACCGCGCCGCGTACCGTCCCAAGCGGCGGCGATAATCCCCGGAGTGATCGATCGCTACACACGACCGGAGCTGGGCGCCCTGTGGACCGACGAGGCGCGCATGGAGTGCTGGCGGCGCGTCGAGGTCGCCGCCTGCGAGGAGCTGCCGTCGCTACTCACCCTCACGGGTACAGGCGGCTTGGACGCCGGGCCCAGCGCGGCCGACCTGGAGGCGATCCGCGCGGCGACGTTCACGGTGGACGCGGTGAACGAGCGAGAGCGCGTCACCGACCACGACGTGGCGGCGTTCGTGGACGTCCTGTCGGCCTCGGCCGGCGAGGCGGGCCGCTGGATCCACTTCGGGCTGACCTCCTCGGACGTGCTCGACACGGCGCTCGCGCTGCAACTGCGCGCGGCGGGAGAGGTGATCGTGCCGGGAGCCCACGCGCTGGTGCAGGCGCTCGCCAACCGCGCGCGCGAGCAGGTGGACACGCTGTGCGTGGGCCGCACGCACGGCGTGCACGCCGAGCCGACGACGTTCGGCGTGAAGCTGGCGGGCTTCGCCTTCGAGGCCCACCGCAACGGACTGCGCCTCGAACGAGCCTTCCAGCAGGCGGCGGTCGGCGCGATCTCGGGTGCCGTGGGCACCTACGCGGCGACCAGCCCGGAGTTCGAGCGGCGGGTGCTCGACCGGTTGGGGCTCGCGCGCGAGGACGTGTCCACCCAGGTGGTGGCGCGCGACCGTCACGCGGAGCTGCTGGGAGCGATCGCGCTCGCGGGCGCCGGAATGGAGCGACTCGCGACCGAGATCCGCCACCTGCAGCGCACCGAGGTGCGCGAGGCGCAAGAGCCGTTCAGGGCCGGGCAGAAGGGCAGCTCGGCGATGCCGCACAAGCGCAACCCGATCAAGAGCGAGCAGCTCTCAGGGCTCGCGCGCGTGCTGCGCGGCAACGCGCAGGCGGCCCTGGAGAACGTGGCGCTGTGGCACGAGCGCGACATCTCGCACTCCTCGGTGGAGCGCATCGTCCTGCCCGACTCGACGATCCTGATCGACCACATGCAGCGCAGCGCCACCGCGCTCGTGCAGGGGCTGGTGGTGGACGAGCGGCGGATGCGCGCCAACCTCGAGCTCACCCACGGCGCGCTCTTCTCCCAACGGGTGCTGCTGGCGCTCGTGGAGGGCGACGCCACCCTCGTGGGCGCAGGCGAGCACGACCGAGCCTCCATGTCGCGCGACGACGCCTACCGGATCGTGCAGGAGCTGGCACAGCGCGCATGGGACGAGGGCACCCCCCTACGCGACCTGCTCGCCGCCGACGAGCGCACCGCCGGCCTCGACCTCGACGCGATCTTCGACCCGGCCCACTTCACGCGCTACGCGCGTGAGATCGTCGCGCGGCTGGACGAGATCGCCTGAGGGGCGACCGCTGACCCACACCGCGCGGTTCAGTATTCACCACGCACGCCGAATTGGATTTACGTCCATAAACCGTCCTAGCCGCAACCGGCTCGGATAGGGTGTGCCGGCCGGCCACCCTGGCCGGTCGGGGGCGCGACTCCGTTGCCGCCGATATCCACACTCGGGAGACACTCGATGAACACTCTGAACCAGTGCCGTCGCGCCTTGCTCGCCCCGCTGACAGCAGCTCTGCTGCTTCTGGTCGGCGGCGGCAGCGCCTATGCGATATCCGCTCAGAAATTCCACCTTCCCGTACACGTTGTGAGGACTCACGCGAGCGCCTCAAAGTCCAAACACAAGAAAAAACCCGCATCAAACCGTGGTCCGCGCGGGCCTCGTGGTCCTGCCGGTCCTGGCGGTCCAGCCGGTCCGGCTGGCCCTGCCGGTCCCGCCGGTCCTGCCGGTCCCGCCGGCCCCGCCGGCCCTGGCGCGACGAAGGTCAACTTCTTCGAGGCTCCCAGTCCCGGCGATGGCATTCATCATGCGCTGAACGTAGGCCCGCTGCAGATTGGGATCAACTGCAAAGGTAATCCAACGGGGAGCGAAGAAATCAAGCTTGGGACGTTCATAACCATTCCCGGCCCTCAGACCTTGTTGTCGACGATCCCCAATGAACCGACGACATCGCCGGGATACACCTTGATCACAGGCTCCATCACGGATACCGGCGGAGAAAGCACGATTGCCGCCAAAGAAGCGATGACCGCATCCGGGGCTTTCATCGTAGCCGGGCCGGACGGAGTGCCCCATTGGCTGTGGTTCTCCTACGGCGCAGCGACTGAAGCGCATAGCAGCTCGAGTAGCGGCCTGTCTACCGAACACGCCGCGCGGCTGCTGGTTCCTGGCCCAAGAGATCTAGCCGCACGGCTGGGAGCGTCGCATCGCTTCCCGTCAGGATCATCCGGCGGCGGCTCGTCTAGGCGACCGCCGCCGGATCCTGGGCCGTCTGCCAGCACAACGTCCCCTTCGACCGCGTCAGCCACGATCGTGTCCCCCGCGCGGAACCGCACCTCAAGCAGCGCCAGCGCCAGCTTGTCCACCAGCTGCTTCTGAATAACCCGCCGTAGCGGCCGCGCGCCGTAGGTGGGCTCACCCGGGCGGAGGGATCCAATGCTCAGCGTCGGCGATCCCATCGGGATGCGCGCGCATCAGCGTCTCGATTGCGTCGGCCAGCGCCCCCGTCGCGTCACGGCTGCGATCTCGGTTCGCCGGCACGAGGATCAGGCCGGCATGGCCTTGACCGCTTGCCAGGCGCTCAGCTGCGAGCGGACGGAAGTCCTTGACGTTGTTGGTGACCACCGCTCGCTGCTCGCGGGAAGCCACGTCGAAGACCTCGGTGTCGGACGCCTCTGGCAGGTCGGAGCGCTCGGCGATCGCGTCGATGTCGACGTCACGCTCCCGCAGCAGTCGAGCGATCTGGGGGGATAGCTGCTCGTCGAGCAGCGCCTTCACGAGGCAAGCGCCCGCTTGCCCGCCTCCCAGGCTGCGTGCCCGCGCTCCCACTCGGCCTGGTTGAGCGCGATCTCGGCGTCGATCTCGTCGCGATAGTCGCCGTAGTAGGCGATAGCCGCCTGAACGAGCCCGGGGTTGATCCCCAGGTACGCGGCGGCCTCATCGGGATCGTTGTCGTTGTCGCGGACCGTGGCAATGACCTCCCACACGTCGAGACCCTTGCCGACCAGCGCCGCCCTGCGGCCGCTCGGGCCGTCGGCAAAGCGGATCAGCGGATGGTCCTCGCGGCGAAGACTCTCATCTACATAGCGTTGTGCGAGCGTCCGTGGGGCAAGGCCGGCTCGCTGTGCCTGAGCGGCCAGTCGCTCACTGACGCCGTGGCGAAGCCGCAGGGTGAAGTGATCGCTCATCTCAAGGAGCGTACCACATAGTGTCACGAAGTGGCACGGCTGCGAGCCACTTTATGTTCACGGCTTTGCTGAGCAAAAGCAGCCGGCAGCGGCGAAGAAGCTCCTCGCGGATGGCGGCGCTCACGCGGGACGGTCGCTGGCTCTGCATATGCCTGATGCGCTATGCTGTATGCATGAAGCGCACGACGATAATGCTGCCGGATGAGCTCGACGGTCGCCTCCGCCTCGAGGCACGGCGGCGTGGCGTGTCGATCGCCGACGTGGCCCGCGCGGCCATCGAGCGCGACTTGCCGCAGCCTGCCGGCAGCGGCCACCTGGCCTTCTTCGCGATCGGAGAGGGCAGTCCCGACGATGCTTCAGAGCGGGTGGACCAGTTCGTGCGAGAGGCGATCGACCGCCAGCACGGCGGCGCTGCCGCTTGAGCGCGTAATGCTGATCCTCGACGCCGGACCGATCTACGCGGCTGCCGCCACACGCGACAGCAACCATCGCCGCTGCGTTGATCTGATCGCCGGCGCCGCACGCCCGCTGCTCGTGCCCGAGCTTGTCGTGACCGAGGTGTCCTACCTGCTCAGCGACCGCATCGGCCCCCACGCCGAGATCGCCTTCGCGCGTTCCATCGCCACCGGCGAGATCGTGGTCGAACCGGTGCTCGACCACGAATGGGATCGCATCACAGAGCTGATGGAGCAATACGACGACCTCCCGCTGGGGATCGTCGATGCCTCGGTGGTGACGCTCGCCGAACGCCACAAGGCGACCGAGATCGCCACGCTCGACCGGCGGCACTTCACGGTGCTGCGGCCACGGCACGTCGCCTCGTTCACGCTGCTGCCGTAAGCCGCGAACAACCCGATGCTGCTCGACTCAAGAAGACGGAGGCACCCAGCGCTCCGCGCCGGGAATGCCGTCCGGATGCGCGCGCATCACGCTCTCGATCGCATCGGCCAGCGCGCCCGTCGCGTCGCGGCTGCGACTGCGGCTTGCCGGCAGGAGGATCAGACCGGCATGGCCTTGGCCGTCCGCCAAGCGCTCGGCGGCGAGTGGCCGGAGGTCCTTGATGTTGTTCGTGACGACCGCGCGCTGCGCGCGCGAAGCCACGTCAAAGACCTCGGCGTCGGACGCCTGCGGCAGGTCGGAGCGCTCTGCGACGGCCTCGACGTCGAGGCCGCGCTCCCGCAGCAGTCGAGCGATCTGGGGGGATAGCTGCTCGCCGAGCAGCGCCTTCACGAAGCGAGAGCCTTGTTGCCCGCCGCCCAGGCGGCGTAGCCTCGCTCCCATTCAGCCTGGTTGAGAGCGATCTCGGCGTCGATCTCCTCGCGATCGTCGCCGTAGTAGGCGATCGCGGCCTGAACCAGGCCGACCGGGATCGCCAGGTAGGCGGCCGTCTCCTCGGGGTCGTTGTCGTTGTCGCGGACGACCTCGATCACCTGCCAGACGTCGAGTCCGCGGCCGACCAGTGCGGCCCGCCGTCCGCTCGGGCCGTCGGCGAAGCGCACGAGCGGGTGATCCTCGCGGCGCAGACTCTCATCTACATAGCGCTGCGCGAGCGTCCGCGGAGCAAGGCCGGCTCGCTGCGCCTGCGCCGCAAGCCGCTCGCTGACGCCGGGACGCAGTCGCAGCGTGAAGTGATCGCTCATATACAAGCACAGTATCACGCAGTGTCACGGAGTGGCACAGCTCTCCCGTCCCCGGACACCTGCTGTCCTGCCTTCACGCGACATGCGCACAAGATCGTGGCGCGGTTGGACGAGATCGCGTGAGCCGGGGATCGGCAAATTACGTATTGCGCCCATCCGGCCGTACCCATAGGGTGCCGCGCATGATCAAACCAAAACTCAGCTACGCAAACGTCGCAGCCACGCTCGCCCTCGTCTTCTCGATGACCGGCGGGGCGATGGCCGCCAAGCACTATCTCATCAACTCAACCAAACAGATCAGCCCGAAAGTCGTCAGTGCCCTGAAAGGCAAAAACGGAAAAACGGGCCCTGCCGGCCCTCAGGGATCACCGGGAGCACAGGGCGCGCCGGGCGCGCCAGGGGCAGCCGGTAGCGCCGTCGCCTTCGCTTATATCGGGGGCTTCGTAGCAACGCCCACACTCACGAGCGCAAAGAACGTATCGTCGGTGACCAGGGTCGCACCACCAGGCCCGCCGGCAGGTGAGTACTGCGTCACGGTGACCGTTCCGTTCCAAAATGTGACCGGCATCACGGACCCCGGTTTCGGCGGCGGTGATGGCGTGACCGTCAGCGCAAACACGGCTGTCGTACCCATTGCCATCGGTGCGGGCGAGTGCCCGGCTGGCACCTCAATCATCGTCCTCACGGGCAACGAAAAAGAATCCAAGAACGCCAACTTCTGGATCAGCTTCAACTAGCAGCGGCCGAGGACGGCGGGGCGGGTGCGCTCCGCCGTCCTCGACCTAAGGACCTATCCCGGAAGGGCGGCGGCGAGGGTCGCGAGGTGGGCCTTCTTGAACGCGATGAGGCCGCTTGAGAGTTGTAGTAGGGCGAGGTGGTTCTCGTCCTTCTTGGACCAGCGGATGAGGATTCCGCGGTTGCGGTTCATCCAGGAATGGGTGGCCTCGACGACCCAGCGTCGGGCTCGCCAGCCAGGTGTGTGTATCTTTTCGGCGATCTCCTCGCCGCGTGCGCGGATGTGCGGCGTGAGGTCGTAGTCACCGACCAGCTCGCGGACTTCGGCGTTGTCATACGCCTTGTCCAGGCAGATGCCTTGGGGCTGCTCTGCGGTCGGCTCGGGACGCTCGATCGGGATCGAGTCCAACGTGCCCTTCAGCAGCTTGTGATCGTTGCGGTTCGCGCCGTCGTGATCGAGCCCGACCGGGACCCCCGCACCCTCCGCGAGGACCGAACGCTTCGCCCCCCCTTGGCTCTATCAGTGGGGTTCGGCCCAGTCTTCGGGCCGCCCAACGGGGCCTTTGTCATCGCACCATCGGCTGCCAGCCACGACCAGTCGATACCCACGGTCTCGTCATACTCCAACAGTCCTTGACGCCAGATCTCATGGAACACCCCGGCCTGCTCCCACTCCTGGAAGCGTCGGTGAGCCGAAGATGAAGAGCACACCCCCGTCGCGTTCAACGCATTCCACTGCATACCGGTCCTGAGTACCAGCATGATCGCGTCCATCGCATCACGATCGGGCACCCTTGAGCGGTGAGTACCCAACGGGTGAAACGGTCCCGGCGGCAACAACGGCTCGACCCGCTCCCACAACCAGTCGGGCATCCGCCAACCATCATCCTCGCTGACCATGTAGCCCATCACAGACCTCCTGATCGAATGGCATGATGACCTCCGATCAGGAGTTCAACCCCGCCCTACAAAACCCTTCCGGGATAGGCTCTAAGCCGCTGCCTCCTCCTTTTGCACCGGCTCCAGCACAACCTGGCCATCGGCGGCATCGGCGACAACCGTGTCGCCGTCGTGGAACCGCCCCTCAAGCAGCGCCAGCGCCAGCTTGTCGATGAGCTGCTTCTGAATAACCCGCCGTAGCGGCCGCGCGCCGTAGGTGGGGTCATAGCCCATGTTGCCGAGCAACTCGCGGGCGGCAGGGGTGATCTCCAGCTCCACGCCGCGCTCTGTGACACGCTCGATCACGCGTGCGAGCTGCAGGTCGACGATCTCCGATATCTGCTCGCGGGAGAGCGGATCGAAGCGCACGATGTCGTCGAGCCGGTTGATGAACTCGGGCTTGAAGTGGGTGGTGAGCTCGGCGCGCAGATCGTCGCCCGCCGCCGACACCGGAATGTTGGAGGTCATGATGAGCACCGTGTTCTTGAAGTCCACGGTGCGGCCCTGGCCGTCGGTGAGGCGCCCGTCGTCCATCACCTGCAGGAGCGTGTTGAAGACGTCGGGGTGGGCCTTCTCGATCTCGTCGAGCAGCACCACGGAGTAGGGACGGCGGCGCACCGCCTCGGTGAGCTGGCCGCCCTCTTCGTAGCCGACGTAGCCGGGCGGGGCGCCGACGAGGCGCGAGACGGTGTGCTTCTCCATGTACTCGCTCATGTCCAGACGGACCATCGCGTCCTGGGAATCGAACATGAACTCGGCCAGCGCGCGGGCGAGCTCGGTCTTGCCGACGCCGGTGGGGCCGAGGAACAGGAAGGTGCCGATCGGGCGGTTGGGGTCCTGCAGGCCGGCTCGGGAGCGGCGCAGAGCGGTGGCGACCGCCTCGAGCGCCTCGTCCTGACCGACGACGCGTTCGTGCAGGCGCTCCTCCATGTGGATCAGCTTCTCCACTTCCCCCTCTAGGAGGCGCGACACGGGGATGCCGGTCCAGCGGGCGACGACCTCGGCGACGTCCTCGGCGTCGACCTCCTCCTTGAGGAAGACAGGCCCACCCGCCCCGGCGCCGGCCCGCTCGTCCTCCCCTCCGGCAGTCTCATCCCCCCCTTGGCGGGGATGGGGGGTGCGCGTCACGCGCAAGCTCGGCGGCTTCGTGCTCGGCAAGTTGCTTCTCGAGTTCCGGGATCTCGCCGTAGCGCAGCTCGGCGGCGCGCTGGAGGTTGGCTTCCCGCTCCGCGCGCTCCGCCTCGACGCGCGCCTGCTCCAAGCGCTCCTTCGTCTCCCGCACACCCTGGATCGCCTCCTTCTCGCGCTCCCACTGGGCGCGCATCTCATCCGAGCGCGCGCGCAGGTCGGCGAGCTCAGCCTCGATCGCGGCGCGGCGCTCCTTGGAGGGCTCGTCCTTCTCCTTGAGCAGTGAGGTGAGCTCGATCTCGAGCTGCATCACGCGGCGGTCCACCTCGTCGATCTCGGTGGGGACGGAGTCGATCTCGATGCGGATCTTCGAGGCGGCCTCGTCGATCAGGTCGATGGCCTTGTCGGGGAGGAAGCGGTCGGCGATGTAGCGGTGGGAGAGCGTCGCGGCGGCGATGAGCGCGGCGTCCTGGATGCGCACGCCGTGGTGCGTCTCGTAGCGCTCCTTCAACCCACGCAGGATTGCGATCGTGTCCTGCACCGACGGCTCGCCGACCATCACGGGTTGGAAGCGGCGCTCGAGGGCGGCGTCCTTCTCGATGTGCTTGCGGTACTCGTCGAGCGTGGTGGCGCCGACGCAGCGCAGCTCGCCGCGCGCGAGCATCGGCTTGAGCAGGTTGGCGGCGTCCACGGCGCCCTGGGCAGCGCCCGCTCCGACGATCGTGTGAAGCTCGTCGAGAAACAGGATCACGGTGCCCTGCGCCTCTGAGACTTCCTTGAGCACTCCCTTGAGGCGCTCCTCGAACTCGCCGCGGTAGACGGCGCCGGCGATGAGCGCGCCCATGTCGAGCGCGATCACGCGGCGCTCGCGCAACGACTCGGGCACGTCGTGAGAGACGATCCGCTGGGCGAGCCCCTCGACTATGGCTGTCTTGCCGACGCCGGGCTCGCCGATCAGGACGGGGTTGTTCTTCGTGCGGCGCGAGAGCACCTGGATGACGCGGCGGATCTCCTCGTCGCGCCCGATCACCGGGTCGAGCTTGCCCTGCTCGGCGAGCTCGGTGAGGTCCTTGCCGAACCGCTCCAGCGGCTTCTGCTCCTCCTCGGGCGGGGGCGCCGTCGCCGCGCCGCCGGGCATCTGCCCGTCAGGTGGTGTCATCGCTCGTCATCCTCCCACCATAATAGCCATTGTATATATATACGTAGTCACTATCGCAAAATTTCAAAATTGAGTCACCAACACTCCCAGCCTTCACAGCCGCCCCCCTGGTCGCGAGGGCGCCTGAAACGGCGAGCGCGCATCCGCCGCGCGCACGATCTCCGCGCGGGCGCCCTGGTAGGGGACGAGCTCCGCGCGGAAGGAGCGACGCACCTCCTCGAGCTCTTCGGCGAGCTGAACCTGGGCGTGCAGCGCCTTCACTTCGAGCTCCTCGATGCGGGCGTGCATGCTCCTGCACCTCGGACTCGAGGTCGAGCACGCGCTGAACCCCCGCGAGATTGAGGCCGAGCTCGGCGGTCATCTCGTGGATGCGGCGCAGCTTCTCGACATCCTGCTGGGAGTACAGACGCGTGCCCTTGGGCGAGCGCATCGGCTCCACCAGGCCGCGTGCCTCGTACATGCGCAGCGTCTGCGGGTGCATGCTCGCGAGCTCCGCGGCGACGGAGATCATGAACACGCCTCGATCGACCTCGACCTCCACGCGCGCTGCGCGCGCGTGAGGGGTGGTGTTGGGAGTCTCGACCTCGACGCGCGTGACGCGCCGGGGGGCGGTCCGGCCGGCTGTCTGAACCTCGTGGGAGCCCTCGGAGCGCCGCGCAGTCATCGACCCTCACCGTCCCGCGCGGAGCCCGCGTGCGCCGCGCCGGCGAACAGGCTCGCGCGCGGATCGCCGTTCATGACCTTCGAGAGCTGCTCGACTGCCGCCTCCTGCTCGGAGGTGAGCGTCTCGGGAACGTCGATGATGAAGCGGTAGTGGATGTCCCCGCGGGCGGGGGTGGTGGGTGGGAACCCCAATCCCTTGCCGCCAAGCTTGGGGGGCCCCTCGCCGCGCAGGCGCTGGACGGTGCCGTGCCGGGTGCCAGGCTTCACGCGCAGCGTCTTCGATCCTTCGAGCGTGGGCACGCGCACCTCGCCGCCGCGCAGCGCCTCGGGAATCGTGAGCGGCACCTCCACCTCGAGATGCTCGCCCTTGCGCTTGAACACGGGCGAGGGCGTGACATGCGTGACGACGTAGAGGTCGCCCGCGGGGCCGCCGCGCATCCCCGCCTCGCCCTTGCCGGGCACGCGGATGCGCGAGCCCTCCTTCACGCCCGCGGGGATGTTGACGCGGAATTTCTTGACGGTGCGCAAGGCCCCCGAGCCGTGGCACGTCGGGCAGGGGTCCTCGATCACGGTGCCGCTGCCGCCGCAGCGCGAGCAGGGCTGGGAGATCGAGAACATGCCCTGTCCCTGCGTCTCGATTCCGCGCCCCTCGCAGCGCGGGCACACCTTCGGGGTGGTGCCGGGCTTTGCGCCGGTGCCGTGGCAGGTGGAGCACACCCCGCTCGTGGGCACCGACAGTGGAACCTGGGCGCCCGAGATCGCCTGGTCGAAGGAGATCCGCACCTCGGTCTCCAGGTCGGATCCGCGCTGGGGGCGCGAGCGGGCGCGCCGGGCGCCGGCGCCGCCCGCGCCTCCGCCGAACAGGTTGGAGAGGATGTCCCCCATCGAGGAGGCGTCGAAGTCGAAGTTGCCGAAGCCCCCAAAGCCCGGCCCGCCGGGCCCGCCGGCCGCAAAGGGGCCGGTGCCGGAGTCGTACTGCTTGCGCTTCTCGGGATCGCCGAGCACGTCGTTGGCCTGGGAGATCTCCTTGAAGCGCTCCTCGGCCTGCTTGTCGTCGGGATTGCGATCGGGGTGGTAGCGGCGCGCGAGCTTGCGGTAGGCCTTCTTGATCTCCTCGGCGCTCGCCTTCTTGTCGACCCCGAGCGTCTTGTAGTAGTCGGGACGCGTTGCCATGAGCTGTCTCCGGCTACGCGGCGACCAGCACTCGCGCCGGACGGATGACCGTCCCGTTCAGCCGGTAGCCGTTCTGGTAGACCTCGGCGACGGTGCCGCTCTCGGCGCCCTCGATCGGCTGCTGCGCCATCGCCTCGTGCTCAGCGGGGTCGAAGCGCTCCCCGAGCGGCGCGAACTGCTCGATGCCCACGCGCGCGAGCGCGGCCGCGAGCTCCGCGCGCACGAGGCGCACCCCCGCGAGCAACGGGTCCTCGTCCTGCGCCGCCTCGATCGCGCGGTCGAGGTTGTCGAGCGCGGGCAGCAGCTCCTTGGCGAGCTTGGCCATGCCACGGTCCTGCGCCTGCGCCGCGTCGCGCGCCACGCGCTTGCGGTAGTTCTCGAAGTCGGCCTGCGTGCGCTGCGCGAGCGCCAGGTACTCGTCGCGCTGCTGCGCCGTCTTGACGAGCTCGTCGAGCTCCTCTTCGAGGGCCCCTCGCGGGGTCCATCCCCTGATCGGGGATGGACTGTGGGGAGGAGGTGGAGACCGCCTCACCGTCGTCCTGGTTGCTCTCCGCAGCCTGCCCACGCGCGCGCGCGTGGGGCATCTTGGATGCGCTTGCCGCCTGCCCCTCGTCGGGCGCCCCCTCGCGCGCGCGCGCGAGTCCCCCCTCAGAGACAACATCCACCTCTACCTCCTCGAACTCCGGACCCGGCGCGTCGTGCGCACCCGGGGCCTCTGTGATGTCCGGCTCCGTGTCGGTCATCGAGTTCAGCTCTTGCCCTCGTCGACCACCTCGGCGTCGACGACGTCCTCCTCGGTGGCGGGGCCCTCGCCGGCAGGCTCGCCGGACGCGCCGTCGGAGGACGCGGCGGCCTCGGCTTGGGCCTTCTGGTACATCGCCTCGGAGACGGCGTGGAAGGCGCTCTGGAGGGCCTCGGTGCGCGCGTTGATCGCGGAGGGGTCCTCGGACTCGAGCGTGTCGCGTACCTCCTTGATGGCCTCCTCGATGCGAGCCTTGGAGTCGGCGTCGACCTGGTCGCCGAGCTCTGAGAGCTGGCGCTCGGCCTGGTAGGCGGCGTTCTCGCCGTTGTTGCGCGCCTCGGCCAGTTCGCGCGCCTTGCGGTCCTCCTCGGCGTGGGACTCGGCGTCGGTGACCATCCGCTTGACTTCCTCCTCGGAGAGCCCCGAGCCGGCCTTGATCTCGATCTTCTGCTCCTTGCCGGTGCCGAGGTCCTTGGCTGAAACGTTCAAAATCCCGTTGGCGTCGATGTCGAAGGCGACTTCGACCTGGGGGATGCCGCGCGGAGCGGGCGGGATGCCGGTGAGCTGGAACTTGCCCAGCGACTTGTTGTATTGGGCCATCTCGCGCTCGCCCTGGAGCACGTGGATCTCCACGGAGGGCTGGTTGTCCTCGGCGGTGGAGAAGACCTCGCCCTTGCGCGTGGGGATGGTGGTGTTGCGCTCGATCAGCTTGGTCATGACGCCGCCCTTGGTCTCGATGCCGAGCGTGAGCGGGGTGACGTCGAGCAGCAGCACGTCCTTGACCTCGCCGGCGAGCACGCCCGCCTGGATGGCGGCGCCGACGGCGACGACCTCGTCGGGGTTGACGCCGCGGTGGGGATCCTTGCCGGTGAGCTCCTTGACCTTCTCCTGGACGGCGGGCATGCGGGTCATGCCGCCGACGAGCACGATGTGGTCGATCTCCTTGACGCCCTTGTCCTTGGCGTCGTCGATGGCCTGGCGCACGGGCGCGACGACGCGGTCGAGCAGCGCGGCGGTGAGCTCGGCGAGCTTCGCCCGCGTGAGGCGGGTGTCGAGGTGCTTGGGGCCGGAGGCGTCGGCGGTGATGAACGGCAGGTTGATCTGCGTCTCCTGGGTGGTGGAGAGCTCGATCTTGGCCTTCTCGGCTGCCTCGTAGAGACGCTGTAGGGCCATCGGGTCGGCCGACAGGTCGATCGCCTGGTCGCGCTTGAAGTCGGCGACGAGCCAGTCGACGATCGCCTTGTCGAAGTTGTCGCCGCCGAGGTGGTTGTCGCCGGCGGTGGACTTGACCTCGAAGACGCCGTCGCCGATCTCCAGGACGGACACGTCGAAGGTGCCGCCGCCGAGGTCGAAGACGAGGATCGTGTGGTCGTGCTCCTTGTCGAGGCCGTACGCGAGCGAGGCGGCGGTGGGCTCGTTGATGATGCGCTTGACCTCGAGGTCGGCGATCTTGCCGGCGTCCTTGGTGGCCTGGCGCTGGTCGTCGTTGAAGTAGGCGGGGACCGTGATGACGGCCGAGTCGACCGTTTCGCCGAGATAGGCTTCGGCGTCGGTCTTGAGCTTCTGCAGGATCATCGCGGAGATCTCGGGCGGCGAGTACTGATTGCCCGCGGCCTCGACGCGGGCGTCGCCGTTGGGGCCGGAGACGACCTTGTAGGGGACGATCGACTCCTCCTCGCGCACCTCGGCCTCCTTGCGGCCCATGAAGCGCTTGATCGAGAAGATCGTGTTCTGCGGGTTGGTGACGGCCTGGCGCTTGGCGACGGTGCCGACGAGGCGCTCGCCGGACGCGGTGAAGGCGACGACGGAGGGGGTGGTGCGGCCGCCCTCGGCGTTCTCGACGACGGTGGGCTCGCCACCCTCGAGCACGGCCATGCACGAGTTCGTGGTGCCGAGGTCGATGCCTATGGTCTTGCCCATGAGTGGATGCTCCTTGAGTCGCTGATCAAATCTGAGTGTGAGAGTAGCAGATTATTTGATGGATGGGATTGGGTCGTGCGAGCAGGTGTACGTGGCATTGCGGCATGGATAGGATTGGGTCGTGCGAGCGGGTGTACGGGGCATTGCGGTTTGCAGAGTGCGCGTGACGTGCCCGCGCGCGTGCATTGTGAGCGTAACCCGCACGACGTGACCCGACGTGACCGTAACCCGCACGACGTAACCCGCACGACGTAACCCGCACGACCTCAGCCACGCGCGGGCGGGCGGATGGGCGTCCCTTGAGAGCGAACGTAAAGATGTCGCTCGAGCGGGTAACAACGGCGTCCGGAGGGGTATGTTCGGGCGAGTGACCCGCCTGGAGCGCAACGTGAACATCGCCGCGGTCGTGCTTCCGTTCCTCGGCGTGGTGGCTGGCGGGGCGCTGCTGTGGGATCACTTCCTCAGCCCCCTGGATCTGGCGATCATGGCCGTCATGTACGCGCTCACGGCGATCGGGATCACCGTGGGCTTCCACAGGCTGCTTACCCACAGGGCCTTCCAGACACACGCATGGGTGCGCTATACGCTCGCGGTGCTCGGCTCGATGGCGGTGCAGGGACCCGTGATCGACTGGGTGGCGGACCACCGCAAGCACCACGCGTTCACCGACGAGGAGGGCGACCCGCACAGCCCCCACGCCGGACAGGGCTCGGGGCTCGGTGGGATGCTGAAGGGCCTATGGCACGCGCACACCGGCTGGCTGTTCTCCACGCACGGGCAGGCGTCCTCGAAACGCTTCGCGCCCGACCTGCTCGAAGACGCAGGGATGCGCCGGATCAACAAGGCGTTCCCGCTGATCGCGCTCTACAGCTTGGCGATCCCGTTCCTGCTCGGGTTGGGCCTGAGCGGCGGATCGCTCGCGGCTGCGGCGAGCGCGCTGTTGTGGGGCGGGCTGGTGCGGATCTTCTTCGTGCACCACATCACGTGGAGCATCAATTCGATCTGCCACTTCTTCGGGAGCCGGCGTTTCGCGCTGGAGGATCACTCGACGAACGTGTTCTGGCTGGCGCTGCCGTCGCTCGGCGAGGCGTGGCACCACAACCACCACGCCTTCCCGCGCTCCGCCTTCCACGGGCTGCGCTGGTGGGAGCTCGACCCATCCGGCTGGCTGATCCTGGGGATGGCGAAGGTGAGGCTCGCCTGGGACGTGGTGCGGGTGACGCCCGAGCGCGAGCGAGAGAAGCTGGCCGCATGAGCGCGGAGGGCCCGGTCAAGCCGAAGCTGCGCGGGGTCTCCCACCAGTACGCCTTCTTCGTGTCGCTTGCGTGCGGCGTGGGGTTGATCCTGGCGGCCTCGAACGGGCGAGCGCGGGTGGCGGCCGCGATCTATGCGGTGGCGGTGTCGGGACTGCTGGGGACGAGCGCGCTGTACCACCGCGTCACCTGGCGTCCCACAGCGCGGCGCTGGATGCGGCGGTTGGATCACTCGATGATCTTCGTGCTGATCGCCGGCACATATACGCCGGTGGCGTTGCTTGCCCTCAAAGGGTCGCTGGCGACCACGATTTTGATCGTGCTGTGGGCGGGGGCGCTCGGCGGCGTGGTGTTCAAGCTGTTGTGGATCGACGCGCCCAAGTGGCTGTTCGCGGGGGTGTATGTGGCGCTCGGGTTGGTGTCGGCGGCGGTCTTCGGCGAGCTGCCCGCGGCGATCGGATGGCTCGGCGTGGCCGGACTGGCCACGGGCGGCCTGCTGTACGTGGTGGGAGCGATCGTGTACGCGAGCGGCCGGCCGAACCCGTGGCCGAAGGTGTTCGGCTACCACGAGGTCTTCCACGCGCTCGTGATCGCCGCGGCGGCTCTGCAATACGCAGTCATCGCCTTCGCGGTCGTCCCTCACGGCTGATCCTCCCTCCCCCTCGGGGGATCCTGTACGGCCCGTCAGGGCCGTACAGAGGGGGTCCGCGGCTGACGCCTCGGGCACATCCGCGCCAGCGCGCATTCGTCGCAGGCCGGCTTGCGGGCGTGGCAGGTGCGCCGACCATGACGCAGCAGGTTCACATGAAACTCGAGCTCGTGGCCTGCGGGCGTGAGCGCCAGCATCTGGTCGTGTAGCTCCTCGAAGGGAGCGCCGGGACGGAACAGCCCAAGGCGTGTGCCGACGCGCGAGACGTGCGTGTCGACCGGAATGTCGGGCAGGCCGTAGGAGAACAGCAGCACGCACGCGGCCGTCTTGCGTCCCACGCCCGGCAGGGCGCACAGGTAGGCGCGGCTCTCCTCGATCGGCGCATCGCGCATCCACTCGAGCGAGAGCGGATCGCCCGGGTCGCGGCGCGCGCCGAGCTCGCCGCGATCGCACGCGAGGATCGCCTGGATGCGAGCCGACTTCACCTTCGATATGCCGCCCGGGCGGATCGCCTCCTCGACCTCGGAGACCGGCGCGGCGAGCATCGCGGCGTAGTCGATCGGGGATGGAGGCCCACCCTCCCCGCCCCCCCGCGCGAAGCGCTCGCGCAGCGCCAGGAACGCGACGTCGCGGTTGCGGTCGTTGGTGCTCTGCGAGAGCACCGTGAGGATCAGCTCGTCGAGCGGTCGCCCGTGGGGCGCCATGCGCGGGATGCCGTACACCGCGCGCAAGCAGTCGCGGATGCGCAGCACGCGCGAGCGCGTCGGCCGCTTCCACTCCCGACCGGGCTTGCTGAGCGCCGGCTTGGGGGACGCCAGCTTGGAAGCACCGGCTTGGGGAGTCCGCTTGGGGGACGCCGGCTTGGGAGTGCCGGCTTGGGGGGTCCGCTTGGGGGACGCCGGCTTGGGAGTGCCGGCTTGGGGGGTCGGCTTGCCGGGCGCAGGCTTGCGCGTCTGTCGGCGTGGGACGATCGGCGGCACCGTCTCACCGTATCCGGCGAGCCGACATCCGCGTGCCTATATCCTCGCCGCGTGCCGCACATCAGCGAGAACACCGCCGAGATCGATACCCCGCTTGCCCTCCGCGATGGGGGGTTCGGGGCACACGGGACCCCATTCGGGGCACACGGCAGCATGCCCGTGTTCTGGCGCAGCGCGCCCTCCGAGGGCTCGGCCGCACCGGCGCTCTACCTGCACGGCGTGCCGACCAGCTCCGAGGACTGGGTGGCGCCCCGCGAGCACCAGAGGACCCGGCCGTGGTGGAGGCGCAAGCGCGGCGAGGACGATTGGGTGGAGCCCCTCGTGCATGAGATGGGATTCCTGGAGCGCACCGGCGGTCTCGCGCCCGACCTGCCGGGCTTCGGGCGCTCGGGCAAGCCCGGGTACCTCAGGTACACGATCGACGAGTACGCGGGCTTCATAGAGCGCTTCCTCGACATGCTCGAAGTCGAGCGCGTGCGGCTGGTGGTGCACGACTGGGGCGCCGTCGGACTCGCGTTCGCCCAGGCCCATCCCGAGCGGATCGAGCGGCTCGTGGTGACCAACGCGGTGCCCTTCCTGCCCGGCTACCGCTGGCACCGCACGGCGCGCCTGTGGCGCACTCCCGTGCTGGGAGAGCTGGCGATGGGGGTCACCACTCGACGTATCCTGAAGGCGATCTCGCGCGAGTCGAACGTCGCCCCGGGACCGCTGCCGGACGCGTTGATCGACTCGGTGATGGACCACTTCGACCAGGGCACCCAGCGTGCGATCCTGCGGCTCTATCGCAGCTCGCCGAGCGAGGTGCTCGAGCAGTCCGGCAGGCACCTCTCGGGACTCGACATGCCCTCGCTGGTGGTGTGGGGCATGCGCGATCCCTACATCCCGGCCCGCTTCGCCGCCGACTACGCGCGCGCGCTGCCGAACAGCGAGCTCGTCGAGCTGCCCGACGCCGGCCACTGGTGGTGGCTCGACCGTCCCGACGCGATCGAGCGGGTGGCCGACTTCCTCACGCGATAGGGATCGGGGCTATTCAGCGACTACCGGCGGGCGGCGGCACGCTCAACTGCCGGCATATCTTCCGCGCGAGCCCATAGTCGATCTCTCGGTGGCGCGGCAGCGTCGATCGTGCGCCCTCTGGACCCCTCCATCGACTGTGGTTCACCCTCGTCGATCTGCCGGCACCCGTGATCGCGGAGATGACGCTCGAGGTCGCGGCGCTTCATGCAGCAATCGTCAGGTGCAGCTGTTCCCGCTCGCGCTCATCGGCCGTCTCGGCAGGCTCCGGAGATAGCATGAGGCGCAGCGCGTCGATCACGTTAGCCCGCGCCTCCTCACGCGTGCGTCCCTGGCTCAACACACCAGTGACCTCTGGGATCGAGGCGACGATCCAGCCTTCTTCGCCAGCCTCGTACACGATCGTCAGATCCAGTTGATCAGCCACGGAATGAACGATACAGAGGTCTCGCCGACGGTACCGCGACTCGGCGCCGCGGCGCTACCCGCCTGGGCGCTTGCACTCTTGCTCACAGGATCGCTCACGGTTGTCTACCTGATGCTCGCGCCGCCCGCCGCTGACCTGGCGGCCGCGACATATCGCAGCGACCTGTTCGCGCGCACGGGCTTCACGACTTGGGACACGGGCTGGTATGCCGCGCATGGGCATTGGCTGCCGGGGTACTCGCTGCTCTCGCCGGCGTTGGGAGCGCTGCTGGGCGTGCGCGTGCTGCTCGCCTGCTCGGCCGTGGCGGCAAGCGTCCTGTTCGGGGCGATCGCCGAGCGCGCCTTCGGCACGCGTCCCGCGCGCGTCGCCGCCGCCTGGTTCGCGCTCGGCGTCTGCGCGGGGCTGCTCTCAGGACGCGTCCCCTACGACCTCGGCCTCGCGATCGGGCTCGGGGCGATGCTCGCGCTCGTGCGCGGACGTCTCGCCGGGGCGCTTGGGCTCGCCGCCCTCACGAGCGTCGCGAGTCCCGTCGCGGGAGCGTTCCTCGCGCTTGCGGGACTGGCGGGAGCGTTGGGCGGCGCGTTGGGCGGTGGCGGCGCGTTGGGCGGTGGCGGCGCGTTGGGCGGTGGCGGTGCGTTGGGCGGTGGCGGCGCGTTGGGCGGTGGCGGTGCGTTGGGCGGTGTGCTTCCCAAAATGTTGGGGGGTGTGCTTCCCAAAATGGGTGTCTCGCGCGCGCGCGCGTACGCGCGCGAGTCACCCCGAAAAGAGAACAACACCCCCCGCGCCGACACCCCCGCCGCCGACACTCTCCGCTCCAGCCCCCCCGCTGCCGACACCCTCTACCCAACCACCCCCCGCGCCGCCGCAGGAGACGACCGCACAGCAGCGACCTCAAACCGGCACACCCCCCGCTGCCTCGGGCTCGTAGCGGCCGCGCTCACCCCGATCTTCGTGCTGAGCGTCGCCTACCCCGAGGGCGGCTACGAGCCGTTCGCCGCCTCGGCCTTCTGGCCGGCGCTAGCGGGGGTGGCGCTGATCGCGCTGCTGTTTCCACAGGGGTCGCTCACCCCGCGCGGGCGGGAAGCCGTGCGGGCCGGCGCGGGGCTCTACGCGCTCGCGCTGATCGGCGCCTACGCCTTCCACACGCCCATGGGCGGCAACGCGGCTCGGCTCGGGCCGCTGCTCGCCGGGCCGCTGCTCGCCGGGGTGCTGTGGGAAGGACGGCGCACACTCCTGCTGGCGCTCGCGCCCGCGCTGCTCTACTGGCAGCTCGTCACCCCCATCCGCGACTACCGCTCCATCGCCGGCAACCCGTCCGTGAGCGCCTCCTACTACGCCCCGCTGCTGACAGAGTTGAGGCGGGTGGGCCCAGGGCCACCAGAGCCAGGCGGAGGGCGCGCGCGGAAGCCGACGATCGTGGAGGCGCCGCTCGAGCCAGAGCCAGGCGGAGGGCACGCGCGGAAGCCGACGATCGTGGAGGCGCCGCTCGAGCCAGAGCCAGGCGGAGGGCACGCGCGGAAGCCGACGATCGTGGAGGCGCCGCTCGGGCCAGAGCCAAACGGGGGGGGCGCGCGGAAGCCGACGATCGTGGAGGTACCGCTCACGAAGGCCCACTGGGAGGCAGCGTGGCTCGCCGGTCACGACGGAATCTCGCTGGCGCGCGGATGGGAGCGCCAGCTCGACACGCGCTACGGCGCGATCTTCTACCGTCCCGCGCTCACCGCGTCCGCGTACCGTGCATGGCTCGTCGAAAACAGGGTGGTGTACGTGGCCCTGCCCGACGCGCCGCTGGACGGAGCGGGGCGACTGGAGGGCGCCCTGATCGCAGGCGGACTGCCCTATCTGCATGAGCTGTGGCGCTCTCAGCACTGGCGCCTCTACCGATTCATGGGCTAGGCTTGCGAGATGGTCGCCCGGCTTCGGCTCCTGCAGAACCGTGTGCTGCCGCACGGATGGGTGGACGTGCTGCGCCAGGTGGCGCTCTTCGGGGCTGTGTATCTCGGCTACAACCTCGTGCGCGGCCTGGTCGAGGGCAAAGCGTCCGCGGCCTTCCAGCACGCGCGTGACCTGATCCAGATCGAGCGCACGCTGCACGTGTTCGTCGAGCCGAGCATCCAGGCGTGGGCGTCGGGCAGCCACGCGCTGATGGACGTCTCCAGCTGGCTGTACGTGAACGCCCAGACCTCGGTCACGCTCGCGGCGCTCGTCTACCTGTACCTGCGCCACAACCGCTCGTTCTACTTCGTGCGCAACATGCTGGTGATCGCGATGGCCATCGCGCTGATCGGCTACGCCGTGTTCCCGACCGCGCCGCCGCGCTTTTTGCCGGAGTGGGGCTTCATCGACTCGGTGTCGGATTTGACTGGAATGCACGTCTCGCACGCGTCCGCCTCGATGACAGCGCTGTTCAACCCCTACGCGGCGGTGCCCTCGATGCACGTGGCGTTCGCCCTGATGATCGGCTGGCCGCTCGCCTCGCTGTCGCGCACGCGCGTCGCGCGCGTGCTGTGGCGACTGTACCCGCTGCTGATCGCGTTCGTGATCGTGGCGACGGCCAACCACTTCGTCCTGGACGCGCTGCTGGGCGCGCTCACCGCGGGGGTCTCGGCCGTCGGCGCGCGCCGCCTCGCGCGAATCAGGCCGAGCGCCTGGCGCTTCTCTCACGCGCCGGCCGGGGCCGGGTAGGGTCCAGGTGTTCGCAGTCGAGAAGCGCAGTCGCTCAGCAGACGCTCACCGAACTTTCGACGAGGGACAGTAACCTCACTCGATGGGACCCTCTCCACCATCACACCGCCAGGCGGGCGCCCGCAGGCGGGCGCGGGCGGGCATCGGGCGCCGCAACGGGCGCACAACGCTCACCGGGGCGCAGCGTCGCGAGATCGTCCGCAACCGGCTGATCGAGTCGCGCTTGACTCCCAACGCGATCTCGATGACCGGGCTTGCGCTGAACGTGGTGGCGGCCGCGCTCGTATGGGAACGAGCTGTACTTCCTCGGCGGCCTGGCGTTCGTGGTGGGCTCGGTGATGGACACGCTCGACGGGCGCTACTCGCGCATGTCGGGCAAGGGCACCCCATTCGGGGCGTTCCTGGACTCGACGCTCGACCGCATCGAGGAGGGGATCGTGCTGACCGCGGTGGCCGCGGACTTCGCGCGCGAAGGACGCTCCGGCGCGGCGGCCGCGGTGGTGGTGGCGGTGCTGGCCTCGCTGATGGTGTCCTACACGCGCGCGCGTGCGGAGGCGCTCGGCGTGGAGTGCAAGGTGGGCATCGCCACGCGCGCGGTGCGCGTCGTGATCCTCTCGATCGGCCTGATCTTCGCGCGCGGCGCCTCGCTCGGGGACTTCAGCCTGCTCGCGCCCGCCGTGTACGTGCTCGCCGGACTCTCCGTGATCACGGTGGCTCAGCGCATCTGGCACGTCAAGCGCGAACTGTCCCGCCCGTCATGAGCGCCGCCGTTCGGGCCATCGATGGCCCGAACGCCGCAAGCGCGCGAACAGCCGCGAGAACGCCACGGCGCAGCCCGTCAGGGCGGAGCTCATCCAAAACCCCGATCTGTCACCTAAGACACGTGGCGGGGTAGTCTCCCCCGAACTTCCACAAAGGACAAAGCACCAGATGAGCATTCAAAAGAGCAACGGCGCCGCCTCCCCCAACGGCACGGCGCGCTACCAGCAGGACAAGGTCCGGGTCGCGATCATCGGCGTCGGCAACTGCGCCTCGGCGTTCGTTCAGGGCGTCCACTACTACCGCGACGCCGACCCGAAAGAGCTCGTGCCCGGCCTGATGCACGTGGACCTCGGCGGCTACCACGTGCGCGACATCGAATTCACGGCGGCCTTCGACATCGATTCGACCAAGGTCGGCAAGGACCTCGGCCAGGCGATCTGGGCAGGACAGAACAACACGATCAAGTTCGCCAAGGGGGCGGCCGGGGTCCCCAAGCATCTCGGCGTGCCGGTCTATCGCGGCATGACCCACGACGGCCTCGGCAAGTACCTCAAGCAGAAGATCACCAAGGCGCCCGGCGAGACCGCCGACATCGTGCGCATCCTCAAGGACACCCACACCGACGTGGTCATCTCCTACCTGCCGGTCGGCAGCGAGGACGCCACCAAGTGGTATGTCGAGCAGATCCTCGAGGCGGGCTGCGGCTTCGTCAACTGCATCCCCGTGTTCATCGCCCGCGAGGACTACTGGGACAAGCGCTTCAAGAAGGCCAAGCTGCCGATCGTCGGCGACGACATCAAGTCGCAGGTGGGCGCCACGATCGTGCACCGCACGCTCGCCCGCCTGTTCGCCGAGCGCGGCGTGAAGATGCTGCGCACCTCCCAGCTCAACGTGGGCGGCAACATGGACTTCTACAACATGCTCGAGCGCGAGCGCCTGGAGTCCAAGAAGATCTCCAAGACCAACGCCGTCACCTCGATCATGGACGAGACCCTGCCTGCCGACGACATCTACATCGGCCCGTCCGACTACGTGCCGTGGCTCACCGACCGCAAGTGGGCCCACATCCGCGTCGAGGGCCAGGCGTTCGGCGACGTGCCCCTGAACGTCGAGATGAAGCTCGAGGTGTGGGACTCGCCGAACTCGGCCGGCATCGTGATCGACGCGGTGCGCTGCTGCAAGCTCGCGCTCAACAACGGCGTCGGCGGCCAGCTCGACGGCCCCTCCTCCTACCTGATGAAGTCGCCCCACAACCAGCGCCCCGACAACCTCGCGCGTGAGGACACCGAGAAGTTCATCGCCAAGCACGCCCGCCGCGCCGCCACCAGGCCGAAGGGTCGCACCGCGCCCCGCAAGACGGCCGCGAAGACCGGTGCGAGCGTGGGCGCCAAGACCGGTGCGGGCGTGGGCGCTAGGGCAGGCGTTAAGACCGGCGCGAAGACGGGCGCGAAGTAATACGAAAACGGGTGACCCGCGCGCGCGTGCGCGCGAGGCCGCCCCGGGATCGCGCGACGGAGCCATAATGGTCAGGCCGATGGCCTCGCCGTTCTCGATCGCACACGTCACTCCCTATCCCTGGGAGAGCCAGCACAACGAGATCAACGCCTATGTGGCCCTGCTGGCGGAAGAGCTCTCCAAGCGCGGCCACCGCGTGCTCATCCTCGCGCCCTCCCGCTCCCCCGAGCGCGTGCGCGAATCGCGCCGCGAGCTGCGCGCCGCGAAGTCGGATGCGAACCGAGCCGAGGCGCTGCTGGAGGACACCGACGGCGGTACCCCCCGCGTGATCGCCGTCGGCGAGGTGCTCGACGTGCCCGGCTCCACCGGCCGCGTCGCGCGCGCGCTGCCCGTGGACGTCGCGCGCACGCTCGAGGACCTGCTCACCCGGCTCCCTCTCGACTTCGTCCACGTCCACGAGCCCTTCGCCCCCTCCGCCTCCTCCACCGCGTTGCGCTACTCCCGCGCGCTCAACGTCGGCTCCTTCCACGCCCCCACCGAACGCGTGCTCTCCACGCTGCTCGCCCGCCGCTTCGTGGAGACCTTCTTCGGGCGGCTCGACGCCCGCATCGCCTCGCTCCCCGAGACCGCGGAGCTGATGGGCCGCCACTTCCCCGGCGACTACCGCGTGTTCGCCGACGACGACCCCACCGCCACAGACGCCATCGAGCGGCTCTACCGCGAGCTCGCCGCCCGCCGCCACGACACCGAGGGCGACCCCACGCTGCGCAAACGCCTCTCCCGTCGCCCCCTCGTCGACGTCGACCTGCACATGCACACCGACCACTCCCCCGACTGCGAAACCCCTGTCGAGGTGCTGCTCGCCTCAGCCAAAGAAGCCGGCCTCGGGGCGATCGCGGTCACCGACCACAACGAGATCTCAGGGGCGCTGGAGGCGCGCGAGAAGGCCGCGGCGGCCGGCATGAAGGTGATCGTCGGCGAGGAGGTCAAGACCGCCAACCAGGGCGAGGTCATCGGGCTGTTCATCGAGGAGAAGATCCCCCGCGGGCTCACGCTTCAGGAGACGGTCACCGAGATCAAGCGCCAGGGCGGGCTCGTGTACGTCCCCCACCCCTTCGACCGCATGCACTCGGTCCCCGACTACCACCACCTCCTCTCCATCCTCGACGACGTCGACGCCATCGAGGTCTTCAACCCCCGCGTCGCGATCGGCTCGTTCAACGAGGAGGCGGTCCGCTTCGCCGCCAAGTACCGCCTCGTCGCGGGGGCGGGCTCCGATTCCCACGTCGCCCAGGGTCTCGGCTCGGTGCGCATCCGCATGCGTGACTTCGACGGCCCCCAAGAGTTCCTACAGTCGTTGATGGATGCCCAGATCACAACCAAGCCCACCTCGCTCATCTACGTGCAGGCGCTGAAGTTCCTGCAAACCAAAGCCACCCCCGCTTCCGCCCGCCGCGCCTCACGCGAGCGCCGAGTGCGCCGGGCCACGCGCGGAGGTGGGGGTACGGCATGAGGGGACGCCGCCAGGCGAAGCGCCCTCGGCCGCGTCGGCGGCGGCGCAAGTAGCGATGCAGCGGCAAGGACAACCGGAGTCGCCGTCAAATCCCTCCGCGTCCATGCCCGCCACAGACGACCAGATCCGCGAGAAGTACCTCGAGCGGGCGATCAGGGAGCTGAACTCGCTCACGCGCGAGCTGCAGAGCTGCCCGCACTGCCCGCGCGGGCAGGAGATGCCGGTGCTCGGATCGGGCCACCCGCAGGCGGACATCATGCTGCTCAAGCACTCGCCCGTGCCCTCGGAGGTGGAGGAGGGCGTGGCCTTCTATGGACGGGCGGGCGGGGCGCTGATGAAGTCGTTCAAGCGCCTTTCGATCGACCCGCTCGCGGTGTATGGAACGCTGTGCGTGAAGTGCCCGCTCGGCGATCCCTCGCTGGCGGACCCCGCGTGCATCGCGCGCGTCGTCGAGGAGATCGCGATCGTGCAGCCGCGGATCGTGGTGATCATGGGCCCCGACGCGCTCGCAACGCTCAACGACCTCGACATTCCGCTCGCCCGAACGCTCGAGCCGCGCTTGGGCAAGATCCAACAGTTCACCCCCACTATCGACGCCCTATACGTGCCGAACATCGACGACTCGCTCGACGAGCAGGACACAAAGCGATCGTTCTGGGCGGCCTTCCGCACGCTGGGCGAGTGGTACGCCGCGCAGCCGCCGTATTAGAGCGTGAGCACGATCTTGCCGAGCTTGCCGCCTTCCGCGAAGCGGTCGTAGGCAGCCGCGGCGTCGTCAAGCGCGAAGGTCTCGGCGATCGGGACGACCAGCGCCGGGGTCGCCGAGCCGCCGGCCGACCCGGCTTCGAAAAGCGGCAGCACTTCGCGCTCCAAGAGGCGCGCCGCGAGCGCCTTCTCCTCCAAGGGCCTGGCGCGCAGGGTGGAGCCGTGGATGCGCGCGCGCTTGCCCATCAGCGCGAGCAGGTTGATCTCGCTCTTGGCACCCGCTGACACCCCGATCACGCAGATGCGCCCACCGGTCGCAAGCGCGTTCAGATTCTCGGCAAGATTGGGGGCGCCCACAAGCTCCAGGATCACGTCGACCGGCCCGTGCTGCGGCGAACCCCTCGGGAGCGATGACCTCGGCGCCGAGCGCCGCCACCTGATCGCGCAGCTCCTCACGGCGCACGGTCGCGATGACGCTCGCCCCGGCGGCTCGCGCCAGCTGGATCGCGGCCGTGCCTACTCCGCCGGCGCCGCCGTGCACGAGCAGGCGCTCACCCGGGCGCAGGCCCGCCTGCGTGAAGATCGCGTCGTGGGCGGTGGTGAACGTCTCCGGCAGCCCCCCCGCCTGGGCCCAGTCGAGCGACTCGGGCACTGGCATCAGCTGGCGCTCGTGCACGACCGCCAGCTCGGCCTGCCCGCCCCCGCCGACGATCGCCATCACGCGGTCGCCCTCGGCGAAGCGCGTGGCCCCGGGCCCGAGCGCGGTGACCTCGCCGGCAAGCTCCAACCCAGGGATGTCCGCCGGCGAGCCCGGCGGCGCCGGGTAGAGCCCGCGGCGCTGCATCATGTCGGCGCCGTTGATCCCGGCCGCCCGCACGCGTACGAGCACCTCGCCGGCCCCTGGGACGGGGTCCGGATGCTCCTCGACGAGGATCTCCTTGTCGCGGATCGTGACGGCGCGCATGCGATTCGAAGCCTATCTTCTGCCGAAACCGACGCGACATCCAGTAATGCGTGGCGCTCCATGCAGACGTTTGTCTATAATGCGTTAGCGATGGAACCGACGCGGACCTACAATCCCCTCATGGCAGCGAGCCCCAAGCCCAGACCGAAAGGCCCCTGGACGCCCGAGGAGAAGGCGCGGAACGAGCGGGCACGACTGGCGCAGGTGAAGCGCGATCGGGCACGAGGTATCGCGGTCAACCTCCAAGAGGCAGCTGCCCTCGCGCGCTTCGCCAATCGTTTCCGCGAGGCGTTCCGCCATGCCAGAGGCGCTTGACCCATTCCCGCTGCTGCGGTTCCTGCAGGAGCGCAGCATCGATCACATCGTGGTTGGCGGCTTTGCGGTGAACGCCCACGGGTTCATCCGCGTAACCAAGGATCTGGATATCGTCCCCAACCCTCGCGGCGACAACCTCACGAAGCTCGCCGAGGCATTGCGGGAGATCGAGGCCACGATGCTGGGCACCGATGACTTCGCCCGCGAGGAGCTGCCCATGGATCCCACGCGTGCGGAGGATCTCGCTCAGGGCGGCAACTTCTGCGTCGTCACGACGCTGGGTCGGCTTGACGTCATGCAATGGCTCGATGGCCTCGATACCGACAATCTCTATGCCAAGCTCGACACAGACGCCGTTGAAAGCAATATCGATGACCTAATCGTCCGCGTCTGCAGCTTGGAGCACCTCCTCGCCATGAAGCGCGTCGCGGGCCGCGTCCAGGACTTGGAAGACGTCAAGCATCTCGAGGTGGACACCTCACAATCGTGAAGCGCAGCCGCGCCGGGCGCAGGAGCTACCCGCGCTCAAGCAATGCCACGCACTCGATGTGGGGGGTCTGCGGGAACATGTCGACCGGGCGCACCTTGACCAGGCGCCAGCCCGCCTCGGCGAGCTGGGCGGCGTTGGGGGCGAGCGTGGTGGGGTTGCACGACACGTACACGATGCGCTTCGGGGAGGCGTCGATTATGCGGCGCACGACCTTCTGGGATAGGCCGGCGCGCGGGGGATCCACGACCACCACGTCGGGCCTGCCGGCGCGCTCGATCAGCTCCGGTAGCGCCAACCGCGCGTCGCCCGCGAAGAAGTGGGCGTTCGTCACCTCGTTGCGCTTTGCGGCGGCGATCGCATCGGCGACGGCCTGCTCGACGATCTCGATCCCCCACAGCTCGCCCGCGCGCGGCGCGAGCGTGAGCGCGATCGTGCCGATGCCGCTGTAGAGGTCGTACACGCGCTCCCACCCCTCCAGCGCCGCGTAGTCGGCGACGAGCCCGTACAGGACCTCCGCCATCTCGGTGTTGGTCTGGAAGAACGCTTCCGAGGAGATTCGCAGGTCGAGCTCGCCCCCGCGTCCGGGGCAAGCAAGGCGCTCGGGAAGCTCCGCCTCGCCCCACACGAGCTCGGTCTCGCCCCCCATGGTGGTCTCCGCGAGCGAGGAGGAGCGCGTCCACAGCACGCCGCTCACCGTCTCCTCGCCCAGCTCCGCCACGAGCGCGGCGGCGAGCGAGGGGACGTCCAGCTCGCCGTCGGTCGTGACGAGGCGCACCTGGAGCATCCCGCTGTGGCGCCCTTCGCGCACGACCAGGTTGCGCAGCAGCGGGCCTCCGCGCTCGACGCTCTCCCGCCGGCGGTCCCACGCGCGAAGGCCCTGCTCGCGAGCCCAGCGCAGTGCGACCTCGCGCGCCCTGTTGCCGAGCTCCGAGGCGAGCAGGCAGTCCTCGATCGGCTCGACCCGCTTGTGGCCGCCGGGGGCGTGAAAGCCACAAACGAGGGCCCCGTGCGCGCGCGCGTTAAGGGAGCTTTCTTCGCGCGCGCGCGCGCGAGGGGCCCCTTTTTCGAAACCCTCATACTCAGCTCGGCCCTCCCCGTCCGCAAGAACCTCGTCCGCTCCGGGCAGGGCCATATCCTCGCCGAACGAGTACTCCAGCTTGTTGCGATAGCGCCACTGCTCGACGGCCGGCACGATCTCCTGAAGCTCGAAGCCGTCGAGGTGGCCGATGCGCCGCAGCGCGTCCTCCACCTGCTCGCGCTTGATTAGAAGCTGACGCTCGTAGGGGAGCACCTGCCAGGCGACCCCGGGGTGCTTTGCGGTTGGCGCGATGCGGTCGGGGCTCTCCTGCAGGACCTCCACCAAGCGCGCGTGGGCGTAGCTGCGCTTGCGCTTCACCACAACCGCCTTCACGAGGTCACCGGGGAGCGCGCCTGAGACGAACACCACGTAGCCACCCTCGCCGAGCCGCCCCACACCCTCGCCGCCGTGGGCGAGCGAGTCGATGCGCAGCTCGATCTCCTCGCCACGCTCAGGTCGTTTGGGCAGAGCTTGCGCACCCTCCACCGCGGGGTCACCGGCGTCGAGGCCGTTGGCGGCGAGCTTGGCGCCCGAGTGGCCAAGCACCGTCATGCGGCGCCCGGCTCCACCAGCAGCTCCAGCAGCGCCTTCTGCGCATGGCGACGGTTCTCGGCCTGCTCCCAGATGCGCTGGCGGGGGCCGTAGAGCACCTCGGCGGTGATCTCCTCGCCGGGGTGGGCGGGCAGGCAGTGCAGCGCGATCGCGTTGGGCGCGGCGGCGTCGAGCAGGGCGTCGTCGATGCGGTAGGGGGCGAGCGCCGCGCGGCGCCGGTCGATCGGCGATCCCGCCGTGTGCCCCGAATGGGGTATCGATCGCCGGTCGGTCGCGCCGGCTTCGTCGCCCATGCTCACCCACACGTCGGTGTAGAGAACCTGCGCGCCCGATGCCGCCTCGCGGGGATCGTGGTAGAGCGTCAACGAGCCCTCCGCGCCCGGCGGTAGCGAGAGGTCGTCCTCGAGCGCATACCCCTCCGGGGAGGCGATCGCGACGTCCATGCCCGCGAGCGCGCCGAGGATCGCGAGCGAGCGAGCGACGTTGGTGCCGTCGCCCACATACGCGAGGCGCAGCCCGGCGAGCGCGCCGAACTCCTCGCGCGCGGTCATCAGGTCGGCGAGCGCCTGACAGGGATGATGCAGGGCGGTGAGCATGTTGAAGACGGGTATCTCCGCGTGGGCGGCGAGCTCTTCGAGCAGCGCGTCGGGCCCGGTGCGCATCCCCACCGCCGCCACCTGGCGCGAGAGCACCAGCGCGGTGTCGCGCGGGGACTCTCCGCGCGAGAGCTGCATCTCCCCGGAGCGCAACACCACCGGGTGGCCGCCCAGCTCGTACACCCCCATCTCGAACGACAGGCGCGTGCGCGTGGAGGGCTTCTCGAAGATCAGCGCCACGCCCCGCCCCGCGAGCGCGCGCGAGGAGAGCGGGGCGGCCTTCAGCTCGATCGCGCGGTCGAGCAGCGCGTCGAGCTCCGCCGCGCCCAGCTCGGCCCCTGTGAGGAAGTGGCGAGGGTGCATGGGACGGACCAGTGTAGGCCCACAGCCCCCGACGCTCGGTTACGCTGGTTAGGAGATCTCGAGAAAGGACCATCGATGAAGAGAGCCTTACCTGTGCTCGCCGTTTGCGCCGCGCTCACGCTCGCCGCTGGCTGCGGATCGAGCAAATCGGGCGCCACCACGAGCGCCACCGCTACGACCGGCGCTACCGGCACGAGTGGGACGCCAAAGGGGGGCCTCGTGCCCAACGGGAAGATCAACTACGCGAGCCCACCCGCCGGCGCGCCGGTGCAGAGCGGCCTCGTGAAGATCGGCTACCACGAAATCTCGATCGAACCGGACACGTTGAAGGTGAAGGTGGGGAGCACCATCGAATGGACCAACCACGATCCCGTCGAACACAACGTCACCTCCGCCTCCGGCCCCACCAAATTCGCGTCGAAGAACTTCGGCGAAGGGGGCACGTTCAAGATCACGGTAACCAAACCGGGCGTGATCCACTACCGCTGCACGCTGCACCCCGCCACGATGAACGGGACGATCGAAGTCGTCAGCTGAACCACCGGCCCGTGGAAGCCCTCCTCCGTCGGAGGGGGGAGGAGCTGGGATGTGAGCCCCGTCGTGTCAGGCGGGGGAGCGGAAGTCCGCCAGACCGAGGCCCTCATCCACTGCCTCATCCCCTCTCAAGGGGAAGAAAAGTCCGCGAGACCCTCGTCGGACGTAGAGGGGGTGGCGTAGGTGCGCCGGGGGATTCGCCCGGCGCCGCGCGCCATCCGTCCCGCCTGAACCGCGTGGCGCATCGCCGTGGCCATCGCCACGGGGTCCTGGGCGCGGGAGACTGCGCTCGCCACCATCACCGCGTCGCAGCCGAGCTCCATCGCGAGGGTCGCGTCTGAGGCCGTGCCCACGCCCGCGTCGAGCACCACCGGGACCCGCACCGCATCGCGGATGAGCGCGATGTTGTAGGGGTTGCGGATGCCCATGCCGCTGCCGATGGGCGCGCCGAGCGGCATCACGGCGGCGCAGCCCACGTCCACGAGCCGCCGTGCGAGCACCGGGTCGTCGGTGGTGTAGGGGAGCACCACGAAACCTTCGTCCACGAGCTGCTCGGCCGCCTTGAGCAGCTCGGGTGCGTCGGGGAGCAATGTGTCCTCGTCGCCGATCACCTCGAGCTTCACCCAGTCGGTCCCGAACGCCTCGCGGGCGAGCTTGGCGGTGAGCACCGCGTCGCGCGCGGTGAAGCAGCCGGCGGTGTTCGGCAGCAGCTCCACCCCCTCCCGCTCCAGCACGTCGATCAGCGATCCCCTGGCCGCCGGATCGACGCGGCGCAGCGCGACCGTCACGAGCTCCGACCCGCTCGCCCGGATCGCCTCGGCGAGCAGCGCCAGCGACGGGAAGCCACCGGTGCCGAGCAGCAGGCGCGAGCGAAGCGTGCGGCCGGCGATCGTGAGCGGATCGGCGGACATGAGCGGATCGGCGAGCGCCGTCGAATCTGAGGACGCGGGCGAAGCTTGCCCATTCTCGGCCCGGCCGGTGTGAGTCCGTGATCCAGCGAACGGTTGCGTCGAGGAATCGCTCATATTTCGATCATCCTCCCTGCATCGCCGTCAGCACCTCGACGTGCGCGCCCTCGGGGATCGCGAATGTCTCCCAGCCGGCTCTTGGGACGACCTCGCCGTCGATCGCCACCGCCACGCCGCGTGCATCGAGCGGTAGGTCAAGCAGCGCCAGCGCGTCCGCCACGGTCCGTCGCGCGCCGTCGTCGTGCGGATGGCCGTTGAGGTAGATCATGGGGAGGAAATGGGGTCGTTCTGGATGGTCACAGAGGGCGACGCGAACCGTCCGGGATCGCAGATGGCGAACAACTCGTCGTGCCCATCGTGGTCCCCGGCGAACGATGCCACCACGAGCTCGGCGGTGAGCGGGGCGAGCAGGATGCCGTTGCGGTGGTGCCCGGTCGCCCACGTCAACCCCTCGAGCGCTCCCGGGCCCACCACCGGGACGTTGTCGGGGGTGCTCGGGCGATAGCCCACCCCCAGCTCCTCGATGTGAAGCTCGCTCACGCCCGGCACGAGCTCGTGGGCGTGGCGCAGCAGCTCGTACACCCCGCCTGCCGTCGCGTATGGCTCGAAGCCGCGCTCCTCCATCGTGGCCCCGAGCACGTAGCGCCCGTCGCCACGGGGCACGAGATAGCCGCCCTGGAACCTCACGACCCCCTCCAGCAGGCCCCCACCGGCGGGGTCGCGCAACCGCATGATCTGGCCCTTCACCGGCCTCACCGGCACCTTCGCGCGCTCGGGCAACCCCCCCACCCCGCCGCTCCACGCGCCCGCCGCCACGACCACGTCGCGGGCGTACACCACATCGAACGCCCCACCCTCCCCAAAAAATCCGACATCCGAGGCGCCACGGCCATCCACATCCACGACCTGCTCCCCGTCCCTCGCCACCCGCACCCCAACGACGCGCGTCTCGCTCGCGTCGAGCTCGACGCCGAGCGCCCCCCTGTGCTCGTAAAGCTCCACTCCGGTCTGCACGCACGCGCGCCGCAGGGCATCCACGACGTTGCGCGGGTCGACGCTGTGGTCGTCGGGCGCGTGCAACGCGAGGCGCACGGTCGGGGCGAGCGCCGGCTCGCGCTCGCGCGCCTCGCTCGCGCGCATACGCGTCGCGCGCACCCCCAGCGACTCGCGGAAGGCGAACTGGCGCTCGAGCTCGCGCGCCTCGTCGTCGTCGCGCGCCACCACCAGCGTGCCCGTCCTGCGCAAGCCCACGCCGGTCCCACCGACGCTTTCCAGCTCAGCGGCGAATTCGGGCCACATGCGCGCCGAGCGCAGCCCCAGCTCGAGCACCCCACGCCCAGCCCCGCCGAACTCCACCTCCGCGACGGGGGCGAGCATCCCGGCCGCCGCGTACGTCGCGCCCTCCCCGAACCGCCCACGCTCGAACACCGCAACCGACATGCCCCGTGTGCGCGCGCGCCACGCCACGCACAACCCCATGATCCCGCCGCCGAGGATCGCCAGGTCAACCGTGGAGCTATTGGTGGGGGCCACAACTTTGATGCTAGTCCCCGTGCCCGCGCCGCGGGTCCACGCCGGCCGATGACAACAGGCGCCATGCCGCACTTCTATTCGACCGCCCCGGTCCAAGCTCCCGGCGTCCGGATGCGGCGTGTCCCGGGTTCGGCTCGCCGCAGGTGTCAGACTTGCGGGCGATGGCCCACCTGCGGCCCGTTCCCGATCCCACCGGCGAGCAGCGCCGTGCGCGCCTCGCCGCCGCACGCCTCTACCTGGTGTGCGACTGCATGCCCGGCGAACGCGACCTGGGCGATTTTCTCGCGGCGGCCATCGCCGGGGGGGTGGACGTGGTGCAACTGCGCGAGAAGAACCTCGAGGATGAGTTCCTCACCGAAGCCGCCTCCGTCGCGGCCGACGTGTGCGACGCCCACGGGGCCCTCTTCATCCTCAACGACCGTCCCGACATCGCCGCGGCGGTGCGCGCCGACGGGGTGCACGTCGGCCAGGAAGACCTCCCGCCGGCGGAAGCTCGCAAGATCGTCGGCCCCGACATGCTCGTGGGGCTCTCCACCCACCTGCCCTCCGAGATCGACGCCGCCCTCCCCACCGCCCCCGACGGGTCCCCGTACGTGGACTACATCGGCGTCGGCCCCGTCCACGCCACCCCCACGAAGCTCGGACGCCCTCCGGTGGGCGCCGAGCTCGTCAGCTACGCCTCGGCCCACGCCCACGTCCCCTTCTTCGCGATCGGCGGCATCGACAGCGAGAACATCCTCGCCGTGCTCGACGCGGGCGCCTCCCGCGTATGCGTCCTGCGCGCCATCTGCGCCGCCCGCGACCCCGAGCGCGCCGCGCTCACGCTGCGCGCGGCGCTGGAGCTGCGACCTTTGCTGGATGGCGATGGCCGACGCTAGCAACGTGCCGTCCGTGATCGAGCAGGCCGAGTCCCATCCGTCCGCCGACGAGCAGGCCGAGTCCCATCCGTCCGTGATCGAGCAGGTCGAGTCCCATGTAAAGGAGGGCACCTCGCGCGCACGCGAGGCAGCCGCAATCGAAGCTCGTGCCGCCCTGCGCCCGCTCGGTCCGCACGAGCGACCCGCGGCGCTGCTCGTCGCGACGGCGCTCGCGGGCGCGCTTGCGATCGGGGTGCTTGTGAGCGTGCTCACCGTCCACGACCTCGCCCGCCACGGCGGCTCACTGCCCGGCGGGCTCTTCCTCGCGGGGGTGCTGCTCCTGCTCGCCTGGGGCATGTATCGGCGGCGCTACTGGGCGGTGCTCGGCTTCGAGGCGCTGCTCGCATTCCAGATCATCGTCACCTCGCTCGCGCTCATCGTCGCCGCCACGCTGCTCGCCGCCGGGCTGTGCGCGCTCTCCATCGGGCTCGCCGGGTGGCTGTTCTGGAAGCTTGTGCGGGTGATGGGCCGCATACAGGCCGGTGAGCAGGCGTCGCGGGCCGGCAAGTAGACGTCACAGGTCGGTGAGCGGGCGCCGCGGGCCGGTGAGTAGACGTCACAGGTCGGTGAGCGGGCGCCGCGGGCGGGGGAGTAGACGTCACAGGTCGGTGAGCGGGCGCCGCGGGCGGGGGAGCGGGCATCGCGGGCCGGTGAGCAGACGTCGCGGGCCGGTGAGCAGGCGTCAAAGGGGGGCGAGACGTAGACAGACGAAGCGCTGCGATAGTCTCAGGGCCGCATGGCTGAGACAACGTACGACTGCATCGTGATCGGCTCCGGTCCCGGCGGCTACGTCGCCGCGATCCGCGCCGCCCAACTCGGCAAGAAGACCGCCGTGATCGAGAAGGACAAGGTGGGGGGGCGCTGCCTCAACTACGCCTGCATCCCCGCCAAGGCGGTGCTCCGCTCCGCCGACCTGCTGAGCGAGATTCGGGAGGCTGGCGACTACGGCTTGAACGTTGGCGGCGTGGAGGTCGACTACGCCGGCGTGCAGAGCCGTCGCGAGAAGGTCGTCTCGACGCTCGTCGGCGGCGTGGGCGGGCTGTTCAAGAAGAACTCCATCGACCTCATCGAGGGCGAGGCGTCGCTCGTGGGCGCTTCCGCCGGCGATGGCGTCGCCTCCACAGCCGGGAATGGAGGGGCAGCGAGCGCGGGGGGAGATGTGGAAAAAGGGGATGCCACGCGCGTACGCGTGCGCGTTCGCGTGGCGGGCCGTGAGCTGTCAGCCACAACCATCATCCTCGCCACCGGGTCGGTGAAGCGCTCGATCCCGGGCGTCGAGTTCGGCGGGCGCGTGATCGGCACCGAGGAGGCATGGGCCCTGCCCGAGCTGCCCGCCCACCTGGCGGTCGTCGGCGCGGGCGCTTCAGGTGCCGAGATCGCCTCCGGCTTCGCGCGGCTCGGCAGCGAGGTGAAGCTGTTCGAGATGCTCGACCACGTGCTCCCCACCGAGGACGCCGACATCTCGCGCCTGGTGGAGCGCGGCCTCAAGCGCCAGAACATCGACATCCACACCGGCACGCCCGTCGAAAACGTCGCCTCCGGCGGGAGCTCCGTCAGCTTCTCCTACGGCTCAGAGTCGGCCGAGGCCGACTACCTCGTGATCGCCGCAGGCCGCGGCCCGGACGTGGACGCGCTCGGCCTGAAGGACGCGGGAATCGAGCTCAACGAGCGAGGCCTCGTGCGCGTGGACGGCGCCCAGCGCACCACCGCGGCGGGCATCTACGCGATCGGCGACCTCGTGCACGGTCCCGCGCTCGCTCACAAGGCCTCTGACGAGGGCATCATCGCCGCGGAGGACTGCGCCGGGCTGCCTACACACCCGCTCTCCTACGTGGACATCCCGCGTGCCACCTTCTGCGCCCCCAACGTCGGCTCGTTCGGGCTCACCGAGGCCCAGGCCCGCGAGCAGGGCTACGACGTCGTGGTCGGGAAGGTTCCCTACGGGGCCGTCGGCGGTGGCACCGTCTACGGCGACCGCGCCGGCCTCGTGAAGATCGTGGGCGAGTCCAAGTACGGGGAGCTGCTCGGCGGCCACATCGTCGGCTCGCGCGCCACCGAGCTGATCCAGGAGCTCGTCAACATCCGCGCGCTGGAGGGCGGCTTCGCGGAGCTGGGACGGATCGTCCACGGCCACCCCACGCTCTCAGAGGCCGTGATGGAAGCGGGCCGAGCCGCCGACGGCTGGCTGATCCACGGTTAACCTCGAAGGGATGTCCACGCCGGACGCCGCCTTCTACTTCGACCTCGCCTCGCCGCTCGCCTATCTCGCGGCCGAGCGGGTCCTGCACGCGATGCCGGTTGCGTGCGAGTGGCAGCCGGTGCTGGCGCGCACCCTAAAGGGCACACCCTCTGGGGCGCACCCTGAAGGGCACGCCCAAAGGGCACATACCCAGAGGGCACGCGGCGGCAGGCAGGCAGGCGAGCCGGCGGGCGCGGAATCCTTCGAGGCGTTTCGCGGCCGCGGCGAGGAGGAGAGCGACGACGAGGAGATATCCCGCTTGGAGGTGCAGCGGCGTGCGGTCGAGCTCGGCCTGCAGGAGCTGCGCTTCCCCGACCCGTTCCCGTTCGACAGCGCGCTCGCGATGCGCGCGGCCACCTACGCCAAGTCGATCGGCCGCGTGGTGGCGTTCGCGCAGGCGGCCTTCCGCCAAGCCTTCGCCGGCGGGCACTCCCTCGGGGAGACCGACCGCGTGCTGATCGCGGCCGCCGCCTGCGAGATGCACCCCTCCGCCGTACTGAAGGCCGTTGAGCTGGGCTCTACCGCCGAGCAGCTCTCCGCTGCCACCGCCGCGGCCGCCGAGCTGGGCGTGACCGACGTGCCCGCGGTGCGCGTCGGGGAGCGCATCTTCCACGGCGAGCGCGCGCTTGAGGAGGCCGCCGCGTACGCGTGCGTGCGCGCAGTCGGCCCATCGGAGCACACGCCTCGCACAAAGGACACGGCGCGCGGCGCGCAGGACATAACCGCCACCGCGGCGGTGAGGCGCGCCCCGTGAGGGCCAACCGCGCCTACCGCCTGATCGTACGCCGCGGCGGGCTAGCTCCGGCGCTGCTCGCCGATCCAAGTCGCGTCGACCACATCGAGGTGGTGGAGATCGGCAGCGGCGAGGTGGTGCTCTTCTGGGACTGCCCCCCCGCCACCGCCTCGCGCCTGGCCCGCGCGCTGCGCGCCGACCTCTCGCAACTGGATGAGCGGGAGTTCCTCGAGCGTTGGAGTACCGTGGAAAGCCGATGACCGCCGCCCCGCCCGCCCGCCTGCCCCCCGGCATGGGGTGTCCCCATGGATGGGGTACCCACCCTCCCGTGCCCGTCGTGGCAAGCGAGTTGGCCCGATGAGCCCACCTCTGCCTGAGCCGGACATGGCTCGCGAGTGGCTTTCAGCGATGGTGCTCATCCGCCGCTTCGAGGAACGCGCGGGCGAGATGTATGCGCGGGCGAAGATCGGCGGCTTCCTGCACCTGTCGATCGGCGAGGAGGCCACCATCGTGGGCAGCGCCCGCGCGCTGCGCGACGAGGACTACCTGGTCTCCACCTACCGCTCCCACGGCGACGCGCTCGCGCGCGGCACGCCCCCCGGGCGCGTGATGGCCGAGCTGTTCGGGCGCGTCGACGGCTGCAGCAAAGGGCGCGGTGGATCGATGCACATGTTCGACGCCGCCCGGCGCTTCATGGGCGGCTACGCGATCGTCGGCGGCAACCTGCCCATCGCCGCGGGCATCGCGCTCGCCTGCGACCAGCGCCGCGGCACCCGATCCAAGGACGACGCGGGCAACGCGAAGCGCTCCGGGGACGATGACGACGACGTGGCGCGCTTCGGGGACGACGGCGGCGGGAACGCCGGGCGCGCGCCTCGGCAGGCAAGCGGTGACGAGGTCACGCTCTGCACGTTCGGCGACGGCGCCTCCAACCAGGGCACGTTCGGAGAGACGCTCAACCTCGCCGCGCTGTGGCGCCTGCCGGTGGTGTTCATGGTGGTCAACAACCAGTTCGGCATGGGCACCTCGCTCGCGCGCCACTCCGCCGTCACCGACCTGCAACGCAAGGGCGAGTCGCTCGGCGTGCCCGGCATGCGCTGCAACGGCATGGACATCCTCGACACCCACGCCGTCGTCTCCGAGGCGCTGCGCCGCGTGCGCGAGGAGCGCCGCCCGCTGCTCGTGGAGGCCGTCACCTACCGCTTCCGGGGCCATTCGATGGCCGACCCCGAGGACTACCGCACCAAGGAGGAGGTCTCGCGGTGGCGCGAGCGCGACCCCATCCCCGCCCTCAGCGCCCTGTTGGAACGCGAAGGCGCGCTCACCGCCGAGCAGCGCGAACAGATCGACCGCGACGCCGTGCGACAGGTGGATGAGGCGGTGGAGTTCGCCGAGCGCTCCCCCTTCCCCGAGCCGTCCGCGCTCTACGACGACGTCTACGTGCTCGACGAGCAGGTCCACGGCCACTACCACGGCTCGGCGAGGACCACGGGATGACCCGCGCCCGATGACCGAGATGCGCTATCGCGACGCCCTGAAATTGGCGCTGCGCGAGGAGATGCTGCGCGACGAGAACGTGGTGCTGCTCGGCGAGGACATCGGCGTGTTCGGCGGCGCCTTCAAGGTCACCTCGGGACTGCTGGAGGAGTTCGGAGAGCGGCGCGTGCGCGACACCCCCATCTCGGAGAACACCATCGTCGGGACGGGCGTCGGCGCGGCGATGGTGGGCCTGCGCCCGGTGGTGGAGCTGATGACCGTCAACTTCGCGCTGCTCGCGTTCGACCAGATCGTCAACCACGCCGCCCACATCCACTACATGTTCGGAGGCCACGCGCGCGTGCCGCTCGTCGTACGGATGCCGCAGGGGGCGGGCCACCAGCTCGGCCCCACCCACTCGCACAGCCTCGAGGCGATGTTCCTGCACGTGCCGGGCCTGCTCGTCGCCACGCCCTCCACCCCCGCCGACGCGCGCGGGCTGCTGAAGGCCGCGATCCGCGACGAGAACCCGGTGATCTTCATCGAGCACGAGTCGCTCTACGGGCTGCGCGGCGAGGTGAACGAGCAGGACGATCAGCCGCTCCCGTTCGGGCGCGCGCGCGTCGTGCGCGAGGGCTCCGACGTCACGATCGTGGGCGTCTCGCGGATGGCGCTCACCGCCGAGCGCGCCGCCGAGCAGCTCGCCGCCGAGCACGCCGTTGACGCGGAGGTGATCGACCCGCGCACGCTGCGCCCGCTCGACCTCGACACGATCCTCGAGTCGGTCGCGAAGACCAACCGCTGCATCGTCGTCGAGGAGGGCTGGCCCCACGGCGGCGTCGGCGCCAACCTCGCGGCGCTCATCAGCGAACAGGCCTTCGACGACCTCGACGCGCCCGTGGTGCGCGTGAGCGGAGCGGACGTCCCGATGCCCTACTCGAAGCCCCTGGAGGAGATCGCCTACCCGCACGAGCCTCACATCGTGCGCGCCGCGCTGAGCATCCTCGGACGCGATCCCACAAGCGCCCCGACGCCACGAGCGCCGGCCACGCACGACGGTGAGCGCGAGGCCGGCAAGGATGCGCCGGGGGCCGTCCAGGAAGCGATGCAGCAGGCCGGCGCAACTCCCTCCCCATCGGCCCATGCCTCCCGGAGGGAGGCATGAAGTGGTGGGCTGTGGGCCAGGAGGCGAGCCGATGACCGACGTGGTCATGCCCCGCCTGTCCGACACGATGGAGGAGGGCACCGTCTTGCGCTGGCTCAAGCACGACGGGGAGCACGTCCGCCGCGGCGAGGAGCTCGTCGAGATCGAGACCGACAAGGCCAACATGACGTATGAGTCCGACCGCGAGGGCGTGCTGCAGACCGTAGCCCGCGAGGGCGACACGCTCGCCGTCGGAGAGCCGATCGCGCGGATCGGGGAAGCGCATGGCGGTGACGTCCCGGAGAGGTCGGTCGAGCAGGACCGAGCGACGGCGCCAGAGCAGGCAGGCAGCCCTCCGGCCGCGGACCGGCCGGGCGCCCCGTCCGCCGCGCAGCCGGCGACGGCCGCGGTCATACCCAACGGATCGCCGGGAGACCAGAACACGCCGGGTCGTGGCGAACGCGTCAAGGCATCTCCGCTCGCCCGACGAATCGCTCGCGACACGGGAGTCGAGCTGGGCACACTCACCGGCAGCGGGCCGGGCGGGCGTATCGTGAAGGCCGACGTGGAGTCGGCGAAGGCGACATCGCCTGCCCCCGCGGCGCGCGCGACACCCGCAACACCCGCGACGGACGGTCCATCGCCGACCGTCCCGCCCCCTCCGGCGGTCGAGGGCCTCGCAGGCGCAAAGGGCGACACGACCACGGTCGAGCTCTCGCGCACGCAGCGCACGATCGCACGGCGCATGGCCGAGTCGAAGGCCACGATCCCCGACTTCACGCTGACGGCGGACGTCGACATGGAGCGCTGCGTGGAGCTGCGCGCGGAGCTGAAGCGACTGTCCCAGCCGAGCGCGGGCGGCGGCTCGGCCGCCATCGGACAGGACGGCACAGCCGTGCCCACCTACAACGACATGATCGTCAAGGCGTGCGCGCTCGCCCTGCGCGAGCACCCGCGCGCGAACGGCAGCTACCGCGACGGGCGCTTCGAGCTGCACTCGCGCGTCAACGTGGGCGTCGCCGTGGCGGTCGCCTCGGACGATCCCACCGCGGGAGCGCTCGTTGTGCCCACCCTCCTCGACGCCGACACGAAGGCGCTCGGCGAGATCGCCCGCGAGACGCGCGCGCTGGCCGAGCGTGTGCGCGACGGCACGATCACCCCGCCCGAGCTGAGCGGCGGCACATTCACAGTGTCGAACCTCGGCATGTACGGCATCGCCGGCTTCACGGCTATCATCAATCCGCCGCAGGCCGCGATCCTCGCGGTCGGCGCGGTCGCGCCGCGCGCGGTCGTCCGCGACGGCCAGATCGTCGCGCGCCACACGATGAGCGTCACGCTCGCCTGCGACCACCGCATCCTCTACGGGGCGGATGCGGCGCTATTCCTCGCACGCATCCGCGAGCTGCTTGAGGAGCCGGCGGCGCTGACTCTGTAGCGTTTTCACCTCGCCGCGCCAAGTATCTACCGGAGCCGTGAGTAGGCTCGTCATCAGGAGTAGCCACCCCGCCCGATCAGGCCGGCCCGAGGCCGAACGGCCCGGGAAAGGAGGTGATGGGATGAATGATCCAGTTGCGCTCATTCTGGCGATTGCGCTCATGATCACGGTCATCCGCAGCATGACGTAACGCACTCCAGCCCCGGTGAGAGTCGGCCTCGATGCTCACCGGGGCGCTTATAAATAGATGGGGCCCGGCGAACCGGGCCCCACAGGTGATGCAGATGAGCGATCCATTGAGCTCATCCTGGCGTACAAACCATGCTACCACTAGGGTCGGCAGATGAAACAAGATCGTCAGCTCTCCACCGACATCCAGGTCCGCCGCCTCGGCACGGTTCCCTACCGTGACGCCGTAGCAATCCAAGTCGGCCTCCAAGCACAGCGCCAGGCCGAGGAGATCCCCGACACGCTGCTCCTGCTGGAGCATCCATCCGTGTACACACGCGGGCGGCGCTCGCTCGACGGAGAGCTGTCGCTCGGCGAGGACTTCTACCGGGCGCAGGGAATCGAGATCGTCCCGACCGACCGCGGCGGGCGCGTCACCTACCACGGCCCGGGCCAGCTCGTCGGCTATCCGATCATGCGCATCGGCGACGTCATCGCCCACCTGCGCGCGCTCGAGGCCGCGATCGTCGCGGCGCTCTCCGAGTACGGCATCGATGCGCGCTCCCGCGCCGAGGAGGGCATCGACTACACCGGCGTGTGGGTGCAGGACCGCAAGATCGCCTCGATCGGCGTGCACGTCTCGCGCGGCGTCTCCACGCACGGGTTCGCGGTCAACGTCACCAACGACCTCACCCCCTTCGACTGGATCGTGCCATGCGGCCTCTCCGGCGTCACTATGACTTCCGTCGAGCGCGAGCTTGGCCGCGCGCCGGCCGGCGGCCTCGACGCGTTCGCGGAGATCGTTGCGCGGTGCTTTGGCGAGACGCGGGCGCGTACGCGGGACAGGACGTCCCGCGCCCAGGGGCCTGACCTACCCGACCGCCTGCGCGGATGCGACCCAAATGAACACCCTCCGCACACCGTCCCGTCCTCTCCTGAGCACGAGCACTCGATCGCATGAGCCCCACCCGCTCGCGCGCCAACCCAGGCGGCATGGACGTGCTGAAGGTGCTCGGCGAGGATGTGCGCCCGCTGCGCGAGCGCAAGCCGCCGTGGTTCAAAGTGCCCGCCGCCGGCGGGGGGCGCTACCGGGAGCTCTCCTCCATGATCCGCGAGGAGAGCCTCCACACCGTCTGCCAGGAGGCCGCCTGCCCGAACGTGGGCGAGTGCTGGGAGCGCGGCACCGCCACGTTCATGATCCTCGGCGACACCTGTACGCGTCGCTGCGGCTTCTGCAACGTGAAGACCGGCAAGCCCACGTGGGACGATCCGCTCGAGCCGGCGCGCGTGGCGCGCTCGATCGCGCGCATGGGCCTGCGCCACGCCGTCGTCACCTCGGTCGACCGCGACGACCTCCCCGACAAGGGCGCCTCCGCGTTCGTGGGCGTCATCCGCCAGGTGCGCGCGCAGGCGCCGGGCTGCCAGATCGAGGTGCTCACGCCCGACTTCCAGGGCCAGGAGATGCCGCTCGCGAAGGTGATCGCCGAGCGCCCCGACGTGTTCAACCACAACGTCGAGGTCGTCCCGCGCCTCTACCCGATCGCGCGCCGCGGCTCGGAGTTCCTGCGCTCCTGCCGCGTGCTGCGCACCGCCGCGGAGATGGGCGAAGGCGAGGTGGTCACCAAGTCCGGGCTGATGGTGGGCCTCGGCGAGAGCCACGAGGAGATGGTGGAAACGTTCAGTGCGTTGCGCGAGCACGGGGTGCAGGTGCTCACGGTCGGCCAGTACCTGCGGCCCTCCGAGCGCCACCTGCCGATCGTGCGCTACTGGCACCCCGACGAGTTCGTGGCGCTCGAAGAGGCCGCCTACGCGCTCGGCTTCTCCCACGTCGCCGCCGGGCCTCTGGTGCGCTCGAGCTACCACGCCGACCAGCACGTGCCGCAGCCGAGGCCTGGCGTCGGCCCGCTGGCGACGAGCGTGTAGGCCCGGACGTCGGCCCGCTGGCGGCGAGCGTGTAGCGGCCGCTGCGGCCCTCGTCTCGTTCGACGGCACCGCCTCCCCTGCGAGGCGCGCGACCCGGCGCGCGCGACCGGCGGCTGGGGGCTGGGGGCGGGGCGGCGGCGAGGGGGAGGTAGTGTGCCGATTTGGGGGGACTCGCGCGCGCGCGGCTCTTTTAACAAGCAAAGCGCGTTCCTGCGCACGCGCGCGCGCGCGAGTCCCCCCAAATCGTATGTTCCCCATCAAGGACAACATCCCCCGCGAGCGCTTCCCGCTCGTGACGGTCATCCTGATTGCGATCGTCCTCGTCGCCTACCTGCTGTCGAACAACCACGCGGGGCTGCTGCCGTTCCTGCTCGACATCCTCCTCTTCGGGCTGCTCGGACCAAGCGTCGAGGGCGGCCTCGGGCGGGGGCGCTTCTGCGCCGTCTGCCTGCTCGGCGGCCTGCTCGCGCTCGCGGTGCGGGCTCTCGCCGGCGCCGGCTCGCCCTCGCCCGTGCTCCTCAGCGCTTCGGCCGTGACCGCGGCTGTGCTCGTCGGCTATATCCTGCTCTATCCGCGCGCCCGCGTCCTGACCCTCGTCGCGGTCCCCTTCTTCACGACGATCGTCGAGATCCCCGCCGTGCTTCTGATCGGTTTGTGGCTTGTGCTGCAGCTCTGCTTCGGCGCGGCCGGCCTCGGATGAGGAGACTCCGATGACCCGCGTCGCCGTGCTCGCCGTCGCGCTCGCGTTCATCGTGGGGTTCGCGTTTCTCACGATCGCCGGCATCGAGCAGTACGGTCTCACCTCCGAGGCGGTCGTTTCCGTGTTCGTACTCGTGCTGCTCACGGTTGGCATCGTCGGCGCGTTGCGCAATCCTCCACGGTGATGAGAGGCCGCCTCTCATGAGCGACTCGCCCTTCCTGCCGCGAGGCGCCGCGTCACGACGCGCGCGCGACGCCGCCAGGCGCAGGCGCAGGCGCCTGCGGGCGCTGGCAGCCGCCGCGATCGCGCTCGCGGCGCCCGGGCCCGTGCTGCTCGTGCTCGCCCGGTCCGGCGCCATGCACGGGTCGGCCTCGCGATCGGCACGAGCGCACGCGCACGCGGCCCCTCAGGCGGTCCCCACCCACTCTCTGCTCGGCCTGCCGCTCGGGCGTGCGCCGCTCAGGCTCACCCTCACGGGTACGGGCGATTTGAGCGGGATCCGGGACCCCGTGCGGGTCGCCTTCCATCATCCGCCGCGCGCGGGTTTGCTCTTCAACCTCGACGACGGTCGCGTGCTGTGGCAGCGCGACCCGCTCGCCCGCCTGCACATCGCGAGTCTCGCGAAGATGATGACCGCCCTGCTCGTAGTGCGCTCGCGCTCGCCCGACGCGCAGGTGCTCATCACCCGGCGCGCCGTCAACGCCGCGGGCTCGAAGATCGGCCTGCTTCCGCTGCACAAGCGCGTGCGGCTGGAGACGCTGCTCTACGGACTGCTGCTCCCCTCGGGCAACGACGCGGCCGTCGCGCTCGCCGAAGACGTCGCCGGGAGCGTGGGACGCTTCGTGTCGCGCATGAACGTCGAGGCCGCCCGGCTCGGCCTGGCCTGCACCCGCTACACCTCGCCCGACGGGCTGGACAACGGCAACAGCTCGTGCGCCGCGGATCTCGCCGAGCTGGCCCGCGTCGACCTCGACCAGCCGCGCATCGCCGCGGTCACGCGCTCCGCCTCGGCGATCCTGCCATTCCCGATCAAGGGCGGCAAGCTCTACCTCTACAACAACAATCCCCTTCTTCGCTACGGCTTCCCCGGCACGACCGGCCTGAAGACCGGCGAGACCGAAGCCGCGGGGCTGTGCCTCGTCGGGACCGCCGAGCGCCATGGAGTCCGGCTCGGCGTGGTGCTGCTGCACTCCCCCGAACTGGGCCGCCAGGCGGCCTATCTGCTGAGCCGCGCATTCACGACCGTCTACCACCAGGCGCCCCTTCCCGAGCCCGCCATCCCGGCCGGGCGGTAGTATTGACTGGCTAGTCAACCAAGGGGAGAACCGTGGATCTTGACGACACGCCCGAGCAGGCGGCGCATCGCGCCAAGGTGCGCGCCTGGCTCGACGAGCACAAGGGAGAGGCGCCGGTGATTGGGAACCCCACCCACCCCGGCGCGCTGACGGACGAGGCGGAGATCGTCTCCGCACGACGTGCATGGCAGGGCAGGCTCGCCGAGGCGGGGCTCGCCGGGGTGACGTGGCCGAAGGAGTACGGTGGCCAGGGGCTCGGCCCGATCGAGCAGGTGATCTGCAACCAGGAGATCGCGCGCGCCGGCGTGCCCGGCATCCTCGACGCGATCGGAGTGGGGATGCTCGGTCCGACGATCATCGCCCACGGCGCCGAGGAGCAGAAGGCGCGCTACCTCGGCCCGATGCTGCACGGCGACGAGGTGTGGTGCCAGCTCTTCTCCGAGCCCGCCGCGGGCTCTGACCTCGCGGCGGTGCAGGCCCGCGCGCGGAAAACCGAGGACGGCAGCTGGCGATTGTCGGGCCAGAAGGTGTGGACCACCAACGCCCAGTTCTCCTCCTACGGGCTGCTGCTCGCGCGCACCGACCCCGAGCAGCACAAGCACAAGGGCCTGACGATGTTCATCGTGCCGATGGACGCTCCCGGCGTGACGGTGAGGGGCCTGCGCCAGATCTCCGGCGAGGCGGAGTTCAACGAGGTGTTCTTCGACGATGTCCCGCTCGATGCGGACGCGGTGGTGGGCGGCGTGGGCAACGGCTGGGGCACGGCGCTCACGACGCTCATGTTCGAGCGCGTAACGATCGGGCTCGGCGGCGAGGGGTTGGGCTACAACTCGGTACGCTTCGCCAAGGGCATCGCCTCGGACGCTCACGGCAGGCGCGACCCGGGGGTGCGCAAGGAGCTGGGGGAGATCGCGAGCGAGCTGCTTGCGGTGCGCTTCACCGGCTACCGCACGCTCACCGCTCTGCAGAAAGGCCAGATCCCCGGCCCGGAGGCGGGGCTCGCGAAGGTGACGATCGTCAACGGCGCGATCAAAGCCGGCGACTTGATCGCCGATGTGCTCGGCCCCGACACGCTCTCGCAGGACAGCGAGTGGGCGTACATGATCTCGTTCCTGCCCGGCTTGAAGTCGGCGGGCGGCACCGAAGAGATCCTGCGCAACACGATCGGCGAGCGCGTGCTCGGCCTGCCGCCGGAGCCGCGCCTTGACAAGGGAATCCCGTTCTCGGAGCTGCGCTCGAAGGAAGGAGCGCCGGCATGAACCCGCAGGGACACGCATGGCGGCGCTGGATCTGCGTCCTCGCTCGTTCGTGTGCAAAGCACACTTCACTCGCTGCGTCCTTGCCCAGCTTGCCCTGCGTGTCCCTGCGGAGCGAGGTGGTAGACATATGAACCTGGCACTCTCAGACGAGCAGGAGTTCCTGCGCGAGGCGGCCCGCGGGACGCTTTCGCGCTTCAAGACGCTCCAGGCCGCGCGCGAGGCGCTCGATGGCGACCACTCCGCCCTCCCGGACCTGTGGCCGACCGCGTGTGAGGCGGGCTGGCCGGGATTGTTGATCGACGAGGCGAGCGGCGGCGCCGGGCTGGACGCCTTCGACGCGATGCTCGTGATGGGCGAGTGCGGCCGTGTGCTCGCGAGCGTGCCGCTGCTCGGCCACCTGCCCGCTACCGCCATCCTCGCCGACTCGCCCCGCGTGGCCGAGTACCTGCCGGCGCTGGCGAGCGGAGAGCGGAGAGCGGCCTACCTGCCCTCGCAGCCACCTACCGACGTCGAGCCGCGCTGGACCGCGGACCCGGCGAGCGGGATGGAGCGGGCACCGCTGCCAACGGGCACAGCGCCCGACGCGAACGCCGAGGTAAAGCTGAACGGCAGCTATGCGTTCGTGCCCGACGCTCCCGGCGCCGGCGCCCTCGTCGGTGTGGCGCTGGTCGATACCCCTGATCCGGGCACAGGCGCCACGCCGGCCGGCGTGGCGATCATGGCCGACGCCGACGGCGTGCAGGTCGAGCCGGTGCGCCGCTACGACGCAACCCGCTCGCTCGCGCATGTGACGCTGACGAACGCCGCCGCGACTGTGCTCGACGCGCCGGTCCAGTCACTTGCCGGCGCCTGGCACCTGGCGCAGGCCCTGATCGCCGCCGAGTCGCTCGGGAGCGTCGAGACGGCGCTGGACGTGTCGGTCGCCTACGCCAAGGAGCGCCACACGTTCGGGCGAGCGATCGGCTCCTACCAGGCGGTGAAGCACTCCCTGACGGAGGTGCTGCGCCAGCTCGAGAACGGGCGCTCGCTGCTCTACTACGCGGGCTGGTCGCGCAACGGCGCGCCCGCGGAGTTCCCGCTCGCAGCAAGCGCCGCGCGCTCGGTGGCGGGAAGGGCGCTCGACCATGGAGCGCGCACGATGATCTCCGTGCACGGCGGTATTGGCGCCACCTGGGAGCACGACGCGCCGCTGTACTTCCGCCGCGCCCAGCTCTCGCGCCGCCTGCTCGGCGGGACCGCCGCGGCGACCGACCGGGTGGCGGGCGAGCTGATCGCACAGGCCGACGCGGCCTGAGCGTCTGACTCGAGCTCGCACAGAAACGCACGGGAAATCACAGGAGTCACAGAAGGCATACGAGAACGTTCCCAAGAACGCACAGGAAGGCGTGGAGGGGTATATATCGATTTGGAAATTTTGCGATAGTAGTTACACGTGTAGTCATTATCGCAAAATTTCAAAAAAGTAATAACTACCTCCTCCTCTTTACACGTCGCGTAACCCCCTTACGCACGATGATGATGGCGGCGGCGGTTTCGAGAGAGGCCGCCGTCGGCGCGCCGTAGGCGGCGTGCACGGCCTGCACGAGCGCCTGTTCGATCCCGCAGTTGACGCAAAAGCCGTGCTGGGACCAGCCGATCGCGCGGGCGAGAACCTGGTCGGCGTAGGTGACGCCGGTGGGGTCGTGGCCGTAGTAGTCGTAGGCGGCGTTCCAGGCTGCGGCGTCGAGCGCGTAGCCGGCGCCGTCGGAGGACAGCAGGTGGGCGGCGGCCATGATCGAGTCGAAGTCGTCGTAGATCGAGGGATGGGAGGCGGTCATGTGGTTGTATGACGGCGGGCGCGTGGCGTAGCGGTAGGAGTCGCTCACGAGCGCCCACGTCGAGCCGGATCCCCCGGGCGGGCCCCCATTCTTGACGTTGAACTGCATCGGCCCGCCGCAGCAGCCGGCGAAGTTGAGGCCGCGGTAGATGCCGGGTGAGGTCGAGAAGGCCGACTCCTGCCTGTGGATCGAGGCGATCAGCAGCCAGTTGACGGCGAACGTGCGCTGGGCGGTGGCGTAGATCGGATAGAAGGACTGCATCCAGCGGTCGGGGATGTGGGTGCTCGTCTGGGCAACGTAGGAGGCGAGGTCGCGATGGGCAGGCGAGGATTGGTTCCCGCCCACCCCGTTGACGATCGCTCGGGCGCCGGCGCCCGAGCCGCTGACGGGCGGCGCGGCGCCCGCGCTCGCGCCCGGGGTGGGAGTGACAGCGAGCACGGCAGGCGGCGCGGCGGCGGTCGTGCGCGAGACGCTCCCGACGACGCCGGTGAGCACGAGCACGAGCACGGCGACCCCGAGCACGCCGACCGCGATCGCCGTCGCCCAGGCGCCTTGTTCGGAGTCGGGCGCGGGGACGTTGGCGTCGAGCTGCGCCGGCGGGTCGTCGAGCCGGTGGGCGGGGTCGTGGGCCTGTCCGCAAGGATGGCTCATGCCATCAAGGTTTACACGAACGATGCGAACCCGCCACCGGTGGGCGGCGCTCACGCCGGCGTCAGCGTGCCCAGCTTGGACGTGAGCGAGTCGAGCAGGTCGCGGAAGGAGGCTTCGAACTTCTCGATCCCCTCGCGCTCGAGCGTGTCGGTGACGTCGTCGTAGTCGACCCCCGCGGCGGCGAGCTCGTCGAAGACGGTTTGCGCCTCTGGGAGGCCCTCGTGCAGCGAAGGCTGCGGGGTGCCGTGATCCTGGAAGGCCCTGATGGTGTCCTCGGGCATCGTGTTGATCGTGTCGGGCCCGATGAGCTCGTCCACGTACAGCGTGTCGGGGTAGTCGGGGTTCTTCGTGGAGGTGGACGCCCACAGCACCCTCTGGGGGGTGGCGCCCTTGCCCTCCAGGTAGTCCCAGCGGGGGCCCTGGAAGGTGTGCTGGTAGTGGCGGTAGGCGAGCTTGGCGTTGGCTACGGCGAGGCGTCCCCGCAGCTCGTCGTGCCCGCCGATCTCATCCAAGCGCCTGTCTGCCTCGGTGTCGATGCGCGAGACGAAGAAGCTGGCGACGGAGTGGACCTTGCGCGGATCGCCGCCCTCGGCGACGAGGCGCTCGAGGCCGCGGATGTAGGACTCGGCGACCTCGGCGTAGCGCCGCAGCGAGAAGATCAGCGTGATGTTGATCGAGCGGCCCTTGGCGATGGCGTCCTCGATCGCGGCGAGGCCCGGCTTGGTGGCGGGGATCTTGACGAGCAGGTTGGGGCGGTCGATGGCCTCGTGCAGACGCATGGCAGCGCGGAAGGTGTGCAGCGAGTCGTACGCCAGGCGCGGGTCCACCTCGATCGAGACGTAGCCGTCGCGGGCGAGCCCCTCCTCCCAGGTGGGACGGAAGAGGTCGCAGGCCTCGGAGATGTCCTGTTCGGCGAGCGCCCAGAAGGCCTGCTCGACGTCGCTGGAGCCCAGCTCGCCTGCCTGCCTGCCTGTGCCCTCCAGGGTATGCCCGTCAGGGTGCCCTCCGCCACGGGGGGCGCCCTTCAGGGTGCGTAGCTGCTCGTCGTAGGCCTCGCCCGAGCTCATCGCCTTCTGGAAGATCGTGGGGTTCGACGTGGCGCCAACCACCGTGTCCTCGTCGATCAGCCGCTGAACGTGCCCGCCTCTGATGGCATCGCGCGAGAGGGAGTCGATCCACACGCTCTGTCCGAGCGCGGAGAGGCGGTGCAGCGGTGAGAGGGTGGGGGACGGCATCTAGCCTCCTGAGGGGCGCGTTGGGTTCAGCCTATTTTTTTGATTTGCTGTTCGTTCCGGCGTAAAGAAGGAGCGCTTCCACCATCAGCCTACGCGCCCCAGCAGGGAGCGGGCGCGGGCGGCGATCGACTCGGCGGTGAAGCCGAGCTCCCTCAAGACGGTGCCACCCGGAGCGGAGGCGCCGAAGCGGTCGATGCCGAGCACGTCGCCGTGGCCGCCGACCCACTTCCACCAGCTCATGCTCACCCCCGCCTCGACTGCGAGACGAGCGGGGACGTCGCGGGGGATGACGCTCTCGCGGTAGTCGGACGGCTGGGCTTCGAAGAGCTCAATGCACGGCATCGAGACGACCCGCACGCGCGTGCCCTGCGCCGCCAGGTCGCGACCCGCCTGGAGTGTCGGCGCGACCTCGGAGCCGGTGGCGATGAGAACCAACTCGGGCACCGGTGCTTCGCCGCCGCTCGTCGCCGAGTCGCCTGACTTTCCATCGTCCGAGACGCCCGCGCCGCTCGCAGGGCCACCGTCGCAGGAGGAATCCCACAGCACATAGCCGCCGCGCTCGAGGCCCTCGGCCGGCGCGCACGGCGCCTCATCCACGTCGCCGCGCGGGCGGTCGGCCGATCCAGGCGCGGCGGAGCGCGCGAGCACCGGGAGGTTCTGGCGCGAGAGCAGGAGCGCCACGGGGCCGTCCTCGCGCTGCAACGCCACGCGCCAGGCGACCGCTGTCTCATTCGCGTCGGCCGGGCGAATCACCCACAGGCGCGGGATGGCGCGCAGCGCCGCGCAGTGCTCCACCGGCTGATGGGTGGGGCCGTCCTCGCCGAGCGCGACGGAGTCGTGCGTCCAGACCCACACGACCGGGAGCGACATCAGCGCGGAGAGGCGCACGGACGGGCGCATGTAGTCGGAGAAGATCAGGAACGTGGAGCCGTAGGGCTTCACCATCCCGCCGTGGGCGGCGAGCCCGTTGACGATCGCTCCCATGGCGTGCTCGCGGATGCCGAAGGGGATGTTGCGACCGGTGTGCGCGCGCGAGTACTCGCCTGCGCCGTCGAACACGGTCTTGGTGGACTCCACGAGGTCCGCGGCGCCGCCGGCCATCGTCGGGGCGAACTCGGCGATCGCCGCCATCGCCTTCTGGCCGGCGGAGCGAGTGGCGATCTGCTCGCCCGCGGGGAAGCTCGGCAGCGCCGCCTCCCAGCCGTCGCGCAGACGCCCCGACCAGGCGAGGTCCCATTCCTCGGCCAGCTCCGGGTAGCGCTCGCGCCACTCCCGCTCGCGCTCGGCCCACTCGCCCTGCGCGGCCGCGCCGGACTCGCGCAGCGACATGTGCTCGTATACGCGCTCGTCGACGTGGAAGTGCGCGTCGGGGTGCAAGCCCATCGCCTCCTTCGTGGCGCGCACCTCGTCCTCGCCCAGCGCCGCCCCGTGCGCTTTGGCCGTGTCCACGGCGTTGGGGGCGGGGTAGGCGATGTGCGAGCGCACAGAGACGAACGACGGGCGCTCGGTTTCCGCGCGCGCGGCGAGCAGCGCCTCGTGCAAAGCGTGCACGTCCTCGGAGTCATCGACGCGTTGGACGTGCCAGCCGTCGGCGTGCATGCGCGCGATGTGGTTCTCGGTGTCGAAGGAGATCGAGGTGGTGCCGTCGATCGTGATGCGGTTGTCGTCGTAGCAGACGATCAGCTTGCCCAGGCCGAAGTGGCCGGCGATGGAGGCGGATTCCTGGGAGACGCCCTCCATCATGTCGCCGTCGGAGCAGATCGCGTAGGTGTGGTGGTCGACGACCTCGTGGCCAGGCCGGTTGAAGCGCTCGGCGAGGAAGCGCTCGGCCATCGCCATGCCCACGGCGTTGGAGACGCCCTGGCCGAGCGGCCCGGTGGTGACCTCGACACCCGGAGTGTGGCCGCGCTCGGGGTGGCCGGGGGTGCGCGAATCCCACTGGCGGAAGCTCTGAAGGTCCTCGAGCGAGAGGTCGAAGCCGCAGAGGTGGGTGAGCGCGTATTGCAGCACGCACGCGTGCCCGGCGCTCAGCACGAAGCGGTCGCGGTCGCGCCATGCGGTGTCGCGAGGGTTCAGGCGCAGCACGTGGCGGTAGAGGGTGTAGGCGAGCGGCGCGAGCGCCATCGCCGTGCCGGGATGGCCCGAGTTGGCCTTCTGCACGGCGTCCATCGCCAGGCCGCGGATCGTGTCGATCGAGAGCCTACGCAGCTCGCTTGCCTGCCCCCCGTCATGGGGGGTGCCCGTCAGGGTGCGCTCGCCGGCCGCGAGCGCGGATGTGTGCGGGCTGCTCGACTCTGGGATCGCCGCCATCGGTTGCGATCCTACTGGGAGACGTTCCCGACGGCCGGCCGCGTCCCTCGGCCGGCGTGTCGGGTTGGCGATGGGCAAACAAATAGATCATGGTTTACGTAGCTTGTCAAGAGTAAGGTATAGGCATGGCTGAACGGCCCCGAGCACGCAGGTCACGCGAGCGGGGGCTGCCACGCGGACCGCAGGCGCTCCCGCCGGAGGAGGTCGCGGCGGACCAGCGCGAGCGCCTGTACGAGGCGACGATCCGGGCGGTAAACGAGCGCGGGTTCGTCGCCACCACGATCTCCGATCTGGTGGCGGGCGCGGGAGTGTCGCGGCGCAGCTTCTACGAGCACTTCGAGAACAAGGAGGAGTGCCTGCTCGCCACCTACGACATGCTGATCGAGCGCCTGGTGGCGCGCATAGCCGAGACCTACAACCCCGAGGACGAGTGGACCCGCCAGATCGAGGGGATCGTGCGAGCTGTGTTCGAAGCCTCCAGCGACCGCCCCGACGCCGCCAGGCTCGTGTCCGTGGAGATGGGCGCGGCGGGGCCGGTGGGGATCGAACGATGGGCGCGCAACGCCGAGCAGTTGGCGCACTTCATAAGCGGTGTATTCGAGCGGGCGCCCGGAGAGGGGACGATCCCCGAGCCGGTCGCGAGAGCGATCGTGGGCGCGCTGCGGACGATCCTTTACGCGCGCGTGCGACGCGGTCGATCGAGCAGGGCGCTGAAGACCGAACTCCAGAAGCTTACCCCCGACATCGTGGCATGGATCGCGTCCTACTACCCCTCTCCCGCGGAGATAGCGATGCGCCCGCGAGCGCGGCGTCATGGACACCTGCAGGGAGGGCGGGCGCCGGGGACTTTCTCACCCTCGCCGCGGTGGGCTCCAAGGGGACTGCCGCGCGGGGAGCACAGCCTGCCGAAGGGCTTCGTGGCGCACAACCAGCGTGAGCGGATCTTCGACGCGGTGGCGAACCTCACGGCGGAGAAGGGCTACGCGGCGCTCAGCCTCGAGGAGATCGTGGCGGAAGCGGCTATCTCGCTGCAAACCTTTTACGAGCACTTCGAGAACAAGGAGGAGGCGTTCCTCGCCACGTTCGAGATGGCCCATTCCAAGGCGATGGCGGCCGTCAACCGATCGCTGAATCTGAGGCTCAGCTGGGCGCAGAACGTGAGGCTGGGCGTGAACGCGCTGCTGGAGATAATCGCCTCTGAGCCGTCGGCCGCGAAGCTGGCGTGCGTGGACATATTGATCGCCTACCCGCACATGACGGGCCGTGTGGACGAGGCCAACTTCTCCTACATCGAGCTGCTCGACATCGGCACAGAGGGCAACTACCCCAACATGCCGCCGGTGGTGGTGCGGGAGGCGATTGTGGGCGGCCTGTTCGAGCTGATGCACGACTACATCCTGCGCGGTCGTACCGAGCGCCTGCCGGAGCTCGTGGACCACATGATGTACATCTTGATCACACCGTTCGCGGGCAGCGAGATCGCGGCGCGGGCGGTGGGGGAAGGGTAGCTCCGGGAGGCCATATCCATTCCGGCGCGGGGCGGATCGTCAGCATGACGATGCGACCCATGTCGCGATCGTCCCGCTGGCACTCCTCGGACCCTGACCGCGCCCCGGTCAGGCGAAAAGCTCGACGACCGTCACGCTGAAGCCCGACACGGCGTCGATAGCTCCGCTCGAGCGACGAGACGTCAATCAGGATGATGTCCAAATGTTAGCTGGAAGCCTGTCGATATGTTAGGTTATCCTTGGGATGACCTACCGGCGGCGCATCATTGACGAGATACTCGACGAGCTGTTCGGAGCTCTGGCGGCGATCGCGTTGGAGGGAGCCAAGGGGGTCGGCAAGACGGCGACGGCGACCAAGCGCGCCTCGACGATCCTGTCGCTCAACAATCCCAACGAACATGCAGCTCTTGCGAGCAATCTCGACCTCGTCACGCAGGTCCCGCCGCCGGTGCTGATCGATGAGTGGCAGCTCGAACCCAGGGTTTGGGACCGCGTCCGACGAGCGGTGGACGACGAGCCCACCGGCGGGCGCTTCTTGCTCGCCGGGTCCGCGGGCGTGGCTCCCGGAGTCAGTATCCACTCCGGCGCGGGGCGGATCGTCAGCATGACGATGCGACCCATGTCGCTGCACGAGCGCGGCGTCGATGTGCCGACCGTCTCGCTTCGCGCCCTACTGGCCGGCGAGTCGAAAGACATCGGCGGGAGCTCGGAGGTTGACATGCCGGCCTACACCGATGAGATCCTCAGGTCCGGGTTCCCCGGCATCCGGGACCTGTCCGAGCGGGCGCGGCAACTTCAGCTCGACAGCTACGTTGCGCGCATCGTCGAGCGCGAGCTGCCCGAGAACGGTGTCAACGTGCGCCGCCCGGGAGCGCTGCGGGCGTGGCTCGCCGCCTACGCCGCGGCAACCGCCACCAATGCGTCGTACACGGCCATCCTCGATGCCGCCACCCCAGGCGACGGGGACAAGCCTGCACGCCAGACCGCCGGCGCGTATAGAGAGCACCTGAGACGGATCTTCGTGCTCGATCCGGTGGAAGCGTGGATCCCCACGTTCGCCCCCCTCAAGCGACTCACCTACGCACCGAAGCACCACCTCGTCGACCCCGCCATCGCCGCCCGGCTCGTCGGCGCCGACAAGGCCGGGCTGCTGCGCGGCGAAGGCAACCGCATCTCGACCGCCACCGGCACCTGGCTCGGCGCGCTGTTCGAGTCGCTCGTGACACAATCGGTCCGTGTCTATGCCGACGCCGCAAACGCGAGAGTCGGCCACCTGCGTACCAAGAACGGCAGCCATGAGGTCGATCTGATCGTCGAGGGCGAGGGCCGATCGTGCGTCGCGATCGAGACGAAGCTGGCCGACACGGTCGGCGGCCACGACGTGAGGCATCTCAACTGGCTGCACGAGCAGATCGGCGACCGGCTCGTCGACCGTGTCGTCGTCTACACGGGAAGGTTCGCCTACCGCAGAGGAGACGGCGTCGCGGTCGTCCCGCTGGCGCTGCTTGGACCCTGACGTCAGCTGTCTGGGCGACGTGCCGGGGCGGGATGGGTCGCGCCCCGGCACGCCTTATCTCACGCGCCGTCCGGAGAGGGAGAGGGAGGGACGCGTAAGCTTGTCTGGTCGCCGCAGAGGCCGCTCACCCCATCAGCAGCCTGACGTACGCTGTGAGCGGCGCGCCGTGTTTCGACCTGAAGCGCAGCTTCACCTTCGCGTTGACGCGCTGATGGGGATTCTTTGCGAGCACGCGCAGACGTTGGCTTGTGAGCGTCACGTCTATCCTTACGGTCCCCGCTTTCGCAACGCGCTTGACGGAGCGCTTGATACTCCCGCCGGCGGCCACCAGCGTGCCCGCGGAGGGGACCGTGACGCGGATGCTCGCATGCGAGCCTTTGACGCTGTGGCCGACGACGCGGATCGCCGGCTTGCAGCCGGTGACCGCCAGCTTGGCGCTCTGCTTCAGCACCGTGCCGTTCTGGCCCGTGAACACCGCGGGCATCACAAGTTTGGCCGCACACAGGTCCCTGTTGGCCGCCAGCGTCGAGAACGGGCCCTCGGGCAGATTCAATTCGAAGGAGCCCACGGGCACATCGGGGACCGCCTTGAAGGTTGAGGAGGTTATACCAGCTTTGCTGATGAATGTTTCTCCCTCGAGATAGACAGTAACTCCATATCCCTGGAGAACCACTATCAATTCGGGGAACTTCTGGCCTCCATGGCTCACAAAGTAAGCTGGACCTTCTAGAGGAACTGGAAGTACTGGAGTCACAGCCTTTGCAAATCCCACCTTTGATTGTGAAGGACAACTAGCTGGATCCTGATTGAAAACAGAATCCAAACAAGCATGGTTCAAAGTGCTCAAACGAGAAGGAAGAGCCTTCGGAAGTTCAACATGAACGCTCTTGATGTTCGACTGCGTACCAAACGGAGCTTTAGGATAGGTCAGCTTCACATGCAGGCTCGCACCGTTCGCTCTCGAGGTCTTGCCCGACGTCGAGGCCTTGAAGAACGGTTTGAAGGCGAGGCTCGAGCAGTCGGCGGCCTGGAAGCGATCCGTGACCGTCACCGGGTTCGCGTCAGCCGGGTCGGCGAAGTTCGCGCCCGCCCCCACGACCGTCGCGCCAATGCTCATCGGTTCGCAGCTCGTCGGATCGATCATGAAGTCATGCCGGCTGATGTAGACCCGGATCGCGCGCAGATGGATCACGATCCCGTTGATGATGTGCGGGATCTGGTCGGCGGCCCCGGACGGGATCGACACCGCCGCCGTGATCGGGTTGATGTCAAGCGGCAGGTGCACGACCACCGTCCCGAGGTCGAACGGTCCGACCTTCGTGCTCGTCACCGAGACGACCGAGAGCGGAGCGCCTTCCAGCGGCCCACCCAGATACAGCTTCCCCGGTGTCTGCGCAAGCACGATGCCCACCCCCGCTTCGGCGATCGTGTGCCCGATTTCGCTGCCCGCCGGGCAGGCAGGATCGGCTTCCGCTTCCGCGCCCGTCTGTTCGCGCGCATGCTGCACGTCCGCTTCAGAGCACTTTTCGATGCCGCTCAGGTCGCCCGTTAGCCCCGGCGGAAGCTGCGTCCCGAACCCCGTAATCTCCTGTTCGCCGTCCTGACGTTCGATCCGCAGGTACAGCGGGCTGTAGGAGCCGGCCGCATTGTCTTCAGTGCCCGCGACGACCGTCGGCTTGAACGCAGGCACTCCACCAGACGGACACGCGCCGCCGCCGACACCGGCCGTGATCGGGAACGGCGCGATCGAAGGTTCGAGCGGCGAGCCTTCCGGATTAGACCAGGGCGTCAGCCCCGCCTGCGCCGAATATTGCCCGCAGAGCGCCGGCGTCACCAGCGGCGAGGTGGGGCCTTGGATGAAGTCGAAGTCGAAGGTGCTGAACGGCAGGGGCGGCAGGTTGTCGAATGTCGTGACGAGCCGCCCCGTCTGGAGGTCCGGTTCCACATGGCCGGCGACCTTGATGATGATCCCGCGTGAGGGCAGGCGCGCCACGACGTAGAGCGCCAGCAGCGAGCCGAGCGGGTGCGCCGCATTCCCGAATTCGGCAAGGTTGTCATACGGCTGCGCGAGATAGACCGACCCGGTCAATTCTTCGGCGAGCGCGGGCGTCTTGATCCGCACGCTGCCGAGCTTGGATTCGTGCGGGCAGCCCTGGCCTTCCACGTAGCGCGATCCTTCCTGGGCCAGCTCTTCCGGGGTGCAACCCGCGAGCCCCGCGCTGGCGGAGGGATTGACCGTCATCCCTTCCGGCAGCGCGACAACCGCCTTCTTCAGGTTCGAGGTGGCCAGGCCTTCCGGGTTGTCGTAGGTCTGCGGGATGTTCATCTGCAGAGCGAGGCCGCTGGCCGCTTCGGCCTTGTCGGTCGTGGCCTGGACGCTCATCGACGGTTCCATCGAGAGCCGGTCGCAGCCGATGAGCGGACCGATCGGCATCTGCGCGCTGCCGATGCCCGCGCCTTCTTCCCAGGAGGTGACCAGGAAGCGCGCCTGCAGCGGGGTGCCGCTGCACGCGGTCGGGTTGGTGAAGAACGGCACCCGTGCGGCGCCTTCCGCGGAGACCCCGAAGTGGCCGGAAACCCCGCCGGAATAGCGCAGCGGATCGTGCACCGGGTCCTCCGGCACGCCCCAGATCGTGAGCGAGACGGCGTCGAGCTCGGCCTGGGCCTCTTCGATGTTTTCGAAGGTCGCGGTCAGCCCGTAGTCACTTGGACGCACCGTGATGTCGCCCTGCACGCCGAAGATGTGCTGCGCGGAGAAGCCGAGCTTCGCGACGGCGCCAGGGTTTGGCGCCAGGTTGTAGACCGCTTCCGCGACGGTTTGGCTCGGGTCGCCGAGCTCGGTCAGCGTCAGCGTCGTGATGCCGATCTGCGTATCGGTGGGGCATTCTTCGCGCACGAACAGCGCCACCGAGCAGGTGGGGGCTTCGACCAGATCGCCCGCGAACCCGGGCGGCAGTTCGTCGGTGGTGTCCTTCACCGGCGCCGCCAGCGCGCCGTTGGGGTCGACGGTGTCGAACGCGATCGACGTGGTGATGTCTGGATGCGCGCCTGCCTGCGTGGTGGAGAGCGCTGTGACAGAGCCCCCCGGGGCGATGCCAAAGCCGGCCGGCGCTTCGGAGATCGTTGTCGGCGTGGACATCGACGCGTCGAGGGCGCCTCCGCCGGAGACGTGCACCACGTTGGTCAGGCAGCCGACCGCCGCATCTGCCACTTCGCAGCTGTTCGCGTAAGGGCCAGGCGCGACGTCGACCGGAAAGACGATGTTCAGGGTTTGGTCGGGGCCCACCACGCCGGCGTATGTGCAGGTGCGGTTCACGCAGCTCAGGCGCGCATTCGCGAGGTGGTCTTCGCCACGGGCGCCCGCCGGATCGATGGTCAGTCCTTCGGGCAGTTCGTCTGTGATCTGGATCGTCGAGCCGTCGCTGGCGGCGCCCCCTGTGTTGGCCACCGTCACTTCGTAAGAGTCGTCTCCGCTCGCGTCGCCAGGCTTGAAGTTGGTCGGCCGTGACACAGAGGTGACCGTCCACTGCGGATGCTGGGCTTCGGCCGCTGCCGCCGAGCCGGGCTGCAACCCGACCGCCAGCAGGCAGGCCGATGCAAAGGCTCCACATACGCTTACGAGCGACCTCATCGTGACCTCCCAGCCTTGCGATTGCTACGGCTCAGCCCCTTCGCCTTGGATTTGGCGCCGAATCTCGTCCTGGCGCTCCTTTCGCATGCGCGACGCTTACGCGCCGCCGTCTTCCTGCAGAGCTTCAACGCACGCTTCAGCTTCTGTGCGCGCGTCTGCCCTTTGCCCGCGCTACCGGGCGAGCCTTTCGCTTCGGCCGAGTTCCCCTGCGCGTTTCCGGGACCGGAGAACGTCGCGGAAGCCGGGGTGGCGTCGTTGGGCGCGGAGGGCGGGCTCATACAGGCCTCGCCTTCGCACTGCACGCCTTCGCCTGCGGCCGGCGGCGGGCACGGTTCGGATGAGGTGCAGATCCGTGCGTCGAAGATGTTGCCCTTTGACGCGGTTTCCACTTCGGGCACGAGGTTGGCGTGCGTGCCGATGAAGACATCGGCGCCGCTCGCGCTCGCGCCGAGGAAGAACGAGGGGCTGGCGTCCGTGCCGGAGCTGATCAACGAGACCCGGCCTTCGTGCCACTCATAGACATCTATCATGCCGTTGGTGGCGCCCGGCACGAGCGGATTCGCAGTTTCGAAGAACGCGTAGGCGCCATCGTTGGACATCGAGCGCACCGGGCCGGCCGACGGAACCAGCGATCCCGACGAGAGCGAGAAGAGCGCGTTGGCAACCGGCGGCGCCCCGCTCGGGTCGCAGGAAAGGCACGCCACTTCGCCGGTGGCGGCGGCGTAGCGGTAGACCTCGTCGCAGTATCCTCCCGAACCTTCTGTGCGCGCAAAGCCCTTACAGTCATCGGGGTTCGCTTCGCGCGTGCTGTAGCCCGTCAGTTCGTGGCTGGTGGCGAACAGCAGGTACTGTCCGTTGGGTGTCGTGTACCAGCTCGCTTCAGGAGACAGTGCCAGTTGACCGAAGTCCCAACTCGATGTCGCGTCGTCCGGATAGGAGCCGACGTTGACCGGCGCGACATAGGTGGTGCTGCCACTCGCTGTTTCGTAGCGGTAGAGGTTGACCGGCGCATTGCCCTGCGTTTCGGGCGCCAGCCTGCTCGCGCCCGGCGCCAGCGCACCAAAGGCCGTGAAGTAGACGGCGGTACCTTCGCTCGCCACCGCAGGCACGGTGTGCACGTCGCCCGCGACATCGCCTGGCTGCCCGTGCGAGATGCGTGTCAGCTTCGAGGTTTCGGTGTCGTATTCGTAGAGCTCCCGGTCGTGGATGCCCGCATCGTCCTTGGTCAGCTCGCCTTCGCTTAGGAAGTAGACGCGCGATCCGTCTTCGGAGGCGCCGACATAGAGGGCTGGATCTTCAGCCAGTGCTTCGGGCGCACCCCTTTCCGGAGCGGATATCTCTGTGGTTCTGCCGCCTGAGCGCATGTACAGCTCCGGCACGTTTCCGCTGCCACCGTTCCAGCAGCCTGGCCCCTGACGCACCGCGTAGGGGTCGGGGGCGGTGAAGAACACCTTCGACCCGTCCGCCGAGACCGCGTCATGCGCTGCGCCGGGCTCGTGCCCCTGCCCGATCACCGCGCCGCAGCGGTTGAGCAGCTTGCCTTTGCTTTCGGCGTCGACCAGCCTCAATTCACCACCGGAGTATTCGCAGAGCAACTCGGCTTCCGGATCGAGATTTGAGGCGGCCGGACAGAGCGCACTGCTCTTGCTTTCGAGCACGACGCTGCTGAGGTCGTGTGAGCCCGCGACGACCGTGGTCTTTTCTGTTTCCTCGGCTTCGGTGTGAACCGGCGCGTCGACGTGCATCGTCGAGTAGGGGCCGTCAGGTGGACCCACCACGCTCGAGTCGCGGTGACCTTCGGCGCTGGAGACCGAGCCGACCAGCGCGTTCAGCGCGACCTCGGAGAAGTCGCTCGGATCGAACGCGCCGAGGAAGAGTGACTGCAGGCCAAACGCCGGCGAGGCCAGGGACTTGTAGGTCCACCCCTGTGGCGTGCGCGTGAACAGGTAGGCGTTTATTTCGCTCGCCGGGAAAGGGCCGAAGGCTGCGAGCGTTTTCGCGAGCAGGAAGCTGTCGCCCGATTCCGAGACGAAACCGTCTTCGGGGTCTCCGAAGGTTTCGATCACTTCTTGCCGGCTGCCGAACAGGTCGACGGCGTCGCCCTTGTCCGCCGGCGTGACCAGTTCGTATGCGCGCCCGTCGGGCAGGCCGGTGGAGGGCGCCGGCAGCGTCGTGAACGTCTCATCCGGGCCGTAGGCCGTCTTCGGGCCATAGGTGACTTCGCCTTTTTCGGCGATCTCGTTCGTGGCCACGACCCGAAAGTGGTAGGTCGTGCCTGGCGCGAGACCGCCGATCTGCTGCTGCGCCGTGGCCGCCACGCTTCCGGTGGCGCCGCCCGCGCCGATTGCGGCCGGGCCGGCAGGCGCGGTCGCGCCCACAGCGTAGGGGTCTTCGGCGGCGGGGTTGTAGTCAGCGGCGGACACATACTGGAACTCATATGACGTCTGTGCGCCCAACGGGTCGATCGTCGCGTCCAGGTCGGCATAGCCCGACGAGAAGTTCGTGGCGCTCGTCGATTCGATTCGCGGCGCGGCCGGCGCCGTGAAGCTCAGCGGCCTGCTCGCTTCCGTGCCGCCGAGTTCGCCGGTCGAGGTGGCGGAGATTCGATAGAGGTAGGCGGCGCCTTCGCCCAACCCCGTAACGTTGGCGTGGACCGCGTGGAAGCTCGAGTCGACCGGGATTTCGGTTGCGTCGGGGTGTTCGCAGGCGGCCGTCTTTGCCGAACTCCAGCCATCGTCGCCGACGGTGGTCACGGTCACACCGACACTCGTGCCATTCGGCGTCAGACCCGCCGCAATGCCGCTCAATTGCGAAACCGCGCGATCTCCCAATATGCCCCTGAACGTGACCACGTAAGGACCGCCGTCCGCTCCGTCGACCTGGACGTAGCCTTCTCCGATGCTCGGTACCTTTTCAAGCGCCCGTTCCACCACCACCTTTGAGGCGTCGAAGGGCAGGCTCGCGCTCAGCGTCACGCCTTTCTGCGTCACGGTCGCCGCGTTGCTGAGTTCCAGCTTGCCTTCCTTCACGTTGACTGCAGTCACAATCGTCCCAGCCGGAATCCCGGAACCGGCGACCTCCTCGCCGACCGCGAAGTGGCGTGTATTGGTCACGTCTTCAATCACGGAAGTCCGATCGAGATCACCCAACCCTTCGGCCCCGGTCGACCTCCCTTCGAATTCCAGTGCGAAGGTGCCGCCGCTCGGCCGCGCGGTCAGCTGCACGTCGGTGGCGCTCGCCGTCGCCGGGTTTGACAGCGTGAGCGTGCCCGCGGACACTTCGGTGATCGTCGTACCTGCTGAGATGCCGGCGCCTTCGATCATCTCGCCGACCACGAACGCGCCAGTCGTGGCCGTGACGCCGCTCACCGCGGCGGAGCCTTCACTAAGGTCCCCCTCGCCGCCGGCGCCGACCGTCACCGTCTGCACCTCGTTGATCTGATGCGCCTGAAATTCCGCGTCGCTCACGTATTCGAAGTGGCAATCGCTCAGTTGCTGCGATTCCGGGTCCACCGCGCCGTTCAGCGTCGCAGTCGGCCCGGTGCGCTGCGAGGGTTCACCGAGTCGCAAGCTTGGAAAGAAGCGACCGGAGCCGAACTCGTAGACGCCGGTCGCGTGGGCCAGGTAGATCTGCCCACCGGGGCCGGCCACCAACGAGCCCTCTTCCCCGGCCCCACCGCCTGCCAGCATTTCTTCCGGGAGGGCTTCCGCGATCTGAGTGCTGAAGCGATCGCCGTTTTCCGGTTCGAATTCGTCGATCGCCGCTTCACGTTCGGGTTCGTGATCGTGGTTGATCGCGACGAGCAGTCGGCCGCTCGCAGGATCCACGGCCACACCGTCAACAGGTCCTCCCCAGCCGAGTTCTTCGTGGCTGCCGCCCACGCCCGGCGTGCCCTTCCCGGTGAGCTCGCTGAGGAACCGCCCGCTGGATGCGTATCCAAGCACGATGTGCCCGCATTCCCCTTCCACGCAGCTGGACCGGGTGATATAAATCTCGCCCTGTGAGTCGACGGCAATGCTCTGCACCGCTCCACCAGGACCGCCAGAGGCTTCAAACGGCACCGGTTCGCCGGCCTCGGTGAATCTCTCGATTTCGTCAGCTTCGCTTGATTGAGACGTGACATACACGTCCCCCGCCGAGGGGTCAAGCGGGTTGTTCGAGTTATCGATCGCAATCGCCTTCAGCCGTCCCGCCAGTCCTATGGTTCGCAGCAGCGTGCCGCTTTGGTCGTAGACTTGCAAGACACCTTCGTTTTTCACGATCGCCCCGACGTAGATCTCGTCGGTGGCATCGTTTACCGCCATGCCGTACATGCCGTATTCCGAGGCTATATCCAGCGTCTTGACCACGACTCCAGCCGGGTCGAACTCGTAGAGCGCCGCGCGTCCGGGCGACGTGCGTTCGCCGACCCAGAGGTCGCCTTCGGGGCCGGCGGCAACGGCTTCCACGTGCAATGGCCCTGCCGGCGTTTCCGTCACCTTACCGAGGTATTCGCGGTGGAACGCCGCGAGCGCCGGCGACGGCGCCAGCAGCGCGAGCAGCGCCAAGGTCAGTGCGCACGTCCCAACGAGTGCGCGGCATTGCATCGCCATTCGTCCCGTCTGCTTTCCCGTTCGCGCTGTCAAGCCCACTGCATCGTTCCTCTCGGTCGTCTCAAGGTTCAAGCCCTGTCCGGCGCGGCCTCCCCGAGCGGCCTCAGCCGCCCGGGGCGCACCTGCGTCATCTACGCGTCGATCGCTGCTCAGCCTTCCGGTGCGGTCACCGCCCAGGTGCCCCAGCCGCTGGACGACACTTCGGCTCCAACAATGAAGCCCACCAGTGCCCCTGTTCTGCCTGCACCGCCTTCACTATCGGGCGTGAAGGTCGGTTCATTGCTGCCCGGGGGCACTATTTTGCCCTGGTATTCTTCCAGTTCTGGTTCTGTGTTCAGTCCACTCACTTCGCGCTCGTAGACGCAGAGGTTCCCCGGCGCGGCTGTCGGTTCTTCGACTTCGCCGCCGCACGCCGCGTCGGTTGCTCCGTACTTCAGGTAGTGCACCTGCGTCTTGCCGAGCGGTTCGGCCAGTGGGATCGGGAACGAGATCGGTGCGCCGAATGGTGGGTGGGTGCTTGTCGCGGGTTCTCCACCCGCCTTCACCGCGCCTTCCACCGCACCGAATCCAAACTCCCACGTGCCCTTCTCGGTCTTACCTTCCGGCAGCGTTTCGGTGAACCCCGTCGTGCCGTTCGCGCCGGCCTTGCCGTTGCAGACCACCGCTTCCGGGCTCGCAGACTTGACGATCACGCCGCCTTCTTCGCAGCCGTGCGCCTTGCCGGTGAACGATTCTGCCGTGGCGCTCGTGCCGCTTGCGCCTTTTTCGCCATTTGCGCCGTTCTTGCCCGCGGAACCTTCTTTGCCGGTAGAACCGGCCGGCCCGGCGGCGCCGTCGGCTCCGTTCTTCCCATTCTTGCCCTTCAGCGCCTTGAGCACCTTCGGGCTGATCTGTTTGGTCGAGGTGATCAAGTATTTGCTGGCGGCGTAGGCGCCACCGCTGAGCGCGAAGAAGATCGCGATCGTCGCCGCGACGTTGGCATAGGTCACGCGTTTTCTAATAAATCCAATCATTTATCCACCCCTAATAGCTTTGTGTCAACCGAGTAACCGCCGTAATACAGATCAATCTTCACATAATCTCAAGAGGTTCAGATCAGCAAGACCAACCACATCAAATCACGAAAAGCCCAATCTTCTCTATTCTCTTCTCTCTCTCTGAGCTGCATACCTTTGTTACTCCCAAAAGTCGACTACGCATTGGTTGAACTCCAATCGCGTTTCTAGGAACGAAACGCTCTGCTATTGAGATCAAAGACAACAGTTAGATTGAGAAACAGATTGAGTACCACAAAGTATTTTTACGAAAGCACGCGAGAGTCCTCGCGAGCCCCTCTTATTCTTCAAAACGGACCTTCAAAACTCGTTGCTTGAAAACCTCTCCTGGGTGCCCGCGAGAGCTTGCTCGCGAAACCCTCCGATCATATCACAAATCGCTACCTACAAAGCGTAACTACCAGCCTTCTTTTGCAAAGTACGCGAGAGATCTCGCGTGTGCTGCTTACTGCATAAAACGTCAGCACGGGCGCCTGACGGCGCCCTTCTTGACTGACGGACGCAAACCGGCACTCCGGCGCGGTTCGCTTGAAAGCATTCGCGCCGCGCGCTTACGCGCGCTCGCCGTGGGGAGCATTGGACTTGGTCCATCCTTGCATCCCGCGCTAGGATTCTGTCCATGACCGCCAAGGAGAAGCTGCTGGAGCGCGCGCCGCGCTGGAGCGAGGCGCAGGCCACCGCTGCCCTGCGGGTCGTCGAGGCGCACAGCGAGCTGGCCGAGTACTTCGAGGCCGAGGCGAAGCTGACCGCCTCCGAGCTCCAGGCGCGCGAAGACCAGTGGGCCGTGGCCAACGCCCGCGCCCTGATTCGCGAAGAGCCTTGGTAGCCCCAAGCCGCGGCGCGGTCTTCTGGCTGGAAATGGAGGCCGAGGGCCGCCACCCCGTCTGCGTGCTCACCCGCGACCAGGCGATCGGAACGCTGAACAACATCGTCGTCGCGACCGTCTCCTCGCGCATACGAGGGCTGAGAAGCGAGGTACTGCTTGGACCCAACGACGGGATGCCGCACGAATGCGCGATCAGCCTCGATAACCTGCGCACGGTCCCAAAGGCGCTGCTGGTCGAGCCGATCACGAAGCTCGGCCCCCATAAGCTCGACGAACTCTGCCAGGCGCTCGCGCTGGCCAGCGGCTGCTGAGGGGGTCTGCGCGCGAGAGCTTTCTCGCGAGTGCCCCCAACTGTTCAGAACCTCTCTCACCTCAGATCCCCATCCCTGTTCGAACCCTCATCCCTGTTACCCAAACCCACAAAATTTCCCTATTAGCTCGCGAGAGTTCTCGCTTGCTCTTTCTTATTCTTCCCACCCAAGGAATTGGAAACGGATCCATCAAACTCCGCATCCGAGAGTCAGCGATCGCTCGACGCCTTTTCGGCTCGACTTCTCGCCTCTCCCAGCGATCGCTCGACGCCTTTTCGGCTCGACTTCTCGCCTCTCCCCCGCTTCGCTTGATCTTCCTCCCTCTCCCTCTCCCTCTCCCAGGGGCTCTCTCTCTCTGAACTGCGTCCCTTGTGAATCCCAAAAGTCGACTACGCATTGATTGAACTCCCAATCGCGTTTCTATGAACGAAACGCTCAGCTATTGAGATAAAGGACAACAGACCCAGTGAGGCAGAGAGAGCCTTTACTTGTTTACTTCCTTGTTGACTACAAGCTTGTGGTTGGGCGCCGGTCGCGGGGGCGAGGATGCGTGCGTGGTGGGTCATCGGTCGTGGGCCGCGGGCCGTGTAGTGGCGCCTTCCCTATGAGGCTTCGAGGCTCCACGGCGACCGGCCGGCGCCGCCGCGATCGCCTGTCCCTCCTGCCGGCTACCGCTCATCGTTTCTCCCCTCTCCTCTTTCCCCTACGAGCTCGCCTGCCGACCCATCGAGAGACTGCTCGTGCGACTCGACGACGCCATCATGCAGTGCGTATGTGGGCGTGTCTAGTCCAGTACTCGACCGTTCTTGGCCGCGACTAACGCGCCCCCGAGCAGGAGTCCTTCCGGGCAGAGGCGCTCTCGCCTGGCGGCAGCGCGCCCGCCGGCCGTTGGTCTTTAAGGAGAACATTCGCCCTCGTGACTAACCGCACAGAGAGCCCGCACCGGTGTAGGCTTGACGCAGCCGACCGGAGGGAGGGGCAATGGAAGCAGCACGGTTGAACGACAGGGGCGCCGCGGCGATGCGCTCGCCGATCAACTGGGCGCTGCTGGGGCTTTTGATCCAGCGACCGAGCTACGGCTACGGGCTCGTGCAGCGTTTCGAGCGCACCTACGGCGACACGCTCGAGCTCTCAAGCCGCTCACAGATCTACACGGCGCTCGACAGCCTTGCGCGTCGCGGCCTGATCGAGCACGCCCGGGACGCGCGCGTCGAGGATCCAGTGCGCCAGCCGAAGCTCCACTACAGGGCCACCGAGGTCGGAATCTGCGCTTACGAGCGCTGGCTGATCGAGCAGGTGAGCGACGACGAGCGCCGCTCGCGGTTGATCGCGCAGCACTTCGCGGCGCTGGCGCCCGAGCACGCGCTGCGAGTGCTCGAGCGCTGCGCGGAAGTGTGTTTGGAAGCGGCCGGCAGGCTGCCGACGGACGACGAGGAGGAGCCCGCAGGTCGCCCGGCGCTCGCGGAGAGGCTCGCCGGCGAAGAGTGCCGGCTGCGCGCCGGGGCGGTGCTGAGCTGGATCGAGTACGCCCGCAGCGAGCTCCGTGCCGCCGCGGCCGGGACGCAACCGTGAGCCTGCTCAGCATCGAGCACGTGCGGCTGCTCGATCGCGAGAGCCCAGGGCGGCTGCTGCTCGACGACATCTGCCTGGAGGTCGACGTCGGCGAGCTCGTCGCGATCTGGGGCAAACGCCGCTCGGGACGCTCGAGCCTGCTGCATCTCGCCTGCGGCCTCGCCCAGCCCGACGGCGGCGTCGTGCGCTTCGACGGTCGGCAGTTGCGCGGCCCGACGGCGATCGGTGACGGGATCGCCTACTGCGCCGGCGGCTTTCTCCTCGGCGAAGCCTGGCCGGTGCAGCGCCGGCTCGTGGAGGTGCAGCTGGCGCGCGGCGTCCCCCGCCGCCACGCGCGTCGCCGCGCGCACGACGTGCTGGAGCGCGCCGGCGCGCACGAGCTTGCCGGGCGTCTGCTGCGGAGCCTCCGCGGCGCCGAGCAGGTGCGCGCGATGCTCGCGCTCGCGCTGACGAGCGCGCCGCGGCTGCTGCTCGTCGACGATGTCGTGGCCGGCGTGGAGCTCGTGCAGCGCAGGGCGATCCTACGGCTGCTGCGCTCGCTTGCCGACGATGGTCTCGCCGTGCTGAGCAGCACGGACGAGACTCCGGCGCTCGCCGGCGCCGACCGCGCGCTGACGCTCTCGGAGGGCCGCCTGCACGGCCGCTTGGCGCCCGAGCTCGCCGACGTCGTGCCGCTGCGAGCCTCCGCAAGCGCCTGATGTCAAAGGGCGCCGCCGCGGAGCTCCAGAGGAGCTCGCGCAGGAGCGCCTGGCAGGCGCGCGGGCCGCAACCGCCGCGCCCGCGGGCGCTGGTGGGACCCTATGCCCTCTTCTGGTTCTACGTTCGCTGGCTGCGACGGCACCTCGTGCAGGAGCTGCTCGCCGGGATCGGCGTCGCGATCGCGGTCGCGCTCGTGTTCGCGACGAGCCTCGCCGCCGGCAGCGTCTCCGCCTCCAGCACCCAGGCGGTGCGTACGGTGATCGGTCCTGCAACGCTGCAGCTGCACGCGCGCTCGGGCGAGGGCATCGGCGGCGCACTGCTGCGAGCGGCGCAGCGTCTGCCGGGTGTGCTGGCGGCCGGGTCCCTACTCGAAGCGACAGCGACGCTGCGCGCCCCGAACGGACGCACGGCGACCGTCGACCTCGCCGGGGCCGGCACGAGCCTCGTCTTCCTGGACGGCCTCGTGCGCACGATCCCGACCGCCACCCTCTCAGCGCAAGGGATCGGGCTGAGCTCCCGCACCGCCGGCGAGCTCGCGATCGGCGGCGGGGCGGGCGGGTCCTCCATCACACCGCGCGGCAGCGTCGAAGTCTACGCGCGCGGCAGGGCGGTGTCGGTGCCGATCTCGGCGGTGCTCGGGCAGGAAGCCTTCGGCGCGCTCTCGCACACGAGCGTCGCGGTGATGCAGCTGGCAGAGCTCCAGAGATTGACGGGCCTTGGCGATCGCGTCTCGCGCGTACTCGTGCAGCCGCGGCCGGGACAGGGCGCGAAGGTCCGCTCCGAGCTCACCCGGCTCGCGGGCGGCCGCATCGACGTCGCCGCCGCCGACCAGGACGTCGGCCTGCTGAGCCAGGCGCTGCGGCCAAGCGATGAGGCGAGCGCGCTGTTTGCGACCGTGAGCGCGTTGCTCGGCGTGCTGCTGGCCACGGCGGCGCTGCTGCTGAGCGCCCCAGACCGGCGCCGAGCGATAGCCGACCTGCGCCTGATGGGCATGCGGCGCTCAGCGATTGTGCAGATGTTCGCCGTCCAGGCTTTGATGCTGGGGTCCGCCGCCTCGCTGCTCGGCATCCTGTGCGGCTACGGGCTCTCGGTGACGCTGCTCGCGCAGTCGCCGCGCTACCTGGCGGAGGCGTTCACGCTCGGCACGCAGACAGCGCTCAGCAGCGCATCGCTGCTCGCCGCGCTGGCGACCGGGATCGTGAGCTGTGGCATCGCCTCGACGTTGCCGCTGCTCGACCTTCGCGACCATGACCCGCTGCGCAATGTCTACCAGCAGCAGGGCATTCCGGGGAACACCCTGCATGCCTCCACGCGCCGCGCCCTGAACGGCAGCGCGCTCGTCCTGCCCATCGCGGCGACGGTACTGCTCGCCACGGGGCCCTCGCACGCGCTCATCGCGTGCATGCTGCTGGCGCTCGGGACGGTGTGCGCGGTGCCGCCGGCGCTGAACGCCGTGATGGCGCTCTGCGCAAGGCTCGCGCAGTGGCGGCAGAAGCTGACGGCGATGCCGGTCGCGCTGAGCTCGCTGCAGGCGACGACGCTGCGCAGCTTCGCGCTCGCGGCGACAGGGGCCCTCGCGCTGTTCGGAAGCATCGCGCTCGGCGGCGCGCGCGGCGACCTGGAAGGAGGCATCGCGCGCTTCGCGCACAGCTACGCCGCCGACGCGGCGCTGTGGGTGGGCAATCGCGGCGACGACCAGGCGGTCGTCGACTTCAACGCGGGAGATCTGCCGAGGCGCATCTCCCGGATAGCGGGTGTCGCGGGCGTAACCAACCCCTCATCCCACCCTCTGCACTCCAGCTCCGCCGGAGTGCAGATCTTTCGAGGAGGATTCGTGGTGATCGACGGCCGCCGAGTGTGGATGATCGCGCGACCGCCCGGCGGGGCCCGGCGCGTGCTCTCCTCGCAGATCGTGAGCGGCTCGGCGGCCCTCGCGCAGCAGCGGCTCGCCCGTGGCGGCTGGGTCGTCGTATCACGCCAGATCGCGCAGCAGCAGCACGTCGGGCTGGGCGACCGCCTGACGCTTCCCACGCCCAGCGGCGAGGTGTCGCTGCGGATCGCCGCCCTGAGCAGCAATCTCGCATGGAGCCCGGGAGCGATCTTCATCGGCAGCGCGCAGTACGCGCGCCTGTGGGGGGGCGGGGGCGTAACCGCGCTCGGCGTGTCATTGAAGCCGGGGGCGAGCGCGCCGGTGGTCGCTCGGCGCATACGGCAGGTGCTCGGCCGCGGGGGCGGGCTGGTAGTCCGCACACGCTCCTCCCTGCAAACGAGCATCGACACCCTCACCAGGGAAGGACTCGGCCAGCTGCGGGAGATCTCGAATCTGCTGCTGGCAGCCGCGATACTCGCGATGGCGGCCGCCCTGACCTCGGCTGTGTGGCAGCAACGGAGCGCGCTTGCGGGACTGCGTCTCTGCGGCGTCTCTCCAGCGCGCCTGCGCCGCATCCTGCTCCTCGAAGCGGCACTGTTGCTGAGCGCCGGCTGCGTTACGGGTGCGCTCGCGGGCGTGTACGGCCAGGCGATCATCGACGGCTATCTCGGTCGGGTGACGGGCTTTCCGATCGCCGCGATCGCGGCAGACGCGCGGCCGCTTCAGATCTTCGCGCTTGTCGCGAGCATCGTGTTCGCGGCGGCGCTCACGCCGATCGTCCTGGCCTCGAGGGTCTCACCGAGCTACGCGCTGGCGGAGTGAGCGCGCTATATGAGAGAAATGATTGTAAACGTTTATAAAGAAATGGTCATTGTGGGCAAGCTCCGCGGATCGGGCGATGCGCCCGGACGCCGAGCGGCATGCGCCTTGTTGGGGCCGCTGGTCGCGCTCGCGATCGCGCTCGGCGGGGGGGCGAGTCTCGCCACCGGCGCAGAGCTACACGCCGTCGACACAGCGAAGCTGCACTACGTCGGCGCAGTCGGCGAAGAGGTGTATGAGACGGGCAGCGCAAGCGGCACCCTGCCGGGCAGCATGCGCGTCCACATGATCTTCGCCTCGACCTTCAGCGGCAGCTTTGCGATCTACACGCACGGCGGCAGGATCGACGGGCACGGCAAGGCCAAGCCGCACGGCGAAGGCGTGTACGAGAGCTTCGCTGGAACGCTCGTCGTGACCGGTGGGACGGGGCGCTATCGCCGTGCCCACGGCACGGCGCGTCTCTACGGCACCTTCGACCGCGAGAACTACGCGCTGACGATCCAGACAGCGGGAACGCTGCGCTTCTGACATGGCGGTGGATGTCATGGGCGGGGTGAGAACATGTTTGGCGAGCGTCCCCGCACGTCCACTTCCCAAACACGCTCTGAGACCTTCACCGCAATCCCTGCGCTCGGCGCTCGCGACCTGCGGGTGCGCGCTCGCACTCTGCGGCGCGGCGCTCGCCACGGGCCCCCAGGCCGCGCCAGCGCAGCTCGCGCGCGCGCGGCTCGCCGGCGCGCAGGCGCAGACGACCGGCGCGCAAGCCCAGACGACCGGCGCGCAAGCCCAGACGACCGCGCGGCTGCACGCCGCCTTCGAGCCCTACAAGCTCGGCCGGCGCACGACGCTGCAGTTCGAATTCGCATTCTCCGCGCCGGCGGGCGAGGATCCCCCGCCGCTGGTCGAAATGCAGCTGCGCTACCCGCGCGGCATCAACTTCTTCCTCAACGACCTGGGCATCAGAAGATGCACGGAGTCGGTGCTCGAAGCGTCCGGGCCGGCCGGGTGCCCGCCCGACTCGGCGATGGGCTACGGCGTCGTGGAGACCGGCATCGTGCTCGGCGACACGCCGGTGCAAGAGAGCTCGCCGATCACGATTCTGCGCGCGCCGGAACGTGACGGCCACCTCGCGCTGCTGTTCTTCGCGGAAGGCAGAGAACCCGTCGTAACGAACGTGATCTTCTCAGGGCTTTTGCTCTCCGCCAGAGAACCGTTCGGCGGCAACGTCAAGATCGGCGTGCCCCTCGTCGCAACCCTGCCGGGCGCCCCGTACGTATCGGTGCTGCGCCTGCATGCGACGATCGGGCCGAAGCACCTCACCTACTACCACAACGTCGACGGCGTGTCGCTCGCGTTTGCGCCGCAGGGCATCCTGCTGCCGCCGACGTGCCCTCGCGCCAGTTTCCCCTTCGCCGCGATCTTTGTCTTCTCCGACGGCACGCGCGCGCTGGCAAGCACGACGGTGCCGTGTCCGCCGGGCGCAGCGGCGCCCCGCGCGAGGGCGAGAAAGCGGCGCGGTAAGTTGTTGTCCGCCGCCAATCCGCATGGTTGAGCGGGATTCGGTCAGTGCGCCCGGCGGGAATCGAACCCGCGGCCTGCGGTTTGAAAGTTGTGCCCGAGCACTCTGTTTTGGCTTACCTAAGCCATTTCCGGCCTCAGAACATGTCCCGAGGAGACCTCAGATTTGCGCAGTTCGGGACATGTTTCGGGACACGAAACGAGAGACGACAGCTTGCTGCGGTGATGAGGTCGGCGGCGAGGATGGCTCGTTCCGCCGGGTACAGTAGTACAGTCGTATGACACCCGAAGTACACGGACCCGCAAAGCCGGGGCCGTGGGTTGGCCCCGATACAGCTTGGGGCGTGCCTCCGCCCGATGACCGCCACTGCCATCCTCATTCCTCCCGCAAAGGGACCGGCTTCGACCCTGTGCGCCTTGGGCGTGCTGGGACCGAGGAAAGACGCCCACGGCCACCGGCGCATAGCTGGAGACCGCGGGCATCTTGTTCTACGCCGCTTGAGCGCTCTCGGTGGGCATGGTGTCCACGAGAACGAACCAGAGCGGACTCTCATCGGCCACCGTCATCAGCGGAAGCCGTTCGCCCTTGATGCACCGCACCGAATGCGAGGTCCTCTCCCACTCGGTCGCCAGGGCGTATGTTCCGGTCCAGGGAGTGGTTTCCCCGGGCCTGAATCGTACGACAGGCATTTTGATTGCCTTTCGTAGCTGTTCTGCTCCCTGTCCGCCGTGCTGCGGCGGGCAGGGAGCCCTATAACCCGCAGAAGCGGGCAAACAGGCAGTCTCGCGTGCTGGTCGGACGACTCGCCCGCGAACTGGCTCAGCGCGAATCCCGAGTGGCTCAGCCCCCGCATGTCTCAACCTCCACCCGGTTCAGCCGCCTCCGCGCGTAGCGGTAAGCCCGCAACTCCCACCGACCTTCAGAGCAGGCCGCGATCAGCATGATCGGGTGCGGGCAGCGAGCGGCCGGCGCCTGGGCAATGTGTCGCGCGGTGGCGCGATCGAGCCTGCTTGGATCGCCGTCGAGCGGGTGGGAGTGCCAATCGCCAAGGTAAGCAAGGGTGCGCCTGGAGGAGGCATAGAGCTCGGCGATCCGCTCACGCTGCCACGCCCCGTCCGGTTCGAAGCGATGGCTTTCGCGGCGAGCGCGTGGGCCGGCGCCAACGAGGTCGCTTACGCGTATGACCTTCGCGTGAGCGTCCTGGTAGCCGAGCAGAATGCCACCGGTCTCATTCGGCGCATGGCGCTCTGCTTCGGCCAGCACGTCTCGAGCGAGCGCGCCGTCAAACGCGAGAGTGTGACGGCTCAGTCCCTTGAAGATGGGGCATTGGAGACGCAATACGGGCACTCCGGGTGAGTTGGGATCAGGTGAGTTGTCCAGATCGGACTGCCAATGCCGTCCGCCGGAAGCGCACAGATCCACGCGGTTGAGCGCAGCTCCTCAGGACGCACAGCCGCCGCGGCAGCGCGCCCCGCTTGGGCAACAATCGGCAAAAGGTCGAAGCTGGCACCGGTGAATGTAGGCGAGCCGCAGCCGCGCGGCTGGACGGTCCCGCCGGGCTCGGATGGCGGCAAGGGGATAGTTCCGTCGAAGGTGTGTGCTTTGAAGCAGTGCCAGCACCCCCCGGCGCCGGGGACGATCAGGACGACCTGCCCGCCGCGCGCGCCCTCGGTTGCGGACAGGTAGAGCTGGGTGAGTGTGCGTTCGCGCGAAAAGTCGCTGAGCAACTGCTGGACGCGGATCTCGGCGCTCGCGTCAATCACGAGCGAGGCTCCGCTGAGAAGCCGCTCCACGACATCGAGTTCGTTCTCGCCACGCGCGTGGCGGTCGAGCGCTGTCTGTCCGAGTTTGTGCAGAAACCGGTCGATCCGGGTGTGGGGGTAGTGGTACTCGATGAAGTTTGCGATCACATTGAGCTTGTAGCGGCCGATGACTGGCACGCCGAGCGGATAGCGCACGATCTGGGCGGCTTCGACGATGTCGGCCTCGAGCAGTCGCAGTGTGCCGACCTGGTTGCGCGCCAGCTCGATCGCCAGTGGAGCGCCGAGCGCGCCGATGCCTACCTGCGCGACCGTCGCGTCGCGCAGCGGCGAGAGCTTGGGAATGCGCGCGCCGAGGTCCTCGACGGTAAAGCGTTCGCCGCGCATCACGTATGCATGCTGGGTCTGGGCACCGGCCTGCTGGCGGAGGAGCACCACGAACATCCAGGTGTCCTCGTATTCGCCTTGGCGGACCTCCTCTGGAAAGACGACGCCGGTGACGGCTACTTCACCATCGCTGACGCGCTGCCACGGCGGGTTGCCGAATCCCGCCTGAACGCTATTGGCAGCGGCGAGCACGATGTCCGGCGCAAAGCTCGTGGGTGGCTGCTCCAGGCGCGCCCAGCGCATCTGGACATGCGGACCGGAGAAGTAGCCTGCCAGCGACTCTTCGGCTCGTGCTAGCAGCTTCGTCTTGCGCTGACCGCCGGGGCGAGAGACAAGTTCGCACAGCAGCGCCCTGACGTAGATCTGCGATGGGGTGTCGGGTGCGAAACACAGGCGCCCTGAGCCGACCTTGAGCGCCGGGTCGAGCTCGAGCGCCTGCGCCGGCACGAGCACGACTGTCCCGGGAACTCTGGGCACGTAGGAGGAGATCGGCTCTCCCTGCGGCGCCTCGGCGACGGCCATCGCCTCGGGACCTTCCCGGAACAGCGACAGCAGCAGGCGAACACGCTCGTCGACCAGCCAGGCGCCTGTGTCCTCGGGCTTCCATGTACGCGTGGGACGGTCGAGCAGACACAAGTTGCCGCCGCCGGGGGTCTGGTGGCGAGGTAGGGTCAATCCCGGCGCGAACACCTCCGGGCGCAGGTAGGGGAACAGGTCGGGGTAGAGGACTTCGAGCTCGACGCGCTCGCCCTCGTCTTCGATGTGGCCGCGCAGGAGAACCCGGCCCGCCTCTCGAAACAGACGCTCATCGCGCTTGAAATCCAGGCCGCGCTTCTGGAACGCCTCGAGCTCGTGATCGAGGCGTCCCGGAAAGCGCTCCCACCAACCCGTCATGACCACCAGCCTCACGCGTCTCTACCCGACCGGCCGTTCTTCGGGCGGTTCGGGCGGGTTCGGCGGCCCGGGCGGATGGGGCGGATGAGGGGGGTGCGGCGGATGCGGCGGCTCGGGTGGGCGCTTCGGCTTCTCGCCCGGCTCCCGCTCGCCTTCGTCGTCAGTTGTCATCGTGCTCTCCTTTCGGCGGACCGACCGCAAGCGGCGCCGCGTGACATAGTCGTAGAGTGGTACAGAAGATGCGTGGCATAGTTGTGTCCTATATCTACGTCATGATAGCGCCATGGCCGCTCTAGCACCACTGCTCGATCCACCCCGCTCGGGCGACCGGCAGTCGGAAGAACTCGACCGGGAAACGCTCCCTGAGCTTTCCTGGTCCGTCGACCCCGACTTCGTCGACCCGACGAGCATTGAGCGTCAGATCGCCGAGGAAAACTTGCTGCTGGCACGCTCGGCAGAGATACCCGACAGCGTGCGCTACTTCGTCGACGGGCTCGCGGATGACCTGGCGAGACTGCCCGTCGACGCCACGCTGCGCGTCGACCCGTACCTGCTCGTTAGCCTGCAGAGCTCGCTGATCGCTGCATTGCGGGCACTCGAGAACCCTGATCCCGCAATCGCGCGCCGAGAGCTGCGCGTGCGACTTGAGCAGCTGCGTCAGGTCTACAGAGACCTGGCCGATGCGCGCCCGGTCTATGAGGATCAACCAGTCAAGCAGCTCGTGCGCTGGCTGGCGCAGGTGCTCGACGTGCCCCAGGCAAGGCTCGCGGAGCTGTTCAACGTGTCCGCAAGAACTTTCCAGCGCTGGCTGTCCGAGGCCGATGAGACCGCACCCGTAGGCGAGGATGCAAGACGCGTCCGCGTTGTCGCGAACCTCGTCGGACACCTCCGTCACGCGCTGACCGGGCAGGGAGTGCTCGACTGGATGGAGCGCCCACACCCGGCCATCGGCGGCAGGACCCCGCGCGAACTGCTGCAGGAGCCCGACGCGCTGACGCGCCTCACGCGTCTTGCCGCCGGCACTCGCTCGATGACCGCCGCATAGCGATGACGGATCTGGCCGGGTTCCGCGTGGCCTCGTGGGACACACCGCTTCGCGTCAACCCCAACCGCCAGCCCGGACGCTTCAACTACGCCGAATCGCCCCCGACGCAGTACATCTCGCTGCACCCGCTCGCAAGCTGGGCGGAGTACATCCGCTGGCACGACCTGCGCGAGCCCGACGCGCTGCGCGAGATCCGCCTCGGCGTGTGGGCGATCAGAGCTATCGCACAGGATCTGCTCGTGCTCGACTACAACAACGCCGAAGCGCTGGGGATCAGAGCCGAGGATCTCATCTCCGACGATTGGAGTCAATGCCAGGCGCTCGCCGAGCGGCTGCGCGCCGACCGCCGCGCCCCAGCAGTGCTTCAGGTTCCGAGCGCCGCATTGCCGGGCGCGCGCAATCTGGTGATCCTCGGGCCCAGGGTCGCCGTCCCATACTCGTTCACGCCGATTGACCCGATCGACGTGCCGGTTACGCTGTGTGCCGCCGGCGCCAGGCCGCCCGAGAGCCTCCTCGGACTCGTGCGCTATCGCGGGCAAGATCACGCCGAGTATCAAGCGTGGCAGCGCGGAGAAGCCTACGAGCTGATCGAGCCTGCCGACACGCTTCTCGCTGAAGACCTTCGCGCATCCGGATGAACCCAGCGAGATAAGACACCAGAGCCAGAGTCAACCGGTCTATCCGCGGCCTACTGACAGCCCAGCCTAAGCTGCCTCATCCCTCGGCTCAGCGCTCGCCCGGACGGCCTCGGTCGCGGCGACAAGCTCGTTTACATCCTCTACCGGGAAGATGCCCTCCGGACCCTGTGAGGCGACGTTGCCGCGGACGGTAGGGAGCAACGTCGATGCCGCCCGAAAGATCGGCGGGCAAGCGTCGCTGGTGCCACTACGAGACAACGGGCGGGAGACGACCCGTGCTCGAGTTCATCCGCGAGCTCTCCGACGCCGACAAGGCCGAGGTCCTCGCGGCGATGAAGGAAGTCCGCCGCGAGGGTGCCCGGGCAGCCAGGCACCTTCGCGGCGATCTCTACGAGGTCAGGGCGGACGGCGAAAGCGTGATCTACCGCGTGCTGTTCGCCACCGAAGGCGAACGAGGCCAGGTGCTGCTCTCACTCGCGGCGTTCAACAAGAAGACGCAGCGCACACCGCCCGAGCAGATCCGCCTCGCCGAACGCCGCCTACGCGACTGGCGATCCAGAAGCCGCGCCGCTATCAGCCGACAACAGTCCCGCAAAGACACTGGCCGATAGCCTGCATGATATATCAATCAAAGCATGATAAGCTCATCCCCAATGACCCCACGCCCCACCCCCACGCCACACGAGCCCGATGCTCTCGACGAGATGATCGTCGAGTTCACCGAGGCCAACCCGAGCTTCCCGAGACTCCTGCAGGCAGCCGAGCGCCGGCGCGCCCTACTGCACACGCTCGCCGAGCAGCGCAAACACCGCAAGCTCTCCCAGACCAAGGTCGCCGCCGCGATGAACACCTCCCAACCGACGCTCGCGCGCCTGGAGACAACCGCCGCCGACACCAAGCTCTCAACCATCGAGCGCTTCGCCGACGCCCTCTATAGCATCGAGTACCACCTCGTGCCGGCCAAGACGTCCAAGCGGCGAACAGGCGTAGTCGTCGAGCAGGGCTGATTGTCTTTTCCCTCATACCGTCGCCAACGGCTACTGCCCAGCAACGCCAATGCCGAGTGCAGCACGAAAGGCAGGGTGTACGACAGCCCGTCCCATTCCCCCCTTGATCGCGTTTTCCAGGCGGCGCACATTGAACCGCACTCCGTACGCGTACTGCGTCTCGGCAGTGTCACGCATCTCAACTCCGAAGAAACCAAACCACAGCAAGAAGGAGAGCGCCTCCTGCAGCTTCTCGGACGGCACCCCCGCTTGTTCAAAGCGCGCCTTCAGATCCTCGCTGTCCATTGGATTCGCGGCGCCGTAGAACCCGTACAGCGACTCCGAGAGGTCCGCACGAGTGTCGTCTACTTCGTAGGAGAGACCCAGCAGCACATCCTCGCTGTAGCCGTGTTCCGCCTGCTTTATGTCGTCCGCCGTCACCACAGAATGCCCGCGATTGATCGCCACCTCAACTGCGCGCTGCACGAACATTAAGAGGTCCCGCGGCCGCATCAAAGTGCGGTCGAGCATGTACGTAAAGGTATCTTCGGTGCCAATATTAGGGACGACTACCTTCTGCCAGACGGCGAGAAAGTCGCCCTCGAGCTCGGTGCTTGACACGATGCGTCGCATGATGATCTCACGAAAAACCTCGGGGTCATCCCAATCGAGGTTGATGTTGCTGTCCTTGCCACGATCTGGCGTTTCGCGTACGAGGTGCTGATAGATGTCAGGACGGATAAAGACGAGCGGTCTAAAAGTCACGCCTCGCTTCTCAAGCTGGCGCTCCAAGGCTCCGGTTGCGTTTAGAAGCCCACGCACGATCAACATGTCCTCGGGTGTGGAGCCACGGGTCGCCCAACTCTTGTCCAAATTGTCGATCAGTAGCCAGACCATGTCCTTCTCGTGCACGAGATACTCGGCGACGGCGTCGTTGAGGGTACGGATGTCACCGCCGTAGACGAGCTCGGCAAGGTCGGTGCGTGCGCCGATCGGCCCAGAGTCACCCACGCGAGCAGCGAGTCGGTCTACCTGGGTCAGCAAACGCTGCGGGAGATCGTCTCCTGACGCCAGGCCATGCTGGAGAAAGGCGTTCTGCAGAGCCGAGTAGCGCACAAAACGCTCGGGATCGCGCTCGGCAAAGCGCAGCTCGCCGGGGCTGTTGAGCACCTTATGGGCGATCTCCGCCGATAGCAGGTAGGTCCAGAAGGCGGCGATCGTGTACTCCTGTTGGCCTGGCGTGAGTTCCTCTAGGACGGCCTCTCGCAGCCGAGTAAACTGGTGGCCCTCCGGCTTTAGGTCGAGAATGAGCGACTCGTGGCCCCGCCTCACGGCGTTGCGAACTGCATAGAAGAGAGCAGTCTTGCCGGCACCCTTTCGACCTATGACGAGACGTGCGTGTCCCTGAGTGGCCAACTTGAACTGGCCGGTCGGCACGTAGTACTCCAGTAGGCCTCCGATCTCGTTCTCGGCGGCAACGTCTCCAAGGTCAAGTCTCTCCAACAAGCCCGCCGTAGCAGGGCCGCTGGAAGGTTCCGCTTGTTGCATCCGAGCGATGATCTGCGTGATCGGCTCCTCGAGCATGCGCGGGATCTGGTCAGGCGACGTGTAGGTCTGCACAATGTCCCGGTAGTCGATTGGCTGCTCGTCTCCCTCTTCCTGCAGCATGAGCACGGGCTTCTGATCAGCCAGCGCCATGCCACAGAGCAAGGCGCACAACGCGTTGTGCGCGAGCGCACCCTCGCGGTGCGGCGAGAGCAGATGCCCGATCACACCAAAGGAGCCCTGCACCTGCTTTCGGGCGCGGGATAGCGAGAGGCGCGGCGTCTCCACCGGGTCATATGCCCTGAAGCGCAACGGCGACTTCTTGAGGGCCGAGAGCAGCCGGACCGCGCCCTCGGTTTCGACCGGACCGCGCAGGACATAGATAGGTGTCTCTCGGTAGGTCTTCCTTGGTATGTTCGTCGGTACCACGTCGCGAGCCTTGAGCACTGCTTCCACGAGCTTGCCGCTGTTGACGAAGTCGTCGTAGCCGATTGTGTCCAAGACGCCGAGTTCGTCAAAAGCGCGCTTGTCAAGCGCGTAGTTCTTATCGCGAATAGGTCTCACTGTCAGATCAAGACCGATGCAAAATCCGATCTCGAATAGGAGGTTAAAGTTCAGTGTCGTCACATCTGCAAAAACCGTGCCCGCACCACGCATCGCCTTACAGATCTCGCAAAAGATCAGGCGCCCACCCATATCCATGTCTTTCCACGTCGTCCACGTGTCCCCCGTGCGCTCGCGGAGAGTCGCGACGGCGGCCTCGATCGTGGCGGCTATCTGTGGTGGGTGCGACGAATACAGGAATAGACCCCTCGCCGTGGAAATCGCCGCGAAGTTCTGATCGCAAGGTCCAGAGGCGTACTGACAAAATTCCGGAGGTTGATGTAGCAGCGGCAGCTGAGCAGTCATGTCAGCCATTATGAACGGTACGTCGACTCGTAGGCTCCACTGCACACGCAACATCGGTGCTCTCCGCGTTGTATGTCCGACCGGATCCCACGCGCCCGCCCCGCGATTCCCGTGAGGTGGTCGCCGAGGCGTACCGGATGCGATGGGGCGCCAATGCCAGCGCCTTGTTTCACGGGACAGAGAGCGTCCAAGGGGGGCCGCGCTCACGCTGGCGTGGGATGACGAGCAACAATGTCGATGACCGCCCAGGCCTCACGCCTCGGCGCTCACCTCGCCCGAGTCCACCGCGAACGCCTCGGCCACCAACCGCGCGTCCTCCTCACGCGGCGCGTAGTGCAGGTAGCGCATCGTCGTCTGGATGTCGGCCTTGGCGATCATGCGCGTGCCGAACGTGTGGCGCAGATCATGATTGTGCCGACATCGGCACAACGAGGATTATGCCGACCCGCTCGTTAAGCCGACCTCGATGGGAAAGTCCTCGCAGATTGGGATGATTGCCGTGTCTGGGTCGGCATAACGGTTGTGGCTCTGACTCATCGTCCTCCTTCTTGTTCTCGGATAAGGAGGAAGCATGTACGCATTCAGGGGGTAGCGTGGTGACTGGCAGGATGTAGCTGCTTTGCAGGGAACCTTGCAGGTGTGCGGCGTGAGGAGATTCATGCAGCAATCGAGCGAGATCCGGAGGTGGTTGTCGATCTCGTGTTGTCGTTGATGGCGCGGGTTGAGCAGCTCACGGCGGAGATAGCCGAGTTCAAGCTTCGGCTGGCCCAGAGTTCGCGCAACAGTTCGCGACCGCCGTCGAGCGATCCACCCGAGGCCCCCAAGCGTTCGGAGCGCAAGCGCTCGGGGCGCAAGCCGGGTGGTCAGCCGGGCCACGAGGGCCGTTCTCGGGAGATGGTCGCCGACCCCGATGAGACGCTGGCCCATCTGCCCGAGCGTTGCGATGGCTGTGGAGGTGATCTCACCGACGGTGAGCCGGTGGGCGATCCGGTTCGCCACCAGGTCTGGGAGCTGCCTCAGGCCGTGTGCTCGGTGACCGAGCATCGGCGGTTGCGCGTGCGCTGCCCTTGTTGCGGGAAGGTGACGCTGGCCGGTGTTCCCGCGGGGGTGCCGGCCGGGGCTTTTGGCCCCAACTTGTGCGCGACGGTCGTGGCGCTCTCTGCTCATATGTCGCGCGAGCAGGTTGCTGCCTTCGTCAAGGACAACTTCGGCTGTTCGATCTCCGCAGCCTCGGTGGAGGCGATCTGCAAGCGTGCGAGCGAGGCTCTGGCCGGCGCGCACGAGGAGCTTCAGGACGCCTTGCCCGAGCAGCCGGTGGTGCACTCCGACGAGACCGGCTGGCGCTGGCCGTCTTCTCGCCGCTGGGCGTGGGAGATGGGAACCGATCAGATCGCCGTCTATCACCTCACCGACACGCGCTCGGGCCGGGTCGCCCGCGGCCTGCTCGGTGAAGACTTCAAGGGCATCCTGGTCTCCGATCGCTATGCCGGCTACAACTGGCTCGATCCCTCTCAGCGGCAAGCGTGCTATTCGCATCTGCTCCGCGACTTTCAGGCACTCGCCGAGCGCGGCGGGCGGATCGCCACGCTCGGGCGCGAGCTGAAGAAGACCGCCGCGGAGACCCTCGCCATTCACAGGGCACACCTTGCCGAGGGACGACTGGTCTGCTGGTCAGAGCCCGAGCTGCTCGCCCATCACGACCGGATGATGGAGCTGCTGGAACAGGGCTCCCGGATGCGCGATAAGCGAACCAGCCGTTTCTGCGAAGGACTCCTGGACATCTGGCCGGCGCTGTGGAGCTTCACCGAAGTCCACGGCGTAGAGCCGACGAACAACAGATCCGAGCGAGCGCTTCGCTTCGCGGTGCTTCTACGCAAGCGCACCGGCGGCACTCGCTGCGACCACGGTGACCGCTTCATCGAGCGACTGCTCACCGTCCGCGAGACCTGCCGCTTACAGGGTCGCAACCTGCACGACTACACGCTCGCCGCGTTGACCGCGGCGCTCAACGGCCAACCTGCGCCATCCCTGCTGCCCTCGGGACCTTGACCCCCTGAATGAGTACGGAAGCATGGCCAGGCCAACGAGCAGGGTGAGCAGGGTGTTGATGACGGGGCCGTTGGCCCCGTTCGCGGATGCGTATAGGGCCGAGCTACAGCAGCGCGGCTACACGCCGTTGACGATCGTTACCGAGTTGCGGCAGGTGGGGCGGGTGAGTCGCTGGCTTGCGGTGAGCGGGTTGACGGCCGCCGACTTGAGCGGCGAGCGTGTCGAGCAGTTCCTCGCTGTGCAGCGCGCCGGTGGGTCCCACCGCGCCTCCTGGTCGCGCCCCGGCCTGGTTTGCCTGTTGGACGTGCTGCGCGGGCTGGGGGTGTTGGCGGCCGAGGAGCCTGCGCGGGCGGGCTCGCCGACCGACGTGCTGTTGGCTTGCTTTGAGCGCTATCTGCTCTCCGAGCGGGGACTGGCGGCTGGCACGGTCCGCGGGTACGTGGCGCATGCGCGCCGCTTTTTGGATGGGCTCTCGACCGACGATGGGCTTGGGGGGTTGACGGCGGGCGAGGTGACGGGTGCGGTGCTGCGCGAGTCAGCGGCCGTGTCGGTGGGCGCGACGCAGTTCTTCGTGTGCGGGCTGCGTTCGTTTCTGCGCTTCTGCTTCATCGAGGGGCTTCTGGAGGCTGACCTCTCGCAGGCGGCGTTGGCGGTGCGCAGCCGTCGGCGCTCGTCGCTGCCCAGGGGAATCAGCAGGGCGCATGCGGCGGCGTTGCTTGGCTGCTGTGACAGGCGCTCGGCGCTCGGGCGCCGTGACTACGCGCTCATCATCACGCTGCTGCGGTTGGGGCTGCGCGCCAGCGAGGTAGCTGCCCTGACGCTCGATGACATCGACTGGCGCTCAGCGGAGCTGGTGGTGCGCGGCAAGGGCGGCCGTGAGGACCGGCTGCCCTTGCCCGCCGATGTGGGCGCGGCGATCGCCGCCTATCTGCGCCGCGGGCGGCCGTCCAGCAGTCGGCGGGAGGTGTTCTTGCGGGCCAGGGCGCCGATCTGCCCGATCGCGCCCGGCACCGTCTCCACGACTGTGCGCCGAGCGTGTGAGCGAGCGGGGGTCCCGGCGGTGGGAGCGCACCGCCTGCGCCACACGGTGGCCTGCGAGATGGTCTCAGCCCACGTCCCGCTTGTGCAGATCGGTCAGGTGCTGCGGCATCGCAGCCTCCAGAGCACCGCGATCTACGCGCGCGTGGATCTCGATCAGCTGCGGCTTCTGGCGGCGCCGTGGCCGGGAGGTGCACAGCGATGAGCGGCCTGGCAGAGCATGTTGATGACTATCTGCGGTTTCGCCGCGCACTGGGATACAAGCTCGAGCGCTCAGGGCTGCTCTTGCCTCAGCTCGTGGCCTACATCGAGGCCGCCGGCGCGGCGAGGGTCACCAGCGAGCTGGCGATCTCCTGGGCGCGGCTGCCACGCAGCGCACAGCCCGCCCAGTGGGCGGGGCGGCTGGCCGTGGCGCGCGGGTTTGCCACCTATATGCAGACGATCGACCCGTCGACCGAGGTGCCGCCGCCGGGTGTGTTCGGCGCCCGCAAGCGCCGTCCCACCCCCTACCTGTGGTCGCACAGCGACATCAGCCGGCTGCTTGAGGGTGCACGAGCGTTGCGCTCGCCGTTGCGGGCGGCGACGCACGAGGCGCTGTTCGGCCTGCTCGCCGTCACTGGCATGCGAGTCGGTGAGGTGATCTCCCTTCGGCGCGAGAACGTCGATCTCGTTGCCGGGGTGATCACGATCCAGGAGCAGCACGCGAAGCTCGGCCGATCGCGGCTGGTGCCACTGCACCCGAGCGCCACCGACGCGCTGCGCAGCTATGCCGAGAAGCGCGACCGCCTGTGCTCGCGGCCGCGAGCGGCAGCGTTCTTTCCCACAAGCCTCGGCACTCCGCTCGACCATAGCGGCGTGCGCAAGGTGTTCGTGCAGATCACTACCGCGCTCGGCCTGCGCACCGCGACCGTGCGGCCCCGGATGCATGATCTTAGACACAGTTACGCTGTGCACACCCTGATTCGCTGGCAGCGATCGGGTGAGCTCGCCGGACACATCGGCGCGCTGTCCACCTACCTCGGGCATGTCAGCCCGGCAGACACCTATTGGTATCTGTCGGCGACGCCGGAGCTCATGGAACTCGCCGCCGACCGGCTCCACGCGCGATTCGGAGGACAGTCATGAGCGCGCTTGCACCCACGCTCCAGGCGTACTTCACCGACCGGCTGATCGGCCAGCGCGCAGCGAGCCCGAACACGATCGGCGCCTACCAACTCACGTTCCGGCTGCTGCTTGGCTTCGCCTCGGAGCGCACCGGCAAAGCGCCCAGCAAGCTGGATATCGCAGAGCTCGACGCGCCGCTGATAGCCGCGTTCCTGGATCACCTGGAGCAAGTCCGGCACAACAGCCCCGCGACCCGCAACAACCGCCTCGCGGCGATCCACTCACTGTTCGCCTACCTCGCCCTGCAGCACCCCGAGCACGCCGCATCAGTCCAGCGCGTGCTGGCGATACCCCACAAGCGAACCGAGCGCAACCTGCTCACCTACATCACCGAGCAGGAGGTAGGCGCGCTGCTCGGCTCCTGCGATCAGACCACCTGGACCGGCCGGCGCGACCACGCGATGCTCGTGCTCACGATCCAGACCGGGCTGCGGATCTCCGAGCTCACCACTCTCACCTGCCAGGACATCACGCTCGGCACCGGAGCCAATGTGCACACCATTGGCAAGGGCAGAAAGGAGAGACGAACACCGCTCGTGTCGCCGACCAGGGCGGTGCTCAAGGCCTGGCTCTCAGAGCGCGCCGGCGCCCCCACCGACCCGCTGTTCCCGACAATCACCGGCAAACATCTCAGCCGCGACGCGATCGAACGGCGCCTCGCTCGCCACGTGAGCATCGCGGGCGAGAGCTGTCCCTCCATCAAAGCCAAGCGCGTCACCATGCACACGCTCAGGCACACCGCCGCGATGCGCCTCCTGCTCGCGGGCAACGACGTCACCGTGATCGCCCTGTGGCTCGGCCACGAGCAGATCTCGAGCACCAACGTCTACCTGCACGCCGACATGACCCACAAGCAGGAGGCGATCGACCGCGCCAAGCCGCTCGCCGCCAAGCCCGGGCGCTATCGCGCCCCCGACGCGCTCATGGCCTTCCTGGAGGGCCTATGAATATGCCGACAACCTCCGGCCCGAAATCTCCCTGAGCAGGGACTTCCCATCGAGGTCGGCTTAACGAGCGGGTCGGCATAATCGTGGAACCGAAGCTGGCGCAGGGCGGCGCATTTCAAGGCTCGCTTGTAGCGCCGACGCAGCGCCGAGTCGTCCAGGTAAGAGCCGGTTGCCCCGGCGAAGACGAGATCGTCCTCGCCCGCGAAGAGCTCGCGCTGCGAGAGCTTGGCGAGCGCCTGCGCCACTTCCGGCGCGAGCGGCACCGACCGGACCTTGCCCGACTTGGGGGTTGTTAGCGCCCCGACCGACCAGCTTGCGCGCACGCGCACGACCGACCCGGAGAAGTCGACGTCGCGCCAGCGCAGGGCGATCAGCTCGCCGAGGCGCAGTCCCGTGAAGGCGGCGGTCAGAAACAGCGCGCCGTCCTGGTCGGACTCGGCGGCTCTGACGAGCGCCCAGACCTCCTCGGGCGAGAAGACTTCGATGTCGCCGCTGAGGCGGGCGGGGTGGCGTTCGACCGCCGCGACCGGGTTGACCGGCAGGCCCCAGACCTTGCAGGCGCGCGCGAACACGCCGTGCAGCAGCACCGTGATGTGGTTCTTGGAGTTGTTGGTCAACGGACGCGGCAACTGCGAGACGGCCTCAGAACCGGTTGCCGAGCCGCCGTCGGTGCGCCCGCGCGGTCGTGGACCATCGACCGCGCACAGCCCGGCACGCCACTGCTCGATGTCCGCGCTCGTGATCTCCTCGACGCGGCGCTCGCCGAAGGCGGGTAGCAGGTGGGCGTTCATGATCGAGCGGTAGCCGCGCAGCGTCGAGGGCTTCAGCTGCCGGTCCTGCTCGGCGTGGCGCAGGAACTCGGCGACCGCGTCGGCGAAGGTGGCGCCGGTCGCGACCATCCCCACCAGCGTCCCGCGGCGCGCTTGGTGGAGCACATCGCGCAGCCAGTCCTCGGCTTTATAGTGCCTGCCTTACGGCGAAATGGCTTAGATAAAGGCTTTCTACAGTGCGCCCGGCGGGAATCGAACCCGCGGCCTGCGGTTTGAAAGTTGTGCCCGAACCCCCCGTTTTGGCTTATCTAAGTCATTTCCGGCCTCAGAACATGTCCCGAAATGCCCTCAGATTTGCGCAGTTCGGGACATATTTCGGGACACGAAACGGAGCGCGATCCCAACGTCGGGCATCTATTCCCAGCGCCTGGCGGCCGGGTCCCAACGCGATGCGCCGGGGTCCTGCTCCCCGTCGATGAAGTCGACCACAGCGTCGACGACCTCGGAGAAGCGCTCGGGCAGTCCTGCCAGGCCTGACCGCGCGCGGAACGCTTCCCAGGATTGCTGGCGTGTCTCGCGCAGTGTCTGTAGCAGAGGCCTGAGCGAACGCACCTCACGACCACGGTGCTCCGCGACCTTGCGCAACGCTCGCCGCAGCGCGACAGCCGAAAGACTGTGAGCTCCGGTGAGCACATAGACGTCACCGTAGTCCCTGTCGCGCGTGTTGGCGTCGGCTAGGAACATCATCGTCTCGGCCTTCTCGGCGATGACGCTTTCAAGCGGATAGCCGAGGAGGGATAGTCCCTGACCGTCCAATAGTGTCGGGTAGGCGATGCGGCGCGCTCGCACGGGATCGCCGAAGGAGAGGTCGAGTTTGAGCTTCAAGGCGGCGCCCGCGATGGCCGCGGGCATCGTGAGCCGCTTGCCTGGGTAGCCGGCGTCTTCGCGGATCGTCCGCAGTGAGATCTCGCTGGCAGCGAAGCTCACGCCGTCCGTCATCGGTATGGCGGCGATCTCGCCGACCACCGTGCGCAGCTCCGCATCCTCGCTTGAGATCCCACGTGCGAGCATGTCCGCATCCCGCGTCGTGCGTCGGACGTCCATCACCGCAAGCAGTAGCCCACCCTTCAGCACGAACTGCTCGCAAAAGCGCGACTCGGCGAGCCGCGCGAGAAACCGCTCGTGTATGTACAGCTCAAACAGCTGTTGCGTATTGCGGCCCTGTGCTCGCGCGAGTCGCTGCAGATCCCGGTAGACGCGCTCAGGGGTCCGCTCGCTCACGCCAGCAACGGCTCCATAGCGCCCGCGAGGACCGTGCCTGCTCGCAGGCGGCGCGCGAGCGCCAACAGCTCGCCGGGAGTCGCATGCGGGCCTCGCAGATAGGCTGCGAGCGCTCCCAGCGCCACGTCCCGTCCGACACGCGAACGCAACCGCAGGAGGTCGACAACCGTGCGCTCCCTCGAGCTGATGTTGATCGTCTCACCGGACTCGACATCCTGGCTGACACGACCGAGCGAGAAAGTGTCGGCCGCGAAGACGTGGACCTGAGTGGGTGGATAGGAGATCCTGGGACGATGCGCGCCGCGCGGAACCGCTAGGTGCACGCGAGCGGGGATCTCGTCCGTCAGCTCCCAAAAGCTCGCGGCCGAGTTCAAGCAGATCATCCCTTCCGGTGAGCGGCGACACACCGCTAGAAGATCGATATGCGCTGTTGCAGGAGCGTCCGCAAGCCGATACACGCCGCGCGAGAGCTCGATCAGCTTGCCCATATCGCGCAAGCGATACAGGTCCTCCCAGCGAACGCCCGCGCCGACTAGCTCAGCGCTGGATATCACTCCGCCGGCCCGACTCACGACGTTGAGGATTTCAGCGTCTCGCATCGGATGAAAGTCTACACACTTCGATGCTAGATGCGCCGCTTTTCATCCGCACAACACAGCCGCGACTATCCACCGGAAGAGCCACACCTGCTACTCGCGGGCATGTGAGAGCTCGTATACGAGCTTGCCCGACTTGGGGGTTGTTAGCGCCCCGACCGACCAGCTTGCGCGCAAGCGCACGACCGACCGGCGGCCAGGGGTAGGCAAGCGGCACGTCCTGGAAGATGTCGCCCATGCGCACGTAGTCGGTGCGCTCCGCGTAGTAGGAGTTGTCAGAGGGTCGTTGCTCTCAGTCTGATAGCGCCACCCGGCCAACCTAGCCGGGTGGCAAGACGGAAGAGCTCAGGCGGCGTAGTCCTCTTCGGTGAGCGGACGACGCTTGCTCGGCGAGCGCCGCTCGGGCATCGTGGTGTCCGGCGCGAACTGGCTCCACATCTCCTGGCGCATGCGCTCGATGTCCTGCTTGCGGAAACGGCGAAAACCGGAGCCCGGCAGACGGACAGCGCGAAGCTCGCCTCGCTTCTCGAGGTTGCGCACTGTGTTCTCGTGGATCCCCAGCTGTCTCGCCGCCTCCCGCACGTTGACGAACTCAGTCGTGCTCATTGGATCACCTCCATCGCAGGGCGCGCACTATAGCGACCTTGGCCGCTATGTAGCGTACATAGACAGTATAGACCATATCTAGGATGTCGTTCTTGTAGTCCTTATAGACTTTGGTACCCTGATCGGCATGCTCTCAATCGAGCTTGAATCGACACCGGGAAGGCATGGACGCTGATGGACGCACGGGTTGCCTCGTCTGCGAGTCAGATGCGGCTGCTCACGCTCGACGGTGGGGGTCTACGCGGGATCTTCTCGGCCGCGATCCCGACCTCGTCGAGTATGCGCGCTGTCCAGAGCGGGTAAAAAAAACCGCCCAGGGCCGCAATCCACAGCAGGAGACCGCGAACCGGCTCCGTGTAGAGCACCGAAGCATCGAGGAGCACCCGACGATACTTCATCGATCGGGCGAGGCTAGTGGTTCCAGCCACCGGCGGACTCGTTGGTCACGTCCGCCATCTGCCTCAAGCCGGCTTCGGCCGTCTTGCGTCGCTCGCTGTATTCGTGGAGAGCGAGAACGCGAATCCTGCGCTGATTGCCCACCCTCCTATGGGAGATCGACTCGACCTCCAAGAGCTCGTTCAGGAAGGGACGCGACACGCCCAACATCCTCGCCGCGACCTCCGAGGAGACCTCCTCGTCGGAGTCGAACACCAGCAGCTCGCGCCCATCTACCTCCTGCGCCTCCAGGTAGCGACGCAGCAAGCCGACCGGGAACAGCGCCTTGGTCGCGGTTGGCGCATCGATCTGCACCTCGACGATCGCCTCGTCATCGAGAATGGACAGCTTCTCGCGCGCACGACGCTCCATGTCGAGGGCGTCCCTCGGCGCCGGAGCTACCGCGGTGCCGGCCGTGATGCTGCGGGTCTTACGGTGTGTTGACACGGCCCAAAGCATATCAGGCTTCTCGAAATACTCGAAACACGCTCCGCGGTGATCGCCGACGGATAGGGGTCGGGGTGCCCCAGGAGGGGTCGCTGTCGTTGGCCTGGGCATCCATGGCGCCTCGGTGCAGGCGACTGCGAGCGGCGACGACTCCTCTGCCTTCGACCTCCTGGCGCACACCGGTCTTCGCGTGCATGGCCCGCCAACTCCGGCTGCTTACCTTCTTCGCCGACGTCGGCGTAACCAGTTGGCGAGCTGTCTTTCACTCGCGGCGTTCAACAAGAAGACGCAGGGCACACCGCCCGAGCAGATCCGCCTCGCCGAGCGTCGCCTACGCGACTGGCGATCCAGAAGCCGCGCCGCTACGAGCCGAGAGCAGTCCCGCAAACGCACAGGCAGATAGCCTACTTGATATATCAATCAAAGCATGATAAGCTCAACGCCAATGACCCCACGCCCCACCCCCACGCCACACGAGCCCGACGCGCTCGACGAGATGATCGCCGAGTTCACCGAGTCCAACCCGAGCTTCCCGAGACTCCTGCAAGCAGCCGAGCGCCGACGCGCCTTACTGCACACGCTCGCCGAGCAGCGCAAACACCGCAAGCTCTCCCAGACCAAGGTCGCCGCCGCGATGAACACCTCTCAGCCGACGCTCGCCCGCCTTGAGACGACCGCAGCCGACACCAAGCTCTCGACCATCGAGCGCTTCGCCGACGCCCTCGGCTACAGCATCGAGTACCACCTCGTACCGGCCAAGACGTCCAAGCGCCGCACAGGCGTCGTCGTCGAGCAGGACTGACAGCCGCTACAAGGCCACGAGCTCGCGCTCGGCATCGGTGCCGAACTCGAACCCGAGCACCGCGTGACCGTCCAACGCCTCGGCCAGGCGTCGCAGCGTGCCTGCCTTACGGCGAAATGGCTTGGATAAAGGCTTTTTAGAATGCGCCCGGCGGGAATCGAACCCGCGGCCTGCGGTTTGAAAGACCGCTGCTCTTTGGCTCCCCGAAGAGAACCGTTGACCACTGAGCTACGGGCGCGTGAGGCTCACGATGCTACTACCTCGCCGTGGCTTTGACCGTACCCGAGGAGCCCCGCCTGGCCGGTGCCCACGCGGGCCGGAGCACCCGGACCGGCCTACGCCGGCGGCTCTGGGAGAGGCGTCGAGACGGCGCTCGCCGGTGCCGGCGTTCCCGCCGCGATCGGGCCGCTGTACGGGTAGGCGTCGGTGAGCAGCAGGATGTAGCCGTTGGCCTGCGCCGAATAGCGGATCGCCAGCGCGCCGGCGTTGCGCATGCCGAGCGGCATCTCGCCCGTCGCGAGCGCCGCGAACCAGCCGAGCACGGCCACCGCGAGCAGCAGGCCGCCGTAGGCGCTGTCGATGATGAAGGCCGGGATCGCGAGCACGACGCGGAAGCCGACCGTCCAGCGGTTCTGGGTCGCCGGCGGCGCGATCGTCGGTTCGATCGGGTAGCTGCCCACTTTGCCGGTGAAGCCCGGGAACGGGTCGGCGATCAGAAACAGGTAGGCGTAGACGTGCTGCTGATAGCGCACGTACGCGGCGAGGAAGTTGTGCAGCGAGGCGGGCGAGATCCCACCCGCGAGCGTCACGAACCAGTTGGCTACGGCGGCGATCAGCGCCACGATCGCCCACAGCGACAACCAGATCAGGTGCGGGATGACCAGGATCAGGCGAAAGAAGACGGTCAGGCGGTTGCGCGCGAGCTCGCCGCCCACGTCCAGCCCGATCGGGTCGCTGCGCGCCGGCAGCTCGGGCAGAGCCGTCTGCGGGTCGCTGTTGGGGTAGCGGTCGGTGAGCAGGAACAGGTAGCCGTCGAGCTGGGCGGCGTAGGCGACCGCGTAGGCGACCGCGTCGCGCAGGCCGCGCGGCATCCGCGCCTGCGCCAGCACGGCGAACCAGCCGAGCAATGCGGCCGCGCCCGCGAGCCCGAAGCCATAGTTGTAGTTGGCGCCATATGTGCGCGCGCTGCCGGACACGAGCGCGCCGGCGATCGTCAGGGCGGGGATCGCGAGCACGATGCGGAAGAACACCTTCCAGCGATTCTGCGGCGCGGGCGGCGCGATCCGCACGTCCACCGGGTAGCCGTCCCCGCCGCCGAAGGCCGGGTATGGATTGGCGGCGAGCAGCAGGTATGCCGACACCTGGATCGCGTAGCGCACGTACGCGGCGAGGAAGTTGTGCAGGCCGTCCGGGGACTGGCCCTTTATGAGAGTGGCCACCCAGTTGACGATCACCGTCAGCCACGCCACGATCCCCCACAGCGCGAGCAGGATCAGATGCGGGATGGCGAGCAGCAGGCGGAAGAACACCGTCAGGCGCGAACGCTGCAGGTCGTCGCTGACGATCAAACGTACGGGACGGTCATTCACCGCGGTCACCTCTCTAGATTGGACGTGAATCTCTGTCGTAGACCGTGCCGCATGCGGCACGGTCCGGGGCCGCACATGTGCGGCCCCGCCGGTCGGCACATGTGCCGACCGGAAAATCAAGGAAGATCAACAGTCCGCGAAGCATCGCCATATTCCTACCCGCAACGCCGGACAGCTTCGCGACGAACGTCACAAGCGGTGATTGACCCGCGCGAGCCCTACCGATCGGCGGCGAGCACGACGCGGCCGTTCGCGTCCAGCGCGAAGCCCTCCAGCCCGAAGCGCTCGGCCAGCAGCTCCGGGATCTGCTCGCGGGGCAGCTCGCGCGACTGCTCGCCCTCCGGCGTCTGCTCGGTGAGCACGAGCGCGCCGCTCCAGTCGTTCAGCGACGTGCGCGTGCCCTCGCCGTCCTGGTTTGCGACGATCAGGCCGCTGACGAACGGGGACTGCGGATGGGTGGAGACGAACCAGTTGGAAGTCAGCAGGTCGACCTCGGGCGAGGGGAGTGGCTGGAAGCCGTACACGTCGGCCCAGTCGTCGCCATCGATCGTCTGCAGCACGAGCTCGGGGTCCTCCCACACGATGCGAAAGCGCCAGCCGGACTGCTCGTGCTCCTCAGCCGGCGGAGCGCGACCTCAGCTCCAGTGAGCCACCGCGACAGCCCGTGCCACGGCGAGCAGCGCAAGCGGCCCGAGGTCTAACCGGCGGCGGGAGCCGCCTGCACCTCGCGCAGGGCGCCGGTCTCCGGGTCGAACACGAAGCCGCGAATCTGCTCGCGCGCGGGCAGCTCGGGGCTCGATCGCAACCGCTCGAGTCCCCGCCGCAGGGTGGCCTCGACGTCGTCGAACGCGCCGACCCTCCATGTGCTCGCCACGCCGTCCGCGGCGAGCGCCTGCGCCCACTCGTCCTCAGAGGCCCCGTGCAGGCCGCAACCGTCGTGCATCACCACCACTATCTCCTCGGTGCCGAGCTTGCGCTGCGACACGCTCAAGGAGCGAATCGCGTCGTCGGTCACCAGCCCGCCGGCATTGCGGATGATGTGCGCGTCGCCGCGTTCCAACCCGAGCATCGGGAAGAGGTCGATGCGAGTGTCCATGCACGCGAGCACCGCCACTCTGCGGCGCGGCATGGGGCTCAGCCCGGGCGCAGCGAGCCCCTCGGCGCGCGACATCGCCACAGCGAGCATATCGTCGGCGTTGGTCATTCGATCGCGTTCTTTTAGCAGGACCGCGAGCGCGCGAGGCGCTTCATGAGAGCCCCGCCGCACGCATGTGGCGCTTCATGAAGCGCCGGCCATCCGCAGGCGAGCGCATCGGCGCGAACCGGCCGCCCGGAAACGCGCGCTTCAACAGGCCCCGGACGCGCGCAGGCGAGCGCGGTAGAGCTGCATGTCGGCGTGGTTGAAGTCGCTGTGGGTTTGACTGCGAAGCGCCGGCACGTTCTCGTGGTGGTAGGGGCTCGAGAGGCTCTCGTTGTGGCCGATCACGTCCGCCACGGGGATCCTGTAGCGACAGCGCAACCACCGCACCAACCGCATACTCGCGCGCATCTGCCTGGGACGGCCGAGCACTTCGGCGTCGCTGTAGCCCACGTGCTCGATGCCGATCGCCGTCCAGTTCAACCCCACGGTATGACGGCACATGACGCCCAGCGGCACGAGCTGGTGGATCGTGCCGTCGGCGTCCACCACGAAGTGCGCACAGGTGTTGGGAAGCTCGTGCAGCTCGCTGTCGGGAACGTCGGGAGCGAAGGTGTTGAAGGTCGACTGGAAGTCCGGCGTCTCGGTGTAATGGATCACGATCACATGGGGTTCGATCAGCCGGTAGGTGTTCAAACCGTAGTGGCGCACCGCGTAGCGCGCCATCTCCGCCTTGCGCTTCGCTCCGAACGGGATGGGGCTCTGCACGATCGGGGGACGCGCCGGCAGGGCCGCGCCCGCGGTCATCGCCGCGGTCGTCGCCGCGGTGGCTGCCGTCGTCGAGGACACCGCCGGGGGTGGGGTCCCGTGGACGTGCTGCGGTCCACCCTGTGGGTGCTGCGGTCCACCCTGCGGGGCACCTCGCGCGCCCGCGCGCGCGTACGCGTGCGCGCGCGCGAGTGCACTTCTCGCGGCACCGCTCGCAGCACCGCTCGCGTCACCGGCGGCGACGGTCGTGTTCGCTCCCGCCGGCTGCGACGTCGCCCTTTCGACCGTGCCCACCCCCACCGACTTGCCGCACCCTCCGCCCACCACAAGCAGGCAGAGGATCGCCGGTGGGAGCATCCCGCGCAGGTGTGTGCGGCCCGAGTGCATTGGTAGTCAGAGGCGCGGTGCCCGCTGGTTGCGGGTCCGGTTCCTCATCCCCCTTTCGAGTCCGTGCGTGCGGTTTTCCCGCACACGGCTCTCCGATGATCTTCTTGGCATGGCTTACGCGGTCCCTGGGTAGCGGATGGTGCCCATGAGCTGGTGAAGACCCAGGCTCACGAACCATTGGCGCGTCCATTGCGCGACATGTTCTGCCCGGAGATTGCGACCCTTGCGCTTGACCAGCAGGCGCATGAGCCGCCTCCAGACATAACTGTCGATCTGGACGAACTTGACGGCGGCGTTTCCGGTAGCGAAGTAGTTGCCCCAGCCGCGCAGCACCGGGTTCAGGACCGCGATGACTTCGCGGATGTCCTTCATCCCGGCACGACGGCGACGGTCGGTCAACGCCCTGAGCTTCGCTCGGACGCGCTTCATCGCTCGCTGTGAGGGCCAGCGGTGCAGGTAATAGCGGCGAATGCCGCGTTCCAGCAGCCGACCCGACACACGAGCTCTGAAATGGCAGCCGAGGAAGTCAAAGCCTTCCCGACCCCCTCGGAGGTCAACCACCCTCGTCTTATCCGGATGCAGCTGGAGCCCAAGATCGGCCAGGATCTCCCCGGCCACCTTCAGGGCCACCCGCGCCTCACGCTCAGAGCGGCACAGCACGACGAAATCGTCCGCCCAGCGGACAAGCTCGCCGACATGAGCCTCGCTGATCGCTCGGTCGAAGGCGTGCAGGTAGATGTTCGAGAGCAACGGAGAGATCACACCGCCCTGAGGAACCCCGGTGACCGTCTCGGAGTAGACCCCCTGCTCCATCACACCCGCCCGCAACCAGCACCGCAGCAGTTTGAGTACCCGCCGATCCGAGACCCGCTCAGCCACCATCCCCAGCAGCTTCTGCTGATCGATCTGGCCGCGCGTGCAAGTCTCCCTACCCCGCGGGGACCCGCCGTACCCGATCCGGAACCAGGACTGGCGGACATGGCCTTCGCCGTGAAATGAGCGGCTCGGCTCCCCGACTGTGGTTCTGACGAGGCTGCAATCCCAGCCCGCGCGCTTGCTCCCTCCAAAGAGGCTCTCGACACCCCGCTCAACCCGCCACCTCACGACGACGAGCCGGGGCCTGCTACCGGGCGCTCCGGCGCTTACCCGGACCGGACTCCCACCGGCTGGCCTGGACCAGTTTTCTTCAAGGCGCACCACCCTGCGAGCGTAGTGGGGTTCGCTCGGCGCCGCCGCCGGTACGGCTCGGCTCGGCGGATCGGCGTGCCTGGTGGGGTTCGCTCGGCGGCGCCGCCGGTACGGCTCGGCTCGGCGGATCGGCGTGCCTGGTGGGGTTCGCTCGGCGGCGCCGCCGGTACGGCTCGGCTCGGCGGATCGGCGTGCCTGGTGGGGTTCGCTCGGCGGCGCCGCCGGTACGGCTCGGCTCGGTCGCGCCGCCCCGATGGTCGTTCGTAGCGCATCGGACGCCAAGCGAGGGTCGCTCAGTAGCGGTGGGGCGGCGCTCTGTGCGCCTCACGAGTCCTCGGGCGGACGGCGCTCTGTGCGTCTCACGAGTCCTCGGGCGGACGGCGCTCGCGCTTGCGTTCGGTCCCCCGGCGCTTGGCTTGGAGGCGGCGCTCGCGCGAGGCCGCGGTGGGACGGGTGGCGCGGCGGCGCTTGGGTGCAGCGAGCGCCTTCGCGAGCCGCTCGCCCAAGCGAGTCAGAGCCAGCTCGCGGTTGCGGGCTTGGGATCGCTCGTCCTGTGCGATCGCCACCACCCGCGGACCAACGCGCGCCAGCACCCGCTCGCGCTGTGCGTCGGTGAGCGTGGGCGAGGCGAGCACGTCGAAGCTCGCTTCCACGCGGGAAGCGGTGACATTGGCGTGCTGTCCCCCCGGGCCGGAGGAGCGGCTCGCGCGCACGGTCACCTCCGACAGCGGGATCGTCAGCTCGCCGACGATCCGCAGCCGCCGATCGGAGCCTTCTTCAGCTTCGCTCAACGCAACCACCGACCCACGCGCGCTCCGCACCGTGGCTGACCGGCCTCCCTCGCCACACGGGTGGTGTTCGTCGCGTTGCTCGTGAGCGCCGCCGGCACCCATCGAATGATTCTGGCCAATTCGTACGTGCGGCGGTGTGTGGCGGTGATTGGCAGAGTGTGACAGAGTGCCCAGGTGGTCCAATAACATGGCCAAATATCTGGCCAACCGACGGAGATTTCCGCGATGTGCTCGTGGCTGCCAAGGCGTTCCTCGCCGGGGGGTGAGTGGCGCCCAAGGGACCGAAGATCGTCGAACCCCCGAAGAGCGGCCTCTGGCGAGTCGGGCGCTCCCGACCACACGCGATGACCACGCGCTCACACGCATCGCCGAGTTGTACGGCCTGACGGTCTTCTGAGGATCACGCCGCTGACCTGTCTTCCGGCCGGCCTCGCACTGCCGCCTCGATCTCATCCCGCAGGAAGATCAGGCGAGGCTCGTCAAGCCGATGGTTACGTGGATTGGAAGCTCATCGGGCATCTCGCCGGCGACGATGAGCTCACCGATCCTCGCAATGGTCTCGGTGCGTTGGTCATCAGGCAGGGCCGCTATCCAGCTCATCGACGCGATGTAGTCGAGGACCACATCTGGGCCGGCCGACTGCGACATTGTGAGCTGGACCTGGCGCGGCGCCGTCCAGCCGCCCTCTGCTAAGGCGGTGTCCTGCCAACGCGGGCCTTCGAACTGCGGGTGCTCCCGGCCAAGCTCGGCAATCATGGTCCAACCTCGTGCGCCCAAGAGGCTCCACTCCAGTCGGGCAAGATCCTGAGCACCGCCAGTCCTCCGCCTGCGATGAGCACGCGCTGGATCTCCCGTAGCGCCACCGCCTGATCGAACCAGTGAAACGCATCCGCTACGGTGACCGCGGCGACCGACGCGGTTGGGAGTGGGATCTCCTCGGCGAATCCATCGAGCACGCGCTCGAGGCCGACGCTGGCGCCAAGCGTCTCGCGTAGCTGTGCCTGCGGCTCGACCGCTATGACATCGAGCCCCACACCGAGCAGCGCGCGAGTGAGCTTGCCGGTTCCCGCCGCCAGATCGAGCACGCGGTCCCCAGGAGCGATCTGCAGCTCCGCCGCAATGGCTTCGGCGACTGCAGGCGTGTACTCCGGGCGTCCGCGCTCGTAGGCGTCGGCGACCTCGACGAAGCGTGCGGCGAGGGGATGCAGGTCCATGAGGGAAACCTACATGTTGGAGTCGGTATGCGAGCATTGCTGCATGGAGCCGGAACCAGTAACGAAGGTGGATTTCGACGCGATCATCGAGCGCCTGCCGGCATTCTGGGATGAGCGCGATCCAGTCGAGTTGCATCACGCCGGACTGCGCCCATTGCACTTCCACGCCCTGCGTCATGCCGCCGGCAGCCTCATCGCCCGGCACGCCGACGCGCGCTTCGTCCAGGAGTTCCTCGGACACTCGCGCATCACAACATACCGAGCGCTACATGCATGCCAAGGCTCGGCCGGAGGATCTTGAGCGAGTCAACCTGGCGTTTGCGGCCAGGCAGTCGAGTGAGGACCGAGGCTGATCGCTTATCGCCAGGCCACAGCCGGCCAATTCGTACGTGGTGGCAGTGCTTGGCAGAGTGTCTACCTCGGGCTATGCCGATCAGTGACCGGCGCGCCGTCGGCGGCCACGTGTGCTCGCGAGTCGTGCCGTCGTGTGCAGCGTGGCAACGGTGGGCGGAAGGACAGCGAAGCCGCCGTCGCGGGTGACGAAGTCGGTGATTTCGCTGTTCAGCAGCGTGGCGGCGTGCACGGCGTCGTAGGACTGGAGCCCGCATTCCTGCATCAGCTTGGGCACATCCTCTGCGACCTCGTCCACCTCGATCCGCGACCAGGCGAGTGGGGCCAAGACGTCATACTGCCACGCCTGCTGAGCTTGTCGCAATAGGCGCGCCGCGCGCGGTCTGACACGGTTGTCGTAGCGAACGTGACGGATGTTCTTGCGAGGATGTCGCTCTCGCAGCGCGAGGTTGAACACGGCCTCCCACAGCTCGATCTCAAGGAGGCGGCTGAACACGACTGCGGTGCCCTCGGTGGCGAATCGCCGCAGGACCGCTCGACAGGCGGTGTGCTCTGGCTCGTTGGGCAGCAGTGCCTCGGCGACCACGTTGGTGTCGAGCAGCACGGTCTTGGGCGGCTCCCACTCGGGAGCGTCGAAGGCGAACACGCCGCGCGGCAGCGGCCGACGACCAGGCGCGGCCACGCCTCAGCTATTCCCGGCCGAGAGTGATGGTGTCGATGCGAGCGGTCGTCTTGATGCGCGTCGTGGCCCGTTCGATCGATTCTGCGCGCTTCTTTGGGTCCGTCTCGGTGGGCTTGTGTATGCGCGAGCGCCAATCGATGGGAGCCCGACCGTTCCCGTTCCGGGACACCGGGCGTTGTGAGGCGGTCTGTCGCTTGACGGCCATGACGAGTTCATCCTACCGCGATCGTCACCGACTCATCCCCGCGACGCCGCCGGCCTGCGCCCGCTGCGCTTCCTCGCCTTGAGCGCCTAATCTCGGCCGAGGGTGATCGTGTCGATCCGCGCAGTGGTCTCGATGATCGACATGGTTGGCGGTAGTGTCGGGCGGTATGTGGCGGTGTGTGGCGGTGTACGGCGGAGATCGGCGCCAAGAGTCGCGGCGGCACTGGTTGGCATTGATTGGCGCTAATCGGCGCTGGTCGGTGCCGCTCACGCCGCCGATCCGTCCCCCGGCCGGCTTCGCAC
>CAVSPS010000008.1:0-174989 GCA_963729925.1 uncultured Solirubrobacterales bacterium | reverse complement strand
TCGCGGTAGAAGCGCATCACCTCCTCGGCGCGGTCAGCCGGATAGAAGACCGGGCCGGCGGCCACGGTGGGGCCGACCGGGTGCAGGTCGAACTCGAAGGAGGTGACGATCCCGAAGTTGCCGCCTCCGCCGCGCAGGCCCCAGAAGAGGTCGGGGTTCTCCGTCGCGCTCGCGGTGAGGATCTGGCCGTCGGCGGTGACCACCTCGGCCGAGCGCAGGTTGTCGCAGGCCAGGCCGTACTTGCGCATCAGCCAGCCGATCCCGCCGCCCAGCGTGAAGCCGGCGACGCCGGTGGTCGAGATCAGGCCCCCGGTGGTGGCGAGACCGTGCTCCTGGGTGGCGGCGTCGATTTCCCCCAGGTGAGGCCGCCCTCGGCGGTGGCGGTGCGGCCGCTGACATCCACCGTGATGCCCTTCATCGGCGAGAGGTCGATGACGATGCCGTCGTCGCAGAGTCGAGAAGCCGGGAATGCTGTGGCTGCCGCCGCGCACCGCGACGTCGAGCCCCTCACTGCGCGCGAAGCCGATCGCGTGGCGCACGTCGGCGGCGTCGGCGCAGCGGGCGATCACCGCCGGACGGGCGTCGTGCGCGCCGTTCCAGATCGAACGAGCCTCGTCGTAGGCGCCGTCACCGGGCTGAATCATCTCTCCATGCAGCCCGTCCTCGAACTCCTTCAGCGTTGCCGCTCCAAGCACCCCTCGCGTAGCCATGCCGGCCTCCTTCTCAGTTCGGTTGTTTGACGTCGCGCCTCACGACGCTCAGCAAGGCTACGGGCCACCTCTGGCCGACGACTTTGCAATGTCTTAGAGCTCCTCTAAGTCGCGTTCTTGGGCTATCTCGCTCTCTGCGGCGACTTCCGGCCCGCGCTCGACCTCACGGCAGTAGGACATGCCGGCGTCGCCGCCGAGCAAGTCGAAATGCCGGATCGCCCGGTCGAGCCAGCGGCGCGCCGTCGCTTGTTCGCCGTCCTCGGCGGACATCGCGGCGAGCGCCGGCCAGTACCCAACCCTCCTGGGGGGTGGACTTGATAGCCTCGAACACCGAGGCAGCGTCCTGCAGATGCGCGCGGGCGCCCGCCCGATCGCTGGCGGACAGCGCCACGCTGGCCAGGCTGAGCTCGGCGGCGCTGAGGCCGTACATGTCGTCGTTCTCGGTGAACCAGTCGCGGCTCTGCTCGGCGACGGTCCGGGCGCCTGCCGGGTCGCCTGAGCGAGCGAGTAGCACCGCCAGGCAGCCGAGCGTGATCCCGGTGCCGCGACGGTCGCCGACCTCCTGCCGCAGGGCGAGGCTGCGCTCGAGCAGCTCCCGGCCGCGCTCGAAGTCGCCGCTGAAGCAGCGAGGTTGCCCAGCGCGCCCAGCGCGAAGGCTTCCCCCTGCACGTCGGCGAGTGCCTGGAAGCGCGCAGAGGCTCTCCTCGACGTAGAACTCACCCGCCCGGTCGAAGTCGCCCTGCACCCGATCGACGACGGCGAGGTTGCTCAGGATGTAGGCAACCGCGGCTTCTCCACCGACCCGGCGACCGACGATCGCCGTGTCCTCCTGTAGGAGCAGCGGGTAGCCGGCCTCGGGCGCGACGGTGATCAGCGCGTAGCTCATCGGCCAGAGTGCCGGGCGCTCCTCGGCGACCAGCTCTCCGGCCCGCTTCAGCGCGAGCTCGAACTGTTGGCGCGCCTGCGGATATTCACAGCGAAACCAGGCCGCGATGGCGCGTGTATGCGCCGCCCATGTCGGCGGCCGGGCAGCGGGGAGATCGTCCACGTGAAGCGTCTCATGCTCGTCGAGCAGCGCCTCGATGTCCGCCGGACCGCTGACGATCGCGCGGCAGGCCGTCGATACCTCGACCACGTCGAACATCCCGGCGTAGTCGCCGAGCTCGGCGAAGATCGCGATGCTTTCGGCGCCGAACTCGTGGAGCCGCGCATGTACGCCGCGCCGCATGCCCATGAGGCAGGAGGCGAGCAGGGCGTGGGCGCGATCCGCGGTGTGCTCCGGCGCCGCCGCCAGCGACGCGGCGAGCCAGCGATACCCCTCGGCAAGGTAGCCGCGCATCAGCCAGAAACGCCAGAGAGCGACGGCCAGGCGGAGGGCGACCTGAGGATCGTCGGCCAGGGCCGAGGCGAGAGCGGCGCGGAGGTTGTCGCGCTCCAAGTCCAGCCGTCGGAGACGGTCCCTTGCCGGGAGGTCGCCCGCGGGCGTCGGGTCGCTCTCGGCGAGCTCGATGTACCAATCGCGATGGCGGCGCTCGGAGCCCTTCCCGCTCGCCAGCCTCATCGAGCCGCTCCGCGGCGTACTGCCGCACGGTCTCCAGGCCAAGCGGTAGCGGCGATCGCCGGGGCCCACCTCGACGTGAACCAGCGACTTGTCGATCAGCCGGCCGAGCACGGCGACGGCCGCGCCGCGCCGCAGCGGATCCTCGGCGCCGACGTCCTCGGCCGCCTCCAGCCCGAAGCCGCCGGCAAACACGGCGAGTCGACGCAGCAGCACCTGCTCGTCGGCCTCGAGCAGCTCGAAGCTAGGCGAGCGTCGCCCGCAGGGTCTGCTGCCTGGTCATCGCTGTGCGGGGCCCCGGCCGAGCAGGTCGAGCAAGAGATAGTCGAGGCGCCCGACGATCTGAGCCGGAGTGAAGAGACGCTCACCCGCGCCGCCGCCAGCTCGATCGCCAGCGGCATCCCGTCGAGGCGGTGGCGAAGAGGGAGGCGACGGCGTCCGCGTTGTCGCCGTCGAGCTCGAATCCGGGCGCGGCCTGCGCTGCCCGGGTGGCGAACAGCCGCACCGACTCCGCCTCCAGCGACTCCTCCGCGGGCGCTCCGGGAACCAGCCTGGGCAGGGAGAGTGAGGGGACGCGCCAGGTCACCTCGCCGGGAACGCGCAGCGGCTCGCGGCTGGTCGCCAGCACGGTCAGGTTCGGGCAGCGGCTGAGCAGAGCCTCGGCGAGGCGCGCGACCGGCTCGACCAGGTGCTAGCGGTTGTTCGAACAGGAGCAGGAGCAGCCGGCGATCGCCGATGTGCCCGGCGAGGGCGATCTCCGGAGCGCAGTAGGAGGCCAGCCGCGTGTCCAGCGCCTGAGCGATCGCCGGGCCGACCAGCTCGGGCTCTCCGAGCGCCGCCAGCTCGACCGGCCATACCCCGTCGGCGAAGTCCTCCCCCCGCTGCCCGGCGAGCCGCAGCGCCAGCCGGGTCTTGCCGCAGCCGCCGGCTCCGGTCAGGGTGAGGAGCCTCGCGTCGCGCAGCAGCGTCGCGGCCTCGGCCAGCTCGCGCTCGCGGCCGACGAAGCTCGTCAGCTGCGAAGGCAGCTCGGGCCGGCCGGCACGCGCCCGGTGCGGCTCGGAATCCTGCTCCAGCTCGGCCAGCTCGGCCTCCAGGGCGAGGCGGAGCTGGTGAGGGCGGTCAGCACGCTCCCGGCTCCAGTCCTCGTAGCGGTCCGCCGGCAACAGCTCGGCGTCGAAGCCCTCGAGGGCTGAGCGATCCGACGGGCTCGCCCTGCTCGCGCGCCGCGGCGGCGAGCTCTTCAAAGGCGACCGCGTCGATCCGGACCGGGTCCTCGGGGCTGAGCAGGATCAGTTCTTCGCGCAGCTCCAGGTAGCGGCTGCCGTCCAGCCCGATCGAGTCGAGAGCGCGCCGGGCCGCGAATATCGCCTGATGGAGGTTGTTGCGGGCGGAGTCCGGGTCCCGCCCCGCCCACGAGCAGCTCGGCGGCCTGGTCGACGTGGAGGCGACGCTCGGGCGCGAGGGCGAGCAGCTTGATCAGCGTCTTCGCCTTGCGCAGCCGCCAGGCGTCGTCGGCGATGACGCTGTCGCCGGCGCTGATGGAGAACACCCCGAGGAGACCGATGCACAACACGTCATCGCCCATCGATGTGCCTTTCGTGCCGGGACTCGCCACCGGATAAGAAAACTACTCCGAAGCGATCGACGGGCTGCCAAAGCTCCGGGCATAGGATTCCGCGGGAGCAGCCCGCCGGATCCGCGCGGCCGCGGTCCTATAACTGGAGGTTATGTCGTTCATATCGTTATGAGGCCTACCAAAATGGTAATGAGGGTGTTTAGCTTAAGTCCATAATCAGATGGAATGAACAGCCAGTAAGTGACGGCAGACTGCCGCAAAAGAAGATCGCGGGCGCGGCCGACATGGGCCGCGTCGTCGGTGTGGCACGGCTGCTGCTCGCGGGCATCGGCTTCGGGATCCTCGCGCTCGGTGGAAGCGCTGCGCGCGCACGCGGGCTCCATGCCCGCGTTCGTTCGCAAGCGCCCGCACCGTCTGCAGGCAGTCGAGGCAGGCATTGACACCTTGCGCGGATCACTGCACACAAAGCTCGAGGCGGTGACTCGGCCCGCGCAGTGCTCTCTGCGCTGGCAGGAGGCGGCCTGACGGGAGCGGGGCTGGCCGGCGGGAAGCTGTACCGGCGGAGCGCTCGGCGCGAGCTTGCCATCCGCACAGCAATCCCCAGAGCGACGCGACCCCGACTGTCGACGGGCGAAGCCGGCCGAATCGCCGCCGAGCGCGCCCGAGCGGTTCGCGAGCCCCGAGGTGAGAATGCAGCGCACGAGAAGATCACCGGGGCGCTCGACACGAAGCACGAAATCGCCGAGAACCGGGGTAGAGCCACTCCACGCAAGCACATACAACGCAGCGCACACGCGACGGGCGGCTGGACGCACACACGCTCTACGTAAGCACGGCTGGTATGGACCATACGGACGCCGGCGCGGCCGCCGCGCTGCTGCGGCCGAGCGTTGGGCGCTCATGGCGGGCTCGCGTTCTCGGGCGCATCCGTACGGTCGCTCGCCTCTACCGCACTCCGCTGTTCCTGCTTCCGATCTACAGGGCCGCCGCGGCGCGGTACGGCGTGCCTGGCGGATCCTGGCGGCGATCAACGAACGAGACCGACTGGATGGCAACGATGACGTCGGTGTCGACGCGGCGCTGTGGGATGGAATGCAGTTCATGCCCGAGACGTGGACGCGCTACGGGGTCGATGCCTTCAGCGCGGGCCATGCGGATCCCTACAACCCGGTGGACGCGATCTTCGCCGCCGCTCGCTACCTGCGTGACATGGGCGCCGCGAAGAACCTGCGTGCGGCGATCTTTGCCTACAACCACTCCGCGGCTTACGTCGAATCGGTGATGCTGCGCGCCGAGCTGATCTCCACTTATCCAAAGTCGGTGATCGTGACCCTCACCGGCCTCGCGGATGGTCGACTGCCCGTGACGAGCTGGGCATGTGGCGTGGGGGCGTCCGATCCCCGGGCATCCTCCACGCCGTTGACCGCCACCGCCGATGCGAGGGCCGTCGCGCCGGCGGTGGCAGGTGCGACGGCGGTGGCAGGTGCGTCGGTGACGGCGGCCGTGCCGGCGAGGGCAGCCGTCGCCACAACGGGCCTGGAAGCCCGACGGCTCGCGGATGTGAGAGCCACCCGGAATGCCGCGGTGGTCGCGGTGCGGGCCGGTCGCATCGTGGGGCTCGGGCGCTCACCCACGCTCGGCTGGAACGTGGTCTTGCGCGACCTCCACGGCGACGTGTTCAGCTACGCGGGACTCGGCAGCATCGCTCCGAGCCACATGGGGTCGCTACGTCGAGGGTCGCTCGTCAAGCAGGGCGCCGTGCTCGGTCATGTGCGGGTGCCCATCGGAGCGAAGGACGGTCACCTGCGCTTTGCGATTCGCCCCGCGGGTGATCGGCGTGACATCGACCCCCGGCCGATCCTGGCGAACTGGGCGCTGCTTGCCGCGGCATTGCATCCGCCGGGCGCAAGCGGGCAGGCCAACCCGCTCGACGCCGTCGTGCGGCGAGCTGCCCGGCTGCGAGGCAACCGCGCGCGAGAGAGCCGTCTTCGCGCCACCGCAGCCGCATCGCGTGGGCGCTCCACGGCACCCGCCGGCGCCGCGCGCTCGGCACGCTCCGGCCGAGTAACGCGTTCGCCGATCGTCGTGCGGGGCGAACTGAGCGCCGTCCGGTGGGATCGGTTGATCGCGCGCATAGGCGCGCTCCCGGCGCCGACCGTGGCAGTCAACCAAAGCTACTGGGCGATCGGTGACGGACTGGACGCCGCGAGCGACCGCGGCATGCTGGAGGAAGCCCACTTCTTCCATGGCGAGTTGGGTCGCTGGCCGGTTGGGGAAGGTCCTTTGGGCTCGGGCACGTGATAGAAAGCAGTCTCACGAAAGGCATTGATGAAGGCGCTCGACCAACCGCTCGACCTGTCGGTGCAAGCAATGCCTCACGAGGCGCACGGCGCGTTCGGACAGCCGGGGGAGCGGTGGTGAGCAGGCCCGTGCGCGGACCCGAGCTGGCGGAGATGCGGGCATTCTGCGCGGCGGTCGACCTGGGCAGCCTGGGGCGCGCGGCCAGAGTTCTGCACGTCAGCCAGCCGGCGCTGTCCAAGCGTTTGCGCGTGCTCGAGACGCTGGCGGGCGCTCGCCTGCTCGAGCGATCTCACCGTGGGGTGTCGCCGACGCCGACCGGCAGACGGCTGTACCTGGCGGCACGCCGTGTGCTCGCGGAGGACGAGGCGGTCGAGGAGCTGATCGCCGGGGTGGTCGCCGATGCTGTGCCGGCGCGCGTGGCGGCGAGTCCCACGATGGCCGAGACGGTGCTGCCGCAGCTGCTGGTGGACTTCGAGGGTCGCCATGAACGCCACCTCTCGGTGGAGCTCACGATCGTCCGCTCGGCGATGGTGTGGGATCTGGTGCGTGAGGGTCGCGTCGATCTGGGTCTGGCCGCGGCCGACCCGTCACTCAAGGACGACGGCTCGCTGACTCAGATCCCGATCTGCGACGACGACGTCGTGGTGGTCGTGCCGCAGGACCACCCGTGGGCGTCGGTGCAGGAGATAGACCTCGACGAGTTCGTGAGCACCCCGATGATCATGCGCGATCCCGGCGCCGACAGCCGGCGCACCGTCGATGCCGTGCTCAGGCCTCTGGAACTGTCGCTGTGCTCGCCGCTCGCGGAGATCGGCAACACGGCGGCGGCCAAGGATGCGGCGCTCCACGAGGGTGCGCCCCTGGTGCTGTCGAGGCTGACCATGGGACCCGCAGACGAGAGACTGCTGATTTGCCGGGTCGCCGGCCTGCGCTTCCCGCGCAGCTTCGTGCTCCTCTACGGCACCGAAGATGGTCTCTCGCCGATGGGACGGGCCCTCGCCGAGCATCTGCGCATGAGCTTCAACGGCGACTCCCGCTAGCGGCTTGATGGGGTTTCCCCAAAGGCTCAGAGTCGTGTTCGGACAAAACCGAAAAGGGGGAGATGTGGGACCGCGCTGCCGTGGCTCGGGCTCTGTAGACTGACCATAGATCTTATAATTTTGTAAACTTATGGATCTAAATGTGGTCTACGCGTGCCGGTCAGCCTCCCATCTACGCCCTGAAGGCCGACTTCTTCCGGGTGCTCGGTCATCCGGCGAGGGTCCACCTGCTGCAGCTTCTGCGCGAGGGCGAGCAGTCGGTTGGGGCTTTGCGGGATGCGCTCGAGCTTGATTCGAGCGGCGCCTCCCAGCATCTGGCGGCGTTGCGCGCGCAGGGTCTGGTGGTGAGCCGCAAGGAGGGCACGAGCGTCTACTACCGGATCAAGGACCCGCGCACGCTCGAGCTGCTCGAGCTCGCGAAGGGGATCATCTCGGGAACGCTGGAGGACAACCGAGCGCTGCTCGACGACCTGGCTGTGGAGGACTTCGGGCCTCAGGTTCGCGACTAGCCGTGGGCGCGCTCGATGCCGTTGCGCTCGCGGGCGCCGCGACGGTAGCTCTCGGCGGTCTGCTCTCGACGGTCCACGGAAGGTTGCGCGCCGGCCTGGCGGTACAGGCAGCGGGGATGGCGCTGCTCGGCTTCGACGGCATCGCGGTGCTGACGGGCGGCAACGCTCTCGGCGCAGCCTTCCGGAGCACGATCGCGCCGGCACTCGGCCTCGATCCGCTCAGCGGCTTCTTCCTGGCGGTGCTCGCGCTGACCGCGGTGCCCACGCTCGTGTTCGCGCGTGACTATCTGCCCGCGAGCCCGGGCGCCCGGGCGGTCGGCGCGTTGACGTCCGCATTCCTCCTGGCGCTGGTCGGCGTGCTGGCCGCGCGTGACGTGACGAGCTTTCTCGCCTTCTGGGAGCTGATGACGCTCGTGCCGGCCGCGGCGATCCTGGTGGCCAGGCGCGATCAAGCCGTTCGGTCGGCTGTGTACGCGTACCTGGCGATCACCCATCTCGGTGGCGCCGGAGTGTGGATCGCGCTGCTCGCGCTCGCGCACCACGGCGCGCTCGGCGACCCCTCCGCGCTCGCCGCGGCCGGCGGCGGCGCTCAGACGCTGGTCGCGCTCACGGCGCTGATCGGCTTCGGCACCAAGGCGGGGCTCGTCCCGCTGCACGCCTGGCTGCCGCGCGCGCACCCGGTCGCGCCGGCGCATCTGTCGGCGCTGATGTCGGGAATGATGATCAAGGTCGCTCTGTACGGGCTGATTCGGGTGGAGTTCCAGTGGATCGGCGCGACGCCGCGGTGGCTTGGGCTCGCACTGCTCGCGGTTGGTCTTCTCTCGTCGCTGGGCGGCGTCCTGTGGGCGCTGGTGCAGCACGACCTCAAGCGCCTGCTTGCCTATCACTCGATCGAGAACGTCGGCATCATCGCGCTCGGTCTCGGCGCCTCACTGCTGTTCGCCGACGCCGGCAACGCGACGTGGGCCGCGATCGCGTTCGCGGCGGCGCTGCTGCACGTCGCCAACCATGCGATCTTCAAGGCGCTGCTGTTCCTCGGCGCCGGGACGTTGGAGCGCGCGGTGGGCAAGCTGGATCTCGACCATCTCGGTGGGCTGTTGCGGCGGATGCCGTGGGCAGGTGGCGCTTTTCTGATCGGCTCGATGGCGATCGCGGGGCTGCCGCCGCTGAACGGGTTCGCGTCGGAGTGGCTTGTCCTGCAGTCGCTGTTGCACGTCGCCTTCCACCGTCCCCTGGGCGTGGCGCTCGCCGGCGCGGTGGCGCTCGCCGGTCTCGCGGCCACCGCGGCGCTCGCGCTGCTGTGCTTTGCGAAGGTGGTTGGCCTCGTTCTGCTCGGTCCGCCGCGGCGAGCCGAGTGCGCCGCCGCGGTGGACCCGCCCATGGGTATGAGGGCGGGGATGGTCGCGCTGGCCGCGATGTGCATCGCGCTGGGCCTGCTGCCGGGTCTCGTGCTGCCGACGCTCACCGGCCTGGCGCCGGGCGCGCATGGCGCCGTGCTGCCCCGCCATGCGGGCCTCGTGCTGCCCGAAACCGGCTCGTTCCCCTCGCTTGCGCTTGGGCTGGCGCTCGCCGTGCTCACGACCATGCTGGTTGGCCTCCGTGGAAAGCGCCGTGCTGCGACGACACCGACCTGGGCCTGCGGACAGCCGGTCGTGGGAGCGCTCGGCTGGACCTCGGCCGGGTTCACCAAGCCGCTGCGACTCGTGCTCGAGGCGCTCCTGCGCCCGCGCCGCGCGATCGAGGTCGAGGGGGCCGGCGGGATGGTGCAGAGCATCACCTACACGGGCTATGTGCCCTCGCTGCTGGACGCGGCGCTCTACGAGCCCACAATACGCGCCGGCCTGCGCGCGGCCGCGGTCGCACGGCGCCTGCAGTCCGGGAACGTGCGCACCTACGCCGCGTACCTGCTCGGGCTGGTCATCGCGTTGCTCGTGCTGGCGTACTCGGGAGTGCTCGGATGAACGCGCTCGCCGGCATCGCGCAGATCGCCGGTGTCGCGCTGGCTCCGCTGTTGCCCGGGTCGATCCAGGCGCTCAAGGCACGCCTGCAGGGCCGTCGAGGTCCGTCGGCGCTGCAGCCGTACAGGACGTTGCGGCGCCTGTGGAGCAAGAGCGCCGTCGACCCTGAGGGGACGGGCGCGATCTACCGGCTCGCGCCGCCGCTCGTCGGGGCGTGCATGCTCGCGGCCCTGGCCATCGTCCCGGTGGGCGGACGCGCGGGGGGCTTCGGACTCGGCAACGACGCTCTCGTGCTCGTCGGGCTGCTTGCGCTCGCCCGGTTCGCGCTGGCTGCCGCGGCGTGGGACACCGGCAACGGCTTCGCTCTGATGGCGGCGGCGCGCGATCTGATGATCTCGGTGTTCGGGGAGGCGCTGCTGGTGCTCACGTTGCTGCTCGCGGCGCTCCCGGCGCACAGCACCGCCCTGCCGGCGATGAGCGTCGCGGCGGCCGGCCGGCACATCTGGAGCGCGCCGGCCCACTGGTGCGGCGCGCTGGCGTTCGTGCTCTTGATCCTCGTCGAGACCGGTCGCCAGCCGATCGACAACCCCGACACGCATCTCGAGCTGACCATGATCCACGAGGGCCCGCTGCTCGAGTACGGCGGCCGCGATCTCGCTCTTCTGCACTGGGCGGCGGCCGCGCGCCACTGGGTCATGCTCGTGCTGGGCGCCGAGCTGTTCCTGCCGCACTGGAGCGGCTTTGCGGCGAGCCTCGGCCTGCTCGTGGCGGGCGTGGCGTTCCTCTGCGGTCTGCTCGCGTCGATCGAGACGACGCAGGCGAAGATGCGGATCCTGCGCGTGCCGGCGCTCTTGGGAATCGGATGTGCGATCGCGCTTGCGGGCGCCGGCATGTGGGTTGGAGGGGTGGGCACGTGAACGGCGCGCTCGTCGACGTGATTCTGGCGCTCGGGATCGCGGTGATCGTCGTGCGCCGCCGATCGGTCGCGATCGCGCTCCTGGCCGCTCAGTCGCTCGTCCTCGGCATCGGCGCGCTCAGCCTCGCGGGCGGGCGCTCGAGTGACTCCCTCGTCGCGAGCTTCGTGCTCCTGAGCAAGGCGATCGTGCTCCCGCTGCTCCTGTACGCGCTCATACGCCGCACGCGCGAGCCGGGCCTGGTGGTCGCCGCCGCGAGCCCGCTCGTGCGCCTGGCCTGCGCAGGCGCCGTGGTGCTGTGCGCCGTCATCGTGGTGCCGCCGCTTGGACTTGGCGATACGCACAGCGAGCACGCCGCGGTGGCGCTCGTCCTGCTCGGCATCGCGATCGTCGTCGCGCGGCGCCCGATCCTGTTCCAGCTGCTCGGGCTGATCGTCGCCGAGAACGGCCTGTCGCTGCTGGCGGTGTCGGTGCCCGGAGGGCTGTCCTACGTGGTCGAGCTCGGCGCGCTGTTCGATCTGGGTCTGATCGTGACCGTCGCCGCGGCGTTTGTGCACCGAATCCACAGCGAGCTGGGAACCGGAGACACCGAGCTGCTTCGAGGCCTGCGTGACTGACCTGGTGCCGATCCTCGCCGCGGTCGTGCCGGTGGTGGCGCTCGTCGGGATGGCGCTCGCGCTGCTTGCGCGCAGCCCGCGAGGAGCCGACCTGCTCGCGCTCGCCACGGCGCTGCCAACCGCCGTCGCGGCGCTGGGTCTCGCCGCCATCGCGCTCGCGCGCGGTGGCCTACCCGCGCTGCGCGGCCAGTGGTATCTCTTCGACGGCGCGAGCGGAGTGCTGCTCGCCGTGATCGCGGTGGTGGGTTTCTGCAGCGTCGCGGTCTCACCCACCTACCTGCGAACGAGCGGCCGCAGTTGGGCGACCGCCGCCCGCTCGCGGAGCCTCTACTACGCCGCACTGTTCCTCTTCTGGGCGGCGCTGCTCGCCGTTCCAATCGTCGGCAACCTCGCGGCAGCGTGGCTGATCGTCGAGGTGACGACCGCCGCTTCGGCGCTGCTCGTGGCGTTCAGCGGCCGGCGCGACGCGCTTGAGGCCGGCTGGAAGTACCTCGTGCTGACCACGCTCGGACTCTCGGTCGCGCTGCTCGGAATCATCGTGCTCGCGATCGGCCAGGCGAATCTCGGACACCACGGTCTCCACGCGCTCGACTGGCACGCGCTGCGCGCGACCGCGCACGCGCTGCCCAAGGCTCCGACGCTGATCGCGTTCGTGCTCCTGCTCGCCGGCCTGGCGACCAAGATCGGCTGGGCGCCGGTTCACAACTGGCTGCCGGACGCGCACAGCGAGGCGCCGGCTCCGATCAGCGCGCTGCTGTCCGCGGCGCTGCTGCCGAGCGTGCTGTTGATCGCTTGGCGGGTGAAGTCGATCCTGGAGCCATCCGTGGGCAGCGCCACGACGCGTGGCGTGTTCATCGCGTTCGGGCTGGCTTCGATCCTCGTCGCCGTGCCGTTCCTCTGGCGATCGCTGCCATGGAAGCGACTGCTCGCCTACTCGAGCCTCGAGCACATGGGCGTGATCGGCCTGGGCATCGGGTTCGGCACACCGCTGGCGATCGCCGGCGTGGTGCTCCACGTGGCCGGCCACGCGCTCGCCAAGGCGCTCGGCTTCTACGCCGCGCTGCCACTGGTGCGGATCGACCCCGATGCGGCGACCCGCGCGCCCGACGGCGTCGTCGGCAAGAGCCCGTCCACCGCCGCCGCGATGGGCGTCAGCCTCGTTGCGCTCTCCGGCCTGCCGCCTTCGCCCCTATTCCTGTCCGAGCTGCTGATCCTCATTGGCGGCGTAGACGCCGGCGAGGGGCTCGTCAGCGCGATCGCGCTGGTGGCGCTCGCGTTCGGATTCCTCGGACTGCTCCACGCGCTGATCGAAGGCGTGGTGGGAGAGCACCGGCGACATCACCGGCGGGGCCACTCGCGCGCCGAGCGCCCGATCCTCGCCCTCACCGCGATCCTTGGCGGCGGGCTGCTGGCGCTCGCCGCGGCGGGCCTGCTGCTGCCCGGCTCGGGCTTCGTGGACACCCTCGCCGGGGGAGCGCTGTGACCGCCATCGAGCACGTCGCGCCGCAGGTGTGGCGCGAGACGGTCGCGCAGGCGCTCCTCGGGGGGGAGCGATTCGGCGGCGCGTGGGCGAGCGGACGCGACGGGAGCCTGGCCTGGCGCTTGCTGCTCCTATCCCAGCACTCTCATCGCGTGATCTCCTGCCGGGCGAGCGAAGGACTCCCCGAGAGCGTCGTCGACCTCGTGCAGGCCGCGGGATGGGACGAGCGCGAGTCACACGACCTGTACGGAATGAGGTTTCTCGGCCATTCACCGCCGCGTGCGCTGGCCGCCCACCCGGACGATCCGGCGCTGTGGATGACCCCCGTATCGGGCGAGGGCGTGCATCAGGTGGCCGTGGGACCGATCCACGCCGGCGTGATCGAGTCCGGCCATTTCCGCTTCCACGTCGTCGGCGAGCGCATCCTCGCGGTGGACACGCGGCTCTTCTACAAGCACCGGGGGCTCGAGCGCGCCGCCGAGGGACATGACAGCGAACAGGCGCTCTCGTATGCCCAGCGCGCATGCGGAGCCTGCGCCGTCGCCAACACAGTCGCCTACGCGCACGCGGTCGAGGACGCGCGCGGACGCAGCCCGGATCGCGAGCTGCGTGTCTCCCGAACGGTGCTGCTGGAGCTCGAGCGCCTCTACAACCACCTGCACGACATCGGAGCGATCTGCGCCGGTGTGGGCTTCGCGCCCGGCTCGATGGCGTTCGCGGCGCTGAAGGATCGCGCTCAGCAGATCAACCAGCGCGCCTTCGGGCATCGTTTCCTGTTCGGGAGCGTTCGCGTTGGGCGCGGCGCCGTGGCGCTCGACGCCGCGAGCACGGATGCCGCGCGCGGCGCGCTGCGCGAGTTGCGCGCGGACACGGCCGCCGCCTGGCGCGAGCTCGAGTTCGCCGGTTCGGTGCAGGCGCGCCTGGATGGGGTGGGGGTGCTCGCGCACGCGGACGCGCAGCGGCTCGGCGCCGTCGGACCGGCGGCGCGAGCCGCGGGCGTCCGAGACGACGTTCGCAGCGCCAGTCCACGCCTCGCCTATGACGGCTTCACGCCCGCCTCCCCGCCGTCGCCGAGCGGCGACGTGGCGGCGCGTATGAGGATGCGCGCGATCGAGCTCGAGACCACCTACGAGGTCCTCGAAGACCTGCTCGCGCAGCCGCTCGCTGCGGGAACGACCACCGGCGGCGGCACAACCGGAACGCTCGGCGTCGGCGCCGTCGAGAGCCCGCGCGGGGCCACGATATGCGCGGTGGAGCTCAACGGGGAGCGAGTCGCGCGGATGCACCTGCGCACCGGCTCCTACGCCAACTGGCCCGCGCTCGCGCACGCCGCCGCGGGCAACCTGCTGCCCGACTTTCCGCTGATCAACAAGAGCTTCGAGCTCTGCTACGCCTGCGTGGATCGCTGATGTACGTCCTGCTGCGCCAGCTCGCCACGATTCGCCGCGAAGCGTCTCTGACCCGTGGCCGCCCCCGCTCGCTCGCGATCCGCCACGTCGACGCGGGCTCGTGCAACGGCTGCGAGCACGAGCTCGGCGCTGTTACCAACCCCTTCCACGACCTCCAGCGCCACGGCCTCGACGTTGTCGCCTCCCCCCGGCACGCCGACATCCTGCTCGTCACCGGACCCGTCACCACCCGCATGGTCGGGCCACTGCTCACCGCCTACCAGGCGATGCCCGAGCCCCGCCTCGTAGCGGCGCTCGGCGACTGCGCGCTCGGCTGCAACATCCTCGGCGACCCCGCCGAGCTCGTCGGCGCGCTCGAGGACGTGCTCCCCGTCGACATCCGCATCCCCGGCTGCCCGCCCACGCCGGATGAGATCGCCGAACACATACTCGCGGCGGTGGCACGCACGTACGCAGCCAAGACGTAGCCCCGAGGCTGCTCTGCTCGGGGTTCCGCGCACGGCAACTGGACGTGGACTTCCTCTCCGGAGAGAAACCAACCGGCGCCTACTACGAGCCGTCGTCTGCGCTTGTCGGGGAGAAGCAGCGCTTCGGCTCGAGTCGCCGCGCCCGGTCCATCAAGGGGCCGTTGCGTAGACGCGGTGGGTGCGCGAGGAAGGTTGCTGGTCTTACCCTCGGAGGTCTTTGCGGGTGTCTGAGATGCCCCGTCAGCATGGATCGCGGGGTGGTGTGGGACGGTTTGGGTCGAGAGGCCCGGGCTCGCCGCAGAGAAGTCAGCAGAGGCCGTAGTACCAGCGGGGATCGGTATTGCAGGGCTGAACGCGAAGTCGAGCGCAAGGATGTTCGTGCTCGTGGGAGTCGCATTGATCGCAGCCGACCCCTGTTGTTCTGGGGGTCTGGCGGGGAGGGTCTGAGGGTGAAGCCCCTTGCGTCCTGTAACGTCCCTCGCGCGCCCGGGTATCCGAAGGCATGGAACCCAGGTCCGACTTGGGCGCGTTTCGCGAGCGATCGCTCGCTCGCGGCGCGCGCGGCCTGAGGATGTGGATGTGAGCGTCGGTGGGTAGGGTGCGATGAGTGGCACACCATCAACCGCGCGAGTCCAAGGCCAAGCTGGACGCCGACTTCTCCGAGCTCTACCGAGCCCACCTGCGGGACGTCTACAGCTACGCCTACTACCGGATCGGCAACCATCACGACGCCGAGGAATTGACAGAGCAGACCTTCCTGCAGGCCTATCGCCACTTCGAACGCGCCCAGCGCGAGTCCGAGGGTCGACCGTTGCGTCCGTGGCTCATCCGCATCGCCCACAACCTCGCCGCCAACCTCTATCGCGACCGCTCGCGCCGGCCGGCTTCGCCGATCGACGACACCTCGGAGCTGGCCGCCGCCCACACCACGGAGGACCTGGTGGAGGGCCGCGACGAGCTCTCCCGCGTGCTCGACGGTGTGCAACGCCTGCCCGACAACCGCCGCGAGGCGTTGATCATGCGCTTCGCGCTCGGTATGGACAACCGCGAGATCGCACGTGCCATGGGTCGCTCCGACGGCGCCACGAAGGTGCTCATCCATCGCGCCGTCAAGCAGCTCGAGGAGCTGGTGGGCGTGTCGGGAACGGGAACCGGTGATGAGGAACACGGGGCCACGCGATGAGCAAACAGGGGTCCCACGATGAGTGACGCATCGCCCTTCGAGGGGCTGCTCCACGAGGCGCTCTCGCCGGTTGACCCGCCCGAGGATCTCGGCAGGCGCCTGGAGGGCGCCCTTGTGAGCCTCGCCGAGAGCGCCGCCGAGGAGCTCGAGGCATGGGAGCTCTCAGCGATGCGCGACCCCCGCAACTGGGCCCGCCCGGCTATCGCCGTAGTGGTCGGCGGGAGCGCGGGCGTCGCGCTCGTGCTCCTGCGCGCCCGCAAGCGCGCGCGCACGCGGGAGTCCAGCCTGTCAACCGCCCTCACCTCCGCCGAGCGCGCGGTCGGCGACCTGCGCGAGCACACCCGTCGCCTGCTCGGCGACCGCTAGCGACGGCTCGAACCACTCCTCCGCCCGATGCGCGGGTATCGAGGGTGGTCGGAGGGTGGGTTCATCCCATTTGGATGGACTCGCGTGCGCGCGCGTAAGAGAGCTTTCTTCGCGCGCGCACGCGAGTCCCCTCCACGGTGGACAACCGTCGACGCTCACGCCGCTGCTAGCGTCTGCGCGGCTGATGGCCACCTGTTACCGCCACCCCTCGCGTGAGACGGGCGTCGCCTGCTCGTCGTGCGGGCGTCCCATCTGCCCGGACTGCATGACCACCACTCCGGTGGGTATGCGCTGCCCGGAGTGCTCCAAACAGCGCACGCGGGTTGTGAGGTTGAGGGAGATGTCCGACATCCCTCGTGTCACCTATGGGCTGATCGCCGTGAACGTGGTGGCGTACCTCGTCGAGAACACCCACATCGGCGGCGGGGAGACGCTCTACGACAGGGGAGCCCTGCTCGGCAGCCCGGAAGTTCCCGGCATCGAACAGGGCGTGGCCTACGGCCAGTGGTGGAGGCTCGTCACCGGCGGCTTCCTGCACGCCAACATTCTCCACATTGGGATGAACATGCTCATCCTGTACTGGCTCGGGCGCATGCTCGAGCCCGCGATCGGCTCGGTGCGGTTCGCGGCTGTGTATGCCACCTCGCTGCTCGCCGGCTCTCTCGGGGCGCTGGTGCTGACGCCCCACGCCTTCACCGTGGGCGCCTCGGGCGCGATCTTCGGTCTGGCGGGCTGTGCGGTCGTTGAGATGCGCTCGCGCAACGTTCCCGTCATGGAGAGCGGGCTCGGCGTGCTCATCCTCATCAACCTGCTCTTCAGCTTCACCTCCTCCGGCATCTCGCTCGGGGGCCATGTCGGCGGCCTGATCGGGGGGGCGCTCGCGGGTTTGGTGCTCCAGTTCGCCGATCGCCGCAGGTCCCTGGCGCTCGCTCTCGCCGGATGCCTGGCGCTCAGCGGGGCATTCGCGGTGTCCTCGGTGCTCATCGCGCGATCGAGCGAGGTCACGGCCGGCGGCGAACAGCAGATCTTGATTCCGGGCGGCTAGCGTGTCCGCGTTCGGGGTACCCTGAACCCCGTGACGCTGCTCTCCGGGCGGGAGATAGAGACGCGGCTGGCCGCCTCCGGCTGGCAACGGGAGGGCCAGGCGATCGTGCGCGAGTGGACGTTCGAGGACTTCGGTGGAGCGATGGCGTTCGTCAACCGCGTCGGCGACGCCGCCGAGACGTTCAACCATCATCCCGACATCCACGTCCACGGCTGGAACAAGGTGCGCCTGGAGCTCTCCACCCATTCCCAGGGCGGTCTCACGCAAGCCGACTTCGACATGGCGGCGCGCATCGACGAGCTCGCCTGACCACCCTACCCGCTCGCCGCGGCCTTGCCGGGTATGGGCGTCGCGCTCCGCCCGCGTCCATCGACGATCTGCTCTGAGCGCCACCCGAAAGCCGACCAGCGCCCCTGCTACGGTTGTGCGGTCGGCCACCGATGAACGACGACGACAAACCCCCCCGAAGTAGCTTGGCCCCGACCGGCGATTCGCCGACCGACACGGGCCGCCCTCTCCGCAAGGCGCGTCGCTTGACGCAGCCCACAGTCGCCCGCGATCAGGCGTGAACGGGCTGAAGCTCATACTCGCGGCCGTACTGGTCGCGATCAACGCCTTCTTCGTCGCCGCCGAGTACGCGCTCGTGCGCTCGCGCAGGGCGCGCCTGGAAGTAATGCGCGACGAAGGCTCGCGCGGGGCGGCGCTTGCGCTGCGCCAGCTCGACCGCATCAACGAATACATCTCCGCCGTTCAGATCGGCGTGACGATGACCTCGATCGCGATCGGCGCGCTCGCCGAGCCGGCGCTCGCCAACATTCTCAAGGGCGCCCTCGGCAACACTCCAAGCCACGGTGTCGCGATAGCCGTCTCGGTGATCGTCGCCTTCCTGCTCATCGCCGCCACCCAGCTGATAGCGGGAGAGATGGTGCCCAAGCTCTACGCCATCGACCGCTCGGAGTCGATCGCCCGCCGGATCGCCCGCCCGCTGGAGGCGTTCAGCGTGCTGTTTCGCCCCGTCATCATCGGCCTCACCGCCGTCTCGGGGCGCATCCTGCGCCTGTTCGGCGTCGAGCTCACCGGCAGGCGGGAAGGGGGATCGCCCGACGAGCTCAAGCGTTTGATCGCCGAGTCCTACGCCGGCGGCCACCTCGACCCCGGCGAGGCGGGAATGCTCACCGGCGTGTTCCACCTGCACGAGCAGGAGGCCCGCCAGGTCATGACCCCGATCCCGGCGGTTGTCACGGTGGACGTCTCCCAAAGCGTCCAAACCGCGCTGGAGCTGTGCATCTCCAGCGGCCACACGAGGCTGATCGTGATCGAGGGCGAGGACCGCGACCGCGTGCGCGGGCTCGTGCACGCCAGCTCGCTCGCTCGCAGGCTCATGCACGACGGTCCGAACGCCTCGATCGAGCCGATTATGCACGACGCCCCGATCGTCCCGGAGACCAAGCCGCTCGACGATCTGCTCGCCGACCTTCAACGCCGGCGCACCTCGATGGCTGTCGTCGTAGACGAGTACGGTCGCGTGGTGGGGATCGTCACCGTCGAGGACATCATCGAGGAGGTCGTCGGCGAGATCGCCGACGAGACCGACCCCGCGGCCGGCGAGGTCCGCCGTCTCGCCGACGGAGATCTGTTCGTGCGCGGTCACGTCTCGATCGCCGACCTGCTCGACTATGGGGTGGCGCTGCCGGTGGACAGCGACGCCTACAACTCCGTCGGCGGGTTCGTGTTCGCCGAGCTCGGACGTTTGCCCCGCCGCGGCGACACGATCAGCTCGGGCGACTTCTCGATCAGGGTCGAGTCGGTGCACCACAACCGCGTCGAGGCCGTGCGCATCCGCGAGCGCCGGCCCGTTCGCACGCGCGAGGATCACACTGAGGAGACCCGTCGCGAGGCGCCACCCGGGGGCTGAAACACCTCCGGCCCGCGGGGGAGCGGGCCGGAGCATGTGCACTGGGAGGAGGCGGGAGTGCAGTGCGACGTATGTCGCACTCCCAGTATCCACATCCTGATGAACCCCACCTAAAAGTCTGGTGAGTCTGCATAAAGCCTCACCGAGCCGGCTCAGTAGGCGAGGAACCCCCGCTTGGTCTTGCGTCCGAGCGCGCCCTGCGCGATCAGCTCGTCCACGCGCGGCGGAATCGGCTCCCCGATCGTCTCGCCGATCGCCTTGGACACGTCCAGGCCCACGAGATCGAGCAGCGCGAACGGCCCCATCGGGTGCCCCGCGCCGAGCTTCATGCAGGTGTCGACGTCGCTGGGGTCCATGCCCGTCTCTTCGAGCAGCCGCACCGCGTTGAAGAGGTAGGGGAAGAGCAGGCGATTGACCACGAACCCGGGCACGTCCGGGACCTCCACGGCGGTCTTCTCGAAGGCCTCGCACAACGCGAGCGCGCGGCCGCGGGTCTCCTCCGAGGCGGCGCTTGCGAATACGAGCTCCACGAGCTTCATGCGGGTGACCGGATTGAACACGTGCAGGCCCAGGAACCGCTCGGGCCGGCCCGATGCCTGCGCAAGGCGCTCCACCGACAGCGAGGAGGTGGTCGAGGCGAGTATCGCCTCGGGGTCGAGGATGGCGTTCAGCTCGGCCAGCAGTCCCGCCTTCACGTCGTGGTCCTCCACCACCGCCTCCACGGCGAACGAAGCGTGCGCGAGCGCGCTCATGTCGGTGACGATCTGGATGTGCTCGGGATCGATCTCCGCGTCCAAGCGGCTGAGGGTCTTCTCCACGGTGGCCTGCGCGCGGTCGGCCGAGCTCTCCGAGCGGGCGAGCAGCAGCACGGGGCCGTGGTGTGCGGCGGTGGCGGCCAGCCCGCAGGCGATGGTCCCGCTGCCGACTATTGCTATGCGTTCGTTCAAGGTTCCCTGCTCCTGATGGCGGTCTTGGGCGCGCCTCACAATATCTGGCTCCGGCGGTTCGTGGCGGCCGTTCCGCGGCGTGCTTGTAACGCGAGCCTGTGGCGACGTTTGGTTGACTGACCAGTCAATCTAGGGGTGTCGAGCGGTACAGTAGAGGACCGAGCACATCGCTGCACAATCTCTACACGCGAGCAAAGGACTTCCATCATGAGGCAACCCGAGGGCCGCGAGGTCGTCATCGTCGAGGCCGTTCGCACCCCGATCGGTCGCGGGCATCTGGAGAAGGGCTACTACAAGGACACCCACCCCAACACGCTGCTCGCGAAGGTCTACACCGAGGTGATCGACCGCGCCGGCATCGAGCCCGCCATGGTCGAGGACGTCGTCGCGGGTTGCGTCCAGCAGTTCGGCGAGCAGGGCTTCAACATCGCCCGCAACGCCTGGCTGCAGGCGGGTCTGCCGATCGAGACCCCCGGCACCACCGTCGACCGCCAGTGCGGCTCGGCCCAGCAGGCCGTCAACTTCTCCGCGGCGCTCATCGCCGCGGGCATCCACGACACGATGATCGGCGGGGGCGTGGAGCACATGGGCCACTTCCCCTTCGCCGCCGGCATGAAGACCCAGCAGGAGTTCGGGTTCGCCTTCACGCCCGAGCTGATGGCCAAGCACAACATCGTCGGCCAGGGTCTCGGCGCCGAGATGATCGCCGATCAGTGGGAGATACCGCGCTCCGAGCTCGACGAGCTGGCGGTGCGCTCGCACAAGCTGGCCCACCAGGCCACCGAGGAGGGCCGCTTCGAGCGCGAGATCGTGCCGATGTCGGTCAACGGCGACACGTTCGTATGCGACCAGGGCATCCGGCCCGACACCAACCTCGAGACGCTCTCCCAGCTCAAGCCGGTGTTCAAGCCGGACGGCAAGATCACGGCGGCCAACAGCTCGCAGATCTCCGACGGCGCCGCCGCGGTGCTGCTGATGAGCGCCGAGAAGGCCTCCTCGCTCGGCCTGAAGGCACGCGCTCGGATCGTGGATCAGACCACCGTGGGCTGCGACCCCGTGAAGATGCTCGAGGGGCCGATCCCCGCCACGCGCAAGATCCTCGAGCGCAACGGCATGCAGATCGACGACATCGATTTGATCGAGATCAACGAGGCGTTCGCCCCCGTCCTGGGGGCTTGGAGGCGCGAGCTGAACCCCGACATGGACCGCGTGAACGTCAACGGCGGCGCGATGGCGCTCGGGCATCCGCTCGGCTCCACCGGCGCGCGGCTCATCACGACGCTCCTGCACGAGCTCGAGCGCTCCGACAAGGAGATCGGCTTCGTCACGATGTGCTGCGGCGGCGGCTTGGGCACCGGCACGCTCATCCAAAGAGTCTGAGGTGATGTTGTTCCGGGTCGTGCATGCACGACCCGGCCGGGCGGTACATGTACCGCCCGGGGCCAGGCCGCATGCGGCCCGGCCTCCATCGTTCTCAACCCTTCGGTCCCCCGCCGGTCCAGTTCACGCTGACCGGCGGGAGGGCCAGCAGCGCCTGCCAGGTGGCCGCTTCGGTGTGGCCGCTCGGCGCGATCCCGTGGGCGCTCTGGAACTGCTTCAGGTTGGCGGTGGTCGCCGCGTCGAAGATCCCCGTCGTTTCCTGGGCGGGGACGGCGGCGGCGAGGTGCTCCTGCATCCACAGCACCGGGTCGCCTTTGCCTCCCTGCGAGAGTTCAGACCACGACGGGTCCGGCGTGACGCTCGCAAGCGGGGCGAGCGGTTCGGCGAGCGCCTTCCAGCCGCTTGCGCTGGTCTCCTGGAAGTCCCAGTAGGAGAGCCCCGTCGCGCCGTAGAGAGCAGCCTCCTCGCGGAAGCGCACGAGATCGCTCGTGGACGGGTTTTCGTAGGTCTGCCCCAGCGGGAAGATCGGGCGGCCGTAGACGCGGTTCGAGACGTACGTGTTGGCATACACGGTGTCCACCGAGTTGCCGATCGCCTTCCAGTACATCTGCGGCGCGTTGAACTGGGCTCCGTTCGGGCCCAGGAACACCGAGAAGGGCAGCGACGTGTGGTAGTAGACGTAGGGGAAGGACGCCAGCCCGAGCGGATAGGCTGCCCCGATCTTGGCTCTGAGGTCCGCGATGTAGGTTTGGGCGGCGCCGTAGTGCCCTTCGTACTCTGACTCCGCGTCGATCACCAGGCAGTCGGCTCCGGCCGCGACCGCCTGGGCGCCGAGGTTGGCCTCGCCGGCGGGATTTGTGCCGTACACGTACTGCCACGCGCACGCCTTCAATCCGTTCGCATGCAGCTGGGCGACGAGTTCCGGGCTGAACTGGCTCCAGTAGTTGGACGATCCGTCGGAGCTCTTGACGAACAGCGTGCTCACACCGGCCGCGTGAGCCTGCGCAACGATCGAAGCGAGGTTGCCTTTGTCGGACTGGCTCACATACCAGATCCACATGCCCTGGCCGTCGAACGCCGTGCCGCTCAACGGTCCGCTGGGCGCGGCGGGTTTGGGAGCGCGCGGGTGCGGCGGGTGCAGCGCGTAGCGCACCACCTGGATCGGGCCGTAGGAGTTGGAGTGGCGTCCACGGCTGAGCACGATCATGATGCGCCCCGAGTGAGCCGTGCGCGGGACGTGCACGATCAGTCCGAGCGTCGAGCCGCTCAGGCGCGCGCTGGGCGAGTTGCGGGCGATGCGCGCGCCGATGCTGCGCGGAAACGCCACCACCATCCCCCTCTTCAGTTCGTTGCCCTTGACGAGCAGCTCCCCGCCCAACGACACCTGGCGCGAGTTGGGGGAGCAGTGCGCGGCCGGCACGCAGGAGGCGCTGGAGAGGGTCACGCCCTTGGGGCGCCTCGCCGGCGCCTTTCCCTTGGCTTTGGTGGGAGCGGTGGGAGCGGTGGGAGCGGTGGGAGCGGGGGTGTTCGAGGGAGCCGCAGAGGCGGGCTGCGACCCGCCGGATGGGGCGAGCACCCCGCCCGCGCCGGTCGACGGAGCCGACGCCGCCGATGCGCTCAACCAGCTCGCCCTCACCGACCCCCTCGACACCGACCCCCTCGACACCGACCCCCTCGACACCGACCCCCTCGACGCGCGCGACCAGCTCGTCGCCGAGGCGAGCGGCGCGATAGCGAGCGGCGAGCACCCGGCGCAGAGCGTCAGGGCCAAAGCCCCGAGCGCGCGGCCGATCGATCGCTTGTGAACGGTTGCTCTTGCCACGAACGCCCTTCGGTGGAGTGGCCTCACAGGACCGTAGAGCCTATGGACCTCCAAACCGCCGCGCGCCAGAGAAGTTGCGTCAGCGCCGACGAAAGCCGAGCGCCGAGGGGGAGTCGGCTACCCCCAGCGAAAGCCGAGCGCCGCGGGGGCCGGCTCGAGCGGGCTCTGCGGCAGGCCCGCGGGGGGATCGGGCAGGTTGTAGCCGGTGGGCGCCACGTCGTTGGGGGCGTCGGCGTGGAACAGCGACGCCAGGTACTGGATCTGGCCGCGGCCCACGCCCAGCTCGAACTGGCCGCCGCCGTAGGCGCCGATGGAGCGCGCCGCGCAGTGGTCGAAGGCGTCGAGCAGGTTGCGCAGCCCACCGAGCCGCGAAGGCTTGATGTTGACCATCCGCGGGGGGTACTTCAGCGCCTCGATGTCCGCCACCGAGTGGATCGGAGCGTCCCACGAGAAGCGCTCGCGGTGCCCCGCCAGCACCGCCTCGGTCTCCGGCGTGAGCGCGGGATCCTCGATCCAGGCGTCCGGCAGCGCCTCCACCACGCGCCCGTAGAGCACCGGGTCGGGCGCCTGGTCGACGATCGAGCCCGAGTAGTAGGCCTTGAAGTCGACCGACTCCACCGCGCCCGTCTGCGCGAGCTCGGCGATCAGCCCCTCGCTCCACGAGCTCGTGGGGTCGAGCTTGAAGCGCAATCCCGGGTATGCGTTCAGTCGTCTCCGCAGGGGCTCCATGCTCGGCGGCTCGCCAAGCCGCAGCGACACCACGAAGCGCACCGGCTCCGGTGTGCGCCCGAGCGCCTCATGCAGCGTCGTGCCCGCCTGGCGCAGCGCGAGGTCGAGCGCGGCCGACTCATACGCCCAGATGCGATACCGCCGCGACACCTCGCGCTGGGGCTCCTGCGGAAAAAGGTCCATACCCGCGATGTGCTCGCAGAAGGAGGCGATCGTCCAGCTGCCTGCGAGCGGCACGATCGCACCGGCTTCCTGGAGGATCTCGTGGTCCACGGCGTCGTACGTCACGTCCTCGCCCATACCCTCGTGGCCTTCGCCCGCCAGTCGGATCACCGTGCTCTTGCGCTCGAACTCGCTCGACACGAGCGCCTGCAGCGGCTCGAGCGCATAGCCGTCGATCTGCAGCGCCAGGCCCGCCAGACGCTCCCAGGTGCTCGACGGCTCAGACATGGCGGCCAGCTTAGACGCTCGCTTGGAGCGCGCCCATGAACGCTGAGGATTGATGTGGGTTTCCCTGGAACTCGGAGCGCGCCCCTGCACGCTAGAGGATTGACGTAGGTTTCCCTGGAACGCCCAGAGTGGTGTTCAGAGGAGCCCGAAGGGGGAGATGTTGGGATGTTCTATTTTGAAATTTTGCGATAGTATATACGGAATGTATCTATAATGGTACAATCGCAAAAAAATACATTCACCCCTCCTCCTTTATCTTCGCCTTTGGCCTGTCCTTCACGACGGACTTCGAACCCACGTCAAGCCTCTAGGATCGATCTCCATGGCGCATAGCGGACCTCGACCCTCCTCATAGACCTCATGGCAAGCAACACCAGGGGCCCGCGGGGCCGTTCCCGCAAGCCGCGCCCAACCGGGCCCCTCCGCGCCGACGGCGCCCGCTCCGAGCCGTCTGAGCAATCTGCCCCCCGCCCGCGTACCCAAGCTCGCGCCGATTCGCGCGCACGCGTTCCCACGCAAACCACCTTCGGCGAGCGTCCGCCCGCGCCGTGGCATCCGCTGCCGCTCTCCGAGCTCCTGATCCTGGCCGGGGCCGTCGCGTTCGTGCTCGCCCTCTCCCGCCTACGTCACGGCGTATCCGCCGGCGGACCGCTGCTGCTCGCCGGCGTGGTGGCTGTCGCGCTCGGCACCATCGAGGTCACCTGGCGCGAGCACCGCTCCGGCTTTCGCTCCCACACGCTGCTGCTCGCCCTGATGCCGGTCGTCATCCTTCACTCGGTGGTGGTGCTCGGATTCGCGTCCCTCTCCAAACCGTCCCAGATCGTCAACGTCGGGATGTTCGCCGTCGACATCGCGGTCTTCGTGCTCCTGTTCCGGCTGCTCCGCGCGCGCTTCCTCGACGCCCGCGCGCGCGCCGCTACCCGACGCTGAGCGAGGGCAGCGGGAGCTCGCGCTCGTTTCTTCCCTCGCCCCGCGTCTCGCCACTCACCCCAAGGCGCTCCAGGCGGGCGATCTCGCGCTCGCCCTCCACGCGCGCGGGGTGGCCGTCGGGCAGTTCAGCGATCAATCGCGCGATGCGGTTGCGCAGCTGCAGGGCGAAGTGGGGGGTGGAGGCGCCCATCAGCTCGCGCACATCCTCCACGCTCACCTCGCCCGTGCGCTCTCTGGCAAGGCGTGTCGGGTTCTCTGCTTGGCTCACGGTCCGGCTCCTCGCTGTCGATTCGCTGTCTCGCTGTCCCTGTCGGCCCGTGGCGGGTGTACGGGCTCCGCGGCGGGTCTATGGCCCTGCGGCGGGTTCGGGTTCGGCCGCCGCTCGGGAGGATATCTCCAGCATCGCGTCGAGCCGCGCCTGGATGACCGCGGAGATCGCCGCCTCGTCGCCGATCACCCAGCCGTGGTTGTAAACGCCGTGCACAGGTCCCGACGGTGGCGAGCCCGGTTGCAGGTCGCTCAGGTAGCTCACGAGCGCCGGCGGTATGTGGATCGCGCTTTCGAGCAGCAGCAGCGGCCCGTAGTCGCCCGTCGCCGACAGCAGCGCGGCCGCCGGCGCGTCGAGAGCACGCGCGGAGTTGGCGAACACGAGCCCGTGCCCCGGTTCAACCACCCCCCACCCGAACGAGCCGTCGGTGAAGCGCGCCACGGCGATTGCGTTCGACGCGGCGTCATTTCCCGCGATACGCGTCACCGGCCCGTAGCTCCCGAGTTCGCCCGCTACCGCTTCGCTCACCACAGAGCTCGGCCCGACGACATAGATGGAGGTCTGTCCCAAGTGGACGAGCTCGGCGCGCGTCGCCTGAGGGATCGCGCCTTTCTCGACGAACAGGATCGGGGCCCCCGTCTGCGCCGACAGCCCGGCCGCGGGCATCGTCATGGCGGGCGGCGCGTCGGCGGCGGTCACGATCACGCGGTGGGGCGCCGCCTTGCGGAACGTGCTCGTCAGGCGCTCGACCGCCACCGCCAGCGCGGCCGGATCGCCGCTGCCCACCGAGCGCGCGAGGTAACTCGCTGGCGTCGCGGCGTGACCGACCTCGATCACCTGCGCGCCTTCGAGCATCGCGACACCCGTCGGCCTGACGGTGCTCAAGGCCTGCGCGCTCGCTTCCGCAAGCACGTTGCCGTCGCTGTACAGCAGCGGCGCGTGCAGCGGGCTGCCCGCGAGCACCGACGCCGCGAGCGCGGCCGGCCAGTCGCGCCGGTCGACGATCACGACCGCCTTGGGGCGCGTCGCGGCCGTCAGTCCGGGATAGACCGCTGACGCCACTGCGGCGGCGTCGATCGTCGTCCCCGACCCGCCCAACCGCGTCGTGTTCTTCGTCGAGATTCCCCCCGCGCCCTTCGGGCTCACGGCGGCGAGGAGCCCCGCGCCGCGTTCGGACGTCGCATGGGGCAGCCCCTTGCCACAGCCGCCGACGGCTGCGCCCACGGAGACGGCGACCATGACGATGCGTGTAGACGTTGCGCGCACGACCCGCCACGCTACCCGGCGCACCCGACGGTTTGCGGCGGCCCCCACGCGATGCACGGGGCGGCGTCCACACGATGCGCGCGGTGGCGGCCCGCGCGACGCGCCTGCGCTCGCGTGGGGCCGCTCATGGGGTGTGCGAGCGGTTGGGGAGGGAGGAGGCCGAAGATCCCCGTATTTGCGGGGAAACGTGGGCGAACGCGTGCAGTCGGTGCAACCGTCCTTGCACTCTGATAGCCTGCCGCCCCGAACGCCGAATCCTTGGCCAGAAGCCAAGGAACGGGGGACCCAAGTTGTTGGGGCGAATCTCGCGGTTGCACCGTGAGAAGCGCAGGCTCTTTCAGCGCTAGCCCGTCAGCTAACCCCGCAGGCCGACGAAAGAGGTTGCTGTGCGGTTTCGGGCATTTTGCTCAGCGGTTTTCAGCATGTTGATTCTGGCGTGCGCTCCCGCGTCGGCACTCGCCGGCACCGGCGGCGTCTCGGCCGGCGGCGCCTCATCCGGCCACGCCTCCACCAGCTCGGCGGGCGGCGCCGCTCCCACGGGCAAGGCGCCCGTCAAGAAGCCCCACACGGCGCCCGTCACCTCCAACTCCGCCAGCCTCGTCTACAACGGCCCCGTCTATGAGAAGACCGCCACGGGCCAGGTCGTCCCCTACGTGTCCGCCCAAGCGTCCGGGGAACTGAAGACCGTCACCGGTGGCGCCACCGCCGAAGTGCTCGCGTCCACCAAGCCAGAGCTGCTCGTCCCCGGCCACACGGCCCGCGTCATCGACGGTCTCGCCGCCGCCCCGATGTCCGCTCCGCTCGCAATCCAGAAGATCGTGTGGGCCGGCAACCAGATCGTCGGGCTGCCCTACATCTGGGGCGGAGGCCACGCTTCGTTCAGCTCTCCCGGTTATGACTGCTCGGGCACGGTGTCCTTCGCGCTCCACGGCGCCCACCTGCTCGCCACCCCGGAGGACTCCTCCGAATTCATGGGCTTCGGATCCCACGGCATCGGGACATGGGTGACGATCTTCACCAACCCCGGCCACGCCTACATGACCGTCGCCGGTCTGCGCCTGGACACGAGCGCCGCCGACGACCCCTCCAATCAGCAGGGCCCGCGCTGGCGCCCGCTGCGGCCCGCGAACGAAGGCTTCACCGTTCGCCACCCTACCCACCTGTAGCGAGTTCAAGGCCCAAGCAGCGCCGCCGGTATGACCGCGATCCCGTCGGTGCGTCGGTAGGCCTCTCGGCCGGTTGTGATCACGATCGCGTCTGTCAAGTCATCGCCGAGCTCCTTGCGAAGCCAGCGTAGATGCCGCAGGTCTCGCTCTTCGGGTGTGTGACCGAGCTTCACCTCGATCGCGAGTATCGCTTGCCCGAGCTCGACGATGAGGTCTATCTCGCGGTGACCGCTCCATGTTCGCAAGTGGGCGACCCGGGCCTCCGCGGCCTGCGCGTACACCCGCACGCTGAGCGTGACCAGCGACTCGAACAGCGCTCCGAGCAGCGTCCCGTCGCGCGCGATCGGCGGTCCGGCCCGCCGCCCTCGAAGCAGTGCGTCGGCGTCGACGCCGAGCAGGCGAGCGGCGAGCGCGGGATCGGCGAGATGGTGCTTCGGCGGGGCGGACAGGCGCGCGAGCCGGCTGCGAGTCGGAAGCCACGCCGGCAGCGGGTCGAGGATCCACAGGCGTTCGAGCGCTTCGCGGTACGGCTGCACCGTCGCCTTGGTCGGCTTCTCGCTCTGACCGCTCGTCGCGGCGTCCCGGATCTTCTCGTATGAGACGCTGGTCGCTGTAGCGGCGGCATAGGCCTCCATCCACCGACGCAGCGTCTCCGGTCGTCTCACCCTGCGGCCGACCTCTTCGATGTCGTGGTCGACAATCCGGTCGAGGTAGCCGTCCAGTTGAGCCCGCGCCAGACGTTCGGGCAGACCGGATATGGCGGGAAAGCCCGAGCTGAGAACCTCGCGCACATAGCGCTCGAGGTCGGCATCGGTGCGGCCCCCGATCTCATCGTGCTCACCTCGCAGCAGCGCTCTCAGGCTCACGGTGGGGGAGCCCACGCCGCGCTCGGCGAGAGTCAGCGGTCGCAGGCGCACCCGTACGATCCTGCCGGCCCCCGAGTGCGTGGGTGGCGCCGCCGGGGACGCCGAGCCTGTGAGGAGGAAGCTGCCGGCCGGCGCGCCTTCGTCGACGGCGCGCCGCACACGGTCGAAGGATCCGGGCAGCCGCTGCCACTCGTCTATCAGGATCGGTCGTGGGCCTTGAACCAGCCGTGACGGGTCGGCTTGCACGATCGAGCGCTCGGCGTCGTCGTCGAGGCGGTACACGGTGGCCGCGCGTTGCAGCGCGGTCGCCGTCTTGCCGACCGCCTTCGGACCGTCGATCGCGACAGCCGGAAGGCCGGCGAGCAGCTCGTCGAGCTCGTCGTCGACGATGCGACGTTTGTAGTGCGCCGTGGCGGTCTCCACCCTGCTCTTCCGAGTTTCGGTCATGACCCCTTACTATACCATTTCGCAGATCATTACTAAACCTTTTCGCACCATTCTAGTATACTATTTCGCAGTCGTCTACTATATCGTTCCGCAACCCAGCGAGGCGCAGGAGCGCGTACGAACGGTCACGGAGCAGGAGCGACTGCACCGGCAGGAAGCGGTAGAGCCGGCCCGGGCGGCCTGTCGGCTACGCTTAGGGTCCGCATCGTTCCCGCTCCCCAGGAGGATCGTATGGCCGGTTTGACCGGGCGCATGTCAACCGTCGTGAAGGCCAAGGTGTCCAAGCTCTTGGATCGCGCCGAAGACCCCGCCGAGACGCTCGACTACAGCTACCAGAAGCAGGTCGAACAGCTCCAGAACGTGAAGAAGGGCATAGCCGACGTGGTGACCGCCAAGAAGCGTCTGCAGCTGCAGGAGACGACGCTTCAGCAGCAGGTCGTCAAGCTCGACACGCAGGCCCGCCAAGCGGTGTCCTCGGGCAAGGAAGACCTCGCGCGCACGGCGCTGGAGCGCAAGAACATCGCCCAGACAGAGCTTCAGTCGCTCGACACGCAGGTCGCGGAACTGGAAGAGCAGCAGCAGAAGCTCACCGACTCCGAGCAGAAGCTGCGCGCCAAGATCGAAGCCTTCCGCACCAAGAAGGAGGTCATCAAGGCCCAATACTCAGCCGCCGAGGCACAGGTGCAGATCAGCGAAGCCGCCACCGGCGTGGGCGAGCAGATGGCCGACGTCGGGCTGGCGATGCAGCGGGCGGTCGACAAGACGGAAAACATGAAGGCTCGAGCCGACGCCGTCTCAGAGCTCGAAGCGGCGGGCACGTTCGATGACATCACCGCGCTCGGTCCCGGCGAAGACGACATCGACAAGCAGTTGAAAGCGCTCTCGAGCAAGTCGGCCGTCGATGACGACCTGGAGAAGATGAAGGCGGAGATAGGCACGGGAACCGCAGCCCCCGGGGCTCTCGGCGCCGGCGCCGGTGGGTCAGGCGCCGGCGATACGGCGGCAGGCGCGGGGCAGTCCTCATGATCGTCCGGATCTCAGGCGAGGACCAGTATCGCCTCGACGAGAGCGGCCACGAGCGCCTGCGCGAGCTCGACGCGGCGGCGACTGCCGCGTCCCATAACGGGGACGAAGCGGGCTTCAGGGCCGCGTTCGACGAGCTGCTGGCATTCGTGCGCACGACCGGCACGCGCGTCGGCGACGAGGAGATCGAGACCTCCGATCTGATCCTCCCGCCCCCCGACATAACGCTCGCCGAAGCCGGCGTTGAGTTCACCGGCGAGGGCCTGATCCCCGACTGACGCCCTCGACCCGTCTATTGCCGACGGGGGTGCCCCGCGCGCGCGTGAGGGGCCTCAAATTGGGATGCCCCACAGCGGGAACCACCGCTCCAGCTCCGGCTCGATCGGCAGCTCGTCCGCCATCTGGGCCTTCAGCTGGAGCTCGCGCTCGGTGGAGCGCTCGGTTGGCTGGGTCGAAGTCGAGCCCCCGCTCCCCGAAGCGGGCACGAACGGGTACCAGAAGCCGCGCTTGTAGTTGTAGATGAAGTACACCGGCCGCTGCTTTGGCGTCCTTGAAGGCGAACACCGCGCACAGCAGCCGCTCGCCGTGGCCGGCCGTCTCGATCGATCCGGACACGGCGTTGATGCCCACCGCGAGGTCTTCCACGGAGCCGTCTTTCAGGACCATCCAGCGGTAGCCGAAGCTGTCGTCCTGGGTGTGCACCTTCGTGCCGCTCTCCCCGCCGGTGGCCACCACGACCTCTTCCATTTCCTTGATCGTGGCTTCGAACTCGCTCGTCTGGCAGCGCCTGAAAGACGATCGCGGCGGCGCCCGCCGGCGCGATGTCGTGTTCGGTTTGCAGCGCGATGTAGGCGGTCGAGATCGCGAACAGGCGGTCCGGCGCCGGGCCCTTGACCTCGTGGCGTCCGGTCAGGATGTCTTTGAGCCCCATCAGCCGGCGTGCGCGAGATCGGTGCGATGGCGTGCCCGGCGGCGCACGCTATGAGGCGCTCTGCAGCTGGGACTCGAGCCGGCTGAGCGCATCCAGGCGCTTCTCGAGGGCCGGATGGTCGGAGAAGATGTTCATCAGCGACTTCTTCGTGCGGGCGGGGATGATGAAGAAGGCGCTCATGCCTTCGGCCTTGCGCAGATCCTGGCTGGGGATTCGTTCCATCGTGCCGCTGATCTTCAGCAGCGCCGAGGCGAGCGCGCTGGGCCTGCCGGTGAGCACCGCCGAGCCGCGGTCGGCCGCGAACTCGCGGTAGCGCGAGAGCGCCTGCAGCAGCAGGAAGGAGATCGCGTACACGAGCACGGAGACGAGCAGCACGATCATGATCTCCTCCTCCTCTTCCTGGCTGCGGCCATACCCTCCGCCGAAGCCCCCTCCGAAGAAGAGCGCGAACTGGGCGATCAGCGCGGCGAGCGTGGCGAAGAAGCTGGCGAGCGTCATCACCATCACGTCGCGGTTGATCACGTGCGTGAGCTCGTGCGCCATCACGCCTTCGAGCTCGGGCGTGTCCAGCATCTGCAGGATGCCCGTCGTCGCGCACACTGTCGCCGATTTCTGCGAGCGGCCCATCGCGAAGGCGTTGGGCATCGAGGTCTCCATCACGCACACCCTCGGCTTGGGCAGGTCCGCCTGGACGCACAGCCGTTCGATGATCCCGTGCAGCTCCGGCTGTTCCTCTGGCGTGACCTCTTTCGCCCCGAGCGTCGCAAGCGCGATCTTGTCGGACGTGAACAGCTGCATCAGCAGCATGAACCCCGCGATCGCCACGATCAGCCCCGCGGCGGCGCCGGCTGCGAACAGCACACCGACGAACACCACATACACGAGCCCGAGCAGGAACATCGTCAGCAGCATCCGCACCTGCAGGCCGCCGTCTTTGCCGAAGTTGGAGCGCCGCTTCGCCATCTCCGTTGATTGTAGAGTCAGCGGGTGCCGATGTCGCAGTCAGTGACGCCCCGTGAAGCCTGAAGTCCACCTGCTGGGCATCTCGATCAAGACGTTCGGGGTGACCTTCGCGCTCGGCTTTCTCGCCTGCGGCTTCGTCATCGCCCGGCGGCTGCGCGAGCTCGGCAAGCCGGTCGACTGGGCGTATGAGATCGTGTTCGCCGCCCTCGTGGGCGGGTTGGTGGGCTCCCGCGCCTACTTCGTGATCCAGAACTACAACCAGGTCAAGGGCGATCTGATCGGCAGCATCTTCTCGGGGTCGGGCCTCGTCTGGTACGGCGGCGCGATCGGCGGCGCGATCGGTGTGATCGGCTGGATGCGATGGCGTCGCATGCTCTCTCTCGTGGCCTTCGACATGTGCGTCACCGTCCTCGCGCTCGGCTACGGCATCGGCCGGATCGGCTGTCAGGTGTCGGGCGACGGCGACTACGGAATCCCCTCCTCGCTGCCCTGGGCGATGGGCTATCCGCACGGCACCGTCCCAACGCCGCCCGGCGTGACGGTACAGCCGACGCCCATCTACGAGACGCTCGCGATGTGCCTGCTCGCCTACTTCCTGTGGAAGCTGCGCGACCGCGTGCGGCCCGGGGTGATCCTCGGGCTCTACCTCCTGTTCAGCGGCCTGGAGCGGTTGCTCGTGGAGTTCATCCGCCGCAACAAAGAGGTGCTCGCCGGTCTCACCGCCCCGCAGCTCGAGAGCATCGTGCTGATGGCGCTCGGTGTCGTGCTGCTGGTCGTGATGGCTCGTCGCGGTGGTCTGGCGACGCCGGGTGGTGGGGGTGGTGTTCCCATTTCGGGCCGCCCCACGCGTGCGCGCGCGTCCACTGCTTAACGTAGGCAACGTTGTTAAGAAGCACCCGCGCGCGTGGGGCAGGCCTCTGCGCCGAGTTCCATCCCCCCCTAGCCGCCATAATCACGGCATGGCCATCGGGACCGCCCTTTCGCACGTGTTCCCCCTCGGCAGCCGCATCAACGAGCGCGGCCGTGTCGAGGTGGGGGGGTGCGACACGATCGAGCTTGCCCGCGAGTTCGGCACGCCGGCGTATGTGGTCGCCGAGGACGACCTGCGCGCGCGAGCGCGCGCGTTCGCGCAGGCGGGTCGCCCAGGCAGGCCACGAGGACTTCCACGTGGTGTTCGCCTCCAAGGCGTTTCCCTGCACCGCCGTGCTCGGTCTGTTCGCCGAAGAGGGGCTCTGGTGCGATGTGGCCTCCGGCGGCGAGCTTCACCTGGCGCTCAACGCCGGCTTCGAACCCGAGCGCATAGTGATGCACGGCAACGCCAAGTCCCTCGCCGAGCTGGAGATGGCGTTGCGTGCGAACGTCGGGTTGATCGTGATCGACAACTTCGACGAGATCGATCGTCTGGAGGGGCTCGTCAACCAGGGCGCAGGGCAGGGAGTGCTCCTGCGGGCCACGCCCGACGTGCGCGGCGACACGCACGAGAAGATCTCCACGGGGCAGGCCGACTCGAAGTTCGGCTTCTCGATGGCCGATCTCCCCGCGGCGATCGAGCGCGTGCGAAGCATCGAGGGTTTGAGCCTCGAAGGGATCCATGCCCACATCGGCTCGCAGATCCTGGAGCTCGAGCCGTTCCGCCGCGAGGCCGCCGCGCTCGCCCGGGTCGGCGGTGGGGTGGGTGGGTTTTCAATCTATGATCTTGGCGGCGGGCTAGGGGTGGCCTACACCGACGCCCAGCATCCCCCCGAGATCGAGGAGTGGGTGGGCGCGCTCGTCTCCTCCGCGCGCGAGGCGGGCATCCGGGCGGACGTGCGCCTGCTGGTCGAGCCAGGTCGCGCGCTAACCGCGAACGCCGGCGTGACGCTCTACACCGTGGAGAGCGTCAAGCGCAACGTCTCCACCTGGGTGGCCGTCGACGGCGGTATGTCCGACAACCTCCGTCCGATGCTCTACGGCGCCCTCTACGAAGCCCACGTGGCCGACCGCTTCGGTGGCGAGACGCCGTGCGTGCTCACCGGCAAGCACTGCGAGTCGGGCGATGTGATCGTGCGCCATGCGCTGCTCGACGATCCCAGGCCGGGCGACGTGATCGTCACCCCGGCCACCGGCGCCTACGGCTTCGCGATGGCGAGCAACTACAACGGTGTGCCCCGCCCGCCGGTCGTGTTCTGCAAGGACGGCGATGCGCGCGTGGTGGTCCGGCGCGAGAGCTTCGACGATCTGATCGCCCGCGATGTCCGTTAGCGAGACACCTCCCGGCGAGCTGTCCTCGGCGGAGATGTCCGCCCGCGCCCTTGGCAGCGCCTCGGGCCTGTTCAACGTCGGCCTGCTCGGCTACGGCACCGTCGGGTCGGCGTTCGCCACGCTGCTCCACGAGCGCGCCGCGTCGATCGAGCGGATCACGGGGCGCAGGCCGGTCTTGAGCGGCACGCTCACCACGAGCCAGGGCAGCTTCGCGGAGATCCTCGAGCGCTCCGAGCTCATCGTCGAGCTGATCGGCGGCATCGAACCCGCCCGCGAGTACCTGCTCGCCGCGCTTACCGCGGGCAAGCACGTGGTCACCGCCAACAAGCAGCTGCTCTCCCAGCACGGCGAGGAGCTCTTCGGCGCCGCCCGCGCCGGCGGCGCGCAGCTGCGCTTCGAGGCGGCTGTGGCGGGCGTCGTGCCGGTCATACGCGTGCTCGCCGAGTCGCTCGCCGGGGCGCACATCGAGCGCGTCCACGGGATCGTCAACGGCACCACCAACTTCATCCTCTCCGAGATGACTCGGGGCTCGAGCTACGCCCAGGCGCTCGCCGAGGCCCAGCGCCAGGGTTTCGCCGAGGCCGACCCCTCCGAGGACGTCTCCGGCCGCGACGCCGCCGCCAAGATGGCGATCCTCGCGCGGCTCGCGTTCTCCACGCCCATCCGCCTCGACCAGGTTCCCCATGAGGGGATCGAGCACCTGCAGACCGACGACCTGCAGTACGCCCGCGAGCTCGGACTCGGCCTGAAGCTGATCGGCACCGCCGAGCGACGCGACGGCGGGCTGTCGGTGCGCGTGCACCCCGCGTTCCTCTACTCCGGGCACCCGCTCGCCTCGGTCAGCGGGCCGTTCAACGCCGTCACCGTCGAGTCCGACGCGATCACCGAGATCACCATGTCCGGTCCCGGCGCCGGCGGCCTCCAGACCGCCTCGGCCGTGCTCGGCGACCTCGTCTCCGCGATGCTCCCGCCCGCCGCGCCCTTGCCGCCGCTCGACCCCCTTCCGCTCGTCCAGGACGTTGAGAGCGGCTTCTACATCCACATGGAGGTCGCCGACCGGCCCGGAACGCTCGCGGCGGTCGCGCAGCTGCTCGGTGAGCAGGGCGCGTCGATCAAGTCGGTCGCCCAACACGGGCTCGGCGAGAACGCGCGCCTGGTGATGGTCGTCCACCCGCTGCTCGAATCGCGCTTGCGCGAGGCCCTCCAGCGGATCGGCGCGCTCGACTTCCTGCGCTCGACCCCGCGCGCAATCAGGGTGATAGAAGAGGAGTTCATGTGATCCTGAACACGTATGGCGGCGCTGGGCGGCGTCCTCGCGAGCTCGCGTGCCTAGCACGCCACGCTCGCTGCGTCCTTGCCCAGCTTGCCCTACGTGCCCAGGATGGGCATGTCCAAAAGGAGTTCATGTGAGCAATGCAGCCTCAATGAGCAAGAGCCACGTCCCGCTGATCGAGCGCTATCGCGATCGCCTGCCGTTCGAGGAGGGCGATCCGATCGTGAGCCTTCAGGAGGGCTCGACCCCTTTGCTGCGCGCTCCGGTGCTGTCCGAGATGGTGGGCGCCTCGGTGCGCCTCAAGCTGGAGGGCGCCAACCCCACCGGCTCGTTCAAGGACCGCGGCATGACCTGCGCCGTCTCCGCGGCGGTGCGCGACGGCGCCAAGGCCGTCATCTGCGCGTCCACCGGCAACACCGCCGGCAGCGCCGCCGCATACGCCGCGCGCGCGGGCATCACGTGCGCGGTGATCGTCCCCCACGGCAAGATCGCCGAAGGCAAGATGGCCCAGACCCTGATCCACGGCGCGCGTGTGATCTCGCTCGCGGGCAACTTCGACCAGGCGCTCAAGTTCGTGCGCGAGCTGGCCGAGTCCCACCCGATCGTGCTCGTCAACTCGATCAACGAATTCCGCATCGAAGGCCAGAAGACAGCGGCGTTCGAGATCCACGAGGATCTCGACGGGGGGCTGGAAGCGCTCTTCATCCCGGTTGGCAACGCGGGCAACATCACCGCCTACTGGCGGGGGTTCCGCGAGGTCGGCGCGACGCCGAAGCTGTTCGGATTCCAGGCAGAGGGCGCCGCGCCGCTCGTGCTCGGCCACCCCGTGGAGCACCCCGAAACGGTTGCCTCGGCGATCCGCATCGGCCACCCCGTGCGCGGCGAGGAGGCGCTCGCGGCAACCGTCGAGTCGGGCGGGGCGATCCGCGCGGTCAGCGACGCCGAGATCCTCGATGCCTACCGGCTGCTCGCGTCCAGGGAAGGCATGTTCTGCGAGCCCGCCTCAGCCGCCTCGGTCGCCGGCCTGCTCAAGTACGGACCCGACGGCGCCGAGCAGGTTGTGTGTGTCCTGACCGGTCGCGGCATCAAGGACCCGCAAACCGCGATCGAGCACAACGGCGGCGCGGTGATCTCCTGCCCACCCGACATCGGCGCGATCGAAGAGGCGGTCCTGAGTGATCCGTAGGCAGTCCGCCGGCGTCCGGCCGGTCGCGCGCGGCGGCGAGGCGGTACCGGGGTGATCCGCCGGCGCGTCGTGCGCGTGCCCGCCTCCTCGGCAAACCTCGGGCCCGGCTTCGACTGCTTCGCCGCCGCGCTGTCGCTGCATCTGGAGCTCGAGGTGATGGAGACGGGAAGCTTTGCCGTGGACACCGATCTCGAGGTGCCCACCGGTCGCGAGAACCTGTGCGTGAAGGCATTTCAGAGCCTCCATCCGGTCGATGACTTCACGTTCCGGATCAGCTCAAACATCCCGCTGTCCGGCGGGCTTGGATCGAGCGCCGCCGCGATCGTGGCGGGACTTGTGGCCGCCGACCACCTGTTCGAGCTCGACGTCGATCTGCTCTCCAGAGCCACCGAGTTGGAGGGCCACCCCGACAACGTCGCGGCGGCCTTGAATGGTGGCTTCGTCGTTTGCGCCGACGATGAAGCGGTGCGCTTCGATCCCCCGACCGGTCTGGAGGCGCTGGCGGTGGTCCCTGAGGAGGCGGTGCTCACGAGCGACGCCCGCCGGGCGCTGCCCGAGCAGGTGCCGTTCGAGCAGGCCGTCTTCAACGTTGCCCACGGCGCGCTGCTCACGCTCGGTCTCGCCCGTGGCGACTGGGACCTCGTGTCGCGCGGCCTGCGCGACCGCCTGCACGAGGAGCGCCGCTCGCACCTCTTCCCGCGTTCCTACGAGCTCGCCCAGCGCGCGCGCGAGCTGGGAGCGCTCGGCGCCACCATCTCCGGCGCCGGACCCACGGTGCTCGTATGGTGCTTCTACGAGCAAACCGGCGCCGTCGTAGAGGCCCTGCGCCCTGAGATCGAAGGGTGGGCGACGCTCATGCGAGCGCCCTTCGAGATCCAGGGGGCTTACGTGGGGGAGATGTAGGGGCGCGGGCGACCGATGGCGCTGCGTGCCCGCGCACGCACGCGCAGGGCTTGCGGCCCGTGTGTTGTTTGTTCTCTTCGGTGGGACTCGCGCGCGTGCGCGCGAGGGAACGCGCTCAGCGCAGCTTGGCCAGCCGCTCTCGCGCGCCCGCCATGCCGGGCAGGCGCCCGAGCAGCTCGTCCGCGAGCGCCACATAGTCGGCGCCCAGATCGGGTCGGTGATCGAGGATCGACGCGGCTCGCTCGGCCGACTCGGCGTACGCGATCGACGAGCGTATGACCGTCTCGAAGACCTTCTCGCCGAAGCGCTCCTCCAGCGACGCCTTCGCCTCGCGCGAATGCACCGTCCTCATGTCCGCCAGGTTCAGCAGCACTCCCACCAGCTCCAGCTCGTCGTTGAGGCTGTCCCTGGCGATTTCGATCACCTCCATCGCCTGCTCCACCCCTTGCAGGGCGAAATACTGGGCCTCGGCGGTCACAAGCGCGTGGTCTGCCGCCACGAGCGCATTCACGGTCAGCAAGCCCAGCGACGGGGGACAGTCGATGAGCACGATCTCATACCCCTCCTGCACCCCCCCGAGCGCCCGGCGCAAGGTCATCTCCCGACCGATCTTCCCGCCGAGCATCAGCTCCGTCTCGGCGAGATTCAAGCTCGCCGGGATCACCCCCCCGTGGATCGCCTCCGTTGCCGTGGCCGCTCCACCGAGCACATCCGCGATCGTCGGCTCGCTGTCGACCGCCACGTCGAAGTAGTCCGAGAGGTTCCCCTGCGGGTCGAGGTCCACCGCGAGCGTCTTCACGTCGATCCGCCGCAGCACGTCCGCGAGCGTCCTCACCGTGGTGGTCTTGCCTGTACCGCCCTTCTGTGAGAGCACAGCGATCGTCTGGGCCATGGAAGCCGATAGTACGTGGAATGCGCCTCGGCGGGGGTCTCGGGCGTGAGCGCGTCGGGGGGCCTGTGCGCGGCGCGTTTGCGGGGGTTCGTGCGCGCGAGGCGGTGCGTGGGGGTTATATGCGATGTTGGGGGCCCCGTGTGCGCGTGCGCGCGCGCGAGGGGGAGCTTGGCGGGTTGTAGGCGATGTGGGGGCCCCGTGTGCGCGTGTGTGCGCGCGCGAGGGGGGTGCTTGGGGGCTTGTGTGCGATGTGGGGGCCCGCGCGCGTACGGACGCGGCGCTCAGCCGACCGTCTGAGCCGATGCGTCCGGCCGGCGCTCCGCGCTCGGCGCGGGCACGCTCACGAATATCAGCCTGTAGCGGCCCACGATGATCTCATCGCCGTCCTCAAGCGCCCTCCATTCGACCTGCTCGCCGTTCACGAACACGCCGTTCAGGCTCCGGTCGTCGAGCACCCTCACCCCGTCGGCCTGTCGCACCACCAGCGCGTGTCGCCGCGACACGGTTGGGTCGTCGAAGCGCACGTCCGCCGCGAGGCTTCGCCCGATGCGCGTCCACTCGCGCGTCAACGCCACCGCCTTTATGTCCCGGCCGTCCTCGTAGAGGATGTACTCGCCCGGCGCCCGCAGCGCCTCTCTTGCTCTCGTCAGCCACTCCTGCCGTGGCTCGCGCTCCTGAGGCTGCATCGGCGCTTCCGTCGGTGCCTCCGCCACGGTCCGCGCGGCGTTGAACAGCGAAGCCCTCACGAAGTCTCGCCCGCCGCACCCGGGGCAGTCCCGCAGCGCGTCCAGCGACGTGAGCGTCAGCACATAGCCGCATGTCTGACAGCGAAACGATCCGGTCCCAGCCATCGTGCCCGAAGTGACCGACTCCATGCGGCGTGTCCCCTTCCTCTCGTTTCCCCATCGTCGGGAACCTTCTCCAGGGTGGAATCTGGGGGCAATCATAGCCATCGCGTCAAATAGGTTTCTAAGAATCGCTCAGACGGCTTCTGCCGGCACGAATAGGCGCGTCAAGTCGCGTACTCCGAGCCTACCCTGCGCCGTCCACCACCAAACGGATCTCGGCAGGAGGTCGGCCCACCGTGGCGAACGTAGGCCCATGGCCTCCACGCATCGCGACGTCGAGCAGCTCCAGCGCTACCTCCTGCTGCGCGGAGTCCACTCGCTCACGGCCGACCGCCACCGCTGCGTCGACTGCTCCCGCACTCCGCTGGTAGGCGAGCGTGTCCATCTGTACGAGCGCCTCTCCGGCGTCGTTTGCGAGCTGTGCCGCCCGCTGCGCCGCACCGCACCGCTCGCCACCGAGATCGTCCGCCACGCAGAGCTTGGCCACACCGTGCGTCTCACGGCCCGCGCCGCCTAGAGTCCCTCTTGTCGGGGCCGTCTCACCGCCCATCCGATCGTTAGACTGCCCCGCCGTGGATCCGGTCACGGTGTCGATCGTCATCAGCGCTCCCCGCGAGCAGGTGTTCGACTACCTGCAGGACATCGCCAACCATTCCGAGTTCACCGACCACTATCTCGTTGACTGGCATCTCCTCAGGGAGGACTCGATCGGCCGCGGCGCCGGCGCCCGCTTCCGCGTGAAGGCGCCGGGGAACCGCTTCAGCTGGGGCGACTCCACCTTCGCCGAGGTCGTCCGTCCTCACCGGATCGTGGAGGTCGGACGCACGGGCAAGGCCAACCGCATCCGCACGCTCGGCGTCTACGAGCTGGCGCCGGCGCCCGGCGGCGCCACGCGCGTGCAGTTCACGCTCGAAACCCAAGCCTCCGTCCTTTCCGACCGGATGCTCGAGGCGTTCGGTGGGCGCGCCTGGCTCAAGCGCAAGAACGAGAAGGCCATGCGCCGGCTGCGTTCCATCCTCGAGCGGGGCGAAGGCCGCGGAGCGCGTGTCACCCTTGCCGGCGGATAGACTGCCCGCTCGCATGACCTGTCCCTGCATGACTCCTACGCACGAGGTGACCCACCCGCACGGCAGGGGGCGCTCATACGAGGTGACCCACTCGCATGGCGTCTTGATTCGCACGTGCCGTGTCTCCTCGCGCTCGTCCCGCGTCTCCCGCGCGCTCCGCAAGCCGGCGCTGCTGGCCCTCCTGGTCGTGCCGATGCTCGCGCTCAGCGCGTGCTCGGATAGCTCCCACACGCGTGTCACCACAGGCACCTACGCGGGCGAGTCGGGCCAGAACGCTCCCTATCTGAACGTCGGCCCGCTCATCTACGAGGTCCAGCTCTCGCGCGAGCTCAACCCCTCCGACACGGAGGACGCCTCCTACCTCACGGGCCTCACGCCCGCGCAGCGCACGCTGCGGCCGGGCGAAGAGTGGTTCGGGGTGTTCCTGCAGGTCTACAACGAAAGCTCCGCGCCCCACCCAGCCGCCACGAGCCTCACGATCAGCGACACCCAAGACAACGTCTACACCCCCATTGTCCCGGCGCTCACCAACGAATTCGCCTACCGCGGCGGGCTGCTCGCGTCGAAAGCTCGCATCCCCGCGCTCAACACCGTCGCCGCCAACGGGCCCACGCAAGGCGCCCTGCTGCTCTACAAGATCAAAGTCGTCTCGCTCGACAACCGTCCGCTCGTGCTGAAGATCGTCGATCCGCTCGACCCCACCCGATCGGCCTCCGCCGAGCTCGACGTCTAGGGCCGGACATCCAGGCCGGACGTCGTAGGGCCGCAGCCCCGCTTCGAGCACCTCTTTCGCGACGGGCGCCGCGGTTTCGCCGCCCGCTCCGTCTTTCACGAGCATCACCCCAACGGCGATCCGCGGATGCAACGCGGGCGCGAAGGCCGCAAACCAGGCATCGGTGTTCTGGGGGTCTTTGCTTCCCGAGGAACATGCTTCGCCGGTCGTCTTGGCTTCCGTTTCTTCGCCCGACCCCGACCCCGACCCCGCGCCTTCAGAGCCGCCTTCACGCTTGCTCGAGCATTTCGGGAGCCCCAGTTCCGCGGTGCCGGTCTTTCCCGCCACCACCACGCCGGGGATAGCCGCAGAGGTTCCCGTCCCTTCGCGCACCACGCCGATCATCAGCCGCCTCACGGTGCGTGCGGTCGCGGCGCTGATGACTCGCGGGAGGGTCATATGGCCGGCTTGGAAGCTCGGCGTCGGGCGCCTGCCCCCGTCGCCGACAGTCGCTGCGATCGTCGCCATCTGAAGCGCCGAGGCCTGCACTTGGCCCTGGCCGATCGCGGTCGAGCCGAGGTCGAGTTCGCCCTGTATCCCCCCGGCCGGGGGAAGCGTGCTCTCGACCGCGCCCTCCACGCCCGGCGCATGGTTGAAGCCGAACTGTTCGGCTGTCGCGACGAGGCGACTCGCGCCAATCTTCACGCCGAGCGGGGCGAACACCGAGTTGCACGACACCGCGAAGGCGAGCGCCAAGCTCCCCCACACGACTCCCCGTTCGCGTTTTCGAGCTTCACGCCGTCAAGCGTCGTTGAGGTCGCATATCCGAACACGCTCCTCTCACTGGCCACTTTGGCTTCGAGCGCTGCCGTCAGCGTCACCATCTTGAAGGTGGACCCCGGTGGCTGGAGGTCATCGATGCCGATGCCCGCCACAGCCAAGATCTCGCCGTTCGACGGATTCATCGCGACGATCCCCCCGAACTGGCCGCCAAGCGCCGTCGCCGCCGTCCGCTGCAAGGAGGCCGAGATGGTCGTCCGTATGGCCGGGCTCGGCTTTGCCGGCGCGGTTGCGAGCACGCGTCCCCCGGCCAGCAGCTCGCCGCCGGGTGTCCCGCGCAAACTCTCATCGAGCGCCCTCTCCAGGCCGCTCGTGCCCACGACCGCGTCGGTGGGCACGCCTTCGGCTTCCAGTTCGCTCAGTCGCGAGGCGGGGATCGGGCCGACTTCTCCAATCACCGCGTCCGCCGCCACTCCCAGCGGCGAGCTCCTCACGCCGGCGCCGCTCGCTTCGCCGTCCGCCAGCACCGACCCGTCCCGCGCCAGGAGCGTCGCGCGCGGCGGCAGCTTCGTCTGCCGGCTCAGGGACTCGCCTTCTCTGAGTCCCGGGAACACAAGCTCCTTCGACCACCTCACGCGCTCCCCTTCGGGCCCGTTCACGACGCGCATCCGCAGCTGCTCGTGCAGCGTTCCCCACAACCGCGTTCTCACCCGCACCGGCGCCGCGATCGTTCCGTCTGGTTCGCTACGCGCCGGCCCAACCACGACCATGCCCGTCTCCGTGGCCGTCCGCATCGCCGCCCTATACGCCCCCGCCAAGGCGCTCGCGGACATTTCACGCCGGGATGTCTCGTCGATGTCGGCATACATCGCCGCGTAGTCCCCATGCGCCCATGCCTTCGCGAAGTGTTCTGCGATGAGCAGCCTCGGCGAGCCTTTGTGGCCTGACCCGAAGATGATGCCCACGGCGAACGCGATCGCCGCGAGCGCGATCACCGGCCTTGCGCGCCGGGCACGCACATCACGGTCACGCACACTCTCACCGGGGCTCTTCACAGCTCAGGACGGTAGAACATGAGAACCAATGATTCTGAGAACCAATGATTCCCACGACTGAAGTCGGGGGCTTCCCGCTCCCGTTCCGGTGACTCGACTCGACTGGATCATCGTCGTGTTCTCGGCCCTGCTCGCCTTCTTCGGGTTCCGGCGCGGCCTCATCGTCGCTTTGCTCTCCTTCGGCGGTTTCGCCATTGGCTCTTTCATCGGAACGCGGCTTGGTCCTCTACTGCTGCCGCAGGGATCCTCCTCCACGTATGCGCCCGCCTTCGGCCTGATCGGCGCCCTGCTCGCCGGCGCTATCCTCGCGACCGGCTTCGAGGGCGTCGGCCTGCGGCTGCGTCGCGTCATCGTCCTGCCGGGCTTCGGAGTCCTCGACGGGGCGCTCGGCGCCATCCTCAGCGCCGCGCTCGGCCTCGCCATCGCATGGATCCTCGCGGCCGTCGCGCTGCAAGCCACCCCCACAGCCCAGCTGCGCGCCGACATCCAGCGCTCGGCGATCCTGCGCAAGCTCAACCAGCTATTGCCTCCCGCCGGACCGATCCTCAACGTGCTCGCGAGCCTCGACCCCCTGCCGTCGATCTCCGGACCGCTCCCCGATGTGAGCCCTCCGCCGGCCGCCATCGCGCGCGACCCGGCTGTGCGTGGCGCCTCGCGCAGCGTCGTACGCGTGCTCGGCACCGCTTGCGGCCTTGCGATCGAGGGCTCTGGCTGGGTGGCCGCCCCGGGCGTGGTCGTCACCAACGCCCACGTCGTCGCGGGCGAGCACGACACCACCGTCGAGCCCTTCGGTAGCGAACCTTCGCTCTCCGCCTACGCGATCGCCTTCGATCCCACCGACGACATCGCCGTGTTGCGCGTCCCCGGCCTCGACCTCCCTTCGCTCGCGCTCGCCTCGAGTCCTCCCTCCGGACGTGCCGGCGCCGTGCTCGGCTATCCCGAGAACGGCCCCTTCGACGCACGCCCCGCGCGCGTCGGCACGACCCAGCGCGTGGTCACCGACGACGCCTACGGCCGCGGCCCGGTCTCGCGCCTGCTCACGCCCCTGCGCGGGCTCGTCCGCCCGGGGAACTCCGGAGGCCCGCTGGTCGATCGCATGGGCGCCGTGCTCACCACGGTCTTCGCCTCCACCACCGGCGGCTCCACGCCAGGGGGATACGGGGTGGCGAACGCCACGGTCGCCCACGTTCTCTTGGGAGCAACGTCGATGGTCGGCACCGGGGAATGCAGCGCGGGGTGAGCCGCGATCAGGAAGCCTGCACGGGATGCTGTGGTCGGCGGCCGCGCGTCTAGGTGGCTGACGACGCAAAGAGCCCCAGCCGCATCGTCCCGAGGGAGAGAGGCGCACTGGGGCGCGACCACTTGTGGGTGCTCGCGAAGGTCATCGGCCGCCCCAGAAGCGCGGCCCGCTACCCTGGCGCAATGTCCAAGACCCTGGTGATCGCGGAGAAGCCCTCGGTGGGGCGTGACCTGGCGCGCGTGCTGCCGGGCCCGTTCGCAAAGCAGGAAGGCTGGCTCGAGGGTCCCGACTACGTCATCACGTGGGCGGTCGGGCACCTCGTGCAGCTCGCCGAGCCCGACGAATACGACGCGAAGTACAAGCGCTGGCGGATGCCCGACCTGCCGATCGTGCCGTCCAAGTTCAAGCTGGTCGTGCGCGACGAGCGTTCGCGCAAGCAGATGTCCGCCGTCACCGCCCAGCTCGGCCGGGAGGACGTCGGGCAGGTCATCAACGCGTGCGACGCCGGGCCGCGAGGGGGAGCTGATCTTCGCCTATCTCTACGAGAAGGCGAAAGCCTCCAAGCCGGTGCAACGGCTGTGGCTGAACTCGATGACCAACGCCGCCATGAAGGAAGCCTTCGAGTCGCTGCGTCCAGCCGAGGACTTCGCCCTGCTCGAGCAGGCCGCTCGCTCGCGCTCGGAGGCCGACTGGATCGTCGGCATGAACGCCACCCGCGCCGCCACCATCCGGCTGAAATCGTCATTTGACGGGGCGGTGTCGCTGGGACGTGTTCAAACGCCCACGCTCGCGATCATCGCCCGGCGCGAGGAAGAGATCAGGGCGTTCGTGCCCGAGCCCTACTGGCTGGTGGACGCCACGTTCGACGCGGGCCCGCTCGACGGCGCCGCGGAGGCGGTGTCGGACGGCGGCGCCGCGAAGGCGGTGTCGGACGGCGAGGGGTCGGACGGCGAGGGGGACCGCGCGCGCGTGTACGCGGGCCGCTTCCACGCGGGCTCCAAGCCCCGCATCGCCACCGAGCAGGAGGCGCTCGCGATCGTCGAGGCCTGCCAGGGAAAGCCGGGCACCATCACCAAGCTGGAGTGCAAGGAGCAGCGCGAGCGCGCTCCGATGCTGTACGACCTCACGAGCCTGCAGCGCGACGCCAACACGCGCTACGGCTTCTCGGCGCGACGAACCCTGGCGGCCGCCCAGCGCCTCTACGAGGAGCACAAGGCGCTCACCTACCCCCGCACGAACTCGCGCTACCTGACGACCGACATGGTGGAGGAGATCAAGCCCACGGCGGAGCTCGTGGGCGGGCAGAGCGAGTACGCGAAGGCGGCCGCCTATGTCACCAGCCTCGACGTGCTGCCGCTCGCGCGAGTGGTGAACAACGAGAAGGTCACCGACCACCACGCGATCATCCCCACCAAGGCCGAGCACGCCGTGGACCGCATGGGCGACGACGACAAACGCGTCTACGACATGGTCGTGAGGCGCTTCCTCGCCGTCTTCCATCCCGAGGCGGTGTTCGAGAACACGCGCGTCGAGACAACCGTCTACCCCGGCGGCCAGGGGTCGCAGGACGGCGAACGGGCCGGCGGGTGCGTGTTCCGCACGCGCGGAAAGCTCCTGCTGGAGCCGGGCTGGCGCGGGGTCTACGGGCAGATGCCCTCCGAGGCGAAGTCCGCGGCCGAGGAAGACGAGGGCGCCGACCAGCAACTGCCGAAGCTGGGCCAGGGCGAGCCCGTACAGACGCTCGAGATCGCGAGCGACCGCAAGGAAACCAAGCCGCCGCGACGCTACAGCGACGCTTCACTGCTGGGCGCCATGGAGACCGCCGGCAAGCTCGTCGACGACGACGAGCTGCGCGAGGCCATGAAGGACTCGGGGATCGGCACTCCCGCCACCAGAGCAGCCATCATCGAGCGGCTGATCCAGGTGGGCTACATCGAACGCGAAGCGCGCTCGCTGGTGGCCACCGAGAAGGGACTCAACGTCGTGAGGCTGCTCGGCGAGCACGCGCTCACCTCGCCCGACATGACCGGTCAATGGGAGCACCGCCTGGGCAAGATTGAGCGCGGCGAGGACTCGCGTGAGCGCTTCATGGGCGACATCGCCGGGTTCGCCGCGCAGACCGTCAAAGAGCTCGACGAGAAATTGAAGGACGTGCGCATTCCGCGCGCCAACCTCGGTCCGTGTCCGGTGTGCGGGCACGACATCAAAGAGAATCGCAAGGGCTTCTCCTGCTGGGCGCGCGACGATCCGGGATGCGGATTCGTGATCTGGAAGGGCAAGTCGGGAAAGCAACTGTCGATCACCGTCGCACGCGAGCTGATCCGCAGCGGACAGACCACCAAGGCAATCTCCGGTTTCAGGGCGCGCAGCGGCCGCAGCTTCCGTGCGCACCTCGCGCTCAGTCAGGACGAAGAGGGCAAGTGGCGCGTCGAGTTCAACGAGCCGTGGGCCAAGGAGGGCGCCAAGCCGCCCGAGTCCGATGCCGGCGCCGCCGAGAGCGAGGAGACGGTGGCCGCCAACGCGGCCTAGCCACCACCGCGCCGTCGGGGCGGTGCGCGAGGATGGACGTTGTGCCGATCGCGCTCGTAACCGGACCCGCCAACGCGGGTAAGGCGAATGTCGTGCTGGAGGCCGTACGCGCGCACGTCGCGCACGGCGAAAACCCGCTGCTCGTCGTGCCCACCGAAGCCGATCAGGCGCGCTACCGGCGCGAGCTGGCAGAGGGGGGGTTGGCGCTCGGCGTGCGGGTGGAACGTTTCGAGGGGCTGCTCGCCGAGGTGGTCTCGTGCGCCGGCTCCTCCGAAGCGACGATCGGCCCGCTCGCGCGCGAGCACGTGCTGGCGCGTCTCGCCGGCGCGCGCCCCGGTCTCGCGAACGCGCTTGCGAGGCTCGTCGCGGAGCTCGAGACCCAGCGTGTCACGCCGGCGCGCCTACGTGGCGCGCTGCGCGCGTGGGGATCCGTCGACCGGGGTTCGGCCGACGGGCGGTCAAGCGCACGGCAACCACCCGGTGAGAAGCCGGGTAGCGACGGGCTGGGCGCGCAGCCGGTCGGCGAGAGGCCAACCGGCGAGTCGAGCGGCGAGCGAGCGACCTTGGAGAGGCTGTGCGGCGTCTACGAGGGCTACCACGAGGCGCTCACGACGATGCGCCGGGCCGATCGCGAGCTGCGTGTGACAGGGGCGCTTGACGCGCTGCGCCGCGAGCCCGCGCGGTGGGGCGCCACGCCCGTGCTGCTCTACGGCTTCGACGACCTCACCGAGCTGCAGCTCGACGCGATCGACACGCTCGGCGGCGTCGTTGGAGCGCCTGTCACGGTGTCGCTCGCCTACGAGCCCGGAAGGGTGGTGTTCGCCGGGCGGGCCACCACCTTCCAGCGCCTTGCGCCGCACGCGGACGCCCACACGGAGCTGCCCGCACGCGCCGAGCACTACGCCGATGGCTCGCGCGAAGCCCTCCACCACCTGGAGCGCTCGCTGCTGAGCGACGACCCGGTGCGTGTCCCGCCGGGCAACGCGGTGAGGCTGCTGGAGGGAGGCTCTCCCCGCGCGGAGCTCGAGCTCGTGGCCGGCGAGGTGCGGGCGCTGCTCGATGCGGGCGTGCAAGCCGGGGACATCGCGATCGTGCATCGCTCCCCCGACGCCATCGCAGGCCTGATCGGCGAAGTGCTCGCGGCGTTCGACGTCCCCCACGCGATGCGCGAGCGCGTCAAGTTCGCCAACACCGCCATCGGACGCGGGCTGCTCGGGCTGCTGCGCTGCGCGGCGGCCGATGGAGAGCTGGGCGACCTGCTCGCGTGGCTGCGCGCTCCGGGCGTGCTCGACCGTCCCGAGCTCGCCGACCGGCTGGAGGCGAGCGCGCGCCGCGCGGGCGCGCTCAGCGCCGAGCGCGCGAGGGCGCTGTGGGAGCTCGAGCGCTGGCCGCTTCACCGGATCGACCGCGTGCGGGAGGCGTCCACCGGCGGAATGCCCGCTTTGGCCGATGCTCTCGGGGCGGAGCTCGAGCGGCTCTTCTGCGCCCCCCGCCGAGCCGCCGCGGCGGTGCTCGACGAAGACGAGCTCGACGAGGCAAGGGCGCTGGCGAGTGGCCGTCGCGCGCTCGAGGAGCTGCGCGAGCCGGCGCGCTCGGCGCCCGAGCTGGCGCCCACTCCGGCAGAGCTCATCGAGGTGCTCGAGCGCCTCGAGCTCGCCGGGGGAGAGCGATCGGGGCCGGACAGGGTCGCGGTCGTCGATCCCCTCTCGCTCAGAGCACGCCGTGTGCGGATGGTGTTCGCCTGCGGGATGCAAGAGGGTGTGTTTCCCGCCCCCGCCGCGCCCCACCCGCTGCTCGCCGAGGAGCACCGCCGCCGTCTCGCCGAAACGTCAGGGCTCCTGTTGCGGGGCGAGCCCGACGCCCTGGCCGCCGAGCGCTATCTGCTGTACGCGCTTGCGTCGCGTCCGGAGGAGCGTCTCACGCTGAGCTGGCACATCGCCGGCGAAGACGGAACGCCGCTTGCTCGCTCGCTGTTCGTGGACGATGTGTGCGACCTGTTCGACCACACGCTCACGGAGCATACGGTTCGCCGCCATGCGGGCGCCACCGGTTGGCCCGGGCCGGGCGAGCCGGCGGGGGCGATGGCGGCGCGGGAGGCGGCGATCGCAGGTGCCCCCACCGGGCTGCGGCCCCGTCCCATCGGGCCTCTGCGAGAGGAGCGCGTGCTCGGTGAGTTGCGCGAGCGCGCGCTGTGGTCGGCCTCCTCGCTTGAGAGCTGGGCCGGCTGTCCGGTCAAGTGGTTCGTGGAGCGTCTGTTGCAGGCCGGGGACATCGACCCGGACCCCGAGCCGATCGCTCGCGGTGGCCTGGCCCACGCCGCGCTGAAGGACACGCTCGAGCGCGTGCGTGAGCGCACCGGGTCGGCGCGACTGACTCCCGCAAGCCTTGGGCTGGCAAAGCGGCTGCTGCGCGACGCGCTGGTAGAGCAAGAGCCGCATCACCCGCTGTCGGCGGCGCCCGAGCGCCGGCCGGGAGCGCGCAGGCGGCTGGCAGCCGACCTGGAGCGCTACTTGGAGCATGCCGCCGCGCAGGCGAGCCCGCTCGAGCCGACGTATCTGGAGCTCGGGTTCGGCTTCGAGCAGGACGGGCCTCCGCCGCTGGAGCTCGGCGAAGGGGTGATGTTGCGCGGGCGTATCGACCGTGTCGATGTGGGTCCGGTCGGCGAAGCGGTGGTGTACGACTACAAGGGCCGCTCCGCTCCGCCGGGCGCGAAGTGGGCCAGCGACGGCGCCTTCCAGGTGGCCCTGTACATGCGCGCGGTCGAGCGCCTGCTCGGCCACGCGCCGGTCGGCGGCTTCTACCAGCCGCTCGCCGGCAAGGACATCAGGGCGCGCGGGGTGCTCGACGGCGAGAGCGGTGTCGAGCTCGACTGCGTGCGCACCGACCGGCTCGAGCAGGCCGAGATGCACGAGTTGGTCGAGCAATGCCTCGTCGCCGCGCGGCAGGCCGCCTCAGAGGCGAGGTCGGGTGCACTGGAGCCGCGACCCGACACATGCGCGTATGGGGGCGGATGCGCTTACCCGACGATCTGCCGATGCGAGCGCTGATGCCGGTGGTCGACGGGGCCGAGGATCGCGGCGGAGGCGGTGGGTCGATGGTCCCGTCCGAGCGGGCGCTCACCGACGAGCAGGAGCGTGCGGTCGCACGCCGCGAGGGATCGCTGCTGCTGGCCGCGGGCGCCGGCAGCGGGAAGACCTCGGTGCTGGTCGAGCGCTTCGTGCGGGCCGTGCGCGATGACGGCGTGGCGCCGGGGCGGATCCTCGCGATCACGTTCACCGAGCGCGCCGCGGGGGAGCTGCGCGAGCGGGTGAGAACGCGCCTTCTGGAGCTGGGCGAGCGCGAGGCCGCGCGCGAAGCGGAGGCCGCGAACGTGTGCACGTTCCACGGCTTCTGTGCGCGGCTCCTGCGAATCCATCCGCTACAGGCAGGGGTCGAGCCGGGCTTTCAGATCCTGGAAGAGAACTTCGCCCACAGGCTGCGAACGCTCGCCTTCGGCGACACGCTCGCGAGCTTCGTCGAGGGGGAGCGCGCCGAGGCGGTCGATCTCGTGGCCGCCTACGGCGCCGATCCCCTGCAGGCGATGGTGTTGGGCGCATACGCGCAACTGCGCAGTCAGGGGCAATCCGAGCCACGACTTCCGACGCCCCGTCCCAGTGGACAAGCCTCAGGGGCGCAGTTGTGCGAGCCGTCGGAGGCAGGGGCGGAAGAGGAGGCAGCGGCGGGCGAGGAGGCCGGGAAGGCGGGCGAGGAGGAGGCCGTTCTCGCATGTGCGCTCATCGGCGAGCTCGTCGAGCGCTTCGGCGATGCCTACGCGCGGCGCAAGCACGCGCGCGGGGCACTCGACTTCGACGATCTCGAGCTTCTCGCCCGCGAGCTGCTGAAGCGCCGAACTGACGTGCGCGAGGCTTGGGCCGCACGCTTTCAGCTCCTGATGGTGGACGAGTTCCAGGACACAAGTCCGCGCCAGCTCGAGATCCTCGCGGCGCTCGACCGCGACAACCTCTTCACGGTCGGCGACGAGCTGCAGTCGATCTACAGCTTCCGCCACGCCGACGTGAAGCTCTTCCGCGAGCGCCACGCCCACCTGGCGCAGCGGGGAGCGAGCCTTGCGCTCACACGCAACTTCCGCTCCCGCCCCGCGATCCTCACGGCCGTGGAGCGGATCTTCGCCGCGCGCATGGGCGAGCGCTTCGCGCCGCTCACCGCCGGGCGCGCGGACAGGGTGGGGGAAGAACCGGTCGCAGGAGTGGACCGGGAGCCGCCGGAGGCGTCGTTCGGGGGATCGCGCCGGGGTGTGCCTGAGGGGCCCGTCGAGGGATCCGGCCGGGGCGTGCCGGAGGCGTCGTTCGGGGGATCGCGCCCGGGTGTGCCTGAGGGGCCCGTCGGGGAGGAGCCGATCGTCGAGCTGCTGCTCACCGACAAGCGCGGCTGGGAGCAGCTTCCCGCCGACGACGAGCTCGAGGGGCTGCCCGAGGCGACGCCGTGGCGCCGGGCCGAGGCGCGCCTGCTCGCGGCCCGCATCGCGGAGCTCGTCGCGGGCGGGCAGGCGCGGGCGGGGGACATCGTGGTGCTGCTGCGCGCTCTCGGCGACCTGCCCGTGTACGAGAGCGCGCTGCGCCGCCTCGGCCTGCGCACGCTCGCGGGCGTGGGGGGCTTCTGGAGCCATCAGCAGGTCGGAGACCTGCTGGCGTGGCTGCGCACGCTCGCCAATCCGCTCGACGAGCTCGCGCTCTACTCGACGCTCGCCTCGCCGTTGGTGGGGGTCTCGAGCGATGGCCTCGCCCTCATCGCGAAGGCTGCGCGCGACGGGCGGGGTGGCGTATGGCAGACGATCGAGCGAGAGCTTGGAGGCGGCGAAGTCGAGCGCGAAAGCGAGGCGCGTGGGGCGGGCAATGCGGCCGCGGGCAATGCGGCTACCGGTGAGGAAGGAGAGGGGGTCGCGGTCGATCTGCGCGGCAGACTTGCCGAGGGGGACCGCGAACGACTTGCAGCCTTCGCCCGTCTGTTCGCCGCCGAGCGATCGAGCGCTCCGCTGCATCCGATCTCAGAGCTCTTGCGACGCGCGATCGCCGCGACCGCCTACGAGGCGCACGTGCTGGCTCTCAACTGGGGTGAGCGGCGGCTCGCGAACGTCCACAAGCTCATGCGCCTCGCACGGGGCTTCGAAGCGCAGGAGGGACGCGATCTACGCCGCTTCCTCGACCACGTGGCTCACGTCGAAGCCACGCTCGGCGGTCGCGAGGCCGACGCGCCGGTCGCGGACGGTGAGCTCGACGCTGTGCGGCTGATGAGCATTCATGCGGCGAAGGGACTCGAGTTTCCGGTCGTATGCGTCGCCGATCTGGGTCGCGAGCCGAACCTGCGGGCGCCCGACCTGCTCGTCGACGGCGCCTCCGCTCGCGTGGGGCTGCGGTTGCTGAACCTCACACATCCGGACCCCCTGCCGGCGCTCGACTACGAAGAGCTACGCGGGGAGCGCCGCACCGCCCAGGAAGAGGAGGAGGATCGTGTCCTCTACGTCGCATGCACCCGTGCCGAGGATCGGCTGCTGTTGAGCGGGGCCGTCTCCTTCGAGCGCTGGCCCCCGCGGAAGCCGGGCGTCGCGCCGATCGCCTGGCTCGCGCCCGCGCTTGTGCCTGACGCCCCGTCGCTCGCCGCGTCGGCGGAGCGCCCCAACGGCGCGCTCACCGTGAACCGCGGCGACGGCCTGCTCGTGCGCTGCGTCTTCAACGCGTCCTCCACCGTGCAGCAGGCTCCCCCACACCATGCCCCCAAGGCCGCCGACGGGGCCGCCAAGTCGTCCCCCGTCTACCCGTTGCCTGGGCTGGTCGCGCGCGAGAGCTCGCCGCCGCCGACCCCGCTCGCAGACCCAAACGGCACGATGAGCTACAGCTCGCTCGCCGAGCTCGAGCGGTGCGGCTATCGCTACTACCTCGAACGCGTGCTGCGGCTCCCCGAGAGGCGCCCGCCGGCGCATGCCGGCGAGGATGACGGCGGCCTGGAGGCGCGCCTGCGCGGCACCATCGTCCATGTGCTGCTCGAGTCGGTCGACTTCACGCGTCCCAAGCCGCCCTCCGTTGACGATGTCGGACACGTCGCGCGCACCATCGGCGCGCACGTGGGTGCAGACGAGCGTCAGGAGATCGCGGCGCTGATCGCCCGAGCGCTCGCCGCCGAGCCCGCGCGGCTGCTGCAAACGGTCCGTCGCGCCCGGCGCGAGCACCCGTTCGCGTTCTCGCTCGCCGCCACCGAGCCGCTCGTGACGGGCTTCCTCGACTTGATCGTCGAAAAGCCCGACGGCGCCACCCTGATCGTCGACTACAAGAGCGACCGGCTCTCCGGCGGCGAGGGTCGAGGGGATGGGCTTAACGGGGGAGGAGGTCGAGGGGATGGGCTCTCCGGCGGCGAGGGTCGAGAGGACGGGCTTACCGGTGGGGGGGGCAGGGGGACCGGCTCTCCAGCGACACATACCTCGAAGCGCTCGTCGCCCGCGACTACGGCTTCCAGCGGCTGCTCTATGCGCTGGCCGCGATGGAACACGGCGCGCACGAGGTCGAGGTCGCCCACTGGTTCCTGGAGCGTCCCGACCGATGGGTGTCGACCAGGTTCGTCGCACACGAACGACACGAACTGCGCGAACGGCTGCTCGCGCGCGTCGCCCGCGCACGCGCGCGTGGCTTCGCTGTCACGGACGCGCCACACAGGGGAATCTGCCTCACGTGCCCCGGTCGCGGGGGATTGTGCTCATGGGGGGAAACCCACACGATGCGTGCGCGATCCGCCACATTGGAATCGGGCGGATAAGGGGATAGGCTCAAACCTCTGAATCGCTCGGCTTCGCAGTCAGGGGCGGCCCACGAGGCAGAGGAGGATCCGATGGTGACGGCGACGGACGGATCAACGGCAACGGCAACGGCACAGGCGCTGTCGGCTCTGTCTGATCGTGACCTGTTCGCCCGTATGCGGGCCAACCATGATCCCCGTCCCCGCGAGATCTTGATCGGGCGCTACCTGCCGCTCGCCCGCCGACTGGCACGCCGCTATCAGCACACCGACGAGCCGCTCGAAGATCTCGTCCAGGTCGCCTCGATCGGCCTGCTCAAGGCGGTCGATCGCTTCGACTGCTCGCGCGAGGTGATGTTCTCGAGCTATGCCGTCCCCACGATCCTCGGCGAGCTCAAGCGCCACTTCCGCGACCGCACATGGTCGGTGCGCGTTCCCCGCGACCTTCAAGAGCTCGCGCTTCGAGTGGACCAGACGGTCACGCGACTGTCTCTCGGCCGGCGTCGGTCCCCGTCGGTCGGCGACGTCGCCCGGGCGGTGGAAGTGTCCGAGGAGCAGGTGCTCGAGGCGCTCGAGGCGATGGGCGCCTACAGGGCAAGCTCGCTGGACGTCTCCCGCTCCGCCCGCGAGGAAGAGGGCGAGAGCGTCGCCGAGACGCTCGGATCGCACGACCTTGGCTATACCAGGGCTGAGGAGCGCGCCACGTTGGCGCCGCTGATGGCACGCATCACAGAGCGTGAGCGCACCGTGCTGCGGCTGCGCTTCCGCGACGACCTCACGCAGGCGGAGATCGGCGAGCGGATCGGCGTCTCGCAGATGCAGGTCTCGCGCCTGATCCGCCAGGCGCTCGCGCGACTGCGCGCCGGCGTTGACGCCGACCCAGCCCTCTGACTCATCCGGTCTCGGGAACTGGCCGTGCGCTTGTTCTGACGCCGAGAAAGCCCCTCAAATCCATATCTCCCCGATCCCTTCGCTCCCGGGAATGGAGGTCGGTGCGGGCCCTCAACGTGAGCTGAGCACGATCACGAGCTGAGGGCTCGCGCCGTGCTCGTCCGTCTCCACCGACATGCGGTCGGCGACGCGCTCGAGCACGTTGCCCACCATCGGCAACATCGCGTCCCTCACGAGCCCCTCGGCGCCTTCGGGCTCCAGCTCCCGCACGCGCAGCTCGGCCTCGTGCTCGTCAGCCTTGATACTGAACGTCAGCCGTCCGTCGCTCGCGCGCGCGGGGGCGTGCGCGCACAGCGCGTCGCACACGAGCAGCGCTTCATCGAGACGGTCCACCGGCCAGTCGGCGCGGGTCAGCACCATCGAGATCACCCGGCACAACACGGGACCCATGAGCGGCCCGTTAGCGAGGCGCACGCGCGCCACGTTGTCGGTAGCCCGCTCCCGCTCCCGCTCCTGCGCGGTCGAGCCGGTCATGGTCGGGCCCGCCTCGGGTGAGGGTCCGTCAAGAGATACCTCAAGGCGAGTCGCGCGTCGCGGCCCCGTCGGAGCCTGACCCGTCGAGCCGCTCACGCGAGACGCCCGTTTGCCTGCGCCCCAGAGGGTGTACCCGTCAGAGTATTCATGCTCGGTACGCCCTCGCTCAGCGCGAACATCATCCGCACCTCCGTGTGCTCCTCGCTGTCGTGACCGAGCTGCACAGTCTCGGTCAGCGCCGCTATCAACGATAGCCCGAGGCCGAGGCCCGGGCTGTCCGAACGCGGCCTGATGCCGCGCCCCCAGTCGCGCACAACCACCGTCAGCTCGCCCTCGTCGAGCTTCGCGACGACCTCCATCGGCCCCTCATGGCCGTCCGGGTAGGCGTGCACCACCACGTTTGCGCACGCCTCGGTCACCGCGAGGCGGATGTCCGACAGCTTCGACTCCGACACCGCGAACGCTTCGCCGAAGCCGCCGAGGGCGTACCGAACTATCGCGATGTTCTCCGCCCGCGCCGCAAGCGCGAGCTCCATGTCCGGCGTCATTGCCCCTCCGGGCGGTTTGCCGTGCTGATCTGTCTTGCTGTCTCGCCCATAATGATCCCCGCCGCGGACGGATTTCACACGTACAACACGTGTCCAGCGGCCGTGGCGATGCTACGCTTTCCGCTCCGCCTCAGGTGCCGACCCCTCATGCCCGCAAGGCGCCGCAGTCCCCCAGGGACGCACCGCCTCAACGGCAGCACTCATATGACTTCGCACACATCGCCATCACAGGCCGCTGGACTCTACGACCCCCGCTACGAGCACGACGCGTGCGGCGTGGGCATGGTGGCGCGTCTGGACAACCTGCCCACCCATGAGGTCATCACGCGCGCGATAGCGGCGCTGGAGAACCTCGAGCACCGTGGCGCCTCCGGAGCCGACCCGCTCACCGGCGACGGCGCGGGGATCCTGATGCAGATGCCCGACGAGCTCCTGCGCGCGCTGGCGGGCTTCGAGCTCCTCCAGCTGGGCGCCTACGGCGTGATGATGTGCTTCCTGCCCACCGACTCCGCCCCCCGCGTCCGCATCGAGGGGCTGCTCGAGCGCGCGGTGCGCGACGAGGGCCAGCGAGTGCTCGGTTGGCGCGACGTGCCGGTCTGCCCCGAACACACGGGCGCCACCGCCGCGTCCTGCCGGCCCTTCGTTCGCCAGCTGTTCGTCGGAGCCGGCTCGGTTGGGGGCGGCGCGGGCTCGGTCGCGGGGGCCCAGTCCGACGGGCCCGACCAGGACGCCTTCGAGCGCAAGCTCTACGTGATCCGCCGCGTCTGCGAGCAGGCCGTCGCGGCCTCGGGCGATGCCGGCCGCGGCTTCTACGTCACCTCGAGCTCCTCGCGCACCGTCAACTACAAGGGCATGCTGATCTCCAATCAGCTGGCCGCCTTCTACCCCGACCTGAAGGACACACGCTGCAAGAGCGCGCTCGCGCTCGTCCATTCCCGCTTCTCCACCAACACGTTCCCCTCCTGGGAGCTCGCGCACCCCTATCGCGTGATCTGCCACAACGGCGAGATCAACACGGTCATGGGCAACGTCAACTGGATGCACGCCCGCGAGTCCGAGCTCTCGAGCGCTCTGTTCGGCGAGGACCTGCCGAAGATCCTGCCGGTCGTCACGCAGGGCAACTCCGACTCGGCGACGTTCGACAACGTGCTCGAGCTGCTTATGCTCGCGGGGCGCTCGCTCCCGCACGCCGTGATGATGATGATCCCCGAGGCCTATCGCAATCGGGCGGACCTGCCGGATGAGCTGAAGGGCTTCTACGCCTTCCACTCCTGTCTGATGGAGCCATGGGACGGGCCCGCGGCGGTCGCCTTCACCGACGGGCGCATCGTCGGCGCGACGCTCGACCGCAACGGCCTGCGCCCCGGACGCTGGGTCATCACCAAGGACGGCCACGTCGTGCTCGGCTCGGAGTCTGGCCTGCTCGACGTGCCGGCCGATCAGATCGAGCGTCTCGGACGCCTCCAGCCCGGCAAGCTGTTCCTCGTCGATCTCGAGCAGGGCCGCGTGGTCGAGGACGGCGAGGTCAAGCACCAGATATCCACGCAGCGGCCCTACGGCGAGTGGTACGCGCGCAACGCGGTGCGCTTCTCAGAGCTTCCGCCCTCAGAACAGGTGACGCTCTCAGATCAGCCCCTCCACACGCGCCAGCGCGCGTTCGGCTACTCCCAGGAGGACCTGCGCGTGCTGCTCGAGCCGATGGCGCGCGATGCCCAGGAGCCGATCGGCTCGATGGGCAACGACCTCTCCCTCGCGGTGCTCTCCGACCAGGCGCCCCCGCTGTTCTCCTACTTCAAGCAGCTCTTCGCGCAGGTCACCAACCCGCCGATCGATCCGATTCGCGAGGAAATCGTGATGAGCCTCGCCACGAGCCTCGGCACCGAGCGCAACCTCTTCGACGAGACCCCCGAGCACACCCACAAGCTGGTGCTCGACCAGCCGATCCTGCTCAACCGCGAGCTCGAGACCCTGCGTCACATCTCCCATGACGTGTTCTCCTCGCGCACCCTGGACATCACCTGGCGCGCATCCGACGGCCCCGATGGCATGGGCGACGCGCTCGAGCGCGTCTGCCATGAGGCGCACGAGGCGATCTCCGAGGGCGTCAACATCATCATCCTCTCCGATCGCCTGGTGGGCCCCGCCAGGGCGTCGATCCCCTCGTTGCTGGCGGTCGCCTCCGTCCAGCATCACCTCGTGCGCGAGGGCACCCGCCTGCGCGCCGGCATCGTGCTCGAGTCCGGCGAGCCGCGCGAGGTCCACCACTTCGCCACGTTGATCGGCTACGGCGTCTCCGCGATCAACCCTTACGTGATGCTCGAGACGCTCGACGAGCTGGTCGCGCGGGGACGCATCGCGCGTGCCGGCGAGAACGGCGAGCAGGTCCCGCTCACTCCCGAGCAGGCCGCCCAGAACACCGTCAAGGCGATCGGCAAGGGACTGCTCAAGACGATCTCCAAGATGGGGATCTCGACGATCCAGTCCTACCGCGGCGCGCAGATCTTCGAGGCAGTCGGCCTCGAGCGAGAGCTGATCGACCGCCACTTCACGGGCACGGCCTCGCGCATCGGCGGCGTGGGGCTCGACGTGCTCGCGACCGAGGCCCTCGAGCGTCACGCGCGCGCCTACCCGGCGGGTGGGCGGGCCGTCGATGACCTGCTGCCGGTCGGCGGCGTCTACTACTGGCGGCGCGACGGCGAGCACCACATGTGGAACCCCGAGACCATCGCGCTCGTCCAGCACGCCGTGCGCTCGGCTGGCCGGTTCGAGGATGCGAGCGCAGCGAGTGTCTCCCGGTTCGGCAGCAACGTCGCCGCGGCGCTTGGAGGCGACGCCCACGCCCACTCCGAGGTGCGCGACAGCCCCGCCTTCCAGACGTACCGCGAATACGCGGCCGCCGTCAACGACGACGCCGCCCGCAAGGCCACGCTGCGTGGCCTGTTGCGGATCGCGGCTGAGGGATGCGAGGCGATCGCGCTCGAGGAGGTCGAGCCCGCCAGGGAGATCGTGAGGCGCTTCTGCACCGGCGCGATGAGCCTTGGCTCGATCTCCCGCGAGGCGCACGAGACGCTCGCGATCGCGATGAACCGTCTCGGCGGGCGCTCCAACACCGGCGAGGGCGGCGAGGATCCGGCGCGCTACACCCCCGACCCCAACGGCGACCGCCGTCGCTCGGCGATCAAGCAGGTCGCCTCGGGTCGCTTCGGCGTGACGATCCACTACCTCGTCAACGCCGACGAGCTCCAGATCAAGATGGCCCAGGGCGCCAAGCCGGGAGAGGGCGGTCAGCTGCCCGGCCACAAGGTGGACGCCTACATCGGCTCGATCCGCCACACCACCCCCGGGGTGGGCCTCATCTCACCGCCGCCCCACCACGACATCTACTCGATCGAGGACCTCAAGCAGCTGATCTACGACCTGCGCTGCTCGAATCCGAGCGCCCAGGTGTCGGTGAAGCTCGTCTCCGAGGTCGGTGTCGGCACGGTCGCCGCCGGCGTCTCCAAGGCGAACGCCGACCGCGTGCTCATCTCCGGCCACGACGGCGGCACGGGCGCCTCGCCGCTCTCCTCGATCCAGGCGGCTGGCGTGCCGTGGGAGATCGGGCTCGCCGAGACGCAGCAGACGCTGTTGCTCAACGACCTGCGCTCGCGCATCGTCGTGCAAACCGACGGCCAGCTGAAGACCGGCCGCGACGTGGTCGATCGCCGCGATGCTCGGCGCGGATGAGATGGGCTTCGCGACGGCGCCCTTGATCGCGACCGGCTGCATCATGATGCGCGCCTGCCACCTGAACACGTGCCCGGTCGGCATCGCCACCCAGGACCCCGAGCTGCGCAAGCGCTTCAAGGGCCGCCCCGAGCATGTCGTCAACTTCTTCTTCTTCGTGGCCGAGGAAGTGCGCGAGATCCTCGCCTCGCTCGGCCTGCGCACGCTGGACGAGGCGATCGGCCGCGTCGACCTGCTCGGCGCCGGGCACGCGATCGAGCACTGGAAGGCTCGCGGCGTGGACCTCACCCACATCCTCGCCCACATCGAGCTGCCCGACGGCGCTCCGCGCCATCGCGTCGAGCCGCCGCCCGCGGTGCTCGGTGATGCGCTCGACTGGGAGCTGGTCGAGCGCTGCCGGGCGGTCATCGAGGCCGGCGGGGAGGGGGGGTCGGGCGAGCTCGCGGGGTTGCACGGGTCCCGGGACGGCATTTTGCGGGCGGAGGCGTCAGGGGATGGTGCTGCGAATACGAGTGCCCCCCGCGCGCGCGCGCGAGGGGAGGCGTCGGGGGATGGTGTTGCGAATACGAGTGCCCCACGCGCGCGTGCGCACGCGCGCGTGGACATCGATCTGCCGATCCGCAACGTCAACCGCTGCGTGGGCGGCATCCTCTCCAGCCACATCGCTCGCGCCCACGGCGCCGAGGGCCTGCCGCCCGACTCGATCCACGTGCGCTTCCGCGGCTCGGCCGGCCAGAGCTTCGGCGGCTGGCTGGCGCCGGGCGTGACGTTCGAGCTGGAGGGCGACACCAACGACTACACCGGCAAGGGCCTCTCCGGCGGCGTGCTCGCGGTACGCCCGCCGCGCGGGGTCGGCGAGCATTTCAAGGCCGAGGAGAACGTCATCATCGGCAACACCGTGCTCTACGGCGCCACCTCCGGGCGCGCATTCTTCAGGGGCCTGGCGGGCGAGCGCTTCGCCGTGCGCAACTCGGGCGCCTCGGCGGTGGTGGAGGGCGTCGGCGACCACGGTTGCGAGTACATGACGGGCGGACGCGCGGTGGTGCTCGGCCCCACCGGGCGCAACTTCGCCGCGGGCATGAGCGGCGGGATCGCCTATGTGCTCGACGAGGATGGATCTTTTCCGGCGCGCTGCAACATGGGCATGGTGGGCTTCGACGAGATCTCGAGCGAGGATGCGATCGAGCTGAGGGCGCTGATCGAGGAGCACGCGCGGCACACCGACTCGCCGGTCGCGCGCGACGTGCTTGCCCGCTTCGAGCGGCTGCTGGCGGCCGGCGCGTTCGTGAAGGTCATGCCCCACGACTACAAGCGCGTGCTGCGCGAACTGGCGGAGGCTGAGCAGGAATCCGCGGAGGGAGTTCCGGCGTGACCCCCGTCCGACGTCAACCGACGCCGAAGGCGGTGCCGGCCTGATGGGCAAGTTGGGCGGGTTCCTCCAGATCGAGCGCCACGGCATCGCCTATCGCGATGCCCGCGAGCGCGCGCGCGACTACAAGGAGTTCGTCGCCGAGCGTCCCGTCGCCGAGCTGCGCGACCAGGGCGCGCGCTGTATGGAATGCGGTGTCCCCTTCTGCCACAACGGCTGCCCGCTGGGCAACCTCATCCCCGACTGGAACGATCTCGTCTACCGCGACCGCTGGCAGGAGGCGATCGCACAGCTGCACGCCACCAACAACTTCCCCGACTTCACCGGCCGCCTCTGCCCCGCGCCATGCGAGGCTGCCTGCGTGCTGGAGATCCGCGAGGGCGACTCGGTCACGATCAAGCAGATAGAGCACGCCATCATCGACCGGGCCTTCCGCGAAGGGTGGGTCCGGCCCGAGCCGCCGCGCCACGAGACCGGCCAATCCGTCGCGGTCGTCGGCTCCGGTCCCGCCGGCATGGCGGCCGCCCAGCAGCTGCGCCGCATCGGCCACTCCGTCACCCTGTTCGAGCGCGACGAGGCCGTCGGCGGGCTCGTGCGCTTCGGCGTGCCGGACTTCAAGATCGAGAAGCGCGTCGTTCAGCGGCGCGTCGAGCAGCTCGTCGCCGAGGGCATCGAGCTGCGCTGCGGCGTGGACGTCGGTGTGGACGTCACCGTGGAGGAGCTGCGCGAGCGCTTCGACGCGATCGTGCTCGCCACCGGCTCGCGCGTCCCGCGCGACCTGCCCGCTCCCGGCCGCGAGCTGGGCGGCATCCACTTCGCGATGGACTACCTCTACCAGCGCAACCGCTTCGTCGCACGCGAGCACGGCCCCGCGCCGACCGTGCCCCAGCCTGCGCAGGGCGCCCAGATCACCGCGGCCGGCAAGCACGTGGTGGTGATCGGCGGCGGCGACACCGGCGCGGACTGCGTCGGCAACTCGCTGCGCGAGGGCGCACTGTCGATCGTGCAGCTCGAGCTTCTCCCCGAGCCGCCGTTGCACCGCCCCGACGAGCGCACCCCGTGGCCGGAGTGGCCGCTGAAGTACCGGCTCTCCTACGCGATGGAAGAGGCACGCACGACAGGAGTGGGCGAGCAGGACTACTCGGTGACGACCACCCACTTCTCCGGGGACGGGGACGGGCAGGTCGCGGCGCTGCACATAGCCCAGGCCGAGCCCGCCCCGCCGTTTGCCCCGGTGCCGGGCACCGAGCACGAGCTCCCCGCTCAGCTCGTGCTGCTGGCGATGGGCTTTCTGCACCCCGAGCAGGGCTTGCTCGACCAGTTCGGCGTGGAGAAGGACCCGCGCGGCAACATCAAGGCCGTCTCCCCCTACACGACGTCGGTGGAAGGGGTGTTCGCCGCCGGCGACGCCCGCCGCGGCCAGTCCTTGATTGTGTGGGCGATCAACGAGGGCCGCCAGTGCGCGCGGATGGTCGATCGGTATTTGGCGGGGAGACGCAACGGAGCGCTGGCCGGCGTTGCGCACGAGGACGAGGCCCTGGCGGGTCACGCCGACGCCGACGAGGGGCCCGAGGGGCCGCCCCAGCACGTGGGACCGGGCGTGCCTGCCGAGCGGCAGTCGGGCCCACGACGCTAACCTGGCTGGGTGGTCAAACCCGCGACAACGGACATGCGGAGTCGAGCGGCGCCGGCGCGGCTTCGGCCGCGGGACAGGTGTCCGTGAACGCGCTACCGCGCGCGTGCATCATCGGCGCGGGCTCTTCGGGCATCGCGGTCGCCAAGGCGCTGCTCGACCGCGGCATCCCCTTCGACTGCTTCGAGAAGTCCGATCAGGTGGGCGGCAACTGGGTGTTCGGCAATCGCAACGGGATGTCGGCCGCCTACCGCGACCTGTTCATAAACGTTTCCCGCGAGCGCATGGCCTACGCCGACTACCCGATGCCGACCTCGTACCCGGACTTCCCTCACCACACGCACATCAAGGAGTACTTCGACCACTACGTCGACCACTTCGGACTGCGCGAGCACATCACGTTCGAGACCTCGGTCGAGCACGCCGCGCGGCGCGAGGACGGGGTGTGGGAGGTGACGATCGAACGCGGCGAGGACGATGGCGATGGTGGGCGCGGTGGCGGCGGCGATGGTGGGCGCGGCGAAGGCGATGGTGGGCGCGGTGGGCGCGAGACGCGCGAGTACGACGCGCTGCTCGTCGCCAACGGCCACCACTGGGACCCGCGCTGGCCCGAACCCGCGTTCCCGGGGCAGGACACGTTCGCCGGAGAACAGCTGCACGCCCACTCCTACGTGGACAACTCGATCTTCGCCGGCCGCGACGTCGTGATCCTCGGCATGGGGAATTCGGCGATGGACATCGCGGTGGAGTCCTCCTATGTCGCCGCCAACACCTACCTATCCGCGCGCAAAGGCGCATGGATCATCCCCAAGTACGTGTTCGGCAAGCCGGTGGACCAGCTCCCCAACAACCGGCGCGTCCCGTTCGCGATCCGCCAGCGCATGATCCACCAGACGATCAAGACGATCACGGGTCCGCCCGAGCGCTACGGCCTGCCCAAGCCCGATCACAAGTTCGGCGAGTCCCACCCCACCGTGTCGGGGCGCATCCTCGACCGCATCGCGCACGGCACGATCGCGCCGAAGCCGAACATCGCCTCGCTGGAGGCCGACCGCGTGCGCTTCGCCGACGGCTCCGAGGTCCACGCCGACGTGGTGGTCTACTGCACCGGCTACAAGATCACCTTCCCGTTCTTCGATGAAACGTTTATCGCCGCGCCCGACAACCACATCGAGCTCTTCCGGCGCGTCTTCCACCCTGACGTCCCCGGCCTCTACTTCATCGGTCTGCTGCAACCGCTCGGCGCGATCATGCCGCTCGCCGAGGCCCAGTCGGCGTGGGTCGGCGACCACCTGCGCGGCGAGTACGCGCTGCCCTCACCGGCCGCGCTGCGCCGCGACATCGCCTCAGACCAGGATGCGATGCGCAAGCGCTACGTAGCCTCCAAGCGCCACACGATCCAGGTGGACTTCGACGACTACCTCTACGCGCTCGCCGCCGAGCGCCGCGCCGGGGCCGAGCGGGCGCGGGCGCGGGGCTATGCGCTGCCCATGCCGGCGCACGTCGCCCTCCCCGCATAGACCCGATCACGCCAGTGGAGTCGCTAGCGTGATTCCATATGACACAGACGTTCTGCCGCCACAACCGCTTCATCCAGCGCTGCCCCATCTGTCGCGAGACCGTGCCCGGGCAGGAGCCCGCACGTCACGCCGCCAAGCCCAAGCGGAAGACCACCGCACCCTCAGGGGCGCACCCCGAAGGGCATACCCAAGGGGCAAATACCCAGAGGGCACGCGGCGGCAGGCAGGCCGGCACGCGGGCCAACGGCGGGGCACAAGCCACATCGCGCGCCGGGGCCGCCGCATCCGGGCAGGCGCGCCGGACGTCCACCCGCCGCGCGCCCGACGTGCGCGTGCGCCGCGAGCAGCGCTACGAGGACGACGGCTATCGCTGCGAGCTCGTCCCCGGACTGCACTCCTCCCAGGACGCCCGGCGGCTTGTGCGGGAGATCGGGTTCGCCAGCGGGCGCCTGCTCACGCTCACCGCGGCGCCGCCCAGCCTGTACGCCGAGGCGCGCGACCGCGACGATCTGGAGCAGGCCACCTGGATGTGCTTCCTGGCCGCCTATCTGTCGCCGCTGCAGGGAGCTCAGCCGTTCGTCGGCGTCCGCCAGGCGCTGCTGTGCAGCTGGGCGTCCGGCGAGGTCCCCGACCTCGAGGACGTGCCGCTGGGGCCACGCACCTCCCACGACCCGGCTCGCGGATCCGAGACGCTGGTCGCCTACCGCCGCTTCGCCGAGCATGCGGCCGATCGACGATCGACGGGATCGTCGATCGGCCAGCAGGAGCAGGCTTTCACGGGTGAGCCTTCGTGGACTCCCCAGCGCCGCTTCGAGCGACTCTTCGAGCGGCTGGCTCTGCCGGGCTTCGGGCGGGTGGGACGCTATGACCTGCTCATAACGCTCGGGCGGCTCGGGCTGTACGAGCTGCGCGCCGACTCCCTGCACCTGGTCACGCGCTCCACGTCGCTCGCGGGCGATCCGACGCCGCAGGCCGCCAAGCGGGTGTTCGGGATCGGCGATGAGATTCACATCGAGCGTCGCGCGCTCGCGTTCGCGGAGGCGCTCGACATCCCCGTAGAAGCGCTCGATCTCGCGCTTTGGAATTGGAGCCCACCCACCCCGGAGGAGGAGCGCGTCACGCTCGGGTTTCCGCCCGACACGAACGACGCGCACGCCGTCGAGCGGGCCGTCAAGGCGCTCGAGCTGTAGAGAGGGCGCGCCCCCGCGCGGCCGAGTGGGGTGGCTCGGTCTGGGGGTCCGTTGCGGTACCTGGTCGATCGGGGTCCGTTGCGGGGCTTGATGAACCTCTTAGGGTGCCCCGTGCGCGCGTGCGCGCGCGCGTACGTACGCGCGTACGCGCACGCGCGCACGGGGCGGGCGAATTTGCCGTCCACACCGACGCCTAAAGTCCTGCGTGTCACGTCCCCGTTTCGCGCAAACCAGGGAGCCGCCATGCCGCTGTGCTTCATCGAGCCCCACGACGCCATTCGAGTCATCGCAGAGTCCGTCGGCCGCGAGGCCCGCAGGCAGCTCGTCGGCGAGGTGGTGCGCGCATGGGTGGACGACCTCCCCGACCAGGAGCTCTCGCTGCACTACGCCCGCGCGATAGCCGATCTCGACGACGACGATCTGCACCTGCTCGCCGCCTGGCACGCCTCGCTTGAGGTCGGCCAGCCGATCCCCAACACAGCATTCCTCGTGGGGGTGTTCCCGAGCCTCGGCGAGAACCGCCGCGAGGCGCTGAAGATCGCCGCCGGCTTCAGGGGCGAGGAGGCCTTTCAGGCGGGCGTCTCCGAGGACCAGGCGCTCGACACGGTGCTCCCCCACCTTTCGCGAGAGCGGGCGATCGACCTGGCGGAGGAGTGCATCCAGCTATACCAGTGGGACCGCCTGGGCTCATATAACTAGACTGGATCAATGTCCGAGCCCACGATCACCGTCGACGACGTCATGGATGCGCTCTCCAACGTCATCGACCCTGAGCTCGGCCTCGACTTCGTCGAGCTCGGCCTCATCTACGGGGTGGAGGTGAGCGGGGGAGACGTGCAGGTGACCTTCACGCTCACCACCCCCGGCTGCCCGATCGGGCCTCAGGTGACCGAGCAGATCGAAGAGTTCGTCGGCGAGCTCGAAGGCGTGGAGAGCGTCGAGTCGGAGATGGTGTTCACGCCTCCGTGGTCGCCCGAGAAGATGTCCGAGGATGCGAAGTTCGCTTTGGGCTACTAGTCTGGGGAGCCGATGGCCTGCGCGGGGCGGCGTCCTCGGTCGCTCGCGTACCTAGTACGCCACGCTCCCTGCGTCCTTGCCCCGCTTGACCCTCGACCCCCCAGACGGCTGAGTTCCTACCTGAGCCTGCTCTGCCTGGCGCTCGCCTGTGCCCGAACGGGTGCGCGCGAGCTCCACCAGCGTGGCGAGCTCCTCGGCGATGCTCTCGCCGATCGAGTCGATGTCGGGCAGCGCGTCGAAGTCGCCCAGCAGGCCGAAGTTCATCTCGCCCGCGTAGGACATGATCGCCACCGCCAGCGCATGGTTCTCCGGCAGGAACGCCACCGGGAATACGCGCTCCATGCGGCGTCCGAGCACGTACAGCGGAAACTGTGGTCCCGGGACATTCGTCACGATCAGGTTGAACAATCGCGTGGAGAAGTTCAGCCTCGACGCCTGCGCGAGGATCGTCGGCGGGGCGAAGTTCTGCGCGCCCGCGATCACCTCGGCGCCGAGCGCCTGCTTGGACTCCTTCAGCCCGTCCATCGCATGCCTCACGAAGCGCAGTCGCTGAAGCGGATCGGCGATGTACACCGGCAGCGGCCCTCTCATCACGACGATCCGGTTGCCCCCCTCGTGGCGCTCGCCCACGGTTCGCACCGACACGGGTACGAGCGCGCGCAGCTCGACGCCCTCGGTGCGCCTCCCGCGGGCGATCAGGAACGAGCGCAATGCCCCTGTCACGACCGTCAGCACCACGTCGTTGACCGTGCCCCCGAGCACGTTCTTGACGAGCTTGAAGTCGTCGAGCTGCGCCGCGATCCCCACGAAGCGCCGGTACGGACCGATCTCCACGTTCAGCGGCGTCCACGGCGCGGGATTGAGCCCGGCCCACACGATCTCCCCGACGCCCTCCGCGGCCTCGCGCGCGCGCTCGAGCGTGCGCTCCGGGTGGGTGAGCGCGCCGACCGCGGCGCCCGCCATCTCGACCCCTGCGCGCACCGCCCCGCGCAGACCGGCGGTGACAAGCTCGGTCGTGTCCGGTTCGGGATTAGGTTTCCACGGCCGCCCCGAATGGCGCAGCGGGGCCGGGTCGGGGGAGACGTCGAACAGCACCGTCGCGAGATCGACCCCCGCGATGCCGTCGATCAGAGAGTGGTGGGTCTTGGAGATGAGCGCGAAGCGGTCGCCCTCGCAAGCCTTCGATCAGCCACATCTCCCACAGCGGCTTGGTGCGGTCGAGCGCTTGGGAGAAGATCCGCGCCGTGAGGCTGCGCAGCTGCTCCCAGCTGCCCGGGCTCGGAAGCGCCGTGTGGCGCACGTGGAACTCGAGGTTGAACGTCGGGTCGTCCACCCACACGGGGCGGCCGGCGTCGAGCGCCGTGTACGCGAGCTTGTGGCGATAGCGCGGCACGAGATGAAGACGGCGGCGGATCTGCTCGAGGAACTCCTCCATCGCGGGGGGAGGGCCCTCGAGGATCGTGAGCCCTCCGACGTGCATGTGCGAGTTCGGTCCCTCCTGGTGCAGGAAGGACGCGTCCACCGCCGTGAGCCTGTCGAGGTGACGTTGCGCCATCCGTCAAGCGTAGCTGGGACACCTACAATGGGCGTGGTGGCCAATACCGTCGAGAAGCTGCTGCTCGCCGCGCCGCGTGGATACTGCGCGGGCGTGGATCGCGCGGTACAGACCGTGCAGCGCGCGCTCGACCTGCACGGGCCGCCCGTGTATGTGCGCAAGCAGATCGTCCACAACAAGCACGTGGTCGAGCTCCTCGCCGCGCGCGGGGCCGTGTTCGTCGAGGATGTGGGTGAGATCCCCGAGGGAGCGCTCACCGTGTTCTCCGCCCACGGCGTCTCCCCGAAGGTGCGTAACGAGGCCCGTGCGCGCAGCCTCGACACGATCGACGCCACCTGCCCACTCGTCACGAAGGTCCATCGCGAGGCGGTGCACTTCGCCAAGGATGGCTACACGATCGTGTTGGTCGGCCACGCCGGCCACGAGGAGGTGCAGGGCACGATGGGGGAGGCCCCGGAGCACATCGTGCTCGTGGAGAGCGAGCAGGATGTCGACGAGCTCGTCGTCGAGGATCCCGAGCGTGTGGCATACGTGACGCAAACCACGCTCTCCGTGGACGAAACGAGCGCGATCGTGCGGCGTCTGCGCGAGCGCTTCCCGAAGATCGCCGGGCCGCGCACCGATGACATCTGCTACGCCACCACCAACCGCCAGGCCGCCGTGAAGCAGATGGCGGGCGACTGCGAGTTGATGCTCGTGATTGGCTCGCGCAACTCCTCCAACTCTGTGCGTCTGGTGGAGGTAGCCCGCGACTGCGGCACCGAGGCCCACCTGATCGACCACGCCGGCGAGGTGCGCGAGGAGTGGCTCGCGGGCAAGCGCGTCGTGGGCGTGAGCTCTGGCGCCTCCGCCCCGGACGATCTCGTACAGGACCTGCTCGACTTCTTCCGCGCGCGCGGAGTGAGCGACATCTCCGAGTTCCACGTCGTGCGCGAGGACGTGCGCTTCATGCTCCCCAAGCCGATCCGCGAGGCAGTCGCCGCGGCATCGTGAGGGCTCGCGCGATCTTGGCGCGAGAAGTCGTCGGGGGGCCGGGGCCGATCGTGGCGTGCGTCGGCGTGCGACCGGGCGGAGGGGCGCGGCTGTGCGCACGCTAGTCGTCTCAGACCTCCATCTAGGCAGTGCCTCAGGCGCCGACGTGCTGCGCCGCCCGGGGCCGCGCGCTGTGCTCCTCGACGCGCTGCACGATGTCGATCGGCTTGTGTTGCTGGGCGACGTGCTCGAGCTGCGTCATGGCCCGCGGCGCGACGCGCTCGCCGCCGCGCGACCGTTCTTCGAAGAGCTGGGGCGCGCGTTCGCGGGGCGCGAGGTGGTCGTCGTCGCCGGCAACCACGACCACGCGCTCGTCGAGTCGTGGACGGGCCGCCGCGACGAAAGCCCCGCGCATGAGCCGCTCGCGCTCGAGCAGCGCTTTCGTGCCGAGGAGGCCTCCTCGATGCTCGCCACCCTGGCCGAGTGGGCCTCGCCCGCGCGCGTCGGCGCCGCCTATCCGGGGCTGTGGTTGCGCCCGGACGTGTATGCCACCCACGGTCACCACCTCGACTGTCACCTCACGGTCCCCACGATGGAGCGGCTCGGGATCGGGGTCACCGCTCGTGTGCTGCGCCGTTCCCCGGAGTCGTTTGCGACCGTGGGCGACTACGAGGCGGTCACCGGCCCGGTGTACGCCTGGGTCGACGCCGTCGCGCGCCAGGCTCCCACCGGCGCAACGCTCAACGGACAGTCCACGGTGCGCATGTGGCGCGCGCTCGGCGGTGATCGATCGCGGTCGAGTAAGAGCGGGGCGGATCGTGGCCAGAGCGACGCGAGCGATGGGATAGCGGGTCTTGCGGCTCTGGCGCCCGCCCTGCGCAGGCGCGCGCTCGTGGGAGCCTTCCCGGTCGCCATCGCCGCGCTCAACCAGATGGGCCTCGGCTCGTTCAACGCCGACATCTCCGCTCCCGAGCTGCGCCGCGCGGGGCTGCGGGCCATGGGGCAGCTCGCAGCGCGCCTCGGCCTTGGTGACGCCTACGTGATCTTCGGGCATACCCACCGCGCCGGTCTCTTGCCGCGGGACCTCGCCTCGGAGTGGCGCGGACCAGCGGGCGCGCGTCTCGTCAACACCGGCTGCTGGGTCTATGACCCCCACTTCGTCACCGACACTCCCGGCGAGAGCCCCTACTGGCCCGGCGGCGCCGTGCTTGTCGAGGAGAGTGATCCGCCCCGGCTGCTGCGACTGCTCGACACTCTGGAGCCCTCGGAGCTGGAGCCGACCAGGGCCCCGTAGGTGTGCGGCGAGGCGGGCACGCTGTAGGCGTTCGCCGGCAACAGCGGGGCGAGCGGCTTGCGCTCTACGCCCAGCAGCTCCTGGATCGCATGCTCCGTTTCGGTATAGGCGCCCTCTCCGTAGTGGTAGTGAAAGAGCATGCTGTGCCCGTCGAACAGATAGCGGGCCGGCCAGCCCCGGTTCTCGTACTCACGCCACATCTCCAGGGCGGGGTCGAGCAGCACGGGGTAGGCGATCCCCAGCCGCTCGACCGCCGCTTCGACCGCTCGGCGCTCGCGGGAGCGTGCGAAGCCCGGAGAGTGGATGCCCACCACCTGCAGTCCCTCGCCCCCGTAGCGCTCGTGCCAGGCCTTCACGTACGGCAGCGTGTGCATCGAGTTCTGAAGGCAGAAGTCCCAGAACTCGACGAGCAGCGGCTTGCCCCGCAGGCGGTCCATGCGCAGCGGCTTCGAGTTCACCCAGTGCAGATGCGTCAAAAACGGCGGCGCCGGAATGGTGTCTATCGGCGCGCGCACGATGAAGGCCTCTGAGGGGCGTGAGTCGTGGTGTCTGACAAGGACGCACCGACCGCAGTGTGCAAGACGCACATAAGGGAGGGAGGACCGGGGCCCACTTGTGGGCGCAGACGCCGCGAATTGCGTCCCTCAGCCGATAGAGCCGACCATCTCAAGCTGAATGAGCCGGTTGAGCTCGACCGCGTACTCCATCGGGAGCTCCTTCGTGACCGGCTCGATGAAGCCGTTCACGATCATCGCGGCGGCCTCGTCCTCGGTGAAGCCGCGCGAGCCCATGTAGAAGAGCTGGTCGTCGCTTATGCGCCCGACCGTCGCCTCGTGGGCGACGGCGACGTTGGGGTTCTGGATCTGGATGTCCGGCCAGGTGTCCGAGCGGGATTCGCCGTCCATCATCAGCCCGTCGCACTGCACGCGCGCCTTGGAGCCGGCGGAGTGCTGGCCCATCTTCACCAGGCCCCTGTAGCCCATGATGCCGCCGTCCTTGGAGATCGACTTGGCGAGGATGTTGGAGGTCGTGTTCGGGGCGAGGTGGACGACCTTCGCGCCGGTGTCCTTGTGCACGCCCTTCCCCGCCACGCCCACGTTGAGGTGGTCGGCGCGCGCGCCCTCGCCCATCAAGAACGAGCCGGGGTAGAGCATCACGTACTTGGCGCCCATCGAGCCGCCCACCCACTCGACCGTGCCCTCGGCGTCCACGACGGCGCGCTTGGTGTTGAGGTTGTAGACGTCCTTCGACCAGTTCTGCACCGTCGTGTAGCGAGCCTTGGCGCCCTCGTGTACGAAGATCTCGACGACCGCCGAGTGCATCGAGTTGACGCTGTAGGTCTGGGCGGTGCAGCCCTCGATGTAGTTCACGTCCGAGCCCTCGTCGGCGATGATGAGGGTGTGCTCGAAGGTGCCCTCGCCGGCGCCCTCCATGCGGAAGTAAGCCTGTAGCGGGAGGTCTACCTTGACGCCCTTGGGCACGTACAGGAACGAGCCGCCCGACCACACCGCGCCGTGCAGGGCGGAGAACTTGTTGTCCTGTGGCGGGACGCACTTGTTCATGAAGTACTTCTGCACGAGGTCGGGGTACTCGGTGATGGCGGTGTCCATCGAGCAGAAGAGGATGCCGAGCTTGCGGTACTCCTCCTTGAGGCCCTCGTATACGGGCTCCTGGCGCCACACGCCCACCACGCCGGCGAGGTGCTCGCGCTCGGCCTGGGGGATGCCGAGGTCCTCATACGTTTTCTTCATCTCCTCCGGCACGTCGTCCCAGCTGTTGAAGCGCCCGGCGGTGGGGGGGGAGTAGAGCACGAGGTCGTCGAGGTTCAGCCCGCTGAGGTCGGGACCCCACGTCGGGATGGGCTTGCGTTCGTAGATCTCGAGCGACTTCACCCGCTTCTCGGCCATCCAGTCGGGCTCGCCCTTGACCTTCGAGAGCTCGCGGACCACCTCACGGGAGATGCCATGACGCGCGAGCAGCTGACCCTGGTCGTCCTCGACGATCGGGCTGGGCTTTGCGATCTTGGTGCGGTCTAGCGTCGCCATAAGGCTCCCTTTGAGAATCCTGTGCTGTGGAGTAGGAATTGTATCGCGGTCACGATCCGCATTCGCGCGGGTGGGGCGGGGGCTCGATGATGGCGGGGCCGCGTGTCATGCCCGGGCACGCCCCAATCCTCTAAACCGACCCCACCGGCCAGCTGTTGTCGCCCGTCACCGCCCCCTTCACTGCCTTCAGTCCAAGCAGCGCGCACTTGCGGCGCGTCGCCGACACGGGGATGCCGAGCAGCTCGATCGCCCAGTCGGCGTCGAGCTTTCCGACCTGCTCCAGCGACATGCCCTTCAGCTCCTCGGAGGCGATCGACGCGGACGCCTGCGAGATGGCGCAGCCGTGGCCGTGGAAGCGCAGGTCCTCGATGCGCCCGTCCTTGACCTTGATATGCACGCCCAGCTCGTCGCCGCACAGGGGGTTGTGCTCGAGCGCCTCCATGTCGTGCGGCTGCAGCTCGCCGAAGTTACGCGGGCGCTTGTAGTGATCGAGGATGTAGTCGCGGTAGAGGTCGTCCATTTGCAAGCTTCTGTCGTGTGCGTGTTTTTGGGTTTGCGGTTCGTTCTGGTCGGTCTACTGAAGCTCGAACACGCGTCGGCCCGCGATCAGCGCGTCGATCAGCGCGTCCACGTCATCGCGCTCGTTGTAGACGCCCACGCTCGCTCGCGCGGTGGCGGGAACGCCGAGGCGGCGCATCAACGGCTGCGCGCAGTGATGGCCGGCGCGGATGCACACACCGCCGCGGTTTGCCAGCTCGGCGATGTCGTGCGCGTGCATGCCCTCGATCGTGAACGACACGATCCCGCCCCTGCCCTCGGCCTCCGGAGGGCCGACGTAGGTGAGGCCGGGGACCTCCTGCAGTCGCTCCAGCATGTATGCGGTGAGCTCGCGCTCGTGCGCGCGCACGCGCTCCATCCCGAGCGTCGAGAGGTAGTCGACCGCGGCGCCCAGCCCGACGGCCTCGGCGATCGGCGGCGTGCCCGCCTCGAACTTGAACGGCAGCTCGTTCCAGGTGGCGCCCTCGAAGCTCACCGAGGCGATCATGTCCCCGCCGGTGAGGAACGGCTCCATCCGCTCGAGAATCTCCTCCCGGCCGTGCAGCACGCCGATGCCCGTCGGCCCGAGCGCCTTGTGGCCGGTCCAGGCGTAGAAGTCCGCGCCGAGCGCGCCTGCGTCGACGGGCATGTGGGGCACCGCCTGGGCGCCGTCCACGAGCGAGGTGGCGCCCGCCGCGCGCGCACGCGCGGTCATCTCCGCGACCGGGAGGATCGTGCCGAGCACGTTCGACACGTGCGTGAACGCCACGAGCTTCACGTCGCCCCGCGCCAGCTCGCGGTCGAGCTCCTCGAGCGACACTTCGCCGCGCTCGTCCACCTCCAGGTAGCGCAGCTGCGCGCCACGCTCGCGGCAGAGCACCTGCCAGGGCACGATGTTCGCGTGGTGCTCCATCTGGGTCGTGACGATCGCGTCGCCGGGCCCCACGTTGGCGCGGCCCCACGCGTATGCGACGAGGTTGATCGCCTCGGTCACGTTCTTCGTGAAGATCGTCGTGCGCGGCTCCCATCCGGCGAACGCGGCGATCCTCTCGCGCGCGCCTTCATAGGCGGCGTCGGACTCCTGCGCGAGCGCATACACCCCTCGGTGCACGTTCGCGTTGCGCTCCTCGTAGTAGGCGCTCATCGCGTCGATCACCGCCCGCGGCTTCTGCGAGGTGGCGCCCGAGTCGAGGTACACGAGCGGCTTGCCCTCGAACTCCCGCGACAGGATCGGGAAGTCGCCGCGCACGTCGAAGGCGACGCTCGATGACCCGTCGGCCAAGTGGACGAGCGGCGGGGAGGTGGATATACTTTTTGTGTTAACTACCATAGTGACTACAAAATCCTATGCGATAGTAGCTTGCATAAGGGGTGAGCACGATCGAGCGGGCGCCTCGGTCGATTATCTGGCCGTCGCGTATGCCTCGACGTCCTCACGCGCCGCCGCCAGCTTGGCTGCGATCTTCGCGCGCACGAGCTCTTCCAGCGGCTCGTCCGCGAGCTCGCCCAGCACGGGCTCGAAGAAGCCCTCCACGAGCACTCTCACCGCCGCCGCGCGATCGAGGCCGCGGCTCTGCATGTAGAAGATCGACGCCTCGTCCAGCTCGCCGACGGTCCCGCCGTGCGAGGCCGACACGTCGTCGGCGGACACGAGCACCGATGGGATCGCGTCCAAACGCGCCTTCGGGGAGAGCATCATCGTGTGGATCTGCAGGTAGGTGTTCGTCTTCTGGGCGCCCGGGTCGATCTGGATCAACCCCTCGAAGCTCGCCCGGCTCGCGCCGGCGGCCGCTCCGCGCCAGTGCACGTCCCCACCGGAGGGGCCCGTCTCGTGCAGGTCCACGGCGAACGTGTCCAGATGCTCGTCCCCCTCGGTGAAGAACAGGCCCCTGAACGCCATGTCGCCGCCCGGCTCGCTCACGGCGAGCTCGAGGTGCTGGCGCACGAGATGCCCCCCGAGCAGCGCCGGCAACCAGTGGCAGTAGGCGTCGCGTCCCACTCCCACGAAGCGGGTGCTCGCGTCGAACACGGGGTGGGCGGGGTTGGATCCCCAATCCTGCACCTGCGCGAGGCGGCAGCGGGCGTTGTCCTTCAGGTACAGCTCGAAGGCGCCCGCGTGCAGGGATTGTCCGCCACCCTTCTCTGAATCCCGACCGTCGCCCGCGGCCATGTCCGGTTCCGCGAAGCCAGAGGCCAGGTCATGCTCGTGCACGTGGAAGTCGCTTTCGCGCCCGCCCACCACGAGCGTGCGGCCGTACTGCGCCACGCCGGGCCCGCCGATCGCATATACGATCTCGAACGGGTCCTCCACCACCAGGCCATCCGGCACGTAAAGGAACGCGCCCCCCGTCCAGAACGCCGCGTTGGCGGCCTCCAGCTTGTGGCGGTCGATCGTGAGGCGCTTGGAATACCACTCGTTGAACAGCCCCTCGTGCGCGCGCGCGGCATCCTCCAGCGAACACAACACCACTTCCTGCTCGGCGAGCTCAGGGTCGAGCTCGACGTGCACGACCGAGCTGTCCAGCTGCACGATCCGTCCGGCCCGTGGGCGCTCGGGGAGGGCGCCGGCAACAAAATCGGGGACCCCCTGCGCGCGCGCGTGCTCGCGCGGTGCGAGCGCATCGAGGTCCAACTCGGCGAAGCTCGTGGTCCAGAAGCCCGAGCGGCGCCACACCGGCAGCTCACTACGTTCGAACGCCGCGAGCGCGGCCGCGCGCAGCTCGTCGAGCGTACGGCTATCGCCGGCGCCGGCGCCCGCCAGCGCGTGGTAGAGCGACGCCTCGCGATGGCGGCCCGGCTTGACGGCCACCTCAGTCAAGGTCATCACCGGCCCCCGATGTTCGAGAGCCAAGCCAGACAAGGACGCACCGAGCGAAGTGTGCTTGGCACACGAGGGAGGGAGGACGCAGTATGGCGCCGGCTATCGAACATCGGCGCCGACCTCCTGGCGGATCTGGTCGTAGCCCTCGCGCTCGAGGCGCTCCACGAGCTCCACGCCGCCCTCGAGCACGATGCGCCCGTCCATCAGGATGTGCACGAACTGGGGCTTCACGTAGTGAAGGATGCGCTGGTAGTGCGTGATGATGAGCGCCCCCAGCCCCTGCTCGTCGTGCAACCGCTGCACGCCCTCCGCCACGGTGCGCAGCGCATCGATGTCAAGGCCCGAGTCGGTCTCATCCAGGATCGCGACGTCCGGCGAGAGCATCGCCATCTGGAGGATCTCCGCGCGCTTCTTCTCCCCGCCGGAGAAGCCGTCGTTGAGGTGGCGCGAGGTGAACGCGCGGTCGACGTCGAGCATCTCGATGGCGTGCTGGAGCTGGGCTCCGAACTCCTTCACCCTGATCGGCTCGTCCCGCTTGGCGTTGATCGCCATGCGCAGAAAATTGGCCACCGACACGCCTGGAATCGACACGGGGTACTGGAAGGCGAGGAACAGTCCCGAGCGGGCGCGCTCGTGCGGCTCGGCCTCGGTGATGTCCTGCCCCTTGAACACGATCCTCCCCTCGGTGACCTCGTAGGAAGGGTGGCCGAGGAGCGTGTTGGCGAGCGTCGACTTGCCGGACCCGTTGGGACCCATGAGGGCGTGGATCTCGCCCTTGTCGATGCTCAAATCGACGCCCCTCAGGATCTCGCGATCCTCGGTGCGCACGTGCAGGTTGATGATTTCAAGGTCAGCCATGGTTCCTTTGCTCTAGGCCGCGGTCGTAGCGGCCGGTTCTCGTGTTGACGGAAGTGGGGCGGGGGAGATGCCGGCAAGCGCTGCGTTCGAGTGTCCGCCCGCAAGCAGGTTGGCGAGCGTCGTCTCTTCAAGCGTCTTCACGATCGAGAAGCGCACCCTCGTCCACAGCAGCTTGGTAGGGCAGGTGTGGTCCGGATCGGACTCGCGCGAGCACACCACGCTGCCGTCGGGCCCCTGCGAGATGCACTCGATCGGGGCGATCGCCCCCTCCAGCGCCTCGACGACCTCGGCCATCGTGATCTCCTCGGCCGGACGCGCGAGCATGTAGCCGCCGCGCGACCCCCTGCGGCTGTCGATGAGCCCCGCCTTGCGCAACCGCGCCACGAGGTGCTCGAGGTAGGCGAGCGGCATCCCGTCGTGCTCGGCGATCTCGGCGAGCGGCACCACCGATTCGGCGCCGTCGACGCTCTCGCCGGCGCGCCTCGCCAGCTCCACCATCACGCGCACGCCGTACTCGGCCTTTGTGGAGAACATCATCGTCTGAATACCTACCTGCCAGCTAGGGTATCAGCCGACGCCATCCGCCCGCCGGTGGGCGGGCGACGGGATGGGCGATGTGGCGGGTGTCGGCTGCGGTTGGCGGCCTCATTCTGCCTGCAGCAGGCGAATGTCGTGGGCCAAGCCTTCGGGGGTGATCTGTTCGATGCCGAAGCCCACGCGCTCTTTGCCCTGCCTGTCGATCAGCAGGACCGTGATCGCGTTTTCGGCGGCGGTCCTGCCCGCGCCGGCCGGAGGCACATGGTAGGCGCGCCATACGGGTCGCAATTGCGCTTCGTCGCCGGTCAGGTAGTCGGCGCGGCCGGTGAGGGATGTGTTCGCCAAAAAACGTGCCACGCGCGCGCGTGTGTCCGCGCGTGGGTCGCTGCTCACGAAGATCGTCTTCACGCTCACAGACACTCCCAGTTCGTCGAGCGCACCGCGAACCTGCTGGGCGACCAGCACGCAGGCGCGACAGTCGGTGAAGAGGAACGCGAGCGCCACCACCCGCCCGCGGTAGGCGCTCAGCGAGACGCGGCGGCCGTGCTGGTCTTCGAGCGTGAAGTCGTGCGCCCGCACGCCCGGCGGGAAGGCCGCTCCGTCGAAGGAGCCGCTCAACTGTGAGCCCGTCGAGGAGCCGGAGCTGTCGGACGCCCTTTTGGAGTCGCCAAGCACGATCGCGAGCACGAGGACGATCGCGAGCAGGATCGATACGGCGGGGAGCACGACACGAAGGGCGGGGCGCACTGCAAGCAGGGTAGGGGGAGCTCTTCAGTTGTGGGCTCCGCGGCGCTACACTTTCTGAAGTCCCATGAAATCCGACCGCGATTCAGGAGTTTCCAGATGAGCCCGTCCAGCGCGGACCTGTTGCGCCAGGTGAAGAGCGAAATCGAGGAGATCGACCCCTCCGAGGTCAAGGAGCTGTTGCAGGAGGGCGCCGTCATCGTCGACGTGCGCGAGACCGACGAGCTCTCCTCGGGACTGCTCCCCGGCGCCAAGCACGTGCCGCGCAGCTATCTGGAGACGCGCATCGAGGGGATCGTGCCCGACCGCTCGGCGCACGTGATCCTCTACTGCGCCTCGGGCAACCGCTCCGCCTACGGCGCGCGCACGCTTCGCGACGACCTCGGCTACGAACAGGTCCAGTCGATGACCGGCGGCATCGCCCTGTGGAAGGACCGCGGCTACGAGGTGGATGTGCCCAAGACCCTGTCGGCCGAGCAGCGCGAGCGCTACTCGCGCCACCTGTTGATCGGAGAGATCGGCGCCGAGGGCCAGCAGAAGCTGCTCGACGCCAAGGTGCTGCTGCTCGGCGCCGGTGGGCTCGGCTCGCCTACCGCGCTCTACCTCGCCGCCGCCGGCGTCGGCACGCTCGGGATCGTCGACGACGACGATGTGGACCTCTCGAACCTCCAGCGCCAGGTGATCCACTCCACCCAGCGCATCGGCATCCCGAAGGTGGATTCCGCCGAGGAGTCGATCCACGCGCTCAACCCCGACGTGCAGGTGGTCAAGTACCCGGTGCGCCTCGACGCGTCCAACATCATGGACATCATCGAGGGCTACGACGTGATCGTCGACGGGGTCGACAACTTCCCCACCCGCTACCTGCTCAACGACGCCACCGTGCGCCTGAAGATCCCGGTCGTGTCCGCGTCGATCCTCGGCTTCGACGGCCAGCTCTCCGTGTTCAAGCCCTACGACGGCCCCTGCTACCGCTGCCTGTTCCGCGAGCCGCCGCCGGCGGAGCTGGCGCCCTCCTGCGGCGCCAACGGCGTGCTCGGCGTGCTTCCGGGCACCATGGGCCTGTTGCAGGCCACCGAGGTCGTCAAGCTGATCGTGGGCATCGGCGAGCCCGCGATCGGCCGCCTGCTGCTCTACGACGCGCTCGCCGCGACGCTCTCAGAGGTCAAGGTCCACCGCGATCCCGACTGCCCGATCTGCTCGCGCCCGCCGGGCGAGATCTCAGACGAGGAGATGGGCGTCTTTCCCGACTACGAGGCATTCTGCGCGGCAGCGGGCTAGTCTTTCGCGCTCGATGGCGACGATCAAGATCCCCCCGGTATTGCGCGCGTCGGTGGGCGGCGAGCGCGAGGTGTCCGCCTCCGGCGAGAACGTCGGCGAGATCCTGCGCGACCTCGCCGACACTCATCCCGCGACAGCCACACAGCTCTTCTCCGAGGACGGCGAGCTCAATCGCTACGTCAACGTCTACCTAAACGACGAGGACGTGCGTGTGCTCGACGGGCTCGACACGGCGGTCGGCGACGGCGACACGGTGGTCATCCTGCCGGCGATGGCCGGCGGCGGCTGAGAGACCGGTCCATTGCATGTATCGATCGCCGGCGGCACGATAGGCGCTTGGCGGCGCCGCCGAGCGCTGCGTGGAGTCGATCGGCGAAGCGCTGGAACGGTGGACGCGCAAGGAGGGCGCTACCCGGTGAGCTCCGGCGAGCGCTCCGTGGGACGGCGCGCGTCCGGGCGCCAGTGCTCGCGAAGAAACGCGTTGGTGGCGCCGGCCTCGAGCGGCCGGGCGTAGAGGAAGCCCTGTCCGGTGTCGCACTGCTCGGCCCTGAGCATGGTCAGCTCCACCTGCTGTTCGATCCCCTCCGCCAGCGTCTGGATCGAGAGCGCCTTGCCGAGCTGGACGAGTGTGCGGATCAGCGCTCTGCCCTCCTGGTCGTGGGTCAGGCGCGAGATGAACGACCGGTCGATCTTCAGCCCGTCGACCGGGAACTGCCGCAGGTAGCCCAGCGAGGAGTAGCCGGTGCCGAAGTCGTCGATCGTGATGTGCACGCCCAGCTCTTTGACCGCGCACAGCCGCCGGGCGGTCGCCTCGGCGTCGCGCATGAGAGTGGTCTCGGTGATCTCGAGCGTCAGCGCCTGCGGGTCAAGGCCGGCCTGTCGCAGCACCTGCTCGACCTCCCCCACGAACTCCTCGTCGTCGAGCTGGCGCGCGGACACGTTGACGGCCATGCCGATCTCATATCCGGCCTGGTGCCAGCTGGAGCACTGACGGCAGGCCTCCTCCATGACCCACCTGCCGACCGGAACTATCATGCCGGTCTCCTCGAGCAGCGGCACGAAGTCGTCGGGCTGGACGATTCCGCGCTTGGGATGCCTCCAGCGGATCAGGGCCTCCATCCCGGTCGGGACCATGTGCCGCAGATCGAACGTGGGCTGGTAGACGAGGAAGAACTCGCCGCCCGCCACCGCGTCGCGCAGGTCCATCTCCAGCTCCACGCGGCTCTGCACCTCGTCCTGCATCTCCGAGCGAAACACCACATAACGGTTCTTGCCATCCCACTTCGCCCGGTACATGGCGATGTCCGCGTCCCGCAACAGCTCCTCGGCAGACGAGCGTTCGCCGGCCGCGATCCCGATGCTCGCCGTGACCGTCAGGCGCGTCTGGCGGTCCGCGTCGAGCGTGAACGGCTGTTCGAGCGCGTCGAGCAGGCGCTCGGCCACCAGCTCGGGGCCGGCGGCGAGCGAGAGTCCTTCGACCACGACCACGAACTCGTCGCCGGCGAGACGCCCGAGCGCGTCCGTGTCGCGCACCACTCCGCTCAGGCGCGAGGACACCGCGCGCAGCAGCTCGTCACCGGCGCGATGCCCGAGCGTGTCGTTGACTTGCTTGAAGTTGTCGAGGTCGATGAACAGGGCCGCCACCGGCGTCTGGTGGCGGTGCGAGCGCATCAGCATCTGCTCGACCCGGTCGAGGATCAACGTGCGGTTTGGCAGTCCGGTGAGGCAGTCGTGCGTCGCCATGAAGGCGAGCTCCTCCTGGCGTTCGACGAGTTCCTCCTGCGCCAGCTTGCGCTCGCCCTCGAAGGACTCGCACATGCGCACCAGCGTCACGTCGAGGCTGCGCTGCAGCATCGCCAGCGCTTGGTCGAGCACCTCCGGCGAGCATCCCTGTCGCCGAGCGCACTCCTGCAGCACCTCGGCGGTCGCGTCGCGCCAGCGCAGGCAGCGCTTGGTGACCTCGTTCAGCGGCGCGCCGCGCTGGGCCGCCAGTTGGCCGAAGATGCTCCATGACTCCTGGCCCACCTCCCGGGCGACCTCGGCGCTCTCGCCCGCCATCCACCGCGCCACCGCCACGGTCGAGACCGCTCCCACCCGGCCGAAGCTCTCCTCGATGGAGGCGTCCAGGAGCTTGCCGGACCGCTCCGATCGCGTGCGCATGCTCCGCACGACCTCGTCGGTGCAAGCGTTCAGCTGCTCGCCGAGCCGGCGGATGCAGTCAGCGCCGGACGACTCGGCCGAGCCCTCCCGCAAACTCCGCTCCGGATGCTCTTGCGTCTGGGCAGACATCGCTAGGTCCCATCGGCCATCGCGTCGACTTACTTGAGCGCCGGGGAGACCGGCTCAGTCGAGCGTGGGGACCCTCACGCTCGCGCCGCCCACGTTGACCGACCGAGAGCCTAGTAGGTGGTGTGAGCCGCCAGGCCCGAGATGGCCTGGGTCGCCGCCGGCACGTGGCTCATGGCGTGCTCCGCCAGCGCTGTGATCGTGAGGCTCGGGTTGACGCCCACGTTGGCGGGGATCGCCGAGCCGTCGCAGATGAGCAGGTTCTCGTAGCCGAAGACGCACTGGTGGGCGTCCACCACGCCGTGGTCGGCGTCGGCGCCGATCACCGCGCCGCCGAGGATGTGGGCGGTCGTGGGGGTGTTGAGCATCGCCTCCATCACCGAGCTCTGCGCCACGCCGCCGGTGCGCTCGGCGAACCATTCGGCGGCCTTGTTAGCAACCGGGATGAACGTCGGGTTGGGGCGCTCGGGGTCCTGTTCGGTGCTCAACCACATCGTTCCGAACGGGCCTCGTTTGGGACGCAACGCCATCGCGTTGTCGAGCGTCTGCATCACGAGGAGGATGATCGTGCGCCGTGACCATTCGCGCCCGAAGAGCAGTTTCGCGAAGCGTCCGGGATGACGCGCGATCTGACCGAGCAGCTTCAACGGGCGCGTGAAGCGCGTGCCATCGCCCACCAGCAACGTATACAGGCGGCTCATCGAGTTGCCGTCCTTGCCATACGACACGGTCTCGATGTGCGTGTAGGGGTCTGGATAGATGCTCGATGTGATCGCAACTCGTTTGGTCAAGTCCTCGGGATAGTCCTTCGGGACGGTCACCGCCAGGATCGCCTCGCTGTTGGTGCGCACCAGCTCGCCGAGGCGGTTTGAGATGCGCGGCAGCGACCCGCCCAGGCGGCAGCGCTGCAGCAGCAGGTTCGTGCCGAGCGGTCCCGCGGACACGACCACGCCACGCGCGCGATGGACCTTGCGGTCGCGGCGCACCCAGGAGCCGGACCTCACGCTTTCGATCTCATAGCCCTCGCTGCCGTCGCCGGCCCCCAGCGCGCGGATGTCCACGACGGTGCGCTCCGCTGTCACCTTCGCGCCGCGCTTCTCGGCCAGGAACAGGTAGTTCTTGACCAGCGTGTTCTTGGCGCCGTGCGGGCACCCCACCATGCAGCGGCCGCACCTCATGCAGCCGGTGCGGTCCGGGCCCTCGCCGCCGAAGAACGGGTCCGCGACGGTCTCGCCGGGCTCGCCGAAGAACACGCCGACGGGCGTCTTTTTGTACGTGTCGCCCACACCCAGCTCCTCGCCGAGCTCGCGCAACAGCTGGTCGGCGGGGTCGTCGTGCTCGTTCATCCTCACGCCGAGCATCCTCTGCGCTTCGTCGTAGTGGGGCGTGAGCGCCCTCTCCCAATCCTCGATCCCGGCCCACTGACGGTCCTCGAAGAACTGCTTGGGCGGCACGTACAGGGTGTTGGCGTAGCCGAGGCTTCCGCCGCCCACGCCGCAGCCGCTCACGACCGTCACGTCCCTGAACGTGGTGATCCTGAAGATCCCCTTCAAGCCGAGCTTGGGGCGCCAGAAGTAGCGCCTGAAGTCCCCCGTGGACTTCGGGAAGTCGTCGTCGTCGAAGCGCTTGCCGCACTCGAGCACACCCACGCGGTGGCCCTTCTCCGAGAGGCGCAGCGCCGAGACGCTGCCGCCGAAGCCCGAGCCGATCACCAGCCAGTCGTAGTCGAAGTCCTGCCGCATCTCCACCATCAGCTTATTGGTTATCCGGCCAGTCCATCGCGTGGACCGCGACGCGGCTCCCCGGACCGGACCTTGCGTGGTGGCCCCTCGCGGCGTTGGGCGCGGCCGGGTGGTTCGTTCGACCGATTCGGCGCGGCGGGCGTCTGGCGCTATATTCCGTGAAGTAATGGCTATGGAGCGGGTGCAGAACAAGCCCTGCGGAGGGCGCTACGGCGACATCGTCCAGTCGATCGGCAACACGCCGCTCGTGGAGCTTCCGCGGCTCTCGCCCAAGCCGGGCGTGCGCATCTGGGCCAAGCTCGAGTCGCGCAACCCCACCGGCTCGGTCAAGGACCGCGTGGCGCGCGCCCTCATCGAGGACGCCGAGGAGAAGGGCGCGATCCTGCCCGGCCAGACGATCCTCGAGCCGACCTCGGGCAACACCGGCATATCGCTCGCGATGATCTGCTCGCGCAAGGGCTACCCCCTGAAGGTGGTGATGCCCGAGAATGTCACCCCCGAGCGCACCCAGCTGCTGCAGATGTACGGCGCCGAGATCGTCTACTCGGAGGGCTCCAAGGGCTCCAACGGGGCGGTCGAGAAGGCGCTCGACATGGCGGAGGCGGACTCCTCCTACTACATGCCCTACCAGTACGGCAACCTCGCCAATCCCAACGCCCACTACAACGGCACTGCGCTGGAGATCCTCGAGGAGCTCGACGAGGTGTCCGCGTTCGTCGCGGGCCTCGGCACCGGAGGCACGCTGATGGGCAACGGCAGACGCCTGAAGGAGACCTTCGGTGACGCGGTGAAGATCGTCGCCGCCGAGCCCATGCAGGGCGAGCCCGTTCAGGGCCTGCGTTCGCTCGACGACGGCTTCATCCCGCCGATCATCGACCTCTCGCTGCTCGACCGCAAGATCTTCGTCACCAACCGCGACGCGATCCTCTGGACGCGCAAGCTGCTCACAGAGGAGAGCGTCTTCGCGGGGGTCTCCAGCGGCGCTATCGCCCGCGTGGCGGTGCGCATCGCCGGCGAGCTCGACGAGGGCAACGTCGTGTTCATCGTGGCCGACGACGGCTGGAAGTACCTCTCGAGCGGCATCTACACGCTCCCGGTAGACGAGATCGAGAACCTCGACGCCACGGTGTGGTGGTGAGGTTCGGACGCGCAAGGCGGCGTTGGTGTAGTCCGATTGGGCATGCCCCGCGCGCGCGTACGCGCGCGCGCGCGGGGACCCGCTGAGAGAGACGTGGACATCGCCGCGGAGCTGCTCGACGAGATCCTCGCGCACGCGCGCGAGGAGGCCCCCAACGAGTGCTGCGGAGTGGTGGCGGTAGCAGCCGTCTCCGCCGGCGAGTCGCCGCGCGCGATGCGTGTGCGCCGCGCGCGCAACGTCCACGAGAGCCCCAAGCGCTTCGAGATCGAGGGCCGGGACGTGCTCGCGGCGATCAACGAGTTCGAGGACGCCGGCTGGGAGATCGGGGCGATCTACCACTCGCACACCCACACCGCGCCCTACCCTTCCCAGACCGACGTCAACTTCGCGGCGCACTGGCCGGGCGTCGAGTGGATCATCGTCGGGCTCGCCGACCCCGAGGCGCCTGAGGTCCGCTCCTATCTGATCGAGGAGGGGGTTGTCCGTGAGGTGGCCCTGGAGCAAGTTCCGGCCTGAGCCCGGCGTGCGCCCGCGCCTGGTGAAGGTCGCCTACGCCCCGAACCTCCCTCAGGCCGAACTGATCCAGGGGCTGCTGCGCCAGGAGCACATCCCCAGCATGGTGCGTCGCAACGCGGGCTTCGATGTGCCCGACTTCATCGCCGCCGGCGCCCGCGACGTGCTGGTCGCCGAGGCCGACGCCGAGCGCGCCCGGGAACTGCTGGCCTAGACCAGCACGGGCTGGCCGAGCGGCTGGCCGGCTTCGCGCGTGATCGCCTCGATCTCTTCGGCCGCGCGTTCGAACTCGCCGTCGGAGAGCACCGGGGTGCCCTCGAAGGGCAGGTCGCGCTGGAGCTCCAGCCACGAGCTGCACACTCCGTACTCGTCCCTAACCTTGACGGTCACAGGGCGGGGGATGCGGTAGGTCCTCAGCAGCAGCACATGCAGAGGATGGCGCCGCTTCCACTGCAGGCGCTTCTCCGCGTAGTCGGGCGTCCACACGTAGAACGGCGAGAGCGCATCCACGCAGCGGGGGTCTGAGATCGTGAAGTGGCCCGCCACTTCGGCCCACGCCCTGATGCGCACGCGCTCGGGCTGCTGAATGCCGCCTTCGATGCTGAACGCCTGCACGGGCGGCTCGCCGTCGTTCCACACGCCTTCCTCCAGCGCCCTGCGGAGCTCGGGCTGGTGGGATTCGCGCACGAGGTCGTTGCGCTGATGATCGAACGTGGGGTACAGGAAGAAGCGGTCGTGCTCGAGCTTGAAGTGCTTTTCGGGCTCGCGTATACCGCCCTTGCGCAGGGTGATGAGCTGCTCGCCTTCGGCGAGGGCGCGGACGGTGACCGCCCATTCCTTGAGAGCAATTGGCATTGTTGGAATGACCTGAATACGAGGGATTGTCTGAAAAGCCGCGAAACCCCATCCGTGCCGCCACCAAAGGCTCTTGGCACGGGGTGCCGCTCCCCTTAAAGATACGAAATCCGAGCGAGAATCCCAAATCACCTGCAAATATGCGGTTTTTTGGGCGTTTAGCCGGTTACGAGACGTTCACAGGGGGCGCGCCGTACCCGCCTCCGCCGGGGGTTTCGATGCGCAGCCGCTCACCTGTCTGCAGCCCACCCGTCACCTTCGCCGGCAATCCTCGCTGCTCGCCGCCGGCGCCCTCCAGGGTGTCGGCACCGATCAGGGTGTCGCGCCCGGGCAGCCCCGGCTCGCCGCCATCTGCTCCGGGGGACGCGTGGCGGCGGCGCTCGGCGATCAGCGAGAAGGTCATGTTGCTGAGCGCCTCCAGCTCGCGCACGACGCCGTCGCCGCCCCTGTGCCTGCCCGCGCCACCCGAGCCCCTGCGCAGCCCATACTCGGTCACGCGCAGCGGCAGCTCGCGCTCCAGCGCCTCCACTGGGGTGTTCAGCGTGTTGCTCATCGCCACGTGCACCCCGCTCGGGCCGTCGGCGTCCTCGCACGCGCCCTGACCCCCACCGAGCGTCTCGTAGTAGGTGAACCGCTCGTTGCCGAGCGTGAGGTTGTTCATCGTGCCCTGACCCAACGCCCTGCCGAACGCTCCCAGCACGAGATCAGCCACGCGCGAGGAGGTCTCCACGTTGCCCGCCGCCACGGCCGGGGCGCCACCGGTGGGGTGGACGGATGGGGGAGGAATGGGGTCGGGTGATGGAGGAGGACCGCCGGGGTCGGGTGATGGGGGAGGACCGCCGGGGTCGGGTGATGGGGGAGGACCGCCGGGGTCGGGTGATGGGGGAGGGCCGGTGTGGTCGTTGGAAGGTCGTGCGTTCAGCAGACACCCCTCCGGCACGATCACCTCGACGGGCCTGTAGGCGCCCGCCGATGGCGGGATGTCGGGGTCGGTGAGCACCCGCACCGCAAACCAGCACGCCGACAGCGTCACCGCCAGCGGGCAGTTGAGATTGCCCTCGTGCATGCCCGCGGAGCCCGTGAAGTCGAGCACCAACCGCTCGCCGTCCACCGTGGCCTTCAGACGCAGCGGAAGGTCTCCCTCGACGGCCTCCAGCACGTCGTGCGCTTCGCGCACCCCGTCGCTCAGCGCGGCGATGCACGCGCGGGTGCGCCGCTCCGCGTAGTCGAGCACCGCGTTCATCGCCACCCCGAGCTGGTCCACCCCCACGCGCCCCGCGAGCTCCGCCAGGCGCAGCACGCCCACGCGGTTGGCGGCGAGCTGCGCGCGGAGGTCGGCGCGGCGCTCTTGCGGCTGGCGCATTCGCGCCACGATCCGCTCGATCGCCTCGGGGGTGATCGGCTGTGGGGAGATCACCACGCCCTCCTCCTCCAGGCTGCGACTGTCGGCTGGCATCGACCCCGGCACCCGCCCGCCAACGTCGGCGTGGTGCGCGCGGCTGGCGGCGAAGCCGATGAGCGGGCCCTCAGGGGCGTTTTCTCGGGCCGTGTTGTTGGTGTCCAAATCGGGGTACCCCGCGCGCGCGCGCGAGGTACCCCCAAAAACAGGTGTTATGACCGTGATGTCAGGCAGGTGCGTGCCCCCCTCGAACGGGTCGTTGAGGATCCACGACAGCTCCGGGCGGTGCTCGGCCCCAAGCACCGCCCGCACGGCGGCGGGCATCGAGCCGAGGTGCACGGGGATGTGCTCGGCCTGCATCACCATCTCCCCGTCCCGGTCGAACAGGGCGGTGGAGGCGTCGCGGCGCTCCTTGATGTTGGCCGAGTGCGCTGAGCGCACCAGCGTCGCGCCCATCTCCTCGCACGCCGCCCGCAGCGCGCCCACGATCACCTGCAGCTCGATCGGGTCGAGCGCGCCCGCGGGGGGACCTCCAGCCCGTGTCGAGCCGGTATCGGGGGTTTCGCTCATGCGGTCCGCTCCGGCGCGACGGTCGGCACGCTCATTTGCTTCGCCTCCAGCACAACCGTTCCATACTCGTCGACTTCGCCACCCCAGCCGGGCGGCACCAGCAGCGTGGCCTCCGGCATCGCGCACAGCGCCGGCCCCTCCACGCGCGCGCCCGCGGGCAGCTCGCCGCGCCACAGCTCCGCCTCGACCTGCTCGCCGTCGAACACCACGCGCGTGGCGCCGCGCGCCGGCGGCTCGACCGCGACCCCCTTCAGCCGCAGGGCGGGCTGCGCGCCCAGCACCGACACGCGCACGTTCACCAGCTCCACCTCGCCGCGCTCGTCGCGATAGCCGTAGCGCTGCTCGTGGGCCTCCTCGAACGCCTCGATGAGACGCATGGGATCGAGCAGCGCGCGTTCGCTTGAACCGGGAGTGTCACTCGCTGGAACGACCCCTCCCCCAAAACCATTCTCCGGATCGATCCTCTCATCGACCGTCAGCTCGAACGACTGGCCCCTGTATCGCAGCTCGTAGCGCACGTCGACGTCGCCGCCGGCGCATTCAGCTCCGCCATCGCCCGCTCGATCAGGCGGTCCACGGCTCGCGCCGCGACGTTCTCGCGCGTGAGGCTCGCGCCGGCGAGCATCACGGTGCTCGACGCGTCGCGCCTCGGGGCCGCCGCCGCCAAGCCGAGCGCGCTCAGCACCCCGCACGCGCGCGGGCACAGCACCCGCCCGATCCCCAGCTCCACCGCCATCGCCGCCGCGTGCAGCGGGCCGGCGCCGCCGAATGGCATCAGCGCGAACCGGCGCGGATCGATCCCGCGCTCGACCGTCATTACCGCGAGAGCTCTTCGCATCTCCGTCTCGGCCACCCTCACGATCCCCTCCGCGCACGCGATCGGCTTCAGGCCCAGCTCGCGTGCGAGCGCTCCCACCGCGCGTTCGGCCGCCTCGCGGTCGAGGCTCACCCCGCCCGCCAGCGGCGCGTCGTGGAGCAGCCTGCCGAGCACTAGGTTCGCGTCGGTCACTGTCGCCCGTTCGCCGCCGAGCCCGTAGCAGGCGGGCCCCGGGTCGGCGCCCGCCGATTGCGGCCCCACGCGCAACGCCCCGCCCTCGTCGCGCCAGGCGATCGACCCGCCGCCCGCGCCCACCGTGTGGATGTCGAGCGCCGGCAGCGCCATCGGCCGCCCCGCCACCTTGCGCTCCGCCGTCTCTGCCACCCTGCCGCCGTCGATCACGCATACGTCGCACGACGTGCCGCCCATGTCGAAGCACAGCACGTCGCGCTCGAGCGCCGCCTCGCTGAGCAGCAGCGCCCCGCCTACGCCTCCCGCGGGGCCCGACAGCACCGTCAGCGCGGCGTGCTCCGCCGCCCGCCGCGCGTCGGTGAGCCCGCCCGAGGACTGCATCACCTGGACGGCCGGCAGGCCCCGCTCTGCGGCCTGCGTGCCGAGCCGCTTCAGATACGTCGCCAGCAGGGGCGACAGCGCCGCGTCGATCTCGGTCGTGGACGCGCGCTCATACTCCCTGAAGGTTCCCACCAGATCGTGCGACAGCGACAGATGAGCGTCCTTCAGGCGCGCCGCGATCAGCTCGCCGAGCCTGCGCTCGTGCTCGGGGTGGGCGTAGGAGTGCAGCAGCACCACCGCCACCCCCTCCGGCTTCGCCTCCGCCAGGCGCTCCACCAGAGCCTCGGCGGCGTCCTGATCGAGCGCGCGCAGCGGCCCGTCCGGGCCCATTCGCTCCGGCGCCCCGAAGCGGAGCTCGGGCGGGGCGAGCGGCCGCGGTCCCGCCTCGCACAGCCGGTACAGGCTGGGCCTCGCCTGACGTCCGAGCTCCACCATGTCCGTGAACCCGTCGGTGGCCACCAGCGCGGTGCGCGCGCCTTTGCCCTCCAGCAGCGCATTCGTGGCGACGGTCATGCCGTGTGCAAAGCGCTCGACCTGCCCACCCTCGTGCGCCGCACGGGTGGGGTCGCGGCCGGTGGAGGCGGTGGAGGCGGGGTGACGCACGAAATCGTGTGCCCCGTGCGCGCGCCCGCGCGCGCGTGCGAGCACCGCCTCGACGGCCTCCATCACCCCCGCCTGCTGCTGGCCGATTGGAGATCGGTCCGATCTCCAATCGGTGGGCGTGCTTCTCACCTTGGCGCTCGTCGTCGTTCCGTCGTCGTCCACCAGCACCGCGTCGGTGAAGGTCCCGCCCACGTCTACCCCGAGCAGCATCGCTCGGACAGCCTAGTGCGGCGGGCACAGTGGGCGTCAGGCGGCCCGGCGCTCGGTGTGCTCGGTGTCGGCGAGATGCTGGTGGGAGGGGCAGTATCCGTTGTGGGGCAGCGGCACCCGCTGGCACCCCGACCCCTTGCGGGTGGTCGCCCTGCACGTCGGCGGCTCGTCGGTGAACGTCGCGTGAGCCGCCGCCGGGTTCTCCATCAGGAACCGCTGCGCCAGATCGATGTAGTGCACGACCGTCTGCAATACCCGCTCCTGCGCGGTCATCGGGAAATACGTCCTGATGTCATTGAACAGCGTGCGCGCCGGCTTGGCGAAGTAGTGTCGATCGGTCGCCAGCCGCTCGAGCGCCGCCTCGCACGCGTCCAGCACCTGCTTGTGGTTGGACACGGTCGGTACGTTGGGCCGCCGCTCCGTGATGTACGGGGCCAGCTCCCTGTAGATGGCTCGGCTGAACTGATACATAGTTCCGCTCCTACTCAACACCGGTGCAGCCTCAAAAGACCGGATGCGCGGAGTATCCAAGCGGTTCCTAAGGCCCACAGAAGTAATTGATTAAGCCTGGGTTAGTTTTTCGCCGTTGATTGTTTGGGGATTTTCGGGCGTACCCGTGGAGATCCCCCGCCGCGCGTCTCGTAGGGGCCCGTGATCACTCCCACGCGTGCCACTCGAGCGACTCACCCGCGTCCTGCACCACGACGTGCCTGCCGTCGAGCGTTGGGTCGGGCTCGGGATGGTCGGTGCGCGTGTGCGTTCCCCTGCTCTCCTCGCGCTCCAACGCCGCCCGCGCGATCAGGCGCGCCAGCGGGTGGGGGTCGTCGAGCAGTCGCCTCAGCCCCTCGGCCGAGCGTTCGATCCCCGCGTGCTCCCACAGCGCCTTGCGCGTCTCCCGGTCGACGGGCACTATCGGCGTTGACACGGGCGAGAGGGGAGAAACGGCCGACGTGGGGGAGGCGGGCGATGTGATCGAGGCGGGAGGGGCGGCCGAGGCGGGCGAGGGGGGGTCGGCGGGGCGCACCGGCGTAGCCGACGGCTCGTCGAGCGCTGCCAGCGCCGCCCGCCGCCCGAACACGAAGCACTCGCTCAATGAGTTCGACGCCAGCCGGTTCGCCCCGTGCAAGCCCGTGCACGCCGTCTCGCCGACGGCATACAGGCCCGGGACGGCCGAGCGCGCGTGCAGGTCGCACACCACCCCGCCGATGGTGTAATGGGCGGCCGGCGCCACCGGCACGAGCTCGCGCGCCGGATCGAGCCCCGCCTCGCGCAGCGCTCCCACCACGTTCGGGAACAGTGCGGGGTCGATCGCTCGCATGTCCAGGCTCACGGAGCGCGCGCCGTTCTCGCGCAAACGCGCCTGAATCGCGCGCGACACCTCGTCGCGCGGCGCCAGCTCGTCCACGAAGCGCTCCCCGTCCGCGTCGTGGAGCGTCGCTCCCTCGCCGCGGATCGCCTCGGTGATCAAGAAGCCTTCCCTGCCCTTCACGCCGATCACCGCCGTCGGGTGGAACTGCACGAACTCGAGGTCCGCGAGCGGCGCTCCGGCGGCATGCGCCAGCAGCAACCCCTGGCCGACCGAGCCCGGCGGGTTGGTCGTACGCGACCACAGCGCCGCCGCGCCGCCGGTGCTCAACACCACCGCGCGCGCGGTCAGCGTGCCCCCGACCGATCGGAGATCGACGGGATCTCCGATCGGTCGGCACTCCACGCCTTCGCAGCGCCCCTCGTCGTTCAACAGCAGGCTGGACACCCGCGCCCCCTCGATCACCTGCACGCGCTCCTGCTCCACCACCAGCGCCGAGAGCTCGCGTAGCAGCCGCCGTCCTGTCGCGCTGCCCCCGGCGTGCACGATCCGCCTGACGGAGTGCCCGCCCTCAAGGCCCAGCGCAAGGCGTCCGTGGCGGTCCGCGTCGAAGTGGAAACCCAGCCGCTCCAGGTCGCGCACGCAATCGGGCGCCTCCTTCACGAGCGCTTCGGCCGCCGAGCGCCTTACCGCGCCGCGTCCCGCGCGCTCGGTGTCCTGCAGGTGCAGCTCCGCGCTGTCGTCGGTCGCCAGCGCCGCCGCGAGCCCGCCCTGCGCCCAGTAGCTGGCCGTTTGGGCGAGCGCCGTGGCCGAAAGCAGTGCCACGCGCCCGCCCGCCCGCGCGGCGCACAGCGCCGTGTACAGCCCGCCCGCGCCCGCTCCCACCACCGCGACGTCCACGTCCACGTGCGCGCCCCCCGGGCCGGACGTCATCCGGCGAGCTTCACGAGCGCCGCGGTCAGCACGCCGAGCGCGAGCACCACCACCAGCAGCAGCGCGATCACGAGCGCCTTCCATTTCGGTTGCGCCGCCAACCGCGTACGCGCCGCCGCGCCGCACTTCAGGCACCAGTCCTGCTCGCGCTTCAGCGGCGCCCCGCACAGAGGGCACAGCTCGCGCGTCATACCGCCGTTGGCGCCCGCGGGCGCCGGCAGCGGCGCCGTCGCGCTCACGCGCCCCTCGCCGGGGGCCGCAGGATCTGCGTCGGCTCGTCCTCGGGCTCCCGCGTGGGCCTCGCGGCTACCGGCGCGGCGGTTGGCTTCACGGGGGGCGCCGGCTCCGCGGGCGCGGTCGCGGGACGGCCCACCGAGAGCTCCGCGGGCGCTGCTGCGGGACGGCCCACCGACAAATCCGCCGGCGCCGCGGGTGGCGTCGCGGGCTGGGCGGGAGCCGGCGCCTGCTCCGCGCTTGGCGCCGGAGGCGTGATCGGAGCCGTGGAGAGCGGTCGGTCGGCGTTTGCGTCGAACGCCAAACCGCAGCCCGGGCAGAAGCGATCGTCGCTGCCGTGGATGGCGGCGCACCGCGGGCATGCCGCGATCCCCACTTCGCGCAGCACCGTCACCGGCCTTAGCTCATGGAGGGCCTCTTCGAGCGCGCGCAGCTCCGTGTCGATATGTCCGAGCGTCGCCAGCTTGGCCAGCACCACTCGGTCGTTGCGCTGGCCGAAGCGGTGCAGATCGAACACCAGCCCGCCGAGATCGCGATAGGCGAGCTCACGCGCCCTGCGCAGGAAACGCGCGCGGCGGCGCATTCGTCCGCGCTCGCCGAAACCAGGCCCCTGGGGCGTCTGCTCGGCGGCCTGCTCAGGCTGCTCGCCCGCCGGCCCCTCAGAGGCTCGCTCGGTGCTCGCCTGCCCAGGGGCCTGTGACGTCAGCTCAGGGGCCTGCGATGCCTGCTCAGGGGCCTGCGACGTCTGCTCAAGTGCCCGCGATGCCTGCTCAGGGGCCTGCGTCTGTCCAGCTTCTTGCTCGGCTGCCACAGTTCAATGCTATCCGCCATCCGCGACGAGCGAGCGCCACGCTTCGGCCATCCGCTCGGCCATCCGCGTCGCCGAGAACCGCTCGGCGCGCGCGCGACCCGCCACGCGCGGATCCGCGTCGGCTATGTGCGGGGCGAGCGCCGCGCGCCAGCGCTCCAACTCGAACGGCGCGCACAACGTCCCCGCCAGCCCGTCGAGCGCCTGGGCATGAATGCCGACGGGCGTTGCCAAGACCGGCACGTCGCACGCCAGCGCCTCGAGCACAGCCAAGCCGAAGCCCTCGCGCTCGGAGGGCACGATCACCGCATTGCATGCGTTCACGTACAGGGGCACCTGCTCCGGCTCCACGCCCCCGAGGGTCAAGAGTCGGGCTCCGACGGCCTTGGCGAGCGCCAGGGCGCGGTCGTAGCGCTTCTCCGATCGGCCGGGATCGGCGGGGAAGAGCACGTAGGGGATTTGCGGCCCGGAGGAGATCTTGGATGGGGAGGGGGCGTGCGGCTCGGAGGGGGTGTGTGCTTCAAGTTTCAGCATGCCTCGCGCGCGCGCGCGAGGCATCGCTTTGAAGCGCTCCATGTCCACACCGCAGGGCAGCACCCGTGCGCGCGCGCGAGCGCGGCGACCGGGGATCTCTTGCACGAGCGACTCGGACGCCGCGGCGAGCAAGCCGATCGTCGGCAGCACCGCGCGGGTAACCATGCGCGTGCGCGGATGGCTCAGATCGGTGCCGTGCACCGTCAGCCCGCGTCCCCGTGCCCTCACCGCCAGCGCCGGCCAGGCGCTCAGGCCGAAGTGCGCGTGCACCACGTCGAAGCGCTCGCCGCCATAGCGGCGGCGCAGATCGCGTGCCGCGTGGATGAGCCCGCGCCCGCCGGGCGGGAACTCGTACAGCTCCACGCTCACGCCCTCCACGCCCCTCAACGCCGCCACCTGGTCGCGCACGAACCGGCCTCGCTCGGGATGGGCCGCGTCCGGCAGCATGTTGGAGAGCACCAGCGCTCGCACAAGCGCTGACGGTAGCGCTCTGGAATGATGGCCTGCGTGACGAATGTACCCGCCGGCGACCCCCGCGCCCGTCCGATCGGCGTGTTCGACTCCGGCGTGGGCGGGCTCACGGTCTTGCACGAGCTGCTCGTGCGGCTCCCGCGCGAGGACTTCCTATATCTCGGCGACACCGCCCGCTTCCCATACGGCGAGCGCGCGCCCGAGGAGCTCGCGCGCTACTCCTCGGAGATCGCCGAGGAGCTATTGCGCCGGCGCGCGAAGCTGCTCGTGATCGCCTGCAACTCCGCCACCGCCGCGGCCCTGCCGATCCTCGAGCGGCGCATGATGGAGACCACACTCGGCGTCGACGTGCTCGGCGTGGTGCGCCCCGAGGCGCTGCGGGCGGTCGCGGCGACGCGCAACGGGCGCATCGGCCTGCTCGCCACGCCCACCACCGTCGTCAGCGGCAGCTACGAGCGGGCCGTCTCCGCGGTGGACCCGCACGTCACGCTGCACCCCGTCGCCTGCCCCGAGCTCGCGTCGATCATCCAGGAGGGACGGCAGTTCGACGAGCGCGCCGTCGCGAGCGTGCGCCAGGCGTGCGCGCCGCTGCGTGCCGCCGACGTCGACACGGTGATCCTCGGCTGCACCCACTACCCACTCATCAGCCCCATGCTCCAGCGGATGCTCGGACCGACCGTGCAGCTCGTCAGCTCCGGCGCCGCGCTCGCGCGCCAGGTCGAGCATGCGCTCTCCACGCGCGGCCTGAGCAACCCGCGCGAGCACGGCGAGGGCGACTACCGCTTCCTCTGCACCGGCGACACGGAGGCGTTTCGAGAGCTGGGCACCCGCTTCCTGCAGATGCCGCTCGGCGAGGTCGAGCGTGTCGAGCTGCAAAGCGCGGGAGCGCTCGCGTGAGCGCGGGCGAGCGCAAACGCAGCTACGCGCGCGCCGCCGATGGCCTGCGCCCCGTGGAGATCGAGCCGGGATTCGTGCGCACCGCCACCGGCTCCGCTCTCATCTCGATGGGCGAGACGCGCGTCATCTGCACCGCCTCCGCCCAGGAGAGCGTGCCGCGCTGGATGGCCGGCAAGGGCAGGGGTTGGCTGACGGCGGAGTACGGGATGCTGCCCGCCTCCACCGGCGACCGCAAGCCGCGCGACATCTCAAAGGGCCGCCCCGACGGGCGCGGAGTCGAGATCCAGCGTCTCATCGGCCGCTCCCTGCGCGCCGTCATCGACCTCACCGCGCTCGGCGAACGCACTATCTACCTGGACTGCGACGTGCTCCAGGCCGACGGAGGCACCCGCTGCGCGTCGATCACCGGCGCCTACGTCGCCCTGGCGCTCGCATGCGAGCAACTGCTTCGCAAGGCGAGGATCGAGCGCTCGCCGCTCACCGGCTCGATCGCGGCCGTCTCGTGCGGCATCGTCGAGGGCAGGCCTCTGCTCGACCTCGACTACGGCGAGGACTCCACCGCCGAGGTCGACGCCAATGTGGTGATGACGGGCGACGGCGGCCTTGTCGAGGTGCAGGCCACCGCCGAGCGCACCCCCCTCTCGCGCACCCATCTCGACGAGCTGCTCGCGCTCGCGGCGGCCGGCATCGAAGAGCTGCGCACCGCCCAGCAGCGGGTGCTGAGCGCTGCCTGAGGCGATTGTGGGCGCCCGGCACGGCGATCGGTCCGGCGCCGACGGGGCGCAGGACAGCGAGCGGCCGAGCATCGAAGGGACGCAGCACAGCGAAAAGTCCCTCCACACGCGCGTACGGGGATGGCGAGGAGAGGGCGCCCCGCGACTGCTGCTGGCTACCCGCAACGAGCACAAGCGCCGCGAGTTCGCGCGCCTGCTCCCCGGCTTCGAGGTGGACGCGCTGCCGGACACGGTCATCCTGCCGCCGGAGCACGGCGACACGTTCGAGGCGAACGCGCTCGAGAAGGCGCGCTCGGCGGCATCCGCCACCGGCAGGGCGAGCATCGCCGATGACTCCGGCATCGAGGCCGCCGCGCTCGGCGGCGCGCCGGGGGTGCGCTCCGCACGCTACGCCGGGGAGGATGCCTCAGACGAGCAGAATCTCGCCAAGCTGCTCGCCGAGGCGCCGGCCGGCAGTCCGCTCGTCTACGTCTGCGCGCTCGCCTACGTCGATCCCCTCACCGGGGTAGAGCGCCTGTTCGAGGGGCGCTGCAGCGGGCATCTGGCGGACGCCCCTCGCGGCGAGCGCGGCTTCGGCTACGACCCCGCCTTCCTGCCCGCCTGCCCGCCCCCCGTCATGGGTGGTCCCCGAACGGGGGACGAGGAGCCGGGCGAGCTCACGATGGCGCAGCTCTCCGACGAGCGCAAGGACGCCATCAGTCACCGCGGCCGCGCCGCGCGCGCGCTGAGCGCGTGGCTCATGTCGCGTTGAGCATGTGCTTGTGTGGGCCATGCCCTGCGCGCGGGCGTACACCCGCGCGGGCGTACACCCGCGGGGCATGGCATCGCTGCGGGCGTGTCTCATGCGCTCACCGTGCGGCCCCGCGATCGGCCTACAACAGGTTGATAGCCGCCGAGGCCCCCACCGCGACGCTCAGCGCCGCGTAGCCCGTGTAGCCGGACAGCAGCAGCAGCACCGCCGTGAGCAGCGCCACGAGCACGGTTGCGATCCAGGCGACGCGGGAGAGCGGCATAACGCCAGCGTATTCTTCCTGACCGTGCCCGAACCCGCCCTCCCGCCTGCTTGTGCCCCTCAGGGTGCCCCCCGTCATGGGGGGCCTCTCGCCGCAGTCGCATTCGGGGACCGGCTCGCAGCGCACGTGCGGCGGCGCGAGTCGCAGATCGTGCTCGGCCTGGACCCCGATCCGATGCTGCTGTGGCCCGGGATGGCCGACCGCGGGCACGAGCTGCCCGCGGACGCGTCGCCCGGAATGCGCGCCGCCGCCGCGGTGCGCGCGCACTGCACGGCCCTGATCGACGCCGCCGGCCCGGCGTGCGTCGCCGTCAAGCCGCAGCTCGCGCGCTTCGAGGCGTTGGGCGCGCCGGGGTGGGCGGCGCTCGAAGCGCTCGCCACGCACGCGCGCGAGGCCTCCCTGTTGGTGATCGCCGACGGCAAGCGCGGCGACATCGACGTCACCGCGCTCGCCTACGCCCGTGCGCTGATCGGCGCGCTCGACACGCCCTTCGGGTCGATCGGCCCCCTTGGCGCCGACATGGTCACCGTCAACCCTCTGATGGGCGCCGACGCAATCGAGCCGTTCGTGTCCACCGCGCGCGCCGCCGGCGTACCCGGAGGGCACATACCCAGCGGGCACGCCCCGGCCGGCGTGCTCGCGCTCGTGCGCACCTCCAACCCAGGCGCCGCCGACATCGAGGATCTCAAGCTTGCTGACGGCAGCAGGGTATGGGAACGGATCGCCGCGCTCGTGGACGCGCTCGGGCGCGACGGCGTGGGGGCCAGCGGGCTCAGCGACGTCGGGGCGGTGGTGGGGGCCACGGCGCCCGAGCACCTCGCGCGCGCGCGCGAACTGATGCCCCACGCCGTGTTCCTGCTGCCGGGCGTCGGCGCCCAGGGTGGACGCATCGAGGAGCTCGCGCCCGCGTTCGCGCCCGACCGTGCCGGCGGGCTGATCGCGGCGTCGCGCTCGATCGCAAACGCTCACCTCGTCGCCGGCGGCGACCCCGCGGACGCCGCGCGCGCGGAGGCCGAGCGGCTGCGCGAGCTCGCCTGGGCGCTCTCTCCGTAGCAGCCGCCGCCTGCAGCACGCATGAGGGCCCCAGTCCCGCCACGCCCATAAGAGGGTCAGTCAGTGGACGTCCATAGCCCTCCTCTCAGGATCTTTATGAGTAGCTGATGAGGTCCGCTAGGCTCTGTCGTGCGCCACGGATGCCATCCGGCTCCCGCTGCGCGGGAAGGTTGGATGCAGAGCACCACATGATCATCACGGTCACGCTCAACGCTGCAATCGACAAGTCGCTCTCGGTCCCGAACTTCCGCCTCGGACGGCGCCACCGCACCGTCGAGCAGCGCACGATGGCGGGCGGCAAGGGCGTCAACATCGCACGCGCGCTGAAGGCGCTCGGTCAGCCCGTGATCGCAACGGGCCTCGCCGGAGGGGCGACCGGCACGCACATCGTGGAGCAGCTCACCGAGGAGGCGATCCTCAACGACTTCGTCCGCATCCGCGACGAGTCGCGCACCAACACGTCCGTGCTCGACCCCACCAACGGCGAGCAGACCGAGATCAACGAACGTGGTCCCGCCGTCTCCGAGCGGGAGGTCGAGCTGTTCCACGAGAAGCTGCTCTACCTCGCCCGCGGCGCGGCCATCGTGGTGCTCGCCGGATCGCTTCCGCGCGGCGTCGAGCAGGACCTTTACGCCACGCTCATCCGAGAGCTCCAGAAGGCCGGCGTCACCACCGTCATCGACACCGACGGCGATCCCCTGCTGCACGCTGTGCGGGCCGAGCCAGACGTGGTGTCCCCGAACGTGCTCGAGGCCGAGGAGCTCGTCGGCCACGAGTTCACCACCGAGGAGGAACGGCTGCTGGCGGTGCGCGAGATCGTCGAGCTGGGGCCGCGCGAGGCGATCATGACGATGCCCGACGGCTGCGTCGCCGATGTGCTCGTGGAAGGCAAGTCCTGCCTGCGCCGCGCCCGCACCGAACCCCGCGAGCCGATCGCCCGCCGCGGCTCGGGCGACGCGTTCCTCGCCGGCTACGTCGCCGCGCGCTACGAGGGCCGCTCCCCCGACCAGTGCCTGCGCTTCGGGGTCGCCTGTGGCGCGGAGTCCACGGGACGGCTGGGCGCCGGCCTGATCGACCCCAAGGAGGCGCGGCGGCTGATGGGCGAGGTCGAAGTCGGCGCAGTGGAGCTGCCGGCTGAGGTGACCTGAGGGTTCAGCCGCCGGCGACGTCGCGGTGGAGCTGCCGGCTGAGGTCGGGTAGTACAGAGAGCCTCTGAGACGGGCGGGAGGCAAGCGAGACAAGGATGCAGCGAGCGTAGTGTGCTCAGCCGCACATGAGCGAGCGAAGACGTAGTATCGCGCCGTCTCCCGCTCGTCTCAGCCGCCGGCGACGTCTCTGCGCAGGAACACCAGGTACGCGGCGATCAGCGCCGGCACGGCATATAGCGCGCACACCCACGCCGAGTGCCAGATCGGCGCCCAGTCGGTCGGGGTGCGCAGCAGGCCGTGCCAGTTCTCGTACTGTTCGGTGAGCAGGTAGGGCTTGATCCCTTCCAGGCCGGGGATGCCCGAGACGATGAACAGCAGGATCGTGAAGCCGATGACGCCGACGACCGCCGCCGTGCTGTTGCGCGTGGCGGTGGACAGCAGCACGCCGATGCACACCACCGTGAGCAGTGGGATCAGGTAGCACGCGTTCGCGGCGAACACCAGCAGCAGCCCTTCGGTGGCCGGCACGATGCTGCCCGAGAAGGTTTTGATCTGGTTGAAGCCCCATGAGGCCACTCCCCCGACGGTCGCGACGCCGGCGGACATGAACACGGCGATCGCGCCGTAGGTGAGCGCGGCGAGCGTCTTGGCGGCAAATACCTGACCGCGGTTCACCGACCGCGTGAGGATCGTCTTGAGCGTCCCGTTGCCGTCCTCGGCCGCGACTATGTCTCCGGCCACCAACGACGCGATCAGGGGCAGGAAGAAGACCGACTCGAACAGCAGCATCAGCACCGGGGTCGCAAGCCCCGACTGGGTGATCTGGGCGGCGAAGATGCTGTCCCCTCGATGACCGGGGTGTTGGCGCAGGTTCTGGACCACTATGAAGATCAACGGCAGCACCACCGCCAGCCCGAGGCCCATGTAGGTGCGCTTCTGGGAGACGAGCTTGCGCAGCTCCCAGCGATACACGGTGAGCGTCGAGGGACGCCGGGTGCGTTCGGCGTGGACCGCAGGGCTGAGTGGGGCGGCGATGCTGCTCATGATGCGCCCACCGGCGAGCCGGAGGAGGGGGCGGGTGGCGCGGGGGGCTGCCCGTCCGGCTGCCCGTCGCTCTCTGTCAACCGGAAGAACAGGTCCTCGAGCGTCGCCAGCTCGGGCGTGAGCGTCAGGATGCCGATTCCAGCCTGGCCCAGCGCCAAGGAGAGCGCGCCGACGTGGTGCTCGTCGGCCTGGAAGCTGAGCCCATGCTCGCCCGCGGTCGCGTGCGTGACGCCCGCCTGCGCCTGCACGACCGGCAGCGCGATCGTGTCGTCGGTCGTGCGCAGCCGGTAGCCGGCGCCGCCCTGGCGGCGCAGGTCGGCGAGCGCGCCCTCGTAGACGACTTTGCCGCGGTCGACGATCGCGACGCGGTCGCACAGCTCCTGCACCTCGGGCAGCTGGTGGCTCGAGAGCAGCACCGTTATGCCTTCGTGGGCGAGCCTCCGGATCAGCGTCCGCATGTCCCGCATGCCTGCAGGGTCAAGCCCGGTGGCCGGCTCGTCGAGGATCAAGAGGCGCGGGCGGCGCAGCAGCGCGGCGGCGATGCCCAGGCGCTGGCGCATCCCGTGCGAATAGCCGCCCACCTTGTGCTTGGCGCGCGGAGCGAGCTCGACGATCTCGAGGACCTCCTCGATGCGCTCGGCAGCGCCCTCACCGTCAAGCGCGGCAAGCAGCTCCAGGTTCTTGCGCCCGGTCAGATAGGGGTAGAAGCGCGGCGCCTCTACGAACCCGGCGACGCCCTCGAGTGCCCGGGCGCCCTCGCGCAGCGGGTCGCGCCCGAACAGCTCCACTGTGCCCTCGGTGGGTGTGATCAGGCCGAGCGCCATGCGCAATGTGGTCGTCTTGCCCGCGCCGTTGGGGCCGAGGAAGCCGTACACGTCCCCAACCCGCACGTTGAGGTCGACGCGATCGACCGCGAGGACCTCCTTGTAGCGCTTGACGAGCCCACGCGCCCGCACGGGCTGGGCGCCCGGATCCTCGACCACTACAGGCTCCGCGCGAACGCCTCGATTGCGCTCGGCGTCACCGAGCCCGCAAGTAGATAGCGCACGCCGGCGCGCTCGAAGGTGAGCAGTGTGCCCAGTTGCGTGGGCAGCTCCGAGGCCTTGGTCCCGTTGATGTCGACCTTCTGCAGCCCTTCGAGCTGGGAGACCCCGGATTCCTTCTCGCCGGCCTTGACCGGGCTTTCGGCCAGGACGATCGCGCCGAGGCCCTTGCCGTGGACCGTTACGTGCGGCTTGCTTTCGTTCGTCGACGACGAGCCGCTCTTGGCGGACGGTTCGGGCAGGGTGACGTCCTGCACCTTGGCGTTGGCCGGCGGGGTGAATTCGAGCGCGGAGCTGTCGGGCGCCCCGTAGGAGATTTCGGTGGCCGCCAGTTCGATCACCGGCGCGGAGCTGTTGGTCGAATAGATCGCGGCGCGCAGCGGGTTGCCGTGCGCGGCGTCCCAGGAGAGCTCGGCGCCGGCGATCAGGCCGCCGTTTTCGCGCGGGGAGACGCGCACCGTGTAGGCGGCCTGGCCCGCGACGTCGGTCGGCGTAGCGCCGGAGATGTTGGCGTGCTTGGACGCCTTAGCGATGCGTTCTTCGATTTCGGCCACGGTCGGGACCCTGTGGCCGGTGGCGTCCGGCTTCGAGCCTTCGCTACTCGATTCCCGCGGCGGCGTGTAGCGGTAGAGCGTGTTGGTCGAGGCGTCGTACATCTCCGCCGTCTTGCCGTCCCACAGGATCTGCGTGTCGCCCTTTTCGGATTGCAGTTCCAGTCGCGCGTGCCCGTCGGGGCTGACCCACAGCCGGCCGGAGGCGCCGGAGATCAGCGGGTTGGAGGACAGCTGGCTCGCTTCCCCGCCGTTGCCGGCGAGGCTCGCGCCTTCGAGCAGGTGATCGGTGAGCCGGATGCGCGCGCTCACGCCGCTCACCTTCGGCGCCGAGAGCGCGTCGTGGACGGCGTCGGCGAGCGGCTTGGGAGGCGGTGTCGGGCCCGTGCCCCCAGCCAGCGCCAGCGCGGTCGCGCCGATGCCGACGGCCACCACCACGCCGCACAGCAACAGCAGGCGAGAGAGCGGCAGGCGGCGCAAGAAGTTGGTCATGTCATGTCAGGGTAGCGCTCCTATATTGTCCCGCGCGATGATTTACGGCTTCCTTATCTTCTGGATCGTGCTCGGCCTCGCGGTGTTCTTCCTCGCCATGCGCGGCGGCCCGCGCGGGGCGCGCGAGTCGTTGCACACCGAATCGCAGGCGGGTCAGCGGGCCATCATGGCGCTCGTGGCGATCGTGTTCGCCTTCGGCCTGGTGGTGCCGGCGCTCGTGCTCGCGTTCAACGGCGCCAACAAGGCCAGCGTGGGCTCAGGCGGAGTCCACCTCAACGCCGAGGAGCAGCACGGTCGCGTGCTGTTCTCCGAGTCGTGCGCAGTCTGCCACACGCTCGCCGCGACGAAATCCCAGGGTCACATCGGACCCAACCTCGACATCAGGCTCGGCTCGCAGATAGCGACCGAAGCGGGCCGCAGGGCGCTCGTGCTGAGCGCCATCGCCGAAGGCCGCGCCCGCGGCCTCGGGCAGATGCCGGCGCTGCTCTATCAGGGCAAGGACGCCGAATCGATAGCGGACTTCCTGGCCGCCGTCGCCGGCCACTGAGAGGGCTTCCCCGGGGCGCCGCCGAGAAGCTCCTCCCAAAATGGGGTGGTTCGGATCGGTCTGCGCCATTGCCGCCGACACCGCTGTTAAGATCGCTCGCCGATGCCACGAGCAGCCGAGGCCCGCGCCTGGTGGGCCGACGTCGAGGATGTACGCGAGCGGATCGAACGCCGTCGCGTGCGCGAGCAGCGTGCGCTTGGCGGTCCCAGCGGCCAGGGTCGCGGCGCCGTCGCATACCCCGCCCACCGGGGAGTTCGCGAAGCGCGGCCGGACCGAAGGCTCATGCTCGTCAGGAGCGGATCTCGGAGGTCGGTGCCTCGGGGATCGGCGGCCCCGCGCGCAGGGTCTCGGGGATCGGCGGCCCCGCCCGCAGGCGCCCTCGCCCGCGCGCGGTTCAGCGCGTCGGACCACGGCCCGACAGGATCGCGGCATGGGCGGTCGCGCTCGGCTTCCTGCTCGTGCTGGCCGCCGTGCTGAGCTCCCACAGCTGATCGCGCCCCGCCCCGCTTTGGCCAGCCGTCCAAGGCGGGCGGCGGGCCCATCCATTACGCTGCGACGGAGATGGCCGACAGCGAGCAGCCGCAGAGCACTAGCAAGCAGCCGCACGCCACGAACGACCTGCCGAAGAACGCCGACGACGTCAAGGCGCTCGTCGAGGAGCGCGACATCCGCTTCATCCGCTTCTGGTTCACCGACATTCTCGGCCAGCTGAAGTCGTTCTCGATCAACTCCCAGGAACTCGACGACGCGTTCGAGGCGGGCATGGGATTCGACGGCTCGTCCATCACGGGCTTCAACGCGATCGAGGAGTCCGACATGATCGCGATGCCCGACCCCACCACGTTCGCGGTCTTGCCCTGGCGCCCGGCGGAGCAGGGCGTGGGGAGGATGTTCTGCGACATCATCACCCCCGAGCGCACCCCGTATGAGGGCGATCCGCGGCACGTGCTGCGCCGCGCGCTGGAGCGCGCGCACGCGATGGGCTTCGACACGTTCAACGTCGGCCCCGAGCTCGAGTACTTCCTCTTCAAAGACTCCAAGTCCACCGAGGTGCTCGACGAAGGCGGCTACTTCGACCTCACGACGCTCGACGCCGGCACCGACGTGCGCCGCGAGACCGTGCTCGCGCTCGAGCAGCTCGGCATCCACGTCGAGTACACCCACCACGAGGTGGGCCCTTCCCAGCACGAGATCGACATGCGCTACGCCGACGCGCTGAAGATGGCCGACGACTGCATGACCTATCGCATCACCGTGAAGGAGTACGCCGTCAAGTACGGCTGGCACGCCACTTTTATGCCGAAGCCCCTGTTCGGGGAGAACGGCTCCGGCATGCACACCCACCAGTCTTTGTTCCGCGAGGGCAAGAACGCTTTTTACGACCCGAACGACCCATTTTTCCTATCCGAAGTAGGCAAGGCTTTCATCGCCGGCCAGCTGAAGCATTCGCGGGAGATATGCTCGATCTTCGCTCAGTGGGTCAACTCCTACAAGCGGCTCGTGCCCGGGTACGAGGCGCCGGTGTACGCCGCGTGGTCGCGCCGCAACCGCTCGGCGCTCGTGCGGGTGCCGCTCTACCACCCCGGCAAGGAGCAGGCCACGCGCATGGAGCTGCGCTGCCCCGACCCCGCGTGCAACCCCTATTTGACATTCGCCGCGCTTCTGCAGGCCGGCCTCGAGGGAATCGAGAAGGGCTATGAGCTGCCCGACCCGATGGAGCGCAACCTCTACCACCTCGACGCCGAGGAGCGCCGCCGCCTGGGCATCGAGCAGCTGCCCGAGTCGCTCGGCGAGGCGATCGAGATCACAGCCGAGTCCGAGCTGATGCTGCGCACGCTCGGCGAGCACACGTTCAACCGCTACGTGGAGATCAAGCGCCAGGAGTGGGAGGACTACCGCGTGCAGGTCACCCAGTGGGAGCTCGACCGCTACCTCGCGATCCTGTAGCGATCCGTCCGCCTGACCGGATAGGATGCCGCCATCGTGCGTTTGCAGCCTCTCCCACTGACAGGCTCCGTGCTCGTCCTTGCGCTGGCCGCTCTGGCCGGCTGCGGCGGCTCCTCGGGCAACGGGGTCGCCTCCAAGAGCGCCACCGAGATCGTCAACGAAAGCAAGGCGGCGGCCGACAGCGCCAGCTCGGTGCACGTCTCGGGGTCGGTCAAGAGCGCGGGCTCGCCCGTCACGCTCAACCTCAGCCTGGTCGCCGGCAAGGGCGGCACGGGCGAAATCTCGCAGAGCGGGTTCATGTTCAAGCTGATCCTCACCGGCGACACCGCGTACATCAGCGGGAGCACCGCGTTCTATAAGCACCTCGGGGGCGCCGCGGCGGCCCAGCTGCTCGCGGGCAAGTGGCTCAAGGTTCCGACCACCACCGGAGAATTCGCCTCCTTCAGCTCGCTCACCGACATGCGCAAGCTGATCGACACCACGCTCGCCAGTCACGGAACGCTCCAGAAGGGCGCCACCACGTCGGTGGGCGGTCAGCAGGCGATCGCCGTCACCGACAGCACCAAGGGCGGGACCCTCTATGTCGCCACCACAGGCAAGCCCTATCCGCTCCAGATCTCAAAGGGCGGCTCGGAAAGCGGGACGATCTCCTTCGATCGCTGGAACCAGCCGGTCACGATCTCCGCGCCCTCCAGCTCGGTGAACCTATCCGAACTGAAGTCGCTCAGCGGCCACTGACGGCCGAAGGGCAAGCCTGGCGGCGTCCTACCGATCGTAGATCGACGGGATCTCCGATCGGCCAGCACGCGTGCATCTGCACGCCACGCGAACTGCCTGTGCCCTTCAGGGTGCGTCCTGGCCAGGCTTGCCCTTCGGTCGTCAGTAGCTAGCGTAAATTCCGTTCCGGCAGTGCGCAGGCGATTGGGCGCATGGGGGAGAGGTGCCAGTGCATCGCCTGCAGCATGTGCCCGAAGGATGTGGGGTGGCGCGGGGCGATCGTCTTCAGCAGGTCGATCGCGCCGAGGCTCTGGCGCTCGTACTCCATCTCGCCCGTGAGCTGAGCGAGCCGCAGCAAGCCCATCGCCGCGCTCGACCCGCCTGCCGGGATGGGCGAGTCCTCGAGCTCCTTGCGCCGCGCGATCAGCGCTTCGCCGTCCGTCGCCGTCGAGAAGAAGCCGCCGCCGATCGGGTCTGAGAAGCGCGCGATCAGCTCGTCCGCGAGCGCCCTCGCGTGCGTGAGCCAGCGCTCCTCGCAGGTGGCTTCGAACAGCGCGAGCAACGCCTCGAGCAGGAAGGCATGGTCCTCGAGGTAGGCCGCGATCTTCGCCTCCCCCTCGCTGTAGGTACGCAGCAGCCTGCCGTCTTCGTCGCGCAGGTCGCGCAATACGAACTCCGCGCACTCAGCGGCCGCGGCGAGGAAGCGCCTCCCCGTCTCGTTCGGTCCTGCCGGCCCCGCCATGGGCTCGCCAGTCCCCGTCGGAGCGGCACCCGCCGTGGGGGCCGCGGCGGGCTCGACTTGCTCGGAGGCCGGCATGCCCGCCAGGTGGGCGCCGGCCTCCGCCAGCGCCGAGATCATCAGCGCGTTCCAGCTCGTGAGGCGCTTGTCGTCGAGTCCCGGCCTCGTGCGCGTCGCGCGCGCGGCGAGCAACCGCTCGCGAATCCGCCGGCGCGTCTCGGCGTCGGGACGCGGGCCGCGATCCTCCAGCACGTTCAGGCCGCGCTCGGAGAGCCGATTCCCGCCCGACCCGTCGACGAAGTTGCCCTCCTCGGTGGCGCCCAGCCAGCGGATCGCCGCGTCGGCGTCCTCGCCCAGCGCGCGCTCGAGCTCGGTGACGCTCCACACGTAGAAGCGCCCCTCGACGCCCTCGGAGTCGGCGTCGAGCGCCGCGTAGAAGCCGCCCTCGGGGCCCCTCATCTCGCGCAATGCCCATTCCAGCGTGTCCACGCACACCCGCAGCAGCTCCCCATCGCCGGAGAGCTGAGCCCCGTGCAGGTAGGCGCGGGCGAGCAGGGCGTTGTCGTAGAGCATCTTCTCGAAGTGCGGCACGGTCCACGTCTCGTCCACCGCGTAGCGGTGGAACCCGCCCCCAACCTGGTCGTGGATGCCGCCGCCGGCCATCGAGCGCAGCGTGTAAAGAGCCATTCGCGCGGGCGCCGACGTCGCGGCTGTCGTCGTAGGGGTTGGCGATGTGGAAGGGGGATTTGAGGGGATGGGTGGGGCGTGCTCGCGAGGATCCGCGCCGCTGGCCGATCTCCGATCGGTCATCAGGAACTCGAGCACGGACGCCTGCGGGAACTTCGGCGCGCCTCCGAAACCGCCGTGCACGGCGTCGAAGGACGCTCGCAGGCGTTCCACCGCCGCATCGAGTGACGTCTCGTCGAACGGCTCGGCGGTGGGCCTCAAGAGCGCCCCGCCCGACAGGCGCTCGCGCAGCTCCTCGCTGCTCGCCCTGATCTCCTCGCCGCGCTCGCGCCAGGCTTCGCTCACGGAGAGCAGCACCTGGGCGAAGGAGGGCGTCCCGGGACGCTCCTGCGGCGGGAAGTAGGTGCCCCCGTAGAAAGGCAGGCCCTCGGGGGTGAGGAACACGTTCAACGGCCACCCGCCGTGGCCGGTCATGCCCTGGACGGCCTCCATGTACAGCGCGTCCACGTCGGGACGCTCCTCGCGATCGACCTTCACGCACACGAAACCCTCGTTCATCAAGCGCGCCGTGCGCTCGTCCTCGAAGGACTCCCGCTCCATCACGTGACACCAGTGGCACGCGGAGTAGCCGATCGACACGAGCAGCGGCACGTCCCGCTCGCGCGCTCTCTCGAGCGCCTTCGGGCCCCAAGGCAGCCAGTCAACCGGGTTGTTCGCGTGCTGACGCAGGTACGGGGAGCTCTCGCTTGCGAGCGCGTTGGCCATCCCACTCAGCGTAGACGCGCTCGCGCCGGCTTGCACGCGCGTGGGGCCTCATCCTCAGTGGACCGGCGCCCGCCCGCCCGCTTGTACGCGCAGGGGGCGCTGCGCTCAGCGTAGACGCGCGAGCGCAGGCTCGGGAAAGCGAAGGGCCGGCGGGATGCCGCTCGCGGCGGCGGCGGCGCGCGCGAGCCTCACCTTGGCGATGTTCACGCTGAAGCGGCGCCCGCCCAGCGTTCCGCTCACCACCGGCGCGCCGATGCGGACTGTGCCCCTCGCGGCCAGCGAGCCTTCGACACGCAGGTTGGCGGGACGCAGACGGCCTTTCACGATCGTGAACGTCCCACTGAGCTGCACGCCCGGCACCAAGGACAGACGGTGCAATCGCAGGGCCGAGGAGCTTATGCGCGCGTATCCGCCCCTCAGGCCGCCGAAGCTCGAACCGCTCGGGAGCGCCTGCGCCGCCTGGAGCGTCGCGCCGATCACCTGCCGTTCGAGGTCGACGATCGTGTCGAGCACCACCGCGAGCGTGCTCCCCGCCCGGCCCTTCACGCCCCCGACCGGTTGCACGAACGCCAGCTTCGTCGGCGTGATGGGCGTCGGGGCGAACGGGTTCTGCGAGGCTCTGCAAGGCGGTGCGGCGCCGGTTGTGAAGAACGCCTTCAACGCCGCCTGGGCGCATCCGCTGAAGTCTGCGCCGATCACCGAATGGCCCGTGTAGGGGACCACCTCGAGCTGTGACCCGGGGATGCGACCGGCGACGGCTTCGGCGCCCGCGGTCGGGGTCCTCAGATCCTGGGCGCCTGAGAGGATCAGCGTGGGAACGTTCGGCAGCGGGGCGATCGCCGGGGGCGGCGGCGCCAGGTTCGGCCATTGGGCGCAGCCGGGCAGCACGCTGTCCGCCCACTCGACGCTCGCGTCGAACGGGTAGAAGTCAGACGCCGGCAGCGCGCGCAGAGCGCCCATGGCTTCCGCCACGCGCGTGCCGGGCGCCGCTGAGCGCTGCCACGGGAAAGCCGCTTCTTCGCAGGTGGTGTCCACGAACAGCGCTTCGTCAATCCCGCCGGAGCTCGCCTCCGCAGCCGGCGCGGAGGGGGTTCCGCGGCTCCATGCGCCGGCTGCCTTCGAGCCGGGCGGGCGGGGTCCCGGGCGCCCGTCGGCTGCTGCCCTCGCCGCGGCCGTGGGGGTGCCCGGAAGGTTCGGCACGAGCCCCTCCGAGAGGAGGTTGAGCCGCAGCAGCGGAGCCGGATCGCCTCGCAACGCCGACTGCGTGGAGGCGGGCAGCAGCGCGCGCAACGCCGGGTTCAGATCGCCCGCCGCGATCAGGTTGAGGAAGCCCACGTCGGACATCGCCGTGCGGTGTCGTTTGCCCGAGCCGTCGTACACGAACCCGTTCAGCGCGTGCTTGCGCAGCCTTGCCGTTAGCCGCGCGAGATCGCCCAGCGGGTTGTTGGTGATGCCCGCGCACACCCTTGCCGAGCACAGCTCTTCGAACACGGGCTTCATCGCCCTGAACGTGGACAGCGCGAACGGGTCGTTCTTTTCGGGCGGAACCACCGAGTCGAGCACCAGCGCTTCGACGTTCTGGGGGTAGCGTTCGGCGTACCGCAGCGCCACCTTCGTCCCATATGACACGCCGAACAGCACGAGCTTCTGGTAGCCCATCGCCTGGCGCAGCGCCTCGATGTCGGCCGCCGATTCCAGAGTCGTATAGGAGCCGCGCGCCGCGCCGATCTGAAGCGCGCAGCGTTCGAATGCCTGCCCGATCGCGGCGAGCCCTTCTTCGCCTTCGAGGGCCGAGCACGCAAGCGGCCCGGAGGTGCCGGTGCCGCGCTGGTCGAACATCACCAGATCGCGCGCGCCGAGCGCCGGCGCGATCGCCACCGCGGTCTGGCTCGCGAGCGGGAGCGCCGCTTGGCCGGGACCTCCCGCCAGCGCCACCACGGCGGAGCCGGCCGGCGCCGCTCCCGCCTGCAGGCGCTCGACTTTCAGCGCCACCGCGCCCGCCGGTGAGCCGCTGCGGTCAAGCGGCACGCTCAGGGTCGCGCAGGAGAACGCCTGGTCTTCAGAGCAGGGGGCGAACGTCATCGCCGGCGCCGCAAACACGGGCGCGGTGGCGAGCGCCAGCGAGGCGAGTGGCGCGCCGAGCGCCGCTATCAGGATCCGCCGTGGCACTCGCACAGACGTTATCGACAGCGCTCAGCGCTTCACATCGAACATCTGTCGCAAGAGCGCCGCGGTGCCCTTCGCCCGCAGCGCCGCCAACCGCTTCGGGCTCGCGACCAGCCCGCTCAAGCGCGACGGCGCGAGCATCGCGGAGCTTCCCAGCCCGATTTCCGTGTGCCTCGACGCCGCCAGACGCACATGCCGGCCGCCGAGCACTCCGGTGAGCGTTCCCCTCGCACCGACCTCGAGCGTCCCGCGGGCCGCCGCCGAGCCTCCGATGCGCAGGGTGCCGGCGCCCGAGCTCGAGATCTTGCCGGTGACCGTCACGCCGGGCACGTAGGAGTAGCCGCGCAGCGTCACGCTGCCGTGCACGATCCCGCCCCACCCGGCTCGCAACCCGCCGATGCGCACCGACCCCGACCCGAACAGGACTTCGCCGATGTTTTCGAGGACCGCGAGCAGCATCTGGCGGTCGAAGTCGCCGAGCGTCAGCACCGCGGCCCCCACTGTGCGGCCCGCCAGGCCCGGGTTTCCCTTGGCCGGCGGCACTTCGGCGATGCTGCGCGGCGGCAGCGGAGTCGGAAGCAGGAACGGCGGGGGGGTCCTGTCTTTGCACTGCTTGACCGGCTTGCCGTCGAACAGCGCGTGAAGCGCGTTGTGAGCACAGGGCGTGGGGTCCGACCCGAGCACTGAGTGACCCGTGTTGGGCACCACGAGCAGGCTCGCGTCCGGAATCTGCGCCGCCACCGCCTGCGCGTTCGCCGTCGGCGTGCGCAGATCGTCGGCGCCGCTGAGGATCAGCGTCGGCACGTCCGGGAGCGGCGCCGTGTCGACTTCGGGGCCCGTCGACGTGAGCGGCCAGGCCGCGCACTCGGGCACGTCGCTCAACGAGAGCGCGTTGGACGTCGTGAACGGCGCGAACGCGCTCGACCCCTGCGCCCTGAGCGCCGCGAGCGCTTCGCTGAAGCGCTTTTTCGGATTCGCGGCGCGATTCCACGGGAACGTGGTCTCGTCGCAGATCGTGGAGTAGTACAGCGGCACGTCGAAGCCCTCGCTCAGGCTTTCTTCGCCTTCGCCTTCGCCTTCCGCACGCTTGATCAGACGGGCGAGCGCCGCGGTGTCGCCCCTCACCGCCGAGCGCACCGCGGCCGGGAATTCGGCTCGCAGGATCGGGTCGAAGTCGCCCTCCATCAGGATCGCGAGCAGATCGTCGGAGGAGACGCGTGTCGTGTTGGCCACGCCATGACCGTCGATCACGCGCCCGCGCACCGACCCGCCGCCCATGCGCCTCACGAGCCGCCCCAGATCGTGCACCGGATCAGAGGTGATTCGCGCGCACGCTCCGCCCGAGCAGAGCTGGCTCAGCACGCGCGGCACCGCCGCGAACGTCGTCCCGTCGAATGCTTCCGGCCCGTTCGGCGGCACCACCGAGTCGAGCACCAGCGCCTCCACCCGACCCGGATACTCCTGCGCGTAGCGCTCGGCCACCTTCGTTCCGTAGGACGTTCCGTAGAGCACGAGCTTTTCGTAGCCCCCGGCCTGGCGGATCGCCTCGATGTCGGCCACCGTGTCGGCTGTCGTGTAAAGGCCGCGCGTATCGCCGATCTGCCCGCCGCAGATCCCCACCGCGGTTGGCGACAGTCCACCTTTGACGTGTTCGAAGGCGGCGCATGAGAGCGGGTGGGAGAGGCCCGTGCCGCGCTGGTCGAGCGCGATCAGATCGCGTGTGGAGACGATCGGGCCGAGGACCTGCGCGAACTGGTTGATGAACGGGATCGCCGCCTGCCCGGGTCCGCCGGCCAGCGCGATCACGGCATCCTTCGATTCGCCCACCGGGGCTCGGTGGCGGCGCATCGCCAGCGTGATCACGCCTTCGGAGGTGTTGGCGGGATTGAGCGGGACCGTCAGATGGCCGCAGGCGATGTTGTTCGATTCCGCGCAAGCCCCCCAAGAGATTCCCGCCTGGGCGACCTGCGGCAGCGCGAAGCAGGCGAGCAAGACCAGCGCGGCCGCCAAGAAAGAGCTCGCTGAGGTGATGGCGGCTCGTCGCACAGTCGGAATCTACAGGACGCATGTAGGCTGGCGTCTCGATGCAGCGTCAGGCCATTCACGCGCCGGCGGCCCCCGCGGCGATCGGTCCGTACAGTCACGCGGTCCGGGCGGGCGGGCTGCTGTTCTGCTCGGGCCAGATACCGCTCGCACCCGCAGTCCGGCGAGCTGGTGGGGGAGAGCGCCGCCGAGCAGGCGCGCCAGTGCCTGCGCAACCTGGCCGCGGTGTGCGAGGCGGCGGGAGCGACGCTGGGCGACGCCGTGAGGATGACTGTCTACATGACCGACCTGTCCGTTTTCACCGAGGTGGGGGAGGTGTACGCCTCGTTCTTTGACGAGGCTCCGCCGGCGCGAGTGGCGGTGGGCGTGGCGGCGTTGCCGCGCGGCGCCCAGGTCGAGATCGACGCGGTTGTCGCGCTCAACGATCGCGCAGCTCGGCCCGTCTGACCTTGCCGCTCGCGGTCTTCGGCAGCTCCTTCGCGAACTCCACGATGCGCGGATACTTGTAGGGCGCGGTTTCGCGCTTGACATGGTCCTGGAGCTCGCTCGCCAGCTCGCGCGAGGGCCGATGCCCGTCGCGGAGCACGACGATCGCGCGCACCACCGACCCGCGCTCCTCGTCGGGGGCCGCCACCACCGCCGCCTCCGCGACGGCGGGGTGCGCCACCAGCGCGGACTCCACCTCGAAGGGCCCGATCCGGTAGCCGGCGGAGATGATCACGTCGTCCGCTCTGCCTTCGAAGCGCAGATAGCCGTCCCCGTCCCGGCGCACCTTGTCGCCCGTGTGCCACGGCCCCCCGTCGCGCCGATCCTCGATCTCCCAAGCGCCGTCGTCTCGCCGGCGCACCTGCTCGCCGAGATAGCCCAAGAAGAACGTTGGCACGCTCTTCGGATCGGCCACCAGCTCTCCCTCCCGCACGGTCAGCTCGATGCCGGGCAGCGCCCTTCCCATCGAGCCCGCACGTGCCGGCATGCCGATCTCCATCCCGGTCGTCTGGCCCGTCTCGGTCTGCCCGTAGCCGTCGCGGATGTCCAGCCCCGTGGCCACCCGCCACGCATTCAGCACCTCCGGGTTGAGCGCCTCCCCTGCGGCCACCATGCCGCGCAGGCTCGGCAGCGCTCTGAGCGTCGCGTGCTTGGCGATCACGCGGTACTCGGTGGGCGCCATGCACAGCACACTCACCCGCTCGCGTTCGATCAGCTCCAGTCGCTCGTGCGGATCGAAGCGCGCGTCGTGTATCAGCGCCGTCGCGCCCATCAACCATGGCGCGATGAACACGTTGCGCGCCGACTTGCTCCATCCGCTCGCCGCCGTGCACCACACGAGATCGTCCGCGTTGGCGCCCAGCCAGTGCTCGGCCTGCACGCGCTGCCCATACAGGTATCTCTGTCCATGCACCACCGCCTTCGGCTCGCCCGCCGTCCCGCTCGTGAAGGTGATCAGGGCCGGGTCGTCGGCGGCGAGGTCGACGTAGGGGGTCGCGACGGGGGTCGGTTGGGCCTGGGCCGGGTAGTTGGCGAGAAGGTCGACGTAGGGGGTCGCGACGGGGGTCGGTTGGGCCTGGGGTGGGGGGTTGTGTGTGTCCGGTTTTGGGGTGTCTCGCGCGCGTGCGCGCGAAGAAAGCCCTCTTTCGCGCGCGCGCGCGAGGCCCCCTTTTTCGTCGATCCAACCCCACACGCTCGCATCTGGCGTCCACAGCACGCCGCACGCCGGCTCGCTGGCTTCGAGCTCTGTGCGGTTGCGCTCGTCCGCCACGATCAGCCCCGGGCGCGCCACCTCCAGGCGCAGGCGCAGATCCTTGGCTCTCAACTGCTCGGTGCACGGCAGCGCCACCGCGCCGAGCCGGAAGCAGGCGATCATCGTCAACACCCACTCGGGGCGGTTTCCGATCAGCGTCATCACGACGTCGCCGCGACCCACGCCTCGCGCGGCGAGCGATCCCGCCAGGCGCGCGCCGCACACTTCGATCTCGCCGAAGGTCCACTCCCTACGGCTTCCGTCGTGCGCGAGCTCCACGAGCGCCACATCGTCGGCGGGCAGCGTCTGGAGGAGGTCCCTGGCGAAGTTCACGCCGCCGCAGTCTGCCACGGTCGCGAAGTCCGGCGGACCGCGACGCAGATTTGTCTCGCCTCTCCCAGGTATCCTGCGAGGACTTCCCGATTTCCGACCTTGGAGCGCCCCAGTCATGGCCGTAGCCCCCGCCCCCTACACCGAGAAGACCGACGAGCAGAAGGCCATCACCGAGATGGTGCGCCAGTTCGCCGACGAGCAGATCCTCCCCAACGCCGAGCACTACGACCACGAGGACCTCTTCCCCGAGCCGATCGTCGAGCAGATGAAGGAGCTCGGCCTGTTCGGGGTCACGATCCCCGAGGAGTACGGCGGCATGGGCTTGGACCTCACGACGTACGCGATGATCGTCGAGGAGCTCTCGCGCGGCTGGATCTCGATCTCGGGCGTCGTCAACACCCACTTCATCGGCTCCTACCTGCTCATGAAGTTCGGCTCCGAGGAGCAGAGGCAGAAGTACCTGCCGCGCATGGCCACCGGGGAGATCAGGGCCGCCTTCTCGCTGTCCGAGCCCGAGCTCGGCTCAGACGTGCAGGCGATCAAGACGTCCGCCAAGAAGGGTGAGGACGGCTCGTATGAGATCAACGGCCAGAAGATGTGGGTCACCAACGGCCTGATGTCCTCGCTCGTGTTCGTGCTCGTCAAGACCGACCCCGACGCCCAGCCGCGCCATAAGGGCTTCACCTGCTTCATCGCCGAGAAGGAGGGGGGCGTCTCAGAGAACACCGGTGAGCATGCCGGCCTGAATGTCCCGCCGAAGCTCAAAAAGATGGGCTACAAGGGCGTCGAGTCGACCGAGCTCGTGTTCGACGGCTACCGCTGCCCGGCCGAGAATGTCCTCGGCGGCGAGCAGGAGGGCCTGAACAGAGGCTTCTCCCAGATGATGGACGCCTTGGAGGTCGGCCGAGTGAACGTGGCGGCGCGCGGCGTCGGCATCGCCCAGCGCGCGCTCGAGCTGGCCTTGCGCTACTCGCAGGAGCGCAAGACGTTCGGCAAGCCGATCGCCGAGCACCAGGCGATCCAGTTCAAGCTCGCCGACATGGCCACCCAGGTGGACGCGGCGCGGCTGCTGACGCTGCGCGCCGCGCGCCTGAAGGACGCCGGCGAGCGCTCGGATCTCGAGGCCGGCATGGCCAAGCTGTTCGCTTCCGAGGCCGGCCGCTTCTGCGTGGAGGAGTGCTTCCGCATCCACGGCGGCTACGGCTACTCCAAGGAGTACGAGATCGAGCGCCTCTATCGCGACGCCCCGCTGCTCTTGATCGGCGAGGGCACATCGGAGATCCAGCGCATGGTGATCGGCAAGAAGCTTCTTCAGCGCCACAAGATCTGATGGCCGCGCTCCGGACGCATCCGCCCAACCCCGGCACGCACGACCCGTCTGCGTCCCAGCGGATCGCCTCCTGATGGCTGAGGACGCCAAGAGCCTGATCGAGCGGGCCGCGCGGCGCTTCGTCGAGGAAGTGCCGGCGCTCGCCCCGATGACGCTCGTCGTGAGCGTCGAGCTGCAGGGGCGCGGCGACGTCCAGTTCTTCCGCCTGCAGATGCCCGAGGTCCAGGTCACGAAGGGCCCGGCCACCGACGCGCGCATCACCGTTCAGATGCGTCGCGAGTTCTTCAACGTCATGGCCAACGAAGGCAAGGTGCCCGACTGGATCGAGGCCTTCACCTACGGCAAGGCCAAGGCCACCGGGCCTTCCCAGTACCTGAAGCTGATCGCCAACGTCGTCGACAAGCACCAGGAACGTGAACGCCTCAAGACCGCCCGTAAGCACTCCTGAGCTAGGAGTGCGGCGCGCCGGCGGCTCGAGGCCGGTTAATGGTAGGCGAGGATCTGCTGCGCCAGAAACGCGAGCGAGGCGAGCATAAAGAAGCACATCACGATGAGTGAGAAGTTTTCGCTCACGGCCTCCACACGATAGCGCCGCGGGCGGCCATCCGTTGGCTCAGGGCAGGCGCAACGTGGCCGAGCTGCCGAGCACGTTGCCGTTCGCGTCGAGCGCCCTGCTCTCCACGTATACGGCGGCGGCCCTCACGTATACGTTGGGGGTCGTGAGTGTGGCGGTCGTCTCGAAGCCGCTCTTCGGCACGGTTGCGAGCGGGGTCAGCGTGGTTGGCGATTCGCCCGCCAGCAGTTGCCATGACGCGACATCGGTGGCGCCGTTCCAGCTCGTGTGGACGGTCACGCTCGAGGCGCCGCGCGTGGCCGCGATCGCCGGCGGTGTCGTGGGGTGTCCGCTCCACGGCGACAGATAGGTGCGGAAGTCCTGCACGCCCTTGCCGAGCGTTCCGTCGAGCAGCACCGCCCCGGTCGAGCTGTACTCGGTGAAGTTCGGCAGGTTGCCGTACCCCATCAGCCAGTCGCCTTCTCCGAGCGCAAGCGTGTTGCCCTGGGCGGCCGCCAGCAGGGTGTGTGTCGGGTTCACGAACGCTCTCACGAGCGCGACCGTCTTGGTCGCGAAGTCAGGCCTCAGCAGAATCCCGCGCGACTGCTTCTCCTTCGCGGGAGAGGCGCCGTTGTCGAACACCGAGATCAGCCCTCCCGGCTGCCACTCCGCGTCGTGCTGGAAGTACGTTTTGGCGCCCAACCCGAGCTTGAAGGTCGAGTGTCTCCCGCCGAGCTGCCAGTTGAAGGCGCCCGTCCTGATGTCCACGTCGTAGAGCGCATCCGTGTTGCGCGCCGACAGCAGCACGTCTCTGAAGGAGCCGGGATCGATGGAGTTCACGTGGATGTAGTCCCACGGATAGCTGGAGTGAGGGACCGCCATCGTGGAGTCCTGCAGTGGGACGTGGCCGAGCGCGTGCCACTCCCACATCACAAGGCCGGTCTTCACGTCGATCTCCTGCACCACCGCGTCGCTCAGGATCCCGCTCCTGGCGCCGTGCAGAGGGGCGAAGCTCATGTGGATCGGGTCGAACGTCGTCGATCCAAGCCGTCCCCTGCGAGGTCAGCCGGATCTCGTGCAGGTCCGCCTTGTAGCCGTTGCCGGCCCTTATCGTGGCCAGCGGTTTGTAGGAGCTGTCGTAGATCACGTCTTCGCCCTGACCGAACCCGACCTGCAGGGTGCGCCCTTGCCACCACGTGAGCACCGGTCTGCCTTCGTACTGCTGCACCTGGAAGTTGGTCGCCTTCTCGCCCGCCGGCAGCGGGTGAAACCACACGAGCGATCCGTTTTGTTCGGCGATCATCGGCCCGGGCGCGCCCATGCCCTGGTAGGGCGCCATGAACAGGTAACCGCCCGCCGCGCCGGGCTGGGCGGGCGTCGTGATCCTCACCGTCGAGGGAGTCAGGGTGGGCGCCGAGGCGTAGTGCTGAATCGCGCGGGAGTCGCCCGGTTCTTTCGGGAACTGCGTCTGGCTCACGGACGCCTGGTGGGCGATCGTGAAGATCGTCGTCACCGGCTTCGTGGGCGTCGCCGCGCCCACGCCCACGAGCGCGTGAACCGCCACCTGCTCGCCCGCCTGGAACGGCCTGTTCGGCACGAAGCTCGCGCCCGTTCCGGTCGAGTAGCGCTTCAGTTTGCCCGGGTGGCTGCCGCTGCGCGACCCCACCACGCTCACGTTCGCCACCTTCGTGCCCGGCCCTCCGAGGAAGCTGACCTGAGTGGAGGGCGAGGCGTCCTCGGTGCCGGGCAGCGGTGACACCGCCAGCGAGTTGGCGCGGGCCTCGGCGATCTCGCGGCTTGGCGTGATGCTGGCCGCGTCGGCGCTGGAGAACACGCTTTCGCCGCAGGCGCTTAGCCCGGCGCAGAGCCCGGCGACGCTCGCCAGCAGGACGACCGCGCGGACTCCCGCCCAGCCGCGCTTGGTCGAGCCCTGGAGACTGGGACGGTTGCCGCTCGAGCGCCTGGTCATTCCGATCTCGCCGAAAACGGTCGAGAGGTCCCGATCACGTGCCCGCTCGCGTCGAGTGCCTGGACCTCGAAGCGTTGCGTAGCTCTGTCCCGATGGCATCGGGATCGCGGTCTCGAACCCAGACTTGGGGGTGCTCGTCACGGCCGTCAGCCTACCGGTGGCGGCGCCTGCGAGAACCCGCCAGGACGCGACTTGCGTGGCGCCGTTCCAGCTTGCGTATACCGCGGTCTTGCCGCCCGTTTGAATCGCGGCGCCGGCGGGCGTGGAGAGCGGCAGGCCCACCCACTGCTCGAGCGTCGCCCTGTAGGTGAGGTCCGGCCACGGGAATTCCCCGTCGAACAGGAGCTTGCCCGAGCGGCTGTACTCCGAGAAGTACGGTTCCGACCCCCAGCCCACGAACACGTCGCCGTTCGGCTGTGCACGGGCGTCGCCCATGTAGTCGGCGGCGAATCTGCCCTCACGGACGTACTGGGCCGCAAGCGTCGCGGTGTGCTGCTGCGTGCCGAGCTTCAGTTCGAGCCCCCGCGACGGCCCGGTCGCTTTGACGTTGGTCCCTCCGCTGGTGAGCTGGCAGCAGTGATCGTCGTACATCGTCACAGTCGACCCCGGACCCAGCCGCACGTCGTGCTGCCACTGGAAGGCGGCGCCGGGACCGAGCTTGAAGCTCGTGTGCCTGCCGCCGAGCGTCCATTCGATCTCGCCGGTGGCGATGTTCACCAGGTAGGCGGCCCAGGTGTTGCGCATCGACACGAGGAAGCTCCCGTTGCCGACGAGCTGCACGGAGTTGACGTGGTAGGCGTCCCACGGGAAGCCGTTGGTCGGGAGCGTCGCGTAGGACTGGTTCAGCGGGATGTGGTCCAGGGCGTCCCAGGTGCGCAGCAGCTTGCCGGTCCTCAGGCTGTACTCCTGCACCGCCGAGTCGATCATCGCTCCGTTGTAGGCGCCCCCGTATTTCGACAGGTCCATGGCCAGGTTCTTGTTGGCGGTCACCCATGCGTCTTCGCCGCTTATGAGCAGCTCGTGGAGGGTGAGCGTCCAGCCGTCGGCGCCCTTCAGCCTCGCCACCGGCTGGTAGTGCTGGTCGACGACGACGTATTCGCCGCTTTCGGTTTGACCTGTCTTGGTGACCACGCCCTGCCACCAGGCGAGGGCCGGCTTTCCTTCGTAGGTCTGCAGGCTCAGATTGGAGGCCACCACGCTTTCGGGCACCGGCTGGAACCACACCGGCTGCAGGCGACGATCGAGGATCAGCGGGCCGCTCTGGCCGATCATCGGCGGTTCGTTGAGGGAGTAGAAGTTCGTCGTAAAGATGTATCCGGCCGCCGGCTTTCCGGCCGTCACCGTTCGATCTGTGCGCCTCACGATCGGTGGGTGCAGTTTTGGCGCCGAGACGTAGCTGTAGGCGTCGTCGGTGGTGTACGCGCCCACGGGAGCGCCGTGAGAGCCCGCGAATGCGAGGTCGATCGCGACGAAGCCCGCGACAACGACGCCGATCGCGATCGCGAAGCGTCGCGCTCCCGGGTGGGTGGGGTCCTTATCCCCGGGGGTGGGAGGGGGGGCAGGTCCCGGGGTGGGTGGCGGGATAGGTCCTATATCCCTGGCCCGCCCGGGCAGCGAGGTGAATGTCACCACCGCCGCCGCGCCGGCCAGGCCCGCGCCGATCAGGTATGCGAGCCGGAACCCATCGGTGAGCGCCTGGGGCACCCCCACGCCCGCGCCGATCAAATGTGAGGTGCGCTGGGTGGCGAGCGTCACCAGGATCGCCAGCCCGAGCCCGCCGCCGATCTGGCGCGAGGTGTTCACCAGGCCGGAGGCGAGCCCCGTCTGCCCCTCCTTGGCGCCCTGGGTGGCGGCGATGGTGGAGGGCACGATCGACATCGCTATCCCCGCCGCCGTCAAGAGGCCGGGGATCATGATGTACACGATCGGGCTCCCGCTCGAGGAGATCCGGGCGAGCAGCAGCATTCCGCCCGCAAGCATTATCAGCCCGCCGCCGAGCACCGGACGCACGCCGAATTGGCTCACCAACCTGCCGGCGCGCGCTGCCACCGCCCCGATCATCAACGTCATCGGCAGGAAGATCAGACCGGTGTCGAGCGGGGAGAGCCCCAACACCTGTTGCAGGTAGAGCGAGCTCACGAACCACATCGGGAACAGCGACGCGCTGAACAGCAACACGATGTTGTTGGCGGTTCGCAGCGGCTTCGTCAGCTCCTTGAAGGGGATCAAGGGTTCAGAGGCGAACCGGGTCTCGATCACGCCGAACACCGCCAGCAGGGCGATCCCGCCAAGGATCGGGCCGAGCGCCGCCGCCGTGTCCCAGCCCGCGAGGCCCGCTTCCACGACGCCGTACACCAGCACCATCTGGCCTACCGTCAGCGTGAGTGCGCCCGCGAGGTCGAAGCTGCGAGGCGGGTGGGATCCTGATCCTCGGCGGCGCTCGCCTGTGCCCGAATGGGTGCTTACGACGGCATACGCCACAAGTGCCGCCGCGATCCCGATCGGTGGGTTGATGAGCAGCACCCAGCGCCAGTTGAGCTCCTGCGTGATGATCCCCCCGAACAGCATCCCCGCCGCTCCGCCGAGCCCGTTCATGGCCGCCCACGCCCCGATCGCGCGATTGAGCTGCGGCCCCGGCGCGAAGGCGGAGGTGATGATCGCCAGCGAGCACGCCGCCATCAGTGCGCCGCCGACACCCTGCCCGGCGCGGGCAATCACGAGCGTTGTGCGGTCCACGGCCAGGCCGCCGGCGAGTGAGGCGAGCGCGAACAGCAGCAGCGCCAGGACGAACATCCGACGCTGCCCGAAGTGGTCGGCGGCGCGCCCCCCGAGCATCAGGAAGCCGGCGAACGTGATCGCGTACGCGTCCACGATCCACTGCAGTTCAGGCGCCGAGAAGCCGAGATCCAGCTGGATCGAGGGCAGCGCCACGTTGACGATGCTCAAATCGAGGATCACCATGAACTGCGCCGCGCAACACACGGCCAGCAGCCACCCCGTGCGCGAGATCGGCTTGCGCTCCACCGGTGGCGAAGCCGTCGCCTCGGAGCTTGCGGGCGCCACGGCACTCATGTCAGGACCCTCATTGTGCGGGCCCTCAACCGAACCGGGAACACGTTGGTAGGGTGAGCCCCCGAGTTGCACCCATACGGGCACCCCTCATTACGGGGGGCATGCAAGCGAGCGACAACAGAGGGCCGGCCGATGAGACATACGCCACTGGGCGCCATGCTAACGCTACTGGCCGCCGTCGCGGCCACCGTTGCGATAGCGGGGTGCGGCGGAAAATCGACGAGTACGCCGACGAAAAGCGGCACCACGAGCAGCACGCACAAGCAGCCCTCGCACGCGCCCGCGTACTGAGTCTCTCATCCACCGGTCTACGCAACACGCGCGCTCAACCCGAGTTCCGGGTGGCGGGTAGAGAGGCCGCGTTCGCGCCTACCCGAGCAGCCCCCGAGCGGCCGATCACGTGGCCGGCGAAGTCAAGCGCCTGCGCCTCCACGTAGGCGTACTTCTTGGGCAGGATCGTCGAGCTCTCGAAGTCGCTCGCCGGGATCGTCGCCCGCGGCTCGAGCGCTCCCGGCCGTTCTCCTGCGAGCACGCGCCATCGGGACACTTCGGTCGCTCCGTTCCAGCTCGTGTGCACGATCGTCTCTTCGCCCGTGTTGTTGAGCTCGGCGACGATCGCCGGCGGGCTCAGCGGGCGCCCGCTCCAGGGGATGCGCAGGTCGCGGTAGGACGACATCACGAAGGGGAGGTGGGCGTCGAAGAGCAGCGAGCCGTCCCTTGCGTACTCGCTGACCTGTGGGATCGCGCCGTAGCCCACCACCGTGTTCCCGTTCGCCAGCGTCTGCACGTTGCCCTGGCTTACGGACAGCAGCGGGTTGGGGTGCGTGTACACCGAGCGCAGCCGTGCTTCGCGGGTCTTGAAGTCGAGGGCGATCCGCACTGCGCGCGACTGGCTGTGGACCGGAGGGTTGGAGCCGTTGTCGAACATGGTCACTTCGCCGCTCGGCAGCTTCCGAGCGTCGTGCTGCCAAGCCGTCTTCGTCCCCGGCCCCATCGCGAACGAGCTCCTGTTGCCGCCGAGGCGCCAGAGGATGTCGCCGCTGCCGCCTTCGAGCTGGTAGGCCGCCCAGGTGGAGCGCGCCGAGACGAGCAGGTCGCCGCCGGGCTCGACGTCGATCGAGTTGACGTGAAACCAGTCCCAAGGCGCGGAGGTCTTCGGCGCGGCGGTTTCCGACTCGGTGACGGCGACGTGGTCGAGGCTGTGCCATTCCCAGCGCACCAGCCCGGTCTTGACGTCGATCTCCTGGATCGCGTTGTCGAGCACGACCCCGTTGCGAGTCCCGTCTTCCACGCGCGACACGTCGCAGCGGATCGGGTTGAAGGCGGTCGTGTAGGCGACATCGTGGGCCCCGAGCTGGAAGTCGTGCAGGTCGGCCGCCAGGCCATTGCCGCCGGCGACCCGGGCGACGGTCTGGTAGCGGTCGTTCATGACGACGTCTTCGCCCTGCCCGAAGCCCAGCGAGAGCACCTTGCCCTGCCAGAAGGTGATCTCGCGCCGGCCTTCGTAGCGCTGCACGCTGAGGTTCTCCGCGCTCTGCCCGCCGGAGAGCTGGTGAAACCAGACGAGCCGTCCCTGTGGCGTGTAGATCAAGGGTCCGTAGCGGCCGGCGCTCGGCCCGTTGCTGGTGAAGATGTCGCCGGCCGCCGGGTCGCGATCGGGCGCCGTCACGCTCAGGACCGGCGCCTGCACGCCGGGCATCGTCGCGAAGCTCTGGTAGTCGCTCGGCGCGGCCTGCGGGTTGGGGAACTCGCCTGCGCCTGCGACGGAGTAGGGCGTGTCGACGCGAAACGAAAAGGAGATCCCCCGCCGGGGCAGGGGCGGGACCGGTTGCGGTGGCGCGTAGTAGCTGCCGACGTCGATCTTCGCGCTCACCGACACGCGCTCGCCGGGCGTGAACGGATCGTCTGGCACGAAGCTCGCGCCGTCGCCCTGCGAATAGGTCTCCAGACGGCCGGCGTGGCGGCCGCTGCTCTGCCCGGAGACCGACACTTCGTGGATCGCCTTCGCCGGCAGGCCCAGGAAGCTGATCTGGGTGCGTGGGTTGGCGGTGCCGGCGCCCGGCGCCGGCGAGACATCGACGGGCGCTCCCGCCAGCTTGGCGCTGTGCTCCAGCGTGACCGGCAGGCACGATGGCGACGCCTCGGCGCGCGAGGCGCCGTTGCGCAGGGCGCCCGTGCTCAGCACGATCGCGACGACGATCGCCGCCGCGACCCCGAGCAGGGTGATGACGAGACGCGGTCTGCTCATGTTCGACGGCCGCTGCCGCCGCTAGGCCGTCGCGGCATCCCGCGAGCCGGCCTCGCCGACTGCGGTCTCGGCCGCGGCTGCGCCGGACGTGCCGGGCGAGGACTCCATGGGAGCGTTCTCGGCGCTCTGCCGCTCGCCGGCGCGCCACGTCTGCAGCGCGGCGACCCCGCCGTCGATGACGCGGCCGAGGAAGGTCTCGCGGTCGTTGACGTGCGGCAGTGGCTCGTCGGGGACCGGCGTCTGGAGGAACTCGCACAGCGGCTCCCAGCCTTCGGTGACGCTCCACACGAGCAACCGCTCAGGCGGCACGCTCGCCTTGACCTGCTCGTTGTGGCGCTCGAACTGCGCCATCAGCTGCTCGGGCGTCTCGTGCCCGGCGGCGAACGTGCCCTGGGCGCTCCAGAACATGCGATCGACAAGCCGCAGGTAGCGGCTCCACTGCGGATCGACCTGGCCGCGCGCGCTGGAGACGAGCCGGATCAGCGACTCACCGAAGCACATGTTCCAGATCGTCTCCCGGAAGCTCGGCTCCCAGCGCTCGGGGTCGCGCACGCTGAGCAGCACCTTGGCGTCCGGGTAGTGCTCGGACAGCTCGCGCCAGAAGTAGCCGCCGGGCCAGTCCACCGTGGCCTGGAAGCCGCCGAACACCTCGTCCCAAGGTTCCTCCCCGTCGAGCGCGCGGTTCCACACTCCCACCTGGTCGAGGTCGGCGATGACGTTGACCCAGTGGTAGCACGGCTCGAAACCCAGCATCTCCAGCGCCACCTTCTGCGTCAGCGTGCCCGTGCGCGGCAGTCCGGCTCCAATGACTCTCATGCTCGTCCCTCCAGGCTCATGGCTGTTGTCGTCCCCCCAAGGCTATTCATGGACGCCTGTCGAAGAGTTGATGAAGAAGCATGTGGATAGGATGAAGAGTCTATGAAGAAAATCCGACGAACGTCCGCTCTCTTGCGGTTGCCGGCGGGTTGCTCTCATATGCTCGAGGCGCCGATCCGCCCACTCGGGCGCCGTATTGCCCGACCGACCCCCAGACCAGCGTCTTGAAAGCTATCGCAGCCGAGATTCCCAGCTTTGCGCCGCCGCCCGAGCGGGCGCTCGCGCCGCGCGCCGACGCGCTCGCGCCGCGCGCCGACGCGCTCGCGCCGCGCGCCGACGCGGCTCGCCGGCCCGCCGCGGATCGCCGGGCTGGCGCGGATCGCCGGGCTGGCGCTGGCGCACCCGGACACCTCCTACACCCAGGAGCAGGTGCTCGAGCGACTGGGGCTGGCCGAGGACGAGTTCGCGCGGCGCATCTTCGGGCGCTGCGGGGTGCAGCGCCGGCGGCTTACGCTCGGGGAGGACTTCCTCTCCAGCACCGTCCAGGGACGCACGGCGGCGATCGAGCGGCAGCTGCTCGGCCACGCGGTGCGCGCGGTCGACGAGCTCGGGATCGATCCGGCGCAGATCGCGGTCGTCGTCAGCTCGAGCCTCTACACGCTGGCCGGACCGACGCTCGCGCACCGGCTGATCGGGCACTACGGAATGGACCCGGCGACCGACAAGTACCACGTCGTCGGCGTCGGCTGCGCGAGCGCGGTGCCGCTCGTGCGCCTGGCCTCGCAGACGCTGCGCGAGCACCCGGGCAGGAAGGCGCTGGTGGTCGCCGCCGACAGCATGAGCGGCATCCTCACGCGTGCGCTGGAGGGCGACGAGCGCTCAAAGACGGTGGGATCGTCGATCTTCGGCGACGGCTGCGCGGCGGCGCTGATCGAGATTCCCGATCCGCTTGCGGCGGGCGGCGTCGCGGCGGCCGGCTCCAAGGGCTTTGGAGTCGCGGGAGCACCCGTACGGGCACACCCCGTGACACTCCACCGGGCGCAGGCGGGGGGCAGGCAAGCGGGGGCCGCCGGGCTGGTCGCGGGCGGGCCGGCCGTTGTCGCCTCCAAGGTCCACCAGATCGCGGGCACGCTCGACGCGGTGCGGATGCAGCTGTCCGCGCAGGACAGCCACCTGCACCTGATCCGCGAGCTGCCCGACATGGCGGCCGAGGGCCTGGGCGAGCTCGTCGACGACTTCCTGGCCGCGAACGGGCTGGAGCGCGACGGCATCGACCGCTGGCTGCTGCACCCGGGCGGGCGGAGGATCATCGAGAGCCTGCAGGGGGCGCTCGAGCTCACGCGCGAGCAGGCGCAGTCCAGCTACGACGTGCTCGCCGAGCACGGCAACGTCGGCACGCCGGCGATCCTCTACGTGCTGAAGCGCTCGCTCGAGCAACGGGCGCCTGCGCCGGGCGAGCACGCCATGATGGTGACCGTCGGCCCCGGGGTCACCGTCGGGCTGATGCTGCTGCGGTGGTAGGCGCGCCGTTCCCGCCGTTCGTCTCCGAGCGGACCGTGAACGTCTCGGAGGGCGCGCGCGCCAGCAAGAGCTCGAGCACGGCGTTAACGGCGTCTGGGACGCTGTGCTCCGGGGTGAGCTGCAGATCGGCTCGCGACGGCGCCTCGTAGGGATCGTCGATGCCGGTGAACCCGTTCAGCTCACCGGCCAGCGCGCGCGCGTAGAGGCCCTTCGGGTCACGCTGCGCGCATACCGCGACGGGCGTGTCGAGGAACACTTCGAAGAAGGGGAGGTTGTCGCGCTCGTGACGCTCGCGAACCCGCATGCGAGCGCTTTCATACGGGGACACGAGAGCCACGACGGCCACCGCGCCCGAGTCGGCGAACAGGCGCGCGAGCTCGCCGACGCGTTGCACGTTGGCTTCTCGGTCGGCCCGGCTGAAGCCCAGATCGCCGCAGATGCCGCAGCGCAGGTTGTCGCCGTCGAGCAGGTAGGCGCCGCGGCCCCGCTCCACGAGTCGCTCCTCCACGGCGCCGCCGATCGTCGACTTGCCCGAGGAGGGGAGACCCGTGATCCAGACGGTGGCGCCGCGGGCGTCGAGGGCCTGCCAGCGCCGCTTGCGCGAGAGCGTGCCGTCTTGCCATGTCACGTTGGGGCTTGAGTCCATCGGGTGGGAGGCTCACCTGCCGGAGTCTTGGGAAACAGTTAGGGCGCGGTTAGCGTCTCTAACATAGCGGGCGGGTCGGAGTTTCGCCCGATTTCGTAAGCCTTGGCTAAGAACGCGTCAGGCCGGGGCGAGCGCGGCTTCGCCGTCGTACAGCTTTACGATCGTGACCGTGCCCTCGGGCGCCGCGGCGAGGCACAGGCCGCAGAGCACGCACTCGTCGAGGTTGCGCTCCACGAGCTCGAGTGCGCCGTTGTCGGCTTGGGCGAAGATGTCCACCGGACACGCTTCGGTGAGCTTCGCGGCGAGCGCGGCGTCGGAGGCGGCCGCGTCGGAGACCTCGACCGCGATGAAGATGGCGTCGGCCCTCATCGGCTTGCTCCGGTCCCGGTGGGCGCGTGCCTGCGGCACGAACGAACCGCGACGGCCGGGACGGCCGTCCATCCAAACCTCATACCGGGCTCCCTTCCCTCGCGGCTGAACGTTCGGCGATCTTCGCCTGGATCATCCCCGGGATGTCCTCGATGCGCTCGGCCACCGTTATACCGGCCTGGGCGAGACGGGCGATCTTCTCCGTCGCCGTGTCCTCCTTGCCTTCCACGATCGTGCCGGCGTGCCCGAAGCTCATGCCCGGCATCTCGTCCATGAAACGCCCCGCCATGAAGGCGACGATCGGCAGGCGCGAGTTGTTATCGGTCACCCACCGCGCCAGCTCGGCCTCCATGCGCCCGCCCGGCTCGGTGTAGATGACGATGCCCTGCGTCTGCTCGTCGGCCTCGAACAGCCCCATCAGCTCGGCGTAGGAGGAGCCGATGATCGCGTCGCCGCCGATCGACACCGCGGTGGACTGGCCGAGGCCAGCTGCGCTCAGCGTCGAGGACATCTCGGTGGTCATCCCGCCCGAGCGCGAGATCACGCCGATCGGGCCTGGGGTGTAGGCCTGCGCGGCGTTGCGCGCCGGCCCGCCGATGCCGCCCATCTTGATCACGTCGGGGACGATGATGCCGAGACAGTTGGGTCCGATGATGCGCGCGCCCCTGAGCGTCGCCAGCTCGACCATCTGGGCGACGTCGCGGCGGGGGATGCGCTCGGTCACGATCACGATCAGCTTCACCCCGTTCTCGATCGCCTCGAACACCGCGTCCTTGGTGAAGGCGGGGGGGACCGTCACGACGGAGCCGTAGATCGGCGCCCCGTGGTGGGCGACGGCCTGGGCGACCGTGTCGAACACGGGCACGCCGTGCACCTCGCGGCCCAAGCGGCCGGGCGTGACGCCGCCGACGACCTTCGCGCCCTTGCCGTAGTCGAGGCACTCCCTCGTCAGGTTGACCGCCTCGCGGCCGGTGATGCCTTGGACGATAGACGTTGTATCGGAGTCGATCAGGATGCTCACGCCGCCACCCCTTGAATCTTCTCCACAGCGCGTCGTGCCGCCTCGTTGAGGGAGACGGAGCGGTCGGCGTAGTCGACGCCGTACTTCTCGAGGATCTTGAAGCCCTCCTCCTCCCAGGCGCCGGGGATGCGGAAGATCGCGATCTTCTCGGCGGGGTCCATGCCCAGCTCCAGGCACGCCTTGATCACGCCGCGCGCGACGATGTCCACGCGCGTGTTGCTCACGATCGACATCATCACCGCGATCCTCTCCACGCCCGGCTTTCCCAGCACGAGCTTCGCCAGCCCGCACGCCTTCGCCACGGAAGGGTTGCCGCCGATCTCGCAGTAGTTGGCGGGCTTGCCGCCGTGCGCGCGCACCGCGTCGAACAGCGTCAGCGAGCCGCCGCCCGCGCCGATCACCAGGCCGAGGTTGCCGTCGAACTCGGTCACGTTGCCCGCTACCCCGCGGTGGTCGGTCGCGTCGACCTGCTCGCCGGCGAGCTCGAACGGGGTGGCCTCGCGCGCCTGGCGCGTCTCCTCGTCGCCCACGCCGAGGTCGGCCAGCAGCTTCTTGTGGCGGCCGCGCGCCTCGTTCTCGATCTCCATGTGCGCGTCGAGCGCCACGAACGATCCGTCGGCGAGCTGCCCGAGCGGGTTGATCTCGGCGAGCGTCATGTCGTTCTCGACGAACAGCTTCGCCAGGCGCGTGAGAATCGGGACGAGCTTGTTCAGCGCGCTGCCGGTGACACCGGTGGAGGCGATCGCCTCCTTGGCCTCGAACTCGCTGAAGGGGAGGATGTTGGAGAAGTGGCGCCTGCCGACCTTGTCGGGCTGCTCCTCGGCGACCTGCTCGATGTCGATGCCGCCGACGGGGGAGAAGATCATCACCGGCTGCTTGCGGATGCCGTCCCACACGACACCCGCGTAGTACTCCTGGGCGACCTCGGCCTTCGGGTCCACCAGCACCCCGCGCGGCATGTGGCCGTTGATCTCCAAGCGCGAGGATGTCGCGCGCATGCGCCTCGGCCTGCTCGGGCGTGTCGGCGAACTTGACGCCGCCCGCCTTCATGCGCCCGCCGCTGAGCACCTGGGACTTGATGACCGTGGGCCCGCCGATCCGCTGCGCGATCTCGCCCGCCTCGGCGGGGTCGGTCGTAAAGCCGTAGTCGGTTACGGGAATGCCGGCGCGCTTGACCACCTCGCGCGCCTCATACTCGAAGAATCTCACATCGTGCCTTTTGGGTATCGCGTCCTGAGGGTCGTTGCCAGTTGCTCCGCCGCCATTCTTTGCCGGGCGGGCGCCGGAACCCTATCGGGACGGCCGCCGGTCTGCTCCGGCGGCCGTCCCGCCGCGGGACGCGGGTCGCTACATCACCGGGATCGTCTCTCGCGGTGGCGCGGCTATGTCGCGCGCAGACGCTCGCTTTGCGCGCTTACGAGGCGCAGCAGATCCTCCGGCACCCCGGGCGTCTCAGTCGCTGCTTGCTCGACGGCCGAGGGCAGGCGCTCGAGCAGATCGCTCACGGTGGCGGCCGCCCTCGCGCGTGACATCCCCCAGGAGACGGCCTCATTGAGTAGACGGTCCAACGTCACCCGGTCGGTGCGCTGCACGTTGTCGATGTACATCGCCTGCCGCTTGTCGCCGTAGATGAACGTCGAGAGCAGGTCGTAGAGGGGCGCAAGGCGCAGCGCGCCGGAGCGATCGTGCAGCAGCGAGAAGTTCTTGGCGTGCGCGTCACCGTTTCCGATCAGCACGTTCAGGGTCACCGCGCCCAGGAGAGTGCTCAGCGCGCCACGCTCGACGCTCACCAGCAGCGCCGCGATCTTGCGCAAAGAAGGCCCGCCGTCCTCCTCGTACTTCTTCTGTGGAGGGGTTCCCGTCGCCTGGCAGAAGTCCTCTTGATGGATGCGCTCCACCTCGCCGTCATCGCCGACTACACGGTCGTAGCGCGTCACGACGATCAGCTTCCTGCCGGCCGGCGCGGTCGTCGTCACGTCGGCTACAGGCAGGCTGAGGTGCTTGGCCAGGCGCATGCAGAACGCCTCATTCTCAACGGTGTCGGGATAGCCGCGGATCTCCGGCTTGAGGATGTGCGTTGACGGAGTGCCGTCCACGGGCCTTCCCCAGCCGTCGCCGGCGAGACGGGTCAGAAGCAGCTTCTCCTGCACGCCGGCCAGCGAGATGCGCACGCGGTCGTCGACCCCGAGCGGCGCCTCACGAAGGTTGGCGATGAGTCGGGACAGCTCATCGTCGGTCAGCGGCTCGGCGCCGGAGGTCACCGCCGCCGGCGGCATAGGGGCCTCGTTGGGCTGGATGACGAGGGCTCCAGCGCAGTCGCGCCCAAGCTCGCGGGCCAGGCCGAACGTGTCGTCCGCCCTCAGGCTGAGCTCCGCCGCGATTGTCAGGCGCATCTGGCCCTCTGGCAGCAGGCCGTCGAGCAGAGTGTGGACGACCCCGTTTGGGAAGCGTCGATCGCTCAGCGGGATGGTCACGGACAGCAGCGGCGTGCCTGCCGGAAACGACTCGAGGGCCTCCAGCGTATAGCGCAGTCGCATGCGGCGTCGCTCCCGCTCGACCACGGCCACCTTGATCCCGTACAGCCAGATGGCGAGGCGATCGTCGCTCACCAGTCCGCCCGTTCCAAGGTGGCTTTGACGCCCAGCTCGCGCAGGATCGCGAGGATTCGGCGCAGTTGCTGGGTGTCGCCGCCGCTCTCGAGCCTCGACAGGTAGGTGCGATCTAGACCGACGCGCTCGGCCAGCTCATCTTGGGTTAGGCCAACCTGTGTGCGGTAGTGGCGGATCGCCTGGCCGAACGATGCGGGTGTGTAGATTCTGAAAGGCTGTTCGCCCTCGCGTTCCGGTGTATGCATATCCGCACATTAGCACAAAAGGGATGTGATGTGTGGATTTTAGGACATAGGTTCGATACCGCGCAACGTTCGAAAATCCGCACGCTATGCAAGGCGCTCAGAGCCAGCCGAGCAGCGGGCCGAACACCAGGCCGGCCGTGAGGTTGAGCGCAGCCAGAGAGCCGACGACCTGCAGCTGGCGCGAGCGCTGCGGCATGTCGTAAACCCAGAACGCCACCACGTAGAACGTCAGGTAGCCGAACACGACGATCACCGGGAAGCTCGCCACGTTCCACCACCAGTAGTACCAGTGGAAGACGTCGTCCGCGTGCAGCAGCAGCTCGACGCCGACGGACACGAGCGAGAGGCCGATCGCCAGCGCCCAGCGATTCGGCAGGCCAAGGATGCGAACGCTCCGATCGGCCGGCAGCAGCTTGGCGAAGATGACGCCGTTGATCGCGAAGAAGAGCGAGATCTCCACCGTCAGCCCGATCAGGATCACGAAGCTGCTGTTGCCGGTCACCGTCCACAGCGCGGCGCCGCCGTTGAAGTGCAGGACGAGCGCGTTGACAATCTCGTTGACCCAATCCATCAGCCAGAACGCCAGACCGGCGAGCACCGCGCTCCAGTTGGACCGCTCGACCTCGACCGCGTACACGTACACGACGAGCGCGAGCAGCGTGACCGTCGACCAATTGAACAGGCCGGGAGCGCGGAGCAGATGCTCGGCTTGGAGCGTGAACGGCGCGGCGGTCGACACGACCGGCGGCAGTATGAAGCACGCACCGGCCAACACGGCGAGCGTCGCGGCTGAAGTTCGTCGATCAGCCCACGCTGCGATCCTGTGGCGAACCCGGCGTGACGCTCGCCGGCGTGGCGATGGCTTGAAGGGCGTCGAGCACGTCGCGAAGGCCGCCCGCCGTTTTCGTGTCGAGGCGGTCCAGGATCGTCTCGGTGTCCGTGAACTCCTTTTCGGCGCGCGTGTCCGACGCCGCTGACTGCACCGACTGGCCGACCATGATGATCGACAGCAGCACGAGCTGGATAAAGGTTTGTGCGATCCAGGCGACGATCAGGATGAGCCCCGGCTTTGTTAGGAAGGAGGGCACGTCGCTCCGGGTGAGCACGCCCGCCTCAATGAGGATCGCCGGAAGGCTGGCAAGCGCGATAAGGCAGAACAGGTACGCGCACGCCATCGTGCCCACGCTGCGGGTGATCAGGAGCGCGATCTTCGCGTTGAATCCCTCGACCTCGCCGAGCGCTTTCTTGATCTCGCTTGGATCGAAGCGCGCAGCGCGCGTCAGAAGCTGGTGACTCTTTACGGGCCTGCTCATGGTGTGACCTCCGGTCGGTGACGAGGCAGAGCGAACGCCGACCAGGCTACGGCCTTCTCCGTGCAACATGACGAGCCGGAGCTGACCACAGGCGACGGGACGGGTAGCCTTGGCTCACTGTGAGCGAGGGTCGAATCGGGGTGCGGCTGCGCCAGGCGGTGCTCGTGGCGAGCGAGCTCGAGCCGGTCTCCTCCGCGCTGCGAGCCGAGCTGGGACTCGGAGAGCCGTTCCGCGACCCCGGAGTCGCCGAGTTCGGGCTCCTCAACGCGGTCTTCGCGCTGGGCGACTGCTTCCTGGAGGTGGTTTCCCCGACGCGGCCGAACACCGCGGCCGGTCGCTATCTCGACCGCCACGGCGACGGCGGCTACATGGTGATCTTCGACCTCGAGGATCTCGAGGGCGCCAGGGCACGCGTGGAGCAGCTGGGCATCCGCGTCGTGTGGCGAATCGACCTGCCCGACATCTCCGGCACCCACCTTCACCCGGCCGACATGCGGGGAGCGATCATGTCGCTGGACCAGTCCCGGCCCTACGGGCAGTGGCGCTGGGGAGGACCGGATTGGACGGGCAAGACGGCCACCGGGGCTCCCGGGCGCTTGGCGTCGGTGTCGATCGCGGTCGGCGATCCGAGCGCCGTCGCGGCGCGCTGGGCTGAGGTGCTCGGCGTTCCCGTCGGCGACGAGGAGCAGCCGCTCTTGCGCCTCGACGGCTCCGGGGTTCGCTTTCAGGCGGCGGATGTCCCGCGAGACGAAGGCCTTGTCGAGATCGCCGTCGAGCTGCCTTCCGCGCTGCGTCGGGGACGTGACGATGTCGAGCTCGGCGGGGTGCGCTTCCGCCTGCTCGATGCCGGTTGAGTCACAGTCGCCGGAACGTCGCCGGCTCACGCTGTGTGTTGGGACCTCAGCGGGCGAGGGGCGCGAAGTTAGGCTCGCGGCGCTCCATGAAGCTCGCGACGCCCTCCACGAAGTCGGGCGCGCTGAACGACTCGCCCATCAGCCGGTTGGCCTGTGCGAGCGCGTCGGGGAGGCTCGCCGTGAGGTCCGCATACACCTGGCGCTTCATCGACGCCATGCTCGCCGGCGAGCAGTTGACCGCGAGGTCGCGAGCGTAGGCCATCGTCTCCTCGAGCAGCTTCTCGGGCTCGACCACGCGGTTGACGAGACCGAGCGCCGCCGCCTCCTCTCCGAGCACGACGCGACCGGAGAGCAGCAGGTCCAGCGCGCGCGCCGGCCCCACCAGGCGCGGCAGGATCCAGGAGATGCCGTGCTCGGCCACCAGTCCGCGACGTGAGAACGCCGTCGTGAGCTTGGCGCCGGCGGCGGCGAAGCGGATGTCGCACATCAGCGCCTGCACGAGTCCCAGCCCGGCGCACGCGCCGTTGATCGCGGCGATGATCGGCTTCTCAATCGACAGCGGAAAGCTCTGCGGCCGGTCGTCCGCGACGATTGACACACCGTCGAGATTGCCCTCGCCGAGGGCCTTCAGCTCCTGCATGTCCGCGCCCGCGCAGAACCCCTTGCCGGCGCCGGTCACGACGATCACGCGCACGTCCGCGGACGCGCCACATTCTTCGAGCAGGTCGAAGTATGCATGTCCCAGCTCCGCTGTCCATGCGTTCAGCCGGTCGGGCCGGTTGAGCGTGAGCAGCGCCACGCCGTCCTTTATCGTCCTCTGCACAACCTCTGTCATCCCTACTCCTTCCTCGGCCCTGTCTTCACGCCCCCGCCGGCACGAACCCGTATGCCTCGGCCAGCTCCGGGTCCTTGCGGGCGAGCATCTCGGCCAGTTTGACCATCACCTGGCACTGCTTCCAGGTGGCGTCGTCCTGCATCTTGCCGTCGATCATGTGCACCCCGCGGCCGTCGGGGATCGCCTCGATCACCTTCTTCGCGAACGCCACCTCCTCGGGGTCGGGCGAGAAGACGCGCTTGGCGATCGCGATCTGGGCGGGGTGCAGCGACCAAGCGCCGACGCAGCCCAGTAGGAACGACGCCCGGAACTGGGTCTCACAGCCCTCGGTATCGCGGATGTCGCCGTAGGGGCCGTAGAAGGGGAGCGCGCCGACGGAGGTGCAGGCGTCGACCATGCGGGCGATCGAGTAGTGCCAGGGGTCCTGCTGGTAGCTGGGGCGCGGCGCGTCGGGGTTATCGGGATCGGGATCGGCGATCGTGCGGTAGCCGGGGTGTCCGCCGCCGACGCGGGTGGTCTTCATGCGCCGCGAGGCCGCGAGGTCGGCTGGACCGAAGCTCATTCCCTGGATGCGCGGCGAGGCGCAGGCGATCTCCTCGAGGTTCGCCACGCCCTGGGCGGTCTCGAGCACCGCGTGCACGAGGATCGGCCGATCCAGTCCGGCTTTGGCCTCGAGCTGGGCGAGCAGCCGGTCCACGTAGTGGATGTCCCACGGGCCCTCGATCTTCGGGACCATTATGACCTCGAGCTTGTGCCCGATCTCGGTGACGAGCTGGGTCAGGTCGTCCAGCACCCAGGGTGAGGCGAGCTCGTTGACGCGTGTCCACAGCGCGGTGTCCCCGAGCTCCATCTCGCGGCCGACCTTGATCAGCCCGGCGCGCGCGGCCTCCTTGCGATCGACCGGCACAGCGTCCTCGAGGTTGCCGAGCAGGATGTCCACCTGGGGCGCGATGTCGGGCACCTTGGCGACCATCTTCTCGTTGGAGAAGTCGAGGAAGTGGATCATGCGGGACGGCTTGAAGGGGATCTCGCGCGCCGGCTGCGGCGCGCCGATCGCGAGGGGCTTTTCGAAGTCGCGGGGGTTGCGCAAGTCTGTTCTCCTGGTCTTGGCGCGCGCTCGGGCGCAGCGTCCACGTTGATCGTTCTGGGCACGCCGAACGCTATCGGTTCATCTCAATAGAGTTCTGCGCGACCCCCACACAGGAGACCGGAACCCAGAGATGAGCGACACACCGTCCTTCGAGACCGACCAGGCCGCGCGCGAGGCGAGCGGCGCCCACCCCTACGGCCGCTACCTGGAGGAGTTCGAGCTCGGCGCCGTCTACAAGCACTGGCCCGCCAAGACCGTCACCGAGGCTGACGACCACCTCTTCTGCCTGATCACGATGAACCACCACCCCCTGCACCTCAACGACGTCTACGCCTCTCAGTCCCAGCAGAAACGCAACGTCGTCGTCGGTCCGCTCGTCTACTCGCTCGCGCTCGGCATGTCCGTCTCCGACGTCTCCGGCAAGGCGATCGCCAACCTCGCCACCGAAGAGCTCAAGCACCCCGCGCCGGTGTTCCACGGCGACACGCTCTTCTGCGAGTCCGAGGTGCTGGAGAAGCGCGAGTCCCAATCCAAGCCCGACCGCGGCACCGTCAAGGTCCACACGCGCGTCTACAACCAGGACGGCGTGCTCGTCGCGGAGTTCAAGCGCCTCGTGTTGGTGCCGCGCCGCGAGCGGGCACACGATGCGGAGCGTCGGGTCGGGGCCTCAGCCGAAGGCAGCGTCGAGTAGGCTTGCGCGTCATGCACACAGCCACCGCCGCCCCCAACACGAAGAACAAGCGCCTGCTGGCGTGGGTCGAGGAGATCGCCGCGCTCACCGAGCCCGCGGCCGTCCACTGGTGCGACGGGTCCTCCGAGGAGTACGACCGTCTCTGTCAGATTCTCGTGGACGCGGGCACCTTCAAGCGCCTCTCCGACGCCAAGCGCCCCAACTCCTATCTCGGGCTCTCCGATCCCGGAGATGTCGCCCGCGTCGAGGACCGCACGTTCATCTGCTCCCCCCACGAGTCCGAAGCGGGCCCCACCAACAACTGGCGCGACCCCGAAGAGATGAAGGAGGCGCTCGCCGAGCTCCTTGCCGGCTCGATGCACGGCCGCACCATGTACGTGATCCCGTTCTCGATGGGTCCGCTCGGCTCCGACAAGAGCCAGATCGGCGTGCAGATCACAGACTCGCCCTACGTGACGGTGTCGATGCGCATCATGACCCGCATGGGCGCCGGCGCCCTGGAGGTGCTCGGCGAGGGCGGCGAGTTCGTTCCCTGCCTTCACTCGGTCGGCATGCCGCTCGACGACGGCGTCGCAGACGTCCCCTGGCCGTGCAACGCCGAGAACAAGTACATCGTCCACTTCCCCGCTACTCGCGAGATCACCTCCTACGGCTCCGGCTACGGCGGCAACGCGCTGCTCGGCAAGAAGTGCCTCGCGCTGCGCATCGCGTCGGTGATGGCGCGTGACGAAGGCTGGATGGCGGAGCACATGCTGATCCTCAAGCTCACCTCGCCCGAGAAGGAAGTCAAGTACATCGCCGCGGCCTTCCCCTCCGCCTGCGGCAAGACCAACCTCGCGATGCTCATCCCCACGCTGCCCGGCTGGGACGTGCAGACGGTCGGCGACGACATCGCCTGGATGAAGTTCGGGCAGGACGGCCGCCTGTATGCGATCAACCCCGAGGCCGGCTTCTTCGGCGTGGCTCCCGGTACGGGCGAGGCCACAAACCCCAACGCCGTGCGCACCGTCGAGAGCAACACAATCTTCACCAACTGCGCCCTCACCGACGACGGCGACGTCTGGTGGGAGGGGCTCACAAAGGAGACGCCCGCGCATCTCATCGATTGGCGCGGCAACGACTGGACGCCTGCCTCCGAGACCCCCGCGGCGCATCCCAACTCGCGCTTCACCGTATCCGCCGCCCAGGACCCGGCGATTGCGCCGGAGTGGGAGGACCCCGCCGGCGTGCCCATCAGCGCGATGCTCTTCGGCGGGCGGCGCTCCACGGTGGTGCCGCTCGTCACCGAGGCGCTCGACTGGGAGCACGGCGTCTTCCTCGGCTCGGTGATGGGCTCTGAGAAGACCGCCGCCGCCGCCGGCACCGTGGGCGAGCTGCGCTTCGACCCGTTCGCCATGCTGCCCTTCTGTGGCTACAACATGGCCGACTACTTCGCCCACTGGCTGAAGATCGGACGCGAGGCCGACCCCGCGAAGCTCCCGAAGATCTTCTACGTCAACTGGTTCCGCAAGGACGCAAACGGCCGTTTTCTGTGGCCCGGCTACGGCGAGAACTCGCGCGTGCTCGCGTGGGTGTTCGCGCGTTGCGCCGGCCACGGAGCCGCCGTGGAGACGCCGATCGGCATCATGCCGCCCGTCGGCCCCGAAGGGCTCGACACGAACAATCTCGACATCTCAGACGAGGACGTCGCCGAGCTGCTGCGCGTGGACATCGAGGAGTGGAAGGCGCAGCTGCCCCACTTCCACGAGCACCTCGGCAAGTTCGAGCGCCTGCCCAAGGAGCTGCACGAGCAGCTCCTGGCGCTTGAGCAGCGGCTCTCCGCGTAGAAACGCGCCCACGTGGCTGGGCGTCGGCGTCTGCAAAGTTATACGGCATTATCCACGAATCGTCGTATAAGTACGTATACCCACAGATAAGTCTGATAGCTTCCGCACCGCAGCGGTCGCCAAGCGTCTCGGCAGGCGCCTGTCCTACACGTCGGCTCCACGAGACTCGCTGATCAAGAAGGGGCTCATCTACAGCCCGGACTACGGTCAGGTCGACTTCACGGTCCCCAAGTTCTCGCCGTTCATGCGCCGCCGCTACCCACTTGTCGGGTAACACGACCGGACGAGCCCGACGGCAGGGCTTCTGCCCGCCTACTCGTGCTCGTGCGGTTCGCCGGCCGACGCCGGCGGGCGCGACTCCTCGGCGAGCGAGGTGATCGTCAGCGCGCCCCTCGCCGCCGACTCGAGCACCTCGGTGGCCTCCTCGAGCGAGCGGGCGTAGAGCTCAACCAGCAGGTGCACCACGATCTGATCGTCCTCGTGCTTGTGGAAGCGCACATGGGTGAAGAACTCCCTCACCCCATACTCGCCGAACGCCGCGTAGGAGAGCGCGTCGCCGGCCTCCGGGCCCGAGCAGCTCTCCACGTCGTCCGAGTCCACCGTGACCGTGCACGAGGCCACCCACGGCGTCCCCGCGATCATGCGTTCCCAACGATCCTCGATCGGCTCGACCCTGCCGTTGGCGAACCCCAGGTGCGGCTGATCGTGCATGCAGTCCAAGCACTGCACCACCGCCTCCTGCAGCTCGTCCACGACTTCCGAGCGCTCGCCGGTGTCGGCGTCGATCTTGTGGATGCCCTCGTAGTGCACCTGCACCTCCAGATTCTGCGACCAGCAGCGGTAGCAGCGCAGCCACGCTCTGGCGGTGGTCTCGGGTGCGGGTCCTCCCTCCATGAGGGTCATTGTATGCCGATGGGAACGACCCGCGGGCGTGAACCCGGCGGGGCCTGCCCCCTGAACGTAGGCGACGGGCGCGGACCCGGCGGGGCCTGCCTACCCGAACGTGAACGCATACCCCGTGACGCCGGGCGCGAAGCGCAACGACAGGCGGTGCTGCTGGTCGCCGCCCAGCGACACGAGCGAGTAGAGGCGCTGGCCGGTGACCGTCACGGCGCCGCCGTGCACATCCGCTCCCGCGTCGCGCGCGGAGATCGGGTTTCCGTCGAGCAGCACCTGCACCTTGCGCGGGCTTTCCCCTGCGGAGCTGAGCACCAGGTACACGTTCTTGGCCTCGAACTCCATGTCGATTCCCGCCCCCGCCCCCGCCCCCGACACCGCCGTGGCCGGTTGTCCGGCGATGTTCCAGGTGCCGCTGTAGGCGAATTCGTTGAGCCCCAGTTGGACCGGCACGCTCGTACCGTAGTCGTGCACACCGGACTTCGGGGCTTCGCGCCAGCCCTGCGCCCGCGCGGTCCCGAGATAGGTCTCGGGCGTCGCCACTTCGCTGGGGGTCACCAGGTGCGTCGGGTGGCTCATCCCGCCGACGCTCCCACCCGCTTCCGCCAGCAGCGCCCTGATCGCGGTCTCCGTCTGCGAGTAGTCGCCCTCGCCCGCCGCCGCATACCGCACGTGCCCCTTCGCGTCGATCAGGTAGTCGGCCGGCCAATATTGGTTCCCGTAGGCGTTCCACGTTCCCATTTCGTTGTCCTGCGCCACCGGGTAGCGCAAACCGAAGCGCTCGATCGCGTTTTCGACGTTGCCCGCGTCGTGCTCGAAGGCGAACTCGGGCGTGTGCACGCCCACGATCGTGAGGCCCTTGTCGCGATATGTCGCATCCCATGCCTTCAGGTACGGCAGCGTCCTGATGCAGTTGATGCAGGTGTACGTCCAGAAGTCCACCAGCACAACCCGCCCGCGCAGCGACGCGAGCGTCAGCGGCCGATTGCCCGGTGTGTTGAACCAGCGCTGGGTGTCCGCGAACTCCGGCGCTTCGCCGAGATCTCTCAGCCCGCGCGCGTCCGCGAGCAGCGTCGCGTCGCTCGCGTTCCTGGGCGCCGCCTTCGGCTTTGTGCCTTCGGCGAACCTCGTCCCGTGTCCCGCTATCTCGCTCAGGCGGCTCTCCACCGCCTTCGATTTCTCCAGTCCAGCAGTCACGTTCACTTCCGGGATGTGCTCTGCCACGTACTGGTCGAAGCGAACGTCGAAGCCCGCGATGATCGCGAGGGCCGTCAGGAGCATCACTGCGCCGAGCGTCCGTTGCAGCGTCGGGCCGCGGCCTGCCGCGCGCACTCGCTCGAACACTCTGCGGCCGCTGAGCGTCAGCGCGAGCAGCACCGCAGCGCTTCCGAGCGAATACGCCAGCGCGACAGCCACGGTCCTTCCGCTCGCGGCGCTCACCGATATGACGGCGGCGAGAATCGGACCCGCGCAGGGCGTGTACACGAAGCCGAGCGCCCCGCCCACGAGCAGTCCCGAGCGAAAGCCGTCGCCACCGCCGAGTCGGATCCCGCCCACCCCGAGCGCCGCCACTCGCGAAAGGCGGGCCTCCAGGCGGTCGGCGAGCCCTGGCACGATCAACGCCAGGCCTGAAGCCAGCAGCACGCCCACCGCCACGTCGCGCAAAGGATCGGAGCCGAGACCCACTCCGCTCACGACGCCCGCCACGCCCACGATCGTGACGGTGAAGGTGACCGTCAGCCCGATCACCACCCCCAGCGGCCTGCGCCGTCCTCCGACGCCGCCCGCCGACAATAGCGCCGGCAGGACCGGCAGCACGCACGGCGACAGCGCCGTGCCCGCGCCGGCCAGCACCGCGAACCCGATCAGGATCAGCATCTCGCCTCAGAGCTTATGACCGGCATCGGTTTGCGGCGCCATATCTGCCTCGGGGCGGGCCTTGGAGATACCTGAAGAAAACCTGAAGGGAGGGACCTCAGCGGCGCAGCATCACATACACCACGCTCGCCGCGAACCCGATCTGACCGAACGCGAGCGCTGTGCCGAGGTTCACGGCGCCGAGCGCGCCCGCGAGCGCGCTCGCCAGCACGAAGGCCGCGAGCATGATCAGCAGGTCGCGAGCCACCGCGGTCACAGTCTCGCCTCGCCGTCTCGCGGACGTTCCGAGCCGTCTTGTGGGCCTTTCTCGCCCACCGGCCCGCCGTCCGCGGCGTCTCGCGGGCGTTCTGTGCCGCCCTGCGGGCCTCTATCGCCTTCGTCACCGTCTTCGGCGGCCTGCTCCAACGCGGCCACGAGTGCCTGCTCGTCGAGGTTCGGGTCCGTCTGTTCGAGTAGCCGCTCGGCCCCACGCCGACCGCCGAGGGCCCGCAGCCCGCGCCCGCCGTGCTCGGCGGCGAAGTCCAGCAGCGCCCCGCTGCGTCGCGCGCGCGTGCGCCGCGCCGCGACGTCCACGCGCTCGCGGTGCTCGTCCAGCGCGGCGATCAGGCCGTCGATCCCATCGGTCGGGGGGAGCGAGGAGACGGCGACCACCTTCGTCTCGCGCGCGCCGAGCGAGCGCAGCGCCGCATTGAGGTCGCGTCTGGTGGCAAGCGCGAGCTGACCGAGATCGGCCTTGGTGACCACGAGCACGTCGGGAGTCTCCATGATCCCGGACTTCAGGAACTGCAGCACGTCGCCGCTCCCGGGCTGCACGACCACCGCGACCGTGTCCGCCACGTCGGCGACCTCCGTCTCGGCCTGCCCCACGCCGACAGTCTCGATCACGACGACGTCAAACGCCGCCGCCAGCGCCTGCGCGGCGGCGCGTGTGGCGGGTGCGAGGCCGCCGAGTCGATCGCCCGCGGCGGTAGAGCGGATCAGCACGCCCCCATCGGCCGGGTCGAACTCGATGCGCGCGCGGTCGCCCAGCAGCGAGCCGCCCGAGCGCTTGGAGCTCGGGTCCACCGCGAGCATCGCCACCGTGCGCCCGCGTGCACGCCACGTGTGCAGCAGCGCGGACAGCAGCGTCGACTTGCCCGCGCCCGGCGGTCCGGTCACGCCGACGATGTGCCCCTCCGCCTCGCCACCGAGCGCGGCCGGGGAGACCTCGCGCAGGAGCGCCGCCGCCTGCTCGCGGTCGCTCAGGGTGTTGCTCTCGAGCAGGTTCAACGCCGCCGGCGCCGCGCCCAGGTCGCGTTCGCGCAGGCGCGCTCCCAGTTGCGCGCCGTTCACGGCAGCTCGCCCGCGCCGCGCGTGGGGGTGAGCGACGCGGCTCTCGGGGTCGGCGGCGCCAATTTCACACGGACGCCGGCACGCCGTTGCGTGCGCCGACGAGCTCCACGATGTCGCGCACGATACGGGTGATGTCGAAGTCCTTCGGCGTGTAGACCGCCGCGACGCCGGCCCGCTTGAGCGGCTCGACGTCCTGCTCGGGGATGATCCCGCCGACCACGACCGGGGCAGTGACGCCCGCCTCGTGGAGCGCTTCGATCACGGCGGGAATCAGCTCCCGATGCGAGCCGGAGAGGATCGAGAGGCCGATTACGTGCACGCCCTCCTGCAGCGCCGAGGCGGCGATCTGGGCGGGGGTGAGGCGGATGCCTTCGTACACCACGTCCATGCCCGCGTCGCGAGCGCGCACGGCGATCTGCTCGGCGCCGTTTGAGTGGCCGTCGAGTCCGGGCTTGCCCACCAGGATCTTCGGCCTGCGGCCGAGCTTCTCCTGCAGGCGGGCCACCTCCTCGCGCAGCTCGGAGAGCTCCTCGTCGGCCGGCGCGGCGGCGGCCTCGCCCACGCCGGTGGGCGCGCGGTAGCTGCCGAACACCTCGCGCAGCGTGCGCGCCCACTCGCCCGTGGTGGCCCCGGCGCGCGCGGCGGCGATGGTCGGGACCATCAGGTTCTCGCTGCTGTCATCGGCGCCCGCCACCCGCGCGAGCTCCGCGAGCGCGGCGTCCACCGCCTGCTGGTCGCGCTGCTCGCGCCATCCCCGCAGGGACTCGATCTGCTCGGCCTCCACGGCGGGGTCAACCACGAGAATGCTCGGGTGGGTGGGTCCTGATCCTGCATCGGTCAGCGGCGAGACCTCGGTCTCGGTGAAGCGGTTCTGGCCCACCACGGTCTGCTCGCCCGACTCGATCCGCTGGATGCGCCTGCGGTGGGAGTCCACGAGCGCGGCCTTCATGTACGGGACGGCTTGGACCGCGCCGCCGTGCTCGGCCACGATCGCCATCTCGGCGCGCGCGCCGTCGAGCAGCTCGGCCACCAGACCGTCCATCACCTTCGACCCCTCGAAGATGTCGGGGTACTCGAGGATGTCGGTCTCGTAGGCGAGCACCTGCTGGATGCGCAGCGACCATTGCTGATCCCACGGGCGTGGGAGCCCGAGCGCCTCGTTCCACGCCGGCAGCTGGATCGCGCGCGCGCGCGCGTCGCGCCCGAGCGTCACCGCGAGCGTCTCGAGCACGATGCGCTGCACGTTGTTCTCCGGCTGGGCCTCGGTGAGGCCGAGCGAGTTGACCTGCACGCCGTAGCGGAAGCGCAGGTGACGCTCGTCCTGCACGCCGTAGCGCTCGCGCCCGAGCTCTTCCCACAGGATCCCCATCGCGCGCAGCTTGGCGTGCTCCTCGACGAAGCGCACACCGGCGTTCACGAAGAAGGAGATGCGCCCGAACACCTCGCCCATCAGCTCCTGCGCCTGCGGGGTGGGTGGGGTGGGCGGGGTGGGTGGGGAGTTCAATCTCGCGCGAACCGCGTCGAGCACGGCGATCGCGTTGCTCATCGCGAAGGCGATCTCCTGCACCGGCGTGGCGCCCGCCTCCTGCAGGTGGTAGGAGCAGATGTTGATGGGGTTCCACTTCGGCACGTTCTCCACCGTGTAGGCGATCATGTCGGCGATCAAGCGCATCGACGGCGCAGGCGGGAACGCATAGGTGCCGCGCGCCAGGAACTCCTTGATGATGTCGTTTTGGGTCGTTCCCGTGAGGTCCCGCTGCTCGGTGGGTGGGTCCTGATTTTCGGCTGCCACGATGTACAGCGCCAAGAGCCACGCCGCGGTTGCGTTGATCGTCATCGACGTGTTCATCTCGCCGAGCGGGATCCCATCCATCAAGGCGGCCATGTCCCCGCGATGGCACACCGGCACGCCGACCTTGCCGACCTCGCCGCGCGCGAGCTCGTCGTCCGGGTCGTAGCCCGTCTGCGTGGGCAGGTCGAACGCGATCGACAGCCCCGTCTGACCCTTGGCGAGGTTGCGCCTGTAGAGCTCGTTCGACGCCTTTGCCGTGGAGTGCCCCGCGTAGGTGCGCATCATCCACGGGCGATCGCGCTCGGGAAGGTGGGGGGATGGACGCTCGCCGCTCACGGCGTCAATTGTATGTCGGGGTCTATCCTGGCGCGGTATGAGCGAGACGATCGAGCTGCCGCGCACGAGCGGGCCGGGCACCGGCATGGGCGGCTCCTGGCGCGTGATCGTTCGCAACGACGACCACAACACCTTCGACCATGTGGCCCGCACGCTTGCGCGCTTCCTCCCGGGCGTATCGCTCGAGCGTGGCCACGAGATCGCCGGCATCATCCACAACTCCGGTCAGGCGATCGTCTTCAACGGCCACAAGGAGCCGGCCGAGCACTACTGGGAGCTGCTGAAGGGCGCGGGATTGACGATGGCGCCGCTCGAGCAGTGCTGACGGCCGCGCCGGCCTATCGCTTGGCGGCGTGACGGCGCGCGTAGAGCTTCTCGCGGACCGTCATCGCGCCGGGGTGGCCGCTGCCGGGCCACGGGGTCAACAGCAACAGCAGGCGCGAGTCGGCCAGTGCGAGGACCTCGTGACGCTCCGCCGGGGCGAGCTCGACCACCAGCCCGACGCCCCCGCTCGCGCGCTCCCCGGCGGAGGTCGAGACCTCAACCTCGCCATCGAGCACCACGAGCCACGCACGCTCGTGAACCTCGTGGTCGGCGAGGCTCTCGCCGGCGGCCAGATCGAGCGCGATCGCTCGTGCGGCATCGCTCGAAGAGAGGATCTCAGGTAGTCGCGGCTTGAGTTCGAGCGCCTTCACGTCCCAGTGGTCCATCGCTGCTCCTTCCGCTTGGCGGGCGCTCTGGTTCGGCGCCTCAGCTGTTCAGTAACAGGGTGCTGATGTCAAACGAGCGTGCCGGCGGGCGCGCCGCCCGAGTGCCCGCTCGACGCGTCGGCGGCCGGACGCTTGCTGTCTATGCTGCCGCTCGCGGTTCGATCCCACCAGCCGTAGAGAACCGGGATCTGGTACCAGCTGGAGTGGCGCGTCCTGAAATCGGTCATCTCCGGGCCGTCCCAGAAGCGTTCCCAGTCGACGTGCTCGGCGAATTGTGCGAGCTGCTGGAAGCGGTAGCGGTCGTCTTTGGAGCGGTATACCGCGTAGGAGCTAGCCCCGTAGCGCAGCGCCACCGAGGCGATCTCGTTCAGCGCCTCTTCGAACCCGTCGGCTCGAAAGCCGGTCGCATACCAGGGGACGATCACCGTGCCTGCCATATCAACCTCCTACCTCGGCGTGGATGGCTCCCGGCCCCTCGGCGGTCTTGCCCTCGCCGTCTGACTCCGCGCCGACGAGGATCGAGATCTTGCCGAGGTGCTTGTTTTCGAGCATCAGCTGGTGCGCTTCGGCGACGCCCTCGAAGCCGAGCGTGCGCCACAGCACCGGGCGGATCTGCCCGGACTCGATCAGCTCGTTGGCCTTCGTGCACTCGTACGCGTTGGCGAAGTGCGACCCGAGGATCTCCTTCTGCTTCATCCACAGGTAGCGCACGTCGAAGTCGAGGTTGAAGCCGGTGGTGCCCGCGCAGATGACCACCTTGCCGAACGGCTTCACCGTGAACACCGACGTCGGGAACGTCGCCTGCCCGACGTGCTCGAACACCACGTCGGGGGCGTCGCCGAGCAGCTGCTTCACGCGCTTTGCGAATTCGCGCGACACCCCGAAGCGCGCCTTCTCCTCCTCGGGGGACTCGCCGCCCTTGCGCATCATCCCCGCGAACTCGCCTCTGTCGATGAAGTCGACCGCGCCGAGGCGCTTGACCAGCTCGCCCTTCTCGGCGGAGGAGACCACGCCCACGCAGTGCGCGCCGGCGGCGGCGCAGAGCTGCGTGGCGAACACTCCCAGTCCGCCGGCGGCGCCCCAGATCAAGACCTTCCTGCCCGCCTGCAGGTTGCAGCGCGTAATCAGCATGCGGTAGGCGGTGAAGTACACGAGGCCGTAGGAGGCGGCCTCCGACCAGCTGAGCGCCTGGGGCTTGGGCAGGAGCTGCTGGGCCTGGACCTTCGTGAACTGGGCGAACGACCCCCAGGTCGTCTCATAGCCCCAGATCTTCTGCGAGGGCGCTGCCATCGGGTCCAGGCCGTGCACCTCGGGATCCTCGTAGGAGGCCTGGTTGCAGTGCACCACCACCTCGTCTCCCGGCTTCCAGCGGGTGACGCCCGCGCCCACCTTCCAGACGATGCCCGAGGCGTCCGAGCCGCCGATGTGGTGGCCGAACTCGGGGTGGTCGCCGTACTTCATCACCGACACGGGCTTGCCGAGCGCGGCCCACACGTTGTTGTAGTTGACCCCCGCGGCCATCACCCGCACGATCACCTCGAAGGCGCCGGGCTCGGGGACCTCGATCTCCTCGAGCTGGAAGGCGTCCTTGGGCTCGCCGAAGCGCTCCTCGCGGATGACCCACGCGGCCATCGTCTCGGGCAGCTCGCCGGGGGCGGCGTCCACCTTTGATACCTGCTGAAGATCGATTGCCACGGCGCTTCGGCACCTCTCGCGTGTCGGGGATGGGACGGGTCGCAATCCTACCCGCCGCGGCGCCGGGTGGCTCTCAACCTGTCGCGCCCCGATTCCACCAGACGATGACCGCCGCGGCGCGTCGGTTTGCGAGCTATGCGAACGGCAGGTCTACCACGGCTGCCGTGACACCGCCGTCGCCGACACTCACCGTCGCGCCCGGCTCGGCCTCGCGGCGCACCAAGGCCAGGCCGATCGGGCCGAAGGCGGGGGAGAGGACGGAGCTACCGAGTCGGCCCACGGGGCGCTCGCCGAGGCGCAGGTCGGCCCCGGTCTGCGCCGGCTCGGACAGGCGCAATCCGCGCAGGTGGCGGTTGGGCTTGCCCTTGTAGTGGAGGCGCGCGACCGTCTCCTGGCCCGACGTAGCAGCCCTTCGTGAAGCTCACCGCACGCTCGTTCAGGCCGGCCTCTTGCGGGATCGTGCCGTCGTCGATGTCCACCCCGTAGCGGGGGCGGCCGTGCTCGACGCGCACGATCTCCGCGCCGGCCTCGCTCACGGGCACTGCACCCGCTGCTTCCAACGCCTCGCGCTCCGCCGCGAGCGCGGCGGAGTCCAGCAGGGCGTCGATGCCAACGTCGGTGCGTATCAGCCGTACCGGCGTGCCGGCGATCGTGGCGAGCAGGTGTCCGTGCTCTCGTTCGAGCGGCACCACGTGCGCGCCCGCAAGCACGCGCGTGGCAGCGCTTGCGGTGAACGACAACGCGCGCGCGGCCACCTCGTCGGCGCTAGGGCCGATCAGCGACAGCAGCGAGCACTCGATCGTGCGCTTGTGCAGCTCCACCTCGTAGCCCACCTTGAAGCGGCGGATCATGTCGAACAGCGCCTGCAGCGCGGAGCGCTCGGTGTCGAGCAGCAGTTCGCGCGGCTCCTCGTCGCGGGTGCTCGCCGACCGCGAGGATGCGCAGGTCGCCGAGCATCTTGCCCTTGTGGGTGAAGAACGCCGCATAGCAGCCTTCGCCGGGCCTCAGGTTCGCGAGCTCGTTCGTGACCTGGCCGTTCAGGAACTCGACGGCGCCTGCGCCGGTCAGGGCGAGCTTGCCGCGCTCGGAGCGATCAACCAGTCCGCACCCTTCCGTCAGCGTCGCGTACTCGTCTGCCGGAGATGTCTTCTCGGTCGTGGACATCGACTCCGAGGATAGCCGCGCTAGGCTTCCATCCGATGAGCTTGGCCGGCACCTTCCAGCAGACGTCGACTCGCTCCCCGACGACTGGACAGACCTCGAGCTCGACCTGCGCATCGCTGGACGAGTCGCGCTACATCGACGCCTGCGTTTACCTTGCCACGTGCAACGCGCGACCCTATTCCCACCACGACTGGCACTGGCGGCTGCTCGTCGCCCACCGCTTCGGCCACGCGGCGTCGGCGCCCACCACTCACGGAGCGCTGAGCCTGCTCGACGAAGCCGGCATCGAGGGCGAGCTCGCCCTGCGCGAGCAGCGCGCCGGGCGCGTCGAGACAGTCCAGATGTGGGGTCGTCCGCAGTCCGTGCGCGAGGAGTTCGCGCGCCTGCGGGCGCAGTAGGGCGCGTCGCGCGGACCGCTGGGCGGCGGACGGCGGAGACAATCGATCGTGGCGCGCGTCGTGGCCTTCATCCCCGACCTGCTGTTCGGCTCGCGCGTACAGGCGAGCCTGCGCGGCGAGGGTCACGAGGTCGATTTGATCGGCGATTGGGATCGGCTGCTTCGCGCCGCGCCGGGCTCAGACGTCCTCATCGTCGATCTCACCGACGAACCCGCGCATCGTGTGGCTATGTTCGAATCGCTGGCGCGCGAGCAGACGCTCGAAGCAGCGCAGACGCTGGAGGGTCTGCGGACGCTCGCCTTCTACTCGCACGTGGACGTGGATACGCGCCGTCTGGCCGAGGGCGCGCGCTTCGACTTGATCGTCCCCCGCTCGCGCATGGCGCGGGAGGGGGGAGAGCTGGTCACGCGGCTGACAGCCCTGGCGTCCGCTCATCCGGATTGATCTGTCCCCGCCTGCTCTCGAAGCGGCGCGTCAACTCGGCGGTAACGCCTCGCCGCCTCCCAGCTCGGCGTGTTCGGCTCGATCGGGTCGAGTGGGACGAGGGCGGCGTTCGGGACTCGCTCGGCGAGCGCCACCTTGTGGCCCGCGCGCTGGTAGAGCGCTATGCGGATCACCACGCCGTGGCAGACAACGAGCGCGGGGAGCTCGCCCTGCTCGATGTCCGCCAGCGCCGCGGCCACGCGGATGCCCTGCTGTGCGAAGGACTCGCCGCCCGGGAAGGCGAAGCTCGGGTCGCCGCTTATGAACCCGGCGAATGCGTCGGGCGCTTCGGCGTGCACGTCGACGAACAGGCGGTCGGTCCAGTCGCCCGCGTCGGTCTCCATCAGGCGCGGCTCCTCGCGCGGGTCGACGCCGATGCGCTCGGCGACGATGTCGGCGGTCTCTCGCGCGCGCGGAAGCGGGCTGCACCAGAGCGCGGCGAACCCGTGGGCGCTCGCGCGCTCGGCGAGGTCGACCGCCTGCATGCGGCCCGTGTCGTCGAGCGGGACGGGCAGGTGGCCCTGGAAGCGGCGCTCGAGGTTGTAGGCCGTCTGGCCGTGGCGGGCCAGGTAGAGACGGGTGGGAGTCATGCGCGATCGGGATTGTGACGGCAGACGCGGCCTGTCGCGACGAGCTCGCCGCCGCGGGGTGCGACGGCGAGCGTCGCCGGCGTGAGCGCTTCGCCTCCGCTCAGGCTGCGTCTGGCTCGGCTTGCGGCTTGCGCAGGTAGAGGAACGCGTACAGGCCGGCGGCGACCGCGCCTCCGAGCAGCGGTCCTGCGTACCACACCCAGCCGTTGGCCCAGTGGTTGCCCACGAGCTGCGGGCCGAAGGCTCGCGAGGGGTTCATCGCCGCGCCGGTGAACGGGCCTCCGAAGAGCACGTCGATCGCGATCGTCAGGCCGATCGCCAGTCCGGCGACCGCGTTGAACGGCCCGCGAGTGTCCACGGCCGCGCCGAAGACCACGAACACGAGGAAGAACGTGAGGATCGCCTCCAGCAGGAAGCCCGAGCTCGCGTTCACGCCGTGCCCGAGCGCCGGCACGCCGAGCTTGACGGCTTCCGTGGTCGTCCGTGGCAGCAGGTCCTTGACGAGCAGCGCGGCGAGCGCGGCGCCGCCGAACTGCGCCACCCAGTACACGACCGCGAGCGCCGGCTTGATCTTGCGCGCGATCAGGAAGCCGAACGTCACGGCCGGGTTGAAGTGGCCTCCGGAGATGTGCCCCAGCGCGCACACCATCACGCCGATCGCGAGCCCGTTGGCGATCGCCACGCCGATCAGCGAGGTGTCGGAGATGACGCCGGCGGCGGCCGCGGCGCCGGCGCCGATGAAGGTGAGAGTGAAGGCGCCGACCATCTCGGCCACGGCGCGACGCAAGGTGTCTTCGGACATGCACGCAAATCTATGGGGGGTACCGGACGGCACATGTGCCGTCCGGCCGAACCGTGCATGCACGGTTCGGTTGCAGGGCCGCATGCGGCCCTGCACGGGGACGCACATGTGCGTCCCCGCCCACCGGCGCATGCGCCGGTGGGGACCCCTTCGGGGTCATAGACTCCAACGATGCGCCGCCGGGTCACCTTCTCGCGCAACCTCACGCTCTCCTTGTCGCGGACGTGTCGCTGCTACTGCAAGTACTGCGCTTTCGCCACCCACAAGGCCCACCTGTACGCCCCCGAGGAGGTGCTCGAGATCCTCGACGGCGCCGCGCGCAGGCATGTCAAGGAGCTGCTCGTGCTCACCGGCGAGCACCCCGAGGTCAATCCCCAGGTGCGCGAGCGGCTGGATTCCTACGGGCACGAGGACTTCATCGCGTACGTGGTGTGGACGTGCGAACGGGCGCTCGAGCGGGGTTTGCTCCCGCACACGAACCTCGGGGTGCTCTCGCGCGAGGATCTGGCTCGCCTGCGAGAGGTGACCGCCTCCCAGGGCCTGATGCTGGAGTCGGCGTCCGAGCGCCTGATGCAGACCGTGCACGCCGGCTCTCCGACAAAGCACCCGGCAAGGCGGCTGGAGACGATCCGCGCCGCCGGCGAGCTGCGCATTCCGTTCACCAGCGGGATCCTCGTGGGAATAGGGGAGACCGCTGAGGAGCGTGTCGCCTCGCTGGAGGCGCTGGCCGAGCTGCACGGCGAGTATGGGCATCTGCAGGAGGTGATCCTGCAGAACTTCGTCCCGCACCAGTCCTACTACGGGCGTGAGCCGGCGCAGATCGCCGAGGCGGCGGCGCGCGAGTTCTGGCGCACGGGCGTCCTGGACGGGGGGCGGGAGGCTCGAGGTGGGGGAGGGTTGGGTATTCATGTTTTGGGGGTGACTCGCGTGCGCGCGCGCGAAGAAAGCTCTCTTAACGCGCGCGCACGCGAGTCACCCGAAAAAGCGCAACCGCACACCTCCTCCGCCACCTCCCCCCGCCCGCAGCCAGGCGCCGACGATGGCGTATATGACGTTCCTCCAAGCATTCCGATCCCGGAGTGGGCGATGCAGGGCGCCGGTCCAGTGTCGATCGACGACATGAAGGAGCTGATCGCGCACGCACGCCGTCTGATGCCCGACGTCGGCATCCAGGTGCCGCCGAACCTCGCCGACTGGTGGCCCGAGCTGGTGGCCGCCGGCGCCACCGACCTCGGCGGACTGTCCGCCAACGGCGACCACATCTCCCCCGAGCACCCCTTCCCCTCGCCCCACCAGGTGCGCAAGCGCCTGCAAGCCGATGGTTTCGCGCTCACCGAGCGGCTGTGCGTCTACCCGCAGTACATCCACCCCGAGTGGGTCGCGCAAGGCGTGCTCGACACGATCAAGCTCAAGTACTGGAGCTTCATCCCCCGGCGCGGCTCCGGCCGCACCGATCCGCCTTTCGCGATCCGCTCGGAGCTCGTGAGCGGCGCGGTCGAGAAGGGTCGCGCCGGCAAGCCGCTCGATGCCGAGGAGCTCACCGCCCTCTTCGCCGAGACGCGCCCCGAGGCGATCGAGGAGATCCGCATCGCCGCCGACGAGCTGCGGGCTGAGCTCGCGGGAGACACCGTCACGTTCGTGGTCAACCGCAACATCAACATCTCAAACGTCTGCACCGTGGGCTGTGCCTTCTGCGGCTTCGGCCAGTCCAAGCGCTCGCCTGAGGCCTACGAGCACGACGAGGCCGAGTTCGTGCGGCGCGTGCTCGAGGCGATCGACTACGGCGCCACCGAGCTGTGCATCCAGTCGGGCATCCATCCCGACTGGAGCCTCGAGGACTACCTCGGCTGGCTGCGCCTCGCCAAGTCCACCGCTCGTGACGCGGGCGGGGCGGGCGGGACGTCAATCCATCTGCACGCCTACTCCCCGATGGAGATCGCCCACATGTGCGACATCTCCGGACTGCCGCCCGCTGAGGTGTTCGCGCGCCTGCGCGACGCGGGCCTCGACTCCACCCCCGGGACCGCCGCCGAGGTGCTCCACGACGGTGTGCGCGAGCGCATCTCCCCCAACAAGCTGCCCGTCTCGCGCTGGGTGGAGATCATCGAGGCCTCTCATCGCGCCGGACTGCGCTCGACCGCCACCGTCATGTTCGGCCACATCGAGGAGCCCTGGGAGCTGGCCGAGCACATGCGCGTCGTGCGCGCTCTACAGGAGCGCACCGGGGGCATCACCGAGTTCGTGCCGCTCTCGTTCATACCCTTCCAAACGCTGCTCGGCCGCACGCACGGAGTGGAGGAGATCTCCCGCGAGGAGAACCTCAAGCACACCGCCGTCTTCCGCCTCGCGCTCGGCCGCACCATCCCGAGCCTGCAGGCCTCGTGGGTGAAGATGGGCCTCGACGCCGCCACCGAGGCGCTGCGCTGGGGGGTCAACGACCTCGGCGGCACGCTCATGGAGGAGTCGATCTCCCGGCTCGCCGGTTCCTACCACGGCACCAAGCTCGACCCCGACCAGCTCGTCGCGGCCGCGCACAGGGCGGGTCGACCCGCCGCGGAGCGCACCACGCTGTACGACATCAGGCGCCGCTATCCGCTGGAATCGGCCAACAAGGCGCCGGTCGCGGCTTAGCGGGTCGTCCGGTCAATGAGCGGTCGGTGAGGTCCGAGCGATGGCCTTGGACTGCGTGCCCGACAGACTCTCGACCGCGGCGGCGATAGCCGCCGGGTGATCGTATGGCTGCATGTGCCCGCCGTAGAGCATCTCCAGGCGCGCGTGGGGAAGCGTGGCCGCCAGGCGGCGTCCGTAGATCGGCTTGACGAGCTGGTCAGCATTCCCTTGGATCACGACGGCAGGAACCTGGATCGCTCGAAGACCCCTGTCGATCTGTGTGACGACGCCGCCCGCGGCGAGGTACTCCCCGGCGAGCGCTTTGAGATTGCCGGAGGTCATGTTGATCGCGAGGATGCGCTGCTCGTGGGCCGCGACGACCGGTTGCGGGCTGAATGCGGCGCTGTCGCCCATTTCAGCCGACGCCTTGCGCAGCAGCTGCGAGAAGGTCACGTCGGCGATCTGCCTGATAACCGGCAGCTGCAGGAATTGGATCGTGTGCGCCTGCAGGCGCTCGAAGCCCCCAGGGTGCGTCCCGGCGGCGGCCGCGTCGACGAGCACCAGGCCCCGCACCTCGCTCGGATAGCGCTCGGCGAACCCGAGCGAGATCGTGCCGCCGTAGGAGTGTCCGACGAGGATCGGCCGCACGACGTGGAGCTTGGCGAGCAGTTCGTGGATCGTGCTCAACTGACGTTCGAAGGGAACGTATCCGCCGGTCGAATACCCGAACCCGGGCCGATCGATCGCGATCGTGCGGTGGCCGGCCAGCAGCGGCGTGACGTCTTCCCAGTCCTCAGCCGTCCCCGGCAAGCCGTGGATCAGCACCACCGGCGTGCCGCTGCCCGGGTGTTCGATGTAGTGGATGCGCAGGTTGCCGACCTGCATGAACGAGCCGGTCGGCGCCGGCTCGGCCGGCAGGCGGCCGTAGGTCCAGTTGAGCACGACGACGGTCAGCGCAAGCGCGGCCACGACGATGAGCAGCAGCCTCTTGATGGAGATTCGCCCCCGCACGCTGCGCAGGCTATAGGTCGCATCGGAGCCTCAGCGCCCGACACGCTGCCGACCGGCGGCGTCATCCGTGACCGCGACGCGGTCCTCGAGCAGTAGGGTGGAAGGATGGGAAGGCAGGCCGGCGTCGTGCTTTACGTGCTCGCGCTGGTAACCGTCGTGGTCGGCGTGGACGTCTCGTTCTTCAGGCATCGGTTCTTAGAGCGCCTGATGGCAAACATCGGGATTGTCCTGGTGTTCGCGGCGTTCTATTTGAGGTTCTTGAAGCGAGCATGAGCGGGACGCCCCCGATGAACGCGGCCAACAACAACGCCGCTCGGAAAGCTCCACCAGGTCGGGGGTCGTGGATTCCTCGGCTGCCATTGCGGAAGCATCACCTACGCCTCTGGCTACCGCTTTGCGAACCGGAGCGAGCGCCCAGGCAATTGTCGTCCATCCCATTCCTCAACTCAGGTTCGGCTCGGTGCTGCATGGACCCGTCATCGTCGCCGTCAGCCGCCGATCGTCCGATCCAGTAGCGCGAACAGCTCGGTGAAGTGCCGCTCGGCGGCCGCCTCATCGTAGGCGGCGGTATCGCTCATCGTGTAGCCGTGGGCGGCTCCCTCATAGAGCTCTGAGCGGTACCGCACCCCGGCCTCCTCGAGGGCTTGCTCGAGCGCCACTATGTGCTCCGGGGTCATGCTCTGGTCGTTGTCGGCGTGGCCAAGATAGACCTCGGCGGAGATCGCGCCGGCGCTCAGGTGCGGACTGTCCTGCTCGTCGCTCACGAGCCCCCCGGTGTGGAAGGCGGCGAGCGCCGCGACGCGCTCCGGGTAGGCGGCGGCTATCCGCCAGCCGACGCGCCCACCCATGCAATAGCCGGTGAGGGCGAACGGCGGGCCTGCGAGCCCGCCGAGGTAGCCGAGGTACGCCGCCCCGTCACTTTCGATCCGCTCTGGCGTCAGCTGCGCCATGGCGGGCCTCAGCCGCGCGAAGAACGGATCCCGCTGTGCGGGGTCCTCCAGATCGGGCATCTCCATGTTCGACGCCCGGCCGGCGCGATAGAGGACGTTCGGGGCGAGCACGACGAACCCCCGCGCCGCGATACGGTCGACCATCTCCTCGATCCGGGGACGCAAGCCGAAGGCGTCCATGATGAACAGCACACCCGGATGGCTCCCGTCCGGCCCGGAGGGCCGCGAGAGGTAGGCGTCCGCCACGCCGTCCTGGGTACTGATGTCGACCGTCTCGCCTTTCATCGCTGTCCGTCCCCTCGTCGCCGGTCGCAAGGGTGCAGCTTAGTGACCGCAGCTGGACCAGCTCGACGTCGTGCGGCCGGCCTGCGCCGCGCGCGTTGATGGTCGCCCTGGCAAAGCGCAGCTGATCTCCCCGCCTCCTCGGCCGAAGCGCCCGGCGGGCTTGAGTAAACGGCATTGGCCTACGCTGGTAGCAGTTCCAGCGCCTCGACGTGGCGAGGGCGCATCACCGTGAAGTGGCGATGGTCGAGCGTCGCGAGCTTGGGCTCGCGCAGGCGCTCGACGATGGCGAGCACAGCGGCGTCGACGAAGCCGACGCTCAGGTCGGCATAGGTGCGAAGCAGGTCGGCGATCCGTTCGTAGTCGGCCTCGATCAGATCCTCCACTTCGAGTGCGCCGCTCCTCACCTGATCAAGAACCAGTGTGAAGCGTTCGTGGGGCGAGCTGCTGCACAGCCAGTCCACCTCGGTCAGCACCGGCGAGGGCACAACACGCGGCTCGCGGGCCTTCGCGAGCAACTCTGTGCACCGCTGGTGATGTCGGTCGTTGGAGTCGAGCGTGGCGTACAGAACGCCGCTGTCGACTACGAGCGCCACGAGCGTGGCTCGAAAATTGCCTCGCTCGCGAGCTCGGAGAGGTCGCTGCGCCCCGAGGAGAACGCTCCGATGCACGTCAAGGGTGGTGGTATTCGCTCCTCGTCGGGGCCCAGCTCGTGCCGCATAGCCTCGCGCACGACCTGGGCAACGGAGATGCCCCGCTCGGCGGCACGGCGCTTCGCTCGCTGGATCAGCTCCGGATCAGCCTGGATCATCAGCCTCTGCATCATGATGTAATCATGATAGCACAATCGGACAGAAGTCATCAGGCCCAGCAGTGACGATACGGCCTCGGTAGCCGGAGGCGCTCTACCGGAACAGATCCTCCTCTAACGGCCTCACCAGCGCCGCCGCCCCGGGTCCGTCCTCCTCGCGCACGAAGCGCTCCAAGCCCTCCACGATCACGACCGGCTCACGAGAGTCCTTCGCTCGGGCGAGGTCGGCTATGGCGGCAATCGCGTCGGCCACGGCGAGCCAGGTGGCCCTCAGTTCGCGGCCGGCGCTGTCGGCGCGACCGCGCCAGTCATCCAGCGGGACGATGCCGGCGCAGCCGATCGCCACATCGCACTGGCCGTGGCGCCAGGCGCGGCCGAAGCTGTCGGTTATCAGCACCGCGACGCTCGCCCCGGTCAGCTCGTGCAGGCGGGCGCGCAGGCGGCGAGCCGAGGCGTCGGGGTCGCGCGGGAGCACGACGACCGTGTCGGGATCGGCCGAGTTGGAGGCGTCCACACCGGCATTGGCGCACACGAAGCCGTGACGGGTCCGGCACACGATCACGCCCCGCTCGGCGCGCACGATCTCCGCGGACTGGTCGAGCACAACCTGCACCGCGCGCGGGTCCTTGCTCTGGCCACCGTGCTCCTCGGCGCCCGCGGCGAGCTCGAGCGCACGCGCGCTGGGCTGCGCCTCGCGCAGATCCACGACTGCGCCCTCCGCCTTGGAGACGACCTTGTGCGCGATCGCCACGATCTGGCCGTCTCGCAGCGGACGCGCCGGTCGCTGTGCGTCGAGGGCTTCAGCGATCAGCTCGGCGAGGTCGGCTCCGGCTCTCACCTCGGCCAGGCCCGGCAGGCTGCGGGCGCAAAGGCCGCTCACCGGATCAAGCCGCGTGAGGGACGCGACCGGAGACGGCCCCGGGTCGGTCAAGCACCGCGCGTGTGCGTGGGGCACTGATGCGCTCGCCGGCCAGGCGTTCGCGCAACACCGCGAGATCCTCGCCCGTGTCGATGTCGAGCAGCAGCGACGCCACCTGCTCAACCCGGCCGCGCGCGCCCGCGGCCCTCGCGAGCTCGCGGTGGCGCTCGCAGCTGCCCGGGCCAAAGCTCGGCGGGATGGCATCGGGCGGCGTAAGCAGAAGACCATTCGTGCCGGTCCCGTGACGGTCGGGGACGATGACCACCTCTTGGGGTAGGTCCTCGCGAGATGGGATGCCCCGCGCGCGCGTGCGTGTGTGCGCGCACACACCCCTTTGGACAGACTCCCCACCGTGCCTGTCGCCTTGCAGCAGACGATCCAGCTCGCGTGGGTCCAGCGCCGGGCAGTCGCCCGGAACGCACAGCACACGCTCGACCCCCTCAGCGATCGCCTGCTCGATCCCGATCGCGACGGCCGCGCTCTGACCGTCCTCGGCGACGTCAGGCGTGACGATCGCGCCAAGGTAGCAGGCCGCCGCGGCCACCGTCGACTCATTCGTGACGACCACCGTCAGCTCGATCGCCTGGGTATGCGAGAGCGCGACGAGCACGTCGCCGACCATCGCGCGCGCGAGGTCCGCTCGCAGCGGGTCGGCGACGCTTTCGCCGAGACGCTGCTTGGCGGCGGAGAAGCACTTGACGGGGAGGATCGCGGCGGTGCGCATCTGAGCCAGAGGCTACCGTTCGAGCGATTCGGCGAACGAGAGCGTACGCTCGGCTACGCGCGCACGTGAAGGGGCATCTGCCATGAGCGTGTCCAGCTCGAGAGTGGGCAGGTCGGGCACCGGCTCGTCGGCGACGATCCCGTCGAGCAGGCCCGGGTGGACCGCCTCGTAGAAGGAGGCCACGCCGGCGGCGCTCACCGGCTGGTAGTAGGCCGCCAGGAAGGCGGCGGTGGGTCCCTTGACGATCTCACCGCCCACGACGGGGCTCACGCACACGACCGGCGCGGTGAGCCTTGTGAGCGCGTCCCCGAGCACGCTAAGGATTGGCCAGATCGAGATGACCGGGTTGCTCGGCCCCACGATCACCGCCCGCGCATCGGCGAGCGCGGCCAGCACCTCGGGCGTGGGGTGGGGCGTCGACGTCGGCGGCGCGACGGAAGGCGCGTCCTGCGTCGGCGTGGGGGGCGCATCGTGCGTCTGAGGGAGGGGCGCGCCGTGCGTCGGCGTGCCCTCGGCGCCCGTCGCGGACGTCGCTTCCTCGGCGCCCGCGCGGAAGGCCACCTCGCGCACGGTGTCCGCGGCGCGCTCGCGGATCATGTAGCGCTGGAAGTCGCGCCAGCCGGCGTCTGTGCGCACCCATGTGCGTAGCGGCTCGTCGCACATCGGCAGCACGCGCGCGCGTACGCCGATCGCCTCGTTCAGCCGCGCGAGCGCCTCGCTGGGGCGCAGCCCTTCGTCCTCCATGCGGCGGCGCTCCAGGCACCATGCGAGGTCGCGGTCGCCGAGGTTGAACCACACGTCCGTGCCGAGAGCGCGCAGGGCGTCCATCACGACGAACGTGTCGTCGCGCAGGCCCCAGCCGCGCTCGTCGATGAGGTCCGCGAGCCAGAAGGAGACGAGGTCGGGGTCGGGGGAGACGTGGGCGCCGTACACGTCGATGTCGTCGCCCGTGTTCGCGATCACGACCAGCTCGTCTGGGCCGACGACGTCGAGCATCCCGCGCGCCAGCTTCGCCCCGCCGGTGCCCCCGGCGAGCACAACCACAGCGGACTTGCTCACTCCCACCGATCGTCCGGCAGTCCCGTGATGCGGATGCCCGCGTGCGTTTTGTGCTTGGCGTTGATCGAGATCATCAGGGCCGTCAGCGACTCGGCGATGCGCGCCATCTCCAGGCGCCCACAATCCACGCAGCGCAGCCCCTCGATCCGTCCGATCAGCCGCGCCGCGCGCTGCTTGTCCTCGCGCGAGTCGCCGCACATGAGCACGTCCTGGTCGAGATCGTGGTCGAGATCCGTGAGCGACGCGGCGCTCACCGTGTGCAAGGCCGACACCACTTTCACGCCCTCGGGCACAAGCTCGAGCGCAGCCTGCGCCGCCGAGCCCTGCCACACGCCGAGCATCCGCGTCGCGCGCCCGCTCACAGCAGCGGCGAGCGGGACGGTGGCGTCGATGAGGAGCTGTCCCGCGGAGAGCGACTCCTTCAGGTTCTTGAGCGTCTCGGACTGGCTGCGGAAGGGGACGCTCAATATCACCGTCTCGGCGCCGCGAGCCGCCGCGGCGTTCTCGGCGCCCCTGAACGATCCGTCCGGCACGGCGTCGCGCGCGCGCGTGGCAGCGTCCGCGGCGCGGTTCGCATCGCGCGAGCCGATCGTCACGGGCACGCCGGCGCGGCCGAAGCGCACCGCCAATCCAAACCCGAGCGCGCCGGAGGCGCCGATGATCGCGACCGGGTCTGTGGGGGAGGGCTCCACGGCGGCGGAGTATAGGCTTAGCTCCATGAGATTCGAGGGCAGGACGGCGCTCGTCACCGGTGGCGCCTCGGGGATCGGCGCCGCCACAGCCCGCCGGCTCGCGGTCGAAGGGGCAAGCGTGGCGATCGGCGATCTCAACGAGGACGGCGCCAAGGAGGTGGCGGGAGAGCTTGACGGGTTCGGGTGCAAGCTCGACGTAACCGACACAGCCTCGGTGCGTGCCGCGGTGGCGGCGATCGAGGAGCGGCTCGGCCCGGTGGAGGTGCTCGTCAACAACGCGGGCACCGACCTGTTCTCCTACTTCGTCAACACCGACGAGGGGATGTGGGACTTCGTGCTCGGCGTCAACCTGCGCGGCGTGCTGGCCGTCACCCACGCGGTATTGCCCGGGATGCAGGAGCGCCGCTCAGGCACGATCGTCAACGTCGCGAGCGAGGCCGGCCGCGTCGGCTCGCAGGGCTCCTCGATCTACTCGGCCGCCAAGGCCGGCGTGATCGGCTTCACGAAGGCAATCGCGCGCGAGTCGGCCCGCTACAGGGTGCGCTGCAACGCGGTGGCCCCCGGGCCGATCGAGACCCCGTTGCTCAACGCCGCCCCCAAGCTGCTCGGCGAGCTGGGCGAGCGCCTGAAGCAGGGGATGGTGAACCAGACGGTCATGAAGCGCTCCGGCGAGCCCGAGGAGGTGGCCGCCGCTATCGCGTTCCTGGCGAGCGAGGATGCGTCTTACGTGACCGGCCAGACGCTGAACGTGTCCGGCGGCCTGTCGATGTGGTGATGGCCGACCTGCCGGCCAGCGTGCAGATCAGGGAGGTCGGTCCGCGCGACGGCTTCCAGAACGAGCCCGAGACGATCCCCACCGAGCGCAAGGTCGAGTTGATCGACATGCTCGCGCGCACCGGCCTGCGGCGGTTGGAGGTCACGAGCTTCGTTCGTCCCGATGTGATTCCGCAGCTCTCCGACGCAACCGAGGTGCTGCAGCGCATCGATGTGCCCAGCGAGGTGTCTGTCAGCGTGCTCGTCCCTAACGAGCGAGGTCTCGAGGACGCGCTCGAGCTGCGCGACGGGCTTGCGCGAGACAGGCCGGCGTTCGACGCGATCAACGTGTTCCTGTCCGCATCGGAGACCCACAATCGCAAGAACGTGAACCGGTCCATCGCGGAGTCGCTCGAAGGGTTGGAGGTGGTGCTGGGACGCGCCCGCGAGGCGGGGTTGCGCTGCGAGGGAGTCATCTCGACGTCGTTCGGCTGCCCGTACGAGGGTCGTGTTCCGCCCGAGCGGGTGCTGGAGATCGCGTCGAAGCTACGTGACTTCGGAGTGCAGGAGATCGGCTTCGGCGATACGACGGGGATGGCCAATCCGGTGCAGGTCGGCGAGCTGTTCAGCCGCTGGCTCGACGCGCTCGACGGGGTGGAGCTGACCGCCCACTTCCACAACACCCGCGGCCAGGGCCTCGCGAACGTGCTCGCCGCGCTGCAGGCGGGCGTCACGAGCTTCGAGTCGAGCTTCGGCGAGCTCGGCGGCTGTCCGGTGCCGCCCGGCGCCACCGGCAACATCGCCACCGAGGATCTCGTCTCGATGCTGTACGAGATGGACATACAGACCGGCATCGATCTCGATGCATTGCTCGCGTGCTCGCGCCGCGTCCAGGAGATCCTGGGCCGTCCGCTCGGCTCTCACACGCTCGTGGCCGGACCGGTGGACTGGTCGCAAAGTGTAGTCGAGTAAACAATAGGCAACTACACTTAATGTCCTGCCTGACCGCGGGCTCAGACGGGCGTGATTACGCCTGACGCGCCTGCTCGCGGATCATCGCCACGCAGTACTCCTGCACCGACACCTCCATCTCGAGCGTCTGTGCGAGCGCCGGACGGGCGGAGGCGTCGATCACGCGCTTGGCTCTGCCCACGGCCACGTGCGAGTTCGCCAGCAGCTCATCCACGAGCGCCTCGGTCGCCGCTTCCAGCTCCTCAGGCGCCACCACCCTGTTGACCAACCCGATGCGCTCGGCCTCGGCCGCGTCGATCGTGCGCCCGGTCATGATCAGCTCCTTGGCTCTCCCGAGTCCCACGACGGCCGGCAGTCGCGACGATCCGCCCACGTCGGGGATGATCCCGAACTTGACCTCGGGCAAGCCGAGCTGAGCGTCGCTGGAGGCGATCCGCAGATCGCATCCGAGCGCGACCTCGAGCGCGCCGCCGACGCACGTGCGGTGGATCTGGCAGATCACGGGCTTGGTCATCTCTTCGCACAGGTTCGGGCACTCCAGGAACGTGTTCCTGAACGGGCGCAGCCTCCCCGGCTCGCCGGATGACGAGGCGAGCTCGACCAGGTCCACGCCGGCCGAGAACACGGGTCCTTCGCCGCGCAGCACAACGCAGTGCACCGACTCGTCGGTGGCGGCATCGCGCAGCGCATCCGCGAGCGCGCGCAGCAGCTCCTGGCTCATCGCGTTGCGCTTCTCCGGGCGGTTCAGCGCGATGTGGCGGACCGGCCCGCGGTTCTCGGTGACGACGATGCTCACGGCTTCTCCTCCGATACAGGGATTTGCCCGGAAGCCGCGGTTTCGCGGCTATCGGTCCGGGTGGGGTGAATGTGTTGCGAAAAGGGGTGCCCCGCGCGCGCGTAGGGGCTCTACGGCACAAGCTTACGCGTACCGTCCGGGGTCTACCGCTAGGCTCAGCGGCCGATGAGCAACCTGGGTGAGGCAACAGGGCGAGCGCTTGCGGGTGGACCGGAGCGCCACCGCGAGAAGGCCCTGGAGCAGGGCAAGCTGCCCGTGCGCGAGCGGGTGGGCCTGCTGCTGGATGAGGGCTCGTTCTCGGAGGAGGCATTGCTCGCCAACTGGAACGAGGACGGGCTCGGCGCCGACGGGGTCGTCACGGGAGTGGGCGCGATCGACGGGCGTCCCGTCGCGCTCATGGCCAACGATCCCACCGTCAAGGCGGGCTCGTGGGGGCCGAAGACGGTCGAGAAGATCCTTCGCATCCAGGAGCGCGCGCTCGCGCTCAGCATCCCGATGGTCTATCTCGTCGACTCCGCCGGCGCGCGCATCACCGAGCAGGTCCAGATGTTCCCCGGAAGGCGCGGCGCGGGACGCATCTTCTTCAACGAGGTGCGCATGTCCGGCGTCGTTCCCCAGGTGTGCGTCCTATTCGGACCGTCCGCCGCCGGCGGCGCCTACATCCCCGCGTTCTGCGACATCGTGATCATGCGCGACGGCAACGCATCCATGTACCTGGGCTCGCCGCGCATGGCCGAGATGGTGATCGGGGAGAGCGTCACGCTCGAGGAGATGGGCGGCGCGCGCATGCACACCTCCGTCTCCGGCTGCGCGCATGAGCTTGTGCGGAGCGACGAGGAGGGCATCGCGCTCGCGCGGCGCTACCTCTCCTACATGCCGAGTAACTGGGAAACCCACCCACCCTCATCCCACCCACCCTCATCCCACCCACCCTCATCTCACCCACCCTCATCTCACCCGCCCTCATCTCACCCGCCCTCATCCCACCCACCCACGCAGGCTCCCCCGACGGCCCCGCCCACCGCTCCGGCGGCGCGGACGGAGGCGCGCGGCGCTGACGCCGACCCGGCGAGCGCCCCCTCCGGGGCGTCGTCGATCGCCGAGCTCATCCCCTCCGACGAGAACAAGCCCTTCGACATGCTCTCGCTCGTCGACGCCATCGTCGACGAGGGCTCCTTGCTGCAGGTCCACTCGCGCTGGGCCAAGGAGATCGTCGTCGGCTACGCGCGCCTCGACGGCCGCGCGATCGGGATCGTCGCCAACCAGCCCAAGCACAAGGGCGGCGTGCTGTTCTCCGACTCCGCCGACAAGGCCGCCCGCTTCATCTGGACGTGCAACGCGTTCAACATCCCTTTGCTGTTCCTCGCCGACGTGCCCGGCTTCATGATCGGCACCCGGGTCGAGCGCCAGGGGATAATCCGCCACGGGGCGAAGATGATCAGCGCCGTGTCGGAGGCCACCGTGCCGAAGATCTCGGTGATCGTGCGCAAGGCCTACGGCGCCGGGCTCTACGCGATGGCCGGTCCCGCCTTCGACCCCGACTGCTGCATCGCGCTGCCGAGCGCCTCGATCGCGGTGATGGGCCCGCAGGCGGCGATCAACGCCGTCTACTACAACCAATTGCAGGCGATCGAGGACGAGGGTGAGCGGGCTGCCAGGACCGAGGAGCTGCGCCGCGAGTACGCCGAGGACATCGACATCCTGCACCTCGCCTCCGAGATGATCATCGACGCGGTTGTCGAACCCGACCAACTGCGCCCCGACCTGATCCGCCGCTTCGCGCACGCGTCCGCCAAACGCCGCGACCGATCGGGGGCACACGGCCCGGAGGGCTGGGTCGGCCAGCCCGCCAAGCGCAATCCCGTCACGCCCGTCTGAGCGCGCTCGCTCACCGCGTGTTGCCACACGGCTTTCTCGCACGGACGTCGCACACCGCTCTGCACTAGATTCCCCTGCGATGGACGCCACCGACCTCGCCTACGCCGGGATTGCCAAGCAGGCCGAGCTGATCGCCGCGGGCGAGGTCTCCTCACGCGAGCTGGTCGAGCTCTACCTGAAACGCATCGAGCGCTTCAACCCCCGGCTCAATGCGTTTCGGATCGTGTTCGCGGAGCGTGCCCTGATGGAAGCCGACCAGGCAGACGCGCGTCGCGGCGCCGGCGGGGAGCGTCAGCTGCTGGGGGTGCCGATCGCGGTCAAGGACGAATTCGACGTGGCCGGCGAGGTGACGACGTGCGGCACGAACGCCTACGGCGAGCCCGCGCGCGAGGACTCGGAGATCGTGCGCCGTGCGCGCGCGGCGGGGGCCATCGTCATCGGCAAGACGCACATGCCCGAGCTGGGCGCCGTCCCCTGGACCGAGTCCCCCACCTGGGGGGTGACGCGCAACCCGTGGCTCCTGGAGTACAGCCCCGGCGGCTCGAGCGGGGGCAGCGCGGCGGCGGTCGCCGCCGGTCTGGTGGGCGCGGCGCTGGCGGGCGACGGGGGCGGGTCGATCCGCTTTCCCGCGGCCTACTGCGGCCTGTTCGGGCTGAAGACCCAGCGCGGGCGCGTGCCGTTGGCGCCGCACGTGGATGCGTGGCACGGCCTGGTCGTCAACGGTGTGCTGGCGCGCTCGGTGCACGACACCGCGCTGTTCTACGACGCGATCGCAGACGGGCCGAGCGATCCCGGCGCCGCGCCGGTGCCGCCGAGCTCGTTCCTGGGAGCGCTTGGGCGGATGGGAGACCAGGCGGCGGGAGGATCGTCGTCGCTCTCGTCCAACGGTGGCCAAGCTGCGCGGCCGCTGAGGATCGCGCTGGCGAGCAAGCTGCCGCCCTCGCCGCTGACGAAGCTGCACCCCGAGAACCGTGCCGCGCTCGATGAGACGGTGGCGCTGCTGCGAGGGCTCGGCCATGAGGTGAACGAGCGCGAGATCGACCACGGCCCGCTGGCGCCGCCGCTCGAGTTCACCGCGATCTACCTGCGCAGCATCCACGAGGAGGCCGCCACGTTCGCCGCGCCCGAGCGCCTGGAACGGCGCATCCGCACGCTCGCCCGCCTCGGGGGGATGCTTCCGCCGGGCGCGGTCGACTGGGCGCTCGCCCGCCAGACGCGGTACGCCGCGCGCCTGAACGAGCCGCTGGCCGACCATGACGTGCTGCTGATGCCTGTGACTCCCGCCCCCCCGCCGAGGATCGGCGCCCGTGAGGGCTGGGGCTGGCTGCGGACGACAATCGCGGCGTCCGCGACCGTCCCATACGCGGCTCCCTGGAACTTCACCGGTCAACCCGCGTGCTCGGTGCCCGCGGGGTTCGCCGCGGACGGCCTGCCGCGCGCGGTCCAATTCGTGGGCAAGCCGAACGACGAGGCCACGCTGCTGTCGCTCGCCGCTCAGATCGAGGCGGAGCGCCCCTGGGCGCAGTGCCGGCCCGCCGCGTTTTCGTGAGCGCCGCGCCCGAGTCGGGGCATCCACCACCCAAGCTGCCCGTGGCCGGTGACGCGCGGGTGCAGGAGGACTTGCTGGCCCTGGCGGTCGATCTCGCCAGGCGCGCCGGCGCGCTGCTGCTCGAGCGCTTCGACGGGGGCGGCGAGCGAGCGCTGGCGAGCAAGAGCTCGCCCACCGACCTGGTCAGCGAGGCCGATCTCGCCTCCGAGCGCCTCATCCGCGACGCGCTTGCGCAGGCACGGCCCTCGGATGGCTTCCTCGGCGAGGAGGGCGGGGGAGAGGACGGCTCCAGCGGCCTCACCTGGGTCGTCGATCCGCTCGACGGCACCGTCAACTTCCTGTTCTCCATCCCCCAGTGGTGCGTCAGCGTCGCCGTCCGCGATGCCCGGGGGGTGCTCGTAGGCGCCATCTTCGACCCCTGCCGCGACGAGTTGTTCTCCGCCACCCGTGACGGGCCCCCGCTGCTGAACGGCGCCCCGATCGCGCCCTCCGATCGCGCTGAGCTCGCGACCGCTATGGTCGCCACCGGGCTCGCCTACGACGCCGACGTTCGCGCCGCCCAGGCCGAGGTGCTCGCGCGCGTAATCCCGCGCGTGCGCGACATCCGCCGCTTCGGCTCCGCCGCGCTCGACCTCGCCTGGACGGCCACCGGGCGCTACGACGCGTACTTCGAGCGCTCTGTGAAGCCCTGGGACATCGCCGCGGGCACGCTCATCTGTGAGCGGGCCGGGCTCACCGTGCTGGAGCTGTCCGAGCGCGAGATCCTGCCGCTCGGGGTGCTCGCCGCCGTGCCTGCGCTTGCGAAGGCGCTGTTCGAGCTCGTGGGCTGAGATCGCCCCGAGCATCGCGAGGCGGCATATCGTCCTTGGCCGTCGGTGCTCCTATCGATCGTATGCGGCGGGTGGGAGTCGAACCCACACGCCCTTTCGGACAATGCCTTTTGAGAGCATCGCGTCTGCCATTCCGCCACCGCCGCAACGACTCTGAATATTACGCGGACCCGGCGAGCGCTACGCGGCCCTGGCCAGCGCTACGCCGAACCGGCGAGCGCGCCCGTGTCGGCGCCCGGGTCGAGCTGCTCGAGCTCGACGTTCCAGCCCTGGGAGAAGCCGCGCATGGCGAACGCGATGAGCAGGATCTGGACGGGGATGATCGCGAGCGTGATCACTCCGAGCAGGCCCGCGGGGAGCGCCGGTTCGGCGAAACCGGCCTTGTCGCGGGCGAACCAGCTCGGGGCGGCGACCAGCGCGAACACGAACATCAGGAGCGCGAGCGCGGCCGCCATCGGCAGCACGCCGCGGCTCCAGCGTGCCGCGAAGTACGCCATCAACACGTATACGGCGGCCCATGCCAGCAGGATCGGGATGTCTCCCGAGAGCGTTCCCCAGCCGCCGATCGTCACGATCAGGATCAGCGCGGCCGAGGCGAGCAGCAGCAGCACGACCGTCGCGCGGGTCGCCTGCACCACCGGCTTGCCGCGGTTGGGGTGCGTCACGATCACGCCCGTCCGTCCCGTTGTGCCCGAAGTTGAGGACATCGCACCGTTGACCATACAATCTGGGGCGGTCCTTTGGGCGCTCGTTTGGCGAGAGCCCTCACGCAACCCGCGGGCGTGGTGGAACTGGTAGACACGCCGGCCTTAGGAGCCGGTGGGCTTACGCCCTTGGGGGTTCGAGTCCCTCCGCCCGCATAACCGCTTCCGCAATCCCGACCTCTGTGGTAGAAGTTAGGGATGCCTAACGACGGTTCCCGACCGCTGCCGCGTCGATGAGCTTCGCCGAGACAGCCTTCCTTGGAGCGATCGCGGGCTTCACGATCTACATAGGCCTGCCGCTGGGCCGCATGGAGCGCGTCAACGACCGCATGCGCGTCGGCCTCGCGATGTTCTCGGTGGGCATCCTCGCGTTCATCTTCATGGACGTCACCACGCACGGCCAGGCGATCATCTCGGAAGCGCTCTCCTCCTTCAAGGCCCACAAGGACAGCTTCGGTCACGTGCTCGGCCTGTTCGCGCTGCTGGCGGTCGGCTTCACCGCGGGCGTAGCCGGCATATCGGCCGTCGAGCGGCGTCTGCGCGGGCGCCCGAACGCGGCCCCGCCGCCGATCGCGGGCGCCGCCGCTGAGGCCGCCGTGGCGTCCGCGGGCACGATGCCCGCCATGCCCGCCGCGCACGCCGCGCTCTCGACCCCCGACCAGGCGGCCGTGGAGGCGCGCCGGCGTGCGCTGCACACCGGCATGGTGATCGCGGTTGCGATCGGGCTGCACAACTTCGCCGAGGGGCTGGCCATCGGAGTGTCGGCGAAGACCGGCGCGATCGGGTTGGCGACGGTGCTCATCATCGGCTTCGGCCTGCACAACGCCACCGAGGGCTTCGGCATCGTGGGACCGCTCGGCGGGGTGCGCCCGACGTGGAAGTGGCTCGGGCTCGCCGGCCTCGTCGGCGGTGGCCCGACGTTCCTCGGCACGCTCGTCGGCTACCAGGTCAGCTCGAGCTCGCTGGAGCTGATGTTCTACGCGCTCGCCGGCGGCGCGATTCTGTACGTGATCGGCGAGATCTGGAACGGCATGCGCCGCTACGGCCACCGCACGCTCGGGCTGTACATGCTGGCGGGCGGGTTCCTCCTGGGTGTCGCTACAGACCTCATCGTCACCTACGGAGGCGCCTGAGGCGTCAGACGACCAGGGCCGAGGGTCGCGCGAGCGCGTTTTCGGCCGCGCGCACCGACTCGACGAAGATCTCGATCCCTGTGAGCAGCAGCTCGCGGGTGATCACGAGCGGGGGCAGGAAGCGCGCGACGTTGCCGAAGTGGCCGCCCACCTCGATGATCACGCCACGGTGGAAGCACTCGGTGCGAACCTGCGCCGCCATCTGTGGCCACGGCTCCTTCGTGTCGCGGTCCTTCACGAGCTCGATCCCGATCATGAGCCCGCGCCCGCGCACGTCGCCGACTGAGGGAAGCGTGTCCTGCGCCTCGCGCAGCAGGCCAAGCGTGAGCTCGCCGAGCGCCATCGCGTGAGCGGGCAGGTCCACTTCCTGCATGAACTCGACAGCGGCGAGTCCGGCCGCCATCGCGACCTGGTGTCCGCGGAACGTGCCGATGTGCGCGCCCTGCTTCCACGTGTCCAGCTGGTCGTCATAGGCGATGCACGAGATCGGGTAGCCGATCCCTCCAAGCGCCTTTGAGAGCGTCATGACATCTGGTGTGACCCGGTCGTGTTCGCACGCGAAGAACGTGCCAACCCTCCCAAACCCAGTCTGGATCTCGTCGACGATGAGCGGCACTTCGTGCTTGCGCGTGATCCTGCGCACCTCCGCGAGGTAGCCGTCCGGGGGCACGATCGTGCCGCCCTCGCCCTGTATCGGCTCGATCAGCACCGCCGCCGGATGGGGGATGCCGCTGTGGGGGTCTTCCAATGAGGTGTCGAGCAGCTTGGCGCACGCCGTGTCGCACGACTCGGGCTTCAAGCCCAGCGGGCAGCGGTAGCAGTAGGCGTAGGGCATGAAGTGCACCGGGGAGCTCGCCGGCCCGCCGAAGCCGACGTCGCTGGTCACCGACAGCGCGCCGGTGGTCATGCCGTGGTAGGAGCCCTGGAATGCGATCACCGCCTCGCGGCCCGTGTGGGCGCGCGTGAGCTTCAGCGCGGACTCGATCGCGTCCGATCCGGTAGGGCCGCCGAAGTGCAAGCGGGCGCTGTCTCGCAGCGCTCCGGGCAGCAGCGAGCGGAGCTTGCGCATCAAGCGCAGCTTCGGGCGGGTGGGGAAGTCGAGCGCGTGCACGAGCTTCTGCTGCTGCTCGCTCGCGGCCCTCATCACCGCCGGATGGGAGTGGCCGACGTTGAGCACGCCCGCGCCCCCGAAGAAGTCGATGAACGTGTTGCCGTCGGCGTCGCGCATCGTCGCCCCGCGCCCCTCCTCGATCGCCACCGGCACGCTGCGGGGGTAGGAGCGGGCGCTCGACTCGAGCTCGTCCTGTTCGGCGAGCATCGCGCGCGAACGCGGTCCCGGCACCTCGCCGTCGAGCGCCGGGGCGGGCTCGAAGTGCAGATCCTCGAAGTTTTGCTCCCCTTGACTCATCGCTCAGGCCTGTGGCGACTATAGCCTCCCGCGCGCCCGCGCCTAGTCCGATCGCTCGGATGAGAAAGGGGGGGCGTCGAGTGTGGGATGGTTGGGCGTGCCCGTGGGGGTACGGAGCTCTCGCATCACCGGGAACGGGGCGACCTCCCGAAGCGTCTCGTGTCCGGTGAGGATCATCAGCAGGCGGTCCACCCCCATGCCGCCGCTCGCCGACGGCGCGAGCCCGTACTCCAGGGCGCGCACGTACTCCTCGTCGTGCGGGTGCGGCGCGTCGTCGTCGTCGGCGCTGCGCTCCCTGCGCTGCGCCACGAAGCGCTGCCACTGCTCGATCGGGTCGGTCACCTCCGAGTCGCCGCTCACGAGCTCGATGCCGCCGATCACCGCGTCGAAGTGCTCGGCGATGCGGGGGTCCTCGGCGTGGGCCTTGGTGATGGGGAAGGAGTCGAGCGGGAAGTCGTACACCATCGTGGGCTGGTTGAGGGTGGGCTCCACGAGCTTCGAATACACCGCCTGCACCACCTGCGCCCAGCTCGCGTCGGGGTGGACCCTGCCGCCCGATCGGCGATCGAGGGGATCGCCGATCGTCGAGCAGCCCCGCGAGCGCGTCGCGGTCGGCCTCCAGGAAGTCCACGCCGGTCACGCGCTCGATCTCCGCCCGCATGGTGGTCTTGCGCCACGGCTTGCTCAAATCGATGCGCTCGCCGCCGCGCTCGATCAGCGTGCGTGCCGAGCACGCGCTGCGCCACGTACGCCACCATCTCTTCGGTGAAGCGCGCCACGTCGGTGTGGTCGGCGTAGGCCATCAACCACTCGAGCATCGTGAACTCGGGGCCGTGCCGGTAGGAGATGCCCTCGTTGCGAAAGCACTTGCCGAGGTCGTACACGTTCTCCAGGCCCCCGATGAGGCAGCGGTTGAGGTACAGCTCGACGGAGATCCGCAGCGACATCTCCTGGTCCAGCGCGTGGTGATGGGTCAGGAACGGTCGCGCCGAGGCGCCCCCCGCGAGCGCCTGCAGCACGGGCGTTTCGACCTCGATGAAGCCCCGCTCGGCCATGAACGCCCGCAACGCGTCGATCGTCCTCGCGCGCGTCACGAACAGCTCGCGCGTGGTCTCATTCGCGAGCAGATCGAGCTCGCGGTAGCGGTAGCGCGTGCCGGTGTCGCCGAGGCCGTGGTACTTGGCGGGCGGGGGGCGCAGCGCCTTGGTGAGCAGCGTGCCCTCGTGCACGCTCAGCGCGAGCTGCCCGCGCTGGGTCACGTACACGCAGCCGCGCGCTTCCACGATGTCACCGACGTCCAGATCGAGCATGCGTTCGTAGGCGTCCTCTCCGAGCGTGTCCTCGCGCACGCAAAGCTGGATCTGGCCGGAGGCGTCGCGGAGGTCCATGAACGTCGTCTTGCCGTGCCCGCGTCTGGAGATGAGCCGTCCCGCGAGACGGTAGGCGAAGCGCGGGTGCTCGCCCGCCTTCAGCTCGGCGGGGTCGTGCGCGGCGTGCAGCGCCGCGATCTCGGCGCGCTCCCCGGAGCGGATGTGGGGGAACGGCTCGACGCCCCGCGCGCGCAGGCGCTCCGCCTTGGCGATGCGTTCGTGGGTGACGGCATCGTCGAGCGTCTCATCGAACATCCCGGATCACCCCCAGAAGGTACCATCGGGCCTGCCCCCCCGACGTGGGGGGCGCGCTTCCCGGTTCTGAGAAGCGCCGTCCCGGCCTCGACACCCATCGCCGGGCCCGATGGCGCCGCGGGCCGCTTGTGTTTTTACCGTGGTGTTTCTGTAGGCGAGCGTGGATGATGAGCTCGTTGCGCCACACCAAGGACCCCCAGATCGACGATCAGGTGCGCGCGTTCGGCGAGAACATGCGCGCCGCGCGCGCACATGCGGGCCTCTCTCAAGTGGCTCTCTCACAGGCCACGCGGCTCGACCGGGCGGCGATCAGCTTCCTCGAGCGGGCGGAGCGCAGCCCGGACCTCTCCACGCTCGTGCGCGTCGCCCGAGCGCTCGCCGTCACGCCCTCCGAGTTGCTCGAGGGCGTCGGCTCGGGCGGCTCGGGCGGCCTGCGCGGGTTCGAGCCGCCGTCCGGCAGGGGGGCGCCCGCGACGCCCGCGGCGCGCCTGGGAGCGAACCTCCGCGTCGCGCGCGTTCATGCGGGGCTCTCGCAGGAAACGCTCGGCTACGAGGCCGACGTCGACCGGGCCGCGATCAGCGTGTACGAGCGGGGAGGACGCGGGCCGAACCTGCGCACGGTGCTCAAGCTCGCGCGCGCACTCGAGGTGCGCCCCGCGGCGCTGCTCGGCGGGGTGGGGTAGGGCCTCAGAAGCTCAGCTCGCTCGCGCGCAGCGCCGATCGCGTGGGCCGGAGCACGTCGCCCTCGCGACGCGCCAGGCCATCCTCGAGCAGACACGTCGATCGCCGCCTCGACTTCCCGCATGTGGGCACCGATCGGCCGGGTCGCGCTCACAGGCGCTCGCCACCTCTCGCGCCGAGATGCCCCGCGGGCCCTCGCTCACGAGCGTCTGCAGCACCACCGCCGCGAGCAGATCCGGGTGCTGCTCGTCGGCCGTCCGTCCGCTGCGTGCTCTCGTGTTTTCGCCACATTCTCGAAACTACACGACCGATCGGCTGCCTGCGTCGCGGGCGGCCTCGGCGATCACTGCCCGGAGGGCAGGATCCGGAAGCTGTTGCGCGTCGCCGCCGCCCCGGCGGAGATCGTGAGGTTGTGGATCGCGAGCGAGTCGAATTCCAGGTCTCGCCGCTGGAGCCGAATTCGATGCCGCCCGCGCCGTCGACGATGATGCCCCCGACGACGTTTGCTTTGCCTTGCAGCTTGACTACCGCTTCCGTGCTTTTCTGGAGATTGGCGGCGTAGATGATGCCGTAGTAGGTGGCGGTGCCGCTAACTTCGAACGTGCCGTTGGCGATGACGATGAACCCGGGATTGGCTTCGGTGTTCGCGGTCCCGTTGGCTTTGACGTTCAGTGCGCCGCAACCTTCGACATATACGGGCGCTCTCGTGCTGCTCGACAGCGCCGCCCCTTCCAGTTCGGTCATGCTCGACGGGCAGTGATAGGGAGAGGTGGGCGAGTAGAACGTCGCGTGTGTCTGCGCTTCGGACTTGACGGTCGCCAGCTGACTGGCGGTCAGCGTAGTCGCCGAGGTCACGGGGTGTTCGGTGATCGGCGGGGAGACCTGTTCCTTGGACGCTTCGTATTCTTCGCATGTCCCAGAAGACCGCGACCGCGGCGGTTCGCAGCGCATGCCGACCTGTGCGGCTTCGACTGCTTTGCCCTTGCGGTCGACGATCACCTTGCGACCGTTGTTTGTTGTCTTGAACCAGTTGCCGACGATCGCGTCTTCGGGGACGACGAGGGAGACGCGCTGGCGGGTGACGAGCGTGACCACGGTCACGGGATGGCACTGGACGACACCGACAGAGCGCACCCACAGCGCTCCGCCTTCCGTTTCGGCGTAGGAGAGCTGCGACTGCTCTTCCGCGGAGAACAGCGGGCTTTCGCCGATGTCTCGCCGTACGTACGTGGTCCACTGGTTGCTGAGCGAGCCGCCCCACGCCTCGGTGCCCGAGCACGTCGTCGAGCTCGCGTTGGGATCGAGTTTCAGGTCGGTGGGGCTGGGGCAGTCGTTCGTTTCGCTGTTGGCGCTGCTGGACGTGCAGCTCTTGGGCATTTCTGCTTCGGCCTGGGGCCATTTGCGCGAGAGCTGGCCGACCTGGGCGTTGAGCGCCGCCTCGGCGACGTTGAAGGCGGCCTCGCTGGCCTGCTCGCGGGCGGACGCTTTCTGCTGGTTGTCGGTGAACAGCAGCAGCCCCAGGCCAAGGCCCATGATCACGGTCAGCAACACGATCGCCGCGACCACCGCGAATCCCTCTTCGTTGCGTGCGCGCCTCATTTGATCTTCAGTTCCTTTTCGGTGTGGGCCGAGAGGCCGCCGGGATTGGTGACTTCCAGCTTGAATTTCTGCGTGCTGTTCACACAGAACCCTGCTTCTTTTTTGGTTTCGCATTCTGCTTTCGTGAGGTATTGCTGAGTGGTTGTTATGAGTTCTTCGCCGTTGTCCCACCACCTGTACGTGAGCGACAGGCCGTCGGGGTCGTTGGACGCCGAGGCGTTGAGACGCACCTGGCGGTTGCCTTCCTCGGTCGCCGTGAATTCCGCGACCGGAACACGGTTGGCGTTGCGCAGCGAGACTCCGCTGGTGAGCTGGCTCTCACCCGGTCGCGTCTGTTTTGGATTGATGTTGACGAATATGTTGGCGTTGACCGAGAGGATCTCGGGGGTTTCTTTCGCCGAGTATGTGAACAACCATCGGTTTTCTTCTGCTTTGTTGGCCGGGTTGCCCTGGCCGCCGATCCGGTTGGTGACGTGCTGGACGACCTGCGTCGAGGTGTTCCAGTCTGCTTCGGAGGTGCCTTCCTTGGTCCGGTCCGGACAGGATGTCGAGGTTGGCAGCGCCGGGGCTTCTTCCGATTTCCAGCGGCGGACCTGTTCCCAAAGGATCTCATTTTCTGGTTCGGAGTCGTTCAGGCAGTAGCGAACCCGCATGGCGTTGACCTTGTTTTTTTCGCTGGTGGCTTTCGTGGTGTCGACCGTCTCAAACCCAGACTTCGTATGGTTCAGCCAGTTCAAGCGCGCCGGGCACGGCTCCGGTGGAGGTCGTGCGCGCGACGATGTTACGCAGCTGCCGCGAGAGGCGGTCGAGCGTCGTGCGGGCGGTGTCCTGGTTTTCGTTGCGCAGCTGGTCGAAGCGGTTGTTGCTTCCGAAGACGTCCAGCACCGAGAGCGTGCTCCCGAAGACGACGGTGGTGATCGCCATCGCCACGAGCAGCTCGATCAGGGTGAACCCCCGCTCGTCGCGGACACGCTTTATCATCCCGTCACCGGTCCCAGGAACGGAGGCGACTGTGAAGTCCACGCGGTCCACTCGGTCAGGTGCGAGCCGACCGCCGTGACCCAGTATTCGTGGGTGGTGGTGGCGTCGTTGTCCGTGAATTCGGTCGAGGTAGTTTCGCCGTAGCGGCTCGTGTAGTCGGTCGAGCCGCGGTAGATCCGGTAGAAATAGGGGGCGGCGCCGCTTTTGGGCGCTTCCCATTTCAACGTCACCGACCCGTCGGCGTTCTTTGTGAGAACGAGTTTGGTGGGGGCGTTCGGCGTCGTGCTTTCGGCGCGCTTGATAGTGATCGCCCCCGCGGAGCTTTGCTGCACTTCTTCGCCGGCGTTCCGGTAGAGGGCGACGACGGAATACACGCGTTCCGACGGTTTTTCCGCGAGCAGGCTGAGGTCGATGCAGGACGTGGTCGTGCTCAGCGATTCGAGGCTTTCGGGGCAGATGAGTTCTTTTTTGGGGCCGAAGACCCGGTAGCCGATCACATTGCGCTCGGTGTCGGCTTTCCACTGAAACTCGGCTCCTTCGGTCGCCGCCCCGCTCTTGTAGAGCGTGTTGAAGCCGCCCACGATTTCATTGGGCGCTTTGGGTACACCGCGGATCAGGCGCACCGGGATCGAGATCGGAGGCCCGATGACGCCGGTAGAATTGACCGCCTGGGCTGCGACCTGGTAGGTGCCATCGGAGACCCCGGTGATCGTCCACGAGAACGTCAGCGACGTAGCTTTGCTCGCCGGTGTGAGCTCTTCCTGCTTGGCGCCTTCCAGCGACCAGTCGACGGCGCTGGTGCCTTCCGGGAACGAGACCGAGAAGGTCAGCGTTTTCGTCGCCGCTTCGGTAATCACCGGTTCTGTCGATTTCCCAACGCAGCTCACGCTCGGACAGACGGGGATGGTGATTTCCAGTTTGGTGGCAGTCAGCCCGATCGCCTGGCCAGCGGCCGTGAGCGTCGAGACCTGCTTGACCGTGGAGGTGTGCCCACGCAAGGTCCAGCTCACTTCGACGGTCATCCGCTTCAGGTTTTCCGGCGCCGTGTCTACGGCTTCGCCCGTTTTCCATTCCTGCTGCCCTTCGCAGAACGTGTTGCCGTGGGTCTTTGCGAGCCCGTCCTTGGGATTGTCGATCGCGCACTCGCTCACTTCCACCGTGTAGGCGTACCCACGCCGTTCGATCTGCCAGCCCGAGGCGGACGAGCTGTCGGCCAGCCCGGTCATCGCCTGCAGCTGGCTTTTGATCGAGCTCGGGATGATCTGCGCGTAGGGGATCGTGCGCGCGTCCTCGACGATCTCGCGCGCCGAGGCCCGTCGCCCCCTCTCGCGCTCGCGTGGATGCGCTGGCCTTGACCGAGGCGTCGAGCAGGCCGAGCAGCCCGATCAGGCCGACGACCAGGATGACCGCCGCCATCAGCGCCTCGATCAGCGTGAAGCCGGCCTCGGAGCGGGCATCTGCCCGCCGGATCCCTGCAGTGATTGTGCGAAAGATTACAAGCATATGGCCGGAACAGGTCTGCTCCTGTGTCGGCATGAGCGCGTGGATGCTTGAGGTCTGGCAGGCTGAAGCCCGACTTGTGTCGAGCCCCCTCCGCGGCTCGCGGCCTGCGGGTGGGTGGCGCTCGCGGCTCTACTGATCCAGCGCGAGCGTTTCGAGCAACATGTTCCAGTCGGCCTGGCCCCTGCTGAATTCGAGTTCTTCGAACTGGGTGGCGAGGCGTTCGACCCGCGCGCGCAGGCCCCTGTCGGCGGGCTGCACAAAGGGGGCCAGCAGCTTCCGGGGGATTTCTTTGACGTCGATCGCTTCCACGTGCCGTACGTATTGCTCGGTGGAGGCCGGAACGGCCTTGAAGCCGCCGGCGCCCCAGGCGCGCACGTCTCCGCACAGGTCCGGTACCGGCAGGACGGTCATTTCGCGCAGCCCCTTGGTGAACCTGCGCGCGCTGCGGGTGATCGCGGGGTTGGTCCATCGCAGCGGGCCCACCGCCTTCACGAACGCCTTCACGATGTTCGCGTCGGTGCGGTAGCCGGTCGCCCACAGCGCCCCCGCGACCTCGTAGGCCAGCTTCTGCTCTTCTTCGCTCTGCGGCGAGCCGGCGCCCACGTCGGGGCATTCCGCGTGGAATCGCCGGTCGAGCTTGTGGATGTTCGCTTCGACGCCCGACCACGTGGAGACGGTGGCGTGCAGGGCCGCGTAGCCGGCCACGAGGTAGGCGTGCGTCGAGGCGACGTCCCGCGGCGCAGCGCTCGCGCTCGCCGGCGTCAGTCCGACGGCGAGCACAGCCACCACGATCCCCAAGCGCCCGAGCATCCCTCCCCAGGGTATCCTAAGAGCCGGCGCCTCGGGGGACTGGTGTAACGGTAACATGGGGGTCTCCAAAACCCTTGCTCGAGGTTCGATTCCTCGGTCCCCCGCTATTATCGATCGTCAGTCTGGCAGGACCTCGAAGCGGCGCCGGCCGTTCAACC